>NZ_JACFOM010000009.1:0-4593 GCF_016102505.1 Bartonella sp. B10834G3
TTACACCGAAGGTTTCTTCTGTTGCTGTTGGAACTCTTGAAGCACAAGTGACATTGACCGCCGGTAAAGTCGATGGGGGAAAAGGCAATTCCAGCTTTGGCGCAGATAAGGCATCCATTTCAGCAGATGGAACTGAACAATCAATACTCACCTTTACAGCGAAGGACGCTTATGGCAATGTTGTTGCAGGATTAGGCAACAAACTTACCTTTGACATTGTTGACGGGGGCGGTAACAAGCCGGATACGAACAAGGTTATTCTGTCGAACATTCAAGAGACACCGGCTCAAAGCGGCATTTATGTAGCCACATTGAAAGGCACGCTTGTCGGAACTTATAAGTTAAAGCCGCTTGTTTCGGGAGCTGCTGTTGGAACTCTTGAAGCACAAGTGGCAATAAAGGGCCATGATATCGATACCGGACGATCCACATTTGAAGTAGAGCCGAAATCCATTCCAGCAGATGGAACCTTATCATCAACACTCACCTTTACGGCCATAGATGTTTCTGGCAACCCTATGAGCGGGCTTGCTACAACCGGTTCTGGTGACAAGGTTAGTTTTGTCGTGACAGACAAAAACGGAACAACGGTGTCTACAACTGGCAGTCCTGTTTATCTCACTTCGCCCAAAGAGACAGCCGATGGTAGCGGCATTTATACTGCTACGTTGAAAGGTGCAAAGGTCGGGGAATATACGATCAAACCGAACATTTCCAATAAACCTGTCGGAGAACTTAAAGTTAACGTGACGGTGACAGCCGGTGCGGCGAATGCTGCTAAATCCACCTTTACGGTAACCCAGTCAAGCTTTAACGCAGGTGATAGCAAAGGATCAAAACTCACCTTCAAGCCCATGGACGTGAATAGCAATCCCATCATGGGGCTAAGTGGCAGCGATGTCGGTTTTACCATCGAAGATAGTAGCGAGAATATAGTGGTTCCCGATGGCACTGCCCTCAATCTGACAGAAATCACAGAGACGTCGCCTGGAACCTATGAAGCCACCTTCACGGGCACGAAAGCGGATACTTATTCTTTTACATCGACGGTTTCAGGTGTTGCAGTTCTTACCCAAGAGGTAACAATAAACCCCGGTGCAATAAATGAAGGTACATCGGAGTTAAAACTAGAGCCAGAAACAAATGTAGCAGCTGCTGAATCATTCGCCATTTTTACGGCCAGAGATATTTACAACAACCTTGTGACAGGGAAGAAGAGCGACATTAGTTTTGTCATCACGAAAAGTGTAGCTGCAATTTCATGGACCCGTTCAGGAATAATGGAATTAAGTGACGGACAATATTCTATGAGTATAACTTCTAACGATCCGGTAACTTTTACAATTACACCGAAGGTTTCCGGTGTCGATTATAACAGTTTAACCAAATCCTTAACTATAACACCGAGGTAACTTGACGAAAAAAATCCAGTTTAACAGTTGATAATAACAAGCCTTAACTTGATGATATCGTAACGCTCATCTTTAAATCTAGTGATAGCTTTGGAAATAACTCTGTTTATGATCCTCAAAATTGAGGTTGCAAGCATACACCTCATTTGAATTTCTGGATGCAACAAAAAGTGAAAATGAAGAAGGAATCTATCTGCCGAGGTTTAAAGTTCTAAAGAGGGGATCTGCGGTCTTATCTCCCACTTATGACGGGAAAGTAATTAAAGATGATTTTTACGTTATCCTGTTCGTTAATTCAAAACCGGTAAAAGAAAATACCAAGTTTTATGTGGTAAAGGATAGTTATGCTGAAACTGATTCTGTACATTTAAACATAGGTTTGCGAGATAAAATGGTGATGACGTTATAAATATCACAGATGATATAAAAAATTTTCAAAATAACCAAATGCAAAGTGTACTCACAATTCCGGGGTCGGATTATGTAAGATACTATTGCAATAACTCCACCTATTTAAGAAAAATAGATGGCCACACTTACATACAAGTTCCTTATGAAGCAATAAAAGTCGGCACGAATTTAACGTTCACATTAAAATATCCGGAATGGCAGGACGCATTGTCGAGTAATGCATTTTCTATAACGCCAGGCTATGTATTACCCGAATACTTGAAAATCGAATTGAATAAAAAAGAATATAAAGTGGGAGACGATATCATTGTCAGAATTCATATCGTTGACAAATTTGGTAATCCCTCAACAGACTTTCATCCAGACAACACCTTCTACATTAATGCACCAAATGCCACACCAACATTGCCGGGGTATATAGGTTATGGTGTGCAGTTTAAAGATTGGATAAAAATAGATGACTATACCTATCAGGTGACCTATAAAGCGACTAAAGTAGGCACCGATCTACAAATATACGCATTGCGGGCTGATTATTCGACCATGCGTAATCACAGGGTGTATAAAATCGGTGATAAATTCAGTATTGTAGACAATTAGAATGTAAGAATATTCTGATAATTAAATGGGTTTTACAAAGCTGTGGTTGCTTTAGTGTTGAAACAATATGAAAGTTAAATTTATTGATAATCAGCGCAAAGGTTTTTAGTTATCTAACTCAAAACCTTTTCCAATCGTAATTTAGCAAATACCATCGTCGGCATTTTATTGTGTGATATTGTGGTGTTCATTGTGATATTGCAGTGTTCATCATAAATGCGCAAATAGAAAAGTGGTTTATCTATGCAGGAGTGTGATTGCGCTTAAGAGAATTTAAAGAATAAACCATCGGCTTTATCAAAATGTTGCCTGAATGAACCGCAGCGCGGGCGATAGCCTTTTATCACCAGACGGGCTTGGTAAAGCACAGTGGGGTGAAGGAAATAACGCCAAACAAAATTAAGCAGAGAAAACACAACCAAATTGACTTAAGTAGAGCAATACGCAGCGAAGTTGATTTAAGCAAGGTAGAACGCAGCCCAGTAGATTTAAGTAAGGCAAAGCCCTGCAAAACAGTCGGTTCGGTCTATGTAAAGCGGTGTTAAGCCAAGTTTGTGGGTAACGGTGTATTTCATATTCGGTTGAAATAGCTTTATTTCTTTGCTACTACGATAGGCGCTACCGGCTTTTTTGTTTATAGTTTT
The DNA here is from genome assembly GCF_016102505.1 of Bartonella sp. B10834G3. NCBI lineage: Bacteria > Pseudomonadati > Pseudomonadota > Alphaproteobacteria > Hyphomicrobiales > Bartonellaceae > Bartonella > Bartonella sp. B10834G3. Next base: position 3,068 of record NZ_JACFOM010000009.1, read on the forward strand.
AAACATACTGTGTTTTTTAAAACGACCGTGCGGAAAATATCAATTTAGGACGGATGGGCTTATCCAATCTGATCGATGTTGGTAATGGTTTGTAACTTCTGAAAAAAACTTCAAACGATGTTATCTTACGATTATAAAAAAGTATCAGATTACAAATATAATTTTTTTATAGATGAATATCCTGTTTTAAATGTGATAAATATAAAATATCAATTCCATATTTAAGTGGAAATGAGTTTAAATAGAATGAGTTCTAAACATTCATTTACAATTACGGTGAAAATAAGTCAGGTTCTGGTGGTGTCGTTTACCTGAAAAATAGCGTCATACACTTTCAAACATTCAAAAATGTGAAGACAAGCTGGTTCGTCAGGTCATCGCGATGTTCACAAACCTTATTATTAGTGCCACACGTCACAAAAAATAGCACGCGTCACTGAAAAAAAGCATCATATGACAAAAACTTAAAAATTAACCGAAAGTATTTTTGTGTATGCGCTTAGTGATAAAAGACAAAAAAATACAAATATCCATTTCGTTAGTCGTCAAGTAAATAAGTATTTAATAGATAATCGAATACGTGATTGATTATTATCAATTGAAAAAAATATTAATGGAGATAAGCGCAATATAATTTAAAAATAGTTAAAAATAGTATTAAAGTTATTTACAATATTATAACAATACAATAAAATTATAAAAATAATTCAATTAAAGAATATTATAGTATTTGGAGATTATTTATTAAACGATAAATAATTTATAAAATTTAATTTAAAACATAAACAGTGATGTTATTATTATCAAATTTAATTAATTACCGATAAAAAATATTCATAAAAATACGTTATTTCGGTAAAAAATTTCAAACCAAAGCGATTTATAAAATTTTTTTTAGAAGAAAAATAAGTAGAAATATATAGTAAAATATTATAAATATAACGTACGATTCTATTTTATGGAAGTTAATAAAGAATCGATCGAAAAAATATAATTCATTACTATAACAAAAATCGAATCTATGAGAAAAATGTCACTATCAGGATAGAGAATGAATATGAGGGGTGGTTTTTTAGGTCGTTTTAGAAATAAAACGATTTCATGGCTTACGATATTCATTTACATTTGTTCGACATTTCTTCTTTCGATCGTACAGGCGGATGCAGCACAGAGAAGCCGTGATCGTCAATATGAGGGGGCTTATGGTAGCAACTCTTATCAGGGTGGTGGTTATAAGGGTGGTGATTATCAATCGCGAGGTTTGAATCCGGCCCAAGGTTTGAATCCTGATAGTTATGGCCGCTCCTCGTTAAATGATACCTATTCAACGCCGATCCTGACCAGAGGTTATGTTCTGGTGTCCGGTGATACGCTTGATAATATTGCCAAACGCTATAATCTGAGTGTTGAGGGGTTGCGCCGTCTTAATCAGGATCGGTTTTTCAAGAACGGCTTTGACAAGGTAACGGTGGGGGATACGGTTTATGTTCCGCTGTCACCGGTTTCTGATGACATGGCGCATTATC
>NZ_JACFOM010000029.1:0-238 GCF_016102505.1 Bartonella sp. B10834G3
TCCGACAAGCGTGCCTTGCAATGTGGCTACATAAATGCCGCTTTGAGCCGGTGTCTCTTGAATGTTCGACAGAACAACCTTGTTCATATCCGGCTTGTTACCGCCCCCGTCAACAATTTCAAAGGTAAGTTTGTTACCTAATCCTGTGATGGCATTTTTATTGGTGTCCTTCGCTGTAAAGGTGAGTGTTGATCCTTTGCTATCACCTGCGTTAAAGGATGTCGGAGATGCGATAAAG
>NZ_JACFOM010000010.1:0-3685 GCF_016102505.1 Bartonella sp. B10834G3
CGATATAGCTTTTACATTTGTCATTGCCTTGTTCAAAACGCGGCAAATATCAGTTTTGATATGTGGTTTTGTCTCATATTGTGGAGTGTATTGCCGATCAAAGCGGCTTTTCACGGTTCGGCACTGTTTTTGTCAGATTGCTCATCTTCCGACAAGTTTTAAAACGATCTACTTTGTCGGCCGGTCGTAATAGAAGCCGGTATCGGCCGGCCTTTATAAAAATGATGAGATAGCCTAAGCAGAAAAATAATAAATGGGTCTTGCCTAGTTTAGTGACAAAATTCGTCCTAAGGTTATGAGCAGATATTAAGAATAAGTATTGTATCTGTAGTCACATTTCAGAGCAGAAAATTTGCGATTTTGTCCGCTGTTTTGCGATCGATTTAACAGCCCTACAAACAGCAGAGTTGACAGGGCTTAATCGTAATGCCGTTGACCGTTTTCATCATAGTCTGCATCAAAGAATATATGCTGCCAGTGAAGCTGAGCGACCAATGTTCGGGGTTGTCGCAATTGATGAAAGTCTGTTCGGATCAGGCCGTGTAAAAGGTAAACGTAATCGCGGTGCTTATGGTAAAACAACTATTTTTGGCTTTTTGAACGCGATCGACAGTTTTATACAGAAGTTGTTCCTGATTGCCCGAAAGCCACGTTACAAGGCATTATATGCAGAAGAATAGTATAGTATCCGTCATAAACTCCGATGGATGGCGCGGATATAACGGGCTGGTCGATCTCGGATATATTCATTTCTATTCACACCTGTTTTCCTTGGCTCTGTCACTCTTGTTGCTATCGCATTCGTTGTGAACAACATCGGGGCGGTCAAAAACTGGCCAAAATATTGGTGGTAGTTGCGCCTTATCTCTCGTTGAAAACTTCAAATAAATTAAGTTCGCAGCGCAAGAACCTGATTGCAGGAAATATTGAAGATATAACGCACTTCCTATTGCGAAAAAACATCAAACTTATTGTAGTCAATATTCGGAAGAGTTGTGGTTATTGAACAAGTGCCAAATACCGCAGCTTTCAGATCAGACATTTGATAACTGAAGGTGCAAATACGTTGGCAAAGATGTAAAATCGGCTTTTTCAGACTAACAAAGTCCTTTCAGGAACTTAAGGATGGATATTCAAAGGCCAAATTATTTATTCGTAACGCGGCTTCCTGCCGCGGCTTGCAGTTACAACACGTTATCCCGACAAGCAAAGTAACAATGACTGAAGCTGCCATTAGTTCATACACTTAGCAAAGTGAAAGAAATGATACGTAACTGTTGATCGAGCCAGTGATCGTATCATCAATCCAAGGCAGGAAGAGGCTACAATGCTTGAAGATTTGGAGTTTAGCGCCTGTCAGTCAGGACCGCATAGAAATCTGCGAATTTAGACATTTTGCAACAACTCTCGACTTGCGTCCGCATTATCCTTCATAGTTTCATGAGCAACAAGATCATCTGTTGGATGATAATACCCTATCCATTGGTCGGGTCCGCGCCTCGTTAATTCCGGTTTTGTTGTTGCTATAGCGCGCTTGCCCTTCGGCAGGGGGCAAAAAGCATAGAACAGGTGAAAAAATTCTTTTTTTCCGCCTATTGGAACGCAATGAAAAATTTACGCCTTATGAACTTCCGAATGTCTGTGTTGAAACGGTTCTATTTATTATATGCCAATCAATCAAATTTATGCTGTCAATCGAAACTTTTGTCTGTTGCGGCCGCTTTGCTGCTGACGTTTTTTCCGATGTCACCAAGTTTTATCATAAGCGCATCTTTTGTTAATAGCGTCACATTCTCTTTCCTGAATTGCGACAGAATATCGAACGGGCAGCAAGCCTGAAGTGTGCTGAACAATGGTGACTTTAACACGATCGCCGGCCGCGATATGACGAGAATATGTGTTGTTTAAATAAAAAAGAGGTTGTTGCCGGTAATACCGGTTGAATGCACAATGTTTTATTGAATAATGCACAATGTTTTATTGAATATTGTCAACGGGTTGTTCGTTTTAACGTTTATCGGAAATCTGCCACTTGCGTTATTTTGTATCTGACTGTTTTTAAATATCACCGGAAGCGAGAAAATAAAATTGATCCTCAATGTAGAACCGTGACCTTTTGCCATCGGAATTTTGCCAGGCTTGATATTTTGCCAGCTTGATATTTGCTATGAGCAGGGGCAAGCACTTTGACAGGTGTATCGTTTCAAATTAAATTCTACGCATCTTTTATTTTGGCGTACGGACTTTTTAAACGCGTTCGTGCGCTTATACGGCGCCTTGGCACGCTTCGACCGTATGCAGAAAAACTGTAATTTTCTGCAAAAGAGCAAAAGCGCAAATTAAAAAACATGGTTTTAAAATGGCTACACTGTAGCGCAATACAGCATAATAGAGCGAAAAGAATAATGGCTTAAGAGCTCATCAAAAACAGCTATAATCTGCCTTGAATTTCTTACCGCCATACCAGTCAAATGGATTAAAAATAAGAATAACAGACGTGATCGTTAAAAAAACAACTTATCCGCAAGAAAAATTTTGTAATTGACCTTTTTTAAATAGTTTTTCACGAAAAATGCTTTAATGTAGTTTTACAATTTATAATTGCGTGCACTATTGAATGAATTTAGTTTTACGTTTTACACGAGTTGTTTCATTCAATTTGAGAAAAAGTCGCCTGCGATAGACTTGCGAATGCGGTTTAGGAGAAAATGAAATATGATAAATAACTATGTGACAGTGAAAGTTTCGACTTTCACGTTGATGCTATGTTTATCCTTATCAACTTCGTCAAGTGCCTATGCAGAGGATATTGTTTACAATGGTACTTCGGAAGACGCTACCACTAAACTTCGTCGGGATCCAGCTTCATTGCGTTACTCTCTTTATCCTGCAAAATCGTCATCAAATAACACTATTACCGTATCAAATGATAATAATTTATCGTTTGATGAAAATGATGAAACTCCCTATGTTTCGCCTTATAATGTTATAGGTGGCTTAAATAGTCGTGGCGAAGCCAGCAATAATAAAGTTATTCTGAATGGCGGTAAAATTCAAAACCATGTTTATGGTGGGCGTGTAGACGGTACAGGCAATGCCGATAATAATTATATCCATGTAAAGGAAACTTACATGTTATTAGGTAATTTTTACGGCGGCATAACAATGAGCGGAACCGCAAATGGCAATCGTATTGTTTTAGAGTCCGGCAAGTTTGTTGCGCGGATACAAATTTATAGCGGATTTTCCATGGGATCGGGTGATGCCAATAACAACAGCATTATCATTCATAGTGCAGATATTGAAAATAGTGTGATTAATGCGGCATTTGCAGGGGATGGCAATGCGTGGGGCAATCATGTTAATATAGCAAGTAAAGGGTCTATAAAAACCAAAGTAGGCCAAGTTGTTAGCGGATACGTGTACCGATCGGGCGATTCTTTGGCAACAGCAACATCAGCCAAGGGCAATAGTGTTACCATTGAAGAAAACACCGAAGTTACCGGTGAGGTATACGGTGCTCACATTCAGTACGGCGTTGGCACTGCTGGTGGCACAAATGAAGATGATGGTAATAGGGTCACTATCACGGGCGCAACAGTCGGCGGTAGCATTTATGGCGGTGTGGCCAACGGTGCGGCGTTGAATAATGTAGTGACAATAACACAAAGCACTGTCAAAGATA
>NZ_JACFOM010000030.1:0-221 GCF_016102505.1 Bartonella sp. B10834G3
CGTATCGATCTCACCGGCGGTCAATGTCACTTCCGCTTCAAGAGTTCCAACAGCAACAGAAGAAACCTTCGGTGTAATTTTATAAATTCCGGCAAGCGTGCCTTTTAATGTGGCTTTATAAGTGCCATCCGGTGATTCTTGAATTTCCGACAGATTAACGGCACGACCAGTTGTATCTATCTCCTTATTATCTTTGTCCGTTACAACAAATTTCAACTTGC
>NZ_JACFOM010000031.1:0-215 GCF_016102505.1 Bartonella sp. B10834G3
TGTAAAGAGTTACCCTGTCAAATGTTAGTTGGTCGTCCTTAACAGCGATAACTCCGTTTTTCATAAGCGGCAAAACATTCAGAAAGAAAGAAAAAGCCTGTTTGAATTTTTCAGGCATAATGGCACCTGCATCCAACTCGTCATAGACCATCAGACCCGGTTTTCGTGCTGGTCAGACGTATGATAGCAACGCCCTGTTCGTCGGTTGTGCTCGT
>NZ_JACFOM010000032.1:0-201 GCF_016102505.1 Bartonella sp. B10834G3
TTATAAAATTACACCGAAGGTTTCTTCTGTTGCTGTTGGAACTCTTGAAGCGGAAGTGACATTGACCGCCGGTGAGATCGATACGGGAAAAGGCAATTCCAGCTTTCAATTCGACAACCAGACTATTGTAGCTGGTCAGAATGCAACGCTTACTCTTGTGGCCAAAGATAAGTTTGGCAATCCGATAGACTATGACCCTTC
>NZ_JACFOM010000011.1:0-1674 GCF_016102505.1 Bartonella sp. B10834G3
AAACCGGTGACAGCGGAACATAAACCGTATCCCCCACCGTTACCTTGTCAAAGCCGTTCTTGAAGAAGCGATCCAGATTGAGACGACGCAACCCCTCAACACTCAAATTATAGCGCTTGGCAACGCTATCAAGCGTGTCGCCGGACACCAGCACATAGGCGCGTGTCATGATCGGCGTTGAATAGGTATCATTTAACGAGGAGCTACCATAACTAGCAGGATTCAAACCCTGGGATTGATAATCACCACCCTTATAACTCGCACCGTAATAAGAGTTGCTACCATAAGCCCCCTCATACTGACGATCACGGCTTCTCTGGGCTGCATCCGCCTGCGCTATCGTAAGAAGAAATGTCGAACAAACATAAAAGAATATCGTAAGCCACGAAATCGTTTTGTTTCTAAAACGACTTAAAAAATCACCCCACATATTCATGATCTACCCCGATAATGACACTTTTCTCACAGCTTCGATTTTTATTATAGTAATGAATTATATTTTTCCGATCGATTCTTTTAAATAACTACACGACGGAATCATATGATGATGTTTAAGGTATTTAATTACATATTTCCACTTATTTTTATTATAAAAATAATTTTTTTAAAACGCTTTAATTTGAAATTTTTTACCAAAATAACGTATTTTTATGAATATTTTTTATCTATAATTAATTAAATTTCAAATTGATAATATCGCCGTTTGTTTTTTCAATTCATTTTTTTAATTATTTATAATTTAATTAATAACAAAAAATAATATAACGTTATTTATTTGGCTTTTATTTATTTCTTATTTTACTATTATAATATTTTTAATACATTTAATTCATTTTTTTAAATATTTTTTAATTATATAATGCATTTTTTCCATTCATATATTTTTTTCTAAATTGATAATAATCAATTACGTATCCAATTATCTATTATACACTTATTTGTTTGCGTGATGAAGAATGGATATTTGTATTTTTTTTCTGCCTTTTATGACGAAGAGAATACCCTCCAATACTTTCGGTTAAATTTTATTTTTTTGTCATATACTATTTTTTCTGTGACGCGTGCTATTTTTTGTAACACGCGGCAACAATTAATAAGGTTTATGAACATCGTGATGACCTGTCGAACCGGCTTGTCTTCACATTTTTGAATGTTTGAAAAGTATGATGCCATTTTTCAGGTAAACGACACCACCAGAACCTGACTTATTTTCACCGTGATTGTAAATGAATGTTTAGAACTCACTCTACTTAAACTCATTTCTACTTAAACATAGAACCGATATTTTATGTCTATCACATTTAAAACCGGATATCCATCTATAAAACAAATTATATTATTAATGCAATACTCATTTATATTAACAAGATAACTTCATTTTGAGTTTTTCTTAAGTTATATACTACTACGAATATTGTCTAATCATCAATGTTTATTCATCTATTCTCGGTATGAGTTTAATTAAACGTATTTACATTTCTAGGAAAGAAATTCCATTATTTTGTCGGCGCAAAAAATAATAAAAACCCGCATAAACAGAGTTCTTGATAATGAGTGAAAACCATTCACATATAAGCAATTATTTTCACATGTAATATGTCATGCTCAAAAAGAATAGTTGCCTAGTTCAAGCACGGATTTTGCCAATAGCCGCCATTCGGCTTGTCCCAGACG
>NZ_JACFOM010000012.1:0-1276 GCF_016102505.1 Bartonella sp. B10834G3
CTCTTAAAATATTGGCGAATAGTTCTTGCGTCCGACAATTAAATTTCTATTATTCTGCCATTTAACACAGTAAATTACCGCTTGTGTGCGGTCATTTAAAAGCGCGGGGGCGTGAAGCGTCAAACTTGGAAGTGGTTTTATGGGAACTCAAAAAAGACGACTCATCGTTGTTGGAAATGCCGATTTACCGAGGGATTTGTCTGAAGAGATTGATAGCGCAGACTATGTCTTACGTTTTAATCATCCACGTTTGCTTAAAGGTTGGAGTGGCACTAATACCAGCTGCCTTATGATGTCTAATGCCAATGAACCGATGCAGGAAAGGCTTAGCGACCCAGCTTTTCTTGAATGCAAGTTTTTTAAACAGGCTCAAACGCTTACGTTTGTCTATCATCCTTATATTATAAAAAATTATTGTAAGCGACCAAGCCTGATTTCACGATTATTGAGACATCAAAGGAGTGACTGGACCAATAAAGCAGTCAGTGTATTTGGTAAAGCACACAAGGATATCGTCATTAAATCAGCACAATTCTATCTTGAAGCTTGTGCTGAAATCGGCATTGAAGGCAATAAACTCAAGGAATTGTTTCCTTCGACCGGTTACCTTGGAATCTGGGATTACCTACATCGTTTAGATTTGTTCGAATGGGAAATCTATATTTGTGGTTTTACCTGGCAGGGTTGGGTAGGGCACAACTGGTCGGCTGAAAAAGAATGGGTTCACAAACGTGTTGCGGAAGGAACATGCCATTTCCTTGAATAAGCGATTTTAGGAGCAAGCAGTATAATTCACCTTTGTTTTCCTTTCCATTCGTCCCTGGTATGGAGGTTGGAATTTAGCAGCCTGTTTTGACGCCGCTTGTTATTGAAACATTCCGTAAAAAAGACTGTCGCCAGTTGTTTCGGCGCGCTCAAGTCAGATCGACTTTCTGTTCGGCCTCGTTGCGGCCGGTATGGGTGTAGGATTTTTACCCCGTATGATTGCTGAAAAACGGAATGTCAAAAATGTCAAAATGGTTGAAATAACCGACACAATTATTGAATGGCATATGGCTTTAATCTGGCGCAGTCAAAGCCATCTTTCCTATGCGGCACGCGAATGGTTGCGGCTTTCAGGTGAATACCATGATGGAACATTAAAGGTAAATAATGGCATAAAATCATGAGCCGTTTTTTCCTGCACCCAAGAAAAAAGGTGCAGAAGCAACATAGTGTAAAATTCTCTTAAAATATTGGCGAATAGTTCTTGCGTCCGACAATTAAATTTCTATTA
>NZ_JACFOM010000013.1:0-1237 GCF_016102505.1 Bartonella sp. B10834G3
CATGTCATCAGAAACCGGTGACAGCGGAACATAAACCGTATCCCCCACCGTTACCTTGTCAAAACCGTTCTTGAAAAACCGATCCAGATTGAGACGACGCAACCCTTCAACACTCAGATTATAGCGTTTGGCAACGCTATCAAGCGTATCGCCGGACACCAGCACATAGGCGCGTGTCATCACCGGCGTCGAATAGGTATCATTTAACGATGAGCTACCATAACTATCAGGATTCAACCCTTGGGATTGATAATCGCCACCCTTATAACCCGCACCGTGATAAGAGTTGCTATCATAAGCCCCCTCATACTGACGATCAAGGCTTCTCTGTGCTGCATCCGCCTGTGCGATCGAAAGAAGAAACGTCGAACAAACATAAAAAAATATCGTAAGCCACGAAATCGTTTTGTTTGTAAAACGACTTAAAAAACCACCCCACATATTCATGATCTATCCTGATAATTATACTTTTCTCATCGCTTCGATTTTTTGTTATCGTAATACTTAAATTTTTTCGATCGATTCTTTATCAACGCATATACAATAGAATCATATGATATTTTTATAATAATTAACTATATTTTTATACTTATTTTCTATTATAAAAATGTTTTTTAAATCGCTTTATTTTATTATTTTTTACAAAAATAATGTTTTTTATGAATATTTTTCATCGATAATTTTTTAATTTTCATATTTACAATATACTCCGCTATTTTTTATATTAATTTTTTTGAATTATTAATAATTTAATAAATAATTACAAATATTATAATATTTACAATCTTCATTGTTTTTATATTTTATTTTACGCTTATAATATTTTTAATATTGATAACATCCTTTTTAAATATTTTTTCAATTATATGATGCATATTTAGATTCCTTTTCTGTTCATAATTGATAATAATCAATTATTTATCCAATTATATTTTATATACTTATTTACTTAAACACCAACAAACGGATTTTTTATTTTTTAACAGTTTTTTTGATGAAGCGCATACCACCCAATACTTCCGGTTAATTTTTATTTTTTTGTCATATGATATTTTTTCTATGACGCCTGCTATTTTTTTGTAACGTGCGGCACTAATAATAAGGTTTGTGAACATCGCGATGACCTGCCGAACCGGCTTGTCTTCACATTTTGAATGTTTGAAAGTGTATGACGCTATTTTTCACGCTAACGGCCCCACCGATACCTGTCTTATTTTTACCGTGACTCTAACTAAAT
>NZ_JACFOM010000014.1:0-942 GCF_016102505.1 Bartonella sp. B10834G3
CACCGTGATAAGAGTTGCTATCATAAGCCCCCTCATACTGACGATCAAGGCTTCTCTGTGCTGCATCCGCCTGTGCGATCGAAAGGAGAAACGTTGAACAAACATAAAAAAATATCGTAAGCCACGAAATCGTTTTGTTTGTAAAACGACCTAAAAAACCACCCCTCATATTCATGATCTACCCCGATAATTACACTTTTCTCATAGCTTCGATTTTTTATCGTAATACTTATGTTTTTCCGATCGATTCTTTTTAATACCTATACAATCGAATCATATGTGATGTTTAAGATATTTAATTACATATTTCTACTTCTTTTTATCATAAAAAAATTTTTTAAATCGCTTTATTTTGAAATTTTTTACCAAAATAAGGTATTTTTATGAATATTTTTTATAAATAATTAATTAATTTTCATAATAATAATATACCTTGTTATGTTTTTAATTTATATTTTTAATTATCTATAATTTAATTAACAAACAAAAATAATATAATATAATTTATTTTTATTAATTTTATTTTTTGTTGTATTAATATAATATTATTAATATTTTTAATAAAATTTTTAAATATCTTTCGGTTAACTGATGCATATTTTAATTTCCATATTGTTTATAATTGATAATAATCAATCATGTATTCTATTATCTATTATATACTTATTTACTCGACGACTACAGAATTGATATTTTTATTTTTTATCGGATTTTATGACGAATCGTACACCCTCCAATACTTTATATTAGACTTTAATTTTTTGTCGTATGCTATTTTTGTCCTTGACGCGCGGCAACAATTAATAAGGTTTGCGAACATCGCGATGACCTGACGAACCGGCTTGTCTTCACATTTCGAATGTTTGAAAGTGTATGACGCTATTTTTCACGCTAACGGCCCCACCGATACCTGTCTTATTTTTACCGTGACTCTAACTAAAT
>NZ_JACFOM010000015.1:0-866 GCF_016102505.1 Bartonella sp. B10834G3
ACTCTTGTGGCCAAAGATAAGTTTGGCAATCCGATAGACTATGACCCTTCACAATTGAGTTTTGTTTCATCGTCTGACGGGAGCGCCATTGATATTGGTACAATAACGAAGACTGGCGCAGGTACGTATAAAGCGGTCGTTACGGGCAAAAAGATTGGTCAATATAGATTTGTACCCAAAAAGGATAACAACACGCTTGCAGAGCTGTCAGCGACAATCAGTGTGACAGCTGGAACACCGGTTGAAAAGGACAAGGGTAGTGAAATCGGCTCGACCTTTGAAGCCGATCAGCACACGATTGTCGCGGACGGTGCAGCCTCATCGACCATGACGTTCAAGGCGCAGGATTTTTATGGCAATGTTGTTGCAGGATTAGGCAACAAACTTACCTTTGACATTGTTGACGGGGGCGGTAACAAGCCGGATGAGAGCAAGGTTGTTCTGTCGAACATTCAAGAGACACCGGCTCAAAGCGGCATTTATGTAGCCACATTGAAAGGCACGCTTGTCGGAACTTATAAAATCACACCGAAGGTTTCTTCTGTTGCTGTTGGAACACTCAATGCGGCCGTGACACTGACAGCCGGTGATGTCGATGGGGGAAAAGGAAATTCCAGCTTTGGCGCAGATAAGACACCCATTCCAGCAGATGGAACTGCACAATCAACACTCACCTTTAAAGCGAAGGATGCCAATCAAAATCCCGTCACAGGATTAGGTAACAAACTTGCTTTTGACATTGTTGACGGGGGCGGTAACAAGCCGGATACGAACAAGGTTATTCTGTCGGAAATTCAAGAGACACCGGCTCAAAGCGGCATTTATGTAGCCACATTGAAAGGCACGCTTGCCGGAACTTATAAAAT
>NZ_JACFOM010000001.1:0-1222621 GCF_016102505.1 Bartonella sp. B10834G3
AAGCACGGATTTTGCCAATAGCCGCCATTCGGCTTGTCCCAGACGCATGTCTCGTCAATCGTAAAATCTGTCGGAATTGCTATGCTTTCATCTCTATTCCGGGAGTTTTTGAGCTTGTAAAGAGTTACCCTGTCAAATGTTAGTTGGTCGTCCTTAACAGCGATAACTCCGTTTTTCATAAGCGGCAAAACATTCAGAAAAAAAGAAAAAGCCTGTTTGAATTTTTCAGGCATAATGGCACCCGTATCCAACTCGTCATAGACCATCAGACCCGGTTTTTGTGCTGATATGAGGTTTATCACTGTGAACCTTGCCATACCTACCGGAATCGTACCTCTAACGGTGATACCGTCATCGTCTACGATAAACATGAGATAATTATTTGTCTGATCGGACAGAAGAATGATGTCTGAATCGACGTTCCCTATATTCCTGAATGCTTTTACCTTTGCAAGAATGCTATCGCGTGCATCTTTATCAGGTGCATAACCGTGTAAAGTTACATCAAATCCGTCAACATCGTAAGAAAGCCATTTTGTTTGCGCGCCAAGCTCTTGAAGTTCATTGGAAAGACGTCTTTCCTGCCCCCCTATTCCGAACCACAGCCCCATAACGATTATAAAAACAATCACTGTAAGTGAGGGCCAGAAAAATTTACGAATGAACATCAACATTTCCTATGACGTGTGCGATAGCAGTTGTTTTAATCAAACCGGTTTGCGCATACAACGGCTTTTTATCCTTTTCGGCTTTAATCACTCACGACCATAAAACGTCACCCGTTCAAAAAACCTTTTTGTAAGTTGCATCCCGTTTATGGTCGAGGCTGCGTATTCCAGTCCATTTAAAAAAACAGATAAAAAGAACTGTCCCGTGTCAGTCCGTTTTATGAAATGTTTTTTCTTGAATATTTTTATCATGTTTTGTATAAGCGACCGATCAACGTTCGGGGCGTTGAAAATTATGCTCAGCCAGCCGGTTAAAAATCCAGCAAGCCAGGCGCTTCTTCCAAATGCATATTATTCTTAAAAGCGAGGGACGAGAGAATGCTGCTTAAGATCGGGACGAGACTGAAAACATGTGCTGCATTAGGCGGACTGACAACCGCAATTTCCCTGACAATCGCAAGTCCTATGTCTGTTTTTGCACAGGACGCGGAAAATAACGGCACGCAGCTCAATCCCGTCATTGTTAAATCAAAATCCGAATTAATGAAGCTCAACAATGCGACTATTTTAACCGAGCGTAAGACTGCCAAAGACATAGCCGACAAACAGGTTGACGATGTTCATGATATTGATCGGCTTGATGCTGCTATCAACTATAATTCTGCAAGCGACAGTTTCAACATCAGGGGGCTAGACCAGAACCGTGTACTGACAACGATCGACGGTATTCGTCTTCCTTGGCTTTATGACGGATCACGACAAGTCAAAAATGGCATATCGCTTTTCGATTTTTCATCGCTTTCAACGTTGGATATTATTCATGGAGCCGATTCAAGCCTTTATGGTTCGGGAGCATTGGGCGGTGTCGTTGCACTACGCACACTTGATCCCGAAGACCTTCTGACAACTGACAAGAATTGGGCAAGCCTGACCAAAGGCAGCTATGATTCAACCGATCGCAGTTGGCGCATAAACGAAGCATTTGCAATGCGCGCACAACAGACCTACGCTTTGTTCCAGGGTGGCTATACACGCGGGAAACAGCGTGAAAACAACGGAAGCGGTGGAGGATATGGTGCAAACCGTGTCGATATGAACCCGACAACATTTGATCAGGATAATTTGCTTTTTAAAATATATCAACATATCGATGGCAGCCAACGGGTCGGCTTCACTGCCGAGCGTTTCAATCTTTCCAAAGACATTGATACCTACAATTTGTCGACATCCACCTACCGCCCCGGTTCGGGAACAGAAGATGATGAAAAACGCCGTGAGCGTCTCTCACTGTCTTATGACTATAATGGAGGCGGATTTCTTGATGAAGCCCACGGAATTGTTTATTGGCAACGGCAACGCACTGATGAAAAATCGGAATCCGACCGCATATCCATTCCAAAAGGTTATTATATGCGGGACAACCTTATCCGCGACACAGACTATGGTATCAATATTGCCGGACTGAAAAAACTTGAAGCAGGGGCAACAACGCACACATTGCGGTTGGCAACCGAAGCATCATCTTCAAAATTCCAACAATATGCTGCCGGAGCGGATAACTGCCCTCCCCCGCCGTTTAAAGGGCCTTTCATGGCATGCAAATTCATGCACATCAACCAATCGGATTCTCCGAATACTGACAGCACCATTTTCGGTTTGTCTGCTGAAGATGAAATCGGCTTTCTCTCTAACCGTTTAAGATTGACGCCCGGATTACGTTACGATTGGTACGATCATCGTCCGCAAGACACTTATGCTTATGAACATGGTGCAGGTTTCGAGGGCTACCCGCCGAATAACAGCCATTCACACTTGTCGCCAAAACTTAGAGCAGAATGGGATACACGAAACGATGTCACGCTTTACGCACAATGGGCACAGGCATTTCGCGCTCCCAGCGTTACCGAGCTTTATCTGAACTATACCAATCCGGGTTTTTATTACACACGCGGCAATCCCGACCTAAAACCCGAAACCAGTAACGGTTATGATATAGGGGCAAGGCTCGGCAATGATGATCTTGGAGGATCTGTCAGCCTTTTCTCGAATTATTACCGCAATTTCATTGATGAAATCGATTTGGGTGCGAACCGCGAATTCATGCTTCAACGTTTGAATTATATCAATCGTGCTCACGTTCGCATCTCCGGCATCGAGGCCAAAGGACATATTGTTTTTTCAAACGGTTGGCATACCAATGCGGCTCTCGCCTATGCCGAAGGAAAAGACACCGACAATGATGAACATCTCAATTCCATACCAGCGCTGAAAGGGATCATCGGTGTCGGATATGCCCGTGAACAATGGGGTTCGGATGTTTCGTTGACGGCTGCTGCAAAGCGCAACAAAGTTGAAGAAAACTCCGATTTTGCAAAAACTCCGGGCTATACACTTGTTGATCTTACCGGCTGGTGGGAACCTCTCGGCAAAAAAGGCCCCAGATTACAAGCAGGCATCTATAATCTTTTTGACAAGCGTTATTGGAATGCAGTCGACCTTCCTTCGGCTCCGGCATCGCCGAAAGATTATTACAGTCAGCCCGGACGCACATTCAAAATATCTTTCACACAAAAATTCTGATGCAATCAGCGATCGGGTGCGGGCCGGGTCGTACCGAACCCGATCGCGAGGTAGCCGGCTTCAACAATCCGGCTTCTGAAAATAGCTGCAAGAGCTGTGACTTGAACACAAAATGAACATTCCAACTTCCGGCCATACGAAACAACTTCCGGCCATACGAAAAAGTGTATTGCCATTTTGTAAAACATGATAAAAATTATCATGTTTATAAAAGTTAGGTACAAACTGATGCAGGAACACCTTGAATTGCAATCGGGAGATCCGATGAACCAACCTTCAACGATGATCGAAAGCAAAGCGTTATTCGGCGCGAACAAAGAAGTGTTGATCCATCACGAAGGAGCCGTTTATCGGCTGAAAATCACCCGTTTTGGAAAACTTATTCTGAATAAATAGAAAGGCGAACCCCCATGACACTGGAGAGCGGAACTATCCTCTCACTGCGTGAGCAAAATAAGAATTTACGGGATAGGGAATTTGTAAAATCTATAGGTATTTCGGAAGCTGAACTGGTTGAAGCTTTCATCTCGACCGGTAAAGCGCAACGGCTCAAAGTCGACGTTCCATTATTGCTAAAAAATGCTCATAAGCTTGGCGAAATAATGGCTCTTACCCGCAATGAATATGCGGTGAGTGAAAAAAAAGGCCATTTCCAGAATGTTTTCCCCGGAAGCGACGTTTCTATGACGCTTGGCCAAATTGACCTTCGCATTTTCCAAAACAATTGGAAATTCGCGTTCGTGCGCACCATGCCTGTCCATGACAGGATTGTAGATAGCCTCCAGTTTTTCGATGCTTATGGCGAGGCTGTCTTCAAACTCTATCCCGAACCAACAACCAATCTTGACGAATGGAACAAACTTGTTGGCCTTTTAAAGGTTGATGCGCCGAAGGAACAATTGCAGGTTTTACGAGCGACACCCTATGATAACTCGTCGACACACAATGCGGATATTGAAGAATTTCGCAACCGCTGGCGGCAAATGACCGACGTTCACCAGCTTCATGACATATTGAAAGAACTAAAAATTGGCCGACACGACGCAGTCAAACTTGTTGGTAGCGAATTTGCCAATGAAGTACGTGCCGATTCAGTCGAAATTCTTCTACAAAGTGCTGCCGAACGGGAAGTTCCTATCATGTGTTTTGTGGGTAATAAGGGATGCATCCAGATTTTTACCGGAAAAGTTGAAAAACTCAAAAAAGTTGACGGCTGGTTCAATATTCTGGATGAAAAATTTCACCTTCACCTGCTCACATCGGGAATTTCACGCATCTGGAATGTACGCAAACCGACCAGCGACGGTTATGTCAGTTCTTTGGAAGTTTTCGACCAGAATGGCGAAATGATTATTCAATTTTTCGGAAAACGGAGTGCAGGCGAACAGGAGCGTGAAGATTGGCGCAGTTTGTTAAGCGAGCTTCCTCCTGCGCCGGAAATGGCCGTCGCATAACACTCACGGAAATTGATAACGATGAAATATGTTTTCGCTGATAACGATTATGCGCGTTCTATTTGGCCGGATATTTTTCGGCCTAATCTGCGCGGCATAATTCTTTGGTTTGTATCAACACTTGTCATTGTGCTTTTTCCGGTGATCGCGATAGCCAATCCGGTCGATGAATTTCCTGAAAATGCAAAGATCATATCAATCGGCGGAACATTGACAGAAATTGTTTATGCATTAGGTGCCGGTGACCGGTTGATCGCCCGCGACACAACAAGCACCTATCCGGCGGAAGCACAAAAACTGCCTGATGTCGGTTACATGCGGAATTTATCGCCTGAAGGCATTTTGTCTCTTCGCCCTGAAGCCATTTTGCTGGATCAACAGAGTGGCCCCGCTTCGACAATCGAAATTTTGGAAAATGCCGGCGTGCCGATGCTTGAAGTCGCTGAACATTTTACAAGGGAAGGAATTAACGACAAGATTTTGAAAATCGGTCATGCTTTGCATGAAGGACAAAAAGCACAACAGTTGATAGCAACCGTTGATGAAGAATTTGCAAAAAACGATGCGCTATTAAAAGATTTACCCCACACAAAACGCATCCTTTTCGTTTTGACAATACAAAATGGTCGTCTCATGGCGGCAGGAAAGAATACCGCCGCTGATGGTATTATCAAACTGGCGGGCGCAACAAATGCCATTGACGGCTTTAACGGTTATAAGCTTCTTACCGATGAAGCCATTATTGAAGCCCGTCCGGATCTGATTTTATTGATGGCTCATTCCGCTACGAGCACAACAGTCGACGATATATATAAAATACCGGCAATCGAGACGACACCTGCTTTCAAAAACAAAGCAATAAAACAAATGGACGGACTTTATCTATTAGGCTTTGGTCCAAGAACGCCTCTTGCCATACGTGAAGTCATTCAAACTCTCTATAAAAGCGAGTGACGAAATTATGCCGGATTGTAAAGCCGAAAGGCGATTGGGCCGCTCAAATCGTACCGGAGGGATTGGTTGGCTCAACATCTGTTTCCTTAAAACCTGTTTCGCTATTTTTCGAGGTTTTTCGAGCACTTTTTATCTGAACAGGCACGCATGAGCAAAACAACATGGTAGCGACATTGTTTTCATATCGTCCGGTCAAAGGCGATCGCAGCATTCGGGGAAAAATAGCCGTAATTTTACTCGTCGCATTGTTTTTCACGTCCCTATATTGCGGCCTCGTTCTCGGCGCCTACAAAGTTTCAATTTCCGACTTTTTTAAATCGGTTATACAAAATGGCTTTTTAGAAAGCTCCAGATCGCGTGATTATCTTGTGCTCGTCAACATCCGTCCACCACGCGTTATTCTTGCCGCATTGGTTGGTTCTGCACTCGCTATCTCCGGCGTGCTTATGCAAGGTTTATTCCGTAACCCTCTCGCTGATCCCGGAATTATGGGGGTATCGTCCGGCTCCGCATTGGGAGCCGTTATCATCATTGTTGGTTCAAGCCTGTTGCCCCCGTTTTTCATAAACGTCCTTGGAAGTTTCACGATTGTCACCGGTGCCTTTTTTGGCGGCTTGATGACAACCATTATTTTGTATTTTATCGCAACCAGAAATAACCGGACATCCGTTGCTACGATGTTGCTTGCCGGAATTGCATTGAGTGCCTTATGTGCGGCTCTAACGGGATTTCTCATCTTCATTGCCAATGATAATCAATTGCGGGATATAACCTTCTGGAACCTTGGTTCACTCGCAGGTGCCACATGGTCACGTGTTGCAATCGCCTGCCCCTTCATTCTAACCGGTCTTCTTATTGCACCATTTCTTTCACGCGGAATGAACGCGCTATCGCTTGACGAAGCTGTTGCCGGACATCTGGGGTTCGAGGTTCAACGCTTGAAATATTTAACGATTTTTCTTGTCGCTTTTATGTGTGGTGGTGCTGTGTCTGTAAGCGGCAATATCGGTTTCATCGGAATTATTGTGCCTCATATCTTACGCCTCACAATCGGCCCCGATCATCGTTTTCTCATACCTTGTTCAGCTCTTCTCGGTGCTTCCATGCTCATTCTAACCGATACTGTTTCACGCATCATTGTGGCACCGGCCGAACTTCCTATCGGCATCATCACCTCGCTGATCGGCGGCCCGTTTTTTTTGTGGGTTTTGCTTAAACAACGTGGAAACTTCAACCAATGATCGAAACCGAAAATCTCGAACTCACCCTCGGAAAAAGCCATATATTGCACAGCCTGAATTTCAAGGCACAAGCCGGACATCTAACCACGATTATCGGAACCAACGGTTCGGGAAAGACAACACTTGTCAAAGCTTTAAGCGGCGAACTTTCCTATAGCGGAAAAATAACAATTAACGGCGACGACATAGCCCGAAAAAAACCGTCTGAAATGGCATTGGTAAGAGCGGTACTTCAACAATCAACCGATGTGAGTTTTCCTTTCCTCGTCAGGGAAGTCGTAGCGCTCGGTCTTTTAAACAGTCTCCACCCCGAATTTATTAAAAAGCAACTGCCTGAAATGGCTTTAGAGAAGGTGGATTTGGCGGGTTATGAGGGACGCTTTTATCATGAATTATCGGGCGGCGAACAGGCCCGCGTACAACTTGCCCGCGTGATGTGCCAGATTTGGGAACCGGTTTTCAATGGCATTCCACGCTGGTTATTTCTGGATGAACCGGTTGCAAGTCTGGATATCTATCATCAACTCGCAGTTATGGATATTGCACGCGATTTTTCAAAAGCCGGTGGCGGCGTTATTGCTATTTTGCATGATCTCAATTTGGCCGCCCATTATAGTGACAAAATCATTGTCATGGACCATGGACATATTGTCAAGGAAGGTTCGCCGGCAGCAGTCCTGACCACGCCAATGCTGCGTGAAATCTATCATTGCAAGCTCACCGTCGGCAAAATACCTGCCGAGGGTGTGCCTTTTGTTCTCCCTCAATCGGCTTGTTTATGATCGAAGCATGAACTTCAGACGTTTTTATTTTTGCTGAAGTTCCGGTTCGCCCAGTGATAGCATCAACCGGTTGGCCCAATTAAAAAAGCTGACAGCGTGGATAACATCGAAAATTTCATCATCATCAAGACCTGCGGCGCGAAGCGCGTCGATTTCTGTTTTTCCAAAGACCGGCGGTGTTTGACTAAGTGTTGACGCAGCAGAAACAATGGCGTTCCAGCGCTCCCCCAAATCGGCAGAGATGCCCTTATCAAGGAGTTCATCAACATCAGCCGGTTTTTTTGAATAAACAGCCGCATGTCGGGCATGAACGGAAGCACAATAAATACAGCCATTGAAGCGCGATGTCGCAGCGGCTGCAAGCTCACGCTCGGCACGGGGCAAGCCATCGACAGTATTATAAAAAATATCCTTATCTGTCCGTGTGCGCGCTTCCAATATATCGGGATCGCGCGCCAGCAAACGGAAATAACCGGATTTTGCGCGAGCCGGTTCCACCAAAGAGTCACGTTGACGTTCGCTCAAACTCTCTTCTGCAACCGGTTCGATCCACGCAATCCAATCAAGGTTGTCGCGCGTAAAGACATTGGGTCTTTTGATTTCTTTGGTCGAATTACTTGGCTTTGTGTTCATTCTTGCTCAATTCCCGATTATAAAAGTGAGATTATTATGCAGCTTTTCAACGAAGCTTGAAATTTGCCGTTACTTTGCTTCTTTTTTCGCTGCCAGTGTTTTTAGCCCCAGAGCAAGTCTTAACTGGAAGCTCAAAAAAGCAACCAGTTGCGAAAGAGTGACGATTTCATCATTGCTCCAACCGGCTTTTTTCAATGCTTCAAGATGGCTTGCTTCACAATCCCGCGGGTGAAAAACCAGAAGATGACTATGGGTCAATGCGGCTGCCAACTTTTCTCCTAAAGAATTCTTTACCTCTGCCTCAGCACGCCAGGTTTTTCCGGTTGTATTCTCTTTTACGAGCGGGCCATCGGGATAGTCGCCGAACGGCCCTGTGCTTTTTGCAGAATTTGCTGCCTCCAGAATGACTTCCGCCCAATCCGGTTGGAATTTTTTCAATTCGTTTTCATAAAATTTGATGGCACTGTCAAAATTATGCAATCGGGAAACAAAAGTTGCAATTGCAAAGCGATCTTTCAAAGAAAAGTCGCCATCTTTGACATTTGAAAACAGCGCGTCAAAACTCTTTTGTGCCTGTTCTTTGGTAATTGGCCGACGCTTGCGTAGCTCCAATGGCACGCCAACAAGTTCATCAATTATATCATACCGGGACATTTGCTTTTTCCTTATGGCAAAACTTTTCCAGACATATCCGCTTTCAATGTGTCGCAAGCGTCAACCCCAATGCAGGAGCGACTTCTTTTGCCGTCAGTTCCAACGATTTCAATATGTCTTCGTGCGGCGGATCAACAGAGTGAACCTGAAAGACAACATCTGTTGCACGGTTAAGCGAGGTATCTTTTTTCAGTGATTCAATAACATCTTCCGGCGTTCCGACATGTTGATCGAACGCAACAATAAGATCTTCAAGCGAGTTCCCTTTAACATTCGATATAGCTTTGCCCAACCGCTCTGCCGCCTTTTTCAATCCTTGTTCCGCCAATTTGAGGGCGTAGTTACGATCGCGAGAGACAAATAGGCTTCGAGAAGCCATAATACGGGGTTTGACACCTGCGGGCAGAGCTGCAAGATAGGCATCAATAATCGGATTTTGTATTTCATCAAGCGTGGCATCAGGGTTATCCGCCGGACGTGGCTGGGTACGCGATAACATCAGCCCGTCACCTGTTTCGCCTGCAAGCTTACCGCCGAATGGAGAAAACGTTGCCATCCAGAAACGACGTAACAAATGCGGCGCACTTGGATAAAGCCGGTTGCCTTTTAACAGGTCATCACCGGCAAAAGCCTGTCGCAATACTTTGAGATGGTGGCCATAGACTTCACCACGTTTATCCGGATTGACGCCAAACACTTCAAATGACTCGCGTGTTCCGCCGGTACCAAATCCCAATTCCAGACGGCCATTGGATAAGAGATCGATAACCGCTGCATCTTCTGCAACACGTACCGGATTTTCCATAGGTAATGTGATAACACCCGTCCCCAACTTTATGCTTTTGGTTTTTGCTGCGATATTTGAAAGAAAAACCAAAGGTGAAGGAAGCCCACCCTCTTGCGGATGAAAATGATGCTGAGCAACCCATGCGGTTTCAAAACCCAATTTTTCCGCAAAAACTATTTGTTCTTCAGCCAACTTGTAACGCTCTCCCGCTGGTACTGCATCAAGCAGGCGCGAAAAGAAGCCGAGCTTTTTCTGGTTATCTGCCATTATAAAAATCCATTCTTCACAAACATCAAATGAAATGTTTTCCGGCAAAAATCCTAAACGCTCGGCAGGCAAGCGGCAAAGAATGGATTTCTCCTTTTTTGCATTGATAAAAATTTAACTGATATTTTTTTTATATTTGTTAGAAAATGAATCCATCTATTTTCCAAGCCTTCCGGCTCTATGAATTTAAAAACTGCGTATCATTCGACTTTAGAAAATTTAACAATTTACCCTTATAATAATAAATAAAAAATATATTTTATAGATAATTTTTTAACATAAAAAAATTATACATCTAATCAATTTGATATATATCCCATGTTATCATAATTAAATAATTAAATTGTTTTAATATATTTAATTTTTAATATTACTATATTTTTTATGAAATTATTATTATTGCTATTTTTATATTATAAATATTGTTAAATTTTCATTATATTTTTTCTACCCATATCATAACGTCCGATAAACACCCCGTCTGACAGTATGGGTGATCTAATAGTTTATAATTTTCTGTTTAAAGTTGAGAAAAAACGGAAGGTAAAATATATTTGATTTTACATGTCGATATTCCGGTCATCATATCATAGCTCTGGAGCATATGGGCGAAGTCTTTCATGCAAGAAAGCTCTGATACCGCGATATTTTCCTGAAAAGATTAGATTACCATTCGCTATTTCAAGTCTTAAACGTTCCGCTCTCATTATTTTTATAACGGCCAACGCTAAAAGCTAAAAAATACCGGAATGAGAAAGAGCGTTGCGACATGTCATCTATTAGAATATCACTCGTCTGTTTATCCTTATCGGCTTTGGCCCTGGGGCTTTCATCATATATGACAGCCGGTTTGATCCCTCTGATTAGTCACGATTTTGATGTTTCGATCGGTTTGTCCGCACAGTTGGTAACTGCTTTTACGCTACCCTATGGTCTTTTATCTCCCGTTCTGGTGGGAATGACAGGACATCGTGATCTTAAAAACAATGTCTGCGTTTATCTTGGGGTGTTTGTTATTGCCAATGCCGCATGTGTGATTGTTCCGGAATTTTATTCTTTAATCATTCTTCGCGCTATAGCGGGAGTTGCTGCAGGTGCGTTTCTTGCTTGCGGAATAACAGCATCAACCCGATTGAGCACTAACGAAAACAAGGGCAAATCCATTTCAACAATAATGGCGGGCATGGCAATTGGTACTGTCATAGGTGTACCCGTTTCACTCGTTATAGCCGATCATTTCGGTTGGCGAAGCGCTATGATAATCGTGAGCATTCTTGGTGGTATCGCTCTCATCGGTTTATCTTTATGTTTACCCGCCTTGCCATCAACAATGATAAAATCCGAAAAATCCCGTTTTGCTCTTTTATCCGAATGGCCTGTCGTGAGAGTTTTACTGATCTCTCTTTTTGCAGCAATATCAAGCTTGGGAATGTATACTTTTCTGTCACCATTTGTGAGCGCCATAAATAAAGAGGCCTATGTCACGGTTTATTTATGGTACTGGGGCTTAGGGGGCGTTTGTGGAAGTATTCTGATCGGATATTTTGTCGATGACTATGATCTGAAGAAAATCCTGTTCATTATTCTCGGATTGCTTTTGCTGTCATTTCTGGGATTGGTTTTGCTGTCACATATCTATCTGCCGTTGATAGCTTTACCCCTCGTCATATGGGGTGCGGTTGGCTGGGCGTTGCAAGTGCCCCAGAACAATGAACTCATAAAACTTAGGGAAGATAAAGGCGATGGTAATCTGGCTGTCGGTTTAAACCAGTCATCTGTATATCTCGGAGGGTCAATAGGTTCGGTGATTGGTGGCGTTCTTGTTTCATACGGGGCTTATCCCGCAACATTACCCGCTTATTTTATGCTACCTGTTATTATTGCCCTTATCCTTCTATGGACGGGTAAAACTAAATCTTCTGTGGACGGATAGTACTAAACATTAGAGCGTGCCTGCTCGTTGTTCCCTGTAGTTTTATCCGTTTGAATGACTGGTTTTTTAACTAATACCTTATCCGGAAGGCGCGGTTTCAGGAACTCGCAAAAATAATCATCTTATCTAAGACCATTTTTTTAACCCGTAAAATTCACCGCGCACCGCACGAGCGTTTTCTCTTCAGGAAGAGCCAAAGCAGCCCAAAATATTCTAGCGACATTCCTTCACCCGTTCTTTAAAATATGTGTGAGCAATTTATGTGTGAGCAATTTTTGTAAAAGGCAGCGATAGTTCTTTATCGGTCAAAGGCTGACCCGCTCTGCAGATCTAACCGCGTGGAATGGCACTCATATGAATTTTCCAAGCGTTTGTGATTGATGTTTAAAAAGGCTCACCGGCAAGCCTGCTAATAAAAAGAATGAGCATTCTTTCCGTCATCCTTTAGCGTAAGCACTGTTGAACGGAAAATTCGTGAGATAAGCTTAAACAGAACCGACCTTTACAGATGAATCGAATTTTTAACCACCTTAAGCCCTACAAAATAAGCGGAACAGGAAGAATTCCCGTTTACAACTGAAAATCAATTCAAGATCTCGAACCGGTAGTTTCCCGAAACAAAATCACGATATAAAAATCCCGACATATACGTAAATATGCCAATAATTCTTCGGTTTTCAACAATACGGCAAACCGGCTGAAACGCTTGCCTTCCAAAATCAGTCAAATATTCCGATTGGACTACAGGAAATGTGTCCATAATACCTTATGATATTGAAAGCACTTTATGCCATGATAGTTATCACTATCGTTTAATTTACACGATTTTTGAAAAATTTGACGATGTAATCAATACGGTCGACTTTGTCATACAACCGACATGTCCCCTCCCCTTCATCACCTTTTTCATGTAAATACCCATCTTCCCCTTTCAATACTATAATACCTTTTTCGGGGGCAGACGACTTAACATCATCATTATTGAATAAAGGAGCGAGATCATTTTCGTCTCTAAAGCGCATTTTTAGCTCGTCGCTACACTGATCTCTATTAGTCGGTGAAGATGATAGCTGCCAACCGGTTTCGACCCCATGGAGATAAACTCCTTTTTCTATTTCCAGACCTTCATCCTCAAAATCGCGTTCCGGTCTTTCATCCCGAGGCCCGCACGGTAAAAATTCTATTTCTTTATCCAATTCCTGCTTCATTTTTTCAGCAACACAAAATAGAAACGGGTTCCAATACACTCTCACATTCTTTTTAAAATATACATTGCTGGTAAATATATGACCGTATTCTTTACATCTCAATAGCTTATATTTTGACTCCTTCGGTATAAAAAGATCCGAATATTTTACTAAATAATATCTCCAGCAAAGTTCTTCAGACTGCTCGCACTCTATAAGCCATTCTTTATTTTTTTCATAAAGTATATCTTCTATTTCTTTTTCCGTTTCGCTCTGTTCTGCAATATAGCGGCATAATTTTGTGACTGCTCGCCGACAATCCATCCTTTGATTATATATGCTTCTGCTGAATATATCGTTCCAATGCCCACCGCTCTCTCTTGCTCCATAGGTAAAGTAGGAACCGGTTTGCCATGCGTAATCGCCTTCGCATAATAAGGAGTTTTTTAGTAACTCACTGTCGGAATTGTCCGCAAAGTGACTGAAAAGTTTATCTCCTGCCTCTATAATTTTACGATCAAAGCAGATAAACTTTTCTGGCTCCGGCTGTTCACACTCTTCTGTTTCCTGCTGTTCGCACAGAGAAAATGCGCCTAAATTACCACGGAAAAATTCGTGATTTTCAAGCCGGTTCAATGCGTTCAGCAATTTTTCATCATCTTTATGTTCCCGGCGCAGTTTCAATTTTACCGCTTCTTCATTTATTTGATAAACATTGAAACTGCTTTCCCTGATCCATTGGTTTTCATTGTCGACCCGATCCCGCGGACCACTGCTCAACAGATCGCGTGAAACAATATCCTCTTTTTCATTTAATGGATCAGTTAAAATAATCTTCACCATTTCGCATAATTGCGCCGGATATTTTTCATATCGAAGATTGTCGGCCGAATTTTCAAGAAGATTGCGAATGGTACGCAGTGATTCCCGCATCGCTTTTATATCTTCTGCGTCAATTGCCAAGTTGGCATCCTTATCATATGAAATTTTTTGCCATATTAACAATAAAAGCGCAAATAAAAGAAGACGAACGGCAACAGGCTCTTCCTTTTCATTATTGATTAAATGATCAAAAATATTTTCTTCAGCATTATTGAATAAAGCAACTTTTGAGAATGAATTATCATTATTAATTTCGTTGCTACTATCCGAATCCTTTTTATAAAATATTTCTTTGAGTATCCAATCTATTTTATCGTTACCGATGTCATTTATTGCATCGAGTAAACGTTTTAACCCATCAATATTGTTACCGTCTATATTAGATAAAAACGATGTTTTTCCAACTACATGATAGAATATCTCGAACAACTTCATGGTTCGGACATCGTCTGACATATTTGTTGCTTGATTATCTTCCGCGCGGATTTGCTCGTCGTTCAAGAGATATAAAATAGTGCCAATATAACGCAAAAAACGCGCAAATGCCTTGTCACATAACACCGCTTTGTCAACGTAATAAAATTTATAGCCTGAACAGATATTATCCCAAAAAATGCTGATCCATGACGTATCAAAACATCTTTCTATCTCGTCCAATGGCGTTTTGATTTTCAGTTCACCTCTCAAGGATTTTTCTCTCAAGTGTTCCACAAATTTCGCTTTGAAATTTTCAAATTCGGTGAGTTGTTTGCCGCGCGCGTTCATTTTTATGTAAAGTTCATCGCTTTTCAATGACAGGTCGTGCAATGGCTTATAAAAAAATGTGATAAGCGGTGGTTCTTCTGTTAATCTTTTCCAAAGATCTGGAATATCTTTAAATTTCGTATGGATCGCATCCAGCATGACCAGCATACCGGATATTGATTGATCAAATTTCCACCTCGCAACATACCAGGGAGCTTTTTTGATAATTGATGAAATGTCCTTGTCGTCGGAAAGACGTTTAAATAAAAAACCGGATTCATTATTAAGTTTTTTAATAAATATCCGCGTGCTTTCACGAATTTCATAACAAAAGCGGTTAAAAAATTCTTTTTCCTCGGCTAATTTTTCGGCTTTTCCTGCAGCGTACCAGTGCAATAAAAACAATGTGGTCAACCGTTGTTGCCCATCAAACGGCTTGAATTGTCTCTTATCTTCCTCCCCATAGATAAAATCGAGATGTAACGGTTTTTTATCTTTACACGCCTTATAAAGTGCATCCGAAAAGTCATGACGAATAGACTTTACCTTTTCCGTGAGACGTCCTTGCGCATAATCACGTTGTATCATCGGGATAACAACTTCAGTTTCTTTCAAAAGTTGGTAAAAGCTTTTGACCGTGCTACTCCCCATGATGTTCATCCCAATAAATACTCAAGTTTTTCTTTGATGTCGTCTTGATATGCTTTGCGATCTTTCGCTGTCCAATACAGATGACCTTGTTCTTCCATGCTAAACAAGCGCAAGAATACAGCTTGGGTAGCGGGCGGAATGAAATTGCCTTGTTTCATTTCTTCAACAATTTTGTTCTGTTTGACACGAAAAATCGAATTGTTCAGAGCACTGTTTGCCGTACGGTCCAGAAGCGCAAGGTTTGACAACTCATGTAACCTGTTATCAATCACTTCAGTCGGGCCTGCTCTATCATCAAAAAATTCCAATATGCGTTTCGACAACCTTAAAAACTCTTCTTTCGTATCAGGAAGTTTGAATGGCTCCGAATATTCAAATAATTCCGAAGATTTGAGCTTGTCCATCAACTCTTCAACGTGTTTAGACAGGGGCTGAAGATCATCTTTTCTCCGCAGATTATCGCTTTGAAGGTTGTCCTCTTTCCGGGAGCCATCCTTTTGAAGGTCATCCTTTTTCCGGTCTTCACCTCGCGGAGAAATGCTCGCCACTACTTCCAGATGGCCTTCCAACCAAGTCAACCATTGTTCTTTTGTATTGAGCTCCTCAACATTTTGCGCCTTGATGTGTTCTATTGACCATTTCTTTTGGTGATGGGCAGAGAAGTCATATCGGGGCTTTTTACCCGTTGTTTTCATACTTCTCACATATTCGACATTATATAAAAATAAGGCTCTTTGGCATCCTGCTCTATCGGTTTCATACGTATATTCGAGAACCGTTTCCAGATCGGGATAAAAACTTTTGATATTACCTTTAACTTCTTCCTTTAACTTGTCTTTTTCCAGATCTTTAAAGTCCGAAAACAGGTATTGATTCATTTGTTTTTCAGCAAATAAATAACCAATCCAATGATAAAGGTCGTTATCGTCATACCAGGTTTGTAACTTCCATAGATCAAGCTGGATTGCTTCCCATATCTGTTTGACATTTTTTTTGGCAAACTTCTCTGCTTCCGCATTTTTTAATTCTTTTTCGAGCGCCATAAAAGAAGCAAGTTTGTTATCTTCATCGCTTTTTTTGTTAAAATGAAAATCCAGAAGAAAATCTATGCGCGTTTGATAACGTTCATCTTCAAAACTTTTGTTTCGTCGATCTTTAACATTCGACGAATAATCATTTTCCGAAAAACCGAGAAATCCCCAAAATTCCGGTTTTCGCAACTCGTATTCAAGATTATCCCACCCAACGCTAATCAAGCCGCGCTCCGTTTCAATATCCGGCAAGTTTTCATTAGCGTCTTTATTATTTTGCGATTTGTAATAAGCAGGATTGAGGAGTGCTGCGCGGCTTAGCTCGGCATTCGTCAAGGGAATTTTTCCGCTATTCAAACGTGTAAATGCCGCTATTTCACCACTGGAATCGCTATCATCAATTACGTACCAAAGTACTTTTACTTGCTTAGCAAATGTTTCATAAAACTTTGACCAGTCGATACCTTCTTCATTCTTCTTATCAATATATTTTTTTATATTTCTGTAAGCATTGTAGATAAAATATAAATCTATACTCCCACAGTCTTTTTCTGTGGGTTCTATACCATTTGCTATACGTTTTAAAAGTCTATCACTTTCATCCCGTGTATTAATGGTTAGAGTGTAATTTATAAAATCACTTTTTTCACTATCGCAACGTGAACTATCGTTTTTTTCCTGAATATCGTCGGGGAAAATATAGTAAGTGGCTTTTGCAAAATAATCGAGATAAATGGCATCGCGGTCTACAGGTTTGTTAATTGACTTACCATAACCGATTTTTTCCCCGACATAATTGTTCAACAGAACCGAATTTAATAAAAGCACTGTCGTTAAACGTTGTTGCCCATCAACAATATTTATTTCGGGATCTTTTTCTTCGTTACCGGTTCCATCGCTATATTTCTCCACAACCATAATAGGTTGAAGAAAATAGATTTTGTTTTCTTTGCCATTCTTGAATTGTTCATAAAACTCGAAAATATCATTTAAAAAGTCATTAATCTGTTGGTCATTCCATCGGTAACCACGCTGATAACCGGGAATAATAAAATTTCCCTTCAACTCGTTAAGAGCACGTAATTCACCGCTGTTTCCAGATAATCGCTTGGAATGTTCGTCGTCGGTATTTCCTGTATCTTGCTCTTTATCCATATTGATTTTCTGACAATCTTTAAAAAATAAAAATTCTGAACAAGAATTATATTGTTTCGTTTCGGTACGCAATTATTGAAACAGAAGTGCATAAAGATTTTTAAAAATTCAATACCGAAATTATGTCTCAATCACTTATAACGTTTCATCAATTAATGAACTTAATTAATCTATTTTCATTTTCATCTTTGTTGATAGATCGTTCTTTCCGGAAGTCATGAAAACCCCGAACAGTCGGTAAAACAATGTGGACAAAGAAGCAAAAAAACGGTTTCCACTTAAACTGTTGTTACCCAGATTGAACAAGGCGAACTTGAAAAATGTGATAAATTGTATTGACGGATGCGTTCGAAAAAAATGGCTGATATAGTGTAACTAGTGATTTCGCATATTTCTTTTACATAAAATGTTTCACGATGGCATGGCGTTATTGTCAGGTTCATTGCAACGTGTCTGAAGGGCGTGAGATGGACCTGCTTTACGCAATGGTTAAATTGCACCACCCATTGAACGCGATCGTTCATTTTCGCTTTTATGTTTGCCTGCAAACAAGATGCCATTCCAGATCGAAATTGTTGCATGCTTGTCCTTGACTATCTTGTCCTTGACCATGTGTGAATTTTTATAAACTTGCCATGCTCCTGAAGCGTTGCCTCGCCCTCTCCCGTCATCAGAACGGAAAATGCGAATGCATTCTCGCAGCAGTTCTTTTAAACGACGCCCCTTTTCCTCTGTTCTCTCAATGCCGATTGCTTTGAACACTGCTCCATAGGAAGCGAGCCTTTCAATTGTTATGATCTATGGATAAGCGTGCTTTTTCACGGACTTCAGGATGGACTTTCCGACACCCCTGATATTGCGTTTCTTTGAAACACGGCATCTCTGAACTTCACCCTCATGATCGACAACACGCCAAAAATAATGCTGCACGCTGTTGATCGTTTAACCATTTTGATCCGGATGCCATTGCCGGTTTGGACACTTCCCGTTACGCTTCTTAACGATAAAACGAGCCAATCATCTGCCAAAGCTGTTATTCCGACAATATCTATCGCATGTAAACCATCACGGCTAGTTGGATGATTTCGGATGACGTTTTGACATGTTTGAAGGGATCCGACTTGACTATTTCCCAATGTTAGCACGCCATCCGCAAAGCGCAGAGTTATTCTGCCAAGGCCTTTACATATGCTTATGATATTGATTGGCAAACATTAAAATATTCAGATGAAACGACTGAGAAATTCTTTTGTTCTTGGTGCTTGAGGATTTCCTATGACATCTTCAGGCTTACCCTGTTCTATAATATAGCCATCATCCATAAAAATAACACGGTCTGCAACCTCGCGTGCAAAACCTATTTCATGTGTTACGATAATCATGGTCATGCCTTGTTTGGCGAGGTCGCGCATGGTTTCAAGGACTTCGCCAACCAGCTCCGGATCGAGAGCAGATGTCGGTTCGTCAAACAAAAGAAGTTTTGGCCGGATAGCGAGTGCGCGCGCAATAGCAACACGTTGTTGTTGTCCGCCGGAAAGTTGTGACGGATAGAAACCGGCCTTATCACCGAGACCAACCCTATCAAGCAATTCCAATGCGTGTTCACATGCTTTTTGGCGCGTGATTTTATGAACATGTATTGGTGCTTCAATAATATTTTCCAGCACCGTCATGTGCGGATAGAGATTGAACTGCTGGAAGACCATACCGATAGAGCGCCGTTGTTTGGCAATGCCGCGACTGGATAGCGGCATAAGCTTGTTATGGCTCCATTTAAAGCCGATTTGTTCATCGCCGACCATAATCATGCCTTGATTAATAACCTCAAGACGATTGATACAGCGCAAAAATGTTGATTTTCCTGAGCCGGAAGGCCCCAATATCACGATTGTTTCACCAATTCTAACGTCGACATCAAGACCTTTGAGAACTTGTAGATCACCGAAGGATTTGTGAATATTTCGTGCGACAACCAAAGGCGGTTCTGAAGAGTTTATATGCTTTTCAACCATTTTCAGTTCCCCCGGCGGTTACAATCTCAGTTCTTTTTGGAAGCGGATGTGTTCCTTTCTCTCCACGTCCATAATAACGCTCGATGAAACCTTGGCCGATATTCAAGATCGACGTAATGATGAGGTACCAGATCACGGCAACCATCAGCATAGGGATAACCTCGAAAGTGCGGTTATAGATAGATTGGACTGAATAAAGCATGTCAGACATGGCAATAACGCTGACAAGCGATGTTGATTTAATCATGCTGATTAACTGGTTTCCCGTGGGAGGTACGATAGAACGCATAGCTTGTGGAATAATGATACGGCGTAATGCCTGAATCTTTGTCATGCCGAATGCATCACACGTTTCATATTGTTCCTTTTTAACTGATAACAGACCAGCGCGTATGATTTCTGCCATATAGGCAGCTTCATTAAGAGCCAGACCTGCAATGGCAGCAGTCAATGGTGTAATCAGGTCATTCGTATCCCATGAAATAAAAGTAGGACCGAACGGGATACCGATGCTGATTTTTGGAACCAGCGTAGAAAGATTATACCAGAAAATCAGTTGTACCAGGAGTGGAGTGCCACGAAAAAACCAGATGTAAAGACCGGCAACGCTTCGTGCAAGGTAGTCGTTTGATAAGCGTGCAACAGCAATTACCAGACCAATTGCGACACCGAGAACCATGGATATGACTGTAAGCCATAAAGTCGTCAGCAACCCCTTCATAATTGAATATTCGGTAAACCATTCCCGGATAATCGGCCATCCGAAGTTGGGATTGTTTGCAACACGCCATAACAGGATGCCTGCAATAAGGAGTACGACGATCCAGACAACAATACGTCCTAGCGGTACAACATGATGAGCATTGACGACATCACGTTTCTGCCAGTCATTATGATCGGTCTCTTCACGCATGACTATTTTGCCCTTATTTGCTCATATCTGTTGCCATATTCACATCGACCGACTTGACCATATTATTTTCAAGCCCCCATTTTTTCATGATGATTTCATAGGTTCCATTGGCAATAAGCTCATTGAATGCGCTTTTTAAAACATTGCCCAGTGGACTGTTTTTGGCGACAACTGCGCCTTGATAAATGTCCTCGAAGCCATTTTTTTGCCCAATACCGGCAAGTTCAAGCTGTCCGTTTGCCTGTTGGACAAAATAAGTAAGGGGAGCCTGAGACGAGAAGAAAGCGTCTGCGCGATTTGAACGAACAGAAAGAATAGCCGTTGGCTGATCGGCGAAAGACAAGACATTTACTGCCGGTTTGCCATCCTTGATGCAGACTTCCGACTGTTGTTTGATTACTTTTTCGGCCGAGCCGGCAGCCATAACGGAAATGCGTTTGCCACATGTTTCACCAAGGTTGGTGATGTTTTCCGGATTGCCCTTCTTGACGGCAAAAACAACAAATTCTTGTACATAATCGATAAAATCATTTGCACCTTGACGGGAAGGATAGTCACCGACAGGCCCGATAGACAGATCATAGCGACCTGAATTGACGCCGCTCAGTTCGGCAGCAAGACCGGAAACCGTCAAATGTTCGATTTTCAAGCCAAGAATTTCTGATATGGCTTGCGAAAAGTCTTCGCTGGCACCATCAATGTCTGTATTGCTTTTTGCAATAATATAGGGCGGGAAAGAACCACCATTGACGGATATTAATTTTCCTGATTCAAGGTTCTTGGCAGGCAATTTGGCGCGAAGTTCTTCATTTACTTTCTGCTTTGGAATTGTGATGTCCTGTGCAAAAGAAGATGTGCAGCCAATCATCAGAAAAAGACAAGTGACCAGTTTTGTTAACTTATTTTTCATTCCCCATATCCTTTTTGGTTTTACCCGTATTCTTTTTGATCTTATGTGAGTTCAGGTGTTTTGAACTTCCGGTTTTTTAAAACGGGCAATATTTTTCGTGCGTGTTCAATGCGTTCTTTTGAAAGATTTGCATAAACGAGAGCGGGAGCCTCGCCAGCTTGTAAAATGGCAACGCCAAGAGGATCAACGACCATACTGGCGCCGATATTGCGTTCACCGCATTCACCAACAGCTATCATATAGCAGGTATTTTCAAGTGCGCGTGCGGTGACAAGAATGTTCCAATGCGCTTCTTTGCCTAAACCACGCACCCATGCTGCCGGCAATAGGAAAGCATCGGCACCATCTGCAGCCAATCGTCTTGCAAGTTCCGGAAAACGGACATCATAGCACGTCATCAATCCGAATTTGAAACCGCCGATTTCAACCAATGCAGGGACTTCGGAGCCAGGTTCGACATTGGCGGATTCTTGCATATTAAAGGCATCATAAAGATGCAATTTTGTATAACATGCGATGATTTTACCTTTGTGAATGACAAGATGGTTGTTATGAACGCGTTTTTCACCTGTTGTTGTATGTACAGTCATTGCCACAGCCATAGGCATCGTCCTGCTTTTTTCAATCACTGCGCTGATGAAGGGACCATCAAGTGGTTGGGCCGATTTGAGAACGATTTCAGGATCGGCAATATCTCGTGCCAAAATACCTTCCGGCAGCACAAGAAGCTCTGCATTTTGTTGATTGGCCTTTTCCATCAGACCAAGGACCGTTTCCAAATTTTTTTCCCATATTTTGCCGACTGCAAACTGCCCTAATGCGATTTTCATATTTTTTCCTTTGAAAATATCGTGACGTTGAAACGATGTATCAGTCAGAATCTGTGTGGAAAAAGATCCTCGACAGTCAAATTATGCGGCAGGATTTTTTGCCGATATAGCTCTGAAGTAAAATCTCTTATCATTCTGGAGTTCGTTTCCAGCCCGCTTGAATCCCAGTCTGCGGCAAGGCGATAGGCGCTATATTTCAGATCATCCAATATCCACGGAGTTGTCTCTGCATATTTGCGCCGTTTATTGAGCCACAATTTTTTGGACGCATTCAACAGGCGGTCAACTTCGGCCACAGCTTCGGAATGTTTTTCAACAAAGTCTTTTTTGAAAGCCAACATATGAATTCCCGGAATATATCCGACTTTGTCATAATAGGCTTGTTCGCTAGCTCTGAAATCCGGTAACAACTGTCTAAAAGACGTTGATGAATTGAAAAAGCCATCCGGCATAAAGGGTGTCATGATGGCATCGAGCCAACCATTTTCAAGGAGTTCAACCATCGGTTTTTCATCAGGAGCAGCTTCTATGCGTCCAGGCCTGCCAAAGCCATCAAGGCGGTCTGTGATCGGATGTGCCGCAGTAAGACGACCTGCATACCAATAGGCATCCTCGACATCTATGCCTTCATGAAAAAGCGCCGTACGTGTCCAGACGTTACCTGAATCACGCCATCCTGTGACACCGATACGCTTGCCTGCAAGCTCGCTAAAAGTGGTGATAGGGCTATCTTTTCGTGTGATAAGACAACGATGGCGGAAACCACGCATCAGAAAATGCGGCACACCGATAAGCCGGTCATCATGAGCAGCGCGTGCAGAGGCATAGCGGCTGAAAGATGTTTCTGCAACGTCATAACTGTCACTTTCTGCGAGATTGGTTACGAGTGTTCCAACGCGTTCAATCTCAAGATCGACATGATCGGATTGAATATCACCGATGAGCAAGGGCGTCAGATAATCCCAATCACGAAAAGCAGCACGTATTTTGATTTTAGCCATAAAATCCTCCAACCCCAGATAAACGGCATATTCTATCCCTATATTGAAGATTAATTGTTTAGTTATAATTGTTCAAATACTATTATGTTATTGAACAATTAAAATATTAGACGATAAAAAAGCAGGGAAAGAACAAAATCGGGAAAGATTAAGTTTGGCAAATGAAGCACATTGATACAGAATGGTTGGCTGGTCAGATCAGCGATCGTACAACGAGAGGAATCGCAACCCGGACGAGCAATCTCATTGCAAGTGGCAAGCTTGAATTGGGTGCAAAATTACCGCCATTGCGAGAACTGGCCTATGTTATGAAAGTCAGTCCCGCTACATTATCCAATGCATGGAAAGAGTTGCGAAAACATCGTGTAATCACCGGCAAAGGACGCAACGGTTCATGGATCAGTGGTGTGCGTACATCTCCGGGGCCGTCCCGTTTTCTGAATGCGCATCCCTCTCGCATGGGACAGGCCGGTAATTATGATAGCAATACTATTGATCTCAGCTGGTCGGTGCCTGATCCCGACTTGTTGCCATCACTGGACAAAGCGATGCAACACGGCGTCAAAGTTGCCAATCTGAACAGTTATGATCGTGAAAAAATTCTGCCTGAATTGCGCGAGGCAGTGGAAGCCCGTTGGCCCTATAAGCCGGAAGGTTTCCTTGTTACCAATGGTGGTTATAGTGCGATCCATGCCATATTGCATGCACTTTATTTTGCAGGAGCCAAGATTGCGGTCGAAGATCCGACACCTATACGGATTTTGGATATTATTGAAGATATGGGAGTTGAACCCGTTCCGGTTGCTTGCGATGAGAATGGCCCGATACCGGATGCGCTTACAGAAGCTATAAAGCAGGAGCCGCAAGCCTTTCTTTATCAACCAAGACTTCATTCCATTCTTGGAGCCAAAATGACCTCGCAAAGATTGAAGTCATTGGCTAAAATACTGGAAAATTCAAAAATGATGATTATTGAAGATGATGGCCTTGGCGATATTTCATCATTGCCACCTTTATCTCTAGGGAGATATTTTCCCGATCGTGTCGTGCATATTCTGTCTTTTTCCAAGGCACTTGGGCCGGATTTACGTGTTGCTGTTTTGTCAGCTCCACTTTCTATCATATCTAAAATACAATCCTTTCGTGCTTTCAGTTCAGGTTGGACAAGCCGGATTATGCAATCGGCAACAGCATGGCTTTTGCAAGATGAGGCAACATTAAAGGGATTGGAAAAGGCAAGAGAAATATATAAGCAGCGTCGCGAGTCTCTTTATCAAGCTTTCGATCAATATGGTGTCAATGCGTTTCCGTGCCGCGGTGAAGGTTTTAGTATCTGGCTACCTGTTCCCGATGAACAATTTGCCATGATTACATTGGCCTCAAGGCGCATTGCTGTGTTGCCGGGTAGCAAGTGTTCTGTTTATAGAACGCAGGCATTACGTATATCTACATCCAATCTGGTGGACAATTATGATTATGTTGCAAAAGCTGTAAGGTTGGCATTGAAGCTCCCGGATTAACTTTCGCTTGTCCAAAAAGATACGCGTTGGTCATTTTTTTAAAAAGCATAGGATTTTTCCTTGAAAAACCCGTTGGAAACTTCATACAGCCCGACTGGAACAAACAGGAACATCTCTTCCTTACAGCCAATCATCCGTCATTCTCATAGTTCCTCGATGGAAGCCACTTCTCCATTCGCCGCCAGAAGTCGACGGCATGAGCGCGTGCCGGTTTTCAAAAGACCAAGAGATGGAACCACAACACAATATCAGAACGAGCGTTCCCCTTCACCAATCCCGATTTCCTGTTCATGAAAAGCTGTCAGTACATGCATCAGGCATAACCTTCCCTATAAACCGCTCGATCGAGGGCAAGCTCTGATATAAATTGACAGTAAAAAACGATTTTAAAAAAAATTTCCTGTCAATTCCCTGTATTTTAAGAAACAGGAAATCAAAACCGCATCGGCAAAAATCCCGAACACAGACTTCTGCCTGAAAAACGTCAATCGTACCTATGGAAAACCGTCTCGACCGTGAGACGAACCGCTCACCAACAGATATTTTTGTTTTCTATCCAGTGGATGGAGAGTTATGCAGTGAAATTCAGAACTTGCGTGGCGGAGAAGAAGGGATTCGAACCCTCGAGAGCCTTTTGAGCTCTACTCCCTTAGCAGGGGAGCGCCTTCGACCACTCGGCCACCTCTCCAAGAGGAGCCAATAAACATTCTTTAATGGAAGTTCAAGCAATTTTCGCGAATTTCTAAAATTTTATACATATTAATAATTCATTCCCTCGCATCGCACGAATGCTACTTCCTTCCTTCTCCTCACGGCGACGGCTTTTGCTTTTTCCTTTTTACCTGTTCCCCCTCTCCTATAAAGTCGACTTAATCATATCCAAAATGCGCCTTTTCCAAAATTCGACTTTTCAGCGAGCATGTTAACTGTCAATATCCTACAACCGACAGATTATATAATCCCAAATGCCCGATAACTTCTTATAAGTTCGAGAATGGGAGAAGCCCTACCCGTTCCCACTCTTTGCAAGCCCATCCTGAAACTGACATTATTTTTATTGGCGAGTTTTTCAAACTTGGTCGCAAAACCTGTGCTTTTACGGAAGCACCAAAATCACTGAAATAACGAATTGATACACATCAAAAATGACGAAATGTGTTACTTTCGTGAAGTTTGAAAAAATTGTTCCATATCGAGATAAAACGCTATGACGACTCGAAAACAACAGCTAGAAGCAATGAAATTCGATAGTTAACCAAAAATTAACGCGAAAAATATGGTTAATAATCCACAAATAAAACTGCAAACCCCCATTATTTTTGTGTCATTTTTGCAACAAGGCACCACGATACGCGCGCTTCCTCCCCAGTTTTTCTTATTTGGCGGTTGAATCGAAAATCATGTCAGGTATGTTCGTCTCATGAAGAAGGAGCGCTTGTGTGCGACTTTTTCGGTTAAGGGGATCGGGATTCAACTTTTTCTGAACTTCGTGAACCCGACCCAATTTTAACTTTGACTGGAGGTCAGATATGAACATTAAGAGCCTTCTTCTCGGCTCCGCTGCAGCTCTCATTGCAGTTTCTGGCGCTCGTGCAGCTGACGTAGTCGTTGCAGAGCCAGAGCCCGTTGAATATGTACGCGTTTGCGATGCATACGGTGAAGGATATTTCTACATTCCTGGAACCGAAACTTGCATGCGTATTTCCGGCTATGTCCGTGCAGACATCAAGGGCGGTGACAACGTTTATGCCCGTAAGCGTGGCAATATTGATCGTGATACCTACGCTTGGCGTACACGTGCAACCCTTCGTTTCCACACAGCTTCTGAAACTGAACTCGGAACACTGCGCACATTCATCGAATTGCGTTCACAGTGGGATCGTGGTGCAGAATACGACGGGAAAGATGCAGACTCCGCTTCAGGTCAGCTTCGTTTTGCTTTCATCGAACTCGGTGGTATCCGCGTTGGTCTTGATGAATCCATCTTCAACCACTGGACAGGTTATTATGGTAACGTCATCAATGACGACATCTTGAGCCCGATGGCTTACACACGTACCAATGTTATCAGCTACACATTCAACGCAGGAAACGGTTTCTCCGCTATCTTGGGTGTTGAACAAGGCAATGATGATGCGGACAAGTATGGTTATCGTTACTCCCATTTGGATAACGGCGACATCAACTTTAAACGCTATAAACTCAGCAGCAAGATTGATGACTATACACCGAATGTTGTTGGTGGCTTGAAGTTCGTTCAAGGCTGGGGTGGCGTTTCTGTTGTTGGTGCTTACGACGCTTATTATGAAGAATGGGCTGCCAAGGCTCGTTTGGATTTGAACGTTACCGACCAGTGGAGTGTTTGGGTCATGGGCGGATATAAATCTGCTGATGATTACTATGATCTCGATAACACATATGGTCTAAAAGATGGCAACGGACGCCATGCTGCACGTATTGGCCGTGACGGCGTCCTCAAGTATGGTATTTATCGTCAGGTCAACTCAATCTATGGCGATTGGGGTGGCGACTGGGCAGTTTGGGGCGGCACAACCTTCAAATTCAACAAGAAGGCCAGCTTCAATGCACAAGTTGCTTACGATGACACAGATACTTTTGCAGCATCCATCAACGTAAAATACGAGTTGGTACCAGGCTTGGTAATTACACCTGAATTGACATATATTTCTTGGGATGATGATTATGGCATTCGCAGTGAAGCTGCAAATGCAAAATATACCAGCTCCCTCAAGAATCAGGATGCTTTCCAGGGTATGGTTCGTATCCAACGTTCGTTCTAATTCTTAAGAGAATTATTAAAAAAAAGCCGGTGGTTTTCCACCGGCTTTTTTATTGGTATTTTCAGAATTTTACTTTTTATTTGTCTGTAAGCTCTGTCTCTGAATTATTTATTTTGACGTAATTCTTCGATATAACATTTTTAAGAAATAATTTATATGATTTATGAGCATGTTATATAAAAATATAAATGCGAATTATTTTTATCTGTTTTCTTTATAAATTAATTATATTTATTTTTTGAATTTTATTCATTCATTAATCTTTTTGTTTCAATAAGAAAAAATAAATACTATTCACTCCAATCATCGCTAAATAAAATACGTGGTATGCCTATGTATTTGGTGGCTCTGTCATTGCAGAGGATTACATAGAATTGTCGTTTTTACGATTTAACACGCGGCTATAACGATTTATTGATGTCGTGAGCAAAACTGTTTGTGTTAATCATTGTGGAACGTGCTGTTGCCCGTATCCGCTGTAACTGGACTAAATTATGTCAGAAAAATTCGAGTTCCCGGCTGTCACACCTCTTATCGCATCCCTACCCGCAACAGTGCCGTTTACCGGGCCGGAGGCTATCGAACGAAAAACCGGCCGCTTATTTCGTGCGCGATTGGGTGCCAATGAAAACGGTTTCGGTCCTGCTCCATCTGTTTTGGACGCTTTAACAAACTCGCTCGGTGAAATATGGAAATATGGTGACCCTGAGAACTATGATCTCATTCATGCGCTTGCGAAACATTACAATTTGGATCCCGATCAGTTAACCGTCGGCCCCGGAGTGGACGCGTTATTGGGATTGATTGTGCGGCAATATATCGAGCCGGGCGACATTGTTGTAAATTCGCTTGGCGGGTATCCGACGTTCAATTACCATGTTGCCGGTTTTGGCGGAAAACTCGTCAACGTTCCCTATGCAAATGATAAAAGTGATCTTCAGGCACTCGCGAAAGCTGCGCACGAACATAAGGCAAAAATTGTTTATCTTGCAAATCCTGATAATCCGTTGGGAACGTGGCACAACAAAAGCGATATTGAAGCTTTCATAAACAGCCTGCCTAAATCCACATTACTCATTCTGGACGAGGCTTATGGTGAATTGGCGCCTCAAGGCGACTTGCCTCCGATGTCGGAAATATGGCCGAATGTCTTGCGTATGCGGACTTTTTCCAAAGTTTACGGGCTTGCAGGATTGCGTTGCGGCTATGCCATAGGACTTCCCGAACGGATCGCCATGTTTGATAAAGTCCGCGATCATTTTTCCATTAATAAAATGGCTCAAATTGCCGCATTTCATGCATTGGCCGATCAGAAATATCTTGATGAAGTGATCGGGAAAATAAATAATGCAAAGCAGCAAATCAAAGAAGTTGCCAACAATCACGGATTGAAAACATTGCCGTCGGCGACCAACTTTGTCGCTATTGATTGTGGCCGCGATGGCAAATTTGCTAACGCTGTACTGGATCGACTTATTCAACAGGGTATATTTGTACGTAAACCATCTGTTCCGGTACTTGATCGTCTCATAAGGGTAAGTGTAGGCCCTAAAAAAGAGCTGGATCTATTTGCAGAAGCTTTTGCATCCGCACTTATAGCGGCAGATAAGGGGTGAAACATATGTCTGATTTGAATAAACGTATATTAAGCGGCTTTTCCGGACTTTATGGAGCCGGAGGTATTGCCGCTTACGCAGCAGCATCACACATCGGCGGTTATTACGAAGCTGTAGCACCTGTACTGCTTGGCAATGCCGCGGCACTTTTGGGCCTTTCGGTTGCGACCAAAAATAATATCGTCATGCGGCTTGCCGGTTTTCTTATCATTATCGGTGTTGCACTTTTTGCCGCCGACATCATGTGTCGGGAATTTGCTGCAACACGTCTTTTTCCTTATGCCGCGCCACTCGGAGGAACGATCAATATTCTCGGCTGGTTGTTGCTCATCATTGCCGCATTTTTGCCTTACGAAAAAGAAAGTTAATTGATTGCGGTGTGGCCGGTCATCGCATTTTAATAATGTCATCGCATTTTAATAATGACCTCAAGAAATATGTCGCAGCTTCTGATTGACAGTGTCGTTTTCGGAAATCCGCCTATATTTCACCCTATTGAAATTCGTTTCTGATTATTATTGACAAAAGAGAGTTTTAAGCCAAACATACGCCCCGACCTTGGGGAGCCGGTAAGGCTGAGAGTCTGTAACGCGTTGGCAGCTTATGTCTACGTTCTACAGTGACCCATTGAACCTGAACCAGTTAGGACTGGCGGAGGGATGGTAGTTATATTTGGCAACTCGTCGAGCAAATGCCAATTATTTTCCAATCGCTCCAACATAATTTCACAGCAATCCGACGCGCATAGCGGGATTGTCTATCTGGTTCTTCTTTTGCTTAGGGGGGGGAGCAGATAAAGGCGCAACACGCATTGATTTTGGATGAAGCGAATGCAAAAAGTGAAGAAAAAAATACTCGTTAAAGGATGTGGCGTTGCCGGATTGACGAGTGCCT
Organism: Bartonella sp. B10834G3; assembly: GCF_016102505.1. NCBI lineage: Bacteria > Pseudomonadati > Pseudomonadota > Alphaproteobacteria > Hyphomicrobiales > Bartonellaceae > Bartonella > Bartonella sp. B10834G3. Next base: position 30,101 of record NZ_JACFOM010000001.1, read on the forward strand.
ATATGTTGGCAAAAGCGGGAGCTGAAATAACGATCTCCGCTCCGGCAGATTCTCCCCGTGGTGCTGCAAGCTGGTATGCCGGCGGGATGCTTGCACCTTATTGCGAGAGAGAAAGTGCTGAAGCCCGTGTCGAAACACTCGGGTTACAGACAATGAAATGGTGGTCCGAAACTCTGCCTGATCTTGTTACTCACAAAGGAACTCTTGTTGTTGCTCCGCCGAGGGATAGTGCCGAATTGGAACGTTTTTCCCGGCGCACAGGCGGACATCGAAAAATCGGCGCAGATGAAATTGCAAAGCTTGAACCCGATCTTGCAGGACGTTTTAGTCGCGGTCTTTTTTATGAAACCGAAGCGCATATTGACCCGCGCAAAGCCTTGCTGGCGTTGAAGCAGAAATTGAAAGATATGGGAGCCACCTTTGTTGACATTGACGCCGATGAAGCTGGCTTTGATTTTATTGTTGATGCGACCGGATTTGCCCGTATAGATCAGGATCATGACATGCGTGGGGTTCGCGGCGAGATGTTGCTCGTCCATAATGGGGATATTTCATTTTCAAGACCGATCAGGCTCGTTCATCCACGAATTCCGCTTTATATTGTCCCAAGAGACAACGGAATTTTCATGATTGGTGCAACCATGATTGAAAGCGACGACAATCGCCCTATCACAGCCCATTCGATGATGGATTTTTTGAATGCTGCCTATACGATTCATCCTTCCTTTGGAGAAGCCGAAATTGTTGAAATAGGTGTGGGAGTAAGACCGGCCTATAAGGATAACTTCCCGCGTGTAAAACAGGAAGACAACCACATCTATGTCAACGGAATGCATCGCCATGGTTATCTCATCTCGCCTGAAATGGCACGTCAAGTAACAGAAATTGTGATGGGTTAATGTCCATGAAAATATTCGTGAATGACGAACAAAAACAAGTCGCTGCCGAAACACTTTCAGCCCTTTTGAAAGAGCTTGATTATGAAGGAGATTGGCTTGCAACAGCGGTCAATGGCGAGCTTGTCAGTGCGGATGAACGTGACCTTTTCAAACTTAATAATGGCGACAAAATAGAAATTTTAAGCCCCATGCAGGGAGGTTGAATACGTTGCTTGAACTTTATGACAAAAATTTCAATTCACATCTTCTGTTAGGAACGGCGCAATATCCTTCGCCAAAAATTCTTGAAGATGCGATCCGTGCTTCACGTACGGAAATTGTAACGGTGTCTTTGCGCCGCGAAACAGCCGGTGGAAAACAGGGTGGGCAGTTTTTTTCACTGATAAAATCGCTTGGCGTATCAATTTTGCCTAATACGGCCGGCTGCTATACAGTAAAAGAAGCGGTGACGACAGCAAAACTCGCACGCGACCTCTTTAAAACACCGTGGATAAAACTTGAGGTCATCGGTAATGCCGACACACTTCAACCCGACATATTTGCATTGGTTGAAGCAGCCCGCATTCTCAACGAAGATGGATTTCAGGTGTTTCCCTATACAACAGATGATCTTATCGTAGCGGAAAAACTGGCAAATGTTGGCTGCCGCGTTATTATGCCCTGGTGTGCTCCTATCGGATCGGCAAAAGGCCCACGGGATGTTGATGGACTGCGCACAATTCGCGCCAATTTCCCTGAACTTTCTCTGATTGTCGACGCAGGAATTGGCCGCCCGTCACATGCGGCAAAAGCCATGGAATTGGGTTACGACGGTGTTTTACTCAACACCGCTGTCGCCAAAGCCGGAGATCCCGTATTAATGGCAGAAGCTTTTGCAGATGCTGTAAAAGCCGGACAAAATGCTTTTAAAGCCGGAATGCTGGAACCGCGGGATGTCGCCGTACCTTCAACACCGGTTTTCGGAAAGGCAGTATTTTGATTAAATTGGATCCTTTTTATCTCATTGTTGACAGTGCAGACTGGATAGAAAAGCTGATACCGCTAGGCGTCAAGCTGGTGCAGTTGCGAATGAAAAATACACCCGATGAAGTATTACGCCGACATATACAAAGATCGAAACTCGTATGTAAACAATTCCATTGCCAATTGATTATCAACGATTATTGGAAAATTGCAATTGATGAGAAATGCGATTTTGTCCATCTGGGACAGGAAGATCTTGCCGATGCCAATGTCAGCGAGATACGAAAAGCAAGATTGAAACTCGGTATCAGTACACATGACACGAGTGAGCTGAATAAAGCGCTTGCTGCCAAGCCGGATTATGTCGCCTTGGGGCCGATATACCAAACCATATTGAAAAAAATGAAGTGGCAACCACAAGGTTTGGACAAACTCGCCCATTGGAAAAAACTGATTGGCGATCTCCCTCTCGTCGCAATAGGAGGGCTCAATCCCGAACGCGCCAAGGCGGCATTGAATGCAGGAGCAGATAGCGCTGCTGTTGTTACAGATATTATTATGAGTGAAAATCCGGAACAGCGGGTAAAACAGTGGCTGGAAGCAACACAAAAATGGCGTTAAGCCCCAAAATATTGATCGTTGCCGGAACCGACCCTACGGGAGGCGCCGGTATTGTCCGTGATATAGAAACGGCGAGCCATTTCTCGGTAAAAGTCGGACTTGCCATCACATCGGTCAATATCCAGAATGACCTTCACGTTGAAGCGAAATTGCCAATGCATGGCGATTTTATTCGCGGACAAATGCTGGCCGCCCTTGAGGCTGACAGCATTTCGGCGATCAAAGTGGGAATGACCGGAACGCCTGAAATTGTTCATGCAATTTCAGGCGTTCTTGCCGAATTTCCTGATATTCCGGTTATACTTGATCCGGTGATACGGGCTTCATCCGGCGGTGTTCTTGCCGACGATATGACCGTTGCAGCCATCAAACAGGATTTGCTTCAATATTGTTATCTCACCACACCCAATCTGCAAGAACTTGCCGCTCTGACAGATCACGAACTCGCAAAAGATCATGCCAATGCGATAGCACAAGCAAAAGCACTGGTAGAAGCCGGATCAAAATTTGTGCTTGCCAAAGGCGGTCATGAAACCGGCAAACTTGCAACAGATAGCCTCGTTTCATCCGACAGTATTCGTGATTTTTCAATTCCGCGCCTCAATGCGACAATGCGGGGAACCGGTTGCACGCTATCGACTGCAATTGCTTGTGAAATGGCGAAGGGAAAAACAATCGAACAAGCTGTTGGAACAGCAAAAGCCTATGTCTTTGAATTGCTGCGGATGCAACCTGTAGCAGTTTGAAAGAACGGCTAAAAACCCTGTTGTTATGCACTTCTCTACCTTTTGGACATCTTCCAATTGTATTACATTTAGAGGGTTTTAGAGGTCTATAACGGGTTGAGGCAAATTTGATGATAGATAAGAACCGCATTTCCATCATGTGTGGTGATATTACGACATTGAATGTCGATGCCATCGTGAATGCCGCAAACTCTACCCTTCTTGGTGGCGGCGGGGTTGATGGTGCTATCCATAAAGCCGCAGGGCCTGAACTTCTGACCGAGTGCAAAACATTGCATGGCTGCAAAACGGGCGAAGCGAAGTTGACAAAAGGCTATCGGTTGCCTGCCCGTTTCATTATCCACACAGTCGGGCCAATTTGGTATGCCGGAATGGACCATGAAGCGGAAAAACTGAAATCCTGTTATGAAAATTCGCTTCTTATTGCCAAAAAAAATCAATTCAAAACCATTGCATTTCCCGCGATTTCAGCCGGTGCCTATGGTTATCCTGCCGAAGCAGCAGCAAAAATTGCCATTTCGACCACAATCAAATTTCTTGAAAAAAATGATTTCCCGCAGAAGGTTATATTTTGTTGTTTTTCAAAGGATATGGAAGAAATTTATCGCGGCCTTTATCTGTCTTCCTGATAACAACGATAATGGATAAGACGAACAACCTTTGCGGATAAGAAGGGCTTTAATCCCTGATCGTTTGCAAAACTGTTTGACACGCGTTTAATAACTGAAAAAATATAAACGTTTATCGTGTTTGACGCGTTAAAGCGAAATATAAAATTTCCTATAGTTGAAACCGGTCTGCTCTCCCTGATTACTCTATTTAAAGGTTTTGCCTTCGTATAAAACAATGTTGCCCGAAACCATCAAATATTTAAAAAATTGTTAGAGAAACGAATTTTTACAAAAATAACCGGTTCCAATAAAAATAAATTATGCAATATGGTTAATGAAGGGAGCCAATTATGCTGATTCGTCGCTTTTCTATATTGTTTTTGGCGTTGGTATTTGTGGCAGCGTTGGGAGCTTTTGCGTTGTTTCATGCAAAAACGCCAGCATATGCGAAACCCATCATTGCTCCGTTAGCCAATAATTCCACAAAATAATAGTTTAATTCTGCTGCTTGAATGACAGCAAATTATAATGAACACTTATAATGGCAGATCAGACGGTAAAACCTTTACCTCCATATGGTTGACTTTCGTTGCTCTGTCTACTCTGCCGGTGTTGGCCAGTCTGTTTGTAACAATTCATCCCCTTTTTGATTCACTTGCCGATATTCGCATCCCTCTCGCCCTTTTCACAATCATAACGGCAATTCCTCTCAATTTTACAAAAGCACGTCGATATAGTCTTATGCTGACTATATTTGCTTGTATCATCATCAGTCTAAGCCTGAATAGCGGCGGCCTGTTGCCAAAACCTGCACTCGCCACACGCCCGACATTCAAACTTTTGCAAGTCAATTTACGTTTCGACAACAATACGCCGGAAAAACTATTGGCTCTCATTCAGGACGAAAAACCCGACATTATCACACTTCAGGAAGCCTCTGCGAGATGGCGGGATTTTTTCAAACAACATGGTTTGACGGTTATCGGTTGCGTTGCCGATAATGATCGCGCCGGTGCTACAGGATTTATTCTATCTGACAGGTTTTTAAGCCTGTCCGGCTTTTCCGCTTCTCCCGTTCTTACATGTTACAATGCTTCTTCTACACAAGGTTATGTTGCGAAAGTAAAATTACGCCCCGAAAAAACCGGCAGATTTTCACTCGACATCATATCGGCTCATCTGTCCTGGCCCTGGCCTTTCGGGCAAAATTTACAAATGGATGAACTTCAAAACGGCACATTCAAAAATGAATTGGCCAACGACAATTCAGCCCGAATTGTTGCCGGAGATTTTAACAGCGTAACGTGGAGTAACACGGTATCGCGAATGGAAGAGCTTACCGCCACACGTCACCTTTCGGGCATCGGCCCCACATGGTTGTCATACCGATTTCCCAATTCTCTACGCCCATATCTTGGACTACCGATCGACCAGATTCTGCTTTCTTCACAATTTGATCCCGTTAAAGTCACGCGCCTTCCTTTCTTCGGCTCTGACCATCTACCGGTCATGGTCGAGTTCCAGTTTAATGATGACCTGAATTGATACAAGAAGTTTATCCAATTCCGACATTTTCATGAATTGAATTGTAAAAAGCTTTTTCTTTTAGAAAGAAATACTTCTTTTCAAGTTTTACTTTTGAATTTGAGCAAGCATTGCGCATTTAAGCTTGTGAATATTTTCTCCTAAAGAGATTTTCTCTCAATTCAGGAACAGAGCCAATGTTGACAAATGATGATGCCCTATTCGAGCTGATAAGGGAAAGCGCCGATCATGTGGAAGAATACGGGCTGACAGTCGACTTGCAAAGGCTCAACGAAAATGGTGCACTTCTTGCCTGTCTTCCCAAAAAATTCGGCGGACAGAACTGGGCATTGAACAAAAACGAAACCGAAACAAAAGCGGCGTTCGATTTTTTGCGCCGGCTTGGTAAAGCCAATCTTTCACTTGCCCGCCTTTTTGAAGGGCATCTCCATGCAGTGCGTCTCATCGAACTTTACGCCGAAAAACGTTTGAGAAAGAACATTTTTTCCAAGGTGAAGGAAGGTGCTCTTCTCGGTGTCTGGGGTGCCAGTCTCAATCAACCTTTGACATTGACGACTTTGCCAAATGGCAAATTACTTTTACATGGTACAAAACGGCTGGTCACCGGATTGGGATTGGTCGAATTTGCAATTGTGCGGTTGCGACAAAACGGAAACGACGCCGATCAGCTTGCAATTGTTGAAGTCAACGATACATCCCGCCAAATGATCGAATATTGGGATGCTTCGGGTATGCGCCCGACACTTACCGGTTCATTCGATTTTTCAGGCATCGAAATAAAAGAAAGCGACCTTTTAGGGGAACCGGGCGATTATCATCAGGAACCACACTATATCGGCGGCGTCTGGCGTCATAGTGTCGTCCATCTTGGCGGGGCAGAAGCAATTATAGATACCTGGCGGGAGATGCTTATCCGGAAAAATCGGCTTGATGATCCGTTTCAGCTTACGCGTCTTGCAAAAGCGCGTTCCGAAACACTTGCTGCATCTGCTATGCTGTTTAAAACCGCGTGTCTTGTTGAAGAGGCTACACGCTCTCCCACGAAATCGAATATTGACGATGCTGTTTTAGCCTGCCTGCTGGCACACGACCAGATGGAGGATGTCTGCGTTAGAATTTTAAACCTTTGCGAAAAATCATTGGGTATGGAAGCCTTCATTGAACGTTGCCCGATAGAGCGGATGCGTCGTGACCTTTCAATGTTTATTCGCCATATTGCCCCCGATGCCCGCCTTTTACAGGCGGCCGGTTTTCTCATGGAAAGGCATGGCGAACCGCTTTGGTAGCCGGTTTCTCGAATTAGGCTTTATAGCTTTCTTATGTAATAGAGAAATGGCGGAAACGGACGCAATCCGTCTTAGAATATCTTTTTAACAGATAATGTTTTCTCTCCATTGCCGGATTGGCGACGCTCTATCCGGTTTTTCACGACATATCCGATTTTTTACGACATTCATGAATTTCGTCTGTTGTGCTTTTTTGAAAATGGCACAATAAAACAACGTATCACACGAAAACTGCATCATCATTTTTACTATTTCACACTCTGACATAGTTAGCCATCCGGAACGTTTCATATCCGGCCTTGCAGAGTTTTACCGCTTGATCTATTCATGAATTTCAGGAAACATAAGGCTACGATGTCAGACCGGCTCAACAATACGATTTCTTTTGAAGAATTGCTCGGCTTTTATTCGGAAGCCGGAGTTGATACCCCCCTGTCCGACACCCCCGTTGATCGTTTCAAGCAATCTGCCGAAATTGCAAAACGGCTCGTTGCGGCGGCGAACGAAACGACTGAACAAAAGCAAAAAACGGCTGTTCACCGCCCGCCCCGGCCAGCGCCTCAACCTCGTATTTCTGTTGAAGGACAGGTCGCAACAGCAACAGAGCTTGCCCGCAACGCCAAAAATCTTGAGGAACTTTTTGAAGCTGTCAAATCTTTCAATGGCTGCACATTGAAACTCACAGCAAAAAATACCTGTTTTGCCGACGGCACACCGAATTCAAACCTTATGCTTGTCGGCGAAGCGCCGGGACGGGAAGAAGATTTACAAGGTATTCCTTTTGTCGGACGCTCCGGAATGTTGCTCAATCGTATTCTCGGCGCTATCGGCCTTACCCGTAAAGAGGTTTATATTGCCAATACAATACCATGGCGGCCGCCTGGTAATCGTACCCCGACACCGATGGAAACCGAACTCTGTCGCCCGTTTATCGAACGCCAGATCGAATTGGCTGCACCCAAAATTCTGGTTGCTCTCGGCGGGCCGGCAATGCAAGTCCTGACCGGTGTCAAAAACGGCATCATTCGCACAAGAGGAAAATGGCTTTCGCACAAACTCGAAAACGGCCAATCCATTCCGGTTATGCCAACCTTCCACCCTGCTTATCTGTTAAGAACGCCAAGCCAGAAAAAACTTGCATGGGCGGATTTTCTGGAAATCCGCAATGCATTGAACGGGCTTTCGTAAAAAGCAGAACGTTGCAATCAACGATGTTTATGAAACAGCGCACGGTGGCGTGTGTGGTTTTTTCCGATAAGATGGGATTCACGCAATATAATGAAAATACCAGAGCCGATCACCAGACACGCTCCGAACAACATTGCAAGCGTCGGGATTTCATTAAAAATAAAATAACCGCTCAAAAGGCTTAATAACATTGACGTATATTCAAAAGGTGCAACCGTTGAAGGTTCGGCATGCCGATAGGCCTGCGTCATGAAAATCTGCGCAATACCACCGAATAAACCCGCCAGAATGAGCATGGAAGCCTGATAAAAATCGGGAACAACCCAACCGAATGGCAGTGTCACCAAAGAGATAATACTTGATGTTATCATAAAATAGAGGGTGATTGTTGTTGTCTTTTCGGTGAAGACCAGTTTTCTGACAAGCAACATCGCAATAGCCGCCATAATAGCGGCTCCAAGGGCAGAAAGTGCGCCAACCGATGCACCGAGATCGGCATTTGCCGAACCAAGAACAGTCAGGCGTGGCCACACGATAATCAAAACACCAATAAGGCCGACAATAACCGCGCTCCAACGGTAAAAATATACTTTTTCATGAAGAAAGATGGCGCATAAGACGACAAGAATGAGTGGTTCACCATAACCGATTGCGACAGTTTCAGGCAGCGGTAAAAGTGTAAGTGCATAGAAGCTGAACAGCATTGAAAAAGTACCGAACATTCCCCGAAAGACATGACCGGTAAGATTTTTGGTATAAAGCACCGTTTTAAGCTGTTTGAGCGACATGACCCAAAGAATAATCGGGACAATGCCGAAAAACGACCGGAAGAAGCTCAGTTCACCTGCCGGAACTCCTTTTGCCGATTTCAAAAAGCTGTACATAACAACAAAACAGGCAACTGATAAAATCTTCATCCAGATTCCGAGCATAACATTGCCCGAAGGGGCTTGCGGAATTTCCGGTGACTGTTTTTGCACGTGTTCTCTCCTGTCGGGTGGCATTCATCCGGCATTCAATAAGACTGTGCCTGAAAAATTTTGAGCCGGTTTTTAATGCGAAGCCTTGGCCATTCATATACGACCTGCCAATCAAAATAAATGTCGGTCGGCTTTGCCAAATGAAATTTTGTAATCACATTGGTGTGCATGAACCGAGATTTCTTTTCAAGTCGGTTGTCGTTTCAATCAAATATGCTTACCTTTCAGGTAAACTCCTAGAAAAAGGCATGATTTATGACCAAATCCGACACTCCCGTATATCGTCTTGAAGATTACAAGCCCACCGATTACGCAATTTCACATACCGAACTTGATTTTTCGCTTCATCCTACTGAAACGATTGTCAAATCGAAACTTTCACTTTCACCACGAAAAAACACCAAACCCGGCACACCGTTAGTCCTTGTCGGGGATGAGTTGAAATTGTTGTCGGTTGCAATCAATGGTCACGAACTTGCTTCCAAAGACTATTCGGCAACACCTGAAAAACTGGAAATTCACACACCTCCTTCAGGCAATTTTATTGTTCAGATCACGACACAGATCAATCCGAAGAAAAATCGCCAATTGATGGGGCTTTATCTTTCCAACGGCGTTTATTGCACCCAGAACGAGCCACAAGGCTTCCGCCGGATCACTTATTTTTATGATCGGCCCGATATTCTTTCGGTTTTCAAAACCCGCATCGAAGCTGATGAAAAGAATGAACCGGTACTTCTTTCCAATGGCAATTTGTTGGAAACCGGAAAACTGGAAAACGGGCGGCATTATGCAATCTGGGAAGACCCGCACCCAAAACCTTGTTATCTTTTCGCCCTCGTCGGTGGTGCACTAGACCATTATGATGATAGTTTCACAACTATGTCGGGACGGAAAGTAAAACTCGGAATTTATGTCGAAAAAGGTAAAAGAGAACGCGCAGCCTATGCGATGGATTCACTCAAACGCGCAATGCGTTGGGATGAAGAAAAGTTCGGGCGCGAATATGACCTTGATATTTTCAACATTGTTGCGGTTTCCGACTTCAATATGGGGGCAATGGAAAATAAGGGGCTGAATATTTTCAATGATAAATATGTCCTTGCCAACCCCGATACAGCAACCGATTTCGATTATGCAGGCATAGAACGCGTTATTGCACACGAATATTTTCACAACTGGACCGGTGATCGTATTACCTGTCGCGACTGGTTCCAGCTTTGCTTGAAAGAAGGTTTGACCGTCTATCGCGATCAGGAATTCTCGTCTGACCAGCGCTCGCGTCCGGTTCACAGGATTTCCGACGTTCGTGTATTGAAAATTGCACAGTTTCCTGAAGATGCAGGGCCGCTGGCTCATCCGGTTCGCCCACGGCAATATCGCGAAATCAACAATTTTTATACCACAACCGTCTATGAAAAAGGTGCAGAAGTCGTGCGTATGGTTCATACCATGCTGGGCGACGAGCTTTTCCGCAAAGGTATGGACCTCTATTTCCAGCGCCATGATGGTGAAGCTTGCACAATTGAAGATTTCATCGCCTGTTTTGCCGATGTTTCAGGACGTGATTTTTCACAATTCATGCTGTGGTATGAGCAAGCCGGAACACCCACAGTAACAGTTGATAGCCATTATAAAGATGGTGTCCTGACACTTGATTTGACCCAGACCGTTCCCGACACCCCCGGACAATCCGATAAAAAGCCGATGGTTATTCCGCTTTCCTTCGGTCTTTTGGGCAAAAACGGCAAAGATATGCCCTATCAGGCCGATAATCACATAGAAAACAATGTCATTGTTTTGTCCGAAGCAAAACAGACTGTTCATATCCGCGATCTGAAAGAAAAGCCTGTTTTATCACTGTTGCGCGGTTTTTCGGCTCCAATCAATCTGAAGATGGAAGAAAGCGACGATGACCTTGCCTTCCGCGCCCACTTTGATACTGACGAAGTCAATCGCTGGGAGTCGCTCAACAAGTTAATGGGCAAGGCGCTGGTCAATGCAATTGCCGACCGTTCAAATGAAAAACCGGCTATGCCCGAAAAGCTTCAAACACTGATTGAAGCCCTTCTTGACGATGACACATTGGAACCTGCTTTCCGCTCGCTATGCCTGCAATTGCCTTCGGAGATCGAGCTTGCACGTATGATAGGCCACGATGTCGATCCCGACCGCATTTACAATGTCCGCCAATCGTTTATGAAATCATTGGCAGATCATCTGAAACAGAAAATGCTGCATGTCTTCGACAAGATGAAGACGGAAGGTCATTATTCGCCAAAAGCCGAACCGGCAGGTAAACGTGCCTTGAAAAACACGATACTCGGTTACCTTGCGCTTGCCGAAGCGACCCCTCTTCGGGCTTTCGAGGCTTATAAGAAGGCCGACAATATGACAGACCGGATGGGTGGGTTGTCCGTTCTTGTTCATCTCTTCAATGAAACAAATGAAGCCAAAGAAGCATTATCCGATTTTGAAAAACGCTATGGCAACGACCCGCTTGTTATGGATAAGTGGTTCTCTGTTCAGGCGACAGTCCATGGTGAAAAAACTCTGGATCATGTCAAAGAACTTATGAAACATCCGCTCTTTTCGCTTGATAATCCGAACCGGACACGTGCACTGATAGCCTCATTTGCTGCATCGAACCAGACAGGCTTCAATCGGGTTGACGGTGAAGGATATAAATTGCTGGCCGATATTATCCTGACGGTCGACAAGGAAAATCCGCAACTTGCAGCGCGCCTTTCAACATTCACGCGGTCATGGAAACAACTGGAGCCGAAGCGCCAAAGCAAGCTCAAGGAACAATTGGAGCGGATATTGAAAGCACCGAAGCTTTCGGTTGACGTTTCAGACATCGTAAGCCGCACATTGGGGTGATAATAAAGCTTAAAAAATTCGGGCGGGAAGCGCATGCTTTCCGCTTTTTTCGTTCATATTTTTTAAATTTATTAAAAAAATAGAGATAGTTAGAGTACCAATCGGGGTTCACTCGAAAACGCGTCATTAAAATTTTTTTAAAGCTTTTGTTCTAAGCTTCATCAATGAAAAACGTTATTGAGCAAAGAAAAAGCTGGACAGGACGAATCAGTTTTGATTCATTGGCCTTGTTCGGGTGTTTTGCGTACCGAATCAGTTCTCCGGTTAATCTGTTAATGATAGAGGGGGCCAGAAATGGCACATTTGGACGCGTTTGACGCGCCCACTGGGACGTTTGTTGATTCAAAACCTTCGCTCAAAAAGCGCAAGGCAGGGTCAGCGCATGTCGATTTGCTCTCTGGACCTGCCTATAAGCGACTGCTCATTATCGAGCCATGGCTTAGACGTGCTATTCCTCTTATTATTCTGGTTTTTCTTGTTTTGCTTGCTGCAACACGTCTGGTTCAGCTTTATGAATGGCGCCAAACAATTGACACAACAGCAAGATCTGCCATCATGCTCGCAACCGGACATATCGGCAGTTCGATTGATCGCTCCTTTTACACAAAACAGGAAGACAGCCAAAATCCGGCTTCACTTTCAAACAACGATTTACAGAATATTTTAATCGACTTCCGTACACAGGGTTTGATTACCAGCTCGGCGCGCATTGCCATTGTCGACGAGGCCGGTATTGTTGTTGCAGCTTCAGGAATGGAAACACTTATCGGCCATCCTTTATCGGATACAGTTGGCGACGCGCAGGCTCTCTTTGTTCTTGGTCGCAGCGCCGGTGTTATGCAGGTCAAGATTGGCGGAAAAGCGTCACTGGCATCATTCGATCAGGCCGGACAAGGGAAATTCGGTGTATTTGTAGGGGAAGAAACCGAACAGATATATCTTGAATGGCGCAAGACCGTTTCAATCAATATCACTATATTTGCCGGAACAGTCGGTGTCATTCTGGCAATCCTTTACGCATATTATGCCCAGGCTGCGCGTGTTCGCGATACCGATCTCATTTCTGAAAAAATCCAGAACCGTATTGATATGGCAATGATGCGCGGGCGTTGCGGTTTATGGGACTGGAACATGGCAAGCGGGCGCGTTTATTGGTCACGCTCCATGTATGAAATGCTCGGCTTCAAACCGAAAGATGCACTTCTGTCAATCTCCGAGATTACATCCATTATCAATCCTGCCGATGCCGATCTTTATGAATTGGCACGTGATTTGATGAGTGGCGAAAAAGATCACATAGACATCAACCTTCCTATGCGCCATGCGGATGGCCATTATGTGTGGATGCGCATTCGTGCCGAAGTTGCGCAAGAAGAAGAAGCCCACCTTGTCGGAATTTCATTTGACATAAGCGAGCAACACCAATTTGCTGAACAAACCGCACAGGCTGACTTGCGCATTCGCGATGCTATAGAAAACATTTCCGAATCCTTTGTTTTGTGGGATTCGGAAGGTCGACTGGTCATGTCGAACAGCAAATTCCGCGAATATGCTTCACTGCCCGACCACATGTTACAACCGGGCGTCCAACGGGCTACGGTCGAAGCCATGGCAAAGCCTGCAATCAACGAAATGTCGGTTGAACATGACAATACAGGTAACTTTACCAGCATTCGCCAGATGGCTGACGGAAGCTGGCTAAAAATCAACGAACGACGCACACAGGACGGCGGTCTGGTTTCGGTTGGCACAGATATTTCCGAACTCAAACAACAACAAAAGAGTTTGGAAGACAGCGAGAGACGGCTTTATTCCTTCATTCAGGAATTGAAACTTGCCCGCCAAAGTGCCCAACAACGTGCGACCGAAGTTGAAAAACTGAACGAAAGTCTGCAATCCGAAAAAGAACGCGCCGAAAGTGCCAATAAGGCAAAATCCGAATTTTTGGCAAATATGTCGCATGAATTGAGAACCCCGCTCAATGCCATTATCGGTTTTTCGGAAATGATGATACAGGGCACTTTCGGCCCCTTGGGGTCGGAACGTTATGCCGAATATATGAATGACATCCATAATTCGGGTACACATTTGCTCACACTTATCAATGATATTCTTGATATGTCCAAAATTGAAGCCGGACGCTTTACCCTATCAAGTGAAAATGCCGATCTTGAGCCGATTATCAGCGAGACATTGCGCACTTTGACACCGCAGGCACAAGAGAAAAATATCACTGTCACCGCCGATATTACACCCAAACTTCATGGTGACATTGATCGCCGTGCTATTCATCAGGTATTCCTGAATATTCTTTCCAATGCAGTCAAATTCACACCGTCAGGCGGACATATCGACGTTAAAGGCTATCAGCGGGACGACAAGCTTATCTTTGTTTTCTCCGATACCGGTGTCGGCATTCCTGAAGCTGCGATTGCCAAACTCTGCCAACCTTTCGAGCAAGTTGAAAACCAGTTTACCAAAACCCATGCCGGTTCCGGTCTCGGACTTGCTATCTCCCGTTCTCTCGTTGAACTGCATGGCGGCAAACTTGATATAGCTTCCAAAGAAGGCAAAGGAACAACCGTTACCATCACCTTGCCTATGACACAGAAGCATTAGTTGGCTCGATGTTTTCAGATGACCAGAAGATGTTTCCAGATGACCGGAATTGGACACGGTGAGCACGATAAACCCGACATGTTTTGACAAGTGATGATTAAATCGCGGTGACTTCACCCTTATGTCTTACCCACGCCCGTAACACCTTCCACCTTTACCCGTTTAACCTCTTGTCACAAAAATCAAACGCGTTCTGCCCATGTTGACCACTACACAGCATCCAACCTTGAACAACACTTTCAATTTGGCCGAATGATAAACCGGCATATTGCCGAGAAAATGCATTTTCTCCGACATAGGCGCACGACATTGATTGCGCCTTCAGGCAATTTTTCCCGTTGCAGGCTAAAACGGGCCGAAAGGTATTTTCCGGCCTATTTCAAGCCTGATAGACTTTCATCTCATATTTTTGCGCAACCATAAAATGAATGACAAAACCCTAATCGGGGAAAAATCAGACAACCACCTCATCGAATATTGTGCCGACAATCTCTGCCATTTCGGAAATCAGGCTTTCAACGCGGCTCAAATCCGGCTCGCCAACAGTTCTTTGTAAGAGATCAGCCAAACCGGGCGGCATATCGTCGGGATTGAGCTTTTCATTCAGACAGAGGCGCATAATCTGGCTCAAATTTGTATATATCCGATAAGCATGATGAAGTTCGCCCACTGATGAAATAGACAGGAAGGATTGCGGCAATCGTTCCAGCACTTCGCCTGTCGTGCGCCCTGCCAAAAATTCGGTTTGATGTGTAATGAGGGCAAATTGGGCAATAAATTCAAGATCGACCTGCCCGCCCCGCATTGTTTTGAAGTCCCATATATTTAATGGCGGTTTTTCCTGTTCAATGAGTTCGCGCATTTCGCGCACATCGTGGGCAACTTTTTCTTTATCGCGCTTCAACGCGATGATCGCCGCCACCTCATCTTCAAGTTGCTGCAAAAACATCTGGTCGCCTGCCACACCGCGCGCACGCGTCAAGGCCAGATGCTCCCAAACCCATGCATCATTGCGCTGATATTTCCCGAATGCCTCGAATGGAACCGCAACCGGCCCCTTATTTCCCGACGGACGCAACCTCAGATCGACTTCGTAAAGAACTCCCTCGCCTGTCGGTGCAGATAAAGCCGATACCAGACGTTGCGTCAGACGCATATAATATTGGGAAATATAAAGCGGCTTTGCACCATCCGACATTTCTGTCTCATTGTCGTAATCATAAAGAAGAATAAGATCGAGATCGGAACCTGCGGTAAGCTCGTAACTGCCGAGTTTACCCATTCCCAAAATACCAACGCGCCCGCCTTTGACAAAACCATGCACCCGGCCGAATTCGGCTTCGACCGCAGCAAGTGTATTGGCAATCATCAAATCGGCAAGATCGGTAAAGGCACGCGCCGCACGTTCACCTTCAATAGCTCCATTCAGAAGTCTGATACCGATGAGAAAACGTTGTTCATTCGCAAAAAGCCGCAACTGGTCGAGAATATCTTCATAATTGGTGACACCACTTAAAAAAAACTCCAGCCGGTTTTGAAGATAGGTTTTCGTCGGCAATTCGGCAAAAATTGCCGGATCGAGCATCCCGTCAAAAATATGCGGTTTTCTGGTGATAATATCGGCAAGGCGCGGTGCCGAACTCATGATAAGAACCAGCATATCGAGCAATGAAGGATTGGATTGTAACAGGCTGAAAAGCTGGATACCGGAGGGTAGCCCTTGCAAAAATGCATCAAATCGCGACAATGCCTCGTCGGCCCTTTTGGTCGCACCGAACGCTTTGAGAAGCGCAGGTGTCAACTCGGTCAATCTTTCTCTGGCTTCGGCCGATTGGGTTGCATGATAACGCCCGAAATGCCACGTCCTGATGATACGACAAATATCGCTTGGACGCGAAAACCCCAGTTTGGATAATGTCGCAAGTGTGCCCGGATCATCGTCTTCACCGGTAAAAACCAGATTTCCGGCATCTGAACCCAGTTCCTTTTCCTGTTCAAACAAGGCCGCATAATGGTGTTCTACAGTGGTGAGAGTTTCCAGAAAATCACGCGTGAAATCATTGGTGTTGTTATAGCCCATCAGATAGGCAACACTGGTAAAACCTTCGTCATCTTCCGGCAGAATATGCGTTTGTTCGTCTTCCAGCATCTGGATTCGATGTTCGACATTGCGCAAATATGAATATTTTTCAGTCAAAACATCACGTGTTTCGGCATTTATCCAGCCAAGTGAACAGAGTTCGGCAAGCATATCGACCGTGCGTCTTCCCCGAAGTTCGGGAAATCTTCCACCGGCAATCAGTTGCTGGGTCTGAACAAAAAATTCGATTTCACGAATCCCGCCGCGGCCAAGTTTGACATTATGACCACGAACAGCAATTTCACCATGCCCTTTATAGGCGTGAATCTGCCGTTTGATCGAATGAATATCGGCAATGGCCGCATAATCAAGATATTTGCGCCAAATATAGGGCGACAGTTCATGCAAAACTGCTTCACCCGCTTTGACATCACCGGCAACCGGACGTGCCTTTATCATGGCGGCGCGTTCCCAGTTTTGCCCGCGACTTTCATAGTAATGGAGCGCGGCACTGACAGGAAGAGCAAGCGGCGTTGAACCCGGATCCGGACGCAATCTCAAATCAATGCGAAAGACATAACCGTCGGCAGTGCGTTCTTGCATAATACGGATAAGCCTGCGCATCATTTTCGAGAAAACATCAATACTCTCGTAAGGATCGCCGATATGCGGCGACATTTCGTCGATAAAAACAATAATATCTATATCCGAAGAGTAATTGAGTTCGCGTGCGCCGAGTTTGCCCATACCAAGAACAATAAGCCCGCAATCTTTTTCCGGATTGTTGTAATCGGCAAGATTGATTTTACCTTGATGATGCGCTTCCCGTAATAAAAACCGCAATGCCGCGCCTAATGTGGCTTCGGCTAGTCTTGTCAACCATTCCGATGTCATTGCCGATGTGAACAATCCTCCAAGATCGGCCAATGCAATCAACACATGCATTTCAAGCTTTTTGCGGCGCAACTGCGCCATCAACAGCGCTTCGGTTATATCCGCGTTTTTATCTATCCGGCCGATTTCTGCAAGCAATTCATCCAGTCGTTCGGATATGTCCTTATCAAGAAGCGGAGCAATAAAGTCGGGATTACGTATCATGGTTTCACGCAAGAAAGGTGAAAGCGTCATGATTATACCCAGAAATTCCGATTGCCCCTTCCCGCCGGAGATTTCATCGGCAAGCTGTTGAAGATTTTCCTCACGGGCTTTCTCTGCCATATCCGACAACCATTGCGGGCCGGTTTCATTAAGCGGGGTTAAATGTTTTAACGTCATAGTCCAAAAAACGTTTTGCATCACTATTCATCTTCCCTGCTTCATTCCCGAAGTTTGAAACAATTCTTCAAACTCTTTAGAAATCAATAGAAAACCATTTGTTCAGAAACGGCAATGGTTAAACCTGAACTTCTATGAATGATTGACTGCTTTTACAGAATTATATTGCTTATGGTTTCAAGAAAATGGAGCTTTTTATGATGGCTTTTTTTGCTCTGCTTTTTCTTTTGGCAGTTCAGGGAAAGACAAAACTGCTTTCAGTCCGGGTTTTGCATCTTCCAGAACGAGTTCTCCGCCATGGAGCTTCATAACAGCTTTTGCCAGACTTAAACCTATACCAAAGCCCGGTTTTGTACGGCTATCTTCAAGCCTTACAAAACGCTTGGTAACCCTTTCCCTGTCTTCCGGCGGAATACCCATGCCGTTATCACTCACGCAAATATTGATATGACCGTCTTTTTGTTCCATAAACAGTGAAACTTGAGGAGCTTTTTCTGTTGTGGTCGCGCCATATTTGACGGCATTGTCGATAAGGTTGATAAGTGCCTGCGCAAGAAGTTCACGATTTAACAATAACTCCACATCGAAGGTTTTTCCCATCTCGAATTTAACCCCTGCTTCTTCGGCAACCGGTCCATAAAGTTCACCGACATCTTCGACAATCGGACGGGCATCAAGTTTTTCAAGATGTTCAACCGAAGTGCTGGCTTCGATACGGGAAATCATAAGAATTGCGTTGAAAGTGCGGATAAGTTGGTCTGACTCTGATATAATTGCTTCCAGCGTCTGGCGATAATCAACATTTTTATCACGTCGGGAAAGCGCTTCATCAGCACGATTACGCAGCCTTGTCAAAGGCGTTTTCAAATCATGGGCAATATTGTCGGACACCTGACGAAGGCCACTATTAAGTTCCTCTATACGCTCCAACATAACATTGAGATTTGCAGAAAGCCTGTCAAATTCATCACCCGCCCCCGAAACCGGAAGCCTTCCTGTGAGATCGCCTGCCATAAGGCGTTGGGAAGCGGCTGTGACCTGATCTATGCGTTTCAATGCACGTCTGCCAACAAAAAACCAGATAAGCAATGCACCTGCTGCCATTGCAGCCAATGCGAACATCAACGCTTTTCTGATAATCGTAATGAATTTTTCAGGTTCGCCAATGTCGCGCCCGACCAATAATTTCATTCCGTTCGGTAAATCAATAACAGTGGCAATAGCGCGATGCTTCACCTTTTCCCCGCTGTCACCAAAACGCGAATACACAACCGAGTTACGTAACAGGCCGCTGCCACTCAAAAGCCCCGGCTCGATGCTTTGCACGTTACCGGCCAAAAATCGCCCTTGCGGGTCTGCAACAAGATAAAGAAAAGCCCCCGGCTGACGTGACCGGCGGTCGATGGTGCGCACGAGAAGCGGCAATCCCCCGTGTTGATAGGCGTGTTCGATATTGCCCACCTCTTCACTCAAAGTCTGTTCGGTTTGGTCGGTCAACATAGAAACGGCAAGCGATGTCATATAGATTGAAAGTCCGACAGCAACCAGCCCGAAAAGAATAACATAAAGGGCCGATAGACGCACAGCCGTTGTACGCAGGAGGCTTTTGATCCTGTTCATGATGGTTTATCAACCGCCTTCAACATATAGCCGGCACCCCGCACGGTATGAAGAAGCGGCGTATCGAAACCTTTTTCAATTTTTGAACGGAGCCTCGAAATATGGACATCAATGACATTGGTTTGCGGGTCAAAATGATAGTCCCAGACGTTTTCAAGTAACATAGTGCGCGTAACAACCTGTCCGGCATGGCGCATCAGATATTCAAGCAAACGGAATTCTCTTGGCTGCAAAATAATATCCTGACCGGCACGCTTGGCTGTGTGCGACAAACGGTCGAGTTCAAGATCACCCACACGATAAGTGGTTTCGGCTTCTTTCGGGTTTTTGCGTCGCTGCAAAACTTCAATACGGGCAAGAAGTTCGGAAAAAGCATAGGGTTTTGTCAGGTAATCGTCGCCACCGGCTCGCAAACCTGTCACGCGGTCATCAACCTGCCCCAATGCAGAGAGAATGAGAACCGGCGTTTCGACACCCTTGGCGCGCAATGCCATAATAATCGACAACCCATCTTTTTTGGGCAACATACGATCAATAATCAAAACATCGTATTTGCCATTTTCTGCCAAAGCCAGTCCTGTTTCACCATCACCGGCAACATCGGTAGAATGGCCGGCCTCATTTAACGCTTTTTCCAGATAACGCTGTGCTTCACGATCATCTTCGACAACAAGAACTTTCATAAAGAACACCTCACTTTGACCGGTCATCATCAGGCAACAATCCGGCATCAGGCAACAATCAGGAAATAGCAAGCTATCAAGCTATGGCAAAATTATGCCATAGCCATTTTTTCTACTTCAAGTCTATTTATTTGCAATTGGCAAAGCCACGAAGCGGTTTTGTCCATTGCTTTCGACTTGCAACAAGACGGCCGTACGACCCGACTTCTTTGCTTCCTTTATTGCGTCAACAAATTCGGAAGCTTTTTTCACCGGATGATTATTGGCCGTCATGATAACATCGCCAGGACGAATACCCTTATCCGCCGCATCACTATCCGGATCAACATTGGTTACGACAAGTCCCTCCCCTTCCTCGGAAGGTGTAACTGTCAAACCATAATCATCAAGTGTTTCCGATGAACCGTTTTCACCCTGTGGAAGAACCTTGCCATCACTCTTGTTTTCGTCTTTCGGCATAGCGGCAATTTTAACCTTTATGTCGGTTTGTTTGCCATCTCTCCACACACCAAGCGTTGCAGTGTCTCCCGGCGTAATATTCGCAATATGACGGGCAAGATCACGCGCATCGGCAACTTGTTCGCCATTCACCGAAATGATGGCATCTCCGGCTTTGACACCGGCTTTTGCAGCAGGGCCATCAAGCGGATCGGCAACCATTGCGCCTTTGGCTTCTTTCAAACCGATCGAGTCGGCGATTTCTTTGGTAACGGGTTGAATTTGAACACCAATCCATCCACGTTCAACCGAGCCTTTTTTGATGAGCTGGTCTACAACCTGTTTTGCTGTTGACGAAGGTATTGCGAAAGCTATACCGACATTACCGCCCGAAGGCGAGAAAATAGCGGTATTGATGCCGACAACCTGACCGTTCAGATTGAAAGTCGGGCCACCGGAATTGCCGCGATTGACCGCTGCATCAATCTGGATGAAATCATCATAAACGCCAGCACCGATGTCGCGACCACGCGCCGAAACAATACCGGCTGTCACTGTTCCGCCCAATCCGAATGGATTACCGACAGCGACCACCCAATCACCGACGCGAACTTTTGAATCATCGGCAAAATCGACATAGACAAATTTACGTTTGTCATTCACTTTCAATACTGCAAGGTCTGTGCGGGGATCTGTTCCTACAAGCTTGGCATCAAGTTCTGTCCCATCATCAAGCACAACCGAATAGGCTGTTCCGTCAGAAACAACGTGGTTATTGGTGACGATATAACCGTCTTCCGAAATGAAGAAACCCGAACCCTGTGCAACCGGCCGTGGTTTTGAACGTTGTGTGGAGCGCCCCTGCGGCGGGCGGCGGTGATCGTTGAAATCTTTAAAAAAGCGTTTGAGTGGATGGTCGTCCGGTAACTGGTCTATACCCGGACCACCAAAAAATCCCGTAAATCCCTGATCGTCATTTTTTTTATCACTTTTGACTTGCACGGAAACGACAGCGGGCTTCACCTGTTCAACAACATTTGCAAAGCTTTGTTGTTGGACACCTTCAACATAGACCGGTTTGGCCTCGGCAATATTCAATGAAAAAGCCGGCCCCGCGAAAATCATCGTTCCCGCCAAAGCCGTTGACATCGTGATCGCTGCCAACGTTTTGCGAATTGGGGAAATCTGCATTCTTATAATCTCCTTTTAGACTGCGCTTTAACGCATGTGTTGATGGAAAGATAAGATGTCAAACCTTACCATCGCCTGTCCGTTTTATTAAAATTTTGTAAGATTGGCAGGAAGAGCGTGCGGTTTTTGCCGCATATCCCACATTCCTTCGACTGCGCTATAATAATTAGCGGTTTTTTGACTTCAAAATCCGGTCAAGCTGGCGTTTTTCTGCCTCGCTTAAAGGCATCAACTTATTGTGTTTATGACGCCTTACACGCCAAATAATCGATGAACCGGCAATCACTATAATCAAAAGCGGAGCCAGCCATAAAAGTAACGTTTCACCATTCAACCGCGGTTTTAACAAGACAAATTCGCCATAACGAGCCACCAGATAGTCGACAACCTGACTATCTGTATCACCGTTTTTCAATCGTTCGCGCACCAAAAGACGCAAATCACGTGCAAGTGGCGCATTGGAATCGTCAATCGATTCATTTTGGCAGACAAGACAACGCAAATGCGAAGAAATGTCGCGCGCGCGCTGTTCAAGTGCCTGATCCTGCAACACTTCATCGGGCAATACTGCCAATGCGGCACTGTTCATAAAACATATGAAAGCAAAAGCAGCCAATAGTCGTGAAAAAGACCGCATCAAGCCCCCTTTTCCGGTCGTTTGCTACGCGTATTGGCGCGTTTGGGGGCGCCCACACGCAACCGCCGGTCGGTCAGTGAAAAGACTCCGCCTATCATCATGAACACTGCGCCAAGCCAGATACAGATAACCTCCGGCTTCCACCAGATATGAACCACCAATCCGTTGTTATTAACGTCTCCCGGTGCGATGTAAAGTTGCGATAATCCGTAATTTTTTATGCCCGACTCGGTTGTCGGCATGTTCTGCGAGGGATAGAAGCGTTTGGCCGCTGTGACGTTCCCCATATCCTTACCCGCCTCTGACACAGAAAAGCGGAATTGGGTTTCCGAATAATTCGAGCCATTCACATTTCGCGCCCCTTCGAGCAAGACATGTTTACCGGCTATATTGGCACTTTGCCCTGCCTCGATCCTCAATATGTTTTCTTGTCCGAAGGTGGCCACCGCGACGATGCCGAAGAGCGTAATCCCCAAACCGATATGAGCAAGGGCTGTGCCGTAATTCGATCTCGGCAATTTGCCGAAGCGCCGTAGCCTTACGAAAAATCCTGTACTTTTTGTCCCGCTTTTGAACCAGAGATCATAAAGGCCGCCCAAAAAAACAAAGGCTGCAAGCCCGATTCCCAACGAGGCGAGAATGGATCTTAAAGACGTTTGATAAAAAACGATCAATGTTGCGATAATTGCCAGTACAAAAGCACCGGAGAGCCGTTCGGCAACGGCAAGCATATCGCCTCTTTTCCATGCCATAAGGGGGCCGAACGGAACCATCAACAATAGCGGCACCATGAGGGGCCCGAAGGTCAAGTTGAAAAATGGTGCGCCAACCGAGATTTTTTGCCCTGTCAATGTTTCGAGAAGCAGCGGGTAGAGTGTGCCGATGAGCACCGTTGCTGTCGCCGTTGTCAAAAACAGATTGTTAAAAACCAATAATCCTTCACGCGAAATCGGGCGAAACAAACCACCTGTTTTGAGTGACGAAGCGCGCAAAGCAAAAAGAACCAATGCCGCGCCGATAAAGAAAAACAGAATTGCCAATATGGCTCGTCCACGAGCCGGATCAACGGCAAAACTGTGCACCGACGTAAGAATACCGGAGCGGACAAGAAAAGTTCCCATCAGCGACAACGAGAATGTTAAAATGGCGAGAAACAGCGTCCAGATTTTCAAGGCGCCACGCTTTTCCAGAACGATTGCAGAATGAAGAAGCGCGGTACCGGCAAGCCACGGCATGAGTGACGCGTTTTCTACCGGATCCCAAAACCAATAGCCGCCCCACCCCATTTCGTAATAGGCCCAATAAGAGCCGACCATGATACCACCGGTCAAAAACACCCACGACACCAATGTCCATGGCCTCACCCAACGCGCCCAGGCTGCATCAACACGCCCGTCAATCAAGGCTGCAATTGCAAACGAAAAACACACTGAAAAGCCGACATAGCCGAGATAGAGAAGCGGCGGATGGATAGCAAGACCGAT
Source organism: Bartonella sp. B10834G3 (assembly GCF_016102505.1). Taxonomy (NCBI): domain Bacteria; kingdom Pseudomonadati; phylum Pseudomonadota; class Alphaproteobacteria; order Hyphomicrobiales; family Bartonellaceae; genus Bartonella; species Bartonella sp. B10834G3. The sequence continues at coordinate 53,850 of NZ_JACFOM010000001.1, forward strand.
GTCCTGCAAAATGGGGTTAAGATCACGCCCCTGAAGAGCGGGTGGATTGACCCTTATGAACGGATTTGAAGTGAAAAGAATGAAAAGCAAAAATGCCGTGGTGATCGAGGCCTGTGTCGATAAAATCAGTGCTTTCAACCGCTCCGGCAGGTTACCGCCAAAAAGTGCAATAAGAGAAGAAAAGAATGTGATAATGAAAACCCAAAGCAGCATCGAGCCTTCGTGGTTTCCCCAAACACCGGTTATTTTATAAAGAAGCGGCTTTTCGGAATGTGAATTTTGCACGACATTCAGAACTGAAAAATCCGAAACAACATATGCGTGGATCAATGTGGCAAATGCGATAAGCACAAGCACAAAGACAAGATGCGCAATGGGGGACGCAGCATCAACCAACCGTCGATCGGAACGATAAACGCCAACAACCGGAATGATGGTTCCAAATATCGCTACTGCAAGTGCCGCACAGAGTGCAAGAGAACCGATCTCAACGCTCATGTTTTTGATAGGCCTCCCACAACCCCTGGGCTTTGAGCCTATCCACAATATCTTTCGGCACATAGGTTTCGTCATGTTTTGCCAAAACACGATCGGCAACGAAAACGCCATCCGGTACAAAATGGCCTTCCGCAATGATGCCCTGACCTTCGCGGAAAAGATCGGGCAGAACACCATCGAACTTCACCGTTTCCTTGTTGGAAAAATCGGTAATTGCAAAAGTTATTCTGGTTCCGTTTTCTTTATTAACCGAACCTTTTTCAACAAAACCACCAAGCCGCAAAGGCCTGCCGGATGAAATATCTTCACCGGTTATTTCAGAAGGCATACGAAAAAAACTTGCAGTGCCACGCATGGCGTAGAGAACAAGCGCCGCTGCAACTGCCAGTACGACGAGGCCGCCCAAAATCATCATCAGGCGTTTTGTCTTACGACGCCGCAATCCTTTCTGGATTGTCAAACGTACGGCTGTTTCATTGCTCATAATCCTGTTTTCCTGACTTTCACATTACGATTTTCACTCGGCGACAAGCCCTTGCGCTTTCGCATAAGTTTCAAGCTCTGCCGCTTTATCTTTCGTAAGTTTCGATATTCCCTCTTTTAACGCATTCACTGCCTTTCCGGTTTCTTTTAAAACGAGCCATGAATGGATCAATTGTTTCCAACCTTCAAGATTGTCGGGGTTCTTTTCAAGTTTTTGTGCCAGTTGTTCCACCATTGCATGAATATTATCACTGCTATCATTATCATTCGCAACAGGCTGGTTTGCAGTGCCGGAAGATGTTTCGTCGCCACCCGAAATCGCCCCGTTTTTAGCCCCGTTTGCGCGAGAGGCAGCGTCAATTTTTGCTTTTTCCAGCTCTTTAATCATCATTTCAACGCGCTGGCGCCCGACACTGTCTTTCACCGGTCGGGAAAGATAATCTTTAAGCCCTGTTATTGCTTCATCAATTTTCCCCGCCTGACGGAGAGATTCAGCAATGAAGAGGCGCGGATAAAAGTCATCGGGAGCAAGCTTTGCCGCCTTTTCAAAACTTTTCTCTGCATCTTCATTGACCGTTCCGCCATTATAGCCGACAAGAGCCATTCCGTACCCGACCAGACGGGGGGCAGCATCTCCGTTCAATCGCAAGGCACTCACATAAGTATTGACAGCATCCTGAAAACGTCCTGCAACCAGATAACCGGTTGCAAGTTCATCTGCCAGTTTTCCATTATCGGGATCGCGCGCAAAAAGCGCTTCTGTACGAACAAGCTTTTCTTCTGCTGTCAGTTTTGAGGGATCTTTCATCATAAGATCGTTGAAGGGATGGCTTTGAAGTCCCGGTGAACCCAAAAAACCATAAATCCCGATCGTAACAAGCGGCACACATAAAACAGCAATGGTAATGACAATTTTCAATCCACGACTTCGATGATTGATAAAGCCGGTGTCCTTCTTCTGTTTTCCGGCGGCCAATATGTTGCGCGAAAGTTCAAGCCTCGCCTCGTCCGCGCTTTCCTTGTCAATCAGACCACGCTGCAAATCTGCTGCAATTTCGGATAGCTGGTTTTTATATATTTCGATGTCGGAAGCGGGCGAATCCACAACCATTCGTTCCTGCCCTTTTTTCATCGGGCGGCTAACGGCATAGAGCACAACTAACGTGACGATAGCTGTGAAAATCAATACAAAAACCCAGTATGTCATAATGAATTCAATATAGAAACGCTTGGCAAAAAACTAGAACCCACGCCGTTATCTCGCACCAAATTGATTGAATATATCGGACAGGATCGCTGAAATGTGTCAAATGAGTGGCGACCATGTACCGTTTGCGTTACGACATGCACTACCATGAACCGTTTGTGGAACGCCATTAATAACAAAAGAATGGCTATATTGGCGGCAATTTTGTGAACCGACCTGATAAGGTTGCCCCGGTGTCACACTTCCCGATGTTCCATCTTTGGAAGATGTCCAGCCAACCGCTTTGCCTGCATCAGTATATTCGAGTGCTTTATATTCGGCTTCCAGAGCCTGCTTGCGGTCTTCCTTGGAGAGCGACTGTATCGAGGAGCCTAGCAACCCGTTACCCATGGTTTGCAAAATAACTTTCGTATCAGCAAGATTGGTTACACGTCCGGTGGCGCGATCATGGCTACAGGCCGATAAAATTCCAAAAGAAACCAACAGAACGAGACTGCGTATTTTCATGCTGACACCAACAAATTCCGTCACCACTTTCTGTTATTTCTCATATCGGGTTAAAAGCGGGATTACAAAACTTTTTTTCGTCACAAAATGACCTATAATTTGAAAAAACAATTAAAAAACAGGAACATATTTACACTCACAGAATGTTTTATGGAAAATTGGAAACAAAATAACGTATAACGCGTATCAAACGAAACAAATTTTCCATCCCATATGTAATGTTTAAGAGGATTAAGATCAATGCGGCGGATGTATTTGAACGCCATGGTGTTCGGTTTGGGAAGTCATATGGCCTCCTGGCGTTTACCGGACGTTGATCCACTGGCAATTACACGCCTGTCCTATTGGACCGACATAGCCAAACGTGCTGAAAAAGGACAATTCGATTCGCTCTTTCTCGGAGACATTCTGGCGCTTCAACACGAAGTGCAATATAGTGTAAGCGGTGCACTTGATACCGTTGTGGTTTTATCGGCATTAGCTGCTATTACCGACAAAATAGGACTTATCGGTACAGCCTCTACAACTTTTGACCATCCCTATCATATCGCGCGGCGTTTTGCTTCGCTCGATCATATTTCAAATGGCCGTGTCGGTTGGAATGTCGTGACATCGACCACATTATCGGAAGCCAAAAATTTCGGGCGCGATGTTATTGCTCCCTCTCAGGAACGCTATGCCCGTGCCGAAGATGTTTTGAATGCCGTTATGGCACTTTGGGAAAGCTGGCAACCGGGCGCACGCATTGCGAATAAAAAAACCGGGCTTTATCTTAATCCTTCGGCTGTTCGTGGTGCCAATTATACAGGCTCATACACCCGTTCTATCGGCCCTCTTTCGGTTCCGCGCTCGCCGCAGGTAAAGCCGATATTGGCACAAGGTGGTGCATCCGATATAGGCCGTTCATTTGCTGCCCGTTATGCCGATTTGGCTTTTACAGCTCAGCCCAATTTGAACGGTGCACAGCAATTTTATAAAGACATTAAACAACGCGCCAAAGAATTCGGACGGAATAATGAAGATGTACTGGTGTTTCCCGGCATTGTTCCTGTCATTGGCAAAACGCACAAAGAAGCTGAAGCGAAATTCAATTATCTGAATAGTTTTGCAATTCCGCAATCGGGTATTCAGCGTCTTTCCTATATCTTCAATAGGGATTTGTCGGAATATTCGCTTGATAAGCCTTTGCCGGAAACTTTATTGAAAATGGCAGATGACCCGAAGACACCAAGCCGTACGCGTATTATCCTTGGTGACGCGCGCCTGCGCAAGCTGACACTGAAACAAATGATCGGGCGTTTTATGTGTTCGCGCGGCCATCTTCTTCTTGTTGGCACTGCCGAAGAAGTTGCTGACACTATGCAATATTGGTTTGAAAACGGGGCCGCCGACGGATTTAATGTGCTGTTTCCTTCTCTCCCCAACGATATTGATATTTTTGCTGAAAGTGTCATTCCGCTTCTTGAAAGCAGAGGCTTGCACACAAAACCCGAAGAGGGTGAATTGTTGCGTAAGCGCTATCAATTGCCGTTTCACGAGAACGAAACTTCCCATCCGGTTGCGCCGAGACATTATATCGCCATGGAAGCTTCAAATACCCATCATTGATCCGGTAAAACTTCCGCTTAGACCAACTCTCCCGTCAAACCGGCAATGAACGTTATGCGTTACCGCATGTGACGTTATGCGTTACCGCATGTGCGTGTAACGTTATGCGCTACCGCTTGTATTTGATGCCGATAATTTGCTCGCACTGTCTCCCACAGTTTTTCAACGGGCGTCTATGAAAGTCACCGATCTTTGAATTTGCGCAAGTTTATGATGAGGGAAAAAGCCGGATATATGTTCGTCTTGATAAGTGGGTTTACGACTTGGCATAAGGTAGTGTCAGGGTTACGCAAAGGCCACCGAGTCCGGAATTGGCCAATTCGACATTTCCGCCATATTCGCCTACGAGTTCGGCAACAATCGAAAGACCAAGACCCGTTCCCGGTTTGCTTTCATCGAGTCTTTTTCCCCGCTTGAAAACATCTTCTCGGTGGTCTTCCGGAAGGCCGGAACCGTCATCTTCTACCGAGATAAAAAACATGGGATGAACACGATCGGCATCGACACGTCTTTCATCCATTGTTTCGCACCGCAACACCACCTGTTTTTTAGCCCATTTACAGGCGTTTTCGAGAAGATTGCCAACCATTTCCTCAATATCTTCTTTTTCTCCTATAAAAATAATATCCGGCTCGTTCATATAAAAAGAGATTTGTTTTGAAAAATTGAGTTTTCCCATCACTCTTACGAGTCGTTCCAATAATGGTCTAAGTGGCGTGCGATAGATGACACTGTCACGTTGAGCAGCGATACGGGCGCGTTGTAAATAACGGTCTATCTGGGCACGCATAATATCCGTCTGTTCTTTCAGGAGTTTGACATTCATTTCATGACGATCAGAACTATTGGTGGAGCTTTGATCGACTTCATTGGCAATGACAGATAAGGGTGTTTTCAACGAATGGGCAAGATTACCGACCTGAACACGAAAGCGTTCGACAATACGCTGGTTATTATCAATCAAAGCGTTCATTTCGCCAACAAGCGGCATCACTTCAAGTGGCAAATCAGTGTCAAGATGATTGGCTTTGCCTGCCCGAATATCTGCCAGTGAATGTCTTATCCGTTTGAGCGGACGCAAACTGATATAGATGATAACAAGGTTAATCAGTATGCTTGCAACGCCGAATAATGACAGATAGAGAAGCAATGTCTTTTTGAATTTTTCAAGTTCTGCACGCGTTTCATCAATATTGCCCATGATACGAAAACGTGCGACACGATTTTTGTTGTCAAGAATGACATCGCTTTCGACAACACGTAAATGCTGACCTTCAGGACCTATTATCCGATATGAACGAAAAAATTTCTGGTCGAAAGGATCTGTCTTCTCGCTTGGCGAGGCGACTTTCTTTGTCCCCAACGAAGAGGATGTCAACCTGCCTTTGAGATTGCCTGATAGTGCCACCACTTCCCAATACCAGCCGGATGAAGGATCGGAATATCGTATATCCCCCAGTTCCGGATTTCCTTGCAACTTGCCATCGGAGGAAACATTAACCGATGATATGAGACTGTAGAGATGGGCTGTTAAAATGCGTTCCAGATAATCATTGTTCGATTGGCGATAGAACATGAGGCTGACAACCGAAATGAAGGCCAGCGCCGCAATGATCCACAAAGTCAAAAATATATTAACCCGAAGACCCAGTGATTTACTGATCGTCTTGAAAAAATGTTTCCACTTTGTTTCGCCTTTTACCGTTTCCATGGGCAAAACATTTTCTATTCTTCGGGTGCTTTCAGGCGGTAACCCATACCACGTATTGTTTCTATAACATCGACACCCAATTTTTTTCGCAACCGTCCTATGAACACTTCGATTGTATTGGAATCCCGATCAAAGTCCTGATCGTAGAGATGCTCTGTCAAATTGGTGCGCGATACAATTTCACCCTGATGATGCATAAGGAAAGATAGAAGAGCAAATTCGAGCGAGGTCAACTTGATCTGCACACCATTGACAGTGACGCGCGACGTTTTTGTATCAAGCGTTATCGGCCCGCAAACAAGCTCGCTTGACGCATGTCCGGATGCGCGTCTTATCAGCGCGCGCAACCGTGCGAGGACTTCTTCCATGTGAAAGGGTTTCACGACATAATCGTCAGCTCCGGCATCAATACCGGCAACCTTGTCCGACCAGCGGTCTCTTGCGGTTAAAATCAATACCGGCATTGAACGGGAATTTTCCCTCCAGCGCTCGACAATGCTGATACCGTCCATTTTTGGCAAGCCGAGATCAAGCACAACAGCATCGTAAGATTCGGTGTCGCCGAGAAAATAGCCCTCTTCCCCGTCATATGCGCGATCGACAACATATCGGGCGCTGTTGAGCGCCTCGACCAATTGGCGGTTCAAATCCCGATCGTCCTCTACCACGAGAATTCTCATCGACTATCTTTCTGACGAGATTCTAATTGGCAGGTACGGCAACTTCTACGCGTCTCGGCTTTTCGCCATCACGGGCGGGAATGAGAACAATGACAACACAGGTATTGCCATTTTGTGTATCAAGTGTGGCGCGGGCCAATGTCCCCCCCTGCTCGCTTGCTACACGTTTTCCCACTTCGGTGCAATCGGCTGCATGAGCGGCAGTCGTTCCCGCAAGACATGTCAATATTAAAAAAAACAGATATTTTTTCATGGTAACGTACTCATACCCTATTTTGTCTGAATACAAAATGAACAAACGCGTTATTTATTGCCTGATCGTTTGGACTTCCCATAATTTTCGGAAAACCCGATATATGAAATTATTACATGGTTCCTAATATTAGGAAAAACCACGATTTTTCAATGGTAATGCAACCTTTTCCGGCCTGTTTTTCAAGGAAACGGTTTCGGTTCCCCGACCTTTCACCCAATATTAATCCTAAAGAGAGAAAAAACTCTTTTGTTCCTTCGCTTCGATAAGCTAAAATGCAGAAGATTTTTCGTTTTGCCATAAAGCGGTCATCAATTACACGGATTGCTTCCATGTTCGGTTTTAGAAAAAATAACAATAAAAGTGACAGGAAGCGCTTCCGTAGCCCGCGTTTCATCGGAATCGATTCGTGGATTGATTCCGGCCTTTATAGATTAAAGAGCGCAATTGTTGTTTTTTGGGAAAATGCGACGATTATATCGCGCCGTTTCCGTGTGCGCGGCTGGAAAAGGTTCATTGTCGAAATCGTCGATGAAGGACTAACCCTTGGCCTCATCGGTTTTGCTATTTTTACATTCATTGGCGTGTCGGTCTTCTCGCTAACAAAAAAAGACTGGCATTCTCCGGAAGATTTTGCAGTCAATTTTCTTGATCGGCATGGCAATTACATCGGCAGCCGTGGTGCTCTTCATGGTGAGCCCGTACCGATAGAAGAAATGCCCGATTTTGTTATCAAAGCCGTCCTTGCAACCGAAGATCGCCGGTTTTTTGAACATTGGGGCATAGATTTCTATGGCCTGTCGCGCGCATTCAGCCAGAATTTGCGCGCTCATGGCGTTGTGCAAGGTGGCTCTACGCTGACCCAACAATTGGCAAAAAATCTGTTTTTGAGCAATGAGCGGACATTGGAACGCAAGATCAAGGAAGCCTATCTTGCAATATGGCTTGAAGCGAACCTCTCGAAAAAAGAGATCCTGCAACTTTATCTCGACCGCGCTTATATGGGTGGTGGTGCATTCGGAATTGCCGCCGCATCACGGTTCTATTTTGGCAAAGATATACGCGATGTTTCACTTGCCGAAGCAGCCATGCTCGCCGGACTTTTCAAAGCCCCCGGAAAATATGCCCCGCATGTCAACCTGCCGGCAGCGCGGGCGCGTGCCAATGTTGTGCTGTCGAACCTTGTTGATGACGGTTTGATGACCGAAGGACAGGTGATCGGTGCACGGCGCCATCCTGCCAGCGTTGTTACAGAGCTTGATAATAACGAGCCGAATTATTTCCTTGATTGGGCTTTCGATGAAGTCAGAAAACTCGGTAACAAATTACCGAACCATAATGTTGTCGTCCGCTCGACCCTCGATCAGGGAATACAGAAAGCTGCCGAAGAATCCATCGAATATTATCTCCAGCAATATGGTGCCCAGTATAAAGCCACTCAAGCGGCTGCTGTGATACTTGATAATGATGGTTCGGTACGCGCAATCGTAGGCGGACGGGACTATCAACAAAGCCAGTTCAACCGCGCGACGCAAGGTGGCAGACAGCCCGGATCATCTTTCAAACCTTATGTCTATGCTGTTGCAATGGAACGCGGTCTTACACCGAAAACAATTATTTCGGATGCGCCGATCAACTGGGGCGGGTGGTCACCGCACAACAATTCAGGTCGCTATAGCGGTAATGTCGACATTGCAACGGCTCTCGCCTTTTCAATCAATACAGTACCGGTTCGCATCACCTATCAATATCTTAACCGTGATACCCAGCCCATTCGTGACCTCATTAAAAATATGGGCATTGATGCCAATATTTTTTCCCATAAAACCATGGTTCTTGGTACGTCGAACATGACTCCGCTCGATCAGGCAACCGGTTTTAATGTTTTCGCCAATGGCGGCATGGCGGGTAACCGCCACGGCTTTACCCAGATTATGACTTCCGATGGTAAAATTATTTGGGACTGGTCACGGGATGGCGAAAAACCGCATCGGGTGATGAGTGCGCAATCTGCCGCCTATATGAACCAGATGATGGTGGGCGTAACCACGCGTGGTTCCGGCAAACGCGCCCAATTACCTATGACGCTTGTTGCCGGAAAAACCGGAACGTCGCAAGCCTATCGTGATGCATGGTTTGTCGGTTTTACCGGAAATTATACCGGCGCGGTCTGGATGGGAAATGACGATTTTTCTTCTATGAACCGTGCCTTCGGCGGTGTCGTTCCTGCAATGATGTGGAACCGCATCATGCTTTACGCCCATCAGAATACGACAATCAAACCGCTTTTCGGTGTCGAAAACTCGATTTTATCGAATGTAAAACAATCCAAGGATGACAATTCCAACGACAATATCGCTCCTGACCTGCCGCAGGTTCTTTCGCCCGCCTCCTCCAAGGTTATCCAGTCACTTATCGATGACCTGGAAAAGGCACCTCTGCTCACTCCGGCAAGTTCTGCACATGTCGTTTCTTCTTCGACAAGCCAGATACGCTAGAATAGATAAGTCAGGAAAAACGGGTTATGTTTTATCGTATATTTCTCATAATATCGAGCCTTCTTATTGCTATTGGTGGCGGTGCATTGAGTGTCAATTATGTACTTGATACATTCGACGGCTTCGGTCGTTTGAAAATAGGTCAATGGGAAGCTTATCCGCAGGCAGGAACCGAAGAAGCGGATGCTTATGCGCGTGCCCGTGCGGCAAAACGCGGCGATATTTCTTTGGGCAGAACTGAAGGACTGGTTTTCCGGCTCTGGCGGGATAATCATAACCATCCTTTAAAGGGGCATTGCACTTATCGCCTGAAAGGTTATTTGCCGGAAACCCGATTGTTCACTCTTTACGCGGCAGATCACGAACTGCGTGCGCAATGGATCGAGGATCAATTACCTACCGAATTATCAAGTGCCAATGTCGTATGGGATCAGGACGGCAAACTGAATGTTCTGGTTTCGCCGCAAGCTCAGGCGGGTAACTGGCTGGCCACGCGGGGGCGAAACGAATATGGCCTGATCCTGACACTTTATGACACGCCGATTGTCACCTCGACTGCATTGCAGAAATTGAATATGCCGACTGTCGAAGTTGTTCCCGCAGGAGAGCGTGATTGTGACTAAACTTGTTTATGCTCTGATAGCCGGAATCGTTGGTGCTGTGATTGTCCACATCTGCGTTGTACTGCTCGTTCCCCAATTCAATGAACTCAACACATGGAAGCGTTTGATTGCGGACGATAACAAATATAAGTTCGCAGCACTTGCCCCGAATAATCCGATTGTCGAGTCGGGTGATCCTTTGTTCCATTTGAAAGCGTGCCGGTTCGACCTCGATGACGGGCCTGTCCACATCAAAGCCGAAGGCTCGGCTCCATTCTGGTCAATGTCTGTTTATGATCGGAATGGAACAAATTTTTATAGTTTGAACAACCACACTATGCCAAACGGAAAACTCGATCTCGTCATTGGAAATCCGGGACAAATTATGGAACTGAAGCAATCAACCCCCGATAGTGTTGAAAATTCCGTACTGGTAGGCGAAAATTTGTCGGAAGGTTTCGTTATTTTACGCAGTCTAAAATCCAAAATGGCAAGTGACAGTGACAACTTCCTCAATCACACCCATTGCGACTTACTCGATTATTAAAAGTTTCAGGCTTTCACAATATTGAAAGGCAATTGCTGCGGGTTATAATTTTCAAATTCGACCAACCACAAATCGGCGTCGAATTGGAGTTCTTTTTCGAGTTTCTCGACCGCAACCGCTTCTTTCACACCGGCCAGAATTTTTATGAAACAACGTTCGTCGCGATCACTCTCGTCCGTGTAAAAGCTCTGTGGTGCCGGTCCATAAAGGTCGACATCTCCGCTCGAAAGGCGATCCAGAATAAAGATTGTACCCGCTTCGTTGGAACCACGGCGAGTGAGATAGGCAAAGCCACCCTCCGCCCGAACCCGGCGCATTAAAGCTGCAGTCCAGAAATCCGATGTCAAACGCATATCACGCTCCAAAAACCGTATAAAACGATAATGCACAATCTATATTTATGATGATTAATAAAAACAGGTATTTTCAAATATTTTTATGAATTTTCTTTATAAAAATAAAATATTCAATCCACTGTCGATTGATATTCAGAATTGATTTGAATTTAAATAGAATAACGGAAGCATTGTTAAGATTTTTATGCCCACTTATGTATTCGTCTATCCGATAAGACCAATATCCTTCATTTTATCGATAACTTCCTGATTTATCTTTCCGGTTACTGTCAGGCTAAACATTTTTTGAAAATTCTTCAACGCTTCGGCTGTATTTTCATCTTCTGTGCCGGTCACGACAACATGGTCATCTCCAAATGCGCGTAACCCCGCCTGAACGCGCATAATATCGGCCGTATCCGCCTTGAAACCTCCCTGGTTTTCCAATCTTTGCGAAGGTGCAGCTTTCGAGATTTCTTGTGGTGCAGCGCTCATCACTCGCATTTCATTAGCATTGGTTGCGATTTTGTTAGCCGGTTGCTGGTTGGCAGGAGCCGGTTTCTCATTAGTAAGAGCCCTATGTTCATTGTTAAGAGATTGCGTCGTCACCTTATCGACATTGCCGGCTGTTGCCAATGAACCGCTGATAAGTGAAGCTATATCATCCTGCTGCTTTAGAGTTCCGCTCTGACCGCCAGCCTGTGCGGTTTTCTGCTGCCACAGTGTAATAGCGCTTCTTGTTTTTGGCCCGTCAAGGCCGTCGATAGGGCCATCATAAAGCCCCATTGCGGCCAGTTTTTTCTGCGCTTCCAACAAATTGTCGGGTAGCGTTTTATCAACTGCAACACTCGGCGGTGTTGTGGTTTGCGGTTGAGTTGACGCCGATTGCGCTGCCGGAGGGGTATTATTCAAAGGTTGATCGGCTTTTACCGGCATATTCCGGCTCGCTGTTGCGGCTGTCTGGGCAGCAAGTGGACGTGTCTGGATAAAAACCGCATGATGACTTGTACTTTGATAGAACAATGCATTGAATGTAACGAAACCAAATCCCACCAAAAACAGAAAAAAACCGCATGCCATTAGCGGATTCTTTCGGGCATGACGATATGTCCACCCGGCAAACAAACCCAGCAAATGTCCTATTCCGGCAAGAATAGCAAAAAGCAAACTACGCTGTTTTCCGGACTTGGTTCTTGGTGTTTTCCGTTGTCTTACCATTGTTCCTAAGTTTTGTTTCTGGAGTTAAAAAATATCCGTTATCGCCCGCTTCTTCTCTTATGACCGGATTGATCGGCGAATCGTGCAACGTGCCGACCGGCTTTGTGTGAACGAGAGGCAGAAGCAATGTTACCCGTGTGCCTTTTCCCTTCTCGCTTTCAAACGAAATTTTTCCATTTGCCCGTTTGACGAGGTCGAATACCATTGCAAGCCCCAAGCCCACCCCTTCGATGTTACAGGCAACCACATCGGATGCGCGCAAAAATGGCAAACCCAAACGTGCAATATGGTGCTCGTCCATGCCTATGCCGTCATCTTCGATTGTGATGGCGCAGAAGTCGTCGTCCCGCACGCCAATACCAATATCGATATGTCCGTTGTCTCTGCTATATTTGATCGCATTGGAAATAAGGTTAAAGCATATCTGACGGAATGATAATGTATCGAGATAGCAGGCAACCGGCGTTTCAAGGCCTTTGAGGATAATTTTCCTGTGCCCCTGGAGTGGCAATGTCAATTCGAGCGTTTCATTGATAAGATCGGGAACAAGACAAAGATCATCCGGAATAGCGGCATCTGCTTGTTGCTGGTGGACTTGCAACGTTTTGTTGACGATTTGCAAAAGATGATTGCCTGCCTTTTTTATCATCGCGATATATTCATATCGTTTGTCGTTCTTTATATTCTGGTGATCGATATAATCGAGCAGATCCGCAAAACCCAATATTGCATTCAAAGGTGTGCGCATTTCATGAGCAGCACGAGCAAAAGGCGAAACTGCACTCATATCGATATTGCTGGTTTCGCTGCAATTTGTTTCGACGGAAAGCTGAATGGCTTTATCGTCTGCCGAAATACAATAAATGATAACCGGCATGAATTTTCTGCGATCAGGTCCGTTCAAGCGGATGGAAATTGGAGAAGTAATACGGTTTTCGCGCACATCTGCCAGAAATGACAAAAGAATAATGCGATCATTTATATGAACGTGATCGGGTAAAGAATCACGTTCACTTAAATAGCCTAAAAAGCTCTCCGGCATGGCACTTTGAAGCACAATGCCTTGACTGTTCACCGTTAGAGTTGCGTTCAATGTTTCCATTGTTCCGATTAAAACCTTGTCGCTTTAAGCCTCTTGCACGCTATTTCCATGCTTCGGGGCCATTCAAAACAACTTTTTTGCTTGTCTTCTGCCAATCTGGCGTCAATTTTTTAATGAAAAGATAATAAACAGCATCTCGAAGATGCATCTCCCATCTCTCTTCGGCTATGGTTAACAAGTTCATCGGGAAATAGCCAAAAACCCTGTGGGATCTTGAAAAAAACCGATTTTCGTCAATCTTTCGTCAATCATAAAACGCTACACTTGCCATTATCCTCCTCATTTGTAACTGCGTTGTGTCGGGGCGTTATGATACGGTTTTTTATAAAATCATTCTGCTTTCTAACTCTTTTTCTGGTTATCATTTCTTTTCTCGGTACATCGGGAAAGAACAATGGATCACAGCCGGATCAATATATGAATACAGTCGAAGCGTTGTTGGCAGTCAAAGACACGGTCAATGACCTTGGCAATTTTTGCGAACGCAATTCCGATACTTGCGAGACCGGCAAAACATTTCTAGGCTCGCTTGGAGAACGCGCACGCGACGGAGCGCGCATTGCCTATGAATATCTCGACAGAACATTCGGATCCGACAAAGTCGAGAATAAAGTTGAAAACAAACTGCCACCGGAAAATATCAATACCGGTTCCATCACTCCTGATAACACTCATGAGGAGCACGGCAAATCAGACAAAAAAAACGCGACTTTGAAATCGGATTCGGTGATGAAGCAAGTTCAAAAACCGGTAACTCCATCTAAAGAGACAAAATCACATCCGGTCGAAAAAGGCGAATAAACAAAACGCGTGCCACGACACACGAAAAAGTGCCTTCGGTTAAAAATTTACTTTTTTACAAAGACGGAGTAATGGTTCGACTATAACCATTGAACAATCGAACCAACGAAAATTTATAATAAATCATGACCGATACAATAGACGATATTCTGGAAAGTTTTGCCCTGCTTGATGATTGGGAAGACCGCTATCGTGATGTTATTGAACTCGGACGTGAACTCCCGCCCTATCCTGAAGAAGCCCGTGATGATGTTCACAAGGTGCCAGGCTGTGTCAGCCAGGTCTGGTTATTAACTAAAAGAGGTGAAGGCGACGACCCTGTCATGACCTTTCAGGGCGATTCAGATGCCCACATTGTACGCGGTCTCGTCTATATCTTGACAACTTACTATTCAGGCAAACGGGCATCGGAAATTCTTGATGCCGATATTGAAAAAGTTTTAAAAACCTTGGGACTTGACGAAAATTTGACCCCGCAACGCTCCAACGGTTTACGTTCTATGGTTGAACGCATTCGCCTTGAGGCCTCGAACACACTCCACAAACAATAGTGGGAATAGTCCACAAACGATCGTTAAAACGTTTTGATCGATCATTAAAACCGTTCGATCAAGCCTTGAAAGCTATTTTTTTACCCCCCAACTTCAATCGATTTAAAAAACGGGCACATATTAAATGCGCCCGTTAATAAAATCCGACCTGAAATTTGAATTATTTTGATTTTCTTTTTCCAGGTTTACGTCCCAATCCCATCTGTTTGGCAAGAGAAGAACGGGCTTCTGCATAATTCGGTGCAACCATTGGATAATTCGGATCCAAGTCCCATTTCTCGCGATATTGTTCAGGGGTCAGTTCATAATGCGTCATCAAATGGCGCTTAAGCGACTTGAACTTCTTGCCGTCTTCCAAGCAGACAATATAGTCAGGGAAAACAGAACGTTTCGGGTTAACTGCGGGCTTCTGTTTTTCAACTTCGGCCTCTGTAGCTGTTTCTCCACCAGCTTTAACAAATGCAGTGTGAACGTCCGCGATCAAACTGGGCAACTCACCTGGTCTGATTGAGTTATTGCCAACATAAGCAGCTACAACATCAGCAACCAGTGTAATAATGAAATCGCTTTCATTCTCGCCGACGGCTTGTTCATCCATCTTCTTATCCTTTTTTTACTTCATTTTTGTTTTGGCTTGCTTGAACCAAGCAAGCAAATGTTGTCTTCATATAGCTATGTAAATAACCTTGTCAATTACAAACATCAAACAACTCTATAAAACAAAGGTTCCAATTTTTTTTCAAGTTATTTTTTAGTTTTTTTATTAAACTTCTGTAAGTTTGTTATGCGAATTATATATAAATTATGGCAAAGTGTCCCATTTTTACATAATGAATGCGAATCCACATCGAAAATTCTAGTATAGATTGATATTCATATACACAGATATCATATAAAAGGGAAAGATTGCTATTTTTTTCAGCTTCTAGCAGCTATTGTTTCCGCTGTCAAAGAGATTGACTGATTAGCCGGCAAATTTAATATATTTGTGCGAGGATAAATTCATGAGTGATAAACATCAATTCAAGATTACAAAAACCGATGAAGAATGGCGCAAGCAACTAACGCCGAAACAATATGATATTACACGCAAGCAAGGCACAGAAAGAGCATTTTCGGGACCTGAATTCGATACATCGAAGCCCGGAACGTTTTATTGCGTTTGCTGCGGGAAACCGCTCTACAGGTCTGAAACCAAATATGAATCCGGTAGTGGCTGGCCAAGTTTTTTCCGTCCCATAGACCCGGACGCGGTCGTCTTTCAGGAAGATTATTCCCATGGCATGGAGCGCACAGAAGTCTTGTGTGCCGATTGCGGATCGCATCTTGGCCATGTTTTTCCTGATGGTCCCGAACCCACAGGATTGCGTTATTGCATGAATGGCTATGCTCTGACATACCAGCAGGATAAAACAACAAAGTAATTCGACGCCAACACCGCCATTTAGGATGAAGAATGACCGAATCAGTAATTTTGCCACCCGAAACAAAAAAAATTGACCATAGCGAAGAGCATCATGGCATAATCCGTCATGATTATTATCACTGGTTGAGAGCCAAAAACTGGCAGGAAGTCTTCAAACAGCCCGAATTGCTTGATCCGGCGATACGCCAACACCTTGATAAGGAAAATGCTTATCAAAAAGCGCAAATGGCTGATACGACAAAGCTGCAACAACAGCTTTTTTCGGAAATGAAAGGGCGTATCAAGGAAGACGATAGTTCGGTACCGGTGAAAGATGGTCCTTATGCTTACGGTGTCTCGTTTGTGACAGGTGGTGAACAACCCCGTTACTTCCGGACACCTCGCAATGGCGGAGAGGCCACAATATATCTCGATGGCGATGTACTGGCAAAAGGTAAAGACTATTTTCGTCTTGGAACTGTCCAACATTCTCCCGACCACAGTAAATGTGTCTGGTGCTATGATGACAAGGGTTCGGAATTCTATACAATAAAGCTACGTGACATGGCTTTGCTGTCTGACCGCAGTGAAACAATTGAAAATACATCGGGCGATGTTGTTTGGGACGCGAATTCGGAAGGTTTTTTCTATACGAGTGTCGATGAAAATCACCGCCCGTCAAAACTTTATTATCACAAACTCGGAACCGGACAACAAGATGACCTGTTGATCTTTGAAGAAAAAGATCCGGGATTTTTCTTAGGCGTTGGCGGTTCGTCCTTGAATGATGTCATCTATATTGACATCCACGACCATGAAACTTCGGAAGTCTGGCTTATTCCTGCAAACAAGCCGACGATGAAGCCCGAATGCGTCAGAAAACGTCAAAAAGGCGTTGAATATAGCCTGGCTGAAGGTGGCGACGTATTTTACATTCTCACCAATATCAACGACGCCAAAGACTTCAAAATAATGTCGGCGCCCTTCGACAAACCGACAGAAGAAAATTGGACAGAGGTTGTTCCCCATCAACCATCAAGACTTATTCTTGCCCATGATGCTTATAAAAATTTTCTTGTCTGGCTTGAACGTCGCGACGGATTGCCGAGAATTGAACTCCTTGATCGTCGTAACGGAAAGCAGCATAGCATTGCTTTTGACGAAGAAACCTATTCATTGGGACTTCATGGCGCAGCCGAATATGACAGCGACACAATCCGCTTCTCCTATTCGTCGATGACAACGCCTTCCGAACTTTATGATTATGACATGGGCACGAAAAAGCGCGTTATGTTAAAACGGCAGGAAGTGCCGTCAGGACACGACCCCGAAAATTATATTACACGGCGTTTGATGGCCAAGGCTGAAGACGGTGCTGAAATTCCCGTTTCATTGTTTTATCACAAAAATACAAAACTCGACGGTACTGCGCCATGTCTGCTCTATGGTTATGGAGCTTATGGTATTTCTATGCCGGATAGTTTCAATTCCAATGCATTGTCACTTGTCGATCGTGGCTTTGTCTATGCAATTGCACATATCAGGGGTGGAAAAGAAAAAGGCTTTGACTGGTATGAAAAAGGAAAGCACTTGTTCAAGCGCAATACATTTACCGATTTTATCGCTTGCGGGCGTTTTCTGGTTGCCAATCATTTCACCTCGCATGACCGGTTGATTGCTGAAGGCGGTTCAGCCGGTGGCATGTTGATGGGCGCGGTCGCCAATATGGCTCCTCAAGATTACAAGGCTATTGTCGCCATTGTTCCTTTTGTTGACGTATTATCGACCATGCTTGATGCAACGCTTCCCCTTACGCCGCCCGAATGGCCTGAATGGGGAAATCCGATTGCATCGAAGGAAGATTATAAGCTCATCGCATCCTATTCACCCTATGATAATGTCAGCGCACAAAATTATCCCGCCATTCTTGCAATGGGTGGTCTTACCGACCCGCGTGTCACCTATTGGGAACCGGCAAAATGGGTAGCAAAATTACGCGAGTTGAACACCGGAAATAATCCCGTTTTACTGAGAATAAATATGGATTCGGGCCACGCAGGTGCTTCAGGACGGTTTTCGCGTCTTGAAGAAAGTGCTTATATCTACGCTTTTATTCTCAAAGTTGCAGGAAAGATTTAAACCTTCTACCATCGTTTTAAAATTACCGGATTAAAGGCGGCTTACCCGATCTCTCATATCTCTTGAGATCGGAAGCTGCCTTGCCGCGAGACAATTTTTTCTAAGCTCTTCTTGCCACCACAACTTCCCCTGAAGTCTCCGTTTGTCTTCACAACTTTTCCTGAAGTCTTCGTTGTCCTTTGTAACCAATGACTGGAGAGGAAAAAATAAGTGCTGGCAACTCCCGTCGGAGCATTCATGCTTTAACGGGTTATCCGTTCCGATATATTTTTAAGGCAGAATGAACAATGCACTTGCCTATTGCTCATAAAGCTACCAAATAGTTTCATATAGCTGTTTTAACAGACAGCTAACCAGTCCGCATTTTATGGAATAGCGACCAAGTGATGAAAACTTCATGCCTATTGCTGTTGTTGTTGATCGGCTTTTTCTTGTCACCGGCATATGCTGCCGGAATTAGGAAAGATGTTGATGAATATGCCGGAAGCCGTTGCAATACGCCGGCAAAGGGAAGCGGTATTGTGGCGGGATATTTCAGCGGCGTTACGGATAATCCGATTATAAGCTCTGACGGTTTCGTTCCTGTCGACCGGTTCAGATGTTTCAAAACGATGGATGAATGCCGTGGCTGGCTTTATACAATGGAGTCACTCTACGGCTCACCACCACCAACGGCCACATTGTGTACACGATATTGATTATCAAAAGGCTGAGGGAGGCCTGTTTTCTATGAAATATGGACTATTATTTTTTGCTACAATCGGCCTCGGCTTTCTGACAATGTCACAAAGCGTCTATGCAAGTGGTCGAGACCCCGCAAAAGTAGCAAATATGACCAGTGAATATGCCGGAAAGCGCTGTTCGACACCTCAGAAGGGAAGTGGAATAGTTGCCGGTTTTTTCCGCGGATGGGAACAAACACCGTTCCAGAACCGCGGTTCCGGTCTTATGCCGGTAGAACGCTATCATTGTTTCAAAACGATGAACGAATGCAAATCCTGGCTAAAAACAATGAATTATCTTTATAATGACAAATCCATTGACGCGAGCATGTGCACCAAATTTTAAAGAGTGATTGCTGACTCGCAAGACAACCGGTAAAAAGTTGGAAGTACCGGAAAACCGGCAGATATAAAAAACCGCCATTGGAAAAATGGCGGCTTTTTTCAATTACAAAAACAAAATCAGGCTTTTTCAAAAAGCTCCAGCACGTAATCCCAATTAATCAGATGATCGACAAATGCTTCAAGATATTTCGGACGGGCATTGCGATAATCAATGTAATAGGAGTGTTCCCAAACGTCGACACCGAGAATCGGCGTTGCTCCATGAACCAGCGGATTTTCACCATTCGGTGTTTTCGAGATTTCCAACTTTCCGTTTTTCACAGCAAGCCAAGCCCATCCCGAACCGAATTGAGCCGCTCCGGCGGCAAGAAAGTCTTCACGGAATTTATCATATCCGCCCAGATCACTATCAATTGCCTTGAGAAGTTTGCCCGGCAATTTTTTACCACCGCCGTCTTTTTTCATCCATTTCCAGAAATGGGTGTGATTGAAGTGTTGTGCGGCGTTGTTGAACAACCCCTGATTTTTGCCAAAGCTTGCTTTGACAATTTCTTCAAGGCTTTTGCCTTCAAGCCCGGAATCCTTCAGCAATTTGTTGCCGTTGGTGACATAGGCCTGATGGTGCTTGTCATGGTGGTATTCAAGTGTCTCGCGTGACATATAAGGCTGAAGTGCATCATAAGCATAGGGTAGTTCAGGCAATTCAAAAGCCATTTTCAATACTCCTTAAAAATATAGTCTCTGCCGGAATAGGTGCGATTATTTATTTGGTGCGCTCCTTGGGTAAAAGCAAGGGAAATTGCCCTTTTCACAAGAGTTTGACCGGTCGGGCTGAAATGTCTCCTCTTTCCATAAGATGGGATACAAGTCTCACAGTAACCTATTGTCGTCTTGAAGGGCAGCCCATAAATAGCGCGCAACAGCCTTTTCGGTTTTTAAGGCTTTTCGGTTTTTTAAGGCTTTTCAGCTTTTTAAGCCTTTTCAGCTTTTTAAGCCTTTCGAGATTGTCGCTCGAACATCTCTGCCGGAATTGAAAACAGCCGGATTTGTTTGTTTTTAACTTTTTTCCGTCAAATATGGAAAAAGAAAAACAAATTGGATTGATGAATGACTTCCCTTGTCTCGCGGCGCTTTTTCTTACAGACACTGACGATGGGTGCAGCAACAACAGGCCTTTCGGCCTGCATGCCTGCGGGATTGAAAGATATTGCATTGGCACCTGTAAAGACGCCACCTGCATCTGTTAATACACCCTTAAATAATGCGTTAGCTCCTTTTGCGTCGATGTATGGAGAAATGAGAGATGGCGATTTTGTTCTCCCCGCAATTCCCTATCAACATATTGATCCGCAATTTCTGCGACAGATTGTTGACGATCCGACCGGCGAACAACCCGGAACAATCGTTGTCGACACCAAACGGCGTTATCTTTACCTTGTCCGTCTCAACGGTAAAGCAATCCGTTACGGTGTGAGCGTCGGAAAAGAAGGTTTTGCATGGTCGGGGCGTGGCATTATCGAATATAAACGCAAATGGCCAACATGGACACCGCCTGCCGATATGATCGCCCGTCAACCGCAGCTTGCAAAATATAGTGCTGCAAATGGCGGCATGAAACCGGGATTGAAAAATCCGCTTGGCGCACGTGCCCTTTACATTTTTCAGGATGGTAAAGACACGCTCTACCGCCTTCACGGTTCACCCGATTGGTCATCTATCGGCAAGCGCGCTTCATCCGGTTGTGTCAGGCTCATCAATCAGGACATTATAGATCTTTACGAACGCGTTCCGGAAAAAGCTCCGGTTCTTGTCGTGTAATTTATGATGCGAGACTGAAAGACCAGCACTCATATCTTTAGATAAGATTTATTGCATGACGTATTTAAAGTTAAGTCCTTCTGAAACCCCAAGACCATCCGGAATAGAAAATCATAACGCCATAAAATTTCACTTTTCCGGGTGAAATTTCTCAAAAGCTTGCCGTAAACTTCCTGTCAGCCAAGGTTCTTTATTCAGCCTCTGCCGACAATGCAGATCAAAACATGAAAGCTCAATCAGGTCGGACTTGAAGAGCCGGAAACGCTCACATCGAGAAACATAGCGAAGGCCGATTTTCCCCTCTGCCCTTGCATTGCCATTTATTTGCGTCTGCCGCCCAGAAGATTTCCCAAGACACCGCGCAAATAATTTTCACCGGCTTTTGCAAGTGACCGGCCGATAGAGTTGGCAGCGGTACGGGTAATGGATTTCACTGCGGTTTCTGCGACCGATTGCCCGCGACCATTCTTTTTATCCTCGCCGAAAATCGTATCCCAAAAGCTTCCGCCCTGTTCCTGATTATTGTTGGATTGCTTTTCTTCTGTATTTTTTTGCAACATTTCATAGGCGGATTGGCGATCGACTGTCTCGTCATATTTACCGCTCACCGGACTTGTTTTCATCAAACTTTGCCGCTCTTGCACCGTAATCGGTCCGATTTGCGATGACGGCGGGCGAATGGTGGTTCTTTGGACAATAGAAGGAACACCTTTATCTTCCAGAGTTGATACCAGCGCTTCACCTGTTCCGAGATCCGAGATCGCTTTCATCGTGTCAAAATCCGGATTGGCACGGAAAGTCGAAGCTGCGGCTTTTACCGCCGCCGTTTCGCGAGGCGTATACACCCGCAATGCGTGCTGGATACGATTGCCAAGCTGTGCCAGAATCGATTCGGGCACATCCAGAGGATTTTGTGAAATGAAGTAGATGCCTACTCCCTTCGAGCGGATCAAGCGGACAACCTGTTCAATGCGTTCGATCAAAGCTTTCGGTGCATTATCGAACAGCAAATGGGCTTCGTC
Organism: Bartonella sp. B10834G3; assembly: GCF_016102505.1. Taxonomy (NCBI): domain Bacteria; kingdom Pseudomonadati; phylum Pseudomonadota; class Alphaproteobacteria; order Hyphomicrobiales; family Bartonellaceae; genus Bartonella; species Bartonella sp. B10834G3. The sequence continues at coordinate 75,902 of NZ_JACFOM010000001.1, forward strand.
AAAAAAGAATACGAGGCGAGGCTTATCGGGATCACCGACTTCAGGCAATTGTTCAAAAAGTTCGGACATAAGCCACAAAAGAAATGTCGAATAAAGGCGCGGATTGGACATAAGCTTGTCAGCCGCAAGAACGCTGACAACCCCTCGCCCGTCATTCGTAACACGCATAATGTCTTCAAGTTCCAGCGAAGGTTCGCCAAAGAAATGTTCGCCCCCCTGCTCCTCGAAAACCAATAATTGACGTTGTATAGATCCCACTGAAGATTTCGAGATATTGCCGTAACGGGTCGAAAGCTCGGCCGCCTTTTCTCCGACGTGATTGAGCATTGCTTGCAAATCCTTGAGATCAAGCAGTAACAAGCCTTCATCATCGGCTGCGCGGAATGCAATATTGAGCACACCTTCCTGTGCTTGCGTCAAATCCATCAAACGGGAAAGCAGCAATGGTCCCATTTCCGAAACAGTTGCCCTTATCGGATGCCCGTCAACACCGAAAAGATCCCAGAAAATAACCGGTGCAGCCTTCATCTCGATTGACGAAAGTCCGACACCTTCTGCACGTGCGCGCACTTTATCATTCAAAATACCGGCTTTGGCTATGCCGGAAAGGTCACCTTTGACATCGGCACAAAAAACGGGAACGCCGGCTGCGGAAAAAGATTCGGCAATGACTTGAAGCGTTACTGTTTTTCCGGTTCCCGTAGCCCCTGTTATCAATCCGTGGCGGTTTGCATATTTTAGCCAGATATATTCCGGTTTGAGGCTATTATCCCGTTTTTGGCGACTGGCACCAAGAAAAATTCCGCTCTTGTCGATCATACCCAATTATCCTTCGGCCTGATTTTCCAATCTGCATAAATGTACCAGAATCAGACAAATTCAATAAGTCTTTTATGTGGCTTCAATGAATTTGTTTTTTGACGGCCTTTTTTGTCGGCAGATTTTTCCTGAAACAAATATCTCTATTGGTCTCTATTTTTACATAAAATGACAATTTATAATATTTTATAATATTCATATTTATATATTTGCTATTATTATAATTATTTGTACATCCAAATATATATGATAATATCTATCATTATATAAATCTGTAAATTCTGTTTTTCACTTGTTATATTTCTGAATGGCAATACAGAATGGTCGCTTCCACCAAAAATCATTTTATGCGTCCGGATGGAATTTTATTAAATGAATTCTAAATGAAATTGCGGTAGGTTGGTCTTGCGCCATTCAGGGCTTTGTGATTTTTTTAGAGTACCTCTTAAAGATGGTGTAAAAACGATTTAGTAGGATTTTGATTTGCTCATGAGCTCGAAACAATCCCTTCCATCCGACAATTTACAATCGCGTCAAGCAGGCTGGTCCGTCATGCAACGTGCTGATGACCCCGATATTGAACGTGCCCGCTTCCAACTCAAGGAAGACATAGCCAATGGTGCTACCGGTATTGCTCTTATTTTTGAAGGCGCCAACAGCGCCTATGGATTCGGGCTACCGGCCAAGGCCGAAACAATACCGACACTTTTTGATGGTGTTAGTCTGGATGGTCTTCATATTCGTCTGGATAACCATCCGCATGGTCGTGTCATTGCTGACAGTTTTATCGATTATCTTCAACACAGACGCATTAACCCGACGCGCACAAAACTGACATTCAGTACCGACCCCACTGCTGTTCTGGCCACAACCGGCAAACTTAAAATGTCAATCGAGGCATTGAAAGCATCACTGCCGCAATCAATGTCGGTATTTTTCTCTTCCGGCATTCCCGGAGTTGTGCTTGAAGCCGACGGTCGCCCCTACCATAATGCGGGTGCAACGCCTGCACAGGAAATCGGTGCTATGATGTCGGTTGCGCTCGCCCATTTAAAGATGGTTGAAGAAGCGCGTCACCATATTATTTACGCTCTGCCGCATATCGGTTTTGCTACTGCACTCGATCAGGATCCGGTTATGGGACTTGCAAAAATGCGGGCAATCAGGTTGCTGTGGCGGCGTCTTCAGGGAGAACGTGGCGTTTCATCGCCTTTCCCTGCCATTATCCATGTTGAAACATCCATGCGGATGATGACCAGACAGGATGCGCTAAGTAACATTTCGCGTTCCTCTATTGCCGCCTATGCTGCAATTCTTGGCGGTGCATCGTCTTTATCCGTATTGCCGTATAGTTTTGTGTTTGGCTTACCGGACGAAAATGCCCGCCGTATTGCCCGCAACAGCCAACTTGTTTTTGTCGATGAACTGGCGAACCCTCTCGCGAAACATGCCAATCGTCGCGATAATGATGCGGATGCCCTTGCAGAAGCAGCCTGGGTCGAGTTTACCCGGCTTGAAGACGAAGGTGGTGTCATGCAAAGTCTGATAGACGGCAACCTCGCCAAACGCATTGAAGAAGCGCGTGATCTGCGACTTGCAAGCTATCATAAAAACGAACGTGCGATCATTGGTACATCCGAATACCGGAAAAGTGACGAGGCTCCTTTCGGCATTGTCGATACCAAAGCTGTTCATTTTTCAGCAGAAGGCATTTCCCATTGCCATCCCTTGGTATCTGGGCGTTGGGATCAAGACTTTCTGGAAGTTCAAAAAATCGCTCCGGTGGAAATTACGAAGGATTAATATATGATCCGCAGCTTTCGTTCGTCGACTGACCGACTTGTCGAAGTTCCTCTGAAAGAAGATGGAACACCTGAAAACGATGTGTTGTGGATTGATCTTTCCGATCCGACTGCGGGAGAAGAAAAAGAGCTGGAAAAATGGCTTGGGATTCCCATTCCAACCCATGATGACATGACAGAAATCGAAGAATCCAGCCGCTTTTATATGGAAAACGGGGCGCAATATATGACTGCGCCCTTAATCTATACAGTTGACGGGGACAAGCGTGACATTGCGCCGGTGACTTTCATTCTGACAGGATCCCGATTGGTGACTGTTCGCTATAGTCATCCGCAAGCTGTCGAACTTTTCATTTTACGCGTTACCAAAGCCGGTAACGGGGTTATTACGCAACAATGTACCGGTCTAACGATTTTGACTGCGGTTATGGAAGCGGCAACAGACCGGCTTGCCGATCTCCTCGAAGCCGTCTCTGCACGCATAGAAAAGGCTTCGCGCAACATCTTCCATCGTGATGAAGGTGCGATGCCGATGTCGACTGTCGATTTTCGTAAAATTCTTAACCAGATCGGCAATCAGGGAACGTTGCTTTCAATGGTTAGAGAAAGCATCGCCGGTGTCAGCCGTCTTCTCGTTTATGTGGAAGCCTATGGAAAAACTGTTACGCCAAAATATATTGAAGCCGACGGCAAAACTGTCACGCCTAAAAAAGACATGAAGACGACGGTAAAATCACTCGAACAGGACACCCAGTCACTTGAGCATTACGCCGATTTCTTGTCAGCAAAAATGACCTTTTTGCTTGATACAGTCGTCGGGATGATTTCGACAGAACAAAATGCCATTATCAAATTTTTCTCGGTTGCAGCAGTGGGCTTCATGCCGCCAACGCTTGTTGCATCAATCTATGGAATGAATTTCCAATTCATGCCGGAACTCAATGAAAAATGGGGTTATCCTTTTGCGCTTTTTCTGATGATTATTTCGGCTGTTATCCCGATTCTTTATTTCAGAAAGAAAGGCTGGCTTTAGCCTGCGGAATTACTTTCCCCATCTGGAAATTTGTTGTTCTGTCTATTATATTAACTCTATTGATGGCAATGAACCTCAATCAAAGGAGTGATTTCAATGTCTATTGAGACCGCAATGCGTATTTCGGTAACTGGCATGAACAGACAGGTTGATTCACTTGATAAAACAGCTCTGAATGTTGCCAGAGGTACGACGGTCGAGCGTCAAACTTACGATCCGGGTGATGACATGATTGATCTGGATATGGGCGAGCACAATTTCAAAGCCAATTTTCGTGTTTTTCAGGTTGCTGATGAAACAATGACTCAAATTATCAATTTGAAACGCTAAAAAAAAATCAGGCGCTCTGGTGCTGCTGAAATAAATTATATTTTTCTGGTTTTCGGTGCGTTATTTTAAATAACGTGAAAAGCTTAAAGCCGGAAATAAAAGCGTTTTCCTTATAAAATAAAAAAGTCGCGTTCATTCCGGTTCCGCTCCGGTTAATATAATCTGGCGCAGCTTGTTAGACGGATTGCAGCTTGTTTGACGAATTATTGTGTGTTTACCGGTGGGGAGCTTCAGTCACTTGACCGCAACAGCTTTTTACTGAAGCGAAATCAATTATAAATATTTATCGAGGGAAAAGTGGCTGGGGTACCTGGATTCGAACCAGGGAATGCCGGTACCAAAAACCGGTGCCTTACCGCTTGGCTATACCCCAAAAACTATGCATGGCATACTTCCTGCGCGCCTTATAACGAGTTCGGTAAAAATGTGCAATATGTTCATGCGCCAGCTACAATTTTTTTTTGAGAATCAGGGTTTTTCGTCCCGACAGTATTAAAACAGCTTCGCTATAACGCCGTTTGAACGTCATCATCGGCTAATCAAGAAAGTTTTTTCAGAAAACAGAACGGCATCGTCAAATCCGGATATTCACCAAATGGTGTGAAACGGATAATGCGGATGTTCGGGCTGTTGTGTTTTGTCTCCTATCTGGCAACTATTTGCCAGATAGAATGACATGTCTTGAGGCTCAGCGGTGCAAATACGGTGATTTTAATGCTCCGGTTCAACTTATGTAGTTTTAACGTTGTAATAAGACCGAAGACGACCGGTCAGCCCTGTCTCAATTGTCTGCTGTTATTTTCTCGTCCGGTATGACAACATAGATCAGCACCAATATAATGGTAATGAAAAACCGGAAGGCGTCGGGCACTCCATTCCACTCCTTGGACATCCACATTCCGAACCATTCCCCGCCCACAGACATAAATGCAACATGCCAAACCAGAAACCCCAGTGTCAGACCGGCGATTGCGCAACGTTTTGACAATTGGAACGTGTTTTTGGGGGCTTTTATAGCAAGCAACATTCGCACACTACCAATCCAACACAAGATAGCCGTCAACGTCTCGAATGTAACAATGAGCCAATAACCGATATTCTGAATGGTTATATTTTCAATGGAACGCCACTTTGTCGGCGCATCAGCAAAGACGCTATCCATTAAAAACACATGATGGACATAGGCAAAATTAATTGACGAATAAAAAATGTTTTCAACGGCTACCAATGTTGCGAACAACGCTATTGCGGCGACAAACGCCGATTTTGACAGACGAACAATAAGCATGATCTCCCACACTCCTTCAAACCTGGAACATCAAAGTTTTTGAAGTCTGGAAATAGCCTCTAACGCAACTAATCTAAAGAAAAAACATGTACAATTCGTAATTTTAAAGATAATTTTTTTGTGATCTAATATATTTCATGCTCAATTATTAGTTAAAAATAACAATTAATAGTTGAAAAACATAAATAAAAATATCAAAAAAATATATATTGTAACCAATATTTTATTATACTTTTTAAATGTAATTTACATTTGTTTTATGCATTATATCCGATTTTTAAATTTTTCAAAATTTATTCCTTAAAATAATAAATTGGAAAATTTCTGTCACCGGAATCGCACCATACAAGTCATAACAATGTTATTTACTTTTAATCGCCAAATTGAAATGATTGCAGTTAATGGACTATATCTGGCGTAATTGACGAGGAGAGCTGATGTCCGTAGGTTTTAACAACGATTTCGACCCTGAATATGGTCACGTGGTTGTTCTTGATAACCACGTCAGGCGGATTACAGCACATAACCCCTCTCCTTTCACATTCACCGGCACCAACAGTTACATCATCGGTACCGATGACCTTGCTATTATAGATCCCGGCCCTGAGGATGATGAACAGCTTGAAATGTTGCTCGGTGTAATCGAAGGGCATAGGCTAGATTATATTTTCATCACCCATAGCCATAGCGATCATTCGGGGCTCGCAAAACGGTTAAGTCGGCTGACAGGCGCAAAAATCGTTGCCGAGGGGAGCCACAGACCGGCCTCGAATAATATTTCAGATATATCAATGACTCTTGATTCGGGTGGCGATAGTGATTTCGCGCCCGATATAACCCTTGGAGATGGTGAAACCATTGAAGGAGATGGCTGGAAGCTCACCTCTATCACCACGCCTGGACATATGGCTAATCATACGGCCTATAGCCTCGATAAGACGGGCGTGCTTTTTACCGGCGATCATGTTATGGCTTGGGCAACAACTGTCGTTGCTCCGCCGGATGGTTCTATGCAGGATTATATGAAATCGCTTGATAAACTCCTGAAACGGGATGACAAAATTTATCTTCCCGGCCACGGCGGTCCGGTGCTTAAACCGCAAGCTTATGTCCGTGCCATCATTGCACACAGGAAAATGCGCGAGAGGGCTATTCTTGAACGGTTAAGCGAGGGAGACCGGACAATAAGCGAGATCGTCAAGGCAATTTACCGTTCGCTTGACCAACGTCTTTACAAAGCTGCTTCACTTTCGGTTCTTGCGCATCTCGAATCACTGGTGGCAAGCGGTGTTGTCAAAGTCGAGGAACCACTCTCTCTCTCGGCTTATTATTCATTATCCTGATCGGTTGGTGTCGAAAGCATTTCGGTATCGAGAGCATCCATGAAAGTCAGAATAAATGCTGCATCGACTCTGAGATCGCGATGTAAATAACGTGATGCCGAACGCATAAAGGGCTATCCTTGAACGGTTAAGCGAGGGAGACCGGACAATAAGCGAGATCGTCAAGGCAATTTACCGTTCGCTTGACCAACGTCTTTACAAAGTTGCTTCACTTTCGGTTCTTGCGCATCTCGAATCACTGGTGGCAAGCGGTGTTGTCAAAGTCGAGGAACCACTTTCTCTCTCGGCTTGTTATTCATTATCCTGATCGGTTGGTGTCGAAAGCATTTCGGTATCGAGAGCATCCATGAACGTCAGAATAAATGCTGCATCGACTCCGAGATCGCGATGTAAATAACGTGATGCCGAACGCATATCGACAAATGTTGTATCCCCTTCGTCAGTCAGACGAATGACAATGTCGGATATAAAACCCAGATAAAAAGTTTTAGCTTCTGTTTCGATAAATAACTGTTCATCTTCACCATCGACACCCCTTTGTGCCCTGATCGGCCAACCTTGGGCATCAAGAACATTGCGCACCGATTTGAGAATACGGTCAGGCGACCCGTCGTAACGGCGTCCTGAAAGCTCCGGCCATTCTTCCAGTTGCAATGCGGCCTGCGCGGTTAATTCGGAAGCAACAGGCAAAGCATCGGCTGGTCTGGTACCTGTAATGAAATGTGGCGGAGTATCGGTATCGGTTGAAATATCGTTCAGTGGCGGCAACACACACCACATTACAAGGAATGTTGAAATCGGAGTCAAAGTTATCAATGAATAGACGATGCCCTTTAAGGCTTTTAGCCCGCCACGATCACCGTTTTCCCAAAGATCGTAAAGGCCTTTTATAGCCAGAACAAATGCTATCAGTGCCAACGCACCGGCAACAGCCGAAAACCCGATAAAAACATTTGTCCGAATAACCGAAAATCGGTGGAGGAGGCACAAAATGACAAGTGCCAATAGGCTGACGCCACCAAAACGCGGCGACCACAAAGCGGCATAGGATGTCACACGAACATATTTTTTTCTCATTGTCCGTCAATTTTCCCTGATAATGTGCTCGCCCCGTCTAGCCTATTAGTTTTCTGTAATGGATTTTTTTCTTGCAACACAGTTTTTTTATCGACTGCTTTGATCCCTTGCAATGCATTACAATCGCTCACACTTGTCTGTCTTTCCACCGGCTTTACCGCATCCGACAATTTTACAAAACTGAAGCCCTTTTTCTCTAGTTCCAGAATACCGTCTGCCACACCCTGACCGGATGCACGTTTGGGCTGGTTCATATGGGCAATAATTACATCACCATTCTTAGCAGATGAAATACGCCGGGCAACCGTTTTTGCTGGCAGAGATGCCCCCATATCGGCATTAAGAGAAAAACCGCCTATCTCGTAGCCCATGGCATGAACGAGTTTGATCGCATCATCAGAATAACGTGCTGCCGCATCACGATACCACTTTGATTGGGGAAAACCTGCATTTGCCAGACCTTCCTCTCCACCTCTGACTTCTTCACACACTGCTTCGAGGCTGCCTGCTGTTTTGAGACCATAAATATCCGGCTGGTTATCAATAGCGGGCACATGATTTTTCCCGTGATTTGCAACTTCAAACAGATCAGGATGAGCCTTGATGACATCGATAGCCGTTTTGTTTCTTCGCAACCACCGCGCTGTAACAAACAGAGTTGCTTTAATCTGGCGGGAAACCAGTATGTCGAAGATACGGTGGTCTATATCGCCCATACAAAGGTCAAGCGTCAAAGCCACTTGCGGGCTTGACGCTGCACCTTTTTCTATATGCAATGTCGGTTCGACCGTACCGGCCACACTTATGGCCGGTACATTCAGAGCTATTATACCGGCAAACACCCACCGGCGGATATATCGCAACATTTATTACCTATGCTTGGCATTACCTATTTCTGGTGTCTGATCGCTGCTTGAGCTGCTGCAAGTCTGGCTATCGGCACACGGAACGGCGAACAGGACACATAGTTCAACCCGTTTTCTTCGCATAAATCAATAGACATCGGATCGCCACCATGTTCGCCACAAATACCAAGTTTAATATCGGGACGCTGGCTGCGGCCGCGTGTTGCACCTATTTTTACAAGCTCGCCAACTCCATCGCGATCAATGGATACAAACGGATCCTGCTCCAGCAAGCCTTTTTTAACATAGGTCGAAAGAAATGGACCGGCATCATCACGTGAAATACCGAACGTCGTCTGCGTAAGATCATTGGTGCCGAAAGAGAAAAACTCCGCAGATTTGGCAATTTCGGCGGCACAAATTGCAGCTCTCGGCAATTCGATCATCGTTCCGACGAGATAGTCGATTGTAACGCCGTGCTCTTTCATGACCGCCTTTGCCGTTTCATCAATACGCTCTTTGACATAGTCAAGCTCGGTTTTGAGTGCTACCAGAGGCACCATAATTTCCGGTATCACCGTTTCCTTGGTCTTTTTAGCGGCTTCAATCGCAGCCTCGATAATTGCACGCGTCTGCATTTCAGCGATTTCAGGATAGGTAATTGCCAGGCGACAACCCCTTAATCCCAGCATCGGGTTGAATTCATGAAGTTCTGCTGCTCTTTCTTTGATAAGTTCGGCCGGAATTGACATTGCTTTGGCAACTTCGGCAACTTCGGCGTCTGTTTTCGGCAAAAATTCATGAAGCGGCGGATCCAGCAAACGTATTGTTACCGGTAGACCATGCATGATTTCAAACAATTCGATAAAATCGGAACGCTGCATGGGCAGAAGTTTTGCCAAGGCCTTGCGACGACCCTGTTCATCATTGGCCAAAATCATTTCGCGCATCGAAATGATACGATCACCGGCAAAAAACATATGCTCGGTGCGGCAAAGACCAATTCCTTCGGCACCGAAAGAGCGCCCCATCCGTGCGTCCGCCGGTGTCTCGGCATTCGCACAAACATGCATACGGCGTTTTTCATCGGCCCATGACATGAGTTTTGCAAAATCGCCCGACATTTTCGGTTGCAACATGGCGACTTTGCCTTTGTAAATCTCGCCATTTCCACCATCAATTGTGATGATGTCACCTTTATGGAAAGTCTCGCCACCGGCTTTCAATGTGCCGCTACGATAATCGATATGGATACTGCCGGCACCCGAAACACACGGTTTTCCCATACCACGAGCCACAACAGCGGCGTGGCTCGTCATGCCACCGCGCGTTGTCAACACTCCTTCTGCAACATGCATACCATTAATGTCTTCCGGACTTGTTTCCACACGCACCAGAATAACTTTATGCCCCTCTTTGGTTGCATTTTCCGCTTCTTCCGACGAAAAAACAATTTCGCCGGTTGCAGCCCCCGGAGAAGCAGGAAGCCCTGTGCCCAAAACCACTTTTTTAGCTTTGGGGTCGAGTGTCGGATGGAGAAGCTGATCGAGCGATTTAGGATCAATCCGTGAAATGGCTTCGGTGCGATCAATGAGCCCCTCGTCAACCATATCGACAGCCATTTTGAGTGCCGCCCGCGCCGTACGCTTGCCAATGCGGGTTTGCAGCATCCACAATTTACCTTTTTCAATGGTAAATTCCATATCCTGCATATCGCGATAATGTTTTTCCAACTTGTGGGCAATGTCGTTAAACGCAGCAAAAGCTTGCGGCAAAGTCTTTTCCAGCGAAGGTTTGTCGGAACCGGCAGCAATACGTGCAGCTTCGGTAATGTTTTGCGGCGTTCTGATACCGGCAACCACATCTTCCCCTTGTGCATTGACAAGAAATTCGCCGAAAAGCGCGTTTTCGCCTGTTGAAGGGTTACGGGTGAAAGCAACACCGGTTGCCGAATCATCACCCATATTGCCAAACACCATGGCCTGGACATTAACCGCAGTACCCCAGCTTTCCGGTATATCGTGAAGTTCGCGATAGGTTACGGCGCGCGGTGTCATCCAGCTTTGGAAAACCGCCCCTATTGCACCCCAAAGTTGTTTTTCAGGGTCTTGGGGAAATGGCGTTCCGATTTCTTTTTCGACACATTCTTTATAAGAGGCAATCACATCCTGCCAATCCTTCGCGGTCATTTCGGTATCGACGTCATAACCATGGCGCGCCTTGGCATCATCTATAATTTCTTCAAACAATGCGCCATCGATTCCCAGCACAACATTTGAATACATCTGGATAAAACGGCGATAGCTGTCATAGGCGAAACGTTCGTCACCGGTTTCTCTTGCTATTGCTTTGACAGTTTCATCATTAAGACCGAGGTTCAAAACCGTGTCCATCATACCGGGCATGGAAGCGCGCGCTCCCGAACGAACCGATACCAGCAAAGGCTTATCCTTGTCACCGAACCGGCGTCCGGTCAGTTTACCGACTTCTGCAAGACATTTTTGAACAGTTTCATCGAGTTTGTCGGGGTAAGTTTTATTATTGTTATAAAAATAGGTACAGACTTCTGTGGTGATTGTAAAACCCGGAGGAACCGGCAATCCGAGATTGCTCATTTCCGCGAGATTTGCACCTTTACCACCCAAGAGATTGCGTTCAGATGCCGCCCCGTCAGCCTTTCCATTACCAAAGCTGTAAACCCATTTTGTCATTTTAAATAAACATCCTCCGATTGACTGTAATAGCTGCCCGTTAAAAAATAGACTTTACCTATTTTGTGAAAAGACGAATTAAGAGACCAACTACCAGTGTCAGCTTAAATGACATTTGCCCCTACGCCAACATCAATTTTCTTTACAGAACAAACAAATCGATTAAATAGAAAAGTCAAACCGATTGAATAACAAAAGTTTTACACTTGCAAGCAAAGATCGGAACGCATTTCTTTTCATTAGCCAACGTCACGCATTTTTTCTGCGGTCTGGAGATCGACCGATACAAGTTGTGATACGCCCTGTTCACCCATTGTGACACCGAACAAGCGATTCATGCGCGCCATTGTTATCGGATTGTGCGTTATAACGATAAAGCGCGTTTCGGTCGATTTTGCCATTTCCTCCATGAGATTGCAGTAACGTTCGACATTGTGGTCATCAAGGGGGGCGTCAACCTCGTCCAAAACGCAAATAGGCGAAGGACTCGTTAAAAAAACCGCAAATATCAATGCCATTGCTGTCAATGCTTGCTCGCCGCCTGATAAGAGTGTCATGGTTTGCGGTTTTTTACCCGGTGGCCGTGCCAGAATTTCGACACCCGCATCCAAAGGATCATCCGATTCGATCAGTTGAAGTTCCGCTGTCCCGCCACCAAAAAGATGATGATAAAGTCTCTGGAAGTGGTCGTTTACCTTGGTGAAGGCAGCAAGCAGCCTTTCCCGCCCTTCGCGGTTCAGATTGACAATTGCAACACGCAACTTTTTGATTGCTTCGACCACGTCGTCGCGCTCACCGGTGATCGAATCAAATCGCGTGCGAAGCTCTTTTTCTTCTTCATCGGCACGTAAATTCACCGCTCCAAGACGTTCGCGCTCGATGCGCAATCGTTCAAGTTTGTGTTCGAGTGTATTGATGTCGGGCATTTCATCGGCAACCGAAAGCCCCGCGAGAGCCAATGTTTCGTGTGCTGCGCAGTTCAGAGTTTCGTTTATCCGTGCTTCTATCTCCTTTCGACGATCGACAGCAGCATTCAGCCTTTCTTCGGCTCTGGCGCGTTCTTCGCGACTTGACGAAAGTGCGGCAAAAGCCTGCGAAGTCTGTTTATCAAGCGTAGCCTCTATTGCTTCTGCCTGTGACAGGCGATCCATTACCGCATGGCCTTCCGCTTCTTTCTTTGCAATGGCATCAAGCAGATTTTGCCGTCTTTCCTCTAGCCCCTCAGGTGTTTGCGCCAATTGCTCGGCTTCGATCATTGCTTCTTCACGACGTGCTTTTAACGCATCTATCTGGTTTTTCGCGTTTTCTATACGTCTAACCCAATTTTTCCTCTCCGAGCCAATCGCTTCAAGTCTACGCACCCGCGCGCTGGCGTTTTGCTTCCAGCTTTGTAATGCAGCCAATGCTTCCGAGACGGCTCTTCGTTCGGACGATATTTTTGCCGAAAATGAAGCGATTTTCGCCTCCATTGCCGTCATATCGGGCAATTTTTTCTGCTCGATCAAAGCCGTTTCGAGTTTTTGTGAAATCTCTGTCTTTTCACTTTCCAGATTGCCGATATTCTCTTCAAGAGAAGACAGCCGCAAACGGTGTTCGGACACTTCGCGTTCAACATTGCTATAGAATTGTTGTGCGGCATCGCGATTGTCACGGCTCACGCGCAACTTCGCCCTTACCTCGCGTTCATAAAGGGCTGAATCTTCCACCTGCTTTGTTAGCTGTTGCAATTTCGTTTCGGCAATCTTCAAGGCTTGCTTTGCTTCCTCGACAAGTTCCGCCAAAATCTGAAGACGATTTTTTTGTGCCAGACGTTGAGCACTTGCAGATGGTGCATCTGCACGCGTCTTTAACCCATCCCAACGCCAGATTGCGCCGCTCCGGCTCACCAGTTTTTGCCCCACCTGCAACCCTGTTTGCAAGCGCTCGCCTTCTTCCTCCTCGACAACTCCGATTTGCGCAAGTGCCTGTTTCAATTGTTCGGGTGCTTTCACAAAATCTGCCAACGGTTTCACCCCGTCAGGAAGCGCGGGACTTATCACTATTCCGGTGCGGCCACTCCAAAAAATTGGTGCACCTTCTTTCAACGACCCTTCAAGATCATCCCCCAAAGCTGCACCGAGAGCAACTTCAAAGCCTTCTTTAACAGTGATTTCATCAACAACCGGCGGAAATTCTGCGCTGTTCGAGGAATTTAAAAGCTGTTCAAGGGTGCGCGATTCAGTTGTAAGACCATTTAACCTGTCACGACAATCAGCCACCAGAGGACGCTCTTTATTTTCTGCCTCACGTGCGTTTTCAGTGGCCAATTCGCATTCTTGCAACAATGCTTCATTCTGGGCAAGTTGTGCCTCGGCTTCCGCGAGTTTTTCTTCAGCTTCGGCAATTCTGTCGGAAGAGTTCAGCTCCTCTTCCAAAGCCTTTATCTGGTTTTTTATATCAATAATCGTCTCATCAAGACGTTTGCCCCGATTTATAAAATCGGCGATCTGATCGGCTATTCGTAATTCTTCGGCCTTGGCCTCGGCTTGTAATTTTGTAAGTTCGCCCGCTTGTGCTTCGCTTTCGCTTAAATTGCTTTGCAGCTCTTCATAATGAAGGGTAAGCTCCATTTCGGTTTCTTGCTGGTTTTCCGCTTCAAGCCGTAATGTCTCTTCCTCTTCGTTCAACCGTTCAAAACTTTGCTGATTGTCATTGGCAAGTTGTTCTTCACGAACGATGTCGGCGTCAAGTTGTTCAAGCCTGCGCAACAATTCCGATTGCCGCTGACGATTTCTGTCTTTCTCCTCGTCAAGCTGTTTCAACTCGATGCTTAATCTCTGGTAAGCGGCAGAGGCTTTTGCTGCTTCCTCCCTCAGCGGAGGGAGTTTGTTTTTACTTTCTTCCTGTGCTTTTTCGGCACGCATATGCGCCTGCGCTTTTTCCGCAACAAGTTTTGTTGCACCATTCAGAGCGCTTATTGCTTCGGCTTCCTGGGATTTGTTCTCTGACCAGCGCAAATAGAACAGACCGGCTTCCGCCTGTCTTATGTCGGCGGATAGAGTTTTGAAGCGGTTTGCTTGCCGTGATTGGCGTTTCAAACTTTCAATCCGCGATGAAAGATCGCCTACTACGTCTTCAAGCCTGTCGAGATTGCCTTCTGCCGCACGAAGCCGCAATTCAGCTTCATGGCGGCGGCTATGAAGGCCTGAAATACCGGCTGCTTCTTCCAGCAATGCACGGCGTGCTTGGGGCTTTGCCTGTATCAGCTCGCCAATGCGCCCCTGCCCGACCATGGAAGGCGAACGTGCACCTGTCGACTGATCGGCAAACAATAATTGAACATCTTTTGCCCGTACTTCTTTGCCATTAATACGATAGGCCGAACCGGCATCCCGTTCAATACGGCGGGAAACCTGCAACTCATCGGTATCATTAAAAGCCGTTGGCGCGCTGCGGTCGGAATTATCAAGAAACAATGTAACTTCGGCAAAATTTCGCGCCGGCCGCGTCGCCGAGCCGGAAAAAATAACATCATCCATGCCGGAAGCGCGCATATTTTTATAGGAGTTTTCCCCCATAACCCAGCGCAGAGATTCAACGAGATTCGATTTCCCGCATCCATTAGGGCCGACAACGCCCGTAAGCCCGCGTTCTATTACGAACTCCTGAGCTTCGACAAAAGATTTAAAACCTACCAGCCGCAGCTTGGTAAACTGCATGAACCTACCTTCGGGGTTACAAAAAAGGATGCAGTCAAAAGTAACTGCATCCTGCCTCTTATTCCACAATCATCATATTAAAGGAAACTATCAATCACAGAAGACATGTCATCCACAGACAACGCGCCTTCATATTTCTTGCCATTGATAAAAAATGTCGGTGTCGACGTGACGCCGAACTCTTTACCACGTTCAAACGAACTCTTGACTTCGTCAAGCACCGATTGATTCTTCAAGCAGGCTTCAAAAGCATTGTCATCAAGACCGGCCATTGCAGCTATTTTTTTCAATGGAGGCAATGCGTCGGAAGCAGCCGCCCATTCCATCTGCTTTTCAAAAAGCACCTGAATCATCGGGAAATACCGGTCTTCCGGCGCACAACGAGCAAGCATGTAGCCGGCTTGTGCCCTCGGATCATACGCAAATTCGCGGAATACCAGACGCGCTTTACCGGTTTTGATATATTTTTCACGGATGGATGGCAGCGTTTCATTATAGAAAGCAGCACAGTGGCCACAAGTAACAGAAGCATATTCGACGATGGTTACCGGAGCATCTGCTTTGCCCTCGACCATTTCCTTGCCTTTACCGGGTTCAAGCAATTTGGCCATATCAACAGTACCCGACGATTTGACTTCGGTTGTTTTGGCAACACTTGCTTTATTGTCGGCAGATTTAGCTTCGTCGGTTTTCGCTTCAGCAGGTTTATTTTCTGCCGCATAAGAAGGTAAAACAGTAAAACAGGTTGTTGCAAATAACCCTAGAGCGGCGGCAAAAAACCGTAAATGCCGACTGTTTTTTGTATTAAGCATAACAGTACCTTTTCTTTTTATTATGTTCAAACTTGAAACTCGCTAAATTCAAGGCAAGCTTTGTTATTTTATACGGCATTCATCAAGAATTGTCTTGGATTAATTATTAAAATTTTTGTCATGACCGGTATGTTTCTCTGCAAATATAGATAGACCAAGATCGCTTAAAGAGTTCCGAAGCCCGATATTATCAATTTGCATTGTCACTTCATCAATAAACTTGCGATCATTTTCGTCTACCGGAGGGCGCTTGAAACGGACAACTTCCTCTTTCTCGATAACGCATTGTTCTATTTTTATCCGGTTCACTGCAATAAACCCGAAAAAGGCATTGATACGTTGCAGAATTTCGGTTGTTTCGTGGGTCAAAATCATGGCAGCATAAGCCTCGCAACCAACGACAAGTGTTGCCGGTTTGAACGGATCATCAATACTCGAACGTCTTGGCCACAGGATTTTTAAGGGAATCGTACTTCCTGCAATTTCTTCTCCGATAAGCAGCGGCCAATTTTGGATAAGCTCCATACTAAGACCGGTTTTTTTACGCAAAATCGGATCAAGCAAACCGGCTGTTGTTTCAGCAAGCGAAGAAAAATGACTTTTTTTCGGTTTCCAGCCCATTATTTGCCTTGATAACGTTTAAACCAGTTTACAAACTTCACGATACCTTCGTTAATCGACATTGTCGGATGGTATTCCAGATCTCTCTCGGCTCTGGAAATATCGGCATAGGTTTTTTCGACATCGGCAGGCGGCATAGGGCAGAGTTCTGTTAACGCCTTTTTGCCTGTCTCCTGTTCAATCGCTTCGACGAACTCCATCAAAGGAACCGGCTTGTTATTGCCGAGATTATAAATGTCGGCCACTTTTTCCGGCTCTTTCATTATTTTTTTTGTCACGGTTACGACGCCATCAACAATATCATCAATATAAGTAAAATCGCGTTGCATTTTACCGTAATTGAAAAGTTTTATAGGACGCTCCTCCAAAATAGCATCCGTAAACAGCCATGGAGCCATATCAGGCCTGCCCCACGGGCCATAGACTGTAAAAAACCTCAAACCCGTTGTCTTGAGTTTATGAACATGGTGATATGAACGGGCAAGCAGTTCTCCTGCCCGCTTGGTGGCAGCATAAACCGAAACCGGATCATCCACCCTGTCATCTTCCGAAAATGGCACTTTCCTATTTCCGCCGTAAACAGATGAAGAACTTGCATAAACAACCGGCGGACAGGAACTATATTTCAATGCCTGTTCAAAAACCCTGACCTCGCCTTCCACATTGGCACTGACATAAGCGGAAGGATTTTCGATAGAATAACGAACACCTGCCTGTGCAGCGAGATGAACAATAACATCAACGTTTTTTTCGCTGCCTATCGCGAGTTCAAGTTGTTCTTTATCGGAAATGTCGGCTTTGACAAAACGGAATGCCGAATTATCGCCTATATTCTCCAACCGTGCTTTTTTAAGTTCGACAGAATAATAATGATTGAGGTTATCAACGCCGACAACCTCGAACCCCTGTCGCAGCAATTCTCTCGTCGTTGCAAATCCGATAAAACCGGCAGCACCTGTGACAATTGCTTTCATTTCGACACCTTATCTTTCAGTTTCAGCGGGTTGCGTAAAAGCCCGTGGATGATACGGCAAATATCATCCGGCAACCGGAAAAACACAGTACCGGTTCAGGACCATTTCGGCAAACATATATTCGCCTGACATATATTATGACAAGTTTTCTTTGCCCTAACGATTGTTGAACCGTTCAGATTGTAAAATTGTATAATTGTCCGGAAAAACATTATACCGGCTGCATCCACGTTGAGGTGCAAAAGTATCGGGAAAAAGCATCGGGTTCCGTTTATCATGCAGCTTCTTTGCGACCTCGCCGGTTACCTGATAACCAACCGGACTCCATAACGGTCTGACAGGAAATCGGCCAAAAGAAACACTACCCGTTATATCCGTCATTTTACGGGAAAATCCGGCGAAGGTGACAAAAATAGCAACCTGCTTCATAGAATCGAATTTTCTTTCCATGTTGCTGGCAGAACCGTTTGATATTCATCAGAGACGAAATCCGAAAGTCGATTTTATTTCCGTGAGCCGCGCTCACAAGATGATAATCCTGTCCAACTCCATCTGCCGATCGGGAAACTTTTTGGAAGCGGTCATTCGAGCAATCAGGGTTGATTATATAAACGGGGATTTTCAACCTATCCTCGATGTTCCGATTGCGTAAGGGGAGTAAAAATGGAAGTTATGACATTTTGCAAGTTTGTCAAAAAAATCAATTCAGAATTATCCATTTGAACCGACGATCTAAACGCCTTTAATGACTTTGTCGTGTCTTCATCGCATTTCCCGCACCAAACAGCATTAACAGCAATTTTACCTGCCAATCTTTATTTCCGCCTTTTTGCCTCGCGATGTCTATAATTGCGAATTTTAAAAAAATCGAAAGCCGGATGACTTACTTTGGAGAAACCATTTCGGGAAAACATCACTTCAAAACATCATTTTAAGGGGAAAAATCACTTTTAATTGTGTATCTTTAAACGTTTTTATTTCTGTTTTCAGTCAACTTGCGTCAATAAAACGAATAACAATAGCCCTGATAATAGCTGTACCTTATGGGAGATATTAATGACTGACACGAAAGAGACGGCTTCCACGGTTGATCCTCATGACACGCGCAAGCGAATTTTTGCAATTGTAGCAAGTGCGTCGGGCAACCTCGTCGAATGGTATGATTTCTATATATATGCTTTTGCATCCATTTATTTTGCCAACCAGTTTTATCCGTCAGGCAATGACCAGGTTGCAGCACTTCTAAAAACTGCCGGCATATTTTTCATCGGATTTTTGATGCGTCCGATCGGCGGCTATATTTTCGGCCGTATAGGCGACCGTTATGGCCGTAAATTATCCATGATGATCTCGGTGGTGATGATGTGTTTAGGCTCGCTTATCATCGCTTTTCTACCAACCTATGCCACATGGGGGAATGCGGCAGGCATTATTTTGTTGCTCGTCCGCATGATGCAGGGATTGTCAGTCGGTGGAGAATACGGGACAACCGCTACATATATGAGTGAAGTTGCTTTAAAAGGTCGGCGCGGGTTTTTTAGTTCCTTCCAATATGTGACACTTGTCGGCGGACAACTTCTTGCCGTTCTGGTTGTCGTTATTCTGGAAATGTTCCTTAATGACCAGCAGATAAGGGCGTGGGGCTGGCGCGTTCCTTTCGTTATTGGCGCTTTGACAGCAATCATCGCCTTTTATTTGCGCCGTTCACTCCACGAGACTTCCACCGAAAAATCACGCACCAGCGTTGAAGCCGGAAGCCTCATCAGCCTGTTGAAAAACCATACCCGTTCTTTCCTGCTCGTTGTAGGGTTCACATCCGGCGGTTCACTGACATTTTATACCTACACCACCTATATGCAGAAATATCTTGTTACGACGACCGGTTTTTCGGCTAAAGATGCCAATACGATGATGCTTGCTGCATTATTTATTTTCATGGTTTTACAGCCTTTGTTCGGCATGTTGGCAGATCGTATCGGTACGCGCACTTCGTTGTTGATGTGGTCGGCTCTTTCAATCATCCTGACCATTCCTGCCCTATCATTCATCGGATCCACGCATAGCGAACTCGCAGCCTTCTTCGTGATGGTTGTCATGCTTGCGGTATCCTGCCTTTACACCTCCATTGGCGGCATCGTTAAAGCGGAAATGTTTCCGGCTTCAGTCAGGGCGTTGGGGGTCGGTTTTTCCTATGCTGTCGCCAACGCACTTTTCGGCGGTTCGGCTGAATATGTTGCGCTATGGTTCAAGAACGAGGGCGTCGGCAATTATTTCTACTGGTATGTTACAATCATGATGGTGATTGCTTTTGTCTGCGCTTATAAAATGAATGATGCAAGAAAAGGCGGCTACCTTCAGGGACATCACATCGATTGAAAAACGGTTATCGGCAGTCAATCTTGAACAGATTGATAAAAAGAAAGGCAAGCCTGCTAAAGGCTTGCCTTTTCCTTTTGATTTTTTTGACAAATTATGATTGGAGAAATCCATGAGTGATTTTTCCGGAAAGCTGCTTTTATGGTATGACCGTTACCATCGTATATTGCCATGGCGCGTTGCGCCGGCCGACTTGTTGAACGGCAAAAAAAATGATCCCTATCGGGTCTGGCTGTCGGAAGTCATGTTGCAACAAACAACTGTCGAGGCTGTCAAACCCTTCTTTGAAAAATTCGTTACAACATGGCCAACGGTCTTTTCTCTTGCAAAAGCCGAATTGGACGATGTCCTTAAAGCCTGGGCAGGTCTTGGCTATTATTCACGGGCAAGAAATCTCAAACGTTGTGCCGAACAGATAGTGGCCGATTATAATGGCATTTTTCCAAATTCGTTAGAAAGCCTGAAAAGCCTTCCCGGCATTGGCGATTATACGGCCGCTGCCATTCTTTCTATTGCTTATAACGAGCCGGTAGCTGTGGTCGACGGAAATGTGGAGCGCGTCATTGCCCGTATATTTTCAATTGATGAACCATTGCCGCGGGCAAAAATGACAATCAGGGCGAAAACACAAGAATTAACGCCTGAAAAGCGTTGCGGTGATTTTGCCCAAAGCATGATGGATCTAGGCGCTTCAATTTGCACACCACGCACACCGAAATGCATGATATGTCCGGTTGAAAGCCTGTGCGAGGGAAAGCGCAGCGGTAACCCTGAAGCCTATCCGGTCAAACCGCCCAAGCCGCAGCGCCCGCAACGCCATGGCGTCGCCTTTGTGGCATTAAACAAAGATGATGAAATCTATCTGGAAAAACGGCATAATTCAGGGCTCCTCGGTGGAATGACGCAAGTCCCCAACCATTTCAGTGAACGGAATCATTATTCGGTTAATGACGCTCCATTTCACGCCGATTGGGTCTTGAAAGGAAAAGCGCAGCACGTCTTTACCCATTTTTCACTCGTTCTTGATGTCTATTTGGCCAAAAATGTCGAAAAAACCGCTGCGGGCAATGGTTGGTGGTGCTCTGTGAATGAATTGGCCAATGAAGCTCTTCCCACTGTTATGAAAAAAGCAATCTCGGTTGCTATTCCGGAGAGTTTTAAAATCAAAGGTACAAATTCGGGAAAATTAAAAAGAAAAAATTAAAAGGCGGCGCAATGGATGCGCACGCCTTTTCTTGACCGGAGACTGGAGGATTACCCGATCGTTAAAATGTTAAACGCCGCTTTTTGCCATTTGTTCCCTTATGACAACGCGTAATTCGTCAATCAGAACCAGACGACCTTCTTTCTCAACGTACCAAAACGTCCAACCGTTACAGCTTGCACTGTTTTGAACCTTTCGCCCCATCATGTGAATTGAACCGGCTTCCCCGTCAACCACGATGGTTCCATCCGCGCGAACAATTGCAGCATGTTCGCGTTTTTTGTCGTAAAGCACGCTACCCGGCTTCAGTAATCCCGCTTCAAGAAGGCTGACAAAAGCGACACGGGGTTCTGCTCTTTTTCCGGTTAAAATTGCAAGTTCCGGTTTCGCCAAAGGCTCGACCGCAAGGATTCTTTCCATTGCGGCGTCAATATAGGATTGTTCGCGTTCGATACCGACGAAATCGCGCCCCAATCGCTTGGCTACCGCACCCGTTGTGCCGGAGCCGAAGAAGGGATCCAGTATAACATCGCCGGGTTTCGTTGATGCCATGATAACACGGGCAAGTAATGCCTCCGGCTTCTGGGTTGGATGAACTTTATGACCGTTTTCGTCTTTCAGACGTTCTGCCCCTGTGCAGATCGGAAACAACCAGTCGGAACGCATCTGGACATCGTCATTGGCGGCTTTCATTGCCTCGTAATTGAAAGTATATTTTTTCGCGTTCTGGTCGCGCGATGCCCAAATTAGTGTTTCATGGGCGTTCTGGAAACGTCGCCCTTTAAAATTGGGCATCGGATTGGTCTTGCGCCAGATAATGTCGTTCAGCATCCAGAAGCCCAGATCCTGCAATGCTGTACCGACCCGAAAAATATTGTGATAGGAACCGATAACCCAGATTGTCCCGTTCGGCTTCAAAACCCTGCGGCAGGCAAGAAGCCACGCACGTGTGAATGCATCATAAGCGGCGAAACTTTCAAATTGGTCCCAATCATTGTCAACAGCATCGACCAGAGATTGGTCGGGGCGATGGAGAGCGTTTGCAAGTTGAAGATTATAGGGGGGATCGGCAAAAATAACGTCAACCGATTGACTTGGCAGCTTATTGAGCGCTGCAACGCAATCACCCTTTAAAATCTGGTTACGCCATGCTTCTTCCGGCGAAGCCTGAACGAGATCTTTTACAAGACGGACAACTGTCATAGGATACTCGACCACACATACTCAAAACACATAAACTCCGTGACAAATCGAATCACGGTTTCAACAAGCCTAAATTGACGAAATAGGGTAAATATCGCGTTAAAGAGCACCGGTTTCAAAAACCCGGTATCATCATCTTCAATGTTTGACCTTTATCTCCGATGCTTGGCCATTATTTCCGATATTTGACCATTATCTTCGATATTCGACGATCATCTCCGATGTTTCGATTGTCTATCATCGACAGTGTTTGAATATAGCGAGCTGAAGTTGTGAACGGAAAGACCTGTATTTTTATGATTGTGAATGATACTGCCCGTTATCCAACGTCCCGATTGAAGAAATTTGTGAGATTAAAGGAACACACAATCGGGAACGATAGATTTTTATAAACTATTGCCAATGACGAGTTGAACCGTCTAAAAGGTTGACAAATAATATAAGAGTTTACGGGACAAAAGCCGATGCCGCAGATAGATCTGGTTATTTTTGATTGTGATGGTGTGCTTGTCGATTCAGAATATCTGGCAGCCCAGATTGAATCGCAATTATTGGCTGAGGCAGGCTTTGAAATTACGCCGGAAGAACTATCCGAACGTTATGCAGGACTGATTTTTCTCGACATTCTCAAAGAGATAGAAAAACAGTCGGATGTTCCGCTTTCTGTCAGCCTGATTGAAAAAGTACCGGAACTTTTCAAAAAACGCATGCAAGATGAATTGGTTGGCATTGACGGCGCGCGCGAGGCTATTGAAGCGGTTGCCAAACTCTACCCTTATTGTATCTGCTCCAATTCGAGAAGCGAAGACATCAAGCGTATGCTCACGATCGTCGGCCTTTATGATCTTTTTGAAAACAAAATTTTCTCGGCACCGGAAGTGGGAACAAAAAAAGTAAAACCGGCACCCGATGTTTATCTTTATGCGGCTGAAAAAATGCACGCAAAACCGGAAAATACAATTGTCATCGAGGATTCGGTCCATGGAGTGCGCGGTGCGGTAAAAGCAGGTATGCGGGTTATCGGTTTTACCGGTGGTTCACATGCTTATCACGGTCTTGCCGATGTCCTCACCGAAGCGGGCGCGGAAACAGTCATTGCCCACCATTCCGACTTGCCGGCCGTCCTCAAAGCCTTGTCCGAATGGAAAGATGTCTGAATCTATTCCGCCCGTAAAAAATCTCGCTGATAATGTCAGGCAAACGGTTAAAAACACAGTAGAATGCTGATTGTTGAATAAGCATAAAATCCATATGCGGAATTTGAAGATAAAACAGATTTGATAACTTTAATTCATTCAATTTTTTGACGTTGAACGAATCTGAAAGATAAACATCGCAATTTCGGGAAATTTATCCCGACATGATAAAAGGCTTTGGAAGACCAAAGCCTTTTTAATCAAAACAGATTTGTAAAACGGTTTTTGAATATCACCGGATGCGCCGGACGCTATTTCTTTTGGCCTCTATCATATCCTACGAAAATGCGAATGTTTTTGGATGTCGGCTTGGGAAAAGAAATTTGATCGTCGGAAAAAATGAATTGCGTTGCATCAACACCGTTACTGATTTCAACCGGATAATTGCGCAATTTGGAATATATCACACTATCACCTTGCATAACCGTGACGCGGATCGGCAGTGACACTGTACCTTTTTTAAACATCGGTCCGGGCACTACGCGACCGGAAGCGGCAACTTTCATCGAAAGTGTTGTATCGGTCGTGTTACAGGTTCTCGTCACATCTCTGATAGCAGCCTGATACATGACTTTATTGGCGTCACCCTCGCCACCGCGCTCATAAACATCATAAAAAGCAGTATCATCCCGCATAAGAACAATCGGGCAATAGGCACGCAACTGTGCTTCGGTTATTTGTGGTTCGGGCGGAACATTGTCCACTTTCTTATGGATAAAACATCCCGACAAAGTTGAAGCAGCGGCAATAACAAGGCCAAAGCCCAATGAAAAACGATAAATCGACTTTTTATCCATGAAGTGGACTTTCCTAGAGTAGTGAACCTGTTCTATATCAGCGATCAATAATAGTGATTTGTTGTTTTCTCGCTTTTTCTATAATTTGGCAAGTCTGGTAAAAATAGAGGACATTTTCAGTCCCGTAAAGGTTGCAAGATAATGCGAATGCAAACATTTCACGTTGGTCGATGAGCCGAGGAGTCTATGAATGAAATATATCAGCACAAGAGATAATGCGCCGGTACTCGGCTTTTGTGAAACTGTCATGACCGGACTTGCCCGCGATGGCGGCTTATATTTGCCGGAAAGTTATCCCCACTTTTCGCCGGATTCGCTGAAAGCTTTGCGCGGAAAATCATATGCAACAATTGCCAAGACCATTCTTTGGCCTTTTGTCGACGGCGAAATTGAACGCGATGCTTTCGATTCTATGGTGGATGAAGCCTATCAGACATTCCGTCATCCTGCCGTTTGTCCGCTTGTCCAGACCAATACAAGCGAATTTATATTGGAACTTTTTCATGGCCCCACATTGGCATTCAAGGATGTTGCCATGCAATTGCTTGGCCGTTTGATGGATTATATTCTCAAGCGCCAGAACACACGCGCTACGATTACCGGCGCAACATCGGGAGATACCGGCGGTGCAGCGATTGAAGCCTTTGCCGGTCGCGAACGCTGCGATATTTTTATTCTTTTTCCCAAAGGGCATGTTTCGCCCGTTCAACAACGCCAGATGACAACCAATAACAATACCAATGTGCACGCAATCGCCATTGAAGGAAATTTCGATGATTGTCAGGCTTTGGTCAAAGCCATGTTCAACGATCACGCTTTTCGGGATAAAACAGCCCTTTCGGGTGTCAATTCGATCAATTGGGCGCGGATCATGGCGCAAATTGTCTATTATTTCACTTCTGCAATTTCACTCGGCGCGCCTGACAGGGCTGTTTCCTTTACAGTTCCAACCGGCAATTTCGGCGATATTTTTGCAGCCTTTGTTGCATCCCGCATGGGATTACCGATTGCCCGTCTCGTGATTGCCACCAATGATAATGACATTCTGGTACGTACGCTTTCAACCGGCAATTACCAGATACGTTCACTCAAACACACCACTTCACCATCTATGGATATTCAGGTCTCGTCGAATTTCGAGCGCCTTTTATACGAGGCTTCAGGGCGTAATGCGATTTTGATCCGCAATGCTATGGAAAATCTCAAGCAATCGGGTGAATTTTTCATTGATGATGCAATCTTGAGCAAAATCCGCACTTTGTTTTCAGCCGGTCTTTCCACCGAAACACAGACGGCCCGCATGATCGACGAGCTTTATAAAGAGAGCCATTATCTTGCTGATCCGCACACAGCTATTGCTGTAAAAGTTGCCCGTGAACATATGGAAAAAACGATACCCATGGTTGTACTTTCAACCGCTCATCCGGCAAAATTTCCTGATGCGGTGAAAAAAGCTTGCGGGCAAACTCCTGAACTTCCAGAGTGGCTTGACGGCCTCATGGAAAAGCCGGAACGTTACGAAACACTCGAAAACGACGAAAAACTCGTCAAAGACTATATTTTGAAAAATTCCCGCGCCTGCCATTAACCCTATTCTTTGTTTCCAAAAGACAGCAAACATACAATGTGGTTTTTTATTGAAGTTTTGAATGAAGGAGTTTCAACAGTATGGGTGTAGAAATCAGCCGACTCGTCAATGGTTTGACGATCGTCACGCATACGATGCCCCAAATCGAGAGCGTTGCCCTCGGCATCTGGGTAAAATCCGGCTCCCGTAACGAAAAATTTGATGAACATGGCGTCGCCCATATGCTGGAACATATGGCTTTCAAAGGTACGATCAATCGCACAGCCTATGAAATTGCGGCTGAAATCGAAGATGTTGGCGGCGAAATCAATGCGGCAACCAGTGTTGAAACCACGGCCTATTATGCTCGTGTCCTGAAGAACGATATACCGCTTGCTGTGGATATACTCGCCGATATTATCACCTCGCCGAAATTTGACGAAAATGAGCTCGAACGCGAAAAACAGGTGGTCTTGCAAGAAATCGGTGCAGCCAATGACATGCCTGAAGATATTGTATTCGACCATTTCACCGAAACGGCATTCCGCCACCAAACGATCGGCAGGCCTATCCTTGGTACTGCCCAATCGGTGCGCGCTTTGACTGCGGATAATTTGCGTAACTTCATGAATGAACATTATAGTGCCGACCGCATGATATTTGTGGCAGCCGGTGCGGTTGACCACCAATCTTTTGTCAAAGAAGTCGAAAAGCGGCTTGGTAATTATCGCGCGCATTCTCCTGCCCCTCTTGCCGATCTCGCAAATTATGTCGGTGGCGATTTCCGTGAATACCGTAACCTTAAAGATGCCCAGGTACTTTTGGGATTTGAAGGGCGCGCCTACCATATCCGCGACTATTATGCGTCGCAAATTTTATCCATCATCCTTGGTGGAGGAATGTCTTCGCGTCTGTTTCAGGAAGTGCGCGAAAAACGCGGCCTTTGTTATTCAATTTATGCTTTCCACTGGGGGTTCTCGGACATCGGCTTGTTTGGTGTCCATGCCGCTTCAAGCGAAGATGGGCTACATGACCTGATCCCCGTTATTCTTGACCAGCTTTATAAAGTCAGCGAAAAAATCGGACAAAATGAACTCGACCGCGCACGCGAACAATATCGTGCCGGACTTGTCATGTCGCAGGAAAGCCCGTCAAGCCGTGCTGAAACCATCGCAAGACAAATGCTGCTATATGGTCGTCCGATACCCGCATCCGAAACATTGGAACGCTTGTCCCTTCTTACCGTCGACAGATTGACCGATCTGGCAGAACGCTTATTTATTGATTCAAAACCGACATTGGCAGCAGTAGGAGCAATTGGACCAATTATGAGTTATGGTGATCTTGTTGCAGCTCTTTCTTCGGGCGCCGGACGGCGTCCTTATTAAGGGCAAGCCAGAAAGGCAATGGCATGTTCAAAATGCCCTTCCGGCGGCAGGCCCGTAAACAACAGGGAAAAATCCGCCTTCCCAATTTGAAAGCGCAACATATCTATTTGCGTTTCCCCATGCTTGACGACTATCAGGAGTGGGCAACTCTGAGAATGGAAAGCCGGGCATTTCTCGAACCTTGGGAACCGCTTTGGCCTGCCGATGCACACACACTCATCCGTTACAAAATGCATCTCGATCGCTATATCGAGGGACGCAAAAACGGACAATTTTTTGTCTTTTTTGTATTTTCCAATGAAACAGATCATCTTATCGGTGGAATAAGCCTCGGCAATATCAGACGGGGTGTCGTACAATCAGGAGAGATCGGCTATTGGTGTGGTGAAAAATATTCCGGCCATGGATTTATGCATGAAAGTCTTGACCTGATGATTGATTTTGCTTTTCAACAGCTCAAGTTGCATCGTTTGCAAGCTGCCTCGATTCCGACAAATACACGTTCCATTGCTTTACTGGAAAAATGCGGTTTTGTCAGAGAGGGGTTGATGCGCTCTTATGTTAAAATACATGGTTGCTGGCAAGATCATTACCTTTATTCTTTGCTGGAAACCGAAAGACCAATAAAGCCAGTTTGAAAGTGAGGCGTTGTGAAGACAATAGGCAAGACCATCGGCATTTTTGTATTCTGGTCATTGGCAGCTATCGCGCTTTGCCAGACGGCTTTGTCTATTGAACCGGTTAAAATCTCTTCACAGGATACAGCGCTTGATTTATCGCGTGCAGTCGAAATCCATCACATCAAAGGGAACACGTTCCAGACATCGACAGCCGCCGGTCCCGACGGTATTGTACGGCGCATCGAAATGCAGGGAAATGGTGATCGCGCCGAAAGCGACTGGGCTGTTTTTGCCATTGCCAACCCGACCGATGACCAGATTGATCGCCTCATCGTCACTCCCCATTATCGTATGGCCGGCTCAGGATTGATTTGGCCTGATCTCGGTTCGGTACGTATCCAGTCGATCACACCTTCGGAAGGTTTTGCTCTTGATCGCCAGTCGAGTCCCGATTCGGATGTTTTCCGTATCACAATCAATCCGGGAGCTGTTGTAACACTTGTTGCCGAACTCGGTTCGTCAAAACTGCCGCAAGTATATCTGTGGGAACCGGAAGCCTATAAGGACACGATCAACTCATATACGCTCTACCACGGTATATTGCTTGGTATTTCCGGCCTTCTGGCACTTCTTTTGAGTGTCCTATTTGTCGTGCGCGGCACCGGATTGTTTCCGGCAACCGCTGCAGTTGCCTGGGCTGTGCTTGCCTATATCGGCATAGATTTCAATTTTCTCAATAAGCTTTTTGTCATTTCGGCTGCAACAGAACCGATCTGGCGCGCGGCAACCGAGGTAGCGCTTGCCGCATCGCTTTTCATTTTCCTCTTCACCTATCTCCATCTTAACCGGTGGCACTACCATTTCAGCTATGGGGCAGCTGCCTGGATTATCGCTCTATGTGCTCTTGGCGCTTTTGCGATTTATGATCCGACACGCGCTGCCGGTATGGCAAGGCTTTCATTCGGACTCACCGCTCTTCTCGGAATTGTTCTCATAGGCTATCTTTCCATTCGCGGATATGACCGCGCGATTATGTTAATTCCAACATGGCTTCTTATTATTTTCTGGCTTTGTGGAGCCTATGTGTGCGTGACCGGCAAACTAGATAATGACATTGTCCAACCCGCGCTTGCCGGTGGATTGGTTCTTATCGTTCTTCTGATTGCCTTTACAGTCATGCAACATGCTTTTTCCGGCGGCGCTTTCCATCAGGGAATATTCTCCGACCTCGAAAGAAAGGCACTTGCCGTCATGGGAGCCGGCGACATCGTCTGGGATTGGGATGTGCGCCGCGATCGCGTGGTCATCAACCCCGATCTTTCTCTTTATCTCGGATCTACCGCAGGTGAATTGAATGGCACGATCCGCAACTGGATTGAAGCCCTGCATAGCGATGACCGCGACCGGTTCCGTGCGATACTCGACATGATTCTCGACACGCGTAAAGGGCGGATAGACCAGACATTAAGGCTGCGTTCCGGTGATGGACATTATTACTGGTTCTCGCTAAGAGCCAGACCGGTTATCGGTTCGGATGGCGAAATTGTGCGCGTTGTAGGAACACTCGTCAATGTAACAGATCACAAGAAGGCAGAAGAACGCCTGTTGCAAGATTCCGTCCACGACAATCTGACCGGTCTTCCAAACCAGCAGCTTTTTCTTGACCATTTGCAAACCTATGTCAATCTGGCGGTTGCGGGACGCGCAATCAGGCCGACTGTGTTTGTTATAGATTTTGATGGTTTCCGTAATATCAATTATCAATTCGGAATGTCGGTAGGCGATACTTTTCTATTAACCATTGCCCGTCGTCTTGGCCGCCTTATCACGCCTGAAGACACGCTTTCACGCCTGTCAACAGACCGTTTTGCAATTGTTCTGACGAGCCAGACCGACCCTGCGAAAATTGCTGCTTTTGCCGACCAATTACAAAGAACGGTTGCAGCACCTATTCTTTTTTCGGAACGTGAAATCAAATTATCTGCTTCAATTGGTCTTATTACCTGGACAGAGGGAAACTCCAATGCCGAGGATATGTTGAGTGATGCAGAGCTTGCCATGATCCATGCCAAAAAAGCCGGTGGCAACAAGATCGAGCCTTTCCGGCCGAATTTCCGCACTTTGGGGCTTGAACGTAACAGCATGGGAAATGACATTCGTTACGCCCTCCAACGCAATGAAATCAAAATACTTTATCATCCGGTTCTTGATCTCAACGACGGGCAGATTGTCGGCTTCGAGGCCATGCTGGAATGGCATCATCCCCGTCACGGAAATCTTTCGGCTGTCGATTTTATCCACACCGCCGAAAGTGAACATGTTGTCATGGACCTTGCCCACTTTGCAATGAGAACCGTCGTCGACGATCTCGCACATATACAGGACCGTTTTCCCAAACAATCCTTCTTCGTTTCCGTCAACATTCCCAGTGCCGAAATGGTTCATCAGGAATTGATAAACGAATTAAAAGCAATTCTCATGCGCAATCCGGTCAATAAAGGCCGTTTGATGATGGAAATGTCAGAATCCATTCTGATAGAAAATCCTGAACAATCATCCAATCTTCTGGAAAAAATCAAAGCGCTCGGCATCGGGCTTGCCCTTGATAATTTCGGCACCGGATATTCGTCACTTGCCTTCCTGTTACGTTATCCGTTCGACATGATAAAATTGGATCGTTCCTTATTGGAGGTTGACAGCTCGAAAAAGCGTCTCGTTTTGAAATCAATCATTACCATGGCGCATGATCTTGACTTGAAAGTCATTGCCGAAGGTGTCGAGAAAGAAAATGAGGCAGTCATGTTGCGTGAAGAAGGCTGCGAATTTGTCCAGAGCAATGTCTTTACCGAACCTGTCGGGGTTGAAGATCTGATTACTCTTGTTATGAAACATCCCAAGGCCAACGCCTGATTTGAAATTCAAAACCACCCGAATATCGCTTCTGTGTCGAATCTTATGGGATCGACTATGGATGCGCCAAGGATGCCTCATGTGACAGACAACTGAAAATTCCAACACAACAAGTTTCTGTAAGAGGGAGAAATGCCGGTTGAACAGCTGGTTGGCTAATGAGGCAATTCTGTAGACAAGATTACATCGGGAAGTGGCGCATAATCGAGCCTGAAACACGATGACCGGTCATTGAAAAGCCGATCAAAATGTCGAAACTTCGGCTCACTCATGCGTGACCGGCCTCGCCGACAAGAAAAGTGGGATCGATTCCCATCTTGCGCAAACTTTTTTCATATTGGTGGTCAAAGTCCTGAGCGAACAGGAAGTCTGCATCAACAGGACTGGTCAACCATCCGTTGGCGGCAATTTCAGCTTCCAGTTGCCCGCTTGCCCAACCGGCATAGCCGAGCGCAATAATTGCACGTTCCGGCCCTTTCCCCATGCTCATAGCTTTCAAAACATCGGTTGTCGAAGTCAGGCAAATATCTTTGGTCACCGGTATTGTTGTTCGACATGCATAATCATCTGTATGAAGGACAAAACCACGCGAGCGGTCGACAGGGCCACCATTTCTTACCGGAAAAAGCTTTATCGGTTCGGGGAGATGGATAGCCTGTGCTTCATTTATAATGCCAAGCTGCAAAAGCAAATCGGGAAATTTCAAATCCTGACGCCGGTTCAACATAATACCCATTGCACCCTCGTCCGAATGGGCGCAAATATAAATAACAGCTTGGGCGAAACGTTCATCTCCCATTCCGGGCATTGCGATGAGCAGATGGCCATTCAAAAAGCCGTCACGTTTTTTCATTGTGCTAATTTTATCCATACTTTAAGAGTAACCGTGTATTGAATAGTTGCAAGGGAAAAGTGAATTTTTTGTCGAAAGTCCAGATAAAATTGACTGTTTACCGAAAGTTGTTGCAATTGCACCAATTTTTCAAGTTCATCGCCTTTTCTATTTTTACTGTACTTTTATCTTCTTCTGCATTTTCCCAATCAAATGCTACGTCGACACTATTAGCCACTCCCTGGCAAGAGCTTGAGGGGGGACGCGTTCGTGTTGCATTGGAACCTGTTCAAGAAAACGGAACTGTCAGCGGTGTAATTGAAGTCAATCTCAAGCCGGGCTGGAAAACCTATTGGCAAAATCCGGGTGAATCCGGTTTGGCTCCTTCTTTCGATTTTCAGCCTCCTGCCAATTATCACATTTCATTTCCTGTTCCACATTTCTTCAAAGACGGAAATGATTGGTCAATCGGCTATAAAAATAGCGTTTTATTGCCCTTTGTTGTCGAACGGACAGCCGATCAATCGGGCTTGAAAGGCCAACTCACAATCGGCATCTGCAAAGAGATATGTTTGCCACTGGTTGTTCCATTCGACTTTTCCGATTTTGACGATAAAATTGCGCTTTCAAATTCGCTTCTGACATTGGCGAAAGACAAACTTCCGGAAAATGTGCCTGAAAATACCTCGCTTGAAGCTTATGATGACGGAAAGCTCCTCACAATTATCGTAACCGGTAAAGAAAAAACGGACATCACGGCCATCTATCTTGACGGGCAAAAGAATGAAATCGGACCTGCGAAATTGGTCAAACAAAGTGCCGAACAAACAATTTTCACCGCTCCGATCATTGCGATAAATTCGGCTACCCCACTCACCTTTTTCTATACGGTCGAGGCCAAGCCTGTTTCATTCAGCGGGACATTGACTTCACACAAGCGTTAAGAATTCTGGCGGTTTTCATCAACGCCTTTTCGGGCGAGTGCGTCACAGCGTTCATTTTCGGGGTGGCCCGCATGACCTTTGACCCAGTGCCAGTTTACCTCATGGCGTGAACGCGCCAAATCCAGTTGTTGCCAAAGGTCGGCATTTTTGACCGGTTTTTTGGCTGAAGTTTTCCAATCCCTTGCCTTCCAGCCATCTATCCAGCTTGAAATACCATCCCGTACATAAACAGAATCGGTATAGAGGTCGACGTAGCAAGGTACTTTCAGCGCATCGAGTGCATTGATTGCGGCCATCAATTCCATACGATTATTGGTGGTATCCCGCTCGCCCCCATAGAGTTCTCTGGTTATCCCGTTCCAACGCAAAATGGCGCCCCAACCGCCCGGCCCCGGATTACCCGAACAAGCACCATCGGTGAATATTTCAACTTTTTTAAGCGGGCTATCAACCATTTATAGCCCGATTTCGGAAGGTTTGTTGACGTCTTTAAAAAAATTCGATTTGCGCCAATATTCAAGCGGATCCTTTTTTACCACCAAACTATCTGGCGGCGTATTGAACCAGTCGTAAAGGCGGGTCAGAAAAAACCTGATAGCGGCTCCACGTGCGAGAACCAGTATATTGTCGATCTCGTTTTGCTGGAGTGGGCGAACAGCACAATAGGCTTTCAGCATCGCTTCGCTTTTCGTCACATTATAGGAATAATCCCGCTCGAAGCACCAGGCGTTAAGCGCAACGGCAAGATCATAACTAAGCATATCTGTGCACGCAAAATAGAAGTCTATAATGCCTGACATATGATCGTTCAGGAAAAAAACATTGTCGTTGAAGAGGTCGGCATGGATGACGCCTTTCGGCAGATCATGTGGCCAGTTACGTTCCAGATAATCGAGTTCTTTGTCAATTTCCTTGACAATACCCGATGCCAGTTCTTCAGCGCGTGCGCGGCTTAAATTCCATAATGGTCGCCAGGCTTCGATGGAAAGGCCATTTTTTCGTTCAAGTGGAAAATCCAGCCCCGCAAGATGCATTTTTGCCATGCCTCTTCCAACTTCCCGACAATGTTCGACATTCGGTTTTCTGAGCCAGACCCCTTCAAGGAAAGAAACAATTGTGGCGGGTCTTCCCACGAGTTCGCCTATCATTTTTCCGTCTTTACGTTTGATAGGGCGAGGACATGAAATACCTTTGAGGGCAAGGTGATTCATCAATTCGAGGTAGAATGGCAGTTCCTCTTTCTTGACACGTTTTTCAAAGAGCGTGAGGATGAACCGCCCCGCTTCTGTATCGAGCATAAAGTTCGAGTTCTCGACACCTTCGGCAATTCCCCTATAGGATTGTAAAGCACCTATTGAATAATCGCTCAAAAAGCTCGTTAATTCATCTTCATTTATATCGGTATAAACAGCCATTATTCGCCCCACATGATGAATTTCATGTTCCCTTCACTTGTCTTTATCGGGAATACCCTTCCCGTTGACAAACTCCATGTCTTCCGGTGTCAAAACGACTTCGCGCAATTCCCTATTGACCAAAAATGTTTCGTTTTCAACTGCCGTTTCGGCGATTTCTATGGTTACATCGAAGCGTTTTCTGAATGCGGCGATAATTTCGTCAACAATTATTTCCGGTGCCGAAGCACCGGCAGAAAGGCTGACCGTACGGATATTATCCAAATGCGCAAAATCAATTTCGGAAGCGCGCTGGACAAGCAATGACTGTTTTGCTCCGAAACGTTCGGCAACCTCGACGAGGCGCCGCGAGTTAGACGAATTCGGCGCGCCGACAATCAGAAACAGGTCACTTCCAGGGGCTGCCGCCCTCACCGCTTCCTGACGATTGGTTGTGGCATAACAAATCGACTCGGCAGCAGGTGGTTCAATATCGGGAAAACGTCTTTTGAGCACGGCAATAATTTCGGCAGTATCTTCAACCGACAAAGTTGTCTGGCTGACAAATCCCAATTTTTGTCCCGGCAAAGGTTGGTATTTTTCAGCATCTTCAACATTTTCAATCAAGGTTACTGTATCAGGCTCGACCTGCCCCATGGTTCCGATAACTTCGGGATGACCGGAATGGCCAATCAGAATGACATGGCGGCCGTTGCGCTGGTGACGCATAGCCTGTTTATGCACTTTTGAAACCAGCGGACAGGTTGCATCAAGATAAAAAAGATTTTGCAATCGCGCGGTTTCAGGTACCGATTTCGGTACACCGTGAGCCGAGAAAATTACCGGTTGATTATGGTGTTCAGCCGGTATCTCGTCCAGCTCCTCGACAAAAATTGCACCGCGCGCCTGTAAACCTTCGACCACATAGCGGTTATGAACAATTTCATGGCGCACATAGACCGGAGCACCATATTTTTTCAGGGCCAGAATGACAATCTGGATTGCCCTGTCAACACCCGCACAAAAGCCGCGCGGACCGCAAAGGCGAATTGTTAATGGAGGTTTTGATGTCATAATCTGTCCTTGAGGGGCGCCCGTTCTTCGAGGTTAAAGGCCTTTTCAGGAACCCACATGCGCCATTGTGGCGGCATATACAAGAAGAACAAAAAGAAAAAGTGCAATTGCCAACCCTTTTGCCCGATGACGTTGGGCTTTTTTCTGGATTTCTGTAAGTTCGATCTGATCGAGGTGCTTTTGCCCGTCCATCTTATGCTCCCAGATAGCTCATGAGGCGAGTAGCCAGCGATTCTACAAGCAATACTGCAAAGAGAGCCGCAAGATAAAAGAGCGAAAAGAAAAACAGCTTTTTCGCACATGCCACGGTTTGTTCGCGAGTGACCGTTTTCCAAAGCTCATAGGAACGATAGACAAAAATAACACCCAAAATCGTTGACAAAGCACCATAGGTTATTCCGGCAAAACCGATAAAATAAGGTGCAATGCCGCATAAGGCCATAATAATTGCGTAAACAAATATCTGGTTTTTTGTCGACCTTTCACCCTTCACATTGGGCATCATCGGAACATGCGCCTCGCCATAATCGGTTGTGACAAAAAGCGAGAGCGCCCAAAAATGTGGAGGGGTCCACAGAAATATGATAAGAAACAACACAATGCTTTCAATGCTGATCGTGCCTGTTGCCGCAGCCCATCCGATCATTGGAGGAAAAGCACCGGCAGCGCCCCCGATAACGATATTTTGTGGCGTCGAACGTTTCAGCCACATCGTGTAAATCACAACATAAAAGAATATTGTAAAGGCAAGGAACGCGGCAGAAAACCAGTTGATAAAAACCCCCATTGTCAGCACTGATAAGGCCGAAAGGACGAGACCGAAAACCAGCACTTCACCGCCGGTCAGTTTGCCCGCCGGTATAGGGCGTTTTTTCGTGCGTTTCATGATCGCATCAATGTCGGCGTCGTACCACATGTTCAAAGCACCGGATGCACCACCGCCCACAGCAATACATAAAATGGCAAGAAAACCTAAAACCGGATTGATCGGATTTGGTGCAACCATCATGCCGACAAGTGCAGTAAATACCACAAGCGACATCACCCTTGGTTTCAAAAGGATTATATAGTCATTCGCATCTGCTTGAGACGGGACGGGCACATTCGGTTTTTGCAATGCTTGCTTCGATATAGACATATATAAACCGTTCTTTTACAAACCTTTATCAGTCACTATTCTACACTTATAATTTGTTTTTTACACGTAACCTTTTTGCGTCAGGCTTTTCCTTCCTGATTGGCGAACAACTTTGTGACTTACGAACGTGCAAGCCACATTTTCATAAAAACTATTTTAACAAAGAAACGCAACCGTTAAATTATTTATTCAGGCAAGCCAACAGATTTTCTCGCGATCTGCCTGCCTTTCCCATTTCGTTTTAAATTGGGAAAAATTGATTGCCACAACAAATCATCGGATAACACGTCAATAATCCGTTTTTTTAAAAAATCCGGATTGATGCCTGATTAAAACAACGAGAAACAAATCAATTGCCGGACAAAATCGACTGCTGGCCAAATCAATAACCGGCGGAAGCAATAGCCTGATGACACCGTTGCGCCGATATGGCGAAGAATATCAACCGGTCTCTTCCACATTGGCTCGAATACTGTCGTCCGGCCAGTTAAGCCCGATCCGAATTCACAAAAAGTCCGGCTACCTCGATAAACGCTGTCACATGAGGTTATTTTCAATAGCCGCCATCATTTCGTGATAACGGGCACTTTTTCCCAAACATTTCTGTCAGGCGGAGAAGCCAACTGCCATTCCAGTGTCAAAGCGCCCTCTCCCCACGGATTGCTCTGCGCTTTTGTCTTACGAACGAATGTTTCGCATACACCATAGACAAATACGATAACGGAAAAAGCAGCAAGAACTGCCCCGACAGAAGAGAAAATACCCGAAACTGTCGAACCGAAGATAAGTCCATTGGTTAATTGGTCGAGATGCTGTGGCAGAAAAATAGCATTCACGCCGACAAATAGCGACCAGAAGTGTATCCGCGTTGTGAGACTGCGACACATATAGCCGGTCATTTTCGGCAACCAATAATACCAACCCGCAAAAATCGCGAAAACCGCACTCAACGACAGTATGTAGTGAAAATGCGCAACAAAAGCGGACTGGTTTGCACCGTTTACACTATTGCCCGTTGCTGCAAGCTGCAATGCAGAAAGCTGCCCCATCAAAACAACAAAGAAAAAGCCCATAGCCCAGAGCATTGGCGTCTCGAATTTGAAACGGCTTTTAACCAAAGTTACAAACCAGCTCAAAAGGATAAAAGCGGTTGGCAAAATGATAAGAGGCAAAGCAACCCTGAAATAACGGGCCATGACATCAGGTGTCCGGAATTCAAAAAGATCATTCATCCATAGAATAAAGCCGATGGTGCCGATAAACACCATTGCTGCCACAACACCGTTTTCCATCCAGAGGCGACGTTTCGTGAATGTCACCAGAATTTCACTGACAATTCCGAAAGCCGGTAACAGGAGAACATAGATTTCGGGATGGCTGAAAAACCATACCATCATTGACGGGTTATCAACAGAAACAGGTCCGCTTAATACCAATCCGGTCAACGCCGCCAACATCGCCGGAACCGACATCAATCCGAGAAAAGAAGCGACAAGCACCGACCAGACAAAAACCGGCAAACGTGCAAGTGTGAGGCCGGGTGCACGCATTGTTATGATTGTCGTGATAAAATTGATAAAGCTGATAATAAATGACATCGAGCCTATGAAAATGCTCGCCAACATTAAAATTTTGAACCGGCTTTCATCGCCAAACGACAAGAGGGCAGCGAAACCTGAAAGAACAGTGAGTAACAACAATAAAAAGGCAATCAGATTTGCACGAGGAAACGCAACATTATGTGTGCCAATCATGAGTGGTACAAACCAATTGGCAAAACCGCCGATCAATGCCGGCATAACCATGAAAAACACCAGAATCAGTGCGTGTGCGGTGTTCATAAAAGACAATAAAGCCGGATCGGATGGAACAATGAGCGATAGAAAGGCAAGATCGGAGCCATTGAGAGCAAGCCGTAGAACAAAAGAAAAGACTGCACCGACGACACCTGCAACAATGGCGAGCACCAGATAGAGCGTACCGATTGCCCTGCTATCCAGGTTCAATATCGATGAAAAGAAACTTTTTTTTACGCATTCAGACATCAATTTTGCCAAATAAATCAAGCAATCAAGCGACTGCGGAACCACTTTTTCACTGCTTTAACAACATTTCAATATCAAAACAATGCGACAAACAGACCCAAATAGAAACACTTCATCGCCTTAATTGTCAAATTTTCCAGTTTTTGCCATGTTCTCGCCCAAGAATTGAACACTATGTTATATCAGTTGTGTATGGTTTATATTCTAGAGCTGTTGGGCACTTTTCATGAAGGCTTAAGCACGATAACGTCATGATGATTCGAGCAGGAGTTCTTATGTCACTTCGTCAATTCTTCAAACGAGCTTGTAGCGTTGCGGCGTTTTGTTTAACAACAATCGGGTTTTGTCTTCCCGTGACAGTGGCGCAAACGCCAAATCAACAGGAAGTTCCTGCACCCAAAACCTTTGGAGCCTGGACCAAGGTTTGCTCTCTGCCACCGGGCACACCCAATGTCCAATGCGAGGTCGTACAAAATGTTCGGGCACAAAACCGCCCCGACATTGCTTTTCGTGTGACACTTTATAAGTTGCCTAAAAATCAGGGAACGCTGATGCGGGTTTTTGTTCCGATCAGAGTAGAATTGCGCTTGGGCGTTGGTATCAAGATTGACAATAAAGATATGGGTAAAATGGAATATCGCCGTTGTCTTGGTGACAATTGCGTAGCCGAAGCCTTCTTGAAAGACGATGATCTGAAATCTTTCCTTGACGGGAAAATGGCAACCTATTTCATATTCACAACGCCTGAGGAAGGCGTCGGCGGCATGATTGATCTTAACGGCTTGAAGGAAGCCTATGCAGCGCTCCCCAAAGAGTGATGAAGACACGGTCATGCCAATGAAATATTTTTCCATGAATAAAAGCTTGAAGCGGCCTTTATAAAAGCGTTGGCGCTTTTTATATAAAACAATACAAATGGCCGTTTAAAAGACAGGAAAATTTTATGAAACCGCTGATCGAACAATTCGACATTGGAGCCAATGATGTTCAGTCAATCGTAAAGAACACATTGAAAGATGCAGATGATGGTGAATTGTTTCTTGAATATCGTGAAAGCGAGTCACTCCTTTTCGATAATGGAAGATTGAAAAATGGCTCGTTCGATCAGGATAAGGGCTTCGGTTTACGTGCTGTCGCAGGTGAGGCAACGGGCTATGCCCATTCCGGAGAACTGACAAAAGCAGCCTTGAACAGAGCTTCCGATGCTGCAAAAGCTGTCACCCACGGTTACCACGGAAATTATAGTGCTGCACCGCGTGGCACCAATAAAAAACTCTATGACGAACTGAACCCCCTTTCCTCACCTTCATTTGAATCAAAGGTCGCTCTGCTCGAAAAGATCGATTCCTATATTCGCAACAAAAATGATGCTGTCCGGCAAGTTTCTGTTTCGCTAGCCGGTTCGATGCAACAAGTCGAAATCTTGCGCGCCGATGGCGAGCTTGTGCATGATGTTCGCCCGCTTGTGCGCCTTGCCGTATCTGTGGTTGCCGCCAAAGGCGACAGGCTTGAAAACGGTTTTTATGGCTGTGGCGGTCGTGAAGCTTTCGACCGCTTTGTTACCGAAGACAATTGGCAAATGGCAGCCGACGAAGCGCTCCGCATGGCTTTGGTGAACCTTGAAGCGGAGCCTGCGCCGGCAGGCACGTTCGACGTTGTTCTTGCAAGCGGGTGGCCCGGTGTCATGTTGCATGAAGCAGTCGGGCACGGGCTTGAAGGTGATTTCAACCGGAAGAAAACTTCTGCATTTTCAGGCCTCATGGGGCAACAGGTTGCCGCAAAAGGCGTGACTGTTATTGACGACGGTTCGATAGCAGGGCGGCGCGGCTCGCTCACGGTTGATGACGAGGGAACACCTTCCGCACGTAATGTTCTCATCGAAGACGGAAAGCTTGTCGGCTATATGCAAGACCGGCTTAATGCGCGTTTGATGGGTATGCGCCCCACCGGCAACGGACGGCGTGAATCCTATGCCTGTGCGCCAATGCCCAGAATGACCAATACAATGATGTTAGGCGGCCAATACACACCTGAAGAAGTGCTTGGCTCCTTGAAAGATGGGATTTATGCCGTTTCCTTCGGCGGCGGACAGGTTGATATTACTTCCGGAAAATTTGTGTTTGAATGCACCGAAGCTTACCGCGTCAGAAATGGCAAAATCGTTGCCCCGATTAAAGGGGCTACACTTATCGGCAATGGCCCTGAAGCCATGAAACGCATCACAATGATCGGTAACGACCCGAAACTTGATAATGGTATCGGTACATGTGGCAAGAATGGTCAAAGTGTTCCTGTCGGCGTTGGACTTCCACATTTGCGTATCAATGCAATGACGATTGGTGGCACTGCCGTTTGAACGGCTTGATGCAAAGTTGTTCAAAAAACCTGTTCCGTTTCTACATCTATAGTAGTTCCATTTCTGCATCTATAGCAATTGCCGGACATTCGCCCTCTATTCTGGCCGAATGACCGGTGCGGGGGGCAATGCATGCGGGAGCGTCGAATCCTGATGGGAACGGTTTAAATCTTTTGAACCCGCCGTCACCGTTATGCTTCAAATCCCGATAGAACAAAGTGGTTTCCAAAGACCACCTCTTCCGGCGCCGGACAATAAGAGGAAGCACTTGTTTTTCATGTCTCCCGAACAGGCTCGCGCCTCTATTATTTATAGTTCAATTTGCTCTTCAGATTTCAATTCAAAATAATTTCCTTTTCCTATCCGGTGGTTGACCGACAACATGGAAAATTGGGAGACGCCGACCCGATAGTACAAACTGGCCTTTTATTTCGCAAAAAATAAATCGGAAAAATTTGTTTCTGTGACGTAATTATCTTGTTTTTTCTGTACTTTGCGTTGAAAATAGAAACCGAATTTTGTAGGCAAAGTAATGAAATCGCCCCATGTGGGTTTTCATGATTGAAAGGAACTTCCATGTACACGGTCGTGTCTGGTCAGCCTCAAAAGCTGTCTCATCATTTTACACTTCCAAAAATTATCAGCGCTTTATTCATTGTGCTTGCCGCAATTTGGCTCTCGGCTGCCTATAGTGTCGAGCAAGGGCTTTTGCTTCTTGTCGGTGCAGCCCTTGGAATAACGCTTTACCATGCATCATTCGGCTTTACATCCGCCTGGCGCAATTTCATCCTTGATGGCCGCGGGCGTGGCTTGCGCGTGCAAATGCTGATGCTGGCAATTGCCGTCCTGCTTTTTTTCCCGACTTTAAGCCTTGGCGAAGTTTTTGGGCATCCCGTCAATGGCTCGCTCGCCCCTTTGAGCCTTTCGGTTATCATCGGAGCCTTTATGTTCGGCATCGGAATGCAACTTGCCGGTGGCTGTGCTTCGGGTGTGCTGTTTACCCTTGGGGGCGGTAATGCCCGTATGCTTCTCGTTCTCGCATTTTTTGTGCTTGGCGGCTTTATTTCAACGGCACATGCATCATTCTGGGCAAATATGCCCGCCTTACAACCCGTGTCACTCGTTAAAACCCTTGGCGCGCCATTAGGCATTGTTGTTTCGCTCGTCCTTTTTGCAATTATTGCCGCACTGACCGTTGTCATCGAAAAACGTCGTCATGGCACACTTGAACAGGAAAAGGCGACAACTCATAAAGGTCTTGAACGGTTTTTCCGCGGCCCTTGGCCAATGGTTTGGGGCGGCGTTGCCTTGGCGCTCCTCAATTATCTGACACTGGTCATTTCCGGTAAACCGTGGAGCATTGCCGGCGCTTTTCCGATTTGGGGCGCGAAGATCAGCTCTGCTCTCGGTGTCGATGTCGCAAGTTGGCAGTTCTGGCAAAACCCCGGAAATGCCAAAAATCTCGCCTCAAGCATATTTTCCAATGTCACGTCGGTCATGGATTTCGGTATTATTGCCGGTGCAATGTTGGCCGCTGGTCTAGCCGGTCGTTTTGCTTTCAAATTCCGTATGCCCATCGGCTCTGCATGCGCTGCCGTGATCGGCGGATTGCTTCTCGGCTATGGTGCCCGCGTTGGCTTCGGCTGCAATATCGGCGCATATTTTTCAGGCATTGCGTCGGGAAGCTTGCATGGTTGGCTCTGGGTTGCAGCGGCATTTTTCGGAAACACTGCCGGCGTTTATTTAAGGCCGGTGTTCTACAAAAATCCGCAAACCGCACCGCAAATCAAATCCTGCTAGAGATTATAGCTGTTTTAATTCTTTAAAGGTGCCAGCCCGGTTTGGGCTTGCGCTTTTTAAGCAAAGCGACGGCCTCGACATGGGGTGACCATAAAAACTGGTCTATCGGCACAAGTTTTTCGATTGTATAACCGCCTTCGACCAAAATAGACAAATCACGCGCCATTGTGACCGGATTACAGGAAACCGCAACCACATGCGGGATATTCGTTTTGGCAATTTCCCGCGCCTGTTCTTCTGCACCTGCCCGCGGCGGGTCGAAAACAAGCCCGTCAAAAGCTTCCAGTTCACGCGGCAGGAGCGGGCGACGGAATAAATCCCGCTTCTCATAGGTTACAGTCTTCAGCCCGACCGATTGCCGATAGGCACGATCAAGGCTTTTTAAAGCGCTATCATCATTTTCGACAGCATGAACTTTCATCTTTTCGGCCATGCGGAATGTAAATGTGCCCGCACCGGAAAAAAGATCGGCCGCGTTTTTTGCTTTCTTCAAACCTTGCATGACAAGGCTCGCCATAAACTCTTCTGCTTCTTTGGTTGCTTGTAAAAAACCACCTGCTGCAAGTTCGACTGTAGCCGAACCGAAATGGAGTTCCGGCCTTTCTTTCTCTATGATGATCTCGCCATCCGCCGTCAAACGTATGAAGGATTGCTTCAAGCCCTCTTCTACGAGCCGCTGGCGCAATCTTTCGTCATTGATTTTACAACCCTCCAATGCGACATCAATTCCGTTTTCCGCCAATGTCACGTTAATCCGTATTTCCTTCGCGTAATTTGCCAATAAAGCAGCAAGCGATCTGATAGCGGCGAGTTCGTCAACAAGCTCCGGACGCGAGACGGGGCATTCCTCGATTGCTATAACATCATGTGACTGATAACGATTGAACCCGACAATTTGTCCTTTCGGCGTTACGCGGGCAGTCAATATCATGCGACGGCGTGTATGCGGCTCACATGGAATAATCGGCTCCACATCGGTTGTTATTTTTCTCCCCTCCAATGCTTCAACAACCAAAGACCTTTTCCACATTTGGTAGGGTTCATCGGCCCAATGCTGCAAGGCACAACCACCACAGTCCTCGAAATGTCTGCATTTTGCTTCAACCCTTTCGGGCGAGCTTTTTTTTAAAGCAATAATAGTCCCGTGACCATTTTCGACGGCGATATTGGCAACTTCGTGAGGAAGCGCGAACGGGACATAGACTGCGCCATGCTTCGTCTTTGCAACACCATCACCGGCGACACCGACATGGTCGATCACGACCTCTTCAATCATTGCTTTTTTCTCCAAAAAGTAAATATTCGCGATTTCCGTCACCACCTTCGATCGGTGACGCAATCAGCCCTTTTGCATGCCAGTTATCAAGTGCGTCAAGCCAGTTAAAAAGCTCGCGAGCCACACTTTCGGCGCGGGATGGGTCTTTGACAATCCCGCCTTTGCCAATGCCCTCTCGCCCGATTTCAAATTGAGGTTTGACAAGAAGCACCGCCTGAGCACCCGGTTTTGCCAGTTCCAAGGCTGGTGGTAAAGCCAATTTTAACGAAATAAAACTCACGTCTGAAACCACAAGCCCGATTTGGCGATTTTCGAGATGCCTGCCTTCAAGGTCGCGGGCGTTCAGCCCCTCGTAAAGGGTAATAGCAGGGTGACCGACAAGCGAAGGGTGGAGTTGCCCGTGTCCGACATCGACTGCTATGACGTGGCTTGCTCCTTTTTCAAGCAAAA
Source organism: Bartonella sp. B10834G3 (assembly GCF_016102505.1). Classification (NCBI taxonomy): domain Bacteria; kingdom Pseudomonadati; phylum Pseudomonadota; class Alphaproteobacteria; order Hyphomicrobiales; family Bartonellaceae; genus Bartonella; species Bartonella sp. B10834G3. The sequence goes on from NZ_JACFOM010000001.1 coordinate 119,825, forward strand.
CCTCAGTGAATCCACCTGTTGAAGAACCGATATCGAGAGCAGTCACACCCTTTGTTTTGACAGGGAAATATGAAATTGCAGCAATCAGTTTCAAAGCAGCACGGGATACATAATGTTGTGCAGGGTCAAAAACCGCAATATCGGCGTTCTCCAAAACAGGCTGACCCGGCTTTTTTACAACAATGCCGTTGATTGTTACCGTGCCTCTTGAAATTGCGTCTCTGGCACGTGAACGCGTTGAAAAGAAATTCCTTTCAACCAGAAGCGTGTCCAATCTTGGCCGTTCGGGCATTTCAAGCTCTGATTTGCGGTGTTGCCAATGCTTCGCGCCCAAGAGCAGCAAAAACCGTGTTCACAATGCCGCGTCTATCAAGACCAACATCGGCAAGAACTTTCGCTTGCGGGCCATGATAGAGATATTTATCCGGCAATGTCAGAGTGCGGATTTTCAATCCCCTGTCGAGCAATCCGTCTTTTGCAAGGAATTGCAAGACTTGTGCACCGAAACCTCCCGCCGCGCCTTCTTCAATCGTGACAAGAACCTCATGTTCCTGAGCAAGACGGCGAACAAGATCTTCATCGAGAGGCTTTGCAAATCGGGCATCTGCAACAGTTGTCGAAAGACCGGCAGCGGCAAGTTCATCAGCGGCAGCAAGCGCCTCTTGCAATCTGGTACCAAAGGCCAAAAGTGCAACTTTATTGCCTTCGCGCACAATACGCCCCTTACCGATTTCAATCAATTCGCCGCGTTCCGGCAATTTCAAACCGACACCTTCACCACGTGGATAACGGAATGAAATCGGCCCCTGATCGTAGGCTGCGGCTGTGCGCACCATATTCATCAATTCGCGCTCGTCCGAAGGTGCCATGACGACAAACCCCGGAAGTGCGGACAAAAAGACCGTGTCATAACTTCCGGCATGGGTTGAACCGTCGGCTCCGACAAAACCGGCACGGTCTATTGCAAATTTCACCGGCAATTGTTGTATGGAAACATCATGAACAATCTGGTCATAAGCACGCTGGAGAAATGTGGAATAAATAGCCACAAAAGGTTTCATACCTTCGCAAGACATGCCGGCTGCAAAAGTGACTGCATGTTGCTCGGCAATACCGACATCGAACATACGTTCAGGAAACTTTGCGGCAAACTTGTCTAGCCCCGTTCCGGTAGGCATTGCAGCCGTAACCGCAACAATTTTGTCGTCAAGCGTTGCTTCCTTAATCAAAGAATCGGCAAATACTTTGGTGTAGGAGGGAGCTTTGCTCTGAACCTTTATTTGTTCGCCGGTTACAACATTGAAACGGCTAACGCCGTGATATTTGTCACTTGCTGCTTCAGCCGGTGCATAGCCCTTGCCTTTGCGCGTAATAACGTGGACAAGAACCGGACCGTTCGGATGCTCGCGGACATTTTTCAAAACCGGCAGGAGATGCTCGATATTGTGGCCGTCGATCGGTCCGACATAGTAGAACCCCAACTCTTCAAACAGTGTTCCGCCGGTTAGAAAACCACGTGCAAATTCTTCCCCGCGACGGGCTTTATCCCAGAAAAATTTGGGAAGCTTTTTGCTCAAAGCTTTGGCACGCTCGCGCAAATTCCTGTAAGAGGGGCTTGAAACCAGCCGTGCAAGATAAGCGCTCATAGCACCGGTTGGCGGAGCAATCGACATATCATTATCGTTGAGAATAACAATGAGGCGTGCGTCAAGCGAACCGGCATTGTTCATCGCCTCATAGGCCATACCTGCCGACATTGCACCGTCACCGATAACGGCTATAACATTGCGCTGTTTTTCCTGTTTAAGTTCACTGGCTACAGCCATACCCAATCCGGCAGAAATGGACGTAGAGGAATGCCCAGCCCCGAACGGATCATAAATGCTTTCACTGCGTTTGGTAAAACCCGACAACCCGCCTTCCTGACGAAGAGTGCGGATACGATCCCGCCTTCCGGTCAATATCTTATGCGGGTAAGCCTGATGGCCGACATCCCAAATGATACGATCTTCAGGCGTGTTGAAAACATAATGCAGGGCAACAGTCAGTTCTACCACGCCCAGCCCCGCGCCCAAGTGCCCCCCTGTTACCGATACAGCATCAATAGTTTCTGCCCGCAATTCATTAGCGACTTCTGTCAAGGAGCTTTCCGGCAAACGGCGCAGATCCTCCGGCAGATGTATCTTGTCCAACAATGGTGTTGATGGTCGCGACAAATTATTTTCCTTGGTTTTTTCAACTGTTAACATATTTTACCGACTGTTGAAGCTTTACAGCTTTTGGAAGATATTTGCACCTCAAAACTCAAAAAATTTAATTTATTATGTTCCGCCGTTCATCAAATTGTGATGATTATCTCCTCACCCCCACCCGATTTGATCGACGTTACACATTTTTCGGGTTTTATGATGAACTTGATTACGAACGAAAATGCGACATATGGCCAAATTATAGTCAGGCTTTCTGATTATTCTTATAAGATTAGCGTAAGTTAGATGATAGGCAATGGTTGAACAATATTTAGAGCATTGGATTTCGCAATATGGCCCGTTTGCCTATTTCTTTATCCTCTATCTCGAATCATTCGGAGCGCCTGTTCCCGGAGAAAGCGGCCTCATTGCCGGTTCGCTTATGGCGGCTGCCGGAAAGCTTGATCTGTTACCCATGTTGATATGCGCGTTTTCTGGTAGCGTACTGGGCGACTGTACAGGTTATGCCATCGGCCATTTCGGTGGCAAAAAACTGTTGTTACGCTACGGACATTACGTCAAACTGACACCACAACGTCTTGAAGAATTCGAGGCTATGCTTGACAAACGCGGCTTTTTCTTTGTCGCAACAGCCCGCTTCATTGTGGTTTTACGCCAATTGAACGGGATTATTGCAGGTTCCGGCGGCATGGCTTTTCCGAAATTTCTGGTCGCCAATATTATCGGGGCAGCCTCGTGGACTCTTGTTTGGGGAGGCGGCCCCTATCTCGTAAAATTCCTCTTTTGACGAGGGGTCTGCATCAAGCGGCTCCGCCCTTCCGGTTAACGTTCCGGTTAGTGTTCGGCATCAAGCGGTTCCAAACCTTCCGGTTGACCTTCACGTGACAGACGGATTTTATCAACCTTGTTTTCTGCTGCTTTCAAAAGCTGGTCGCAATGCTTTTTCAATGCTTCGCCGCGTTCGTAAATGCGGATCGTCTCATCAAGCGCAACGTCTCCCCGTTCAAGCTTTTCAACAATCTCTTCCAAAGCACCAAGTGCTTTCTCGAAGCTCATTTGCGAAACGTCCGCATTGTCTTTCTCTTCTGCCATTCAAGCCTCACAAAATATCTGTTTTTTCAATATGGATACCAAAGCCTTCAAGACCGACATAATGTCTTTCGCGCGAGGCATAAAGAATGACCGAAGTAATACCGAGGCTTTTGAGAATTTGTGCGCCCAAGCCGATCTGGCGCCATTCTTCCTCACGCGCAACAGCCTGTTCATGCGTCTCCAGTCCCTCCATAGCCATTTCGCGGTCGCGTATTTCATCGGCAGAACCAACCCCTACAGACCCGGCTCTGAGATAGACAAATACGCCGCGTTTTTCTTTTTCGGCCATAAGCCGCAGAACAGATTCAATTTCGTGTTTTTTGCCAAAAACATCGGCAACAACATTTTCACGTTGCAAACGGACAGGAATATTTTCACCATCGCGTATGTCGCCGAAGACAACTGCAACATGTTGCATCGGTTCCCAAGGCAATTGATAGCTATGTGCAACGGCAGGTCCCACAAGTGTATCAATCTTCATTTCATCGACATGTTCGATAAGGGTTTCCTTGCGTTGACGATAGGCAATAAGATCGGCCACTGTTACGACATGGAGATTGTGTTCTTTCGCAAATTTTCTCACCTCGGGGCCATGCTTGACGGTTCCATCGTCATTCATCAATTCGCCGATCACACCGACAGGCGGGAGATTTGCAAGTTTGCACAAGTCGACGGCAGCTTCGGTGTGACCGGAGCGCATCAACACGCCACCTTCACGGGCAATAAGCGGAAATACGTGTCCCGGCCTACTGAAATCGGATGCGCTGGCATTCGGGTTTGCGAGATTTCGCACCGTCAGCGTCCGGTCTTCGGCGGAAATTCCGGTTGTCGTGCCGTGCAAAAAATCGACTGTAACTGTGAAAGCTGTGTGATGGGCCGAATCATTATTTGAAACCATTGGCGCCAAATTGAGGCGCTTTGCTTCTTCACCCGTCATTGGTGCGCAGATGATACCGGACGTATTGCGCACAATAAACGCCATTTTTTCCGGTGTGCAGTGAACGGCTGCAACAATAAGGTCGCCCTCGTTTTCACGTCCGTCATCATCCGTAACAGCGACAATTTCACCCCGTTCAAATGCCCTTATAGCGTCAACGACCGATTTCTGGTTGAATGTCATAATAGTCCTTTCAGATCCGGCCAGTTTGGCCACGATGTCTAAGATAATGGTCGGCAATAGCACATGCCACCATTGCTTCTCCTACCGGTACAGCTCTTATTCCAACACAAGGATCGTGCCGCCCTTTTGTCACAACATCAACATTATTTCCGTCAACATCCACAGAACGCCGCGGTATCAATATTGATGATGTCGGTTTAACAGCAAAACGTGCAATTATCGGTTCACCGTTGGAAATTCCTCCCAGAATACCACCGGCATGATTGCTTAAAAAAACCGGTTTTCCATTTTCCCCATGGCGCATTTCGTCTGCATTTTCTTCGCCTGTCAAGCGTGCAGCATGAAATCCTTCACCGATTTCGACAGCCTTGACTGCGTTGATCGACATGAGAAAAGACGCAATATCCTGATCGAGTTTCCCATAAACGGGTGCACCAAGACCGGCCGGTACATTTTCTGCAACAATTTCCACTATAGCACCGATTGAAGAACCTTTTTTACGAATATCGTCCAGATAGGCCGCAAATTTTTCAGCAGCGACCTTGTCAGGCGTAAAAAAAGGATTTTTTTCGACTTCATCCCAATCCCAGCGTGAGCGGTCAATATCAATCGTACCAATGGCGATGATTGCCCCCCGAATACGCACATCCGGAACAACTTTGCGCGCTATCGCGCCGGCAGCCACACGCGCCGCCGTTTCGCGGGCAGAAGAACGCCCGCCGCCCCGATAATCCCGAATGCCATATTTTACATCATAAGTGTAATCGGCGTGTCCGGGACGATATTCGCGGGCTATATTCCCGTAATCTTTTGACCGTTGATCGGTATTTTCGATCATCATGGAAATAGGCGTGCCGGTCGTAACCAATTTTTCCCCGTCATCACAGGGGAGCACGCCCGATAAAACTTTGACCTGATCGGCCTCGCGACGCTGTGTTGTGTAACGCGACTGTCCGGGCTTGCGTTTATCAAGATAGCTTTGCACTTCGGCAACCGAGAATTTAATCCCCGGAGGGCAGCCGTCGATGACACAACCGAGAGCCGGTCCATGGCTTTCGCCCCATGTTGTGACGCGGAACAATTCACCGAATGTATTATATGACATGAAAACGCCAATCCAACTTTGCAACCTTGTTTGTTCTATTAACCTTTTTGCTTCCGGTCAAACATTAGCAAAGCGGGATAAGAACAATTTTGCTCGATAATTGGAAATTTTTCCACAATTCCTGCCAATTCCGATTTGACCTTGTTTTATAATGAGGCCGGAATAGCAATTCTTCGACAAAATTGCCGTATTATTTCATATACTCGATTTTTGATTGACCTATGGCTATGGTTTCGACACAATCGGTTGACATTAATTAGGCTGATTTGGAATTGAAATCCGATAATTTTGAAAGGTCTATTATGAGAAAACTGGTTTTTGCGGGTATACTAGCAACGTTTCTTTTTCCAGCGTTAGCCTTTGCTGATGATGTCAAGGGAACGATAACAGTTATCGACCAGGACAATAATACGATCGAGCTTGATAATGGAAAAACATATAGTTTACCAGGTGAATTCGATTATTCCGTGCTCAATGAAGGTATGAAAGTCATTGTATTTTATGACACAGAAGGTAACAACCGTTACGTCACCGATATTGAACCGCAGGAAGGTTGATAATCGTTCCCGACCGGCTTTTATTTTATTCAATAAAACACGCAAAATCGTGCAGTTGCACACATAACGCCGAAGTTTCATATAAATCCCGCGGTTGCACACCGTTTCTTTCTGTCGAATCCGGTGTGCATATAATTATTTTACCGCAAGGTCGGGCAATAACTTAAAGCCATTCCAACCCGTGTTCGTCAAAACGTAAAATACGATCCTGATCGACCATAAAATTGGCAGCTTCCGCTTCGCTCAATCCGCCATAAATATGCATGATTGAACGCAGACACCCGCCATGGGTCACACAAACCGTGTTACCTTGAACCTTTTCGACCCAATCCTTGACACGTCTGGCAAGCATGGCATAGCTTTCCGCCTTTTCGCCAGGGGGTAAGAAATTCCACTTGTCGGCCACACGTGCGGCAATCAATTCGGGATGAACTTTTGCTATGTCATCCTCGGTTGTGCCTTGCCAATCACCGAAATGCATTTCCATCAACTGCGGATCCGTGCGATAGCCGCGAATATCAAGCCCCATTTCACCACGGATGATTTCCATAGTTTCACGGGTGCGCCGCAGCGGACTGGCAACAAAATCAAAGCCTTCGGCTTCCCCCAACAGCTCTTTCAATAACCGGCCATTACGTGCAGCCTGCTGGCGACCATATTCGGTAATATCCCGATCAATCTGCCCCTGAATGCGTTTGGTAATGTTCCAGTCTGTCTGACCATGACGGGAAAAATAAATAAGTGGACGCTTGGACACTTTCTCAATCCTTTACAACAGAAATATCCGGTGCATCGACTGCTTTCATACCAATGACATGATATCCGGCGTCGACGTGGTGAACTTCGCCGGTTACCGAACGGGACAAATCCGAAACAAGATAAAGTGCGGAATCGCCAACCTCGTCAATCGTAACTGTCCGACGAAGGGGCGCATTGTATTCATTCCATTTGAGTATATACCGGAAGTCACCGATACCTGACGCAGCCAATGTTTTGATCGGACCAGCCGATAAAGCATTGACACGAATTTTTTTAGGCCCAAGGTCGACAGCAAGATATTTTACACTCGCTTCAAGTGCGGCTTTGGCAACCCCCATAACATTATAATTCGGCATGACTTTTTCCGAACCATAGTAAGTCAAAGTCAGAATGGAACCACCATCAGGCATCAATTTTTCTGCCCTTTGGGTCACTGCTGTAAGGGAATAGACAGAAATATTCATGGTCATGTTGAAATTTCTTTCCGTCGTATCAACATAACGTCCTGTCAGCTCATCCTTGTCGGAAAAGCCGATTGCATGAACGAGAAAGTCGATTTTCCCCCATTTCTGTTTTACCGCATCGAATGCTGCATCAATTGACGCTGCATCCGTTACATCACAATGGCCACAAACAAATCCCCCGACCTCTTCTGCTAACGGTACCACACGTTTTTTAAGTGCTTCCCCCTGATAGGTAAAAGCAAGTTCGGCACCGGCATTGTGTGCAGCTTTTGCGATACCCCATGCAATTGAATGATTATTTGCAAGCCCAAGAATTAAACCGCGCTTGCCACGCAACAAACCGTTACTGTCACCCATTGGTATTGCCTCATAATTGCTTGATATCAGTTTTCGCTTTTTGCCCTATGACATAGCTCACGCATTTCTTCAAGTAATTGGTGCAATTTGTTCGTGGAAACCTATAATTATGCAACGTAAACACAAAAAATTGTTAAAAATGCCAACCAGTTTCAAGTTTTAACCGGTAAAGACCCCGACAATGGCAGCTATCTTGCGGCTCCCTTATAACTGATTTTTTTGCCGCCAAGATAACGTTGCAATAAAGATTGGAAAACAGACAGGAAACAAGCGACCCCCTTAACAATCAAACCTGCAACCCGAATGGTATCAGAGTTAAAAAAAACAGACAATTCCGTTTTATTTTGCCTGCTTGCCTTTAATCGGAAAAATCAGAAAATTGTTGCCTATCGTGCCCCCTGATTGCCGATAAAATGTCTATAATAATCTATAATTGGATGAAAAAGACCATTTGCCCGACATTAACCCCCTTACAATAAGGCCGGATTTCGGAGGCGCTGGTGACAAGAGTTTCGATTGCGCTGGTTATCGGTTTTAAAAGAACAGCCGACTTTCCCGTCAAGGATTATCGGGAACATCGTCGGGTGTTTCGATGGTAAAATTGACTTTTACATCTCCATTTTTTTCAAAATGCAAAACAGCGGGAATCATTTCACCTTCGCGTAATTCATCACGACAGTTGAAAAACATGAAATGATAATCACCGGGTTTGAATTCCAGATAACCGTTCGGCTCGATTGCAAGAGGTTCTACAACCTTTTGCATCTTGACCTTGCCATATTGTTTGATGGTTTCGTGAATCACCACGTGATCGGAAATATCCGCGCTTATCGACAACAAGCGATCTTCATTGAAACCGCCATTATGGATAAGGGCAAATCCTTCTGCACGATTTTCGCCCGTATCGGATTTTTGTACCCACGGGCTTTCAACCGTAATATCACCTTTAGTGAAGTTTTCAGATAATGCAGGCAGGCAAAACAGATGTGAAAGCAAAAAAGCGAGAACCAAATTTATCTTCATGACAATCCTCATTCCCGCTTTTATTGCAGCGTTGTTGTGATCGCTCCAACCGTTAATTTTCAAGCTTGCATTTTCATGAATTGTTCAAGTCCCGCATCGCCACCTTCCGGAAGCATAATGCGGACATGAACATAAAGATCGTCCCGACCACCCGTTTTGAGAGGTAGCCCCCGTCCTTTCAAGCGCAAGACTTTATCCGAACTCGACCATGCTGGTATCGTCAACATAATGCGCCCGTCAAGCGTATCAACCGGAATCTTGGCACCCAGAACAGCATCTTTAAGAGAGACTGGCAAATCGAGATGAAGTGCTCTTCCCTCGACATGGATATGGGGATGCTTTCTGATGTGGATCGTCACCAAAGCGTCACCCGGCCGACCGTAAGGTGTCGTTTCACCCTGCCCTTTCAACCGGATTGTCTGACCATCCTCGACATAATCGGGAAGTTTGATTTTAAGTTTCTTGCCATTCGGGAAAATGGCTTCGACTTTATCGGCACCGACAAGTTGCTCCAATGTTACATCGAGACTTGCATGAATGTCGGCTCCCTGTCTGGGAGCTTGGGCACGGCTGCGACTGCCAAAGCCCGAAAAACCGCCGCCCCTGTTCGCGCCATTTCCTGCACCAAAGAGATCGCGAAAAATATCGCCCGCGTCAAAGCCGCTATTTCCGCCGCCCGAACGAAACTCGAAATGACTGGAGCCATTGCCGAACGGGTTGCTGCGACTGCCAAATCCTTGAGCGCCGCCAAAACCTTGCCCGCCACCGGCAAACCCCTGAAAGACCGGCTTGCCTTCGGCATCAATCTCGCCACGGTCAAACTTTTCTTTCTTTTCCTTGTCTCCTAGAATTTCATAGGCCTGATTGATTTCGGCAAATTTATCCTGAGCACTTTTATCATCCTTATGAAGATCAGGATGATATTGTTTAGCCAGTTTTCTGAATGCAGACTTAATCTCTTGCGGTTTGGCAGTGCGCGCCACACCCAGAACCGTATAGGGATCACGCATATTTATCCTCTTTCCAGCCGAAAATGGGCTTTACCCAAAACGGCTTTATAAAAACTACTCCACCCCGAAGGTGGAAAATATCTCATTCTCTATATGCCTATCAAATAGCAAAAATACCAGATCATTAAATGTTTTTTTAAACGTTTTTGATTGCCCCGATTACGAACTTCAATGCACCATATCAAAGGCGGTCATTGTCCAGACTTCCGGTGCTATTTCGCAGACTTGCCCGTGATAGAGGTTCTCGCCATCATAAGCTGAACGGGTTGTTTTGAACCGGCGGCATTTGCGTCCCTTATCGGTGTTTTCGACAATCGCGCTGATTGTCCCCTCGCTACCGGTAATGCTGTTATCCCATTTCAATTCTTCGGGGGCAGTGGCCAGATTTGCGATTGTTCTGATTTCGTCTCGAATAACAAGTTCGTCGGACTGGACGATAGGATCGCCCGGCAATGTGGCTTGAGAATTGACCGAACCAGTGACAAGCGATGTATCAACATTGTTTTCTCGCGACGAGAGCGCCGAACCCATATTATCAAGTTTGTCACCCGATATGATACAGCCTTGCATTGGCCACATGATCGTGACAAAAATAACAAAACGACAAAGCCGGCTTTTTAAATTAAAAAAAGCTTCCATAGCTCACTTTTTTCTGTGTCGGCCATGTAGTTTGACAACACTTTATGATACGCAAAACACATAATTCGGATGCATTATGACAGATAAAACGTTAAAAACTGGTGACTTTGTCGAGGCCCATGAACCTTTCGCACTGTTCAAAACATGGATGGATGATGCGGAAAAAAGCGAGGTTAACGACCCCAATGCCATGGCTCTTGCAACGGTGGATCCGACCGGGCTTCCGGATGTGCGTATGGTGCTTTTGAAGGCTGTCAACACGGATGGTTTTGTGTTCTATACCAATTATGAAAGCAATAAGGGCCGCGAAATACTTGCTACCATGAAGGCCGCTTTATGCTTCCATTGGAAATCATTGCGCAGGCAAGTGAGAGTACGTGGACTGGTTGAAAAAGTCAGCGATGAAGAAGCTGATACCTATTATCAATCCCGTGCAAGAGGAAGCCGCATCGGTGCATGGGCATCCAAACAATCCCGACCGCTTGAAAGCCGCTTTGCACTAGAAAAAGCAGTTGCAGAATATACGGCCAAATATGCGATCGGCAACATTCCCCGCCCGCCTTACTGGTCGGGTTTCCGAATCAAGCCGCTTTCAATAGAATTCTGGCATGACAGGCAATTCAGGCTTCATGACCGTGTGGTTTTTTCCCGTCCTTCACCCGATGTGAAATCGTGGGAAAAACACCGTTTATACCCGTAAGCATTTCAGCCACGAATGGCACGCTTTCCAACAAACGGCTATGTCCGGCTTTGATTAGATTACAGAGCCGGATTGATACATCTGATTGATTGACGCGTTTGGTTTGATTGTCACAAAATTAGCGTGCGAAATAGCCTGACACCAGACCAAGGAATATCAGCCAGCCGACAATGGAATTGGATTTGAACAACCGGAGACACTCGCTATTATTGTCAATGTCGATTGTGATAATCTGGTAAAACATGTGAATGGCTGCAAGGGCGATGCCAAGATAGGCTAAAGTTGGAACACCGGCCAGAATAAACGCACCGAGGCTCAACACTATAAAACCGCTATAAAGGACGATAAGAGCCGGTTTGGTATTTTCACCAAAGAGCCTTGCCGTGGAACGAACCCCGACAATTGCATCATCTTCCTTATCCTGATGGGCATAGATGGTGTCATATCCGATGGTCCACAAAACCGAACCGCAATAGAGGCACAGAGGTGCAAAATCAAGACGGCCGAAAATTGTCGCCCACCCCATCAATGCCCCCCAATTGAAGGCAAGACCCAAGAAAAACTGCGGCCAGTCTGTGACACGTTTCATAAACGGGTAAATCGCCACAACAACAAGCGATGAAATACCCAGTATAATGCTGAACAGATTGAATTGTACCAGTACGAGAAGCCCGACGAGGCATTGCAGCCCCATAAAAATTTTCGCCTGAAGCCGGCTGACCTGGCCGGATGGCAAAGGCCGCGACCGTGTCCGTTCGACTTTGTCATCAATTTTCTGGTCAACGAGATCGTTCCATGTGCAACCGGCGCCCCGCATGGCAACCGCACCAATAAAGAAAAGAAAAAGATACCATATTGCCCGAATAAACGCATATGGATGCGGTTGTGCGGCAAAAACCGGCGCATCCATGGCAAGGATCAATGACCAGAAACACGGCCACATCAGAAGCTTCCAACCAATAGGTCTGTCCCAACGTGCCAATTGGGCATAAGGCCAAAGGGAACGCGGTAAAAAGTGATAGACCCAATGACCGGATGGCGCATCAAAGACACGCCCTCTCACACCTTCCTTTTGGACTGTTTCACCATTGCTCAAGCTCGCGGAAGTCATATTTTTGTTGTTTACCATTTATAACAGCACACCTTTTACCTTGAAGCTAAAGCATTTCGTTTCTATGACAAGAGCAACGGTTTTAACATCTTCTTCAGCAGGAGCAAGCAATGAACGTTCTTCTCATTGGTTCAGGCGGACGCGAACATGCATTGGCATATAAAATTTCGTCTTCTCCCCTTCTTGGCAAGCTCTTTTGTGCACCCGGAAATCCCGGAACACTCGAATTGGCCGACAATATCGAACTTGATGTAAAAAACCATAAGGTGGTTGGCGAATTTTGCAAGAACAATGCCATTCAACTCGTTGTCATCGGTCCGGAAGCACCTCTTGTCGATGGGCTTGCAGATTCCCTTCGTAATGCCGGGATTCTTGTTGTCGGGCCAAGTAAACTCGCTGCGCGGCTTGAAGGATCAAAAGGATTTACCAAAGATTTGTGCGCCAAATATAATATTCCAACCGGCGCTTACCAACGTTTTAAAAATGCAAACGACGCTAAAAGTTATATCGAAAAAAAAGGCGCGCCGATCGTTATCAAAGCCGATGGTTTGGCTGCCGGTAAAGGTGTAACAGTCGCCACGACAATAAAGGAAGCTCTTGAAGCGGTTGACGCCTGTTTTGCCGGAGCCTTCGGTAAAGCGGGGGTTGAAATTGTTGTGGAAGAATTTCTTGAAGGTGAGGAAGCGAGTTTCTTTTGCCTTTGTGACGGGAAAACGGCCATTCCTTTCGGTTCTGCACAAGACCATAAACGCGTGAGTGATGGTGACAAGGGAGCCAATACCGGTGGCATGGGTGCTTATTCTCCGGCACCCGTTATGACCGAAGATATGACCAAGCGCGTTATGAATGAAATCGTCGAACCCACCATTCGTGGCATGGCCGATCTTGGTTGTCCATTCAGCGGCGTTCTGTTTGTCGGATTGATGATTACAAAAAAAGGTCCCGAACTTATCGAATTCAACGTCCGCTTCGGTGACCCTGAATGTCAGGTTCTGATGATGCGGTTAAAAAGCGATCTTCTACCGGTTCTCTATTCCCTCGCAAAGGGTAATCTCGAAAATGTCGAACTCAACTGGAAAACCGATAAGGCTTTGACTGTTGTCATGGCCGCAAAAGGTTATCCGGAAGCGCCTCAACGTGGCAGTATTATTTCCGGCATAGAAAAAGCGGATAAACTTCCTGACGTGAAAGTTTTCCACGCCGGTACGGCATTGAAAGACGGAAAGATCATAGCCAATGGCGGCAGGGTTTTGAATGTCACAGCAACCGGTAAAACTGTAAAAGAGGCGCAGCAAAAAGCCTATCAAGCGATAAAATTGATTGATTGGCCGGAGGGATTTTATCGCCATGATATAGGCTGGCGCGCAATCGAGCGGGAAGAAGCAGCTAAAAACCGATTGATCGGGTAAAACGCCGAATATCCGGAAAAAACATCATTTGATATAAGCGGGCTGTCATTCCGTTTCGTGCGTTATAATTTCCCGATACTGGATAATGAAACCAGAATGACTATAAAACAGGATCTTTCAAACAGTGCATCATTCGTTGCCTGTCCGGTAAAAGTCATCAAGGAAATCGGGCATTAAAGGGTGTGTCGGATAACGTGAAGCATTTTCAAAAAAGACAGCTTCACTTTCGACGGTTTTATAGTACGGGTATTCATTTTACCGGTTGGGTTTAACAAAATCGTTTTATTTACAACGTGGCGGGCTCTTCTGATCCGGTTTCAAAGTGAATTTATCAAAAGTCGCTTATTCTATTTTTCTTCAGCCGCTATTTCGCGTTTGAAAATGCTGCGCAAATCTTCCAACTGTTCTTCGTTTATCGGTGCTTTGGGCAATACATTGAATTTTTTGGGCGATATATATAATGCGATGAATGTCGGATATTCCCGCCAACCGGAAAATAAGCGGAAAGGATATGTCCCGCGGATATAGGAGCTCTTTATTGCTACTGCATGGTCATCCCACACCCAGGTTTGTTCAAGCCCGATCTGTTTGTCATTTTTCACCAATTGTTTGACATGGTGGGGGATGAGAACAAAATAATTCAGTGCCCAGATTGCAATGATAATCGCGGCATAAATGGCTGAAATTCTATAGAGCGAATGCCCCCAGTTCTGATACCAATCGGCACCATCAATCACCACAAGAACCGCCGACATGACAGCAACTGCCGTTATCCATAGGAGAAAAAGACTGGTAAATGTCCGTTTTGATAGGGCATGATCGCGATAATAGGCTGTAAGCGCTTCAATCGCATCCTGCTTTTCAAGTATAAAAATAATTTGCCGCGTCATTCGGTCCTCCGGTTTAAAACCGCTGGTAAGCTTAACACCGGTTCACTGTCAAATGGCAAAAAAATAAACGAAAATTTCCGCAAATTTTATTTTCTATTGCCGAAACCGAACACCATTATCCTTCAAAATTATCGGATCATTGTCGTCTTTAAAGAAATGCGATTTGATCGAAATTACAAGCTTTTCATGATCCGTTCCACCAAAGACAGGCTTGCAGCGAAAAGTGTGACCGTTTCCGGATGTGGTTTAATTGCGTTATCCAAGCATAACCTGATTGTTGATAACCAGTCTTATGCCCAGAGAGCATCCCCGACACCTCAATGAAAAGTTCTTTTTTGCGTGTTGGTGCGGGTGTTTACCAAAAAAATGTTCAAGCGGCGAGCGATCTTTGACAGGAATAACCGAACCATCATCATTGAGAAGAAGCATCGGCAAATCATAGGTATCTGCCCAAAGTCGCCAATCGAGAAGCACATCATCAAGATCGCGCGAAACAAGAAGCGGAATGCATATATCATGATTTCGGTGTAACAACTCCAGAGAAACCGCTTTTTGCCCTGAAGAAGTCACAACAGCGCGCGCAGCAACACCTTTGAATTGATGGGCAAGCACCAGACGCGACACACGTGAAGCACCGTTTTCATCTTCGATTTTTAACGCTGCTCCACGCTCGTTCAGTGAACAGACAATGGTCTTATCCTGAACATCGAAAGAAACATATTGTGGCAGATGGCAGGGATCCAGTCTCAGTTCAAGCCCTGCTTTTGCCCGATTAGCCCATTGAGTGGCCATATATTTGTCCCCAATATCCTCTTCAATTCAATCGGGAACACCTTAGCGAGCTTTGTTAATAGGTTTGTTAAAAGGTTAGGTTAAAAAATTATTGGTTTGTTTTTTGGTTATCGAATTACAAACAGCGCTTTAAATTATTATTCACCAAAACTTATAGCATTTTGCCCGGATTCATGATGTTTTTCGGGTCGAATAGCTGTTTGATCGAACGCATGAGAGAAAGTGCTACCGGAGATTTGAAGGCAACAAGTTCTTTGCGTTTCAATTGCCCGATCCCGTGTTCGGCCGAAAATGAACCATTATAACTCATAACCAGTGTATGGATACGGTGATTCATTTCCCCCCAAAGGGAAAGATAGGCTTGTTTGTCGGCACCAACCGGTTGCGACACATTATAATGCAGGTTACCATCGCCCATATGACCAAAGCAGACAATGCGGGCACCCGGCGAGATGGCTTCAATGATTTTCGCCGCATCACTGATAAAATCGGGAATCGAGGCGATAGGAACAGAAATATCATGTTTGATCGAACCACCCTCCAATTTCTGTGCCGGTGACATATCTTCGCGAAGCCGCCAGAATTCCTTCTGCTGGCTCACCGAACGGGCAATGGAGGCATCTTCTATAATCCCCTGTTGGAGTGCATCTGCCAGAATATCTTCTATCGTGTTGCTCGCCTCACCATCACTATGGGAAGAAGAAAGATCAAGCAGTACATACCATTCACTTTCATGCTCAATTGGAGCATGAGCGCCTTTGACGTAGCGCAAAGACATTTCCATTCCGACCTTTGCCATAAGTTCAAAACCGGTAAGCATGGAACCGGCTTTTTTCTGGGCAAGAAGCAGAAGTTCTAACGCTTTTTCCGGACTTTTCATGCCCGCATAGGCAACCGCTTTTCCTTGCGGTTTTGGAAAAAGCTTCATAACGGCAGCGGTGATAATACCAAGCGTTCCTTCAGCGCCGATAAACAGGTCTTTCAGATCATAGCCGCTATTATCCTTCTTCACATAGCGCAAATCGTCGAGAATGCGCCCGTCCGGCAGAACAACTTCAAGACCCAGACAGAGTTCGCGCGTATTGCCATAGGCAAGAACACCCGTACCACCGGCATTGGATGAAAGATTGCCCCCGATCTGGCAAGTCCCTTCCGAACCAAGTGATAAAGGAAAAAAGCGCCCCTTCTCGTCAACCTTTTCCTGTAATGTCTGAAGAACAACACCCGCTTCCACCAAAGCCAGATTACCTTCGACATCAATCGAGCGGATTCTGTTCAACCGCTCCATAGAAACAATAATCTCGTTAGCACTCTCGTCCGGTTGTTGCGCCCCGACAAGACCGGTATTCCCTCCTTGTGGAACAATAGGGGTTCCGCTTTCGCTCGCAAGTTTCATAATTTCCGAAACTTCTTGTGGCGAGGAAGGGCGCAAAACAAGCGGTGTGCGCCCGTGATAAAGCCCGCGTTGTTCGACAAGATAGGATGAAATCACATCCTGATCCACCAAAGCGTGATTGACTCCGACAATTTCTATAAAACGTTCAATCAGCTTTTTGTCTATCATTTCTATTTCCTTGGTGCTGCCGCGCGTTGAAGCCGGTCATTGATAGCCTCGCCCAAGCCGGTAAACGGTATCGGCTCGACAGCTATACATTCAACATCTTTTCTATCAAGTTCCTTCAGATAATGAAACAGGTTGCTCGCCGCCTCTTCAAGATTCCCTCTCTCGCTTAAATTGAGCGTTGCAACAGCATGTGCAGCATTTACGGTTTGTTGTTTTCCAAAGGCTAAAAGTGCTTCACCGCTTTTGACGTCTTTGGCGTCAAGTCTCACAAATGCATTGGGTGCATAATGGGATTTCAACATGCCCGGTGCTTCGATGGCTGCTCGCTGGTCTACACGTTCAAGCTTCAGTCTTGTTACTTTCTCGATTTCTCCGGTCGCCAGACCACCCGGACGAAGCAGCAGGATGCGCCCTTCCATTACCTTGATAATTGTCGATTCAACGCCGACACGCGTTGCGCCGCCATCAATAATAAGCGGCACTTTTTCGCCAAACATGTCGGCAACATCCTGCGCAGTTGTACTGCTCAAACGGCCGGAAATATTTGCGCTCGGTGCTGCAACCGGCCGGCCGAGTTCTTTTACTATTGTCGCGAATATCCCGACAGGGTTGCGAACCGCCAAAGTTTTCAAACCCGCGCTGGTAAGCGGGTCTATCGGTGTCGGATTTTTCAGCGGCAAAACCAATGTTAACGGTCCCGGCCAGAAAGTGTCCATAAGCTTTCTTGAAATTGCATCAATTTCGACAATGTCTTCCGCCATATCCACACCGCTGACATGGGCAATCAACGGATTGAATTGGGGGCGTCCTTTGGTTTTGAATATATTGGCAACCGCTTTGCCATTTGTAGCATCCGCCGCAAGCCCGTAGACCGTCTCGGTCGGTAATGCCACAAGCTCCCCTTTATCAAGATAGGAAACAGCTTTTGAAACGGCGTCTTTTGACGAGGCAAGAATAATCATTATATCAATCCTCTAGAACGCGCCCTTGATCGGGGCAAAACTGAAACGGTGCAATTTTTTGACCGGCCCTTCATGTTCTATCGCGGCTCGGTGAAACGCCGTTGCATATCCGGCATGTTTTTCAAAACCGTAAGCGGGATAAACTTCCCCCACTTTTTCCATTAACCGGTCACGCGTGACTTTTGCTATAATGGATGCCGCCGCAATAGATTGGGACCGCCCGTCACCTTTTATTAGTGCCTGAGCGGGATAAGCAAGTTTCGGGGGAATATCGCGCCCGTCCACCAGAACATAATCCGCCTTGACAGAAAGACTGCAAACCGCTCTTCTCATGGCCTCAAGTGCGGCTTTTCTGATATCGGTACGATCAATTTCCGTTGCCGACAGGCTACAAATTGACACGGCTACTGCCGAACGCAAAATCCCGTCATAAAGCGCTTCGCGTTTCTTTGCCGAAAGCTTTTTGGAATCATTTAAGCCGTCAGGTATGTTATTCCGGTCAAGAATAACCGCAGCCGTCACCACCGGACCGGCCAGAGGTCCCCGCCCGACTTCATCCACTCCGGCTATATTCCGATAGCCTTTTGCAATAAGACTTTCCTCGATCGCGTAATCGGGCATTAAAGGAATATCTTGAAATAGCGGCAGATCATTTTTGTGAGACATGGACAATCCAATTGCATTACAGGAGATTTCGCGCAAGTCCGGCCATTCGTATGAATTGCGGGAAATAAATCCTTAATCAATCTTTTTCGTCAAAAAGAAAAGATAATTGTTTGGCGACTTTCAGCGGTGGCTTGAAATATCCGGTCTCAAGCTTTGGATGGCGTTCATGCAAGCCCGATCTTTGCCGCGCCAAGCGAAAACGGTCGGCAACGAGTTTTGCAAACGGCCCCTCGCCGGACATGCGTGTTTTCCAATCCGCATCATAATCCTTGCCACCACGCATATCACGCAGAAGCTGCATAACCCGCCTGTAACGGTCGGGATATTCACGCAACAGCCAGTCTTTAAAGAGCGGAGCAACTTCATAAGGTAGCCTGAGCATAACGTAACCGGCGTCAATCGCACCGGCATCTTTTGCCTTGGTCAATATGTTTTCTATTTCATGGTCATTCAATCCCGGAATAACCGGCGCCATCATAACGCTCACGGGCACGCCTTTTTTTGTCAATTCTTTGATTGCCCATAGACGCCGTTCCGGCGTTGCGGCGCGTGGTTCCATGAGGCGGGCAAGCTTTCTGTCCAATGTTGTGATGGATAAAGCCACGCGGACAAGCTTTCGCTCAGCCATTTTTTCAAGAATATCGCAATCCCTTACAATTAGTGCCGATTTTGTTGTGATACAAACCGGATGGTTGCATTTATCCAATACTTCAAGAATTTGCCGCATAATCTGCCAGTTTTTTTCAATTGGCTGGTAGGGGTCTGTATTGGTTCCTATAGCAATTGGCCGGACTTTATAATCGGGTTTTGACAATTCCCGTTCCAGAAGTTTTGCCGCGTCGGGTTTGGCAAATAATTTTGTTTCAAAATCAATCCCTGCCGACAGCCCCATATAAGAATGTGTCGGGCGCGCAAAACAATAAATACAACCATGTTCGCACCCGCGATAAGGATTGATTGACCGATCAAAGAAAATATCGGGCGAATCATTGTGGGTAATAATCGTACGGGCTTTCTCGGTTTCTACAGACGTTTGAAGCGGGGAAAGCTGTTCATCCATATCCCAACCGTCATAAAAACGTTCGCATGACTGTTTCTCGAACCTTCCGGCAGGATTGAGCGCCGCTCCCCTTCCCCTTGTTTTTTTGTCTTCCAATCTTATCATGGATTGATCGAGAAAAGCACTCCCGCCAGCGGCCGACATTGCGTCAAATGCCAGCCGGTCGGCCTCGGTGATGACTTTTACCAAATGTTGATCGATTTGTACTTTTCCCATCCTTTCGATCTACCATGGTGATACGAACAAAACAAGAACATAAATTATCGTGCTTTTGACAAAATAATGATTTAATTGAAAGATTATGGTTAGTGTTATTATTCACGCAAATGAAGACATAGATCCCTTGGCCGATACCCTTGCAATGCTTGTATCGGGCAGCGTGTTCGGTCTTGTTAGCGAGGTTATTTTGTGGTCGGAAAATCACAGCAATGTCTTGAAGACAGTTGCCGATGATACCGGCTGCCGTTATCTCTCCCGCAGCGATTTAGGCACTGCGATCATGTCGGCAAAAAGCAAATGGTTGCTTTTTCTGGTACCGGGTGCACGGTTACTCGACCAATGGCGGGAAATTTTAAGTCGTTATATTGAAAATGAAACAAGACCTGCCCAGTTCCGATTAATTGGAACGAAAAAGGTTACGAAATTACGCCGATTTTTGGGGTTAAATCGCCAACTTGAAGGCGGGCTTCTCATTACAAAAAATCAGATTGCTTCGATTTATAATAATCAAACGCCACTACATAAATATTTGCGAAAGCTTAATCCCGTCACCCTGCCTATACAGATCTTGGATTCCAGCCAATAATTTCAGACCGCAAATACAATTTGTTAAAACACCATTTGTTCTCTACAAATTGACGGAAAAAACACAACAGACAACAAAGGCGATTTTCTATAAGGTAGATTCCAGTTTGAAGTACAACACTGGAATCTACCGCATCTATAATTATGATTGTTATTTTATCGAAAGATAGGCAAGTTTCTTCATATCGCCCCGTGTTTTCTTAACGAGATCCAGAATAAGCGCAACCATAAAGCTCATCGCACCTAAAAGTCCGAGGAAGCCAGCAAGAATTGCTGTTGGCAGCCGTGGGACAAGCCCGCTTCTTGCATATTCGGTAATGACCGGAATGCCGAATGCAAAAGAGAGAATCCAGAACAACAGCGCAATCATGGAATAAAACAAAAAGGGACGTTCCAACTGGATGAGGCGGATGATGGTAAGACCAACCAGAAAACCGTCTTTAATCGTTGAAAGCTTGCTTTCGGAACCTTCCGGACGTTCTCCATAGGGAGCTTCGATTTCATCCAGTGCAACATTCATTTCCAAGGCATGAACAGTGACTTCTGTTTCGATTTCAAAACCGTTGGAAGAAATCGGAAATGATTTGACGAATTTATGTGAAAAAATCTTATATCCGGATAACATATCGGTAATTTGCCGTCCGAAGATAAATTGTATTGCGCCGGTTAATGCTTTGTTTCCGAAACGATGGCCGAAAGGATAGGATTCTTTTGCCTCGGAAACCCGACGAATATTCATGTAATCAAGTTTTTCATCAACAAATTTGTCAATCGCAGATTGGGCGATAGATAAATCATAAGTTGAATCACCGTCGACGATCATTATCATATCTTCATCAAGGTCTCTGAATGCACGTTTGATAACATTACCCTTACCTTGTCGTTTTTCACTACGGACAATTGCGCCGGCTTCTTTTGCTATTTTGACGGTGTCATCAGAAGAATTGTTGTCATAGACATAAATTGTCGCGCCTTTAATGTAACGCTTCGCATCCATGATTACAGATTTGACAGTGATTTCCTCGTTATAACAAGGAATAACAACTGCGATCGAACACTTTTCCATATTTCTTCTTCCAGTTCGTATCAAATGCCAAAAGTTCCAAAGTCACCGCTTCATAGGATTATGCCGATTAAAAATAAAGGAACAGTGATCGAGGCCGC
Source organism: Bartonella sp. B10834G3 (assembly GCF_016102505.1). Classification (NCBI taxonomy): domain Bacteria; kingdom Pseudomonadati; phylum Pseudomonadota; class Alphaproteobacteria; order Hyphomicrobiales; family Bartonellaceae; genus Bartonella; species Bartonella sp. B10834G3. The sequence goes on from NZ_JACFOM010000001.1 coordinate 141,283, forward strand.
TATGATCCTTGTTGTCTTGGTCCCGAACAATTGCCGCTTCTGACTATAATAGCCGAATGCTGCAAGGATGCATAAAATACTTATCATCAAACTCGGATAGGAATATCTGAAGTCACTTGCAACACCGACGAATAAAAATCCGACAAGATAGATCAAACCGGCAAATGAAACGACATTCAACGTCCTGTTAAAACGGTCGCTGGTGGCAAGCGTTGAAAGATAGAAAAACAATAGAATAAGCAGGCTTACATAAGGATGAAACCATAGCTCCTTGCCCAATGAAGGTTCTCTATTCATGATATAATCAACCCAGATGTTCGGTGCAGAAACCGGGAGGGTTAAGGTATCGTTTTTGTCCAGATAATTAACGTAGCCAATATTGGTTGTGTAAAGTGGCCGAATAACAGGCCGATGCCCCTGATAATCCATAAATCGGTTAAAATGTGAAATCCGGTGTTTCAAATATGCTAACGGATGATGGACGATCGCTGAACCCCAAGCTCTACGAAGCTCGGTTCTCGCCTCTTTCAGGGCTTCTTGTCCTTCAAATATTTTGTCGAAATAATGGACAGCGATCGAGCCACAAATGCTATCTCTTCTCCAATGCGAAACTGTATCCCACATTATCGGTGTATAGCATTGATTAATCACTGCCATTTGATCGGGAACTCCAGGGATATCAGGAAATGTAGGGTGTCCGGTATTTTTCGCAATTCCTGCCAAGTCAAAAACCATGAGCGAAAAATCTGGAGTTTCGTCTCTAGCCTTAAGTAATTTGATATCAACGAAAGATGCTGTTGCTACAATACATAGAACAAGGATAAAACACGTTATGTAACGATAGATAATCGGAGACTTCCACCCCATCCAAATAGCAACAAGCAACGGTGCTGCGATAAAGCAACCATTTGCTCGAAGATAAAAGCAGAAAACCAGAATTATTCCGGTTAACAAGTAAAAACAGAACGTCTTCTTTTTTCCGGAAATCGCTGCGTCGAGCATTAAGGCGGAGACAAAGAAAGTAAAGCTCGCAAGATATGTATCTTTTAGTACAATTATAATATATGAAAAAATTGGCGTAACAACCAAAAAAAGCGAAGAGCATATAACACCGGTAATTATACCTTTTGTTATATTTTTACATATTATATACATACCTATGAATAATGGTATCAACTGAATTATCACAAAGATTCCGCGATTTTCTGTAAAATACAATATAATTTGCCAAAATCTACCTAATAATGCGGAATGCCAATTACTTATTCTATTGTGATATGCATCTGAAAATATAAAAAAAGTATCATGTACGATTGAACCGGGGTAGAAAATATAAATTAACCATATAAAAGTGATAAGCAGACATAAAAATAAATAATTATCTTTTAAAAAAGACGGAGTTTCTTTTATCAGATAACGTATCTTGTCACTAAATTTGTTTTCTAAACGTTTATATAATCCGGTTTTCACAGTTTACTCATCCGATTATAGTTCAAATGCCGGTTATTGTGCTCCCAACAAAAAAGCCGGTTGTCATCTACCAAATAAAACAGAGTTTAAAGTTCTTGCGTCTGGATCGATGCTCTATATGTTGCGGTTCATCAAGTCAATAGTTGCAAACCGGTTAGCAAACTGAGCAATACAATATTGCTCAGGAGTGTTAAACTTCAACTCGGAACTGACCAAATATTTCTTCTATTTTATATTACGGAAGAACAAACACGGAGAAAGTTTTAATTTTCCGCCAATACGAAAAACTGTTGAATGAAAACAATTAGTTTATCGTTCTGTCAAGCGTGGCATAAGCATCACCAGATTATGCGGACGCTGGCGGCTATCAAGCTCGCCTTTCAATATATTATCCCACGCATCTTTGCAGGCACCTGTTGAACCGGGCAGGCAGAACACGAATGTTCCATTGATAAGTCCTGCTGTTGCACGTGATTGTATCGTCACCATGCCGATTGTCTCATAGGAAACTTTATGGAACATCGCCGAAAAACCGTCCATCCGCTTGTCAAACAGTGGTTCGATTGCTTCCGGTGTAACGTCGCGTCCGGTAAAACCGGTACCACCGGTCGTGATGATAATTTCAACATCGGGATCGGCTGCCCAATCAACGATTTTTTTGCGGATTTCAGGAATTTCGTCGCGCACAATATCACGTTTAGCCAAATTATGGCCTGCCGACTTGATCCGTTCTTCCAGAACATCTCCGGACCGGTCATCGCTGGAATTACGTGTATCCGACACTGACAAAACCGCAATATTGAGCGATTCCATCTTTGCATTTTCATCAATATGACTCATGATTTCTATTCCTGATTATTCGTCTATTTTGCCCGTTGTCTCGACTGCTTTAACGAACCAGTCCGGTTTTTGTGATTTTATCTTTCGTGCCACCTCTTCCGCTGTCTCGATATTTTCATAAATGCCGAAACACGTCGCTCCCGATCCTGACATACGCGATAAAAGAGCACCGTTTACGTCGAGTATTTCCAATACATTTCCGAGTTCCGGCTCGACATGCCGTGCACATTCATAAAGATCGTTATGCGTTTTTTTAAGCTCGTTCACAAGTGAATGAAGATTTGCCAATTTTGCAAAATCCATCGCAAGAGGCCGACTTTTTTTATTGCCTAGAAGTTTAAAAATTTCCGGTGTCGAAATGGATTTTCTATGGTTGACAAGCACCATCGGAATTTTGCAGCAATCGACAGGCTGAAGTTTTTCACCGATGCCGGAAACACGAAGCGGTTCATGATTGAAAAATGCGGAAAGGCACATCGGAACGTCGGCACCAAGTTCCAGTCCGAGTTCAAGAAGCTTTTCATCGGAAGCTTCAATTTGCCATTGCTGTTTCAATAGAGCAAATACACCGGCAGCATCGCCGGAGCCGCCTCCGATACCGGAAGCAACAGGCAGATTTTTTTCAAGGCTTAACCGGCAGGATTTTGACTTTGAAGGGAAATTTCTAATAAGAATATCGCGCGCCCGCACAACCAGATTCTGCGTTTGATTATTCGTGTCTACTGATAGCGCACCCGCTTCCGGTCCAATAATGGAAAAACTGTTTGTTCCGGCAGCTTCATAATGGAGAACATCACCTTCAAAGCTGAAACAAACCAGACTGTCAAGAAGGTGATACCCGTCATCGCGCTCCCCCACCACATGGAGCGCCAAATTGATTTTGATCGGCGTTACTACTGTTGCTCGACCTGCAACTCCCGAAGCCACGTTTAATCCCGCTCGACGTAGTATTCACCGGTCTCCGGATCTTTGACCAATGTGCCATTCGCGCCTGTACGACGTTCTTCTTCTGCATGTTTGACACGCAAAGCAACACGTTGCGATTCGCGCTTGAATGCACGATAGGCATAAAGTGCAGCAGCACAAATAAGACCATAAACAATTAATCTCAACATTTTCACCTTTCGCTCCCTTATCATTATTTGATAATTTACGAGCGCAAATCAAGCCTTGATATGAATCTTCCCTGATCTTCGTTCAAGAATTTGTCTTTTTAAAGTCCATAACGCTGCCACAATGCACGTTCGTCCGCCGATTGGACAACACCGTCTACCAGAGTTGAAACGAGGCCAGCCGAAATCGCCGGAGTTTTGCGTCCTAACAAGCTTCTGGATGCCGAAACAAGACGCATCTTGGCATCACGCCCATAACGTTGTTTGACGAGCGAACGCAAATCGGAAAGTTCATCAACCAGCCCCAGTTCCTTACCTTTTTTGCCGGTCCAGAACATGCCGGTAAACAGATCGGGATCATCGACAAGTTTGGAACCACGACTTTCCTTGACGAGATTGATAAAAGTTTCATGAATTTCGAGCTGCAAAGCTTTCAAATGATCGACATCGGCCTTTTTTTCGGGCTGGAACGGATCAAGCGAGACTTTGTTCTTGCCGGCTGTATAAACGCGGCGTTCGACACCGATTTTTTTGAGCAATTCGGGAAAACCGAATGAAGAAGATACCACACCGATAGAGCCGACAACTGAAGATGGATCTGCAAAAATCTCGTCGCCTGCGCAGGCAATCATATAACCACCAGAGGCTGCAACATCTTCAACAAAGACGAGAACGCGTTTGTGTTTTTCTTCGGCAAGATCACGAATACGACGGTAAATCAGCCGTGATTGCACCGGTGAACCACCCGGAGAGTTGATAGCGATGGCAACAGCCGGTGCCTCTTTATCCGAAAAGGCTTTTTCCAGAGCATTGGCGCAAGAACTCAGGGACAAAGTCTGGCGCAAAGGCGATGATGCCTCCATAATCATTCCCTGCAACCGCACTACCGGTATTTCTACGGCGTTGGAACGGAACCGGCGTGGAATAAAACGTTTGAAAAAACCTGACAAAGTTTGAACTCCTGATAAGAAAATCTGCTTCTATTGCTAAAAAACTGCACCATTGTCATTTAAGTTGTAAACGGCAAAAAGCAATATTTTGTTAAAATCGTGTTCACAAACTCTGCCAGATGCTCTTCTTTCCATTATTGATTGCGTCTACAAGCGGAGAAAAAGCATGTAAGTCACTATCATGAATATAAAGAGCCGGCATCAATGACAAAGGCGCTTTACTTGCTCTTTTTGCGTGGATCAGAATTCGGATTGCGGGACTATTTTTGCGTGAATGGACCGGAAACACCAAAATATTGCCGAACCGCCCTTCACATGCTTTCAAAATGTCGGATAACGATTGTGGTCGTGCGATCAAGCCTAAAAAACCGGATGGCCTCACAATTGCTGAAGCTGTCCGTATCCAGTTTTCAAACATCCGGTCAGTCATGACATGTGCGGCAGCTTTGAGATCATCAGGCGTTTTCCGGTCCATTGGCGAATTGAAAGGCGGGTTCATTATGGCAAAATCGAATGCATTATCAAAAAGTCCTGCGTTCTGCCGTTCTTTACCGCGCAAGGTTAGATCGGCAGAAATAACGTCAATGCGATTGGCAATGGCCGCGTTTTGAGCAAGAGCAATGCTTTTTCTGGCAAAAACAACCATTTCGGCTTCGCGTTCGACAAGCGTAACTTCGGCTTTTTTGCAACGCGCGGCTACAGCAAAACCGGCAGCCCCCGCACCGGCACCAAGATCTGCAAGCTTTCCGCAAAAATCGGTCGGCACCAGTCCACCAAGCAACATTGCATCCATGCCGGAACGATGCCCGCCATTTTTTGGCTGAACCAGATAAAACCCGCCACGATGGAAGACATCTATTGTTTCGTTCATAGAAGAAGTTTCCAATTTATTATCCTTGCGCGAGTTCATGTTCCAGGCCGGCATCTATCATAATTTGTCGTGCTTCATCGGCACTTTCTCTATCAACCAGAAAACGGCGACGGATAGCTCCGAGTGAACCCTCCGCCACGCTGGTATTCTGATCCGTTACCAAATAGAGTATTCCGGCCGATTTCATAAGGCTTTCGGCAAAGGAAATCAGGACAATATCGTTGGTGTCAAATAATTCGATCATGAAGCTATGTTACATATTTAACGATTGTGCGGCACCCGGTCGCAGAAGAAATCAGCATTTTTCCTTAAATATCTTTTGAAACGCGCTATCTCAAGCAACATCACGCTTGAGTTGATGAGCTTGGTTTATTAAGGTGCAAGCAAAAATCAAAAGATTTTTCAGGAGTATGAGCATTGGTTGCTGACAATAATACAGTTAAAAAAACCGATAATCAGGCGTCGATAAAGCCGCTTATCGATATTACAAAAAGTGATATGGATAAAGTAAACAAGCTCATCATTGCTATGGCCGGCTCCGATGTGGAAATGATTCCTGAAGTTTCAAATCATCTGATTTCTTCCGGTGGTAAAAGATTAAGACCGATGCTGACTTTGGCTTCTGCCCGCTTGTTCGGTTATCAGGGATCGGGGCATATCAAACTGGCAACGGCAGTTGAATTCATGCACACAGCAACTCTTCTTCATGACGATGTTGTTGATGATAGCGATCTGCGGCGTGGCAAATCGACCGCCAGAATGATCTGGGGCAATGAGGCGAGTGTCCTTGTCGGCGATTTTTTACTCGGACAAGCATTCAAAATGATGGTTGAAGTCAATTCCATGGATGCTTTGTCGGTGCTCGCCAATGCTGCCGCAATTATTGCCGAAGGTGAAGTCATGCAGCTTGCCGCCGCCAAACATTTGACGACAACTGAAGACGAATATTTGAAAGTTATCAATGCCAAAACGGCTGCCCTCTTTTCTGCGGCCGCAGAAGTCGGGCCGATTATCGCCGGTTGCGGGCAACAGGAACGTCAGGCATTAAAACATTACGGTACGTCACTGGGACTTGCCTTCCAGCTTGTCGACGACGCGCTCGATTATGGTGGCAATTCGGAAAATTTAGGTAAAAACACCGGCGATGATTTTCGTGAAGGCAAAATTACCATGCCGGTTATTCTTTCCTATATTCGTGGCGACGAGACGGAAAAAAAATTCTGGAAACAATCCCTTGAAGAGGGAAAAAATGATGATGATGCACTCGCCCACGCACAAAAATTGATGCAACAACATCATAGTCTTGAAGATACAATCAAAGCCGCCCGTCACCATGGCAATGAAGCTTTGAAAGCGCTCGACGGATTGGCTCCAAGTAAAGAAAAAGCCGCACTTTGCGAAGTCATCGAATTTTGTATTTCACGCGTAAACTGATCTTCCATAAAACAGTGTTCGCGTAAAAATGACCGGTGGCGGATGATATTTTTGCATATTTTGGCTGGATATATTCTATAAATATGGCCAACCTGTTTTAAGTCAAAAGAGGATTTTTTCATGCAAGCCGCGAAAGCAACCCGTCTGATTGCATTATTTACTGCGGGTACAATATTGATGACAGCATCTGCTGTTGCAAAAAAGGAAGAACCCGTAAAAGCAGGGTCTTTTGCCGGAGCCTATCTGGCGGGTCGCATCGCTGCAAGCGACAACAAAGTCGATCTTGCTATTTCCTATTTCAAACAGGCGCTGGGATTTGAACCGAACAATGTCTCTATGCAGCAGGATATGCTTTTGACGCTGCTGTCGGCAGGCGATTTCAAGGAAGCTGTCAAACAGGCAAAGCGACTGAAAGGCAATACCGACGTCGAACGTTATGTAAGGCTTACTCTTGCAAGCGACGCCTTCATACGGAAAAACTACATCACAGCAAAAAGCGAGCTTAAATTTTCCGACCCTTCCGACATGGATACACTGACATCCGGTTTGCTGGGGGCTTGGGCAACATTCGGGCGTGGCAACACGGCTGGAGCGGTTGATGAAGTCAAAAAATTGCTTGGACCGGTCTGGTATGATTTGTTTTTAAGTTATCATATGGCCTTGATGAGTGATCTTGCCGGTCATAGAGACAATGCCGAGCGTTATTACAAACAGGCACTCAACGACCAACAGGGTGGTATAGCAGCACCTGATACCTATGAACGAATCATCATTTCTTATGCATCTTTTGAACTTCGCAACAACAAGCGCGATGAAGCTCTCGCCACTTTGCGCGAAGGTGAAAAAATGCTCACAGGGCGTGATGCTTTAAAGAATATTCGACAACGCGTCGAAGCCGGCGGTTCGCTTGATATGCTGGTAAAAACACCTCAAGAGGGTGCAGGAGAAGTATTTTATGACCTCGGTACTGCTATCAATCGGGGCGGTGCAGAAGCATTTGCCCGCATTTTTTTACAATTGGCTGAGGCCCTGCGTCCGCACAATGATGCTACACTCTTCCAACTTGCCGATATTTCCTCAAAACTGGAAGAAAACGAGCGGGCTATTGATACTTACCAGGAAATTCCGGTCAAATCGCCATATTATCGCGATGCGGAATTGAGGCTTGCTCTCATTTTAGCCGATACAGGCAAAAGTGAAGAAGCAATCCGCCATCTTGCGGCGCTGGAAAAAGATTTTCCGGAAGACGAACGCATTTCTATGGCAATGACCGGCGTTTATATGCAGGACAAGGCATATGATAAAGCCGTTGCTGTCATGGATCGGGCGATCTCCCGCATCCCCCATCTCGAAAAACAAAATTGGTTGATGTTATATCAACGCGGCATGGCAGAAGAGAGATTGAAAGAGTGGGATAAAGCCGAACCGGATTTCCGCAAAGCACTTGAGCTCTACCCTAACCAGCCTCAGGTTTTGAATTATCTCGGTTATTCACTTATTGACCGGAATGAAAAACTCGACGAAGCTTTGAATATGGTCAAAAAAGCAGCCGAGCTGCGCGCGCAGGACGGCTATATTGTCGATTCGCTAGGCTGGGCCTATTACAAGCTCAAGCGTTACGATGAAGCTGTAAAAACGCTGGAAAATGCTGTCAAACTACGCCCTGAAGACGCAACCATCAACGACCATCTCGGCGACGCATATTGGCGTGTCGGGCGCAAACTTGAAGCCACATTCCAGTGGAACCATGCAATTGCAGGAAAACCGGAACCGGAGGAACTGGCAAAAATTCAGGAAAAACTGAAAACGGGGTTGAAAGACATTCCTGAAGAAAAAACGGTCGAAAAAACCGATAGCGCACAACACTGAAAAGGATAAAGCTTAAGTCCGACATTTGTTTTGACTTGTCTCGTCCCTTGACCATAGAGGCGCGAAAGAATAGACATTTTTTGCCGGACCTTCTCTTTCCGGTTGTTCTTTTATCAATCTTAAAAGGGTAATATTGTGAGCCTGCCCGAATATCTTGATCCGAAACGCTCTTTCCAGGGTCTCATTCTGACGTTGCAAAACTATTGGGCGCAATATGGTTGCGCCGTTTTGCAACCTTATGACATGGAAGTGGGAGCTGGTACATTCCATCCTGCAACAACGTTGCGTTCATTGGGACCGCGTCCGTGGAAAGCCGCCTATGTGCAACCTTCGCGCCGTCCGACCGACGGTCGCTATGGTGAAAACCCGAACCGTTTGCAACATTACTATCAGTTTCAGGTTCTGCTCAAACCGTCGCCGGATGATTTGCAGGATCTTTATCTGGGGTCATTGCGCGCTATCGGGCTTGATACCGATATTCATGATGTGCGCTTTGTCGAGGACGACTGGGAAAGCCCGACATTGGGAGCATGGGGGCTTGGCTGGGAATGCTGGTGTGACGGTATGGAAGTATCGCAGTTTACTTACTTTCAGCAAATTTGCGGCATCGAATGCTCGCCGGTATCGGGAGAACTCACCTATGGTCTTGAACGGCTTGCCATGTATATTCAAGGCGTTGACAATGTTTACGACCTCAATTTCAACGGACGCGAAGGCAAAGATAAAATAAGCTATGGAGATATATTTCTTCAAGCCGAGCAGGAATATTCGCGGTTCAATTTTGAATTTGCCAATACCGAACTGTTGCACCGCCATTTTATTGATGCAGAACGCGAATGTGCGGCTATTCTGGAAGCAGGAAAACCGCAGGAAAAAGGCGGCCTTCACCTTTGTGTTATGCCGGCTTATGACCAATGTATCAAAGCCAGTCACGTCTTCAATCTTTTGCAGGCGCGCGGTGTCATCTCCGTTACAGAAAGACAAAGCTATATTCTGCGCGTGCGTGATCTCGCACGCCGTTGTGGTGAAGCATTTCTGTTAACCGATGCCGGTGGCGCAAATTATAAAGGGGAAGCCTGATGCCCGACCTTCTTCTGGAACTTTTTAGTGAAGAAATTCCGGCTCGTATGCAACGCAAAGCTGCGGGCGATTTGAAAAAACTTGTCACCAACGGTCTTGTCGACAATGGTCTGGTTTATGAAGCTGCCAGAGAATATTGGACCCCGCGTCGTCTTACTCTCGATATAAGGGGCGTGACTGCCCGCTCGAAAGACGTTCATGAAGAACGTAAAGGTCCAAGCACCAAGGCTCCCGAACAAGCTATTAACGGCTTTTTGCGGTCTGCCGGTCTTTCCGATATTAGCGAAGCCGAAATCGGAACCGACCCCAAAAAGGGTGATTTCTATATTGCGCGGATCGTCAAAAAAGGTCGTACTGCCGAAGAAATTATTGCGGATATTATGCCTGACATCATTCGCAATTTCCCGTGGCCGAAATCCATGCGCTGGGGAAAGCAATCCACAAAACAGAATGCGCTGCGCTGGGTCCGTCCTTTAAAAAACATTCTGTGTGTCTTTGGTCCTGAAAATGACGCGACCGAGGTGGTTCCATTCGAGGTTGCAGGACTTGAAAGCAATAATATCACCTATGGTCACCGTTTCATGAGCGATGGCAAACCGATCGAGGTTCGCCGCTTTGAAGATTATGTGACGAAGCTCGAAAACGAAAAAGTCATTCTTGATGGTGATCGCCGGAAGGAAATCATCCTTGCGGATGCGCGCAATCTGTGCTTTGCCAAAGGTCTTGATCTGGTTGAAGATGATGGTCTTGCCGAAGAAGTGTCGAATCTTGTCGAATGGCCGGTCGTGCTTATGGGCGAGTTCGAGGAAAGCTTTTTGCAAATTCCTGCCGAAATTATCAGGCTCACCATCCGCATCAATCAAAAATGCTTTGTCATCCGTAAACAGGGTGAAGAGCAAAAATTATCCAATCACTTCATTCTGGTATCGAATATCGTAGCACCTGATGGTGGCAAGGAAATAGCCCTTGGAAATGCCAAAGTTGTGCGCGCGCGTTTGTCAGATGCCTTGTATTTCTGGCATACCGACCAGCACAATCTGCCGGATCTTTCCGAACTTACACTATCGGCCGAAAAACTCGGCCTCGATTTGAAGAAGCCACTTGACCAACGTATGGCTCGCCTTGACCACCTGAACGTCACTTTTCATGCAAAACTTGGCACTCAGGGAGCACGCGTTGAACGCATTGCCGCTCTTTCATCACTGATTGCTCCACTGGTCGGGGCCGATGTTGAACTCACCAAACGCGCCGCACTCCTTGCAAAAGCGGATTTGCAAACCGAAGCCGTTGGTGAATTTCCCGAACTTCAGGGTGTCATGGGGCATAAATATGCACTGCTTCAGGGCGAAGATCCAAGTGTGGCCGCAGCAATTGAAGAACATTACAAACCACAAGGTCCGACAGATCGCGTTCCACGTGCACCGGTTTCTATTGCTGTTGCTCTTGCCGACAAGATTGATACGCTGGTCGGTTTCTGGCTTATTGATGAAAAACCGACAGGGTCGAAAGATCCTTTTGCGCTGCGGCGCGCATGTCTCGGTGTTATCCGCCTGCTTCTTTCCCGCGACTGGACAATCCACCTCATGCCGATTTTCAAGCAGGCTATCAGTCTTATTTCGCGTCACACAATAGAGCGTGCACTGAGCCTCTATGAAGATGGCTTGCGTCGGGAAAACGCAAAAGAAACAGACGCGGCAGAAGACATAGACAATGCTCTTTCCATGGAAGAAAAAAAGCTTGAAAAGGAAATAGCTGCGAAAACCGAACCGGTACTCGCCGATCTTCTATCTTTCTTCCATGACCGTCTGAAGGTTTACCTCAAAGACGAGGGAGCACGTCATGATGCGATTGATGCGATCATGCAAAGCGATGCCGATGACCTCTTGCAGGTTGCGCGCCGCGTTGAAGCGTTGATTTCGTTTATCAATACAGATGACGGGAATAATCTGATTGCCGGTTTCAAGCGCGCCTTCAATATTCTTGAAGCCGAAATCAAGAAAAAGACGTCGATTGCAGAAAATACTGATCCGGAACTTTTCATAGAAGAGGAAGAAAAACGGCTCTTCAACGCGATTACCGATGCCGAAAGCAAGGTTCAATCGCACATTGCTTCCAATGATTTTTCGGGAGCTTTGCTCGTGCTTGCGGGATTGCGCGAACCGGTTGACGCATTCTTTGAAAAAGTACTCGTCAATGATGATAATAATGCAGTCAGGGCAAACAGATTGTCGCTCTTACAACGCATTACCAAACTATCCGGCTTGGTAGCGGATTTTTCCAAACTAGCCGCTTGACCCCAAGCTTGCGACGCAACTATCGAAGGCAAGTGAGAATGACGAAAACGCAAATTGATATTCTTCAATAATCAGGCAATGTCGTCACCAAATGCCTTCAAACTGCCGTAAAAAAATTTAAAAATAATGTTGTTGCCGGTGATTATGTTTTTGCTCACCGGCAATGGAGAATAAAATGATTATCCGTAAGCGGCCGGGTTTTTTGCGGCTTTTTTTCGTTTTGCATGGCTCTATTCTTCCTGCCATTGCACCACAACTTATCGCAATTCTCGTTCTTTCAACTGCTTTGGTATTAGCCCACCATTTTTATCCCCGTGTCATCCCCACCTATAATAACGGGACGGCGTTCATGATGCTTGGCATTGCGCTGTCGACCTTTTTGGGGTTTCGCAACAATGCCTGTTATGACCGCTGGTGGGAAGGACGGAAGGTTTGGGGAAAAATTATTTCAGGTTCGCGCGATATGATTCGTCAATCGACGATATTGTGCGACCGTGAAGCCGACCGCAAAACCATATTGGAACTGACTTCGGCGTTTTCCCATAGCCTTGTAGACCATTTGAAGGGAACCTCTTCGCTTCCCTCTTTGATAGCCGACTATCCGGAGGAATTTCTTAAAGCCTATCAGGCAAGTCACAATAGGCCTTCTTTTATCCTCAACCACATTTCCGAATGTCTGGCGGTTTTGCACCAACAAAAAGCTTTGAGCGACATTCAATTCCAAATGTTCGATAAAAGTCTGACCGAACTTAACGAGAACCAGACATCCTGTGAGAGATTGAACAATACGCGTGTACCATTTGCCTATACACTTCTCTTACACCGCACCGCTTATATCTACTGTTTCCTCATTCCATTCGGCTTCACCGATATACTCGGATGGTGGACACCTGTTGCCAGCCTTCTTGTCGCCTACACTCTATTCGGTCTTGATGCGCTAAGCGATGAATTGGAACAGCCTTTCAGTAACATTGATAATGTTTTGCCTATGTATTCAATGGCTACAACAATCGAGCGTGATGTTTGCGCAGCCATTCACCTGCCGCTTCCAAAACCTGTTGAACCGGTCGATTTCATATTGAGATAGGATCACTCTTCGAGAGTGGAACATTGGTAATTGGTAGTGCGCTAGTCCCGCCAAAAGTAATAGAACCCACAACTAAAGGGATTTGAATTGCGCTTGGTAAAATGATGAAAACGACAAAAAAATATTGGCATAAAATACCGCTTTAAAACGTTCCGATTGTTTCAATCAAAACAGGTTTCAAAGCGGTTTTTCAAAAATTCAAAGCGGTTTTTTAAACAAACCGGATGCTTTTATCGGGACAAATCTAGACAGACTTTTTCTCGGCTTTTTTTGCCGCCTTGAACGTGGCCATAGCTCTGCCATTTTCTTCAATTTTGATCTTGCCTTTATTCTTTGAAGATTTGTGCTTTTCTCCCTCGTCCATGAGTTCAAGCGTATCTTTGCGGAAAATCGCCGTCTTCAAATGCTCATCCTTGAACCATACGCAAGAAATTTTGCTATTATTGACTTTATCGACAGTCATTTTAGGACCGCCGGATTTCAACCGAACAATATTGCCAGCTTTAAACATTTTATATCCTTCTAAACGCTCCAATTTGACAACCAACGTCATAAAAGCTCCCCGCTCTTAAAACGTATTTTACTATATATAAGCTTTAAGCGGAGGATATTTTAGCTTTGGTTTCTACAATTTGTCCATGAGGCAAAGAAAAATATTTAATTGCTCGCCTCCACCCTGCAAATTGCCGTAAACATTAAGAAAAAGTCGCAATATAACGATCCGGACGGGTCGAGTTCTACAAACTATCAACCATAATGGCGGAAATTCTTACCCCCGACTTGAAAATGGTAAAAACATGCCAACTAGAGTTCTTTGCCCTGTTTCCCCCCTCCGGCATTTTCCCCTTGCCACTTGATTTCCCGAAGAGCTGCGGTTTAAAATTCTTCAAACAGAAGCTTTTATAGACAGTTGAAAGAGATTTCGTAACCGGAAGCCAAGCGCCGAAAAAAGTTTCTCCTACAACTTGTTTGACGCCGAAAAACCGAATTTCAAGCATTTGCCAGCTCCTCGCTCCGGCTTTATAGCACAAACCAAATTGCCATTCCCGATTCCGGTTTTTCTATTATTGTCGACGTAAACCTTCACACTATATCGGCGGCATTAAGCTTCATACTATATCGGTGACGCTAGACTTCACGTTCTATCGGCGGCATAAAACTGAAAGCTGAATAGTATTAAACTTTGCTCTTGATCGCCCGCATTAAACTTTGAGCTTGATTGGCGACATTAACCGTCACCCCTATCTGCCGCATTTAACTTCACACTTCATCGCTGGTAATAAACGTTGCGCGTTATCGTCTGCATGAAACTTTGTGCTTTTTCGCTGGCACCAAACTTCACGCTTCATTGCCCGCATCAAACTTCACTCCTTACCGTCTGAAGTAAACTTCACGCTTCATCGCCAGCGTTAATCAATAAAAAGCTCCTTGAACTGGAGACTTGACAAAGACCGGTTATACAGGGCTTATCCGGCGAGCTTGTTTTTGTATTTTTAAGATTTTTTTGATCGGATTTTGTCTTTTTTTTAGCCGGTGTTTTTGCTTTGCTTTTATCGGGAGCTTGAGCCAAGGCAGATGCAGCGACTGATTTTTGCGCTTTGGTTGATTTAGGATCTCTCAATATTTTTGCCGCTTTTTTCGCCACTTCTGCTGAAGTTTTTTCATTCTTTGCCATAAGGAACATCCTATCCCATGATAATGAATTATATTTTATATATATAATTATATTATATAATAATAATATATTTATTAATTATAATTACACATTTTAGTTCTTATTTCAACAGTTTTATTTTTATTCTATATAAGATTAATTATATTAAAAAATCTAAACCCGTTTGAATTTATTTTTTAAATAAATTATTTTATTTCTGTTCTCATATTTCTGAATTAGATCGCCTAATGCACCTATTTTCTAAGTTTTTTCAAAGCTTGAACAAAAATGCCGATCAATATTTCCGATCATATCAATGTTCGATCCCACTTGTGCAAAACGAGGTGATCAATAGGAAATATATCGGCACAAAATACTGAACCAAAAATATATAGGCCTTTGCCGATCAATGGATTACGACAAAGCCGGAAGGTCGATGCTGCCGCCAGTAGCAATAGCTATATCGGATAAACACATTCATTTCGACATAGGCTCTCATATCAAAAGAGAAAATGTGTTTCATTCAAACCTCTGTCGTTCCAGAAATTTTGCTCCCCCAGAAACCTCGCCAAGAACCTCCGGAATAAATTATGCAGCTAAACCAATAATCCTTATCATTTCGCCGACGGAATTATCATGCCCTCATACGCCTATCGCTTTACGTGCCGCTGTTGCTGTAGAATATTCAAACGCCGCTATCTCTTGAAATTGACGTAGCCTCCATATCGAGACGAATTTTTCACAGGTTTTATGCTTCAAAGACTTTTTCTCATCTTGCCCTGCTATTGCGTTTCCGAAGTTTTTTACAATTGAAAGCTTTTGCCCTTTTTGCCGGTCATAGCACTTCGGGTCTTTCAGTCCCCCTTCTACCGAGCTCGCGCCCATTCTAACGTCATCTTTTTGTAAAAACCGGAAATTTACAATATGCAAAGACAACGTCTTTCGCAGACGGTATCGACCATGGCAGGCTCTTAAAAAGACAACGCTGTCCATCCTGCTTAAAAATATACCGACCTGATGCTCCGGCCCACTGGAGGTTAAGCGAATTACTATCGCCCATACGAAGAAGAAGCCGTTTTACCGTAAATCCTCGAACCGCTCTATGACTAGCCACCACAATACAAATCTTTACTGAAAAATTTTAAAGAAAGTCACTTCAAGATTTACGCTGCTAACTGCTTTTTGAAAGATTTACGTCGCTAACCGGTTTCTTGGGAGATTTCCTCAGTTCACCAGATTTTTTTGGGCTCGACTCAGCTAACCGAAATTTTTTTCACACCGTGAAAGGCTTTAAATAAAAAATCAATTGTGGCGGCAGATGCGCTTTCCGAAAAACTTGGTGTCTTTAAAGAAATAATATTGGAACTATTTTTCCAATTCTGAAAACCTTGTTATCGGAAGGCACAGAAAAACCACGCATAAAGCGTGGTTCGATTTCAGCTAAAGGAAACTGGCCTGATTGAAATAGTCTAATTCAGATGCGCTTTAACATCGGCCAGTGACTCTTTAATGAGACTGGCAGATTTCTTCTCATCAATTTCTTTAACAAGCATTTCTTTTGCGGCAGCGACCGCAATATCAACAACCGAAGACCTCACCGCATCGACAGCTTCCGATTCAGCATGTGCAATTTTTTGTTCGGCCATCTTATTACGACGGGCAACATAATCGGCCATTTTCTGGTGTGCGTCCTTGGCAAGCAATTCTGCTTCGCGTTTTGCTGCGGCAATAATTTCTTTTGCTTCCTTTTCAGCCTGCTCGCGCTTGGCCTGATAAACCGCCAAAAGTTCCTGAGCTTCTTCACGTGTGCGGCGGGCTTCATCAAGTTCACTGCGAATAAGTTCTGCCCGTTTATCAAGAAAACGGTTAAGAAGTGCAGGCACTTTATAGTAAACAAGGATAGCTATAAAAAGAAGCAATCCTATCAGCGCCCAGAAGGTATCTGTCATCATGGCTTTTACTCCACACCGCTTACAGACTTGACGGCTGCAGTTGCTTGCGATGCACTGACTTTAGTACCGATCAGTTGTTCCACAATTTCGGCTGCTGTCGTTTCGGCAATCTTGTTCACATTCCCCATAGCACCGTCGCGAATTTTTTTAATTCGCTCTTCGGATTCCGCAAGTTTCTTATCCAGTTCGGCTTCCGACTTTTTACGTTCTTCGTCTATCTTGCCGCGAATTTCATCAGCAGAGCTCTGGGCGATGGCGATGGCGCGTGAACGGGCTTCAGAAAGCTCGCGTTCATAGGAAGCGATAGCACTTTCACGTTCCATATTCATGCGTTCGGCTTTGTCATGGTCGGATGCAATCCTGTCACGACGGATTTCAATTGTACCTCCAATGCGCGGCACAATAATTCTGGATATGATTATATAAAACAGGCCGAAACAGATAATAAGCCAAAATATGTGTGACTCATAATATGAAAAATCAAAAGGCGGAAAAACACCCTTTGCATGTTGTGCAGCTTCGCCCGCATGTTTTACTGGCGTTTCGACAGTTTGCGCAAATGCGCTTGATAGAAACATCCCGTTTTACCCTCTCACAAGCTCCAATGCTTTAATACAATTTGTAACAGCCTTTTGGCAGCTCAAGGTTTTCTATTTCATTGGCTTTAGCATCGAAAGCGAGTGGCAGGCTTTCACGCCTGCCCCGCCAAATGCAATAGCCAAAGGCAATCAATTTATTAAACAGCAAACAGAAGCAGAATGGCAACGAGCAATGAGAAAATGCCCAAAGCTTCTGTAACAGCAAAGCCGAAAACCAACCGTGCAAACTGACCATCAGCAGCGGACGGATTGCGAAGCGCACCCGAAAGATAACTGCCAAAGATATTACCAAGGCCAAGAGCTGTACCTGCCATACCAAAGCAGGCAAGACCAGCGCCTATATATTTTGCTGCGAGTGCTAATTCCATATCATTCTCCTTTGAAGCAAAATCGCATTTAAAAGCGGTGGAACCCCACCAGTTTCATCAATGTCCGGGATGCACCGCATCAGCAAGGTACATACAGGTTAGAATAGTAAAGACATAAGCTTGCAGGAATGCCACAAGAACTTCAAGAGCCGTAACCGCCACTGTCATAATGAGAGGCAAAACAGAACCACCAATGCCTGCTGCACCAAGGCCTATCATAGAGACAACAAAGCCCGCAAATACTTTTAGTGTAATGTGCCCTGCCAACATGTTGGCAAAAAGACGAACCGACAGGCTGATCGGACGTGAAAGAAAGGAAATAACTTCGATGATTGTCACCAGCGGCAGAATGACAACCGGTACGCCCGAAGGAACAAAAAGCCTTAGAAAACCGAACCCGTTTTTGATAAAGCCATAAATAACCACTGTAAAAATAACCAGCATGGCGAGGGCGAAAGTTATGGCGATCTGGGAGGTAACCGTATAAAAATAAGGGAATAATCCTAAAAAGTTCGCTACGAGCACAAATACAAATATTGAAAACACCAGCGGAAAAAACCGCATACCTTGTGCCCCTGCCGAACCGCGCAACATATTGGCGACAAACTCGTAGGTAATTTCCGAGATTGATTGCATCCTGGTCGGGATTATTCCCCGACTCGACGACGATGCAAATAGAAACATCGAAGAAAAAACTACCGTTATTGCCATGAAGAGCGAAACATTCGTGAATGATAAATCCATATTTCCGACGGAAATATTAATCAGCTTAGACATCTGGAACTGATGAATAGGATCTGGACCGCTCGCTGACACCTTAACCTCTTTTACTTGGGCTTATTGGGCCCATCATCTTGGCGCGATGCGCCGTTTTTGCCAATTTGACTGGGAGCCACAGCCCCCACCGACCGTAATATATTCAACACTCCGGCAGAAAATCCAAGGAAAAGAAAAATAATCAATCCCCAAGGCGAAGTTCCTGCCAATTGATCAAATCCCAACCCTAGTATAACACCAACCACAACACCAGCCAAAAATTCGCTGGATAACCGGATTGCCTGTGCCATTCCTTTAGGTGGTCCAGATTCCTGTTCCGATGGATCCGGTTTTTTGTCCCTTTGATAACGAGCCAATTTTTCCTGCAGATTGCGTCTGCGTGTTTCCAGATCCAAAGTTTCAGGACTGTTCCCCTGCTCCGGCATTTGAGTATCCTTCTCAGGCTTAACAGGTTTGGCATCTTTTGCCATCTCTGGCCCCTCAATCCCGAATGCAAAGTAAAGGTCTGACCTCTAGAGTTGCGCGCAACATATTGTGACCAGAGGCATTCGTCAAGGCGCAAGCCCCAAGTTCAAAAGGATTTTTCTTCAAAAAAGGAAGTAAAGACATTTATTAACTTGTTTTTTCTGCCAACAGAATTTCAAACTGTGCATTACTCTGCTGTTTTGAATTATATTTTCTGCTTTAGAATAGTCGTAATATCAGATCCATCCGCCATAGCGGGTCCGATAAAAAATGTGCAATCCTATCTTGTCCACCTTAATCATTGTACTTGCCCAGCGGGGGCGCACATAAACAGCATGATAATGGGTGGCGGAACCGACTTCGGGAAACCATATCTGCCCTGCCGAAACCGCTCTGGCAACCTGTTGAGCCACTGTCCATTGGGCCATCTCGGTTACTTTGTGCTTGCGCCCGTCACAAGCAAATGAAAACTGGCAGTGATTGATCCAGTTTGTATTCTGATAAACAACGCCGCAAATTGTCTTGGGATAAGCCGGATTTCTGACCCTGTTCAAAACAACCTGGGCAACAGCAGCTTGCCCTTTTATCGATTCTCCGCGCGATTCGAAATAAACAGCTTCAGCCAGACACTTTTGTTCTTTCGCTGTAAAGGCTTCAGCCGGTAAAGGCGTTGCAGCCCATGCGTGATCGTTACGCCCTATTGGCGGAATAAAGCGCCCGTTCCGGTCGATTGGCGAATGTTGATCGGTCAAGACACTGTCAAATGCACTTGTATCCACTTTTGCATTGGCAGGGGCATAACCGAGCGCCAGAATATCGGGATTATCATTGGTGACGAGATTTTTTAGAATCTTTGGTACCGGCAGTTTTGCAACCGGTTTTTTCTGCGGGATAACAAGTGCGATCTTTGTTTCGGCCTTGTCAGCGATTTTCTTCATATTCTTGTCGGCAGTCCCTGACTTGTCACCCGATTTTTCCGTGTTCCGGGCAATCGCGAATGTATCGGTTTGTTCGAGATGTTCCGAATAAGGTATCCGCATACCGATATGTGGCAATTCCAGTCTGGTTGAGGCTGACAGATCAAATTTTGTGGCAGCTTTTTTGCCTGTGTTCTTTTCTTCTTTGGTTGTTTTTGTTTCAGTTGCATCAACAGCTTTGACATAGTCTGTGTAGACTTTATCTGTTTTTGAAAGAGGCTCTTTCTGCTCGTTTTTTGATAAAGTTATATTGGAAGTGATCTCTTTATCATTCGCTGCCACGCTATTTGCCTGAATTTCGGAACCATTCGCCATTAAAGCTTTATAAGGCGAAGCGAGATTGACAAGATCTGCTTTGTGCACCGATGTAGCAGCGAGTGCAGAGAGACTTGCACCAAAAAAAACCGGCAAAACACGGGACTTGCGTTTTTTCTGTTTTAAAACAACCGGCGCGTCATAAAAGCGCCCCTCCGGCATATAATAAGAGGATGCGGCGCGAAGCATTTCAGTCCGCTCTCCTTTGTTACCATGACGGCGCAAAGACGGTATGAAAGACACTTCAAACACCACATCACTCCAACGCAAATACGCTTACGCAAAACAAAAAGAAAAACTTGTTTTCTGTGATTGGGAGATTGCCTCATCAACCTTTATTTATGGTTAACAAAAACCCCTTTATTCGTTGATTTTATTGCTTAATTTTTTCTTAATTTACGATAATGGTTAACGCAAAAATTGCGCATTTACCGGCTTTGATAAAAAAACAAAGCGATAGTGTTAAGCTTTCTGAATAAAGTACAAACGGAATTTTTTTTAAAAACGACTCACCGTTTTTTAGCCCGTCCGGCAAATGGATTGTCGGAGGTTGTCATGGTCAACCGTATTGGAACACCGGGCATATCGAACGAATCGCGCAAGCCGTTTATAAGATAGCGCAAATAGGATTGCGGCATTGCTTCCGGTCGCGAGCAGGAAATAACAAAAACCGGTGGGCGGGTTTTAATCTGGGTGATGTATTTGACCTTCAAACGCCGCCCTGAAACGGCTGGAGCCGGATGATAGGCGGTAATTTCCGCAAGCCACCGGTTAAGCTTGCCGGTCGACACACGCCGGTTCCAGATACGGTGGATCATCTCGACATTTTCCATAAGCCGATCAATCCCTTCGCCCCGTTCACCGGAAACCGGTACTGCTCTCAATCCACGGACTTGCGGCAGAAGGCGGGCGCATTCTTCGTGTAATCGGGCAAGTGTTTCCTGCCGGTTGTCGATCAAATCCCATTTGTTGAAAGCGATGACGGGTGCACGCCCTTCCCGTATAACAAGATCGGCAATCTGCAAATCCTGTTTTTCAAACGGAATAGTTGCATCAAGAACAATAATGACAACTTCTGCAAAACGTATTGCACGCAAAGTTTCTGCAACAGAGAGCTTTTCGAGTTTTCCTTCGACTTTCGATTTTCGACGTAAACCTGCCGTGTCAAAAAGCTTGATTTGCCGCCCTCGCCACTGCCAATCAACAGAAATAGAATCACGGGTTATTCCCGCTTCCGGACCTGTCAGCAACCTGTCTTGTCCAAGCATTGAATTGATAAGGGTGGATTTGCCCGCATTGGGGCGACCGACAATTGCAATCCGCAAGGGTTTTGTCGGATCATAAGCCGGCTCTTCCGCCTCCGGATCGTCAATTTTCTCGCCAAATTCGTTGTCGCTTTGCCGGTTTTCCTTGCCCGTTTCTGTCCGGTCGAAAGCTTTTTGCCTGCCAACGGCAGCAACAATAGCGTCTCGCAAATCCTGCAACCCCAAGCCATGTTCGGCAGAAATCGGGCAAGGCTCGCCAAGGCCGAGTGACCATGCTTCATAAAAGCCTGCCGTTGCCTGTTTCGATTCCGATTTGTTGGCAACGAGCACAATCGGCTTACCCGACTTGCGAACAAGCGAAGCAAAATTCAGATCGCTTGATGTCATGCCACTTTTCGCGTCAAGTACAAAAAGGATAAGATCGGCCTCATCGATTGCCGCTTTTGTCTGGGCGCGCATACGCCCTTCCAGACTATCGCTTTTTGCTTCTTCCAGACCAGCCGTATCAATGACATCGAAACGCAAATCCATCAAACGCGCTTCATGACGGCGACGATCTCTCGTGACGCCTGGCGTATCATCCACAAGAGCCAATCTTTGTCCGACAAGGCGATTGAAGAGTGTGGATTTGCCGACATTCGGGCGGCCTACAATTGCAATGGTCAAGCCCATTTTTTATTCCTTGGCAATAGCACCGGAACCTTGCATAAGCTCAAGCATGAGACGCGAACGCTCTGTTGCCTTGATTCCGTCAAGTCTCTCATCGACGATTTTCTGGAAATAATAATGTGCTTCATCCATTTTTCCAGCTTTATAGGCCGAAAGCCCCAAAGCCTCACGCGCCATTATGCGAGTAGGGTCAACATCGGTGGCAAGATCTTTGACGCGTTTCTCGACATCCTCGAACGAGCCGCTATCCACCAGAATATAAGCTGCGCGGATCTTTGCCACTTTTTGTATCATTTCCGGTGCATTTTTATTGTCGGCTATCCGGTCAAATTCTGCTACCGCTGTTTCCGGATCACCCTGTTCCATGTAGATCGAAGCTTTTCTCAATCCGGCCAACAGGGGATAATCTCCGAAACCCGATTTTTCGACGTCATCAAGTTTTTGCAAGGCTTCGTCAAAACTTTGCTCATTGCCAAGATCGAAACTTGCAAGAAATGTATCGCCGATATGACCGGCCTTCGAGGTCTGCCAATGGTCGTAAATCTGATAGACACCCGTTCCCAGCACGAGAAGAACAGCAGCCAGAATTAGATAAGGCCCATAATTCCCCCATAAGGCTTTGGCCTTTTCCTGACGGATTTCTTCATTGACCTCACGAATAAAACTTTCATCCGACATTATTTTTTCCTGTCAAAAAAAGGGGTTTTAGGGCTTTTAAGCATAATTTGGCAAAGATGGTAGTCCTTATCACAAAAAAAGGACAGAATAAGTCGATTATAGGGGTGTTTTATTGCTTTTTTCGTCCTCTTCAGCAGAGAGAAGCGTTTCTTCGCGTTTGCGTTCTTCAATCTCTTTTCTGACTGCATCCAGAATCTGCTTTTTTCTGTAAGCGGCAAGACGGTGTTTGCGTGTCCGGCTTTTATAGAATCGGGCGAGCGTTGTTTCTACCATTTCAATGTCGATAACACATTCACGCCAAGTAAGCGAAGCTTCGGCTCTGTCAGAGCGATCAGGAAAAACAAATTGTTGCCCCGAATTTGCTTCTCCCGCAATGAAACGGCAATTCTTGACAATAAGCTTCAAGGCTTCCACCAGCCAATCGGGCGGTGGCTCCCGTCCTTTTCGTATAGCGTTGACCATTGCTTCGCAAAACAACAAGGACGAAGCGTAAAGTCTGATACCCGACTGGTCATAACGTGCCGAGAGCGAAGCAACCTCGCGCGACGAAAATCGGCCGCGCAATGTCCATCGTGCATTGGATCTTGTAACGTCAATTGCGCCTATCAATCCGATTAACGCCGAATGGGTACGACTACAACTCTTCATTGCCTTGATTGCTGCGGCAACATCATTCCGCTCAAGTGCGTCGGTTGCAAGAGTATAATTGAGAGCGACTTCCTTGAAAAAACGTTCCACCGCCGAATGCAGTGTTTTCAAAGGATCGGGAGTGAACAGAATCTGGCTGAAGACAAGACCTATCGACGTACCCACCGCAACATCGATTGCCCGCGTCCAACCGGCGACATCCGCCCCCAGAGCAAAAACCATGACCGCCGAAATACCGGCTTGGATAATAATGGCCGGAACGATCGAATAAGCCGAAGCAATCGTCATTCCTGCAAAACCCACAATGGCAATACGAACTTCGGTCGGCATCGGCGGCAATAACAATGTCAGTTCGCCGACAGCGACACCGGTCAAGACACCAGCCAATACATAGATCGCCTGCCGCCCATGACTCGGAATTCCCGGTGCAAGGCAGATAAGAGCCGTCATTGCAGCATAAATTGGATGTTCGTGATCGAGGAAATGAAAGGAAACAAACCATGCAAGTCCGGCAGCAAGACCTGCACATAAAGCATCTTTCCAGCTTGCCTGAACCTGGTTGAACGCCTGCCGGAGTTTGATTCTGAAACCGGTTGTCATCATGTCAGTGGCCACACCCACATCAACATAGGAACAGAAACCACCGCAATCAGAATACTCAATGGCGCGCCAAGTCGCGGATAATCGCTGAAATAATATCCCCCCGGCCCCATAACCAGCATATTGCATTGATGACCGATGGGGGTGAGAAAATCACACCCCGCACCGATGGCAACAGCCATTAAAAATGCTTCCGGTTTGAATTGAAGCGATTCGGCAAAGCTTGTTGCAATCGGTGCCATCACCATAACGGTCGCAGCATTGTTGAGAAATGGTGTAACCAGCATAGCCGCAACGAGAATAACTGCCAAAGCACCCGAAGGTGGGAGCGAGGAGGCAAACATACTTAACCAATGGCCGATAATTTTTGTGCAACCGGTTTTTTCCAAGGTCTCGCTTACCGGAATAAGGGCTGCCAGCATGACCAATATTTGTCCGTCAAGAGCCTGATAGGCGTCACGCGCGGGTATAACACGAAAAACGATCATGGCAGCGGCTGCGGCAAAAAAAGCAAGAGCAACAGGAACAATCTGCAAGGCGGTTGCTACAATCGCGATAAACAGAATGGTAAGTGGCACCAAGCCATGACGCAGACTACCGAACATAATATTGCGTTTGGCGAGTGGAAGACATTTCAGTTCCTGTAAAAGATCGGGAATAATATCGTCCCGCCCTTGCAATACAATGACATCCCCAAGCCGGAAGACAATATCACCGAGGCGCTGTCTTACGCGTTCCTGCGGCCTGCTCAGAGCCAGAAGATTGACATCGTAGCGATCAAACAGATTGAGCCGTTTGGCATTAATGCCAATGAGAGGCGAATTGTCTGTAACGACCGCTTCAACCACATCTATCTGGCGCAATTTGTCACCTGTCTGGACATCGCGACCTTTGGCAATATCGAGTTTTGCCGTATTGATAACCGAATCAAGCCCGCCATGTGTGCCTTCAAGAACCACCGTGTCTCCTTCAGCAAGTAAAAAATCCGGAAGCGGTGAAATAAGGTTCTTGTTTCTTATAATTTGTAGAACCATTGCATCGCCGCCCGCCGGTTTGACAAGATCGGAGATCTGTTTTCCAATGACTGTCGAGCCGGTCACCACACGTGCTTCCGAAATATAGTCACGATTGGCCAGACTACTGTTTGTCGAGACAGTTTTTCTCGCTCGCGCCGGCACCAGCCATGAGAAAAATACCAGATAGAGAACGCCTACAGCCGCAACGGTTGCACCCACCGGTGTAAAATCGAACATCGTAAACGATTTGCCGACAAGATGTTCCCGCATGGCAGAAACAACCACATTCGGCGAGGTTCCTATCTGTGTCATCAGCCCTCCGAGCAAAGCACCAAATGACATAGGCATAAGGAAAACCGAAGGCGAAACATTGGAACGGCGGGCAAATTGGAAAGCAATCGGCAGCATAATTGCCAAAGCGCCGATATTTTTCACAAATGCAGATAAAATTGTGACCACGATAACGAGAAAACAAAGTTGCAGACGCACCGATTTCACATCCGGCCAAACACGCTGGATAATAAGTTCCATTATTCCGGAACGTGCAACACCGGCACTTACCAACAGGGCACTTCCAACAATGATAACAATATCATCACTGAACCCCCTGAAAGCTTCTTTAGGGCTTACAATACCGACAGCGCAGGCAAGCAACAACGTCAACACCGCCACCACATCATAGCGGAACCGGTCCCATATGAAGACCGCCATCATGAGACCAATAATGGAAAAAGCCATAACCTGATCTGTTGTCATAATGAAATGCCGCCCACCTTCTTGTTGTTCTATTTTGCCAGCCTGTTCTGGAAGACGGCTTATGGCTTTTTTAAATCTAGCTCTTCACATGTCCGGCGACAAGATCCCCCGCGTCGCGTTTTAACCGCAACAATCCCCATAATGGCAAGAGACTGATAAAAGCAACGATATAAAGTGCCATTTTGAACGGTTGAAGGGACATCTCGAGTTCGGCGCCGGTTATTGCAACGCCTGCTCGCAAACATATTGCACCCAATGCAATTCCAAGACCGATACCCAATTGAAAAACTGTTGAAAACAGTGTGTTGGCACCGTTCATTTCCTCGCCCGGAATATCGGCAAATGCAATTGCATTCAAAGCTGTGAACTGGATAGACCGGAACAC
Source organism: Bartonella sp. B10834G3 (assembly GCF_016102505.1). Taxonomy (NCBI): domain Bacteria; kingdom Pseudomonadati; phylum Pseudomonadota; class Alphaproteobacteria; order Hyphomicrobiales; family Bartonellaceae; genus Bartonella; species Bartonella sp. B10834G3. Next base: position 167,414 of record NZ_JACFOM010000001.1, read on the forward strand.
GCCACTTAACGTAAGCACGGCCACTATAAGTGAAACCGGCATATCACGGGAAAAGGTTCCGCAAAGGGCAAGAAATAACGCATTGAGCAGACAATTGACAACAAGTGTATGTTTGAAACCGAAATAGCGCATAAGGGGCGTTGTAAATGGTTTGACTGCGAGAGTACCGATAAAGATCGGCATTAACAGAAGTCCCGCCCCGGTCGGGGTATATCCCATCGCCAATTGGGCCATCAACGGCAGAATAAAGATGACAGCATTGGTTGTCATCCTGAAACCTGTCCCGCCATAGATCGACACGGCAAATGTTTGATAAGAAAGAGCTTTTAACGAAACCAGCGGTGCCTTGACATGCTTGAGATGGAAAATACTCCACAAAAGCAATGTCACACCAATAGCAAAACAAGTGATAACAAGCGGTGTGAGACCATGGCTATCACCGATTTTTTCTGCGGCAAAAAGCAAGGTCACCAGTCCTATGCCTGTAAGCAGGAACCCCATAAGATCGAACGATCGCGGTGCTTTACTTTTTTCATCAGGGAAAATTTTCAAACTGAAAAGAAGAATAATAAAACCTAACGGAATATTCAGATAAAAAATAAGGTTCCAGTGGAAATGCTGGGCGATAAAACCACCGAGCGGCGGCCCCAAAATCGGCGCTACAAGCCCTGGCCAGGTGAGCAGTGCAATAGCATCGACAAGCTTGTTCTTCGGGGTTTCGCGCAAAACGACGAGGCGACCGACGGGAACCATGAGTGCACCACCTATGCCTTGCAGGATGCGGGCACAGATAAAAAAAGTCAAATTGGAAGATAGCCCGCATAATAAAGACGCAAGCGTAAAGATGAGAACAGCTAATGAAAACATAGCGCGCGAACCGAACCGGTCTGTCAGCCAACCACTTGCGGGAATAAAAACGCCAAGTGTCAACATGTAAGCGCTCATGCCGGTGTTGATATTGACCGGATCGGTACGAAAAGTTTCCCCCATTTGCGGCAAAGCTGTTGCAATAACTGTCGCATCAAGATTTTCCATAAAAAATGCAGCAGCTACGAGAATTGCAACCCATCGCGCAAGGCTGACATTTTCCGCGCCAATTTTTTTATCGTACTCTTCTGCCATAGGCATAAAGCTCACTGTTCTATTATTCTTGCTTCGATATTATTGCTGCTGCGATGATAATGAAGAGATAATTATTTTCTACTCCAACAGGCTATAAAATTTATGTGAGAGCGGCTTTATTCTGCTTGAATAAAGTAGATAGACCAGACCATCCATGCTATTAGTCCTGAATTACTTTTCGGGGTTCATTTGTGTTAAATCATGGTGCGATCAAAAACGGCTGTCGACAAAATATCTTTTAGCGAGCTTTTCCAGCCAAAGCTTGTAACAGTCTTACGCGAAGGTTATCATTTTGTTGATTTGCGTGCTGACATTATTGCCGGTCTGACTGTTGCCATCGTTGCCCTGCCTCTTTCAATCGCAATCGCCATTGCATCGGGTGCATCACCGGTACAGGGATTATACACCTCGATCGTGGGGGGATTTTTCATTGCCCTTCTTGGCGGCAGCCGTTTTCAGATCGGTGGTCCCGCCGGTGCCTTTATTATCGTTGTTTCAACGACCGTCGCCGAACACGGCATGGACGGGCTGTTGCTTGCAACATTGATGTCGGGATTGATGCTTATGGTGCTCGGCTATCTCCGGCTTGGTACTTATATCAAATTTATTCCCTATCCTGTCACGGTAGGATTTACCGCCGGTATTGCTGTCATTATTTTTTCAAGCCAGCTTATCAATATGCTCGGACTTGAGCTTACCGAAAAAGAGCCGGGACCGATTTTGGAAAAATTGCCGGTTATCTGGAATCATATCGGAACTTGTAGCCTGCTTTCGATCAGTTTTTGTGCAGGAACAATCATATTTATCTCTGTCCTGAAAAAACTGTGTCCGAATTGGCCGGGCATGGTGCTTTCAATCATTATTGGTGGTGCTGTCACAGCCTTTTTCAATCTTGATGTTGTCACTATCGGTTCAAAATTCGGCACAATGCCTTCGACGCTCCCGTCTCCGCGATTGCCGGATTTCAGTTTCGAGAAGATTCAAGCTGTTTTTCCGAATGCCATGACATTTACATTGCTCGGTGCGATTGAATCCCTTTTATCGGCAGTTGTTGCCGACGGTATGACCGGCCGACGGCATCGCTCGAATTGCGAGCTGGTGGCCCAAGGTGTCGGAAATATCGCTTCGGCCTTTTTTACCGGCATTTGTGTGACGGGTGCTATCGCACGCACAGCCACCAATATCCGCGCGGGTGCAAGAAGCCCTGTAGCCGGTATTTGTCACTCGATCTTTCTGCTTTTATTCCTTGTTATATTGGCTCCCCTTGCAAACTTCATTCCATTGGCGTGCCTTGCCGGAATTCTTGCCATTATTTCGTGGAATATGATTGACAAACGTGCCATTCTACTTCTTCTCAAAGCATCTGCGGGCGATGCTGTTGTCCTTCTTGTTTCGCTATCATTGACAATATTCCGCAATGTGACTGAAGCCATCATCATCGGCTTTGCTTTGGGCGCATTATTATTTATCCATCGCATGTCGAAAGCTGCAAGCGTCACAACAGACCGGCCGCTGGTTGCCGAAGACATGGCCGATGTTACAAAACAACCGGTTGACAACTACGAAGGCGAAATATCGAAAAATAGCCATACGGTTATCTACCATATTTCCGGTGCATTCTTTTTCGGTGCGGCAGCATCCATCGGTTCTGTTCTTGATCGCATCGGCGACAATTATCGCACGATGATTCTCGATTTTGCCCAAGTGCCTTTTCTCGATGCAACAGGCGCAAATACCATTGAAAGTCTGGCTGAAAAAGCTAAAAAACAGGCCATTACCCTTGTTATTTGTGGAGCTTCCGAACAGGTTCTGAAAGACCTTATTTCACACGGGATCAAGCCACCTTCGGTTCACCTTGAAAAGAATTTGGAGAAAGCGGTAAAAAAATACATTAAACCCGAAGGCGTTATTGCCTGAGCTTCAAAAACATTTGCCGTTTATTCATGCAAAACCTGATGTTTCATTGTTTTTCGCTTGCCTGATAATCGCTTTAATCCGGTGTTCCCGAATAAATCATATGAATTATGACCAAGGCGGGAGCGAATGTATCAACGAAGTCCATCGCGTTTGGGCCGGTTTTTAACAAGTGGCATTTTTAACAAGTGGCATCGTTGTTGCCGGAAAAATTCCGGTTATTGTGGTAACCCCGATTATTTTTGAATTGCTTGGTAAATTGACTTCTCGAAGTTTGGTCAGTCCATTTTCTATAGCAGTCAACGATAACTATTCCTTAGAAAGAAAAGACCAGAACAGAATAGCCGGTCATTAAACAGAAAATGTCAAGATATTCGTTTGAATAGGCCTTTCTAAGAACGGTTCCTTTATGGTTTATAGCCAAAGAGCAATTAATAAATTTTGTAATTAAGCTTCCTTTTTGCTGCCAGGAAAATAATTATTTCTTCGACAATATGTCAAAGAGCTTCGAGGATTAAAGTCTGGCTCTGCAACCGCAACTTCAAGCCCGAAACCGGTTCAACCATTCAAAATCCATTTCTTAAACTGCAATTGTCGGGCTAAGGTTTTAAAAAAGAACGAGACTCCGGCACTCGCTTATATTAAGGATTGTTCTGCCAGAAAAAAGTCGCGATTGTTTGGCATTAAAAGAAATGGGACAAGCCGTATTGCAACAAAACTTTGTGTCAATCGAGGGTGAATTCAATGAGTGAACAGACCGCAGATAAGACTATAAAAAAATCGCCTTGGAAAAAGATCATTACAGGCCTTGTTATTATTGCCCTTATTTGTGGCGGCTTTGTCTTTTATCTTGCACGCTCGGCACAAAAGCATGTTGAAAATTTTCTTAAAGCCAATGGTATCAGTGTCGGTTCACTTGACGTCAATTGGCGGCGTCATTTCACTGCCCATAATGCAAAGGTGAAACTCTCGTCCGAAGAAAGCCTGAACGTCGAAACAATCAATGGTGAGGTCAATTTTTCCGGTAAAACCAGTAAAAATCTGAAACTGGAAAACCTGTCTTATCATTTTGGCAAAACCGAAATCTCGGTTCCCGCGATGAGTGTGCAAAATTTCGCACTTAATGAAAAGACCGGCGCCAATAATGGAAATGTCGTTTTTGACGTTACAAATATTGCGGTAAAAAAAATTGTCGCCCCTTCAATGATTGTGACACGCAAAACCGGTAACGGTGGCGAGGCAATGACTTATAATAATGTTGTGTTCAACGATATTGACAAAGGAATTGTCAAAAAATTGACGAGCGATGGTCTTTCGGGCGAAGTCCGTTTGGCCGGTGAAAGTGATGCTTCTACGATCAATCGTATTATATCGACCAAAACCGGCAAGGCTGAAATTGACAATTTCAATATCGGTTATCTTGTTCGCTATTATAGCGAACCGTCTTCTGCTGGCGAAACAGAAAACCCGTTTAAAGACATAACGGGCAACTGGTCAGTTCAAACTTTGTCGATTGACGACGTTATAGATAACGAGAACGCCGGCAATACAACGATCGAAAAAATTTCCGGAACAAAAATTTCGGTGCGTCGACTGCCATTTTCCCTTTCGGAAATGGTCAAACAGCTTGACAATGCCGATAGCAATAGCAGCATCGGCAAATCTGATGAGGCAAGATTGCTCACCGAGAAACTTGCCGTTATCCCGTCTATCGGCTTTGCCGATATACATTTGACCGGACTCGCTATAAAACACCCCGATAGCAGCGCAAATGTTCAAGACAGCTCTTTTACTTACAATAATGGCAAATTCGACATCGCGTTGAAAGGCATAAAAACCATAGACAGAGACAACGAGACAGCAACGCTTGACGATTTTTCAATCTCGCAACTGCGTTTTCCTCATATTAACGACATGCTGACCAAATTGGACAAATTGGACAAAGGCGATTTTGATAGTATCAGCCGTGTTTTCAAAGCTTTTCTTCAAAGTGAGAACCTTCCTTTGATGCCGCAATTCGACACTATTCACCTGTCCGGTTTTTCATTATTGCCTCCGCCTTCGGAAAACGGCTCTGACAACTCGCCTGTCACATTCAATTCTCTGGACGTGAAAGCGAATTTCAGCTTGGGAGCCATTCCGACATCACTGAAAATAGACTGGAAAGGGTTGCAAGGCTCTGCGGCAGATTGGGATAAGAAATTCCCCATTTTAACCGAGTTAGGCTTTTCTAAAACAACAAACAGTGGATTGCTCAGTCAGCTCGGCTATAAGACAATATCAGAGGATTTTATTTTTGATGGTTCATGGAACGCCGACAATGAAACTCTTGATATTAAGGAGTTGACTATGGATTATCCCGACATAGGACGTTGGTCTCTTAAAGGCTCGTTCGTCAATGTCGATCCGGCATTTTTCTCGGATAATGTTATGACTATTGCCGCGGCAGGTCTTGTCATACATGCAAAGAGCATGGACTTGACCGTAAACGCTGATAATTTTCTTGATCGTTTTGCAAAATTTTATGATGCGAATACAGGCGAAAAATTTGCTGACAAACGCAAGGAGGCGGCTGTCAAAACCAGGTTGGCTGTTGCAATTTTCCTCGGTGCGGAAAATTCACAAAAATTTGGCGAAGCAGTGCAAAACTTTTTAGAAAGCGGTGGAACTTTGAATATCCATGCTAAAGCAAAATCCGGACAAGGTGTCGGATTGGCAGACTTTTTAGCGGCTCGAATTGCGCCGTTGAGCCTGTTCGACAAGATCGACTTGAGCGCAGACGTACAACATTAAGACTGGAAGAAAAGAATGGCCAATTTCGGTGGCTGGTTGATAGCAACACTCAAACGCTGGTTAATTTATATTATCGGAGGCGTGGTCATTCTGGCCATATTGGCTGTCGGCGCTTTTTATATGGCAGCTCCTTACCTCAACAGCTTTGTCAAAGACGAGATGGTAAAACATGGTGTCAAGGCCGATCAATCGGAAGTGACAGTTGCCGGTAATGTCAACCTCAAAAATGTGACACTTCCGGTGCCTGAAGGCGTTACGCTTAAAATCGGTGCCATTTCCGGTCGTCCGCCGGTTGGCTTTGTCCCCGGTTCATTCACGATCTACAATATCGACTTGAAACGAGAGAATATTCACGTCGAAATTCCGGAAGTGACTCTCAGTGGCATAACCCTTAAAGACAAGGATACATCAATCGAATCCCATGTTTTACAAGCCCTGAAGAGGGTTGATGTATCATCCGTTAACGCGCCGAACATAGAAGTATCTCTTGCCAATCCCAACGGCGAGACAGAAAAACTGGACATTAAGGGCTTCTGGCTTTCAAATTTGAAGGCAGGCAATATCGGCTCTGTCGGCATTGACGGCATGAGCACCAATGTCGGTTTGAAAAATTCCGATACAAATAGCGCCGACGGTCTTCGCCTTATCGGCAAAAGCAATGCCATGCGGGCCGATGACATTGATGTCGGTTACGCCTATTCGATCCTCGCCGGAAAGATCAAACCCGACAAGGTGGGGCGGACGGTCTTCGGTCCTGTCGAATTAGGCGATATTGCAATTGATGTGTATGAAGGCACAAACCGCAATGCGCATTTTTCACTCGACAAGTTTAAAACCAACGGCTTGAAGATGCACCCGATGCAGGACGTACCGGAAACTCTGGCCAGAACCTATCTTGAAGCCAAGAAGAGCGGGGATGAAAAAAATGAAAAGGCGGCAAGAAACGCACTGCTTGTAACACTTGTTTCGGCAATAACTGCCATTGATGCTGAAGTTGAAAAAGCTGATATTGATTTGCCGAAAATCAAAGCAAGCCTCAATTCATTTCAACTTCTACCACGCGAATGGAATCAGCCGGTTCCCGAAAGTCTGCTTGTGTCGCTCAACGGCCTTTCGCTCAACACATCCGAAATGCCGCAAAAAGATTTTGAAATTTTGAGAAATATGGGCTTCAAAACACTGGATCTTTCTGGAAAAATTGATTTTTCCTATAATTCCAGAGGCAAAACGCTTGCTTTGAACGATCTTTCTTTCACTGCTAACTGCATCGGTTCGGGGCAGATGTCGGCAACAATCATCAATGCCGAACCCGCATTGTTTTCCGGTGATAAGGATGCGTCCCTTGACGCCGCAAACCGGATTGGCATCACCAAAGCTGATATGCGTTATTCCGATTTCGGCTTCATCGACAAATTGTTTACCTATCTTGCCCAGAATTTGAATGACAATAAACACGATCTCAAGCAGGAACTTTATGAAGACTTTTATGTCGTTATGACCAAGAGTCCGGCAATGCTTTTGAAAGATCATGATGAAGCACAAAAAATTTCATCTGCTTTCGGTGCTTTCGCTAAAAAACCCGGAACGCTTAAAATATCGCTTGAAGCCAAGGATAATAAAGGGCTAACGGCTACCGATCTTGAAACAGCCTTGCAAAACGATCTTGCAACTGCGCTCAACAAAGTAAACCTTACGGTAAAAAACGAAAACTGAAAGACCTAAATTCCGTTTTATAAAGGGGATCATATCCCCTTTATAATAATTTCATCCAATAATATTATTCTATATTTAATAAATACCCTCCGTTATTTTATTTTTGTTTATTTTTAAAATTTTATAAATTTTATTTATATAAAACAATTCATTATAATATACTTCAATAAATCGTTCAAAGATTGATAACCGGAATTTTATTCTGTTCTGACAAATGTCGGACAATAAAAAATAGAAGATTGTTATTGTAGTTTTCTGTCATTTTTATATAGTTGCCAACGGGTGTCCGATAAATTGTTTCGGGCAGGTTTCAAGCTGGTCGGGCCGCCAGCACATAGGAACTTGCCATGAATAATATATCCCGCCGCCTGCCTAACCGTGCCTCTGCTATTGCCGAAAAAATATTTTCAGCCTGTCGCAATTTTTTTCATATTGAAGCGATGGCGGGCGTTGTTCTCGTTATAGCAACATTTGTCGCTCTTTTGCTTGCCAATTCGACTTATGCGACCGCATATCAGAAATTCTGGCAACAAAAAATTTCGATAGAAGCTTTCGGATTTTCCTTCTCCAAAGACCTGCACTTTCTGGTGAATGACGGTTTCATGACGCTTTTTTTCCTTGTTGCAGGCATGGAAATAAGGCGGGAAATTCATGAAGGGGCCTTGAGCGAATTTCGTCAGGCTTTATTGCCCATCGTTGCGGCTATTGGCGGCGTTATAATACCGGCGATCATTTATTTTTCTACCAATCCTATGCCACCAACGAGCCATGGTTGGGCTGTGCCCACTGCAACCGACATAGCCTTTGCGATCGGCATTCTGGCGCTTTTGGGAAAATCGGTTCCAAACAATTTAAGAATCGTTTTGCTTGCGCTCGCCACGATTGACGACATTATCGCTATTTTGATTATCGCAATTTTTTATTCCGGCAGTTTTGGTCTCGCAGGTCTGCCATTTGCATGTCTTGCAATTATCATCATTGTTTTTTTGCAATGGATAGGAATAAATTCGGCACTGATTTATGTTCTTCCCGTCGGTCTCCTCTGGCTCGCACTGATGATATGCGGAATCCACCCTTCCCTGTCAGGTGTCATAGCGGGATTATTGACACCGGCACTTGCCCCCCGTTCACTGATTGCGCCTGTCAACCGAATGTCTTACGCTTTGGAGATATTGAAAAATGAAAACCCCCAAGACAGCGCTTTAAAGCGCCGTTTTGCTCTTCTTGAAATAGGCAAGAGTTTGGCAGCAATTGATGCGCCGGTATCAAGGCTTGTTCACGCGTTCAATCCTTGGGTTTCATTTCTCATTATGCCCCTCTTTGCGCTTGCCAATGCGGGTATCAATATTTCCGATGTCGATTTTGACAATCATTCTTCCTTTATCATTATGATTGGTATAGGGCTTGGTCTCCTTATAGGTAAACCGCTCGGCATTGTACTTTTCAGTTTCATTGCCGTGCGTTTTGGCCTTTGCCGCCTTCCGGCAGGAATAAATTGGCATGGAATGGCTCTCGTCGGATTATTGGGAGGAATTGGCTTTACCATGTCCATTTTTACCGCAACTCTGGCATTTTCCAACGCGGAACAATTGGAAGCGGCGAAACTCGCAATCCTTGGCGGGTCTCTGGTGTCGGCGGTTTTCGGACTGGCTTACGGCTTATCGCAAAAATGGCGCGCAACACATAAACCACGCAAAACCTTATGAAATCTCCTCACCCGAATTATCACAAAACTATTTGTTTTATGGAAGTTCAGGCGACAGCATTTTTATTCGATAGATTGTTCATTCAGGGCTTATTATTAACGTTCGCTCAAATCATTCACAGCGGTAACGTTACAAACTGGAACAGAATGGGGAACAATTTGACGGATTGAACCGGCTTTATCCGGCCTGATGCGGATATTACGGCGAATTATTGATGTCCGCTCGTCGTGACTTGCCGTTTTTCCTTTACTTCCCGCTTTTCACATCTATATTGATAAAAAAGAACAAATAGTGAACATAAATGGTCAAAACGCTTAAACAGAAATTGGCAATTCTGGCTGATGCTGCCAAATATGATGCTTCTTGTGCGTCTAGCGGTTCCACGCGCCCGTCGCCCCAAAAAAACAGTTTGGGGTCAACCGCGAATGCGGGAATTTGTCATTCCTTTACTCCTGACGGCCGTTGTGTTTCGCTGTTAAAAATTCTGCTCACCAATTTTTGCATTTTTGATTGTGCCTATTGTGTCAACCGGTCGTCAAGCAATGTCGAGCGGGCGCGATTTACCACCGACGAAGTGGTGTTTTTGACACTCGAATTTTATCGTAGAAATTATATCGAAGGTTTGTTTCTGTCGTCCGGCATTATCCGATCGGCAGACCAGACTATGGAAGAACTGGTTAAAGTTGCGCGCGATTTGCGCACCATTCACCATTTTGGCGGCTATATCCATTTGAAAACGATTCCGGATGCTTCGGATGCACTCATCAAGGAAGCGGGGCGTTATGCAGATCGCCTCTCAATCAATGTCGAATTGCCAACAGAAAAAAGCATCAACCGCTTTGCACCGCAAAAAAAGATTCTGACAATCAAACAAGCCATGGCTCATGTGAGAATTGGTATAGAAGCCTCGAAGGATGCGACTTTGCAGACTAAAAAAACGCAACGTTTTGCGCCTGCGGGACAGTCCACGCAAATGATTATCGGTGCCGACGATGCCAATGATGCCACAATCCTGAAATCAAGCGCCGAGCTTTATTCGGGATACCGGCTAAAACGTGTTTATTATTCGGCATTCAGCCCTATTCCGGATGCTTCAAACCTGCTTCCCGTCAAACGCCCGCCGCTTTTAAGAGAACACAGGCTTTATCAAGCTGATTGGCTCTATCGTTTTTACGGTTTTTCAATGGAAGAGCTAACCACGAAAGCAAATGACGGCATGCTCGAACTCGAATTCGACCCTAAACTCGCCTGGGCATTACAAAACCGCCACCGGTTTCCGGTCGACATCAACAAGGCAGACAAGGAAATGCTGTTGCGAGTACCCGGTCTTGGGGTACGTAATGTCAAAAGGATATTGGCGGCACGACGATTCAAGCGGCTTGATTTTTCCGATTTGAAAACATTCCATATCAGCCTTGAAAAAATAAAACCTTTTGTCATTGCCGAACGCTGGACACCGAAACACCTTCTCGACAGTTCCCACCTTGTCGAGCGCTTTCGTGCGCGCCCCACCCAACTTGATCTTTTTTCGACATGAAAACTGTTGTTCTCGAAAATCAGGGAAATTTTGACGAATGGCGAAAACAGGCGCGCCTGCTATTGCAGGAACAAGTATGTCCGGAAAATATTTTTTGGCGCTATAAGTCAAAACCGGCTTTATTCGACGAAACAGATAACTTTTCGCCTTCGGCAAAAAATCCCGACACACGCCAAAAAACGCAAAAGTTTTTTGTACCGAAACAATTCCTTAATCTTGCAAAAAACGTCATCTGCCATGAAAGCGAAGATTCGGCGGCATTGTTATATCGCCTTCTCTATCGCTTGCAGCAGGACAAGACAGTTCTCGAAAAAATTTACGAGAGTGATATTGCAACCGCTTTATCGCGGCAAAAAGCTGTTTGCCACGATATTCACCATATGCATGCGTTTTTACGCTTCAATGAAATTGGAAACATCAATCCCGATAGCTTCAGGCGATGTTTTACGGCATGGTATGAACCGCAACATTTCATTGTTTCAGAAGCTACCCCTTTCTTTTGTAAACGTTTTGGCGACATGGATTGGCAAATTCTAACGCCGAAAGGCAGTGCATATTATTGTAATGGCACATTTTTGATAGGCGAACCGGTTCTTAAAAAACCGGAAAGCAAAGATGAACTCGAAGACCTCTGGAAAACCTATTTTGCCAGCATTTTCAATCCGGCAAGGCTGAAAGTGAAAACTATGCAAAGCCATATGCCTAAAAAATATTGGGGCAATCTTCCGGAAGCGCAAATGATTGATAGTCTCGTCGGCAATGCCGAAAGGCGTATCAGGGACATGGAGCAACAACCAATTCTATCACCGCCCCGCTTCCATTCCCGCTTGAGCGGAAAGTTTGGGCAAAATAGCCTTCAAACAAATTTTCAATCTGCCACAATACCGGAAACATTGGATATTCTCGATGAAGGCATCAGACAATGTAAGCGCTGTCCCCTACATTGTTCGGCGACGCAGGCTGTCTGTGGTGAAGGCCCTGAAAATGCTTCTCTTATGATTGTCGGAGAGCAACCGGGCGACCGTGAAGATCTTGTTGGCCGACCGTTTGTGGGGCCGGCAGGACAAGTATTTGACCAGGCTGCCCGCAAGGTGGGGCTAAAACGGGATGAAGTTTACATGACCAACGCTGTCAAACACTTCAAATATGAACTTAAAGGGCGCAAACGCCTTCATAAAAAAGCCCATCGCACCGAAATCGAACATTGCCGTTGGTGGCTGATGAAAGAAATCGAAATCGTCAAACCGAAGCTCATTGTTGCAATGGGGAGCACGGCCCTGTTTTCACTAACGGGATTAATCGCACCTATAACCCGATTTGCAGGCAGACTCATTTCAACTGAAGAAAACATACCCGTTCTTGCAACTGTTCACCCCTCGTATTTACTGCGGATTATTTCCGAACAGTCGAGGAAACAGGAAATAGAAAAATTTGAACAAAGCTTGCGGCTTGTGAGACAAAAAACAGCCCTGAAAAACACGCTTCCAAAAAATGAACTCAAAAAATAAACTGCAAAAATGAACTTTTGGCGGGCCTCGATCACGACCGGATAAAAGCCGCTTGAAGCCACTTCACAAAGCTTGTGATATAATTCGGCTAATATTTCGCAAGGTTGATAATCCGGACATATTAACACACTGTTTTATAACCCCTTTTTAAATATCACGTTTACGTGATCGCGACATTTTAAAGTGATTTGAGATTGTTCCTCGCAATGAAGATATAGGCATTAGAAAGCATGGAAAATAAGTCCAGCTCTATAGAATTTAATGAAAGCCGTTAGCCGCAGCTAAGGGCTCAAAAAGACGGTGAATAAAATGAAAAAATTGATGTTTATTGCGCTTGCAAGTTTATGTGGTGTTAGCAGCGCCTATGCCAGTGGTTATGCTTTTGACGATGGTTCGCCAGTCAATACATATGTTATCGGGGCATCAGCCCAATCTGGTGTCAACCATGGTTATACCGGCAATTCGCGTGCCTATACCCGCGCCAACGGTTTTGGCGACGGTTCGCTTGAAGACAGTTATGTGATTGGCCACGCACCGAAATCCGGCGAAGCCGCCCATGGCGTTTCGGCAACAGAGGCGCATTTCGGCGATGGTTCACCTGTAAATCATCGTTAAACGAAAAAATGGAATCTGTAACTGCAAAAACCGGCTTTCGAGCCGGTTTTGTTATAAATGACTGATTAAGTTTTAAAACAACTGCTTGCACAATTCACACACTATCAAACGGTTCCACTCTCTTTCAAACGGTTTCACTTTTTCCCTGATCGTTTTACACTCTGTCAACAGCCTCCAGACTTTTAAATAGTCTGTAACTTTTCACCATTTCGGGTTTCGCGAGAAAAAATTAATTCCGCATTTACTTGTCAGTTAATGATGTTGAAAACCTCTATTATAATTTTCAGACAAGCAATGTCCGGTTTTTTCCTATTTTCGGTTATCAACCGGATTAGAATTGCTTGCAGATGCTTTTACGCACATAAAAAATTTTCCGTAAAATCCAAAAAACAAAATACAAAATTCTATACAACATCAATTTTCTAACATCTGTTGCGTTTTTGCGGTCAAATTCGGCAATAAATTGTTTTTTGTTCCAGAGTAGTCTTGGCGAGTCAAATCGGCGCTCTATATGCGAAAAAAATTCCCTTCTTACACTGGAAGGGAGTTTTTCCATGAAGAAATGTAAAATCGGCGAATTCCCTCGACTTATATTTCCTTAAACTTTAAACCACAGCAAAATTTTTGAAAAATGACAATTCAAACCACACACACAGCGCTCTCCAAGATTGAGCTTATCGCCGTTATTGTTGCCGTTACTGATGGACAGCCCAAAGTCATTACCGTGGGACCGGAACAGAAACTTCCCTCTGGGCCACTCGAATCCGATCACAAAAGTTTACAATCGACTATTCGCGATTGGGTCAAAACCCGGACAGATTATCCGGTCGATTTTCTTGAGCAACTTTATACATTTACCAATCGCGACCGCTTATCGTCGGATGAATACCCCAATACATTGTCTGTAAGTTATCTGGGGTTGGTTCGCGAACACGAAAGAATTTTACCGAAAGTCGAATGGCATAATTGGTATGAGCACTTTCCCTGGGACGATTGCCGTAACGGAAAACATCCATGCGTTGATGAAATTATTGCCGCACTCTATCAATGGGCCGATAAAGACAAGACAAATTGTGAATTCAAGAAGCGCAGAATTTCTTTTCTTTTCGGATGTGACGGTTTTTCGTGGAACGAAGATTTCATCCTTCAAAGATATGAGCTTCTTTACGAAGCCGGTTTGATCGCCGAAGCGGGCGGAACGTTATATGCCGGCACGCCGATGTTTGCCGATGACCGACGTATTCTTGCAACCGCTATCGCAAGATTAAGACGGAAAATCAAATATAGAGCTGTTATTTTTGAGCTGCTTCCGGAAAAATTTACTCTGTTACAGTTACAAAAAACGGTCGAAGCCATCATCGGCAGACGCCTTCATAAACCTAATTTCCGGCGCTTGACGGAACATCAGGGCATTATCGAAGAAGTCGGTGAGCGCGAGACACAAACCGGCGGCAGACCTGCCAAACTCTACCGGTACAAGCAGGAAGTCATCGAATCGTGCGTCATCACCCTATCGCGTTTTCCAATAGCCCGTTCGTGAAGTTGAACATAGCTGTTTGCATGAACGGCAATCCTGCCATTATGAGAGAATAATTCCGTGATTGTTCTCTCATAGCAATTGGTTATTTTAGCTTGCCGTTTGCATTCGCTATCAGCATAGCTTTTATTCAACGGGGACTATTAACATAGTTGACATTCAAACGCGTTACATTTCGCCAATACGAATTTTTATATTTTATTTTATTTGATAATCGTTTTTGTTTTACCGCTGTTGAAAAAGAGGAGAGAAGCATTCTCTCCTTTTTTATGAAATATTTTATCAGAAGTCCCAATCAGCGTCTTCTGTCGCTACCGCTTTACCGATCACATAAGATGATCCGGAGCCTGAAAAGAAATCATGGTTTTCATCTGCATTTGGTGAGAGAGCTGAAAGAATAGCCGGATTGACCTTGCAAATATCGGGAGGAAACAAAGGCTCGAATCCCAGATTCATCAATGCCTTATTCGCGTTATAATGCAAAAACACCTTCACTTCTTCGCTTAATCCCACCCCGTCATAGAGCTGTTCGGTATATTTTGTTTCTATGTCGTAAAGCTCCATCAAAAGCCCATAGGCAAAATCTTTCATTTCATTCTGCCCGCTTTGAAGAAGCTTGTTAAAGCCGATTTGAAACTTGTAACCGATATAGTAACCGTGCACTGCTTCGTCACGAATGATAAGCCTGATAAGATCGGCAGTATTGGTGAGTTTTGCCCGACTTGACCAATACATCGGCAAATAAAAGCCGGAATAAAACAAAAAACTTTCCAGAAAAACCGAGGCAATTTTTCGCTTCAAAGCATCATTACCGTTATAATAATCAAGAACGAGTTCCGCTTTTTTTTGAAGAAAAGCATTGTCTTCCGACCAGCAATAGGCTTCATCGACATCTTTTGTCAGACAAAGGGTTGAAAATATCGACGAATAGGAACGGGCGTGGACTGCTTCCATAAAAGCAATATTGGTAAGCACCGCTTCCTCATGGGGAGTGATCGCATCCGGCAAAAGCGAAATTGCGCCTACAAAATTCTGCATGGTGTCAAGCAGAGTGAGTCCGGTGAATACGCGGATGGTCAATTGCTGTTCTGCCGGTGTCAAACTTGCCCATGACGGGACATCATTGGAAAGTGGGACTTTTTCCGGAAGCCAGAAATTTCCTGTCAATCTGTTCCAGACTTCAAGGTCTTTTTCATCTTCAATTTTATTCCAGTTGATCGCTGGAATGGTTTTCAAATGGTTTGTTAGCATCGGAAATTATCCTTAAAGGCTACAGGAAACACAGGTTTCAACTTCGGTTCCGCTCAATGCCTTTTGGCGTAGCCGCACATAATAGATGGTTTTGAGTTTTTTCTTCCAGGCGTAGATTTGCGCTTTATTAATGTCGCGCGTAGTGGCTGTATCTGGGAAAAACAGTGTTAATGACAAGCCTTGATCGACATGCTGACCGGCTGCGGCATAAGTATCAATGATCTTTTCCGGTCCTATTTCATAAGCATCCTGATAATATTCAAGATTATCATTGGTCATATAAGGGGCCGGATAATAGACACGACCGATCTTGCCTTCTTTGCGTATTTCTATTTTTGCAACAATCGGGTGAATGGATGCTGTGGCATTATTGATATAGGAAATCGAGCCGGTGGGCGGAACCGCCTGTAAATAACGGTTGTAAAGCCCCCATTTTTTTACCGATTGCTCAAGCTCCTGCCAGTCTTTCACAGTGGGAATTATGAAATGGCGATCGGCAAAAAGCTTTTTGATGCGTTGTGTTTCCGGCTCGAACTTTTGAGTAAGATATTTTTTAAACGCACGCCCATCGGCATAGGCTGATTGTTCAAAACCTTGAAATGTTTTGCCCTTTTCTTTGGCAATAAGGTTCGAGCTTCTCAACGCATGGAAAGCAACTGTATAAAAATAGAGATTGGTAAAATCGAGTGCTTCCGGAGACCCATAATAAATATGCTCTTTGGCAAGAAAACCATGCAAGTTCATTTGACCGAGGCCGATAGCGTGCGCCTCGCGATTGCCTTTTTCAATTGATGGCACACAAACAATGTCGCTCATTTCGGAAACCGCTGTTAAGGCACGAACTGCTGTTTCAACTGTTTTGCCGAAATCGTCGGACTGGAAGGCTTTGGCGATATTAAGCGAACCCAGATTGCATGAAATATCGTTACCAATGTGACGATAGCTCAAATCGGCATTCAATGTGCTTGGCTCATTGACTTGAAGAATTTCGGAGCAAAGATTGCTCATATTGATGCGTCCGGCAATGGGGTTGGCGCGATTGACCGCATCTTCAAACACAATATAGGGATAACCCGATTCAAACTGGATTTCGGCCAGAGTTTGGAAAAAATCGCGGGCATTGATTTTTTTCTTGGTTATGCGCGGGTCGTCAACGAATTTGCGATAGTATTCGCTCAAACATATGTCGGATAAGGCTTTACCCGTGACTCTCTCTACATCATAAGGTGAAAAAAGGTACATATCCTCGTTATTGCGTGCAAGCTCGAAAGTAATATCGGGTATGACCACTCCAAGCGAGAGCGTTTTGATGCGGATTTTTTCGTCGGCATTTTCCCGCTTGGTATCCAGAAAACGCATAATATCGGGGTGATGGGCGCTTAAATAAACTGCCCCTGCCCCCTGCCTTGCGCCCAATTGATTGGCGTAAGAAAACGCGTCTTCAAGAAGTTTCATGACCGGCACAATGCCGGACGACTGATTTTGTATTTGCTTGATCGGTGCGCCTTGCTCCCTGATATTGGTGAGACACAAAGCAACCCCACCACCGCGCTTTGAAAGTTGCAAAGAAGAATTGATTGCCCGACCGATCGATTCCATATTGTCTTCAACACGCAGAAGAAAACAGGAAACAAGTTCGCCGCGTTGTTTTTTACCGGCATTAAGAAACGTTGGTGTTGCCGGTTGAAAGCGACCGGTCATCATTTCGTCGACAAGCCTTTCGCAGAATTTTTTGTCGCCTGTAGCAAGTGTCAACGCTACCATAACGACACGATCTTCGTAACGTTCGAGATATCTTTTCCCGTCGAAAGTCTTGAGCGTGTAGCTCGTATAATATTTGAAGGCGCCAAGAAATGTAGGGAAACGGAATTTGAACGCATAAGCACGTTTGAAAGCTTTTTTGATAAAAGCAAAGTCATAACGGTCGAGAACGGTTTTCTCGTAATATCCTTCACGCACGAGATAATCGATCTTTTCTTCAAGATCATGAAAAAACACCGTATTCTGATTGACGTGCTGCAAAAAATATTGCCGTACGGCTTCACGATCCTTATCGAACTGGATGAGGCCGTTATCGTCAAAAAGATTGAGCATTGCATTCAATGAATGATAATCTTGGGAATGATAATCTTGGGAATGATAATTTTGAGAATGATAATCTTTGTCACTATCTAAAGTGTCTGTTTTTTCTGCGCTATCTGTTTCCATAATTTTCCTAATCCTTGTCTGACAAGGTTCACATCTTCTGTTGTCCCCCTGAGCTCGAAACTATAAAGCCAGGGCACACGACACTTTTGAGAAATGACTTTTCCGGCAAGTGCATAAGCCCAGCCGAAATTACGATTTCCACCGGCAATAACACCTTTAAGAAATTGCCGGTTTTCACTGTCATTGAGAAAATTGATGACCGTTTTGGGCACTGCCCCGTCGCCTTTGGCACCGGCGTAAGTCGGTACTACAAGAACATAGGGTTCAAGCACTTTCGGAATTGCAGTTTTTTTGAAAAGTCTTAAAGATGGCTCACCGATTTGTTGCACAAAATAATCGGTATTGCCGGTCGCACTCGAATAATAAACAAGGAGTGCCATATCATTCGAGCCCGTTTATTTTATCAGGTTGGAAACCGGCCCAGTGATTGTTTCCGGCAATAACCACTGGCAACATTTTATATCCCAGACTCTCAATATAGGATAAAGCTTCCGCATCTTTGGAAAGATCGACAATATCGTAGGAAATATGTTTATTATCCAAAGCCTTGTAAGTTGCTTTGCATTGCACGCAAGACGGTTTGCTATAAATTGTAATTTTCATGATTTTCTTTCTTGATTTTGGTCATAGAACCCCGCCTGCTTTCTGTGGACAAAAAGCAGCACAAAGGGCATGTTGATTAATTGCGCGGATAAGGCAGACTTTACCGGATCAAGAAAAATGTTTACGAATCTTGGACATAAAACTTCCTTCCCGAAGTAATAGGGGGCATATGGCTAAGCCAAAATACCGGAAAATTTTGTCCGGAAAGGCCATTACCAGAACACCCCGTCTGTTGACATTCAATCCAAGGCAGGTCTCCTGGCTTATGGCTTGCAACGTCAAAACCACCTTCCCAAGGTAAAACCCCAGTGGCATACGGTTTCGACACACCATTTACAGTTGCGGGGGCAGCTTCGGCTTTTTGAAGAATGACCGAATTCCCTCTTAGCTCCTTCATTCAAACTCGAATCAAGGAGAACCTCGAACACTAGATATAGTATCCGACATAAAATTTACGTCAATATATTTTAAAAATAACGCGCAATTTTTTGATTTTGCCCGTCTGGATTTTTGCAGAAAAATCAGGCAGAATTGCGTTTTAGACAGTCACTTATTTTTGACGCTTCAGTCCTTGGAATTGAATTTAACTTTCAACGATTTTGCATTATTGCTTTCCACCATAATAGCGGAAAAATCGGGGGGAGGTAGATATTCGGAGTTTAAAATGACTACCTCAACAGCCAACGGGGCTGAACCTGGTGTGCAAAGCGGAACCGCTCAATATAAACGTATAAGTGTGGCAATGTTTTTTGCCGGTTTTGCCACCTTCTCTCTTCTTTATTGTGTCCAACCGTTGCTGCCATCCTTGGCAAACCACTATCACATAACGCCAGCGAACAGTTCGCTGGCTCTTTCAATATCAACCGGCTTTCTGGCTTTTTCCATTCTCCTTTCAAGTGCCTTTTCAGAAGCGCTTGGCCGCCGCGGTTTGATGACCGTATCAATGATCGGTGCTTCTATTCTGAACATTGTCGCGGCCTTTGCAACAAATTGGCATTGGCTGCTTGTTGCTCGTGCTTTGGAAGGCATTCTCTTAGGAGGCGTGCCGGCGGTTGCTATGGCCTATCTTGCCGAAGAAATCGCACCGCGAGGATTTGGAAAAATTATGGGGCTTTATGTCGGCGGTACGGCGTTCGGTGGCATGATGGGGCGGGTTGGCATGGGAAGCCTGATCGAATGGTTCAATTGGCAATGGGCATTGGCCATTATCGGTATTATCGACCTTGTCGCAGCTATCGCTTTCTATTTTCTATTGCCACCGTCGAAATATTTTGTTCCCGTACACGGCATCAATATCCATCACCATGTGAGAGCCTGGATTGGCCATATCGGTTCGGTACGGTTGCTTTACATCTATTTGTTTATTGCTCTGGTATTCGGTGATTTTGTTGCGATTTTGAACTATACGGGCTTTCGTATGAGCGGAGCACCGTTCTTTCTTAGTCCGACCGAGATCGGCTTCATCTTCCTGAGCTATATTTCAGGTATTATTGTTTCACCGATTGCCGGAAACCTGACCAATAAATACCGGCGGAGTTCATTACTGTTCATCTCGGTTATCATCCTCGCGGTCGGATTGCTTCTAACCATGACCAATAGCCTCTTCTGGTTTGTTGCCGGTATTATCTGTATCACCATAGGCTTTTTCTCTGCCCATGCTGTAGCGAGCAGTTGGGTGGGACGCATAGCTATAGGAGCAAAAGGACATGCAACAGCGCTATACCTTTTGTTCTATTATCTCGGTTCGAGCTTTATCGGTGCATTTGGCGGCTGGTTCTGGTTCCACGGCGGCTGGAACATGGTTATCGCTTTCACCGGCTCGCTCGTCATCCTCGAATTTGTATTCTGCTATCTCTTGAGGCGGCGTGAAACAGAATAGAAGTTGCTGTCGCCGGATAATCAATGTCCGGAAGGCTAGAGCAAGGTTTTAACAAACCGAAAACAACAAGGCGCGCAAAATACCGTTCAAATCTTTGCGCGCTTTGATAAATTCAAAGCCGTTTTGCCGAAAAATTGCGATCACATCTTTTTCCTGATCTCTGCCGATCTCGACCGCAACTTTTCCATCAGGATGCAAAAATGGCCGGCTTCCTTCTGCGAGCTTCCGATAAAAATCAAGGCCGTCTTGACCTCCCGCCAAGGCTCGTAACGGATCATATTCCTTCACTTCGATCGCAAGTGAAGAAATTTGGCTTTCCGGAATATAAGGCGGATTCGATATAATCATATCGAAACGGCCTGAAAGGCTTAAAAACCAATCGCTTTTCAAACACGTGAAACGATCCGATACACCTGCATTTTCAGCATTCAACGTTGCCGTTGCCAAAGCATCATCGGCTATATCGACGGCAGTTGCCTTCAAGCCGTCTACATTTGCAAGAAGAGCAATTGCAATAGCGCCTGTTCCGGTCCCCATATCGACAATTTCGGCTTGTCCCTTTCGCAAAACGATTGCGCGAATTTCCGGCAACACCAGATCGACGAGAGCCTCTGTATCGTCTCTCGGCTCCAGCGTATCGACAGATAAATGAAACTCTATTCCATAAAATTCCCGTTTTCCGATAATGCGATAGACAGGTTTTCCCTTCAGCCTTTCGATAATTGCTTCATCAAGTCGTTGCAAAGCTTTCCCCGAAACGGGAAGATCGGGATTGAGAATTTCATCCTTTCGCGTTGTCGATGTAATAAACTCGACCAGAAGACGTGCATCAAGATCGGCATTGTCCAGCTTTTTGTCGCGAAACAGTTTTCGTGTTTTTTTTAAAACTTCAGAAAGGCTTGCCATTATCAGCCATTATTGCCAAGTTCTGCAAGAAGTGATGCCTGATGATCGGCAATCAGTGCGTCAATCAGCTCGTCAAGTTCGCCTTCCATGACCCTATCAAGCTTATAGAGTGTAAGATTGATACGGTGGTCGGTCACACGACCTTGCGGAAAGTTATAGGTTCTTATGCGCTCCGAGCGGTCACCGGAACCAACCTGACTTTTACGCGAAGCCGACCGTTCTGTATCGGCTTTTTGCCGTTCCATGTCATAAAGTCGGGCACGCAAAATCTGCATGGCACGCGCACGGTTCTGATGTTGGGATTTTTCGGCCTGCACAACCATTATGCCTGTTGGAAGATGGGTGATGCGCACAGCCGAATCTGTTGTGTTGACGTGCTGACCGCCAGCGCCGGAAGCACGCATTGTATCAATCCTTATATCTTCCGGCCTGATTTCAACATCAATCTCTTCGGCTTCCGGTAAAACCGCAACGGTTGCTGCCGAAGTATGGATACGCCCGCCCGCTTCCGTTTCCGGAACGCGTTGCACACGATGGACACCGGACTCGAATTTCAGCCGCGAAAACACGCCCTTGCCTGTGACAGAAGCGATAATTTCCTTATATCCGCCAACATCACCTTCGCTTGCCGAAACAACTTCGACTTTCCATCCGTGCAAACTCGCATAACGTTCATACATGCGGAAAAGATCGCCAGCAAAAAGTGCTGCTTCCGAGCCGCCCGTGCCGGCTCTTATTTCCAGAATTGCACTCTTTTCGTCGGCCGCATCTTTCGGTAACAGCTCGATCTGGACATCATGTTCCAGTTTGCCAATTTTATCCCTGATGCTTGGGAGTTCTTCCTCCGCAAGGCTGCGCATTTCCGGATCGGTTGAATGATCCTTCAGCATCGCCTCAAGATCATCGGCTTCATGCTGCGCTTTATTGAGTTCCCGTATCAACCCCACAACCGGTTGCAATTCGGAATATTCCGAAGCAAGTTTTACATAGGTCTCGGCATCCGGATTATTAGCCATTTCGCTTTCAATCATCTCGAAATGTTTTTCGAGTTGATTCATGCGCTCTTGCGGTAGTGAAACCATGTTTAAAAGGCCTGTTTGTTGATATGGGTCATTATTTTTATGGTCATATGCTGTGACCGGTCAAATCTGTGATAATGCAGCAAATGCTGATTGCCAATGCCAAAACGACATTTCTAAAACAGGAATATGCCCGACAAGTCATGATTTGGAATTATTCATGTCAACACGAGAACATGTGTTCCTCGCAAAACGCGGCATTAACGTTTGCGTTTTTTCCCATAAAGCTCGAACCGGTGATGGATAATGTCATAGCCCAGCGAATGGGCAATTTCCTCTTGCAATTTTTCAATAAGATCGGAGCGAAATTCGATAACATCGCCGGTATCAATATCAATCAGATGGTCGTGATGCTCGCGGTTTTTCTGTTCAAAACGCGATGGTCCGCCTTCAAATTCGTGCCGTTCAATTGCCCCGACTTCCTCCAGAGCTTTCATCGTACGATAAACGGTCGACAATGAAATTGTCGGGTCCTTTTCGCTAGCCCGCTTGAACAGCTCGAACGCGTTCGGGTGATCCAGATTATTATTAAGAAGATCAAGAATAATACGTCGTTGCCTTGTTATCCTAAGGCCACTTTTGCGTAATTCTTTTTCATAATCGGGTTTATCTTCCATGATAGCTTCAGAACCGTTAATTTCATTACATGTAAAAGGAAACGGGACTCTTGTTCAAACTTCTACCCCGCACATTATCTTTAAAAAAACAGATCGGACAAGCTTATACTGTATTTTAAAGAAAAATCTTATCTTACAAATTCGACTTATAAATATTTATCATATTTTTCAACCACAACAAACATGCCTGACATAAACGAGCGCACTTTGCGCATCAATTCAAAATTCCGGACTTTCAGATAAGCAAAATTCCGGTTTTCAACACCGGAATTTTTGCTGCCTATCAACACCTGACCGGAAGGGCACTATCATTTCCGGTTCAAACAAACGAACCGTGGCAATGTTTGTATTTTTTGCCCGACCCACAAGGGCAAAGTTCGTTCCGTCCGACCTTTCCCCATGTTGTCGGGTCTTTCGGATCCCGTTTTGAGGGAGCAACAACGGTATCATTTTCAGTAGCTACCGAAATCAGGCCTTCCGCATCATCCTGACCGTTAAATTCAGGATGATCGGCATGCATTTCAGGAAGTGGTGCCGGTTCGCTCGGCTGCTCGACGATTTCAAATCGCATGAGTTTGGAAACCACATCGCGCCGCAGATTGGAAAGCATCGCCTGAAACAGCTCGAAAGATTCGGTCTTGTATTCATTAAGCGGGTCGCGCTGGCCATAACCGCGGAACCCGACGACCGAACGCAAATGGTCAAGATTGACCAAGTGTTCGCGCCACAATGTATCAATGCTCTCAAGCAACATGGCTTTGCGGAAATAGGCCATAACTTCCGGACCGAAGCGTTCTGCACGTTCTTTTGCCCGTTCTTCCATGGCGTTCTTGACGCGTTCCAATATTTGCTCTTCGGCGATCCCTTCTTCCTTTGCCCAATCCTCGACCGGTAAATCAAGATTGAACAATTCGCGCAATTTGTCGCGAAGTCCGATAGCATCCCATTGTTCCGAATAAGTGCCGTGTGGCACGTATTTTTCAACGAGATCCTCTATAACTTCATCGCGCATTTCCGCGATCATATCGGTCAGGTCTTTGGAATCCATAACCTCCATTCTCTGTTCAAAAATAACCTTGCGTTGGTCATTCATGACATCGTCGTATTTGAGAAGATTTTTACGGATTTCGTAGTTTCGTGCTTCGACCTTTTTCTGTGCTTTTTCGAGTGCTTTGTTAATCCACGGGTGGGTAATCGCCTCGCCTTCTTTCAGGCCGAGTTTCTGCAACATTCCATCCATACGATTGGAACCGAAAATGCGCATCAGATCATCTTGCAATGACAGATAGAATTTCGACCGTCCGGGATCGCCTTGACGACCGGAACGACCGCGTAGCTGATTATCAATACGCCGGCTTTCGTGGCGTTCTGTTGCCAGAACGTAAAGGCCACCGGCAGCGAGCGCCTTTTCTTTCAATTTTGCAACATCTTCTTTGATTGCTGCAATTTTCGCATCGCGTTCAGGACCTTCGGGAACATCTTTCAATTCCTGTTCAACGCGCATTTCGACATTGCCACCAAGCTGGATATCGGTACCACGACCTGCCATATTGGTAGCAATCGTAATTGCTCCCGGCACACCCGCTTGTGCGACAATATAGGCTTCCTGTTCGTGATAACGGGCATTCAATACGTTAAAACCGGTAATACCATCTTTCCGCAGGCGATCAGCCAGATGTTCCGATTTCTCGATTGACGTTGTACCGACCAGAATAGGCTGCCCGCGTTCATGCGAGGCACGAATATCGCGAACAATTGCCTGATATTTTTCTTCGACAGTCCGATAGACCTCGTCATTCTCGTCGATACGTTTGACCGGCAAATTGGTCGGGATCTCAATCACCTCAAGACCATAAATATTTCCGAATTCTTCCGCTTCGGTTGCCGCAGTACCTGTCATACCGGCCAATTTATCATACATACGGAAATAATTCTGGAAGGTGATCGAGGCAAGCGTCTGGTTTTCCGGCTGGATAGCAACATGTTCCTTGGCTTCCAAAGCCTGATGAAGCCCTTCCGAATAGCGACGCCCCGGCATCATACGGCCGGTAAATTCGTCAATAATCATGACCTCGCCATTACGCACAATATAGTCTTTATCGCGCGTAAACAGTTTATGGGCTTTCAATGCATTGTTGATGTGATGCACAATCTTGACATTTTCGATGTCATAAAGGCCATGGCCTTTCAACAGGCCTGCCTCGGCAAGCATTTTTTCAACTTTTTCCGTACCGACTTCGGTGAAAGTTGCCGTCTTCTGCTTTTCGTCGATTTCATAATCTTCCGGTTTGAGCGGCGGAATAAACGTATCGATCTGTTTATAAAAATCGGTACGATCTTCCAGCGGTCCGGAAATGATAAGCGGTGTTCTTGCTTCGTCAATAAGGATAGAATCAACTTCGTCGACAATCGCGTAATGATGGCCACGTTGCACCATCTGGCTACGGTCGAATGTCATATTGTCACGCAAATAGTCGAAACCGAGTTCATTATTTGTGCCGTAAGTAATATCGCAGGCATAGGCAGCGCGACGCTGGTCATTATCAAGATCATGAACGATAACGCCTGTGGTCAGGCCAAGAAAGCCATAGAGCTTGCCCATCGTCTCGGCATCACGTTTTGCCAGATAGTCATTGACGGTGACGACATGCACCCCTTTGCCTTCCAGAGCATTGAGGTAGACCGGTAATGTCGCCATCAGGGTTTTACCTTCACCGGTACGCATTTCCGCAATGCCGCGATTGTTCAAAACAATGCCGCCAATAAGCTGGACATCGAAGGGTCGCAAACCGAAAACGCGTTTGGAAGCCTCTCTTGCTGTTGCAAAAGCTTCCGGCAAGAGAGAATCAAGCGTTTCCCCTTCCTGCAATCTTTTACGATATTCATCGGTCTTCTGCCGCAATTCGCTATCGCTCAAATTCTTGAATTTTTCTTCAAGTGCGTTGATCTCCGCAACCTTTGGTCGAAGAGATTTAACGCGACGTTCAAAAGCTGAACCGAATAATTTGCGCGCAAGGCCGCCTAAACTGACCATTTCTGGTCCTTTCCGATGTTAGTTGCTGGCGTTTTATAACGCCTGTTGAGTGACGTACACGCTTTAACCTTCAACGGCAGTGCGTGCAACCGCTTGTGAGTGCACCAATGCCGATAAAATCTTAAAACTTAAAGTTTACCCAATATTCACGACACAGATAGGTGTGGAGTCTTTTTCTGTCAACATTGAGACCAAAGTTTATGCCTATAGAAAATATGGGTAAAAACCCGCCTGTTTTCCAGACTTCGCACCCCTTTCTACAGACTTTGCACATATTTTGGAAATTGCAACAACACCCCGTTTACACAATAGCCACAGAAAAGATGTGAATTTTCCTTAAAAACCCATAACATTTTTATCAACTTTCTGAACAACATGATATGACTGTCCCGAATTTAACCAAAATTTCAGTCCAGAACGCTTGTCCGTTCACAAGGAGACCGTTTATGAAATTCATTCCAACTACCCTGTTGCTATCGTCAGCTCTATTGCTTGGCACAAGCTTGAGTTCGCTAGCACAGAACACGCCTCAACCGGATACGCCGAATGCTGCGGCTCCTGCTGCCCAACCGAAATTGCCGGAACCGTTATCTGCGCCTGCTGCACAAGCCGAAAAGCCTGTTGATCCTTCGCATGTAATGGCTGTTGTCGACGGGAAAGACGTAACCGCAGGCGACCTTGACGCTATGGCCAATGACATTGATCCGGGACTTGCCCGTTTGCCCGACCAGCAACGCCGGATTACCGTTCTGAAAATTTATGTCGATATGAAGACTTTATCCGATTCAGCATTGAAGGATGGTCTCGACAAAACACCTGAATACGAAAAACGCATGGCTATTATGCGTGATAACGTTCTTCAGCAGCTTTATTTCAAAAATTCCATTGTCGATAAAATTACCGATGATGATGTCAAAGCGCGTTACGAAAAAGAAATCGCCGGTCTTCCCAAAGAACAGGAAGTGCGCGCCCGCCATATTCTGGTAAAGACGAAAAAAGAAGCTGAAGACATTATCAAAAGCCTGAATAAAGGCGCAAAATTCGATGACCTTGCCAAGGCCAAATCGAGCGAAAAATCGGCTGCTACAACAGGTGGCGATGTCGGTTACTTCAGCCGCGGACAAATGGTCAAGCCGTTTGAAGATGCCGCTTTTGCTTTGAAAGTGGGTGAATATACAAAGACACCGGTTGAAAGCCCGTTCGGCTGGCACGTTATCAAGGTTGAAGACCGTCGCGAGAAACAGCCACCTGCATTTGCCGATGTCAAAGACGGTATTCGCAATATGATAGCACGGGAACGCTACGTCAAATTGATAGGCGAATTGCGTGGTAAAATGGATGTCAAATATCCTGACGAAAACGTTGCCAAATTGATGCAGCAACCGGATAGCGATACGGGTGACCTTCCCGGTGAACAATCCGACGAAGAAGATCAATAAAACTTGGCTTTATTTTTGAAATGCCGGACAATTGCCTTTTCAAAAGCTTTGTCCGGCATTATTGTTTTTCAGATTTCCGCTTTTTTAAATGAGGTTGCTATGGCTGGTAAAATTTCTCCGCTTGCACCAAAGACTTATCCCCGAATGCCGATTATCAAAGGTGTCCGTCTTGACACACGAGAAGCACACATAAAATATAAAGGCCGCACCGACCTTCTTCTCATTGTCTTTGATAAAAATGCAAGCGTTGCCGGCGTGTTCACACGTTCAAAATGCCCGTCTGCTCCTGTTGACCATTGCAGAAAAATTCTCTCTCATAAAATTGCGCGCGGCGTTGTCATCAATTCAGGCAATGCCAATGCATTTACCGGCAAAAAAGGCATTGCAACAACAAATGCTACCGCAAAAGCGGCCGCCGAAGCTTTGGGCGCAACTCCGGAAGAAATCTATCTTGCATCCACCGGCGTCATCGGTGAACCGATGGACGCATCACGCTTTACCGGCCTCTTGCCCGAAATGGCAAAAAATGCTGAAGAAGACAAATGGCTTGAGGCTGTCAAAGCCATTATGACAACCGACACGTTTCCCAAACTTGCAACACGCACTGTCGATTTTGATGGTCATCCTGTCATCATCAATGGCATTGCCAAAGGTGCCGGCATGATCGCCCCTGATATGGGAACAATGCTCTCGTTTATCGTAACCGATGCGCCAGTCGATTCGCTCGTCCTGCAGGAAATATTATCAGATAAGGTTCGTGATACTTTCAACGCCATTACGGTCGACAGTGATACGTCAACATCGGATACGCTGCTTTTATTTGCGACTGGTACAGCCGACGAAAAAATCAAACCGCTTACCCAAAAAAATGACCCGCGTTACACGATTCTTGCCGATGCGGTTTATGAAATTTTACACGAGCTTTCTTTGCAAGTTGTCACCGACGGTGAAGGCGCACACCATCTGATTGAAGTCAGGGTTGAAGGTGCAACAACAAATGAAGCTGCAAAAATTATTGCACGTTCGATAGCCAATTCGCCATTGGTAAAAACCGCAGTGGCTGGTGAAGATGCCAATTGGGGGCGTGTGG
Source organism: Bartonella sp. B10834G3 (assembly GCF_016102505.1). Classification (NCBI taxonomy): domain Bacteria; kingdom Pseudomonadati; phylum Pseudomonadota; class Alphaproteobacteria; order Hyphomicrobiales; family Bartonellaceae; genus Bartonella; species Bartonella sp. B10834G3. Next base: position 195,965 of record NZ_JACFOM010000001.1, read on the forward strand.
TTATGGCCGTTGGCAAAGCCGGTGTGGAGGCTGATCGTGACCGGTTGTCGATCTGGTTCGGGCCTCACCGTCTTGCGGTTGATGGTGAACGTGATCCCCATTATAGTGAAGAGGAAGCCTCGAACTACATGAAAGGCTCCCACATCGTCATTAAAGCCGATATCGGCTTGGGCAATGGCTCTGCAACGATATGGTCATGCGATTTGACCAAAGAATATGTCGAGATTAATGGTGACTACAGAAGTTGATAATAGAGAACGCCGGAGTACAACTCTGGCCGAAATACGCAGGCTCGAAGCACTTTCCACACGTGCCTGGCCTACGGAAAAAGAATTTTATGATGGCGTTTGGGCTTGTCGCTCTACGCCGGATTTTCCCTCGGCACGTGTGAATTCGGTTACCCCGCTTGATCCTGATGATAATAAAAATCTCGAAGAACGGGTCAAGCGCCTCTGTTTTGAAGATGGCGTTTACAGGCGGCCATTGCGTTTGACACCGCTTGCCCCGATCGAACTATTCGACGAGCTGAAGCAAAACGGATGGGCAAATTTCAAAGATGTAGCGGTGATGGCTCTGGAGCCGCTCCCCCATATTTCAGGGTCGGATGTAAAACTCACAGCCATCGGAATTGAAGACTATTGCAAACTCACCGTGCGTAACCACACGCATGAAAACCGATATGCCGAAATCTATTTCAAGCTTTTAAAACGCATCAAGGGAAAACCGACATTTTACGAGCTGCAACGGGATGACCGTGTGATCGGCAATATCATTACTGTGAACGATTTCGGGCAGGTAGGCCTTATCGATTTTGCAATCGTGCCGGATCTACGCGGTCGTGGATTGGGTGGTCTTGCTCTGCAAAGCCTGATGAGTACAATCAGGCGTAAATCCGTGGACGTACCGATCGAACGGCTCTGGTTACAGGTTGAAACTTTGAACAGTGCAGCATGGCGCCTCTATACCGCGGCCGGTTTCAAAACAATCTACCATTATCAATATTGGAGACCGGGCGTTTGACAATCTCAAAACCAATTCTCATAGTTGTTGCCTGTGCATTGATCGACACAGATAATCGGGTACTGCTCGCTCAACGCCCACAAGGAAAATCATTGGCGGGATTATGGGAATTTCCCGGAGGAAAATTGGAAGCCGGGGAAACACCTGAAGAGGCTCTTATTCGGGAGCTTTATGAAGAATTGGCAATTACTGTAAAAGAAGAATGCCATTCACCGCTCACTTTTGCCAGTTATTCTTATGAAAAATTCCATCTCCTTATGCCACTCTATATATGCAGACGTTATCAAGGAATAGCAAAGGGAGCCGAAGGGCAAAATATCAAATGGATTTCGGCCGCAGATCTCGATCACTATCCAATGCCACCGGCCGATAAACCGTTAATACCTATTCTGAAAGATATTCTATATTAACTGATCGTTTACTTTGTTTTACGTGAATTTGTCACGCCGGCTTTGTGTTAAGCGGTTATTAACAGGTGACTTTTACCATAGTTCATAATTACTCTGGAGAATTATCATGCATCACCAAGAGTTTTCAAAAACAAACCGTAACGACATAACCCAATCGGCAGGAACTGGTGTTTTGCGAATAGTATTACTTTTTGGATCCGTTGCCGTCGCACTCGGTCTCATTCTCGTTCCGATGTTGGGTGATCGCAAGGATGCAGAATTCACGCAATCGATTTTCCAGAATAAAGTCGATTATACAACAATGACCGGTGCTGTGAAACAATCTCCGATCCCGCAAGTCACCACGGTAAAAGATTCTCAATAACCACATTTTTAATAGCATAAATTTGCTCACTATCTTTATTTATTGAAATATCTTTCTTTGAGATCGACGAAACTGCCTCCTATATCCTGTGTTAGGAAATAATTTTATATAAACGTGCTGTTATGCCGGCATAAGGGACAGATTTTCATGATAATCGGTTTTATCGCCAATCTCGTCATATTCATTCTTCTACTCATCGCTATCGCAAGGATGTCCAGAACCGGTTGGAGCCTCTCCCGCCGTGTTCTGATCGGACTTGTTATCGGTGTCATTTTCGGGATTGTTTTACAATTCGTCTACGGACTTGGTAATGCCGGGCTGAAAAAGTCGATCGAATGGTTCAATATCGTTGGCAATGGTTATGTTCTGCTTTTGCAAATGATTGTCATGCCACTGGTATTCGCGTCGATTCTTTCGGCCGTTGCACGTCTTCATTCGGCGTCGTCGCTCGGTAAAATCAGCACGATCACGATTGGTATTTTGTTGTTCACTACGTTGATTGCGGCTTTTGTCGGCGTCATGATGGTCAATCTTTTTGGCCTTTCGGCTGAAGGACTGGTTCAGGGAACCGCAGAAACTGCCCGACTGAGTGCTATTCAAACCAATTACATGTCAAAAGTTGCCGATATGAGTGTGCCGCAACTTATCCTTTCGTTCATCCCGAAAAATCCGTTTGCCGATCTTACAGGCGCCAATCCGACCTCGATCATCAGCGTGGTTATTTTCGCTGCTTTTCTGGGCGCTGCCGCGATACGTTTAATGAAAGACAATCCGGAAAAAGGCAAAGGCGTGATTTCGGCAATAGACACATTGCAAGCCTGGGTCATGAAACTGGTTCGCCTTGTCATTTTACTCACGCCTTATGGTGTTTTTGCCCTTATGACCAAGGTTTCAGCAACGTCCAATGCAGAAGATATTCTGAAATTATTGGCCTTTATCGTTGCATCCTATCTGGGACTTGCAATCATGTTTTGCGTCCACGGACTTTTGCTCGGACTTTCCGGAATCAATCCCTTGCGTTTCTTTTCAAAAGTGATGCCGGTTCTCACATTCGCTTTCACCAGCCGGTCGAGTGCCGCGAGCATTCCTTTAAATATCGAAGCCCTGACCGAACGCATCGGTGTTCCCCAATCAATTGCAAGTTTTGCTGCCTCCTTCGGCGCCACAATCGGTCAAAATGGTTGCGCCGGTCTTTATCCGGCAATGCTTGCCACAATGGTAGCCCCGACCGTTGGCATCAATCCGCTTGACCCTGTATGGATTGCAACACTCGTTGGCATCGTGACATTAAGCTCGATCGGCGTGGCAGGTGTCGGCGGCGGTGCAACATTTGCAGCACTGATTGTTCTGCCAACCATGGGATTGCCGGTAACATTGGTTGCATTGCTGATCTCGATTGAACCATTGATCGACATGGGACGTACGGCCTTGAATGTGAACGGATCAATGACAGCAGCAACAATCACCAGCCAAATTTTACATGAAACCGATAAAACGATTTTTGAATCGGACAATGACAAGGAACTCACCAACACTTGAAGGAAAATCCACCCGTCATAAAACGGTTGCGCCCGAATTCCTCTTTATTGCCTGCGAAAAAGCCGGAAAACGCTTAATCCGGCTTTCAAAGATAAATGAAAGTTTATCGAACTATTACGCGCTATCAATGAGCCGATTTATCGCCCAGAACATCGACAAGCGAAATTGTTGCGCTTCCCGGACGAGCAGGCTTTTGCTGGCTTTCGTCCGGTGCCCAGCCTGAAAGCCAGATAAACGAGAAGCTCGCCCTGATACGCCCGTCCCGATCACTGAAACGTTCGGCATAGATTTCTGCAACACGTTGGAAGAATTTTCTACCTACAGGACGGCGCGACCGTCCAATCAATGCGTTTTGCATTCCCATAGCACGCAAGTCGTCAATGAGGTGGAAAGCTGTATCGTAACGAACTGTGAGATTTTCGACATCACTGACGGGCATAGCGAAACCGGCTCTTTGCAACAAACCGCCAGCGTCACGAATATCGGCGAAAGGATAGACCCTCGGACTCACTCCTCCATAAAGTTCGGTTTCTGCCTCCAACAAGCTTTCACGCAATTCGCCGAGAGTTCCTGTTCCAGCCATCACACCAAGAAAAAGACCGTCGGGTTTTAAAATTCTGCGAATTTGGCTAAGCACTCCCGGAACATCATTGGTCATGCTTAACGACAAAAGTGAAATAGCCAGATCATAAGAGTGGGCGGGCAAGTCGAGAAATTCCCTCCCACGCTGCAAGAATTTGTGTGAACCGCTCGTATATCGCTTATCGCTTTCAACAATGTCGACTACAGCAACTTTTCCCGATTTGACGAGTGCCTCGGCACCGGCGCCTGTATGTCCAAAAAGATCAACGGCGCGAGCGAATTTACGATCGACTGTTTGCAATCTATCCAGCAATTCCTCAACGATATGATTGAGCAAAAAATCGCCCTTATTGCCGTAGCGGATAAAAGCGCGATTGCGAAACTGCTCAATTCTCTTCTGGTCAAAAATCCGTGGGTCTGTCATCATTCAATATATTGTATTTTAGCTACAATCGGTTAATCTCAACTCATTGTTGGAATAGATCTGACCGGTTGGAATATCTCCGGTCACCGATAGAATAGACCGAAAGCCTATAGTTACACAATATCCCGAAATTTTCTTGTCGAATGCAATCATATTCCGGCACATTCCGGATGCAGACAGTGATCGAAAAGGGTCAAAATTTTGTCAATCATACGTTGTCTTGGAAAGGAATTTAAGGAGAGAATTGGCGAACCGGCCATGAATCTGCTGTTTCCGCCAACGTGTCCCGGTTGCGGGTGTTTTGTCGACAAGAATGGCACGATATGCCCTGAATGCTGGCAAAAGCTGCATTTCATAACCAAACCCTATTGCCCGATTATGGGAACTCCATTTACTTATGACCCTGGTGACGTTTTTTTCAGTGGAGAGGCTATCCAATCACCACCCCCATTCGGGCGGGCGCGTTCGGTTGTTGCCCATTTCGGCCTTGCCCGCACTCTGGTAGCACGGCTCAAATATGGCGACCGCACCGATCTTGCCCCATCCATGGCCGAATGGATGGTGACGGCAGGAAAAGAACTTATTGACAGTGCCGATATGATTGTACCGGTTCCGCTCCATTACCGGCGATTTTTAAAACGGAAATATAATCAGGCAACCGAGCTTTCCCGACACATCGCCAACAGAACCGGAAAACCTTTGGAACCTCTGGTTCTTATGCGCAGGAAAAACACCCGTCAACAGGTTGGCCTCGTTAAAAAAGCCCGTCAACGCAACATGATCGGTGCATTTCGTGTTCCCGAAAAACAAAAGGAAAAAATAAGAGACAAACATATTCTGCTTATTGATGATGTCTTTACGACGGGTGCTACCCTCCGCTCGGCAACAAAAGCTTTGTTGCGAGGCGGAGCGGAAAGTGTCGATGTGCTCACCTTTTCGCGGGTCATACCCGATTTGTACGAAGATCTCGCCTCTTGAGGAAAAAATGAAAGGCACTTATATAGCGGGAATGGAGAGAAAAATGCCGCATGTAACAATTTACACACGTCCGGGTTGCCCTTATTGCGAAAGTGCTATGGAATTGTTTAATTCCAAAGGCGTTCCGTTTGAAGAAATCGACGCCTCCGGACAAAAGCGGCCGGAAATGGTAAAACGTGCAAACGGACGCAATACATTTCCGCAAATATTTATCGGTGACAAACATATCGGCGGCTGTGATGATCTTTACGAGCTTGATGAAAAAGGCGAGCTTGATACACTTCTTTTTGGCAAAAAATAATGATCCGTTTTTCGCTTCATTGTGATAAGGCGCATGAATTTGACGGCTGGTTCCGCAATAATGATGATTTTTCAAATCAGAAAAATTCCGGACTTATCCGCTGTCCTGTTTGCGATTCAACAAATATTGAAAAAACATTGATGGCTCCGGCTATTTCCACATCTAAAAAACACGAACAGGTGGGAATGGGATTAGACCCGGAGCAAAAAAGAATGATTGAGGAAATGCGCAAACTTACAAGACAGGTGCGCAAAAATGCCGAATATGTGGGCGACCGTTTTGCCGAAGAAGCAAGGCGGATTCATTTCAAAGAAGTCAAACAACGCCCCATTTATGGCGAGGCGACAGGGGAAGATGTTTCTTCACTTGTCGAGGACGGGATTCCTGTTATGCCGCTTGCAACCTTGCCGGAAGATGAAAACTGACCTTCCGGCATAACAATTCCGACTTTTTGGACAAAATTCGGCTCGTTATTTCAAGCGGCGGGCAAGCAACATATAATTGACATCCATATCCTTTGACCGGTTCCAGCTATCTTTGAAAGGATTATAGGTGATTCCCAATTTGTCTATCACTGTGAGGCCTGCGCCATTGAGCTTTTCGGTTATTTCTTCAGGCGTTAAAAACTTGTTATAATCGTGCGTTCCTTTCGGTAACCACCGCAAAATATATTCCGCACCAATAATTGCCAAACCCCAACACTTCAAAGTACGGTTCAGTGTGGCAACAAACATCAATCCCTGGGGTTTTACCATTCTGGCACTTTCGGACATGAAGAGATCGACATCCGAAACATGTTCGACCACTTCCATGTTCAGGACAACGTCGAATTTTTCGCCAGCTTTTGCCAAATCTTCGGCCGTTGTTGCACGGTAATCAATATTCAATCCGGATTGAGTCGCGTGAATTTTCGCCACTTCGATATTGGTTGTTGATGCATCGGCCCCCACCACTTCAGCACCAAGACGCGCCATCGGCTCGCAAAGAAGTCCACCACCGCAACCGATGTCAAGAAACCTTATTCCTTTGAAAGGTTGGGCCCCCTTCGGATCGCGGTCAAAAGCCTCGCAAACTTTTTCCTTGATATAGGAAAGTCGTGCAGGATTGAATTTGTGGAGAGGGCGAAATTTTCCTTGCGGGTTCCACCATTCTGCGGCAATGCGCGAAAAATGGTCTACTTCGGCCTGATCTATCGTGGTACGCGGGGCTTCTGCCATGGGGCTCTCCTAAAATATTACGTTTATGAGTTCTGTCTTAAATGGGGCAAAGTCAAGAGACAAACAAGTAAATATGTCAGTCTTGCTTAAATTCTCAATATTGGCTATGTCAGCATAGCCACGATGCCTTCAAGGCCCGGCTTTGGAACAATTTTAAATATTAGAGGCAAGAGTTGTTTAAATGGCGCGCATAGTAATGAAATTCGGTGGGACTTCTGTCGCCAATATCGAGCGCATCAAAAATGTTGCGCGCCATGTCAAACGCGAGGTCGATGCCGGAAACGAGGTTGCCGTTGTGGTTTCTGCAATGGCCGGTAAAACCAACGAGCTTGTCGGCTGGACACGTGAAGCTTCTCCCATGCACGACGCGCGCGAATATGATGTGGTTGTCGCATCCGGAGAACAGGTAACAGCAGGTCTTCTGGCAATCGTTTTGCAATCCATGGGAATCAATGCGCGTTCATGGCTCGGCTGGCAAATTCCTATCGAGACCGATAATGCCCACGGTGCTGCGCGCATTACAAAAATTGACGGTTCACAATTGATCCAGCGTTTCAAAGAAGGGCAAGTTGCTGTTATCGCCGGTTTTCAGGGAATTGGACCGGATAAACGCATCACAACGCTCGGCCGTGGCGGATCCGATACAAGTGCTGTTGCCGTTGCAGCAGCCGTCAAAGCCGACCGCTGCGATATCTACACCGATGTTGATGGTGTCTATACCACCGATCCGCGCATTGACCCGAAGGCGCGCCGTCTGCCAAAAGTAGCATTTGAAGAAATGCTGGAGATGGCCTCTCTTGGTGCTAAAGTTTTGCAAGTGCGCTCGGTCGAACTTGCAATGGTTCACAAAGTGCGCACATTCGTGCGTTCAAGTTTCGAGGATCCTGATGCTCCGGGCATGGGTGACCCTATCAATCCACCCGGAACACTTATTTGCGACGAGGATGAAATCGTGGAACAACAGGTTGTCACAGGCATTGCATTTGCCAAAGAAGAGGCACAAATTTCGCTACGCCGTTTGGCTGATCGCCCCGGAATTTCCGCAGCTATATTCGGGCCTTTGGCAGAGGAACATGTCAATGTCGACATGATTGTACAAAATATATCGGAAGATGGCTCCAAAACCGATATGACCTTTACTGTACCGGCAACCGATATTGATAAAGCCGTAGCAACCCTTGAGGCCAACAAAAAAGAAATCGGCTTTGATGTTATCCAGTCTGAAACAGATTTGGCAAAGGTTTCGATTATCGGTATCGGAATGCGCAGCCATGCCGGTGTAGCGGCTACCGCTTTCAAAGCATTGGCCGAAAAAGGCATCAATATTCGTGCAATTACGACTTCCGAAATCAAAATTTCAATTTTGATTGATAATGCCTATACCGAACTGGCAGTAAGAACATTACATACTGTTTATGGATTGGATAAAGGTTGAAGGTTAAGTTCTGGACTTTATCCTTCTAAAGAAATAATGCGGGTTGACCTTTGAAAGCATGAGCATAAGACTTAACTATCATAATGGGAGATATGATAAATCATGCGGGAGACCCATGTAGGCCCCAAAGTTATCCTGAAGCGACTACGCGAGTTCATGGCACGCGCCATGGACTCACAAGAACGACTTGACCTCATCGTCCGCGAAATCGCTCGCAATATGGACGCCGAGGTTTGTTCGTTCTATGTTTTGCGTTCCGACAATATGTTGGAACTCTATGCCACAGAAGGTCTTAATCCTGGCGCTGTTCACCTTTCGGAATTGCGTTTGGGGCAAGGTTTGGTGGGAACCATTGCAGCCACTGCCCGTCCGCTCAATCTGACAGATGCAAGAAAACATCCGGCTTTCGCCTATCTTCCTGAAACGGGCGAAGAAATCTATTCATCATTTCTCGGTGTTCCTATCCTGCGCGCAGGTCGCACATTAGGTGTTCTTGTTGTGCAAAATCGCAACAAACGCGGCTATAGCGATGAAGAAGTGGAAGCACTTGAAACTGTTGCTATGGTGCTCGCAGAAATGATTGCTGCGGGCGACTTGCCGCGGCTCACCCGCCCCAATGTCGATGTGGATATGCGCCGTGCGTTCACACTTGTCGGCCAGTCGCTCAATGAAGGTATCGGCCTTGGGCATATTGTTCTTCACGAACCGCGTCTGGTCGTTACCAATCTATTCAACGAAAATAGCAGTGCCGAAACAGAAAAGCTTACCAAAGCAATCAATTCGTTGCGTCTTTCAATTGATGATATGCTTTCGAGAAGTGATGTCGCCAGCGAAGGCGAACATCGTGAAATCCTTGAAACTTATCGTATGTTTGCCAATGATCGTGGCTGGATAAGGCGCCTTGAAGAAGCGATCAAAAACGGCTTGACTGCCGAAGCGGCCGTTGAAAAAGTCCAGAGTGACACGCGTGCACGCATGGCACACCTGACTGATCCCTATTTGCGTGAACGGCTATCGGATTTCGATGATCTGGCAAACCGCCTGCTCTACCAATTGATGGGGCGAACCCGCGAAACAATCAATGCCGATTTGCCGACGGATTCAATTATTGTTGCCCGTTCGATGGGGGCGGCCGAATTGCTTGATTATCCACGCGAGCGCATTCGTGGTCTGGTTTTGGAAGATGGCGCAACAACAAGCCATGTTGCTATTGTTGCGCGTGCCATGTCGATACCGGTTGTTGGACAGGTTAAAGGGGTCGTGTCTCTATCGGAAAATGGTGACCCTGTCATAATCGACGGCGATGATGGCAAAGTTTACCTGCGCCCTGTGGCCGATGTTGAAAGCGCTTTTGTCGAAAAAGCCCGTTTTCGTGCACGTAAACAAAAAATCTATCGTAATTTGCGCGATGTACCGGCCGATACCAAAGATGGCCGGCATATTACTCTTTTAATCAATGCCGGTTTGCTTGTCGATTTGCCACAGCTTGATGAATCGGGCGCTGAAGGCATCGGTTTATTCCGCACGGAATTGCAATTCATGATTGCTTCGACATTTCCCCGTGCTCATGAACAGGAAAAACTGTACCGCAAGGTCTATCAGGAAATTGGTGAAAAGCCTGTCACCTTCCGGACTCTGGATATTGGCGGTGATAAGGTTTTGCCCTATTTCCGCAGTAAAGGGAAAGAAGAAAATCCGGCTCTCGGTTGGCGTGCAATCCGCCTGACACTCGACAAACCGGCACTGATGAGAACACAATTGCGCGCTTTGCTCAAAGCTTCCGGCGGGCGGGAATTACGTGTGATGCTGCCCATGGTAACCGAGGTCGGTGAAATCTATCACACACGAAAATTGATCGACCGCGAAGTGAAATATCTTACCCGTTTTGGTCATAAAATGCCGACAAAGTTGAAACTGGGAGCAATGGTGGAAGTTCCGGCTCTCCTGTTCCAGCTTGACGAACTCATGCATGTTGTCGACTTTGTATCGGTCGGCTCCAATGATCTCTTCCAATTCATGATGGCAATCGACCGTGGAAATTCGGAAATTGCCCACCGTTTCGACCAGCTTTCTGCCCCGTTCCTGCGTGCTTTACGCAAGATAATCGAAGCGGGAGAACGCAATAACACACCGGTAACATTATGCGGCGAAATGGCTGGTAAGCCATTGCTTGCCTTGGCACTTTTAGGACTTGGTTTCAGCCGCATTTCAATGACACCATCGGCAATAGGACCTATCAAAGCCATGTTGCTGAGGCTTGATATTGGCGACTTACAAAATGCGCTCCTTGCCGAGCTTGACAAGACCACAACATCGACGTTGCGTCCATGGCTCATAAAATACGCAGAAGCAAACAATATCGCATTATAATATTTGCAACCTTAAGAACGTTGATTGAAACCACTCTTTTCGTTTTCTTTCCGTTTCATCGAAAAATAATAGAAAACATATTTGTCCTGCCATGTGGCGGGATCAACAAACCGGAATTGAAAGGGCGATTGTCGAACTCGTGCCCCCAACCCGTTCGTAAATCACTCACTGAACGGGTTGGAACATTTGTTCAAAATCGGTCAGTATGAACTTTCCAGCATGTTGTTATAGTCTTCCGCCGTTGCCGTTTTCGGATTGGTTGGATGACAGGAATCTTTCAACGCGCCTTTGATAACAGCGGGAAAAAGACTGCGTTCGACACCAAGACTGGAAAGATTGTCCGGCAAACCGAGGTCTTCACGCAACTCGACGATTGCATCTTCAACCATTTTACCTGAAGAAATTCCCATAGCCTCGGCCAGACGATCGAACTTGTTTTCCTCTTTGACACTTTCCGCAGACCGGTTGAAGGTGAGAACCGCTGGAAGGAAAATCGCATTGAGTGTTCCATGATGTAGTTTGGGATTAAGCCCACCCAAGGAATGACTCAAACTATGGACACAGCCCAGGCCTTTTTGAAACGTCATTGCCCCCATAGTCGAAGCAATCAACATATTGAGTCTTGCCTCTCTGTTTTCCGGCTCTCTGGTTGCAATCCTGATATTCTTCCATGCTCTTCTTAATCCTTCCAAAGCAATTCCGTCTGCGGGAGGGTTAAACGCGGAGGCCAGAAATGTTTCTATGCAATGTGAAATCGCATCCATCCCTGTCGCTGCGGTAAGGCGGGCTGGCAGACTTAACGTCAGTTCGGGATCACAAATAGCCGCTTTTGGAATGATAAAGGGAGATACCAAGGCAGTTTTGCTGCCATCATCAAGAATGATAACCGCGCCGCGCCCCACCTCGCTTCCGGTCCCAGCTGTTGTAGGAATGGCAATGAGCGGGTAATTCTTGGATGTAATCGTTGCACTGCCACCACGAAGCGGTGAAAAATCCTTCAGAGGACGTGAATGGGATGCAAGAATTGCAACACCTTTGGCCAAATCTATCGCAGATCCACCACCAACAGCAATTATCCCGTCGGCATTGATTTTTTTAAACAGTTGCTCGGCGTCACGGACTGCCGCTTCAGTCGGATTGCCCGGTGTTTCGTCATAAATAGCAGCAAATTTTTTGCCGATAATCTTTTCTATCTTGTCGATGATACCAAGTTGCCTCACTCCCTTATCCGTCACAAGCAAAGGATTTTTTATTCCGGCAAGTGCCATTTCCTCGTTCAAAGTTTCAAGTGAACCATAACCGAACTGTATTCTTGTCAAATAGTTAATCAATGCCATTTTATCCTCCCTGACATTGGTTATCGGAAATAAAATTAAAAATATATCGCCTTGATGTTGGTGTCTTCCTCCTTACAAAGTTATATAAATATTCATTATATTATTATCACTTTGAATATCTAATCACTTGTTTTTGTATTTTTCGCCTCTAACGCAAACATATAAAAATATATCTCTCACAATTGTTCTACTGTGAAACTTTTTCCAAAGATTTTGCCTGCTCCGTAAGGCCGCAAGGTTTCAATACATTATGACTGATAGAACCGACCCCGAAGCGCATTTTCAAAGAACAAACCTGTTGAAAACGGGAATATTCCCACCTCGGCCGGCGCACAAAGGCCGGTTTCACCCCAAATCCGGATCAAATCAGAGATTACATTGGAAAGCCGGTTTGCCTTATTCTGTAAAGGTGAGAAGAGTGAAGACAATGGAGCAGCGTTCCACTCCTGCTGTCCTGCCGGAGAGACAGGAACCCGTTGCCGAACAGGAGCTGTGTTCCTGACCGGTTCCCGCAGACATTTTTTGAAAGAAACCTCAAGGCCCGCATTGTCCCTCCAAGAGGCAAACCAACCGGAGTTTCTTTTATAGACAAACTTGCCCGCACTGCCAAGACAATCGCAAAGCCGCTTGCAAAGCCGGAATATCCGGCAAAAATCGAGGATTAGACAAAGTCAAGAATTGAAAACACATGACTATAGGCTATAGCCGATGCAGATATAGATCTTTCTCTGCTATCTGCATCATCTCTATCGGCAATTTTTATCCTGATTAATGAGCCTTTATTCCGGTATTTTTACCTGTCTTCTTCATGAAAAGATAGATGACAGACATCAGCACAACCCAGATAATACCAACAATCAAAGCGGCTGCTGTATCCTCGAAGAAACCCAACAATACGATGATGAAAACCATAAAAAGGATTGCAACAATCGAACCGACCGGCCAGAACGGAATTTGATAACGTAAGCGTTTTTGTTCGGCTTTCGGAAGTCTCAACCGCATACAAACCTGCGAGAGCAAAATCATCAGCCAGACAAAAACGGTTGCAAATGTTGCCATGGCAGCGATCAGGAAAAACAGTTTGTCATGGATAAAATAATTGAGCACCACTCCCACGACCAGCACACAGAACATCGCCAGAACCGACAAAACCGGAATTCCCTTTTTGGAAACAAAATTCAATTTTTTGGGGGCGTGTCCATCTTCTGCAAGGCCGTGCAACATACGGCCTGCACCGTATAAATCACTGTTAATTGCCGAGATTGCAGCGGTAATGACAACAATGTTGAGAATGTTGGCCGCATATTTAATGCCGAGGCTTTCAAAGATTGTCACAAACGGGCTGCCTTCAAGACCGATTTTATTCCATGGATAAAGTGACATCAAAATCGCAAGAGTTGCGACATAGAAAAACAAAATACGGAACGGAATAGCATTGATTGCTTTCGGGATATTGCGGTCGGCATCTTTGACTTCAACAGCCATAAGGCCGATAATTTCAATGCCGCCAAACGCAAAAACCACAACACTGAAAGAAGCGATAAAACCTTCCCACCCATTCGGCATAAAGCCGCCATTGCTCCAGAGATTGTGAATGCCGGTAGCGTGATGGGTGGCAGTTCCAAAGCCGAACAACATAATACCGAAGCCGGCAATAATCATTGCTATAATGGCGGCAATTTTTACGACCGAAAGCCAGAATTCCATTTCGCCATAGATTTTTACAGCCGTCAAATTCAGACCCGTTATGACAAGCGTAATTCCAAGCGTCCACAACCAGGGGGAAACTTCAGGAAACCAGAACCCCATATAAGTTGCAAAAGCGGTAATATCGGCAAGACAAACCAGCACCATTTCAAAAACATAAGTCCAACCGGTCAAAAAACCGGAAAACGGGCTCATATAATTCGAGGCATAGCGGCCAAACGAACCGGGAAGCGGATTATGGAGAACCATTTCTCCGAGCGCGCGCATAACCATAAATGCCATGACGCCGGAAATGCAATAAGCCAGTAAAACACTGGGACCGGCAACTTTGATAGCTCCGGCCGACCCATAAAATAATCCCGTTCCAATAGCTGAACCGAGGGCTATAAAAAAAACATGCCGCTTGTTCAGGCCCTGTTTTAACGAGCTGTTCTGCATTTTTTAACCTCTGCGCCGCAACAACTCCAATGTGTTAGGCAAAAGACAATGATTATTCAAGAAATAAAGAAACCGATTGTCCGATTATAACAGAATAATGATAGTGTTCTATTTTGATAACATGCGAACCCTATTATTCGGCTGTGCCGCTCTCGTGTTTTGACAGAAAAACTTCGGCTTCTCTTTTTAATATTTTTTCTCATCCGAAATCACTATTTTTCCGGAAGTTACGATAGAAATACTTGAGTTACATGGCCGGATTTACGAGTTCGAGAGACTGAACTGCCCCTCACGCGTTCCGGATAAATTAGATATTTGGCAAGCCGTCCTCGCCCGAAAAACCGGTAATAGAGATTTTTTTTGAAAATCGGACATCCGATTTTTTAGATCAACCCGAAGTTTATTTTTCTTGTTCAGGATACTGTCAGTTTTCGCACTTAGAGAGGAAATCGAAAAGGACTCTGTGAATGCGCAAAACTGGAAAACTCACTTTAACGGTTATTGGCTGTTCAATATTGTTTTGCAGCGGCTACTATATGAGCGGAGGCGGTTATCTCAACCGTTATGGCGAACAACGTATGTTGCTCGACATTACCCCTCCCCCTGCTGGAAGTGTCGAACAGAAACGCGATGAAAAAGTTTTTTTGCACACCCGTTCCTATAAAGATAGTGCCCGCTGGAAACAGGCGATAAGTGACGCACGAGCAACACCGGCCGAGCTTGTCCAGGGGTTCAGTTGTGCAACGGCTCGCCGGCTAACTTCTGAAAACATGCCGGATTTTTTCAAGCTTTTTGCAAAAATGAGTGAAGACTCCGAAAAGCTCGTAAGAAAATCCAAAAAGCTATTCGAGGTTACCCGTCCTTATGTTGCCTATGGCGGTGTTTCTTGTACAAAGCCTTCAGGATATGATTATCCGTCCGGTCATGCCATGGAAGGATGGACAGCAGCACGATTATTGGTCGAGTTTTTCCCCGAACATCGCGCTGCAATTTTTGCTCATGCCCGCAGCATAGCTGAAAGCCGCGTTATTTGCGGTGTTCATAGTGTAAGTGCCGTTGAAGTCGACGAGGATTATTCGGAAAAACTTGTTGACCGGCTGAAAAAGCTTCCGGCTTTTCAAAAAGATCTGTCGGCTGCACGAAGTGAGATGGAAAAGCTGGAAAAACTGCCTGAAACAAACAGGCAATGCGAAAAATTTCCGGCCGAATATGTCAAACCGTTTTCCATCGAAACGTCTTTATCGCAAGAATTTCGCTCCAATGTTTTGAGGTGATTTATGGTTCGCGCTGTTTTGAAATATCGCCCCGCTATCGGTAGTGTGACACTGTCAATCATCGTTGCGCTTTATATGCTGGTCGCATTTAACCGCACTTTTTGGCAACATGTGGTGCAAGCATTCAATTATGATTATGCGCCCATTATCGCAATTGGTGTTGGTGTTGCCTGTCTCTTCATCGCATTGACCGTTACATTTTCAGCCAAATATTTCATAAAACCGGTTTTTATCATTTTCATTCTTTCAGGCAGTGTCGCAAGCTGGTTTACCGATCAATTCGGAACAATTATCGACCGCGATATGATCGCCAATGCTGTAGAGACAACCACGGCAGAAGCTTCCGACCTTCTTTCACCTTTGTTTTTCTTCCACCTGTTTTTGACCGGCATATTTCCATGCTTGTTGATATTATGGGTTAAGGTAAAACATTTTCCCATTATAAAGAAAGTGCTGCTTAATCTTTCTGTTATTGTCCCCTGCTTGCTGATTGCGGTATTCTGTACCTTGATTACGTCGCGCCAACTCATCTCAACATTACGCGAACACAATGAAATTGTGCGCATTGTCAACCCGGTTCTTCCGATAGGCAATGCTGTCAAATATGTGGTTCGCAGAGAACATGCAAAAACGCGTATTTTCAAACAAGTGGGGCTTGATGCCAAGGTTGTGCCGTACGAGCCACAAAACCATCGTCCGCGCGTGATGGTTGTTGTTGCCGGTGAAACAGCACGCGCGGATAATTTTTCGCTGCAAGGTTATGATAAAGAAACAAACCCCGAATTGAAAAAACGGGATATTGTCTATTTTCCAAACACAACCTCATGCGGAACAGCCACAGCCCAGTCGCTTCCTTGTATGTTTTCGCCCTTTCCACGAAAAGAATTCACGGTTGCACGCGCAATATCAACAAATAGTCTTCCCGATATTTTGCAAAATGCCGGAGTGAATGTCGAGTGGTGGGATAATAACACGGGTAGCAAAGGTGTAGCAGATCGCGTAAAAACCGTTTCCTTCTATGGAAGGAAAGACCCTGCATATTGTATAGATGGTGAATGTCAGGACGGCATCATGCTTGAACAATTAACAGAATGGCTCGATCATATCGACCATGACAGCGTGTTGTTCATTCATCAGCTCGGCAGCCATGGCCCCGCCTATTTCGAGCGTTATCCGGAAACATTCAGGCGTTTTCGTCCCGATTGCCGGAATACTGTTTTCAGCGAATGCAAGCCCGAAGAAATTCGCAATGCTTATGACAATACCATACTCTACACGGACTATTTCCTGAGTTCGATTATCGACGCACTTGACGGGCGGAAAGGAAAATTCGATTCCGCCATGGTGTATATGTCCGATCACGGAGAGTCTTTAGGCGAGAATGGTCTTTACCTCCATGGAATGCCCTATTCCGTAGCGCCTGAAGAACAGACGCATATTCCCTTTGTTTTATGGGTATCGGCAGGCTTTGCCCGCTCGATGAAACTTGATCTCGATTGTGTAAAGAAAGACGCAGAAGCAAAACAGATGTCGCACGACAATCTTTTCCCTTCCGTCCTGACCATGATGAATGTAAAAACAACTCTTAAGGATGATCGACTTGATATTTTTAAATCTTGTCAAGCCAGTCAGATAGCCATGGAAAAATAAACAATGCGTGTATTGCTGATTGAAGACGATAAATCGCTTGGTCGTGCTGTGCGCGACCATCTGATTAACCAGAATAACGCTGTTGATTGGGCTGAAACCCTCGAAGATGCTTATGCTGCTGTTTCGACCACCCACTATGACTTTATATTGCTGGATTTGCGGCTTCCTGACGGAAGTGGTCTGGATTTTCTTAAAAATATCCGTTCAAAAAATCTGCCTTCACCGGTCGTGATACTCACGGCCCATGACCAGATTAGCGAAAGAATTGAAGGTTTGAATAGCGGTGCTGACGATTATATCGTCAAACCTTTCGACCTTTATGAATTAACGGCCAGAATAGCTGCCGTCGCACGAAGGACAAACGGTCTTGCAAAATCGGAAATAAAAATCGGTTCCATGACTTTGGACATGGAAAATAAACGGCTGTTCATTGATGATAAAGAAGTTGAATTGAGTTCGCGTGAATGGGCCATTATCGAACATATGGCATCCCATCCCAATATGCTGATTACCAAATCGCAGATTGAAGACACAATCTATGCATTCGGTTCGGAAGTTGAAAGCAATACCGTTGAAGTTTATATTAGCCGTTTACGTAAAAAAATAGGTAAAGATCGCATCAAAACCCATCATGGTCGCGGGTATAGCTTATGTTGAGCTTCAGGCATCAGGGAAATAGCCTCACACGTCGTGTTATTGTTTCGGCTACTTGTGCCAATCTGGTTTTTTGGGTTATCGCCTGTCTCATGGCTGCATTCGTCATGTATGAGGAATATGGTGAATCCTTCGATGGCACGCTACAGGTCACTGCTGAACGGCTGCTGCCGCTTGCTCTCGAAGATGTTCGCGACAATGACAATGATTCCGATCTTCTGGTTAGAACGGATAACCACTCTACACCGGCAGAATATACAACCTATCAGGTTCTGGACCGTAACGGGAAAATGGTCATGCGCTCGGAAGATGCGCCTTCCAACCCGTATGGCGTTCCATTGAAAACAGGTTTTTTCAAAACCAGAAAATGGCGTGTTTACTCGCTTGTCAGTCAGGATGGCGATTATCTCATACAAGTTGCCGACAGGCTTTCAGAGCGGCGTGAAGCCGCACGCGAGGCTATGACGGCAATGCTCATTCCCGCAGTGCTTATTATTCCGCTCAGTATGCTTGCGATCGGTTTTATTGTTCGTAACCAATTGCGCCCTATTAAAAAATTGAGCGAAACAATTGCCAAGAAAGACACCGGCAATATGCAAGCCATTCAATCGCAATCTATGCCGGACGAATTCCAGCCGATCATCGGTTCCGTCAACAGCCTGCTGGCAAAGCTCAAGGCCGCACTGGAAGCGGAGCGATCTTTCACGTCCAATAGTGCGCATGAAATAAGAACGCCTATTGCCGCGGCATTGGCACACACGCAGGTTTTTATTGAAGAAACCCCCCAACGTTATCACCCGCGAGCCAAAGAAGTTGAAAATGCTTTGCAGCGTCTACGCCGATTGAGTGAAAAACTTCTGCAACTTGCCCGCGCGGATGCCCAACTCGGTACAAGTGAAAAACCTGTTGATCTTATTCCGTTTATCGAGGCTGTTATCGAGGATTTCAATCGCGCCAATATGACAAAAGGCCGTATTGTTACCACCTATTTTGTAACAGCTCTCGAAAAACATCTTAATGGTGACGCATTCGGCGTCATCATACGCAACCTCGTAGAAAATGCACTGAACTATAGTTTGGAAGGCTCAATGGTGGATATTTCGATCAATCAGGACAAAATCATTATAGCCAATGATTGCCCGGTAGTTCCCCCGTCAAAAATAAAATTTCTGAGCCAACGTTTTTATCGCGGAGACAACCATAGGGAAGGATCGGGACTGGGACTATCCATAGTCGAGGCTTTGACAAAGACGATGCCCATAGAAATCAACTATTCATCTCCCCGTTCGGGAAGCACTCAAGGCTTTGAAGTGACAATCAAGCTGTGACTGATAGCTATAATTCCCGCTGCCGCCTAACAATATCTGGCGGGAATCTTTCCCCGAAGATAAAATCGAAAAATGACAGCCAAGAGATTATTTCAAATTGAGAGCCGTTGGAATACGCCGCTGTAAAGTGTTCTATTCTTATTCGTTCCTGTGAAAAAATCATACGATGTATGAATAATTCTTTCAGCAATTTCTTTCGTAATATATCCTGATTTTTCTCGTAATTCTTATCAATAGGTTTTCGTTTCCCCCTCTTATTCTCCTGCCCCCCGTCTTATCCTCCTTAGCCCCTTTTACACTCCCCTTCTTGTCGCTCTTTGCAGGTTCGGAAAACTGAAGCCGGTATCTTATAACGTGTCGATTTTTCTTTCGTCTGAAAAGTCTGATAAACGCGGCGCCCGGTTCAATCACAATAAAATTGTCACCAGACAATTTCATCTTTCAAGTTCAAAGGAGCAGCGCGTTTTCAATTCCATATTTTCAACTCTGTAAAATCGAAATTTAAACTTATAATTGTATAATTTTGTACAACAATAAACCAATTTGACCAACAGGTTCTACTGGGTAGTAAAGTGATGTTACACACCAATTTGTATGCCTATTGATGTTTTTCAAGTAATATGTCATAGGATTTATATCAATTCGCGCTTTGTTTCTATTTTAAACCACAGGTTGTCTAACAGGAAAATTTATATATAGCAGGTATTACTGTTTTATGTCATAATCATCGAGTAAAAATAGAATAAAAAGGAGATGGTTTTTGTTTTACCGCAAAGACCAATCCATAATTCCATGATTTTGAACGCAAAATCACAAGATTTGAGGGAGCCGACGATAATGTCGAAGTTTACCAGACCGTACAAAAAATTTTGCGATCAAGGTCTAGGATGTCGAATTTTTCTTTCCACAAAATCGGGATTAAGACGCAAACTATCCACGCTTGCTGCTTCTTCTGCCATCTTCGCAGGAAGTTTGATAAGCAATGTCTATGCTGAAAATTATTGTAATACGCAAGGCAGCTCGTCTTCAGGTACGATTGCAACAAACAATAGCTGTACGGTATCGAAAGAAAACTTCAATCCGGAATATAGCGACGATTATTGGGGGGCAGCTCTTGCTTCCGGATCAGGTGAAACGCTAACAATCAATGGTGATCTTTCGGATATCAATATCGGAAAATCCGGTATTAGTAATCTCGAAGAGCTGGGAAAATACGATCCGGACGCTAACGGGCTGACCAAATTCGATTTAGGTGAAACGAAAGCTGTTCGTGTGACCGATAGCGCCGGTCAATCTTCTACGGTCAATGTATATGACAATGATTCTTTCAAAGTTTCTGATTGGGGAAAAGAAAAAGTTCTGGTGTCGGAAGCGGTCAACGACCAGCAATATGTAAATTCAGGATTTGGAAAAGCTGAAAACGGCGGTCACATTGATGTAAAATTTGATGATTTCAAGGGAAACAACAAGTACGGTGACTCCCGAACTGTATATCTTTCTTTGAAAAACTCGAATTTGACATGGGCAGACGGTAAAGGCAGTGTCGTAGAATGGCATTCAAAGAACTCGTTTGAATCACGAGCTTATTACCTCGAGGACAATGACGTTATCAACAGGATCAATGTCCCTGAATTTCCGCACAATTTTACCGATTACAAGGGTGACGCGCGAACCATTAATTCTATCGATGATCTGAAAGCTTACAACAACGAACTGATAGATGCACTTCAAAACAAGGATTATCCCGATTTTAAAACCCAACAGGCTTATACTGATGCTTTTAGCAAAGCGATACCGAAATATATCGCAAAAAACATAAAAGGTCCGGGAAGCGATTATCCTAAAGATGATGAAATATTTACGCCTACGGGTGATACGCGCGCAATGTATGCCAGCAATGGTGGTAAGATAGTTGTCAAATCGGGCGGCCAGATCGATACCGAGTTCGACCAAGGAAAAATGGCAGGTACACTCGTCGCAGAACGCGGGGGCATTGTCGAGGTCGAGTCCGGTGCCATTGTCTCGTCACGACGAAATTCCACAATTATTCTCGGTCAAGACGGAGATGACGGCCACACTGTTGGTACCAATAACGGTGTGGTCAATTCGGGGTTCAGAGAATCCCGTATACATGACACCACAAAAGACAGTCAGGAATATACTTTCGGAACGGCTGTCGAAGCGTTTTATGGTGGAACTATCGAGAATAAAGGTATCATTAATGTAGCAGGCAATCGCGTAGCAGAAACCACCTTTGCTTATAGCAACGGGTTTTATCTGCATGGCGTCGGCACTGGAACAAACGATGGTATTATAAACATCGGCGTCAACAATAATCCCTTGAACGGTCGCTATGTCGGCGTCGCCATCGAGGGCTATCTTTCCAAATTTACAAATGGCGAAGCCGGCGTTATTTATATCGGACGGGCTGCACAATATAATACAAAAAAGCCGGAAGAGACGGATGATACAAGCAATAGTAATAATGCCCAATTTTACGGCATCATGGCATCCGGCAATGCTGAAGCTATAAATAATGGTTCGATCATCATCGGTTCAAAAATGCAAAATGCTGTAGCTATGGCTGCCGATGTTCCAATTGCTTCTACCGATAAATCTACCAATTTCAAGCTGATAAATAACGGAAGCATCATCATCAATGGTGCTGTCAAGAACGATTCAAATTTAAATAGCGCCCGTAACTTCGGTATTAGAGCGATTAATAATGGCATATATAACGAAGTTAGCAATAACGGCACTATCGAACTTAATGGATATAACGGTGTTGGCGTCTATGTTCTGGCAAAATCCGATACTGATACCAATGATGCTCTGGTCAAGCTTACCGAAAACAGTGTCATCAAAATTTCCAGCCCGAAACAGGACGGTCCATTGATACGAAATTACGGCGTCTGGGTGGAGGGCCGCCCCGACGACACACATTATGCTCGTGCCATAATTGATGGAACGATAGAACTGGAAGGCGACGGCGCGGTCGGCGTTTATGTCAAGGATGGTGGCTATGCAGAAGTCACGAGCAAAGCCAATCCGAAATTTGTAAACGGCAAACAGCAGATCGGGTTTTATGTTTACGGTGCGCAAAGTCAAATTGTAAACAGCACAAAAAAGATGAATGTGACGACGGTTGCTTCAAATCTTTTCCGCATTGACGGGGGAGCAAGCTTTTTGGGGCAAGGAGAAGAGTTAACAGCTTCCGGTGACAATAGCGTCATTCTGGAGGGGGCAGGAAGCGCTTCCGGAACTGCAAGTCGAATAATTACCAAGGACGCAAAGCTCACAGTTAGCGGAAAAGGTGCGGCTGCTGTATTAATCAATGGCGGAGCTTACGGAGAAATTAGCGATAAGGATAATAAAGAACGCCAGATTTATCTCACGGGAGATGGTGCAATCGGTGGTATTGTTGATGGTCGTTATCACCGGATTGATACGACCTATACCGAAGAAGTAGACCTGAACACCAAGTTGGTTAATTACGCCAAAATCAACACCGATTCACAAAATGTAACAGGATTCATTGCGCGCAATAGTGGTCTTCTTGTCAATCACGGCGTTATCACCATGACAAACACTAACAATGCCACCGGCATCCATGTCATTGAGGGTGGGCGGTTGGAAAATCATGGTGATATTACTGTCTCGAACGGTGTCGGACTGCATATAGAGGGCCTCATAGGCACCGATACGCGCGCAAATGTCGCAAATGCCAGCACTATAACAGTAAATGACGGAAAAGCCGGCATTTATCTGGAAAAGAATGCTTTTTTAAATGCGACCGGAAGTCAGGGCAAGATTAGAGTTTCGGGTAGCGCCCATGGCGTTTTGCTGAATTCGGATGCAAAAGGAATTGTTCTCGGCGTTGATGAAATAACTGTTGCAGCTGGCGGAAAGGGTAATGGTGTAGAAAATAACATCGTTTCAAATGACCCTGAATTCGCTGCCGAAATCGCTTTTAAACAAGCAATAATCAATGTTGAGGGCAGCGGTTCCGGTATTCGTACAGCCGTCGGTCTTGTTACGCATTATCTGGATGAGAATAATGTGTTGCAAAAGTCTAACGTCACAATCAATGTTGGTGCCGACGGTGTCGGCTATGATTTAAGAAATGCAAGCCTATCCGATCCGGTTCTTCAGTCGAACGCCATAATCGGACCGGCTTATACAATAAATGTATCGGATCAGGCGATTGGTTTGCGTACCAATACCAGCGGCGAAGTCATCAACCAGTCAACTGTTTGGTTAAAAGAAGGGGCTACCGGCACTGCCTGGCTTGCCGGTACAGCTTCCAAAGTCCAAAATGACGGCATCCTTGACTCGAAGAGTGACAAAGGTCTTTTGGTAGACCTCGCAAATAGGCCGACCGACGCTTCTTCCGGAACGACATTCATCAATACGGGGCAATTGACTGCCCAATCAGCCACTTCTGTTGCCGTACGGGGAAGTGTCCTTGGCGACACCTTCATTTTTACAAACAGCACTTCAAACATACGTGGACTTCTTAAAGCCGGCAAAGGTTCGGATAGCCTCACCTGGTCGGGTGGACGTTGGGAAGGCGGCTTCGATATGGGAGAAGGAGACAATGATAATGCAACAATTTCCGGCCTTGTCGACACAAGCAAGTTCGGCCATGCATTGGCCGGTCAAGGCAATAACAAGCAACTGACACTCCAAAACACAACCATAGCCGGTGGTTCATTCAATCAGGATGACTTAACCAAAGGCGTAAATTTTGGCACGGATTGGAATAAAATTTCTCTTACCGACGGCGCCCGCTTAACTTTGACAGATAATGTTTTTACAAATGGCGATCTTGATTTTGAAATCGGCAAGCAAAGTACATTGATTGTTGACCACACCAAGTATCGCGGTGCGGGCGGAGCGCCAACGCTCTATAGCGAGGCAGATGACACTCGAAAAGCCGGAA
This sequence comes from Bartonella sp. B10834G3, assembly GCF_016102505.1. Lineage (NCBI taxonomy): Bacteria > Pseudomonadati > Pseudomonadota > Alphaproteobacteria > Hyphomicrobiales > Bartonellaceae > Bartonella > Bartonella sp. B10834G3. Next base: position 219,935 of record NZ_JACFOM010000001.1, read on the forward strand.
CTTTGACACTGACAAATAACGGTCTCATTGATATGGGGAACAAAACCGGCGACGGCATCACCGACAAACTGGTCATCAAAGGCAATTACCATAGTGATAATGGCTCTATCCGGCTCAATAGCAGTCTTGGAGATGATGGAGCTCCATCCGATATGGTTATTATTGATGGAGGGACTGTTTCCGGTACGACGACCCTTTTGATCGACGATCTCTTCTTCGATAACACGAAAAGTGAAATCACAAAATATGAAGGAATAAAAGTCGTTGATGCAATAAATGGCGCAACAACTGCGGAAGACAGCTTTGTTATTGGTAGTGGCTGGGGACGTGGCTACCGGCGCAACGACGGTGTGATGGCTGTTGCCGGATCCGATACTGCCTATGCCTATATACTTGCCCGTGGTCCGCTAAAGAAAGCGCGCGATCGCGACGCCTATAACGATGCCGAATACGCATACGATTGGTATCTTAGAAGCGGACAAGATAATTCAAATAATTCCGACGACGATCACAACGATACCGGCGATAACAATGGTAACGGCGACGGCGGAAACAATAATTCCGGTGACAGCTCGCATGGCGGGGAAAGCAATCAAGGTGGTACAGACCGACCGGAACATCCACCCACACCGGCGAAACCTTATTACGGCCCGTCAGTCCCGCTTTATGAAGCATATCCACAAGTGCTATCGAGTCTCAATCGTTTGTCTACGTTGCAGCAACGAATTGGTAACCGCTTTTGGACGGATGGAACCGATAATTCGGAAAATGCTGTTCATCTCGCCGATCAAGCCTCGACGCTTATTGAACACAGCGGCTTTTGGGGCCGCATGGAAGGAAGCAGAAGCAAAGTAACTCCCTCACGCTCGCTGACCGATGAAAATTACGGTCTTGATCTCTGGCGCATGCAAAGCGGGATTGATGGTGCACTCGTCGAAAATGCCAACGGAATCCTGATTGGATCTTTGAGCGGTCATTTCGGTCGTGCGGAAGCGTCTGTCCGTTCCGATGACGGGCATGGCAAAGTCGAGGCAACCGGATATGGCATAGGGGGTGCTGCTACATGGTATGGCTTCAATGGCAGCTATGTCGATTTACAATCACAAGCCACCTGGTATGAAACCGATTTCAATTCCAAGAATTATACCCGTTCGGACACCAAAAACGAAAAAGGCTTCGGCTACGCTCTTTCGGCAGAGGCCGGTCATCGGTTAAAGTTGACAGAAACATGGGATATAACGCCGCAAATCCAACTTTCTTATTCGTCGATAGATTTTGACAGTTTTCGCGATGGCTTGAATACAAAAGTATCTCTGAGAGACGGTGACAGTCTGGAAGGCCGTGTCGGCCTCGCTTTTAGCAGAGATAATGCGTGGATATCCGATAGCGGAGACCGGCGTCGCACACTTCTATATGGCATAGGCAATCTTTACTACGAGTTTCTTGATGGAACGAAAGTAAATGTTTCCGGCACTTCTTTCCGGAATGAAAATGAAGATTTTCAAGCCGGACTTGGATTGGGTGGCAGTTATAATTGGAATAACGATAATTGGTCACTCTATGGTGAAGCAAATATACGCGGTGCTTTCAAAAATATCAGCGATAATTACAGCTTTGGCGGCACAGCAGGTTTGAGAATTAAATTCTGAGTTTGAGGAGGGATTGTTCTTCATCCATGCGATGGGGAATAATCCCTCAAGCCCGTTCCGGTTGAAAAACCGAAAACCTCAATTAGCCTGAATGCAATGACCGCGTTCATTCTTTTCTTATCCAAACACTGGACTTTTTATCTTCCGATATAACTATTCGTTTATTCTTTGAAGAAAAGGAACAAATTCAGTGTCTTTGTGGGTAAACGTTAACGATAAAATGCAGCATGGCTATCGCTATGAACGCGTGTGTGAAGAGGGAAAAAACTTTTCAGCCGATTTTGAACCGCAGTTAACCCCCAAGCAAATGTTGGAAATGGGGGTTTTCGGCGGAAAATATATGACCGATTGCAGAAACGAATTTCCTTCAAACTGGTTTCAAAACGCAAAATTATCACCGGAAGGCAAACGGGCGGACTTGAATTATTATGGTGTATTGGCCGGAAAACCGCTTGTCTATTGGAAGGCTAAAGGCTGGATTTATGAAGATGACCCGCGCGGCTGGTTCCAATGGTATTGCCGTTATTATTCGGGCCGCCGTATCGAGGGTGAAGACGAGCGGCAGATCAAACGTTGGAAACAGATGCGCCGCCATCTCGCGCAGCTTAGGAAAAATTGTGACCCCGGTGATTTTTTCTGTCGCCCGCGCCAGCGTCAGGCACTTTTGCAATGGGCCTATTTTTGTGATTGAGGTTTACTTTCATCCCGCTTCGATCAAATTGTCCACCTAAGCCATGGCCACCAACTTGGCCAACTAAGCCGTGGCCACCAACTTGGCCACCTAAGCTTTGATCGTCTATGGCATAGATTGATAATTTTTGCATGAATAAAAAGTTCGATCGTTATAGTGCATATTTTCTTTGCGTGCGCATTTTTTCCTTCGCAGTTTCACCGCTGCATTTTTACCCATGCATTTTTACCCATGCTTTTTAACCGCGCAGTTTCACCGATGAATTTTAACCGCCTATTTTAAATTACATTTTTAAAATTCTGCCCGCTGTTTATTCCCGCTTCAACCTTCAATTCCGGTAAAACCGGATGTGGCAATGAAGATTGATCTTCTGAAATTATGTTTCCTGAAAGGTTGAACGGATAGGCCAGTTCTGCTAAACAACAGCTCAATTTTCAAGGCTCTTTCAATCAATGTCAAAACTTCATAAAACCGAATTGTTAAGTCCTGCGGGCACATTGAAATCTATGCGTTACGCTTTTGCCTATGGCGCGGATGCGGTTTATGCAGGCCAGCCCCGTTACAGCTTGCGGGTGCGCAATAATGAATTCAATCATGAAGAAAATTTGAAGATAGGCATTGACGAAGCCCATTCCGAGGGCAAAAAATTCTATGTTGTTGTCAACATTGCCCCCCACAACAGCAAGCTTAAAAGTTTTGTGAGCGAATTAAAACCTGTTATCGACATGAAACCCGATGCTCTCATCATGTCTGATCCGGGATTGATTATGATGGTGCGGGAAAATTTCCCCGATGTGGATATTCACCTTTCGGTACAATCGAATGCAGTCAATTGGGCAACCGTCAAATTCTGGAAAAGCATGGGATTGACGCGCGTCATTCTCTCAAGGGAATTGTCACTGAAGGAAATTGAAGAAATCCGTGAAAATGTTCCCGACATCGAACTGGAAGTCTTTGTTCATGGTGCATTATGCATGGCTTATTCGGGGCGTTGCCTTCTCTCAGGCTATATCAACCACCGCGATGCCAATCAGGGAACATGTACGAATGCCTGCCGCTGGAAATATGGTGTCGAGGAAGGCGTCGAGAATGAACTGGGCGAAATTGTCAAAGTTGAAGAGACAGTAAGCGGGGAAATTCAGCCCGATCTTGGCGAAGGTCCAACCACCGACAAGGTATTTGTGCTTCATGAAGCAAATCGGCCGGAAGCCGAAATGACCGCGTTTGAAGACGAACATGGTACATATATCATGAATTCAAAAGACCTTCGCGCCGTTCAATATGTCGAAAAACTTATCAACATCGGTGTCAATTCGTTAAAAATAGAGGGGCGCACGAAATCGCATTATTATGTTGCCCGAACCGCACAGGTTTACCGCAAGGCGATTGATGATGCTCTGGCCGGCCGCCCCTTCGACGACAATTTGATGGTGGTTCTGGAATCCCTTGCCCACCGTGGTTATACCGAAGGCTTTTTGCAACGCCATAAACATAAAGAATACCAGAATTATGCAACCGGCTCCTCGCTGCCTGGTCGTCAGCAATTTGTTGGCGAATTTACGGGAAAACGCGTGAACGGGCTTGCAGAAGTCGCTGTCAAAAACCGCTTTGAATTGAATGATAAAGTGGAAATGATGACGCCGGATGGCAATATCAATTTTACAATAAAATCACTGAAAAATAAAAAGAACGAAGACATTACTGTAGCCCCCGGTGATGGACATATTGTCTACATTCCCATCCCTGAAGATGTTCAATTGAATTATGCTTTATTGATGCGGTATGTATAGACTTTAAGGTCGCATAAAATAGACTTCTAATTGTTTTCTTTGTCTTTCTTTTTCAAAAGGTCGATAATGTTCCCCACAATGGGTGCCTTTTCGTCATGCTTACTACTCAACGTAACAGACGGATTGAACCCAATAGTTTCGATTGCTGTCTTTAGCAATAATTTAGTCAACGTGTCATCATCTGTTTGCATTTCGTCAATTTGTTGTTTGAACCCTAAATAGGATGACGTTAAAGCCCACTTATGTTCATATTCTTCTTGAAGACGTGTGTACTCATTTCTTCTTTTTGCTGAAAACGTTGCGAGCCAAATTAGAGATATTATAATTGGCAATTTAACTATTAAACTATTGATTAGCTGGCCCGTTGTCGCCGTCGCAAGTATTGATTGGTTATTCTCTGGGTTTACACTAATTATATTCCAAAGCCAAACACAACCAAGGACTAAAAGAACACCGACTGCCCCATAAAACACCCATGTAAACAAACATATCTTACTTTTGTAAGCCTCTTTGGCGGTCGAAAACGCGCTAGCCAATCCAGCACTCGTCGCACCTGGCAACAATTTTTCAATATTAGTCTTCAGAATTTCATATTCGGATTTATTTTTTTTAAGTGCATCTGAAAATTCCGATTCTTGCGTTGTTCGTAAATCTATCAATTTTTTCTTGTTTATCTCAATTTCCTGTTCAAGCCCTCCAGCACGAATTCCATCTTCTTGCGGAACACCAAATATTCGGTCATAAAATTCTGATAAATGGCTTACTGTTTCGTTACTGCTTTCAATTATATTTTTTATTTCAGAACCTAATTCCGAATTGGTAGTTTTGATGAATTCATTATTTTTTTCGATGAAAGCTTTTTCTTCATCAATTTGTTTGTTTAACGACAAAAGGTCATTATTAAAATTTGTCTTAAGTTCTTCTAGTTCTGATTTTAGTGATTTTTTATTATCTACGTCACGAAAAATAAGATCATGAAAACCGTTGATATTGTTTTTCTGCGTGGTTATGTCAGTCAATAACTTGTCTATTTGCTTCTTTTTCGACTGTCTCTCATCGTTGTCAGTAAATAACTCATTAAAAAATTCCGTTATTTTAACCTGCTTTTCGTTGATTTCTTTTATCAACGTATTCATTTTAACTTTTAAATCACCGCTTTTTGAAAGAGTTTCGTCTAATATTGTTGTTACTTGATCGTTGTATTTTTTTACATTTTGCATATTAGATATAATAGAGATTTTTGAAATTTTTTCATAAGGTATCAGACATAAAAGTATGTTATCAATAAAAACATTAGCATAATTAATATTTTGTTCTGTTCTATTTGTTTTAAATTGGTTTAGAATGTTAATGAGCGAAACGGTATTCTTTTTAAGTGTGTCATAACTTTGTGATGGCAAAAGATCACCGTCTAGTGATTTTACGATACTATCTAGCTTAAAAAAAATTTTCTTTAACCGCATTAAACTACTTGCAAATGGATCGTCACTAGAAACATTTGTCAATTCCGGAATTAAAGTTTCTAATTGCGCCCAACCATCAGTTTTATTTTCACGAAAATTTTTAAATTCATCTGTCCAACGAGACATTTTATAATTTTACCTTTAATCGGAATAAAAATAACAATCTTAAATTATGGGAATCTTCGAAATTTTTATAATGTTACTTGGAAAATTGGTCAAACAGAAATTTCTTTTTAATATTTGTATCGTCATTAGCTCTGAGAAATAAGTTATTTCCTTAGCCGGCAATGATTAGCTTATTTGTCCAGGGGATTAAAAACTTAGATATAGTAAAATAATAAAATTAAACGATGTTTGACTGTTATCAGAACGAGGGATAAGAAAATGCCATTGAGGAAACCTGTTCCTCAATGGCATTTACAATATTATATTCTCGAATATTCGGTTTATTTTATTCCCACTCGATGGTTCCCGGTGGTTTTGACGTAATATCATAGACGACGCGATTGATGCCGCGCACCTCGTTAATAATGCGGTTTGCAGCTTGTGCCAGAAAATCCATGTCGTAACGATAAAAGTCGGCTGTCATTCCGTCGACCGAGGTTACAGCTCTTAGTGCGCAAACATATTCATATGTTCGCCCGTCGCCCATGACACCCACCGTTTGAACAGGAAGGAGAACAGCAAAAGCTTGCCAGATTTTATCATAAAGGCCGGCTTTGCGAATTTCATCAAGATAAACCGCATCCGCCTCACGCAAAATATCGAGTTTCTCTCTCGTCACTCCGCCGGGGCAACGAATAGCAAGGCCGGGACCGGGGAAAGGATGACGGCCGATAAACTTTTCCGGCAAGCCAAGCTCACGCCCTAACGCGCGAACTTCATCTTTGAAAAGTTCGCGTAACGGTTCGACCAGTTTCATATTCATGCGTTCCGGCAAACCGCCAACATTGTGGTGGCTTTTAATGGTAACCGAAGGACCACCCGAGAATGAAACACTCTCGATCACATCCGGATAAAGCGTACCCTGTGCTAAAAATTCTGCACCACCAAGCTTTTTGGCTTCTTTTTCAAAAACTTCGATAAACAGGCGGCCGATAATCTTGCGCTTCTTTTCGGGGTCACTCACCCCTTCAAGCGCATTGATAAAAAGATCGGATGCGTCAACATGAACAAGCGGAATATTATAGGTCTCGCGAAACATCGAGACGACCTCTTCGGCTTCATTTTTGCGCATCAATCCATGATCGACAAAAATGCATGTCAACTGATTGCCAATGGCTTCATGAATAAGCACCGCTGCAACGGACGAATCAACCCCGCCCGAAAGGCCACAGATAACGCGCCCCTTCCCCACCTGCCGGCGAATGGCAGAAATGGCCTGTTCGCGATAGGTTTTCATAGACCAGTCGCCTTTGATACCGGCGATATTGTGGACGAAATTCTGCAAAAGACGGGCGCCATCCAAAGTATGAACAACTTCCGGATGGAATTGCACGGCATAAAAGTGGCGTTTTTCATCCGAAATTGCAGCAAAAGGCGCACCTTTCGAGGTGCCGATAACCTTGAAGCCTTCCGGCAAAGCGGTGACCCTGTCACCATGGCTCATCCAGACCTGATGATGGGTTCCTTTTTTCCATACGCCTTGAAAGAGAGCGCTATCTTCTTCAACGGTGAGATCTGCGCGCCCGAACTCGCGTTCATGCCCTGCTTCAACTTTGCCGCCAAGTTGCGCACACATTGTCTGTTCGCCATAACAGATACCAAGAACAGGAATCCCCGCATCGAATATTTCTTGCGGTGCTCTGGGCGAGCCTATGTCAACTGTCGAATGGGGAGAACCGGAGAGAATAACTGCTTTCGGCTTGATACGCTTGAAAGCTTCTGCGGCAGACTGGAACGGTACGATTTCGGAATAGACACCGGCTTCACGCACGCGGCGTGCGATAAGCTGGGTTACTTGCGAACCGAAATCTATAATCAGAATTGTGTCAGGATGTATCGTGCTCATAGAAAGCCTTTAAAGAGTCTTTTTGATAAATGCAATCGGGTGATACATGAGAAAACAGTTTTTAAACGATAAACCACCTAAAAATGATTGGCTGATTATTTACTACCGGCTTTAATTCCATCTTTCCGGAATTTCATTTTTCCGGTTGTTCCAGTACCTTATCAAGAAGCTTCAGCGCATTTGCCAGTTTTTCATCAACAATATGCAAATATTGGCGCCAATCCATTGCATGTTCCAGCTCCTTTTGACCATCGGAGATACCGCGCAATCCGAACAAAGGAACATTGAATGTCTGGCAGCTTCGCAACACTGCATAAGTTTCCATATCAACCATATCGGTTTTTATATTTTTATAGCCATCACCGGAAACAACATTGCCGCCGGTCGATAGGCTTGCAGACGGGAAATCGGGTATCAATGTCGGCATTTTCACAGTCGCGGGCAGATCAACAAAAGGCGTTACCCCCTTTTCAACACCCAGTACCGTCGCATCCATATCGCGCCAGCTCACAGATGACACCTGATAAACTTCTGTTTGTTTGAGCTTTTGCGAGCCACTCGAACCGAGCGAGACAACAAGATCGGGCAAGCGGTTCTCGTTTTTCATAGCACTTAAAATTTTTGTCGTATTGATGGCGGCCTCGATCGGCCCCACGCCGATAATGTGCGGTTTAATGAGCTTTTTGAGGTGCTCGCCATATTCCAGTTCGGTTGCCATCAGAAAAAGAACCGATTTTTCACCCCACATGCTTGACCTCGTCATTATGTTGAACGTTTTTCAAGAACCGATATAAAAAAGCCGTCTGTATCTGTACTTGCCGGAGATAAAACCAGCCCATGTTCAAGGAAAACCGGCCTTGGCGCATCTTTCCCGAAATGTTGCTGCCACAAATTTTTCATGTCGATTTCTTTGAATTGCGGATTTTCCTTGAGAAAAGCCGCTATCTGTTTGTCATTTTCGGAAGAAAGTAGCGAACATGTAATATAAACGAGATGACCGCCAGTTTTGAGATAAGGTAAAGTTGCATTCAAAACGGTTTTCTGTTCAGCAATACGGCGTTCAAGCTGGCCGTCTGTCAAGCGCCATTTGGCATCCGGACGGCGGCGCCATGTTCCCGTACCTGTACAAGGTGCATCAAGCAGGACAATATCCATTTGCTCTTTTAATGCGTCAAGTTCACTTATATTGACGTGCGGTTGAACATTGCGCACACCGGAGCGGCGCAGACGTTCAAAAATCGGAGCAAGACGGGCTTTTTCCGCGTCATAACAGTGAATTTGACCGCGGTTTTCCATATCTGCCGCCATAGCCAATGTTTTTCCCCCAGCGCCGGCACAATAATCGAGCACTTGCATACCGGCCTTTGCTCCGGCAAGTCTTGCCACAATTTGCGATCCGAGATCCTGCACTTCAAAATAGCCTTTTTGGAAGGCCGGCTCTGCCTGCACATTGGGGTGCCGCTTCAATTTCTCGATCGGTGGAATGCGTAAAGCGCTGTCGAACCATGAGACGGGTTTTGCACCTGTTCCGGCAAGTTCACGCACAATCTTTTCGGGTTTTGCCTTCAAGCGGTTCACACGTAAATCAAGTGGTGGGCGTTTTGCCAATGCGACAGCTTCATCAAGCCAATGGGAGCCGAAAATATCCTGAAATAGAGGTACACACCATTGCGGCAGGTTTCCGCGAATATAATCGGGCGCTTCGTCGATATTTTTGGAGAGCCACATATTGCGGCTGTGTTCACTCAATGGTTCCGGTGCAAAACGGTCACCATCGAGACTACGAGCAAGTTCATCAAGCGAAAGCCCGCCATCTTCCAACAATGCACCAAAAGCAGCATCATGCGGATCATCACTATCCATACGCCATTCAAGCAAATAACGTTCCCGCAAGGCATCATAAACAATATTGCCGATTGCAGCCCTGTCACCCGCGCCAGCAAATCTATGCGAAAGCCCCCAATCTTTAAGCGCTTCCGCAGCCGGACGCCGACGCGATTTGATATCCTGCAATACTTCAATTGCCGCCTGAAGGCGCCCACCCAGTCGCATAGTTTTTTCAATTCCTGCTTAATATTCCAGCACAGGGAATAAACGAATTTATATAAAAGGAAAACCGTTCATGAAAAAAAAGATCACGTTAATACCTTTATTTATCAAAGTTTGGAAAAACGAAATCCGGAAGCTTTATGGAATCGGAAAAGAGTGAAGCTTGACCGGTCGAAAATGAAGCACATCAAAAAATGTCCGGCATTGACAAGGTTTTACCGACAAAACACAATTGAAGAATTGCGCGATCATGGTGTGGCCTTGAATTCAGGCCTTTTCAATTGTGAAAACACCGTTCTCAAAGGCAACCACTTTGACTTCCGTACCTTCAGGAAGATCAGGCCCTTTGATACGCCATATCGTATCGTCAACGCGAATGCGCCCTTTGCCATCGCGAACGGGTTCTTCAAGAACAACTCTTTTGCCAATGATCTGATCGGTTCGCCTGTTCAATAAAGGTTCGTCGGTTTCGCGGTCGCGGCGAAAAAAATTGCGACCGATCAACACCATGATGATAGAAAATATCAGGAAAAAAATGACTTCGACTTCCCAGGATGCAACCCATGGCAAGTGATAAAAAAGTAAAGAAACAAGTGCCGTTAACAGAGCACCGAGACCGAACCAGACAAAAAATACGCCCGGAAATATGAGTTCGAGAAGGAGCAGGACAAATCCTAATACAACCCAGTTCCATGCTCCCAAGGTCATCAATAAATCAAACATCCTTGTTCCTTCTGAACAGCAAGTTTCAACGCTTACTCTATGAAGTCATACGCACGATATGAAGCTTGGCAGCTTGTTTAAAAATTCAATTTTTTACAAGCGGTGAAGCTCCGTAAGGATTTACCATATGCCGACGGGTCAAAACCACCTGTTTTAACCCGTATTCATCAACCATGATAGAAACGTAATTTCCGCTCTCGCATGAAACTTTATTTCTTTTGCGAAGGCGAGCCGAAAACTTCTTTTGCAATAGCACCGATGCCACCGAGCGAACCGATAAGCGATGAAGCCTCCATTGGCATCAGCACAACCTTCTGGTTGTTGGCTGTCCCGATAGAGGCAAGAGCATCGGTATATTTTTGCGCAACAAAATAATTGATTGCCTGTACATTTCCCTTGGCAATGGCTTCGGACAAAACCAATGTTGCTTTTGCCTCGGCTTCTGCCAGCCGTTCACGCGCTTCTGCCTGCCGATAAGCGGCCTCACGCTTTCCCTCTGCTTCAAGAATTTGTGCCTGTTTGAAACCTTCAGCCCGCAAAATATTGGCGTTCCGGTCACCTTCGGCTTCCAGAACTTGCGCGCGCTTGTCTCGTTCGGCTTTCATCTGCCGTGCCATAGCATCAACCAGATCACGTGGCGGCTGGATGTCTTTAATTTCAATTCGGGTCATCTTCAAGCCCCAAGGATGGGCTGCTTCATCGACCACATGCAAAAGCTTTTCATTGATCGTATTGCGGTTGGATAAAAGCTCGTCAAGATCCATCGAACCGACAACCGTCCGGATATTCGTCATATTGAGGTTTAACACCGCATAATTCAAATCCGATACCTGATAGGCAGATTGGGCAGCATTCAGCACTTGGAAAAACGCCACTGCGTCGACCGAAACAGTTGCGTTATCGCGGGTAATGACTTCTTGCGTGGGAATATCAAGCACCTGCTCCTTCATATTGACGCGCGCGCCTATGCGGTCAAAATATGGAACAATCAGATTAAGTCCCGGCATCAAGGTTTTGGTATAGCGGCCAAAACGTTCAACTGTATATTGATAGCCCTGCGGAACCTGCTTGATCCCCGCAAACAATGTTGCAACAACCAGCACAACCAACAGCAATAAGGCGATATTAAAACCGAACACATTCTTCTCCCTTGAAAATATCGAGATCAGTGCATGTATGGTTACAGTTTTATTTGCCCGCGAAAAGCAGCAAAACACCTGATAGCATAGTTTCCCACGCTTTATTATACCGGAATTACACCGGAATCGCTATTGATCGCGGGAAACACTTCAAATCCAGCCTTGAAGCTCTTTTTTTACAAGATGGGCAATGACTTTCATTCCGTCTTCACTGTCATTCAGGCAGGGAATATGATAAAAATTGACACCGCCATTTTCTTTGAATGTCTTTTGCGCTTCATGGCCCATTTCATCGACAGTTTCCAGACAATCAACGACAAAACCCGGATTGAAGACTGCAATAGACTTGATACCTTCTTTCGCAAGTTTTTCAACGGTCGCGGCTGTATAAGGCTGCAACCATTCTTCAGGGCCAAAGCGTGATTGGAAGGCCATAACGAGTTTGTCCTCATCCATTCCAAGCCGTTTACGCAAAGCTTCCGTTGTGCGCACACACTCTTCCGGATAAGGGTCACCCCTTTTTGCGTAAGATTGGGGGATACCGTGATAGGACGCAATGATTTTTTCCGGAACAAAATCAAGTGCCTTCAAGTGTGTTTCGACAGAATGGGCGAGCGCATCAATATAAACCGGATCATCGCTATAAGGTGGAACAGAGCGTATAGCCGGTTGATAACGGCGTTTTTCAAGGCTTGCGAATACTGCGTCGAGTACTGTCGCCGTTGTTGTTGCAGAATATTGAGGGTAAAGGGGGAAAAACAGAACTTTCTCGCAGCCCTTTTCGATCATAGAGCCAAGCACCTCGTCAATTGAAGGCTTGCCATAGCGCATGGCCCAATAGACATCGACATCCGGCTCATCAAGGAGCGGGCCAAGCTTTTCAGCCTGCGCGCGCGTATAGGTGCGCAAAGGCGACTCATTCAATTCATAATTCCAGATTCGCTTATAAAGCGCACCGGATTTTTTCGGGCGTACGTTGAGAACAATTCCATAAAGAATCGGGTACCATAAAATGCGCGGCCATTCTATTACCCGTCGATCAGACAAAAATTCACGCAAATATTTGCGAACATTTTTTGAATCGGTACCTTCCGGCGTTCCCAGATTAATCAGGAGAACGCCGATTTTACTTTTTTTATTTTCCATTAAATCTCAATCTGTGGATTTTCTATTTCAGGTCTAAATTTTTCTGCTCAAAGAAAATTGTGAACCATTGCTCGATGTGCACAAGAGCTGCATCGAATTGTTCGATATTGCGCAATTGACGCGTGAAACTGTTCCGCGAACAATAGAACGCATTTCGATTTCAACGAGTTGCGGATTGCTGAAGCGATAATTTCCTTCTGAAAGCTTTTCCCTTGTATCGGAGGAACGCGTCTCGAAGATACCGTTTCTGAACGATGAGACAATACCGTTTTTATCAACCCATTGGCCATCTATTCCTGTCGGAATGTTTTGCACCGAAGGGCGCTGGCCATAATTCTGGGAAAGATTACAAGCTGCAAGGGTAAAGGCCATTGCAGTCAGACAAAGAGTGGGCGCAATACGTTTCATCTGGTTTGCTCCAAAAAACCGATATCAAGCGACAATACAATAGCTGATAATAGCTATAACTGTGTTCACATGTTAGGGTTCTATCAATATGTCGCTTTTGACGGAAATCAACCTAAAAGCTTTTTTTTTGGAAAAAATTCTCTTTTCTGTTGCATGTAATCACCAGATTGATAGTAGTCTGACGCTTGCGGGGCAAACGAGGTAAACCTATGTTTTGCAACCAAACTCCTGTCAACGCGTTTTCTTCATCACAAAGGAGATGATGAAAGCAATGATGGGTCCTATACTAGTAGCAGCCGAAGACTATGGTAAACGAGCCAACACTTCTTCCATACTTCGTGCCCTCGGTTATCGTGTAATTGAAGCTGAAAACGGACTGCGCACACTCGATCTTTTGCGCAGGCGCCGTAATATCTCATTTGCATTGGTCGATCTGACAATGAGTGACCTTGGTGGAACCGATCTCGTTTCAACAATCAGGGTTACCGGATTTGCCGCACCGCTTGTTGTCATGTCGGATGTAGAAAATGAGGAACTGCTTCAGAAAAGCCTGAAAGCAGGTGCTGTCGATTATCTCGTCTATCCGATTACTTCGCTTAGACTGAGTGTGACACTGGGCAATCTTTCTATCAATAATACCTATGAGCGCGAGGTTCATTATATTCGTCGCCAGCAGGAAAATCACTTGCGGTTTTCGGATCTTTACGCAAATAGCGAAGCAATGAAAGAGCCTTTTGAACGGGCAAAACAAGCTGCGTTATCGACTAAAAATCTTCTCATCGAAGGTGAAAAGGGAACCGGCAGAGAGACACTTGCCCGTGTTATCCACTACGAGAGTCCTTACGCAACAGGTAAATTTGTCCGTATCCAGTGTATTCCCATATCCGACCCTATACAGGATGGTAAAAAGTGGGAAACAAAGATTCTGCCGCATATCAACTCGATTGACCATGGAACAATTTGTCTTTGCGAGATTGATCGTCTTGAAATCAATCAGCAGAAACGCTGGGTTGATTTTCTGAAGAAACGCAAGGAAGCTGAAAAAGGCGGAGAACCGAAGTTCCGTTTGACAACCATTTCAACTTCACGGCTTCAGGGGCTTGTCGAAGACGGTCTGTTTCTGAAGGAATTCTATGATCTGTTGAGAGAATGTCACGTAATTATTCCCCCGCTTCGCGAACGGCGTGACGATTTTGCCGATATTGCCCAGCGCGCTATCGAACATATTGTCGTTGAAAGCGGTCAGCCACATGTACATGGTGTGGCAGGCTCGGCATTGTCGCTTTTGTTACAACATGATTGGCCGGGGAATGTCGGCGAACTGGAAAATGTGCTCTTCCGCGCTGTCTTGCTCAGTCAGGGGCCACTGCTGACAATCCGCGATTTTCCACAACTGACGGGAAATCAGGTTGCCGATTTCAGAAGCAATGTGCCTGTTGATACGCCAGAGAGAAACGACCGTTATATCGTTCATCTGATCGACGAAAATGGTCAGGTGAGAACATATAACGAACTCGAACGTGAAATCATCGAACGCACGGTGAACCATTATCGCGGGCGGATGAGTGAAGCAGCACGCCGCCTTGGTATTGGCCGGTCAACACTTTATAGAAAGCTTGACGAGTATCATGCCGAAAACCGGAAAGAATCGGAAATGCTGAGACAAGCAAGTTAAAAGGGTTCTTGAAGCCTTTTCCCTCCGATTTTTCAAGAATGGTGGCAGACTATTTCAAGTTTGCCACCTTATTTTTATTTATCCCATATACTCTATTAGAGACTATATCCGGCTTACATGCATATCAGGCTTTTGCCTGCAATTGATCCCGAAGAATGAAACTCCAACATAGCCGGAAACCGTTTATCGGAGAGCCTGTCGCTTTTTGCGGAAAGCCCTGCCAAAATGCCAAATCCGTTTTAGTCTCTGAAAACGCTTGCAATACAAATCATTTCACGCCGGACGTTGCGCGCCGATGAAGAAATCCGGTTTGTGCAATTGATGTCCGCAAGTTTGCCGGATGAACATTTTTACGATTTTATTCCCTGTTTATCGTTTAATTTTAAAAAAATGGTCGGAAATTTCTTTTCACGGAAAAATCCGAATTTTTGAAAATTCATTTGTTTTCTGCAACAGACCTGCTTTGTCACGAAAACAGGATTGGATAATTTTAACAAAACGGCGTTCTTGCTCGAATTTCCGGTGTTCGCACGCGAATTGCCAGTCTTCCGGCTCTTCCCGCTCAAATCGGCTATGTTCTCACTCGCACTGACAGTCTTCCCGCTCAAGGTAAAAGAAAGCAACACAAGCTGTGTTGAAAATCCGTCTCCCGATATTACCACCTTGTTTTGAAGCCTTTTCATCCCAATATTGAAAGAAGAGGCGCAAGGATGCTGCGCGGGAATGTGTCAACAAAAAGATAAAATTAACCATTGTAACAAATTGTTACTGAGATTTTAATATTTGTTCTCTTATGTGGCATTTTTGCCATGGTATAGTCGTAATTGACAAGCAACGTAAAGTTGCGGTTCTTATAAAGCTGCTGTTAACCATTCTGGGTTACGCTTTACTAACTATAAAGCCGATTTCAGATGGTCGGAAGGCGATTAAACCGGACCGTGGGTGTTTGGTTATAACGTCTCATCCGCGGGTAACAGGACAGGTTTTACGAATGGTGGTTGACGGTTTGAGAAAATCATTTTGGAGATTTCGTAGTTTGTCATTGGCCCTTTTGGCAATGGCTACAACTTTGTCCTTTCTGTTGACGCCTTTGGCAGCAAAGGCTGAAACAAGGTCTTTGAAACTCTATTATGTCCACACAGGCGAGAAGGCCGAAATTGTTTTCAAACGCGATGGCAAATACGATCAAGCCGGTTTGAAGAGGCTTAATGTATTCTTGCGTGACTGGAGACGCAACGAGCCAACCAATATGGATCCAAGACTGTTCGATCTTATCTGGTCGGTTTATCGCAACAGCGGTTCGCGCGAATATATCAATGTTGTATCGGCCTACCGCTCGCCTGCAACCAACAACATGTTACGTTCACGTTCGCCGGATAGTGGCGTTGCCAAAAACAGCCAGCACACACTTGGCCACGCGATGGATTTCTATCTGCCGGATGTCAATCTTGCCAAGTTGCGGGCTATCGGGCTGAAACAACAGGTTGGCGGTGTCGGCTATTATCCGCGTTCGGGATCACCTTTTGTGCATATGGATGTTGGCAATGTCCGCCATTGGCCACGTATGAGCCGCAGCGAATTGATGGCTTTGTTCCCCGATGGCAAAACCATGTATATTCCGAGTGATGGCAAGCCGCTTGCCGGTTACGATCAGGCAAAAGCCGAATGGCTTGCTCGCCGTGGTGCACCGGTTGTCTATGCCAGTGCAACAACTTCGACACAGAAGCGCGGCTTCTTCAGCTCGTTGTTCGGTCGCAAGAATTCTGATGAGCAGGTTCCTTCTCAACCGTCGCGGGTACAACCCAAGGCTCCGGCTGTAGTTGAGGAACCACAGACGACAGTTGTATCTTTACCGAAGAAAGATGCACCACTTCCTGAATCTTCGCCATTGCGCGCCAATGGTTCAAAACCGGCTCCCGACGAAGAAGAAAATACGAGCAGTGCACCTGTTATGGCCTATGCCAATGTGCCGGTTCCGACATTCAAGCCTGACGATGGTGACGACGAGGAAGAAGGCGCAGTCAAGGTTGCAAATATTCCTCTCCCCGAAGCAAGGCCTTTGCGTCAGGATGAAGCCGACAAGGTTGCGCTTACCATTGCCAACAATGGCGCAGGATCGGGCAAATCAACCGATAACGTTCCAGGTGATGATCTGACAGCTCTTATCGAAGCAAACGAGATCATAGCTGTTCCTGATGACGACTACGAAGAAGATGCCGACTATGCCGATGCGGATGAAGCCCAATCTCCCGACAAGACAACCGTTGCAGAGTTAAAGACCGAAAAAGCTGCCGAGACACCTAAAACAGCTCCGAAAGTTGATCGGCCTGACAAGGACGACTTGAAGGATATTATCGCTGAAAACAGAGCACCGATTGCCGTCAAAGATGATAATAATACTGTTGCTCCCGACGAAGAATTGCGCAAAGTTCCCAATGTGGTCTTTGTTTCCGGTCTTGAGAAAAAACAGGAAGTATCGAGAGTTGCTGAATTGAGAGGCCGCGCGATCGATTTCCATGCAGTTGCGCGTATCAACGATACCTATTGATTGTTTCGCAGCAATAATAGTTCAAATTTTGCTAGTGAGAGCCTTATCGGAACTAATTTCCGATAAGGCTTTTTCTTTTGCTTTTTCTCTTGACCTTCCCATAAGGGGAACCATTATCTCTTGGTGTGAAAGGCACGTGTCATGACAACAATTTCACATATAGACGAAAATAACCGAATACCGGCAAAAGACGATTTTCGTATCGAGCTTGATATTGAAGGGATGACCTGTGCATCCTGCGTAAGACACGTTGAAAAGGCTCTGAAAAAAGTTGAAGGCGTAGACAATGCGGTCGTCAATTTGGCAACTGAAAAAGCCAATATTACCGCCAGCAAGAAACTTTCCACCAGCGAACTTGTAAACGCGGTCGAAAAAGCCGGCTACGAAGTAGGTTATCAGCCCGTTGATCTTGATATTGAGGGAATGAGTTGTGCCTCTTGTGTGCGGCGCGTTGAAAAAGCCCTACAATCCGTCGACGGGGTCAAGACGGCTGTTGTCAATCTGGCAACGAATCGCGCCCATGTGGAAATGCTCAAAAATGTGACAACAGTCGATGCATTGGAAAAAGCGGTCGAAAAAGCCGGTTATGGTGCAAAGCCGGTCAATAATCATAACCAAGTCGACAGACAAGCTGTCGAGGCGCATAAACTTGGCCGCTCTCTGGTTATAGCTCTTATTCTGACTATTCCGGTTTTTGTTCTCGAAATGGGCGGGCATATTATCCCATGGTTCCATCATTTTGTGATGGCAACGATTGGCATGTTCCCTTCCCGTCTCGTCGAATTCATTTTGACAACGCTGGTTCTGTTCGGACCCGGTTGGCGGTTTTTCAAAGCCGGTATTCCAAACCTTTTTCGTGCCGCGCCGGATATGAATTCGCTTGTGGCTGTCGGTTCCTTTGCGGCCTGGTCCTATTCCACTGTTGCCACTTTTGCCGGTGCTTATATGCCGGAAGGTACCAACAATGTCTATTTCGAGGCGGCAGCCGTTATTGTTACCTTGATTCTGCTTGGCCGTTATCTTGAAGCGGGAGCGCGTGGTCGCACCGGTGAAGCCATACGTATGCTTGCCGGTTTGAAACCGAAAACAGCACGCGTTTTAAGAAACAATGAAGAAATAGATGTTGCGCTTGATGATGTTGCCGTCGGGGACATTATAGTTATGCGACCGGGAGAAAAATTTCCCGTTGATGGCTCGGTTATCAGCGGCAACTCGAATGTTGACGAGTCGATGATGACAGGTGAACCTTTACCTGTTGCCAAGAAGGAAGGTGACAAGGTTTACGGTGGAACCGTCAACGGTAATGGATCCTTGACATTTCGTGCAGAGAAGATCGGGGGCGATACACTCATTGCACAAATCCAGAAAATGGTTGAAGATGCACAAACTGCAAAACTACCCATTCAGGCTTTGGTTGATAAAGTAACAGGCTGGTTCGTTCCCGCTGTTTTTGCAGCCGCAATTGTTACGTTTTTTATCTGGTTTTTTGTCGGCCCTGCTCCGCAATTTCCACATGCCCTTATTGCCGGTGTATCGGTACTGATTATCGCCTGCCCATGCGCAATGGGTCTTGCAACCCCGACATCCATTATGGTGGGCACAGGCCGCGCGGCCACCCTCGGCATTCTCTTCCGTCGTGGTGACGCGTTGCAAACTTTGCGTGATACAGACATCGTCGCTTTCGATAAAACCGGTACACTGACGGTAGGTAAACCGGTGTTGAATAAAATCATCACTGCAAACGGATTTGATGAAAGACAAACATTGGCGGATGTTGCCGCTGTAGAATTACGTTCCGAACACCCGATTGGCGAAGCTTTGAATGAAGCCGCAAAAAAGGCAGGAATAACTCTTTCGACGGTCGAAGATTTCAACTCCAAACCCGGATTCGGTATTTCAGGCAAGGTTAACGGGCATGAAGTCGTTATCGGGGCCGACCGTTATATGAAGGAAATAAAAGTTGATATTACCCCTTTTGCCGACGATGCGCGGCATTTCGGCGATCAAGGCATGACACCTTTTTATGCTGCAATAGACAATAAGGCGGCTGCAATTTTCGCGGTCGAAGACCCCGTTAAACAGAATTCGGGAAAAACCATTGCAGAACTTGAAAAAATGGGAATTGCAACAGCACTTGTCACCGGAGATAACCGTAATACGGCAAAGACGATCGGTTCAAAACTCGGTATTTCAGAAATCGTTGCCGAAGTGCTTCCGGCAGGAAAAGTCGATGCCGTGAAAAAAATAAGTGGGGGCGAACGCCGTGTTGCCTTTGTCGGTGACGGCATTAATGATGCCCCTGCCCTTGCCGCTGCCGATACCGGAATAGCTATTGGTACGGGTGCCGATGTTGCTATTGAAAGTGCCGATGTTGTATTAATGTCGGGCGATCCGACAGGTGTTGTCAATGCGATTGCCATTTCAAAAGCAACAATCCGCAACATCAAGCAGAATTTGTTCTGGGCATTCGGTTATAATGTTCTGCTCATTCCTGTTGCAGCCGGAATTTTTTATCCGGTCTGGGGCGTACAATTATCGCCAATGCTGTCAGCCGCGGCGATGGCAATATCAAGTGTCTTTGTGCTTTCCAATGCGCTGCGTTTGAGAGGTTTCAAACCGGTATTGTAATTTTCGGGCCAGCAATCACCTTTCGTTTCCGGTCAATTTTATTGCGCAATGTTAAAATGCCGGAGACACTCATAACGGTTAAGGCTCAGCCAGTTCGCGTGCCAACGCTTTGCGACCGCATTGACCGTGAATGCAAAATATCGGGAAAGTTACGTTCACGATGCTCAAATTGCCCATAACGAAAAGTCAAGACAAAGAATGTCAACCTTGATTTTACGAAGACATATGTTTTCAGCCGTTAACGCCGCTTGTTCCCGAAAAGAATTTGAACCTTCCGGTAGAACAAATATCTAGCCCATCGGAAAAGTTGTCGCCTGTCGGCGATCGACAATATGATTTTTGGAAATATCATTGCAATTTCTTACGCCTGGCGCGAAAGTGGCTAAGAAAAATTGCCCGTCTATAGAGAGAGTAAAAATAATGGCAAAAAACTGTGATGAAGCGACAAGAGATCGTGTTTGTGAAGAATTGAAAACAGCTTTCGGAGAACGGTTCAGCAGCAATCTTTCTGTTCGTCAGGCGCATTCCCATAACATAACAGCTCTTTATCAACAATGTCCTGATGGCGTTGTTTATGCCACATCCAAGGATGATGTTGCAAAAATTGTAAAGATTTGCGCGCATTATAAAATGCCGATTATCGCCTTTGGTGCGGGCAGTTCTATCGAAGGGCAGCTCAATGCTCCCAAAGGTGGCATCAGTATTGATTTTTCAAAAATGGATCAGGTCGTATCTTTCTCGCCGGAAGATATGACAATAACCGTTCAGCCCGGCATTACCCGCGAAACGCTGAATAGCTGGTTGCGCGATAGCGGGCTGTTCTTCCCCATCGACCCCGGTGCAGATGCTTCCATTGGCGGCATGGCCTCAACGCGCGCATCCGGTACAAATGCGGTGCGCTACGGTACAATGAGAGAGGCCGTTTTGAGCGCCGAGGCTGTTATGGCAGACGGATCTATTATCCATACGGCAAGCCGTGCCAAGAAATCTGCTGCCGGTTATGACCTGACACGTCTTCTCGTTGGCTCTGAAGGAACACTCGGCATTTTTACCGAAATTACAGTGCGTCTTCATCCGATACCGGAAGTCGTTTCGTGTGGAGCTTGCACCTTTCCGACGGTAACAGATGCATGTAATGCGGTGATTGAATCAATCCAATGCGCTATTCCGTTTGCACGTGTCGAACTTCTTGACGAATTTATGACCAAAGCCTGCAATGCCTATTCGGGATTGACACTTGATCCGCTTCCCACCCTTTGTGTCGAGTTTCACGGTGATAAAACAAGTGTGGCTGCGCAAGTTGCCCTTTTCGGAGAGATTGCAGCCTCTCACGGCTCGAAAGATTTCAAACATTCCACTGACCCCGATAAACGTGCCGAATTGTGGAAGGCGCGCCATGAAGCATTCTGGGCAGCGCAAGCAAGCCTTCCTGATTGCGATGTTTTTTCGACCGATGCATGTGTGCCGATTTCACGACTTGCCGATTGTGTTGGTGAAACACAGAAAGATCTGCAAGAGCATCACCTGATCGGCCCCATGGTCGGGCATGTCGGCGACGGTAACTTCCACGTCCTGCTGGGATACCATAAAGGCAACAAAGAGGAAGAAAAGAAGGTTTATGAATTTTCCGAAAGATTGTCCGAAAGGGCAATTTCTATGGACGGGACCTGCACCGGCGAACATGGTATCGGGCAGAGAAAAGCCAAATATCTCAGGCTCGAACTTGGCAACGCTGTCGATTACATGTGGGCAATAAAGAAAGCTCTTGATCCGGATAATATACTCAATCCCGGTAAATACGGCTTTGAAGATTATTGAGATCGACAAAACTGATAAAATAGAGTGAACAGCCGGTTCAAAATTAGAATATTGGTGATGCAGCCGATTTATTTATGAGAGCCGGTTTCGTTCTTCTTTTTTGAACAATCTGCTTTAACCGGAAATCCCGACAGTCAAAAACTGTTCGGATTTCCGTTTTTTTCATGGCTTTTCAACGCCTATGGTTACGATTACGAAAAGTCGATATATCTGCGGCTAAAAATAAAATGAATGAACAAATATCCCCGTTTTCTCCATTCATGCGCTCGGCCTGTTGATGCGACCGGCCTGTGAATGCGACCGGCCTGTTCATGCGCCCGCTTTGAAAGTGCTATTTCCACCAATGGAACCGAACTTTGCTGTCTGACGCGTTTGTTTGTCACTTCCCTGTTTCATTCCATAATAGTTCATTTCATAACAGCCTGTTGAGGTTCGAGCGACTTGTGCTGGTTTCATAACTTGCAAGAAGACCATTAAAAGCCATTCCGAATTTATTGATATTGATTGTTTTTCAAAGTCATATCTACATCGCCATATCCGCAAAGACTTTTTAAAAACAAATATAATCACACTGTTTTACCTATTATTTTTAGGAATAATTTTATTTCAAAAAGATTTTCATTGAAAAATAGTGCAAAATCGTATCAACCTACTGGATGGCTATCCAATACGGGGTGAGGAGTGTAGAGAATGGCTAGATTAGATCAAAAGACCGTAGATCAAGTATGTAAAGAATTGGAAACGGCCTTTGGCAATCGTTTCAGCAACAATCTTTCAGTTCGTGATACCCACTCGCACAATGAAACAAAATTGCGGCACGAAGTGCCTGATGGCGTTGTTTATGCATTGTCAAAAGATGATGTTGTCAAGACGGTGAAAATTTGCGCCCGTCATAAAATGCCGATTATCGGTTTTGGTGTGGGAAGCTCGCTTGAAGGGCAATTGAATGCTCCGGTAGGTGGTATCAGCATCGATTTTTCAAAAATGGATCAAGTTGTGTCTTTTTCGCCTGAAGATATGACGATTACTGTACAGCCGGGAATTACGCGCGAAACATTGAATAGCTGGTTGCGCGACAGCGGGTTGTTCTTCCCGATTGACCCCGGTGCGAATGCATCTATCGGAGGAATGGCGGCCACACGCGCATCAGGTACAAGTGCAGTGCGTTACGGGACAATGAGGGAAGCCGTTCTGAGCGCCGAAGCCGTTATGGCTGATGGCAGCCTTATACACACAGCAAGTCGCGCAAAAAAATCTGCTGCGGGTTATGATTTGACCCGTCTTCTCGTCGGCTCGGAAGGCACTCTCGGTCTTTTTACAGAATTGACAATACGTCTGCATCCGATACCGGAAGTCGTATCAAGCGGTATTTGTACTTTTGCCAGTATTGGAGACGCATGCAATACGGTTATTGAATCTATCCAATGCGCTATACCTTTTGCACGTGTGGAACTGATGGATGAATTTATGGTCAAAGCGTGTAACGCCTATTCCGGTTTGACTTTGGAGCCACGGCCGACGCTTTGTGTTGAATTTCACGGTGACGAAGCAAGCGTTGCAAGCCAGGCTGCCACTTTCAGTGAAATTGCTGCTGCCCATGGTTCGACCAATTTCCAGCAATCGACCGACCCGGAAAAACGTGCCCAACTTTGGAAAGCCCGTCATAGCGCATTATGGGCTGCCGAAGCAAGCTTACCCGAATGCGACGTCTTTTCTACAGATGCCTGTGTGCCTATTTCACGTCTTGCCGATTGCGTTACCGAAACGCAAAAAGACTTGAAGGAACACAATTTGATTGGCCCCATCATTGGTCACGTCGGAGATGGCAACTTCCATGTTTTTGTCGGTTACCCGAAAGATAACGAAGCGGAAGAAAAACGCATCTATGAATTTACTCAAAGACTGTCGGAGCGTGCAATTTCAATGGGCGGCACTTGCACCGGCGAGCACGGCATTGGCCAGCGCAAAACCAAATATTTGCGCATAGAATTGGGAAAAGCCGTAGATTTTATGTGGACCATCAAACAGGCACTTGACCCCGACAATATTCTCAATCCCGGAAAATACGGTTTTCCAGATAATTGAGAAATACCACCGCGTTGTTGTGCTTTTCATCATGAGCAGCATATAGCAAAGTTACACGGGGGTGTTTTTCGAGGGAAGAAAGATATTGCCCGATTGCTTGGGATTGACCATCAAGCTCGGTAATATAACGGCTTTTGAATTCTTCCCATTTGCTCACATCGTGGTTGAACCAGTGACGTAAATCATTGCTCGGAGCGAATTCCTTTTGCCAATCGTCAAGATGGGCTTTCTCGCGTGAAAGCCCTCTCGGCCAGAGACGGTCAATCAATACGCGCCAACCGTCATCTTCCGAATATGGTTCATAAACCCTTTTTATCGTTATTTTCATAATGCTTTCATCCAAATTTGCGATAAATCCGTTAGCTCGAAATAGCTTATCATGAAATTTATCAATATCCGAATATGATAAAATCCATATTATTTTTTGCTACGATTTTTCAAAGACAATGCCGCACACAATTCGCACCAGATTTTTATTCATTCCTATCAGCAAAAACCTTGATATATTTATTATTGATATAGTTTTTCATGTCGTGAAAAACCCCATTGCCGGACTATAAGCTGTTTTATTTATAATAAATTAATAAAAACAATAATTTAATAGTATATATACGAAAAGTTGAATGACCATAACTAATAAAACGCTTAAACTTCTTCCTGTCGATATTGACATAACAGTCAATTTGAATAATCCTTTTAATCGAACGAAAAGGAGCAAGAGGAGGCCTTGAGTTCATTTCACTTTATAGGTGAAAACAGGAGTTTTTGTTACTTCTAAAACTAATAATTTTATTGGAATTATGCTGTCTCCCGGAAATGCGAGACGAATATAATTTGCCTGAAACGCAAATTGTAACAGAGAAAACTCGTATTTTAACAAGTAAAGCGCAAGTTCTTCTGTAGAGCATATTACAAGTAACAATATTCTCCTGAAATTGAAAACTATTCCTGTTACGGAAGAGGAGCCGTTATGGATAAAGAAACCATTTCCCGAATTGAGGCGAACCCGGCCTATATCACGTTAAGGAAAAAACGTAACAGACTGGGCGGCGTTCTCACACTTATAGCACTCGTTGTCTATTACGGTTGGATTGCACTGATTGCCTTTGACAAACAATTTCTGAGTTTACGCATTGGAACCGGCGTTACAACGATAGCCATCCCGATCGGGATTGGTGTGATTGTGTTGATGGTTCTGCTGACTGCAATCTACATTTTGATCGCCAATAGCAGTTACGACAATTATATTGATGAAATCAAGAAGGAGGTCAAACAATGAGCCTCCTTTATTTTTTTAAAAAACCCGTTATTTTCGGAACCGCCCTTGCACTACTCGCCAGTATCAACGCGAAAGCTGATGCTATTGGCGGCGAACTTCCGAAACAGGCCACCAATTGGTCAGCAATAATCATGTTTTTCGTATTTGTTGCTTTGACTTTGTGGATTACCAAATGGGCTGCCAACCGGACCAAATCACGCGCTGATTTCTATACAGCCGGTGGCGGTATAACAGGTTTCCAGAACGGCTTGGCGATTGCCGGTGACTTTATGTCGGCCGCTTCGTTTCTGGGAATATCGGCCATGGTGATGAGCGTCGGTTATGATGGCCTCATCTATGCTGTCGGCTTTCTCGTCGGATGGCCTATTGTCATGTTTCTCGTTGCCGAACGCCTGAGAAATTTGGGGCGGTTCAATTTTGCCGATGTCGCAGGTTTCCGTTTTGCCACCGCACCGGTACGTATATTCGCCGCCTGTGGTACGCTGGCCGTTGTGGCGTTTTATCTTATCGCGCAGATGGTCGGTGCCGGCCAGCTTATCAAACTCCTGTTCGGACTGGATTATCTTTATGCCGTTATTCTGGTTGGCGTATTGATGATGATTTATGTGCTGTTCGGCGGCATGACAGCAACAACATGGGTACAAATTATCAAAGCGGTTTTGCTACTTATCGGCGTAACTTTCATGGCGTTCATGATATTGCTCAAGTTCAATTTCAGCTTTGAAAATTTCTTTCAGGCTGCAGTCAATGTCAAAGCAAGCCTGTTTGCCCAAAAAAACTCGGTTGACCCGACTTCACCTGAAGCAATCGCGGCAGGACAATCCATTATGGCGCCCGGTGGCTTCATTAAGGATCCTGTTTCGGCTATTTCTTTCGGTATGGCACTCATGTTCGGAACTGCCGGATTACCACATATTCTGATGCGATTTTTCACTGTGCCAAATGCAAAAGAAGCGAGAAAATCCGTTTTATGGGCAACTGTCTGGAATGGATATTTCTACATCGTTATCTTCATCATCGGATTTGGCGCGATTGCATTGGTTCTTTCCGACCCACAACTTTCAGCCCCGCTTTCGAGTGGTGCAGGTGCTGCCAATATGGCGGCTGTTATGGTGGGAAAAGCTGTCGGCGGTAATATGTTTTACGGTTTCATATCGGCCGTTGCATTTGCGACCATTCTGGCCGTCGTTGCAGGGCTTACGCTTTCCGGTGCAACCGCAATTTCCCATGACATTTTCAATATGGTCATTAAAAAAGGAACAGCGACCAGCGATGTCGAATTGCGTATATCGCGTATTGCCACGACACTTATCGGCATTATTGCAATCCTGCTCGGCATTGTTTTTGAACAACAGAATGTTGCCTTCATGGTGGCGCTTGCTTTTGCTATTGCTGCATCGGCAAATTTCCCTGTTCTTCTGCTTTCCATTTTTTGGAAAAAATGTACGACAAGGGGTGCAGTCATTGGCGGCTTTCTCGGATTGATTTCTTCGGTTGGTCTTACAATCGTGTCGCCTGCCGTATGGGTTTCGACATTCGGTTTTTCACCGGATACGGTTTTGTTTCCATATACCTCGCCTGCTCTTTTTTCGATGATATTGGGTTTTGGCGGCGTATGGCTGTTTTCGATAACGGATAACAGCAGCCGTGCACAGCAAGACCGTGCCGGTTTTGCTGCCCAACAAATCCGCTCCGAAACCGGTATTGGAGCCTCTGTAGCATCCGACCATTAAACCGGTCGGTAGCTATAGAGTTCAAAACCGATATGTCAGGGCATAGGATAATTTTTTAAAAAAGGCGGTCAAAGACTGCCTTTTTATCATTTTGGTTGGTTGTTCTTTTTTGTCACCGGATTAACGGCGTTTCCGATTATTGATGGTGACGCAAGTTTTACAAACCCCGTCAACCTTCTCGCTTGGTTTTCCGGTAAAGTTCAAGGTTAAGGCCAACAGCTATCAGAAGGATCAATGCAGTCACAAAAAAGACCGGACGAACACCGAACCATCCGCCGATAAAACCACCGCAAACCGGCCCCAATACCTGCCCCACATATTGTGAAGAAACAAAGAGTCCCAATATTGTTCCCACTGCATAATCGGGAACGAGATGACGTAAAATAGCGGTGACACAGGGAATTAACCCGCCAAGCGCCAGCCCCAACAAAAACCTTAAAACAACAAGTGCCCAGGCAGAGGTTACAAATGCTTGCGGCAGCAACAGAATGACCGCCACAACCATGGCACCTAACAGCACTTTCCAATGTCCGATATGGTCGGCAAGTCTACCGAGTTCGGTTGCCGACAGGGCACTTCCCAAGGCGGTCATGGACATGACCAGCCCCGCCCAGAAAGTGACGCTTGCCCCACCTTTTTGGAGCGTCTCGACATAAATTGTTATAATGGGTTCTATTGAAAGATTGGCAAAAGTCAAAAGTGCTCCGGTTGCCAACATGACAATAACACTTTGGTTGAAAAGACCGCGCACCCGCCTTTCTTCGGCTTTATCACGACGACGTTCGACAAAAACATTATGATTTTCATGGATTGCGAATGTCGTAACGATAAAAGTGATAAATATTAAAATACCAACTGCAACAAAGCAGGTTCTAAGGCCAATATAATCGGGCAAGATACCGCCAATCAACGGGCCGATAAAATTGCCGCTCATAACGCCGGAAGAAATAATGCCCAACGCCCATCCGGTCTTGTCTTTCGGCGTTTGGGTGGCCGCCAGAATAGCCGCACCGGAAGCATAGCCACCCGCAAGCCCCGTTAATAATCGCAATAAAACCAATTGGGTAATGCTTGTAACAAAGCCCATCAATCCGATTGCTATAGCCATCCCCAAACTTGCTCGTACAAGCATGAGCTTACGTCCGTACCGGTCACCAAGACGCCCCCATAGTGGTGCTACAAGAGCCGCCGAAAAAAATGTTGCGGCATAGGCAATGCCCGACCATTGTGAAATTGCTTTTGGATTATCAATTCCGACTTCTTTAACAAAAAGTGGCAAAAAGGGAAGAAGCACAGTCATTCCGACGATCGTCGTAAAAGCACCGAAAGCCGATATAACGAGATTTCGTCGCCAATAAGGTGACACTTCTTCAGTTTGCCCGACCATTTCCTTTTGCCCTACCTCTTCCATCGCTGTAATATATCTGTTTTAATACAGGCCTGTCTGTTGAATTTCATCAGGGGCTGTTCAAAATAAAGTGCCTGATCCCGACTTTTTTCTGCTCTTCAATCGGGTTTACGATCGTTCCTATCCCACCATGAAAATGCCATGCGTATCAACCGGACATTTTTATTGTTTCTTGAAATAGAAAACAGCCAACCGGCTTTTACAGGCATTCACGGGTATTCACACGCATTTACTAGCATTCATTAGCCTTCACTGGCAGAAAAATATGTTTCATTCCGCTTTCGAGCCACTGACAAAGTTTAGCTTCTCGAAAAAAGCAAAAGGGAAAAACGCGCTTTCGGATTTCATTTATGAAATGAACGTCTCGTATTTTATGCCTGATAAACCGATAAGTGATAAATTTAAAAATTATGAAACGGTTTTTAAAAAGGCAAATGAAGTTAATGAATAGACGGCACGATACGATTATATTAAATTACGTCGTTTTCTAAACTTCGAGAGCATTTTCTTTGACTATTTTGCAAATTGTCATCCTGTTGATTTTGGTGTTTGTGCTGGCTTCAATGCTGGCCGTATATGCATATGGACGCTTTGCAAAAAGTGCACGTGGTGAAAATTCTTACGCTCTTAAAGTTGACGAAAGCCGGACTGAGCTCGACCGCAAGATAGAAGATTTGGCAAAACGCGAAAACGGTCTCGGCATTGAAAAAGATGGGCTGTCACTCTTTATCAATAATCTCGACGCCTTTGCCGGACGTGCGGTTGCAACGGAACTTTCCGGCCGCAGTCTCGATTTGATGTATTATATATGGGATGATGATCTCACAGGGCGTCTTTTGTTAAAAGAAGTAATGGACGCTGCCGAACGCGGTGTACGTGTGCGCATGTTGCTTGATGACATTAATGCGCAAGGGCGCGACCCTGCCTATGTGGCTCTGGATAAACACCCGAATATAGAAATACGCATGTTCAACCCCGGAAGAGCAAGGAATGGTGGCTTGAGGCGTGGCCTTGAGATGATGTTACGTGCACTAACAGTCACCCGCAGAATGCACAACAAAGCGTTCATCGTTGACGGGCGCATAGCGTTTGTAGGTGGGCGCAATATTGCCGATGCTTATTTTGGTGCAGGCAAAGCGTCCAATTTTCGTGACCTTGATTTGATGCTTGTCGGGCCATCTGTCAAAAAGGTTGAAACAATTTTCGATTCATTCTGGAATAGTGCGGTTGCTTTGCCAATCCATGCTCTTGCGGTTCCCAAAAAAGCCCGCGACATCAATTATTGGAAAAACAAGCTGACACAATTCCACGATTCCGGAAATGCCAAGCCTTATCTCGATTATGTGCAGGCTCATATGAACTTCGAGCACTTTATCAAACCGCAGCATAAGCTTTTTCCCGTTGTCGCGGTGGATGTCGTTTCGGACCCTCCCGAAAAAGCGCTGGGACACAGACCGGAAAACTGGCTGATGACCGTATTTTCGCCGTTAATTGACAGTGCAAAAACAGAACTTCAAATTACATCGCCCTATTTTGTTCCAGGGAAAGCGGGAACCGAACGGCTTTGTACACTTGCAAAAAATGGTACCGATGTGCGTATACTCACCAATTCGCTGGCAGCCACCGATGTTGCGGCTGTTCACGGTGGTTATGCCCCTTATCGAAAACCGCTTCTTAAAGGTGGAGCCAAACTTTACGAGCTAAAACCCGATGGCGGGCCACACCGGTTGCGCCTGTTCGGTTCCGGCCGTGCAAGCCTTCATACCAAAGCATTTCTGATTGACGGCAAAACAGCTTTTATCGGTTCTTTCAATTTTGACCCGCGATCGGCTTCACTGAACACAGAAATGGGTATTTTGTTTGAATGCCCGCAGATCTCCGACAGGCTGAACAAGCTTTTTGCCGAAGAAACAACAAAAGAGATGAGCTATCATCTTCATCTCGACCATAAAAGCCGCATTTATTGGAAATATGTTGAAGATGAAAAGCCATGTATTGCGAAACGTGAACCGGAAAGTCGTATATGGCGGCGGGCTTTTGCAAAATTGATAAGTTGGTTGCCTATCCAGTCCCAATTGTAAGAAAATAACCGGTGCGCCAAATTTCTTGATTATCAAACGAGGCTTGAAAACGGCACGTTCATCTTGCTTGAAATCCGACTATTCAAGAATATGCTGCATCAGGACTTGTTCCATCTATGAAGAGCGGGCAAGCGTTTTCTTCATAAAAAGCAAAACAAAAAGAAATTTAAAAGTGCTTTGTTTGTCTATTAAAATCTATGTCGAAAAAAAGACGGATCTTCTTATAAATATCTTGAAAATATCCATTTCAATTTATTGATAGACCAACTTCTGTAAAATGCATGTATAGCTTTTATCGGGAAAAATCGTGAATGATATAGTTTGCAACTTCATGTGTTATTTTTCCTCATTTGTTATTTTTGCTGAAATCGCAATTTCCGTGCTAATTCCAGTGATGCACTGAAAATGAAAGGAAATCCCGATAGATCACAACTTTATTTTGTGACTCACAATTACCGGTGATGCCGATATAATTCTCGAAATTTATAAATATACGTTAAAAAAATAATACAATTACTCTTTCCAATTTTATTCCGGCGTGTTACAAACCAGCGCCAATCCATAAGAAGCAATACGAATATGCCGCGGTACTTTGTTCCAGCGGTTCGTTCGTTTTTAAAGGAATATTGGACATGGCAAAAATCATCGAAACAGCAACAGGTAGAGAAGCACTGACATTTGACGATGTGCTTTTACAGCCTGCCCATTCTGAAGTTATGCCGGGACAGGTCGATCTTAAAACGACTGTTGCAACCGACATCGTTTTGAACATACCGCTCTTGTCGGCGGCAATGGATACAGTAACCGAATCCAGATTGGCGATTGCCATGGCACAATCGGGCGGAATGGGTGTCATCCATCGCAATATGACACCATCCGAACAGGCGGAGGAAGTCCGCCAAGTCAAGAAGTTCGAGTCCGGCATGGTTGTCAATCCGGTTACGATCGGACCGGAAGCAACATTGGAAGAAGCCAAGGCACTCATGGCTGCACATGGAATTTCCGGTATCCCTGTTGTCGAAAACGGCGAAAAAGGTCCGGGGCGTCTTGTCGGTATTCTGACGAACCGCGATGTCCGTTTTGCTTCTGATCCCAAACAGAAAATCTACGAATTGATGACACGCGAGAACCTTGTCACCGTTCGTGAAAATGTCCAACATGACGAAGCAAAGAAACTGCTTCATCAAAATCGCATCGAAAAGCTGCTGGTCGTCGATAATGAAGGGCGTTGCGTCGGGTTGATAACCGTAAAAGATATAGAAAAATCCCGTCTCAATCCGAATGCTGCAAAAGACGCACACGGGCGTTTGCGTGTGGGGGCGGCAAGCACCGTTGGTAAGGATGGCATGGAACGCGCCGAACGGCTTATTGATGCCGGTGTCGATATTCTGGTCATTGATACTGCCCATGGCCATTCGCAACGTGTGCTGGATGCAGTCAAGGAAATCAAAAAGATTGCAGGTTCGACTGCCGTTATGGCAGGAAATGTAGCAACACCCGAAGCAACACAAGCACTCATTGATTGTGGTGCAGATGCTGTAAAAGTCGGGATTGGCCCCGGCTCCATTTGTACGACACGCATCGTTGCAGGTGTTGGTGTGCCACAGCTTTCTGCAATTATGGGAGCTGTTGAAGTTGCCGATAAAGCCGGTATTCCGATTATTGCCGACGGCGGTATCAAATATTCAGGCGACCTTGCCAAAGCTCTGGCTGCTGGCGCACGAGCTGTCATGATCGGTTCACTGCTTGCCGGAACGGAAGAAAGCCCCGGTGAAGTTTATCTCTATAAAGGTCGTTCGTTCAAAGCCTATCGTGGCATGGGATCGGTTGGCGCGATGGCGAGAGGTTCTGCCGACCGCTATTTTCAGGCAGATGTCCATGACGAATTGAAGCTTGTTCCCGAAGGCATTGAAGGTCAGGTTGCATATAAGGGGCCGGCAGCCTCTGTTCTGCACCAACTTGCAGGTGGCTTGCGGGCTTCAATGGGCTATCTCGGTGCGCCGAACCTTGAGGAATTTCGTAACAAGGCAACATTCGTTCGCATCACCAATGCGGGTCTCAACGAAAGTCACACACACAATGTGTCGATCACGAGAGAAAGCCCGAATTATCCAAGTGCAGTTTTGTAAAGTGCAATCTTGTAAACCGGATAGCCCTTGTCGACCGGAAATGGCGGCAAGGGCTTTTTTGTGCCGAACAAGAAAATCCATTCCTTATGCAGTGAAAAGCTTCAAACGTTTTCGGCCTATATTTCAAATGGCTGGAAAGCACATTCCCGCGCAAAAATTTGAAATTTTGTTGACAGCCTTAAGAAGGCCGCGCTGGAGTCGTTCCAGCTTGTACCCAATTCTATTCGGCCTGTGCTGACAGAATTCACCTTTTGCATTCAGTACTTTCCATCACATCCTCGCAACACGGCGAAAAATAGACAAGGAAAAACCGGAGATCTTATCTGCCGCAAAACGATTTGCAAAATGCGATGAAAACCTTCCGACAGAATAACAACTGAATAACTGTCGCGTCCGGATTGGTTGGAATATGTATCGATCCGGCAATCACAGTTCCCTCCCGTGAAGTCGGGAATCAAACAATGAAGTTCCTTGCCTGTTCAAGAATGGGAAGAGCGAGTGACTTCACCAAATCGGCCAGAAGTTTGAAATCTTTCGAGCGGCGGGAACGTCTTCTCCAGAACAGGCAAATATGGCGCTTAGGCGTTTCTCCTTCAAAAGCGACCACGCTGATATTATCAAGCCGTGCTTCTGTCGAAACAGCAATTTGCGGAATTATTGTTATTCCAATGCCGTTCGCAACAAGCTGCATCAATGTTGTCAGTGAAGACGCGGTAATGTCGTGGCGATATTTTTTTGTTTGGCAGGCTTCAAGCGTTTGGTCGCGCAGGCAATGCCCTTCCTCCAACAACAACAATTTACCGGTGTCGACATCCCCTTGACGAACGTTTTTATAAATCGACTGCGGGTCGTCACGCGGCAACGCATAATAAAACTCATCGTCAAATAGAAATTCCGAAACAAATTCGCCATCCTCCAGCGGAGTGGCAGCCAAAACTGCATCAATCTCGCCGTTGCGTAACAATTCGACAAGACGATCGGTTTTCGCCTCTTGTATCTGGAGCGAAAGAGATGGATATAAATGGCGCACCTTCGGCAACACCGACGGCAATATATAAGGTGCAACTGTTGGTATAATACCCAGTTTAACCGGATAGCTCAAAGGTGATTCATGGGCTGCAACAATATCGCTCAGGACAGATAGGCGAGCCAGAATATCATTGATTATCGGCAGAAAATTACACCCTAACGGCGTCAATATAATCCGTTTGGAAGTTCTCTCGAATAGCGCTGCACCGGCTATCTTTTCCATTTCGGCAATTTGCACGGAAAGCGCCGGTTGCGATATACCCAACTTTTCGGACGCCTCCCCGAAATGACCGGTATTGGCGAGAATTTGAAAATAGCGAAGCTGTCTTACAGTGAACATAATAAGTTTTTCTTATATAATTTAAAACAAAAATCAATTGGATTTTATTTGCTAATTGAATATTATCAAGCCGTTCTGAAGAAGAACGGGGTAGTACCTTGCCGGAGGGTTTTCTACCTATTACAGAGATTGAGAGCTTGCTATTTATTTTTCGACTTGGAAAATTTCAGGTTGGAATGTGGCGAGCGCTCAATCTGTGGCCGTAACAGATATTCTTCAGTCAACGCTTCAATGTTAGGTCATCGTTAAAAAACAGGTGACCGTAAGGAGGTCGGGACATTCCCCCTATGTTTCGGCCTCCTTTCCTTGATATTTTTTTGATACAAAGAAACCATCATACAAATCAGAACATGTGTTTTTTTGCCTTGGTTTTTCCGAAACAAGGCAAACAAAGTTCTCTCTTGCGTTAGGCTTTCCTTTAATCCGTTGGATTTCCTATAATAAGTGCCGGAACTTTTATTTTCTGTATCAATGTCTTATGAAACGAACCGAATATAAGTTTTTTAATTTTTGCTTTGTTGAAGGCACTCAGAATAATCATATCGACTTCATTTTCATCAACAATCCTGTTAATGCCTTCTCCGTCGCGATCATCCTCCAGAAGCAAGGCGGAAGCCTGAACTCCCTCTTCATCCAACTGTTTTATAATTTGCTCGACATCTTCGGATACCGCATTAAATGCATATTTTGAAAACGCTATATATATGGTTTTATTGGTAAAAAGCGGATATTGCCGTATATAGCGAATTGCCAGATCAAGTTCAAAGTCGTCATCATAAATAAGAAGTGCCTTATCAATCGGACCTGCATTGATAGTTGCAGCCAATACCGGTTTCGGGGAAGCGCGTATAATAGTCTCGAAATTACCGCCAACTTCCGATTGTTGGGTTTTATTGACAGTCTTTTGCCCCTGCTTGCCTATAACAATCAATGACGACTTTTTACCATAAAATCTTATAGCCTCGTCCAGACTGTCATAACGCAACTTGGTATCAACTGCATTTTTTGTATGCTTCTCGATATAGGCTTTCGCGTTATCCAATACTGTCTGCCCCAATTCCTGCATCAGGCGTGCATAAGAAGCATTATCATCATGGATCCCGCCCAGAAAATCCGTATAGAAGCGTTTATCAATATCTTTTGCAATATCTGCGGGAATCGCAACATCCGCAGACATTTTATCGAGAACATTCAATAATCTGATTGGTGCGTTCAACTCTTTTGAAGCCCAAATGGCGAGATCACAAACCGATTTCCAATATAAAGAGGAATCAACGAGCGCAAGTATTGGTTCTTCCATGTAATTCCCTGTCTTGCCGTTATCATTAGCGATTCAAAATTAAAATATTAATTTAGTTTGTTATTTTCTATAAAAATAATACATTATACAATAATTACATTCAATATCTTTGAAACTTTTTATATAAATTGTTTTAAAACTTTTTTAAAACAAATCTAAACATAATTCTTTACTCGAATATATATCTATAATAGTTCTAATTTCACATTTGAACGCTTCAATATATTTTTTAAAACGGGATCACCCGAAAAACAGGAAAATATTTTCCAACAGAAACAATTTTTAAAATAGAGCGATTGCTTATCAAACCCTGACATATTCCAGTGTTCGTTCAATTGGCTTCGGCAATTCCGGAATAAAAAGGACAACCACCCATATGACGGCAAACTGCTTCGTTCTTAAAGTGAAAATCTCAAGCCCGCTTACAACCGTTGCAATCGGAATATATGCGACACATGCCGATATGGTATTGAACCCGCAGGGTGTGCCGAGCCGGATGAAAGCCTTTAACCGGATTTTATCCTCACACCATAACCTTATCTAATGAGAAATTAAATAATTTAAAATTAGAATTAATTTAAACTTGCTCTATCTTCTTTAGGTGTGACGTTTTGAAAACAATAGATTTGGAGGCTCTCATGAGCGAGCGGATTACATTGACAACAACGGCGGGAGCTGCCGTACCTGATAATCAGAACTCCATTACTGCAGGTCCACGTGGTCCTGTGTTGATACAAGATTATCAATTATTGGAAAAATTGGCGCATCAAAATCGTGAACGCATACCGGAGCGGACAGTTCATGCCAAAGGTGTCGGCGCTCATGGTGTGCTGAAGATTACCGGTGATATTACCCGTTATACGAAAGCTGCAGTGTTCAAACCGGGAACCGAAACGCCGATGCTTGGTCGTTTTTCCACTGTTGCCGGTGAAAGAGGAGCGGCCGATGCCGAACGCGATGTTCGCGGTTTTGCATTGAAGTTCTACACGTCCGAGGGCAACTGGGATCTGGTTGGCAACAATACGCCGGTCTTTTTTGTTCGTGATGCATATAAGTTTCCTGATTTCATCCATACGCAAAAGCGCCATCCGCGAACCAATTTGCGCTCGAACACCGCTCAATGGGATTTCTGGTCGCTTTCGCCTGAAAGTCTGCATCAGGTAACAATTCTGATGTCGGATCGCGGATTACCGATCGATACAATGCATATGAATGGTTATGGCTCCCACACTTATTCACTGTGGAATGAAAAAGGTGAACGTTTCTGGGTTAAATTCCATTTCAAAACAATGCAGGGACATAAATTCTACACCAATGCAGAAGCTAAAGAACTTGTAGGCACGACGCGCGAAAGTTCACAGGAAGCACTTTACAATGCGATCGAAAGTGGCAATTTTCCGCGTTGGAAAGTTCAGGTTCAGATTATGCCCGAAGCAGACGCTGACAAGACACCTTATAACCCGTTCGATCTGACAAAAGTTTGGCCTCATAAAGATTATCCGCCAATGGATATCGGTATTATGGAATTAAACCGCAATCCGGACGATTATTTTGCAGAAATCGAAGAGGCTGCTTTCTCGCCTTCCAACATTGTTCCGGGCATCGGTTATTCGCCCGACAAGATGTTGCAGGCACGTATCTTCTCTTATGCCGATGCGCACCGTTATCGTTTGGGCACGCATTATGAACAAATTCCGGTCAACAAACCCCTTTGCCCTGTTCATAATTATCATCGTGACGGGCAAATGAATACATATGGCGGACATTCGACCAATAATGTTGACGCCTATTATGAACCGAATTCGTTCAACGGCCCTGTAGAAGACAAATCGGCACAGGAACCGCCGTTAAAAATTTCCGGCGACGCTTATCGTTACGATCATCGGGCTGGCAATGACGATTACAGTCAGGTAACAGCACTTTTCAATCTGTTCGATCAAGACCAGAAAAACCGGTTGTTCTCCAACATTGCCGATGCAATGGAAGGCGTTCCCGATTTTATTATCGAACGTCAGCTTGGACACTTTGAAAAAGTCCATCCGGATTATGCCGCAGGCGTACGGGCTGCCATAAAACGTAAAAAAGAAAGCAAATAATTTCCATGCATTGAAAAAGCGGGCTTTTCAGCCCGCTTTTTTATAACTTATCCCGAACTTGTTCAGGCGCCGGTTTTGATAGCGATCTTCATGACCCCGTCGCGTTGGTGCGCAAACAGATCATAAGCCTTTTCTATATCATCCAGTTTATAAGTATGTGTAACGAGCGAACGTAAATCAACGCTGCCATTTTCAACAACATTCATTAAACGGCGCATACGTTCTTTACCACCGGGGCAAAGACCACTCACAATATCAATATCTCCGAGACCTGCGCGATAACCTGCCAGCGGTATTTTCAGATCATTAGAATAAACTCCGAGACTGGACAATGTACCGCCGGGGCGAAGAACATTCAGACAAGACTCGAAAGTCGGCTGCGTACCCAAAGCCTCGATAGCAACGTCAACGCCACGCCCGTCTGTCAAGCGCATGATTTCTTCAACAGCATTGCAGGCTTTGAAATCGACCACATGGGTTGCACCCAGTTTTTTGGCCATTTCCATACGAGCCGGCACTGTATCAACACCGATAATCGTTGTTGCGCCGCATAATTTTGCACCCGCAACAGCACACAAGCCGATCGGCCCCAAGGCCCAGACAACAACAATATCACCGATTTTTACTCCGCCACGTTCGGCACCGGAAAAACCGGTCGACATAATATCAGGGCACATCAACACCTGTTCATCGGTAAGATTGTCAGGAATGGCACATAGATTTGCCGCAGCGTCATTGACACGCAAAAATTCGGCTTGGGCACCGTCAATCGTATTGCCGAATTTCCAGCCGCCCATAGCCTCGAAACCATGTTTCGTATGCGGGCCATCTTGCGAACCACAACCACACATACATGCATTGGAGATGCCGCTTGGTGTAATCGCACCGGCAATCACACGTTGCCCCTCACGGAAACCTTTGACTTCGGAACCGAGTTTTTCGATAATTCCGACCGGTTCATGACCAATTGTCAAACCTTTTTCTACCGGATATTCGCCTTTGAGAATATGAATATCAGTTCCACAGATTGTGGTTGTAGTAATGCGGATCAATGCATCCATCGGCCCGATATCGGGAACCGGCTTATCTTCCAGCACAATCCGGTTTTTTTCTACAAATACTGCTGCTTTCATTTTGGCCATAAAGCACTCCCTTTCAGCTTTTATCCTAGAGCGTTTCAACGAAGTTGATTATACTGGAATTAAAGTGAAAGTGAAATAGTATTTTTTGCAATGTTTATTTATTTATACTATTAAAATATAATCAAAATTTAAAGAATAAAAAACAATATAAAATATATTACATAATATATTTTATCTATTCTAAAAAAATCAGAAAGCACCCTCGTCAGGTGCTCTCTGAAAAGCTATGCTATTATGTTCTAAATTGCAAATCAATTCTGGATATAGACAACATGGGTATGCGTATATTCGAGAATTCCATGCTTGCCGTCGGCACCACCGATGCCCGATTTTTTAACACCGGCGTGGAAACCTTGCATAGCCTCGAAATTCTCGCGGTTGATGTAGGTTTCTCCGAAACGGAGTTCATTTGATGCACGCATGGCAGTCGAAAGATCTTTGGTATAAATGGATGATGTCAAACCATAGATCGTGTCATTGGCCATTTCTATCGCTTCATCAATTGTATCAAATGAAACAACCGGGAGAACCGGTCCGAACACTTCATTCTGCACAATTTCCATTTTCTGTTTGCAATGGGCAAGCAATGTCGGCTCATAGAAATTACCATGTTTCATATCGGCAGGCTGACCGCCAACAAGGCATTCAGCACCTTCTTTAAGTGCCCTTTCGACAAAGCCGGAAACCGAAGACAAAGCCGACTTGTTAATCAACGGCCCCATATCGGCATCGGCCATTTTTTCCGGATCGCCATAGCGGACGGCCTTCATGGCTTTGCTCATTCTTTCAAGAAAGTCTGCCTCGATGGATTTGTCGACATAGACACGTTCTGCACAATTGCAGACCTGACCGGTATTGATAACGCGCGAAGCAAGAATTGCCCGCACGGCGAGATCAAGATCGGCATCCTTGGCAACAATTGCCGGTGCTTTACCGCCGAGTTCCAGATTGACTTTGGTAATGTTCTTTGCAGCAGCAGACATAATACGAACGCCGGTATCGACAGAACCGGTAAAGCTTACAAGCCCGACATCCGGATTTTCGCAAATATTCTGGCCGGTGGTTGAACCACGCCCGAAAACCATATTGAATACGCCCTTTGGCAAATCCGTATTGGCAACGATCTTGGCGAAAATTGAAGCGTTGAGCGGCGTTTCGACACTTGGCTTGATGACAATCGTATTGCCGACAAGAAGTGCCGGTGCCATTTTACGGGCAATCAGAAAGAAAGGAAAATTCCACGGCAAAATGCCGCCCACAACACCAATCGCCTGCCGCATCAACAAAATTGTTTCTCCGGGGCGATCGGAAGGTATAATTTCCCCTTCAATGCGACGTGCCCATCCGGCCATATAATCCATATAGTCGGCCGTAAAATTTGCTTCCACCTTTGCAAGTGCCTGGGTTTTGCCTTGTTCCCTGACCAGAATGTTTGCGACCTCGTCCGCATGTTCGCGCACCTTCTGGGCAATCTGCTTTAAAAATTTTGCGCGTTCTATCGCCGGTAATTTCTCCCATGCCGGCTGTGCTTTTTTGGCTGCGGCAACAGCCCTGTCAACTTCTGCCTTCGGAGTGTCGTAGATTTCTCCGATCACTTCGTCAGTTGAAGGATTGGTAACGGCGATCGTCTTGCATCCTTTGCAATCGACGAGCTTGCCGTCAATAAAGTTAAATTCAGGTGTCATAAAATCCTCCACGTATTTCTAACTTATTATGCCTATGTCAAACTCTGACACAGGCATTACAGAATAGTCTAAATCCGTAGATTATGCAATTTTGAGAAATATTTTTCCTGAAAATAGCTATTAAAAAGAAAAAAAATCAAAACACGTTTTATTCTATTTAGAATAATTATAGAGAAATATTAAACCCGCATTCCATTCAATAATAAAATCCACTTAATTAACCGGCTAAATATAATGGAAAGTAACCGGAGGCGGTCAAATTGCGCCAATTCTTAGAAGATCATGGAAATGGACAAGGCCAACCGGTTTTTTATTTTCCACCACCAGAAGAGCACCAATTTTATGATCGTTAATCAAGGCCGTTGCCGCGCCAACCATCATATCCGGTGTTACCGTTTTGGGGTCTTTTGTCATCACATCATTGACCGTGAGTTTTGAAAGGTCGCGATTGATATTACGGGCAAGATCACCATCGGTAACAATGCCTTCGAGGTTGCCTTCATTATCGACAACAGCAACACAACCAAAATGTTTTTCTGTAAGCACCTGCATGGCATCTTTCATCGCTGTACCACTTTTGACAATCGGGATACGATCGCCACGATGCATAATATCACGGATAAATTTCAAATTTGCTCCAAGTGAACCACCGGGATGAAAAATCTTGAAATCACTGGCAGTAAATCCGCGCATTTCGAGAAGTGCAACCGCCAGTGCGTCACCCATTGCAAGCTGCATTGTGGTCGATGTTGTGGGAGCAAGTCCATGCGGACAAGCTTCTTCCACTTTAGGCAAGAGCAACAATATATCGGCAGCCTGCCCCAAAGCCGAATGTGCACCTGATGTCAAAGCAATGAGGGGAATACGAAAACGCGCGGCATGATTCAAAATTCCGCCGAGTTCGACCGTTTCACCCGACCACGATATTGCAAGGATGACATCCCCCACTTCGATCATTCCCAGATCACCGTGGTTAGCTTCCGCAGCATGGACAAAAAATGCTGGAGTACCGGTGGAAGCGAGGGTTGCGGCAATTTTTGTACCGATATGCCCGCTTTTTCCAAGACCCGTTACAATAACGCGTCCTCTGGATTGGAGAATTTTTTTAACAGCTTCGGCGAAAGGTTTGGAAAGACCATCGTCGAGTGCCTTTTTAATAGCCGCAAGTCCGGCCATTTCAACAGAAATTGTGTGATTGGCAGATTGAACTGCGTCAGAAGCGGAAAATTGAAGGTCTTTATCGGTCATCATGACCCGATTTGATAAAGCAAATCGGGTCAGACGTCTACTATAGTTTTATTTTTTTGTAGTGTTCAGCAATGCTGTCAAAGGTGCCAAAACCTTTTCACGCATATCAGAGCGCGAAAGCGCAAAAGCAACGTTCGCCTCGATAAATCCTGTCTTGGAGCCGCAATCAAATGTTGCCCCTTCAAAGCGATACCCGTAAAAATTCTGGTCTTGTGCAAGTGAGCGCATACCATCAGTCAACTGGATTTCGTTGCCGGCACCTTTTTCCTGTCGCGACAGAATATCGAAAATTTCCGGCTGCAAAATATATCGCCCGTTAATATAGAGGTTGGAAGGAGCTGTGCCCTTTGCCGGTTTTTCCACCATCTGGGTTATTTCAAACCCGTGGGCGACCGCTTTACCTTTGCCAACAATACCATATTTATGTGCCTCTTCCGGATCACATTCCTGAACAGCAACGATATTGCCGCCGGTTGCTTCATAAAGGCGAACCATTTCCGAAAGGCACCCTTTTTCGGCTTGCATGACCATATCAGGCAAGAGAAGAGCAAAAGGTTCGTTTCCAACAAGCTCGCGAGCACACCAAACCGCGTGCCCTAATCCCAAAGGCTGTTGTTGACGGGTAAAAGATGTTGTGCCGGGTTGCGGTTGTAAATCTTTAAGGTGGGCCAACTCTTCTTTTTTTCCACGTTCGGCAAGCGTCGTATAAAGTTCGACTTGTGCATCGAAATAATCTTCGATAACCGCTTTGTTGCGACCGGTCACAAAAATCAGGTGCTCGATGCCGGCTTCACGTGCTTCGTCAACCACATATTGAATAACAGGCTTATCGACGACGGTGAGCATTTCCTTCGGAACTGTTTTGGTTGCCGGTAAGAAACGTGTTCCAAGTCCCGCCACGGGGAAGACTGCTTTACGGATTTTTTTCAAACTGCTCTCCCGATATAATCGACTTTACAAATTGACTCGGTTGCATTCTATAACGTGGATGATGGAAAAAGCATGTTCACAGCCATCATCTTTTTTCGCAAGATGCAATCTTAAGTGATGACATTATAATAGCCAAAGGCTAAATAAATTATCAATGCCACTATGAAAATGTCATTTTCCCGATTTATTTTCCTCATGAAGCCTACGATAAACCGTTCATAAAAATAAAAAACGGATTACTATTGTGAAGGGTGCATTTTTGCAAAAGGCTGACATTTCTAACGCGCGGAGCACATATGAAAATGAACAGCAATAATATCGAAGAGAAATCCGGAAACCGGATAACCAGACGATTGGCAATTTTCGGCGGAGTGTGTTTCGTTGGCCTCACCTGTTCTGTACCTGCAATGGCGCTCGGTTCGGACATTGCGTTCCGCCGCTGGATTGCCGATTTCAAAAAGACTGCATTGAATGCCGGCATTACATCGGTAACTTTCAATCTGGCTTTCAAGGGGGTTGATTCTCCTGATCCGGAGGTGCTGAAGAAAGCTGCCTAT
This sequence comes from Bartonella sp. B10834G3, assembly GCF_016102505.1. Lineage (NCBI taxonomy): Bacteria > Pseudomonadati > Pseudomonadota > Alphaproteobacteria > Hyphomicrobiales > Bartonellaceae > Bartonella > Bartonella sp. B10834G3. The sequence continues at coordinate 262,715 of NZ_JACFOM010000001.1, forward strand.
CAACCCGAATTTACGGATCCGACGTGGAATTATTTTGACAATCGTGTGCAGGACAATGCCATTGCACTCGGTCGTGCGCATGGGAAAAAATGGGCAAAATGGCTCAACGCAATTGAAAAGCGTTTCGGTGTCGATCCCAACATTCTTTTGGCTATCTGGTCGATTGAATCCGATTTTGGCGAGGCCATGGATCGAGACACGGCAATGCGCGACGCGATACGCTCGCTTGCCACTCTCGGCTATGGTGACAAGCGGCGGGCAAAATATGCACAAACACAACTGATTGCAGCACTGAAGATTTTACAATCGGGCGATATTGACAGGGCTCATTTGCAAGGTTCCTGGGCCGGTGCTTTGGGGCATACGCAATTCATTCCCACGAGTTACCTTATTTATGCTGTCGATATGGATGGCGATGGCAAGCGCGATATATGGACATCGGTTCCCGACGCTCTCGCCACTGCCGCCAACCTTTTGAAGAAAAATGGCTGGCAGGAAGGCCGCGGCTGGGGATATGAAGTCATTCTGCCTGAAAATGGCAAGTTCCCGCCCGGTTCGCTTACTCTTGCCGAATGGGCAAAAATGGGTGTCAAGCGCGCCGACGGAAAGCCGTTTGCTTATCCTTCCGATAAAGCCACTTTGAAACTTCCGGACGGTCGCAAGGGGCCGGTATTTCTGGTGACAAAAAATTTCTTTGTTATCAAACGGTATAACAGTGCCGATCGTTACGCATTGGCGGTTGGGTTGCTGTCCGACAGGATCGCAGGGCGGCCCGGATTGGTAAAAGATTGGAACCGTCCATTTACCCCGCTTACCATTCAGGAACGTCAGGAATTGCAAACCCGATTAACGAAATTGGGTTATTATCACGGCAATATTGATGGCAAAAACGGTGAAATAACCAAAAAAGCCATTCAGGCGTTCCAAAGCCGTAACGGCTTGCCAACGGATGGAAATCCAAGTCGGGAACTGTTGACCATTTTGCGTAGCCGCTAATCCGGAAATTTTTCGATGAAAAATATCTTGAGGATCACCATACTGATTTTGCCTTTAAGCATTCTGGCATTCGCACCTTCAAACGCAGATGCACGCAATCTTTTTGATATCATTTTCGGCCGCAAGCAACAGACGCAGCCCGATTATCCGCCACCACCGCCGCCGGTGAAGAAAAAACGCATTATCAAAGCACCTGCCCCGCAGAAAACAAATCAGAAAGCACCGGATGCAAAACGCATTCTTGTGCTGGGAGACTTTGTCGGCAATGCCGTGGCAGACGGATTGAACCAGCTTTATGCGGAAAATCCGAAAGTTGTTATTCTTGCTTCGACAAACCTGTCTTCGGGACTTGTCAATGAAAGCCATTATAATTGGCTGGACAATATCGGAAAACTGGTAGCGAAGGAAAAACCCGACATTATTGTCATGGCACTTGGAGCCAATGATAATCAGCCTATCAAAACGGGCGAAAAAACCATTAATGTCGAGGATAAGGAATGGAGCGATAATTACCGCCAAAGAATAGTTTCACTTTCGGGCGCGCTGAAAGGGACAGGGAAGCCATTTTTATGGTTGGGGAACCCGTCGTTCAAAGACCCGCAGCTCAGTCAGACCATTTCTTCACTCAACAGACTTTACAAACAACAGATGGAAGCGGCCGGTGGCCATTTCGTTGACGTTTGGGAAGGTTTTATAGACGAACAGGGAAAGTTTGCACTTTCCGGCTATGACGTTAACGGGAAAACGGTACGCCTCCGCGCCAATGATGGAATTAATTTTACCAGTGCAGGCAAGAAGAAGCTTGCCTTCTATCTCGAAAAACCATTGGAAAATCTCATTAGTCTCAATGGAGACAATGAAGGTGACAAAGTCAAGGTTGATCCGAACGGGCCTGTTATTTCCATATTACCCCGTGATGTCGACCGCGTTGCACCCATCGGCTTTTATGATATGGCAGGCCAGAACAATGGTTTGTTAGGAGACACAGAAACACCGAAACCCGACAAAGCCGAAGATCATTGGAAGCCCAAAAATGGCAAAGAGGCCGGACGCGCCGACAACTTTTCTTCAGTCCAGTAAAATTGCGTTTTTTTTGGGGGGCGTAAACCCGATTTTTGTGTTCGGAAAATCAAAGGTTAACAGGCTTTTCTAAAGCCCGAAATCGAACAGGGTGAAGTCGGAGTGAAGACTTTTAAACAAACCGAAAACCGGATGATAGCGACCGCAACAAGATTGCTTCCGCTTATTCGACCGCCTCTTCTATCTCGTCAAGCGTATCATCGGATAGGCCGAAGTTGCGGCCGATTTCCTGAATGAGGACGTGGGTAACAATGTCACCCAATGCTTCATCATTTTCCGACCAATAATCAAGAATAGGCCGCCGAAACAATGTCATCCGGTTCGTCTCGTTACCTGTATTGAGCGAAAAACGTTCACTAATTCCCTGCCCTTCAAACAATCCCAAAAGCTCGAAGGGGGATTCAAGTCCCATGTCATCCATCATTTGATCGTCGGGAAAATCTGTCACCGATATAATAAGATCATCGCAAAGAACCCGAAACTTCGACGGCAAATTCGCAAAAGAATTGCGAGCAATCGAGTCGAGTTCATTGAGACTTGGAGACAGGCGGGAAGCCCAATTATGACTACGGTCTGGTCTAGCCATATAAATTACATGCTCCGTTGCTGCTATTTTAAAACGCGGTACATAAAACACGCAAGTTAGCGGCCAATTCAAATTTCAAATTGATGTTATTCAGCAAAATCCGCTTTATTCAAGCCCAAGGATGTTCCTTTGCATTCTTTTTTTCAAACGAATCTATTTCCGAGACTTTGCGCATGGTAAGACCAATGTCATCGAGCCCGTTTAACAGACAATGGCGACGAAATTCATCAAGATCGAATTGCAATGTACCACCATCCGGCCCATGGATTTCCTTTTTTTCAAGGTCGATGGTCATGGTTGCATTGGCACCACGTTCTGCATCTTCCATCAGTTTTTGTAAATCTTCGGGACTGACAATAATTGGCAGAATACCGTTTTTGAAGCAATTGTTATAAAAAATATCGGCAAATGAAGTTGAAATAACACAACGTATGCCGAAATCGGCCAATGCCCAGGGCGCATGTTCACGCGAAGAACCACAACCGAAATTATCTCCGGCAACAATGATTTTGGCATGACGGTAAGCCGGTTTATTCAAAACGAAATCAGGATTTTCCGACCCGTCATCAAGATAGCGCATATCCGCAAACAGCCCTTTACCAAGACCGGTACGCTTGATCGTTTTCAAATAATTTTTCGGAATAATCATATCGGTATCGATATTAACAACCGGCATTGGCGCTGCAACACCCGTCAGTGTTGTGAACTTTTCCATTTTTCAAAATCCGAATTTTAGAGTTTTTCCAATAGTTCTTACTACTGCATGAAGGAGCTGTCAAAACCAAGATAGAAGGCTTTATTATATTTCCGTGATCGCCTCAAAACTATCCGGCTCAATGACAGCACCATATTTTTCGCTTCACCCACAGACAAATTCCCGAAAACCCGATTTATCGTCATGCATTAAAGCGAAAACCGGTATCTGGAGAAATCCAAAACCGCAAGTGGAAAGAGTTTTCCTTCCACTTGGGTGAAGAAAATAGCGTTGGACACCTATCACTTCATATGCCGCGTTTTCTCATCAATGCATCAGGCGAAGGAAGCCGTCCTCTGAAAGCCTTGTATAGCTCTTCGGGATCGCGACTGCCGCCAGCCGAATAAATATATTTTTTCAGTTTTTCAGCCGTGGCCGGATCAAAAGCATTACCGGTTTCTTCAAATGCCTCGAACGCATCTGAATCGAGGACTTCCGCCCACATATAGGAATAATATCCCGCCGAATAACCGTCACCGGTGAAAACATGGGTAAAATGCGGCGGACGGTGGCGCATAATGATTGCCTTCGGCATACCCAATTTTTTCAATTCTTTCTTTTCAAATTCTGTCGGGTCATCAACTTTGCCACCTTCATGAAAAGCCATGTCAACAAGTGCCGAGGCCGTAAATTCAACGGCATCGAAACCACCATTGAACGTGCGTGCGGCCAGAACCTTGTCGAGCAATTCCTGCGGCATGGGTTCACCGGTTTTGACGTTCCTTGCATAAGTTTTCAAAGTTTCCGGAACAGTGACCCAATGCTCGAACAATTGCGAAGGAAGTTCGACAAAATCTCTTGCCACAGATGTTCCCGAAACAGATGGCCATTTAACTTCGGATAGCAAGCCGTGGAGTGCATGTCCGAATTCATGGAACAGGGTTCGCGCATCATCCAGTGACAAAAGTGCCGGTTTTCCCTTGGGCGGTTTGGCAAAATTACAAATATTATAAATGATCGGTTTGCGCCCTTTTCCCAAATGGTGTTCGGTTTGTAATTCGCTCATCCAGGCGCCCGAACGTTTGCTGGGGCGGGCAAAATAATCACCAATGAAAAGCCCGCGTAAGCTGCCATCCGGATTTTTTACCTCGAAAAGCCGCGCATCTTCATGCCACAAAGGTACTCCACGCTTTTCTTCAAAAGAGACACCGAATAGCTTCTTTGCAGTGGCAAAGGCTGCCTCGATCATTTTATCGAGTTCAAAATAGACTTTGACCGAAGCTTCGTCGAAGGAGAACAATTTGCTGCGAAGCTTTTCGGCATAATAGCGCCAATCCCATGCTGCCAATTCGTCATTGCTTCCCGTTTGTGCTGCCAGTTTTTGCAACGCGTCGGCTTCTTTTTCAGCCTTTGCGACTGCCCGCTTCCAGACCGGCATTAAAAGTTTCATGACATTGTCGGGCGTTTTGGCCATTGTATTATCAAGTTTGAATGCAGCAAAAGATTTGAAACCAAGAAGCTTTGCCTTTTCATCACGCAACGCGATAATTTCTTTGATAACATCACGATTGTCATTTTTATTGCCGTTTTCACCACGTTTTGCCCATGCTTCAAAGGCAATCTGGCGCAAGTCCCGCCGGTCGGAAAAAGTCAAAAACGGTTCGACAATCGAACGGGCAAGTGTCAGTGCATAGGAATCCGGTTTTCCCCTTTCCTTTGCCGTCTCTTTCATTGTTGCAACAAGATCGTCGGGAAGTCCGGCGAGGTCGTTTTTTTCAAGATAAAGCACCCACTCGGCTTCATCATTCAACACATGTTGGCCGAATTGTGCGCCAAGCAGAGCCAATCTCTCGTTTATCTCTGCCAGTCTTTTTTTATCTTTTTCATCAAGAAGCGCACCGTTACGCACAAAACCCTTCCATGTGAGTTCAATGACACGGGTTGTTTCGGCATCGAATTTTGCTTTTTTTGCTTCCTCATGGAGGGCATCAATTTTTGCAAAAAGCCGCGGATCCATCATCAATTTTGAGGAATAGCGAGACAGTTTGGGCACAAAATCCTGTTCCAATTGCTGGATCAGCTCATTGCTATAAGCACCCGAACGGAGAAAGAAAACAGAACATACGTGGTCAAGTGGCTGACCGGCAAGTTCAAACGCCTGCAAAAATCCATCTATTGTGGCAGGTTCCGGCGAGGCGGCAATTTGTTCAATTTCGGCTTCTGCGTCTTTTAATGCTTCTTCAAAAGCAGGCTTGAAATCTTCATCATGGATTTTTGAAAAATCAGGTAGACCTTCAAAACCGGACCACTCCAGCAAAGCCGTTTTTGACATATTTTTTCTCCAATAATTTATTGCAATTCATTTGCATCGGGCAATACGCTATTCATGTAATCATTAAAAGCGGGAATACCAGCTTATCAGGAAAGCTTTTAAACAAAGAAATTGTTATGCCGTCATGAAAACCGCCCTTTCTTTCCGCGAAAGCCGAAGCGGACGACTATAAAATAATTCTGGCATAAAATGATTCATGCATAAAATGCCTGTGATATGAAATGCCTGTGATATGAAATAAGCGGGATATGAAACTCCCTTGGCTATTTTGGATAAATTCTTTTCATTTTGACGCGTGAGGCAAACGTGGTGATTTAGGGGTACGCCCCTTTCAAAACATTCCCGTTTTCGGAATTTTTCACGTCTTCGGCAAAACCGGAAAATAACGGTAAAACAAGGCTTGTCCGGAACGGTTTGCGCAATTTGCCAACACTTCAATCCTTATAAACGTTGGATAACCGTATCAGCCCGTCGGGATAAGGCTGAAAGCCATGAAGTTTTCTGGTGTAGGCATAGATATTGTCAGGGTGTCCCAGATAAATGACGGGCATATCTTCCTGAAGAACAGAAGCTGCATAATGATAAAGATCGACCCGTTCTGCCGGATCGAGTGTTTGACGGGCGAGCGACAATTTCTTATCCAGTTCGGGGTTGCAATATTTGCCGATATTGTCTCCGCCGCCGCATGTAACGAACCAGTAAACGTTTCCATCCGGATCAATACGCCCGCTCCATTTTTGTGCAGATACCTCGAAATTACCCTCGCTATTGTCAATCGCAAGTTTTGTGTCTTCTTTCGGGTGAAGGCTCACCTGAAAGCCTGCTTCATTGACCATTGTCCGGATTGCCTCGATTGCTTGCACAACTGTCGGGTCATTGCTGTGAGAAATCCGAACTTCGATTTTCTGATTTGCAAAACCTCCTTGTTCGATCAATTGACGCGCTTTTTCAAGATTACGCGGGGAAACAGGAAAACCCGGATTGAACCAGACAGTATCCGGCGCCCAGGGCTGATTGCCGACAACCATAGCCCCGCCATAGACGTGTTCGTTAAGAGATGCACGATCAATAGCCAGCGAAAAGGCCTGCCTTAACAATTTTTGTTGACCGAGAGGTGTACCGGCCTTGTTACTATTTGCTATATTAATGACGAGAGCAATATAGCCCTCGCTTGCAACACTATCGGTTTGCAATCTCGATGTTCTTTTTGCTTTGTCAAAATCATTTGGCGACAACCTGTCAACCATATCGACAATTCCCGCACGCAAATTGGCAAAACGAACCGCAGGATCTTCAATTGTTAGAAAGGTCAACCGGTCAAGTTTGATTTCCCTGCTATTCCAATAACGATCGAATTTTTCCAGAACAATTCTGTCACGGGGAACATGTTCGACAAAGCGGAAAGGCCCTGCACAAACAGGTTTAAGACCAAAGTCGCTTCCCATTTCACGGGCAGCTTTGGGTGAAACCATGACACCGGCGCGGTCGGCCAGATGCGATAAAAGCGTAGCATCCGGATATTTCAATTTGATAGTCAGTTCAAACGGTCCTGTTGCCTCGATTTTTGCAACGGAAGCAAGTTCGTTATCCCGCACAGATCGGGAAAAACTCATAGCCCGTTTCAAGGAATAGACGGCGGCATCGGCGTTGAATGGCGTTCCATCATGAAAGACGACATCCTTTCGCAAGTCCAATTTCAAAATCTTGCCATCGTCTGAAAAATTCCAATCCTCTGCAAGTTCCGGAATAAAATCGGCCTCGCGGGAAATGTCGATAAGCTTGTCGCACATGGACATGTAGACGACACGTCCGGAAAAAGTGCCCGATAAAACCGGATCAAGACTATCGGGGTCGTCCGGCAATGCAATTTTAAGTTCAGAAGCCATCGACGGGAAACAGACCAAGACAATCGAACAGATGCAAAAAAAACAGAACGATACCGCGCCGATAATCGCCTCTAGCAATAAATTGCGCTTTCCGTCTGTTTCAGAAAAATCGGTCAACTGTTTCACTATTGTCTCGATCTCGTTCAATACGCCGTGTTTTTAATACCTCATAGCAGTTCTGCCACATGCCCGCGACAGCTCGCTCTTATGATTTGACATAGCGCATTTGACATCCAATACCATGACGAAAGATTATTATCAGAACGAGATAAAGCAATCATTTTTTTCAATTTTTCTGCTTCGTCAATTATCCGGTTTTTTTATTGCTCTATAAAAGTAACAAATAAATTTGAATTATAAATTTTCGGTTTTTCACGCCCGTCCGATTTTTTGTTCTTTAACGAAAACAAATGATTATAATTGTGACAAAACGAAGCAAAAGGCGGCGAAATATCGCCCGAAGTTTCCACTGTTTTTTGCTGTTTAAAGAATAAAAGTGACTGATAGACAAACAGTGCTTGACTTTCGTTTAAAACATAACAATTGAAACATCTGCGTAGGGAAATGCTCCCCCCACATATGATCTGTCGGGATGTCAAACCTGCCCTATAGGTTACCCGACAGGTTGAATGTCCGTAATGAACTGTTCTGAAGGAGCTCCATCATGACTGAAAACCAGACTTCAGCATTCGATGTCAAAACGCTGTCTGCTGAGGCGCTTGCCGAGCGCTTGAGCCGTCTGCATTTTGCCGACGCTGTCGATGTCATCAATGATCTCGACATTGTCGAACGTGTCAATGTGTTCAAATTTTTGCCGATCGAATATGCGATAGAGCTGTTTGACAAGCCCGAGCTTGACGAACCCGGACAGATTCTCGAAATGCTCCCCACAGAACGTTCTGTCACAATTCTTGACGGAATGTCTGCCGACCAGGCTGCGGACGTATTTCAGGAAATGGAAGAGGCAACCCGCGCCAAACTTTACCCGCTCCTGAAGCCGCTCACCCGTGCCGAGATGAAAAAGCTGTCGAGTTATCCTGATGGCAGCGCCGGCGCGTTAATGACAACAGAATTTATTGCGGTTCCCTCCACCTGGACGGTTCGTCAAACACTTGACCATATCCGTGATGTCGAACGTACGCGCGAGACGGTTTACGCAAGTTATGTCATTGATCCGGAAACCAGTGTTCTTATCAAAGCGGTTTCGCTCAGAAATCTTATTCTGGCAAATCCTGATGATACTATTCTTAATGCTGCCACCAATGGCGAACCGATCAAAATCGGTCCTTTGACCGATCAGGAAGAAGTTGCACGCCTGTTCCGGCGTCACGATTTGCTCTCGGTTCCGGTTGTTGACGAAACAGACCACGTCATCGGCATTGTGACAGTTGACGACGTGCTCGATGCCATGACTGAAGAAATGAGTGAAGATGCTTACAAATTCGGTGGTATGGAAGCGCTCGACAAACCCTATATGGATATCGGTTTTTTCGATATGATGAAAAAACGCGGCGGCTGGCTTGCCGTTCTGTTTCTGGGTGAAATGTTGACCGCGAGCGCCATGCAGCATTTTGAAGTCGAACTTGAAAAAGCCATTGTTCTTACTCTTTTTATTCCGCTTATCATGAGTTCCGGCGGTAATTCCGGTTCACAGGCAACATCGCTTATCATTCGCGCACTCGCATTAAGAGAGCTTGACCTCAAAGATTGGTGGAAAGTCGCTTTAAGAGAAATACCCGCAGGCGTGTCTTTGGGCGCAATGCTCGGATTGATTGGTGTCATACGCATTATAGTGTGGCAAAAAACCGGCATATATGATTATGGCGAGCATTGGGTACTGGTTGCAATAACTGTAGGTGCGGCCCTGATCGGCATTGTTATGTTCGGTTGTTTGACCGGTTCTATGCTTCCGTTTCTCTTGAACCGTCTCGGATTTGACCCGGCAAGTGCTTCCGCGCCTTTTGTGGCAACACTGGTCGATGTAACAGGTATTGTGATCTATTTTTCCGTTGCAGCACTCATCCTGAGTGGCACACTTCTATAAAAATCGCATAATCCAATAAATTATTTCAGGCTGCTGTTCCACTTAATCCGATAACAGCCTGAAATCATAGTATCGCAGAATAACAGCATATCCGTGCTTGAGAGGATAATACGCAAACTATTGATTCATATTGTCATTAATCGCCATTATTTGCCAAAAAAAAGAATATATCCGGCCATGGTTATTGATTGGTCGGATCGCTATTCTCATATAAATAGGGCGATGCTCTCGAAGTTTCGCAGTGATGAGAACGAGTTTATCTTAGTCAAAAACAGTTTCCCCTCTTCCAAAAACTGTAAAAAACTTGTAAGAGGCATGCAACCCCATGCGGTAGCTCTGTTTGTTACCGTATTTTGAAATTTCAGTGAACGAAAAGAAGATCTACATGCAATTGCGCAATATTGCTATCATTGCCCACGTTGACCACGGTAAAACAACGCTTGTCGACGGGCTATTAAAGCAATCAGGAAATTTCCGCCAAAATCAACGCACCGGCGAGCGTATGATGGATTCCAACGATATTGAAAAAGAACGTGGAATTACCATCCTTGCCAAAGTTACCTCTGTTGTATGGAAAGATACGCGTATCAATATTGTTGATACTCCCGGACACGCCGATTTCGGCGGCGAAGTTGAACGTATCCTCAATATGGTGGATGGTGCGATTGTTCTCGTCGATGCAGCAGAAGGCCCGATGCCACAAACAAAATTTGTTGTCGGCAAAGCCTTGAAAGTCGGACTGCGTCCGATTGTTGCGATTAACAAAATCGACCGTCCTGATGCACGTCCTGAAGAAGTTATCAACGAAGTTTTCGATCTGTTTGCTGCACTTGATGCGACAGACGAACAGCTCGATTTTCCGATTCTTTATGGTTCGGGGCGCGATGGCTGGATGGCTGAAAGCCCCGAAGGCCCGAAAGATCAGGGCTTGGCACCTTTGTTTGATATGGTGGTGCGCCATGTTCCGGCTCCGACAGTTGCTCCCGGCCCATTCACAATGATCGGAACCATTCTTGAAGCCGATCCATTTCTGGGACGTATTATTACCGGCCGTATCCACTCCGGAAAAGTTAAACCCAATCAGGCTGTGAAAGTTCTCGATCAACAGGGCAATCTTGTTGAAACGGGCAGAATTTCAAAAATTCTTGCTTTTCGTGGCCTTGAACGCCAACCGATCGAAGAAGGTGACGCCGGTGACATTGTGGCAATTGCCGGTTTGCAAAAAGGGACAGTTGCCGACACATTCTGTGACCCGTCTGTGACCGAGCCGTTAAAAGCCCAGCCTATTGACCCGCCAACGGTGACAATGAGTTTCCTTGTTAACGACAGTCCGCTTGCCGGCACAGAAGGTGATAAGGTTACAAGCCGTGTTATTCGCGACCGGTTGCTCAAAGAGGCTGAAGGCAATGTTGCCTTGAAAATCGAGGAGTCAAAAGACAAGGATTCCTTCTATGTTTCCGGCCGTGGCGAATTGCAGCTTGCTGTACTCATCGAAAATATGCGCCGTGAAGGTTTCGAGCTTTCGGTTTCGCGCCCGCGTGTTGTCATGCATACAGACGAGAACGGAAACAAGCTTGAACCGGTAGAAGAAGTCGTCATCGACGTCGATGAAGAATATTCGGGCATTGTTGTCCAGAAGATGTCTGAACGTAAAGGCGAAATGATCGAGCTTCGGCCTTCGGGTGGAAACCGTGTCCGCATGGTCTTTTATGCGCCGACGCGCGGCCTTATCGGCTACCAGTCGGAATTGTTGACGGATACACGTGGCACGGCTGTCATGAACCGTCTGTTCCATGATTATGAACCTTATAAGGGCGATATTGCAGGGCGCACAAACGGTGTCATGATTTCCAACGATAATGGTGAATCGGTAGCCTATGCCCTGTTCAATCTTGAAGATCGTGGCCCGATGATTATTGATGCGGGTGTCAAGGTCTATCAAGGAATGATTATCGGCATACATTCACGCGATAATGATTTGGATGTGAATGTCTTGAAGGGTAAAAAACTCACCAATGTCCGTGCGGCAGGCAAGGATGAGGCGGTGAAACTGACACCTCCGATCAAAATGACGTTGGAACGTGCTTTATCGTGGATTCAGGATGATGAGCTTGTCGAGGTTACGCCAAAGAATATTCGTTTGCGCAAGCTATACCTCGACCCGATTGATCGTAAAAGAAACGGTAAGCCGCGTCCATCCGATAGTGCTGCCTGATTTTTGACCATTTACGCCGGATATCGAAAAGGTATCCGGCTCTTTTTATTCTGGAAAGGATGTCTCTATGAATATTGATTTGATCCCCATCGGCAAAAATCCGCCGGAAGACGTAAATGTTATCATTGAAGTTCCTGTCGGCGGACAGCCAATCAAATATGAAATGGATAAAAAATCCGGTGCATTGTTTGTTGACCGCTTCCTCTATACACCTATGACCTATCCGGGGAATTACGGTTTTGTTCCGCACACATTATCCGAAGATGGCGACCCGATTGATGTTCTCGTTCTTAACACCCGTCCGCTTGTTCCGGGATGTGTAATCAATTGCCGTCCGATCGGTGCTTTGATTATGGAAGATGACGGCGGCAAGGATGAAAAGATCATTGCTGTTCCGACTCCGAAAATGACCCAACGCTATGTTGATGTTCACGATTATGCCGATATGCCCGAGATCACTTTGAAACAGGTTGAACATTTCTTCCAGCATTATAAAGATCTCGAACCCGGAAAATGGGTCAAGATCGGTGGTTGGGAAGACGAGGATTTTGCCCGCGAACTTATCAATAAAGCGATCAAGCGCGCTAAAAAATAATTGATAGGCCATCTGTCAATTTTCTGAGTTCAAGCCTTATTTCATAAAACGCCCGTCAAATTTGGCGGGCGTATTTTTTTGCGACTTATCAAAGTCTTTTTTAAATTGCGGTATTTATTTTTTCCGTTGTTTTGAAAAAAGAAATTCAAGACGAAAACGTGTTTTTACGACAATTTGATTTGTCTTTGGAAAAGTCCAATGCCTAAATTCTTGCCAATTCCGGAATAATCGGGCGAGAACATTAGCCTGATTGAACAGGTTGATATTTCTGGTTCGTGATTGGAAATATTTCAAAAAATTCTTCCGACAGCATGTCGCTGCCGGTCGTTTTTTTAAGTAGAAGCTTCAACAAGACATGCAGGTAAAAGCCGAACCTGTATTCTGACGAGAATGACGCAACAGGGTTTTAATGTATGGATGGCCGTATAAACACAGTTAAAAAACAACATCACATCACCAAAGGTGATGTTGCCGCGGTTGCCGTCGGCAATGCTGTCGAATTCTATGATTTTATCGTCTATACAACATTTGCAGTCATGATCGGGAAAACTTTTTTCCCGTCTGATAATGCGTTTTCAAGCCTGATTTTGTCGGTTTCTACGTTCGGCATAGGTTTTATAGCCCGCCCCTTGGGGGCAATCCTCATCGGCACCTATGCCGACAAGGTCGGACGCAAACCTGCAATGATCCTGACAATGTTGTTGATGGCAATCGGCACTGCCGGACTTATTCTTCTGCCCGGTTACGAGACAATCGGAATTGCTGCGCCAATATTACTGGTTGTAGCGCGATTGGCACAAGGACTGGCATGGGGCGGCGAAGCAGGACCTGCCACAACGTTTATCATGGAAGCAGCCCCACAGGGAAAACGCGCTTTTTATGCAAGTTGGCAAATTGTAGCGCAAGGAAGCGCGGCCATAGTCGCCGGTTTGGTCGGTTATATTCTAAGCCTTGATTTAAGCCACCAGCAACAAACCGATTGGGGCTGGCGGATTGCATTCGGTCTTGGGCTTTGCATTCTACCCATTGCAATTTTAATGCGTCGCCATTTGGGTGAAACGTTGCAACTTGAAGACAAATCCGAAAATAACTCGACAAAGGGACTGCTGAAAGAAATATTCGAGCATCACAGTGCTTTGATTTTTATCGGAATATTCGTTCTTTCCGGAAGTACCGTCACGCAATATTTCTTGAATTATACAACAACCTATGCCTTGACGGAGCTGCACTATGGCGAGAATTTTGCCATGCTTGCCACTTTTGTTGTGGGGGTGGGTGTTGTTATTTTTGCATTGATCGGCGGCTATTGTGCCGACAGGTTCGGGCGGCGGGAAACAATCGTTATTCCGCGTATTATTTTGCTTGTTATCCTTTGGCCTGGCCTCTATCTCGTCAACCAGCATAATAATATTTGGGTCTTTTTCGGTGTCATCACCGTTTTCACGGCATTGCAAAATATTAGTGGTGCCGGAATTGTCATATTTTTATGTGAATGTTTCCCGAAAAGATTGCGGGCAACCGGTTTTTCCATCTCCTACGCGTTGGGAATTTCTCTATTTGGTGGAACGGCGCAAATTGTTGTGACGTGGATTTTGAAACTGACAGGTAATCCCGCCTCACCGGCTTACTATCTGATCTTCACCAATATTCTGTGTTTGGGGGCAGTCTTTTTAAGCCGGAACAAAAAAGTTCACTAAAAGCAGTTAAACAATTGCGTAAGTAAGGGATGTCGGTCGCATCCACTGTCAATTTTTTTAGCTGATTTGTCAATCGACAGATATATTCAAATATCAGAAAAAGACTCCGAAATAGGCGCGCCACATAAAAATGCGGATAAAATAGATAATCAGGAAAACAACGATTGGCGATATGTCGATTGAGCCGAGATTTGGCAAAACGCGCCGTATTGGTGCAAGCACAGGTTCTGTTGCACGATAAAGGAAATTGCCGATTGCGGCAATCAGCGGATTGTGCGGATTGACAATGTTGAATGCATAAAGCCAGGAAAATACCGCGCCAGCAATGAGAATGAAGATATAAACGCTAAAGACAAGGTCTATCACAGATAGTAAAGCAAAAATCATTCTCTAATCCTTTGAACGTCGGTCGATAGTGAAATTGCCATTCCGACATAGAATGGGCAAGCCTTTTTTATCCGGCTTTTAACGCTTTTCCTAAAAACTGCCGGAAGTGCTAAAAGTTGCCGGCTCAATTCCATTCCGGTCAAATTCCGTTCCAGTCAACAATAATCACAAATTCTCTGTTTCCAGTTCTTCAATTCCTATCGGCATTTGCTTTTTCTCTCCGTAGAAAATGAAGTAAAGCCCGACAAGGCTTGCAAGCAGGGAAATAACAATCAGATACCACATGTGGAACATCGGAAAGATCGGTTGCATCAAATTGATGACCCACGGTGTCAAGCCGCCAAATATCGCATAAGCAATATTATAAGAAAAAGATAATCCCGAAAACCTGACAGTTGCCGGAAAACCGCGCACAATCACATAAGCGACCGAACCGACATAACCGGCGAAAAAGCCCAGAAAGGCGGAAAGCACAAAAAACAATCCCGTCGAATAGCCTGCACAGTGATAAAAAATATAGACAACGATAGCAAAAGCAATTCCCGAAAAAGTAAAGAACTTGCCGCTCCCGAAACGGTCGCAAAGAAATCCGGCAACCGGCGTTCCAAGAATAAGGAAAAAACTCGTTATCGAATTGGCGGCAAGTGTAATATCGCCAGAATAATGATAAGGCGCTGCCTTCATATAATTCGGCGTGAGCAAGGTACTAATCATGACCGTTGCCGATAATGTCCAAGTCAGCAATATAGCGACGCTGACGCTTCCCAAATAGTGTGTCAAAACCACTTTCAAAGGAATGTCTTTTGATAGGGCTTTCTTCCTTTTCAACTCTTTGAAAATCGGCGTTTCTTCCAAAAAACGCCGGAGCCAGACAGCGATAAGCCCGAAGATTCCGCCAATAACAAAGGCAACCCGCCAGCCCCAGAAATCTGTTACATTTTCAGGCCATGGCAACACATTGTTATGAACAATATGATTGATCGCAAATGCAATGAACGAGCCGATCAAAATGCCGAGTGACAAACCCGAAGTCAGAACACCTGTTGCCAAACCGACATGACGTTCGGGAACATGTTCTGCAACAAACGTCCATGCACCGGGTACTTCGCCCCCGACAGCAAGCCCCTGCATCATCCGGCAGCATAACAGAATGAGTGGCGACGCAAGCCCGAAATGACTGTAGGTCGGCACAAACGCCATTCCCAGAGTTGCAAGTGACATCAAAAGCACTGAAAATGTGAAAATCCGCTTTCGTCCAAGCTTGTCGCCAAGGTGCGCCATGACAATTCCGCCAATGGGGCGCATGAGATAACCCGCAGCAAATATGCCGTAAGTCCATGTTGTGGCAAGCCAGGGCGACATTTCCGCAGGCAAAACCGTATGCGAAATCTCGGCGGTGAAAAATACAAATATGATGAAGTCATAAAATTCAAGCGCTCCCCCCAAAGAGGCCAGCCCCAGCGTGCGTATGTCATCACCATTCAAATTACGTGCAGACTTCATCTTTTTCCTGTTTTATGGGCTTTATCAAAATAAACAATTCTCCACCCTTGACCTTACCCTATAGGAAGCCCTCATATTATAGTAAATAGTCAATAGGTAAAGGAATATAAAAATGTCTGAGAAAAACACAAGCTTGTTCAAGGTAGAGGATATGACATGCGGGCATTGTGTAAAAACAATCACCAATGCGATAAAAGAAAAATATCCGTCTGCCGATGTCAATATCGAGCTCGACAAACACCTCGTCAAGGTTGGCGGTGTTACGGATAAAGCGAGCCTCTCCGAGATTATAAAAGAAGAAGGCTATACCCCTCAGGCTTTGTAAAAGGGCTTTTTTCTCTCTTCAAGCGGTCAAGCTTGAAGAGAGCTTGTATCTGCAAGGCTTTCGATAACCTTGCATTCGTGTATTTTATGACCGCTGCACGGTTTTGTTATTCTTTCCAGTTCGTTTTCGAGAATTTTCAATCGTGCAATTTTCATACGTGTTTCTGCAAGTTGCTTGTGCGCAATCGTATCGGCTTCGCCGCATGGATCATCCGGATGTTTGGATAATGCAATAAGCTGGCGTATGGCTTCGATAGAAAATCCGAGATTTCTTGCTCGCAAAATGAATAACAGGCGCTTGTAATCCGCCTCGACATAACGGCGTTGATTGCCTTCTGTGCGCTCTGGCTCATCAAGGAGGCCAATTTTCCCATAATAACGGATCGTTTCGATATTGCAGCCCGTATGTTTTGATAATTCGCCAATTGAAAAATAAATTTTCTGCATTTTTCCTCTTGAACCTGTAGTTACTACAGGAATTATATAATTATTCGACAATGATTTCTACAGTCAGAAATGCCCTTTCAAGGAATTTCAGTTCGTGGATGTCGAGAGCCGGATTTCAAAAATTTATCTCCATCGCTCTCCGATTTCCAGTGTTGGGATTTTTGATACATGACGGGAAAGCCTTAAGAGGAGAAACGACCTATGGCCGATGTCGAAAAGAAAACCGCTCCACATAATCACGCTCAACAGCACGGCAAGGATAATCCCGTGAGCGACAATAAAGAGCACCATGAAATTCTCTCCCTCGCAGCCGACAACGACCATCATCGCACCGGAAAGAAGTCGTTGACCGTGGGGGAAGAGGAACACCATCATGAACATCACTCCCACGCCGGTCACAGTCATGACGATTCCCATAAGCATAGTGACGATCAATGTTGTGGCGATCATTGTCACGAGCATTCCCATGAACACCACAATCATTCCCATTCTCATGACCATGATGACGAGGATGAAAAAATCGTCGAAGATGATCCGCGGTTAGAGGCGGGAAATGACTCTTTATGGCGCGTCGAGGGCATGGATTGCGCGGCCTGTGCCAGAACAATTACCACCGCCTTGGAACGCATGTCCGGCGTCGAGAATGTCCATGTTTCACTCACCAGAGAAAGACTGTCTTTGAAAGCGGATAAAAGCCGCGTCAGCCCCGAAGACATCGAAAAAACAGTAAGCTCGCTTGGCTATCGTCTTTATAAAATTGATAGTGACCAGCCACACCAACACAATGAAGAAAAATCGTGGTATAAGACACAGAAAGGTAAAGTGGCTATTTTTTCCGGTGTCTTATTGGCATTGGCCTATATTGCCTCGACTTTTTTACCTGACTTAACATTCTGGTTCTTCACAATTGCTGCGCTCGTCTCGCTTCTGCCTGTCGCAAAAAGGGCATTTGCCGCATTGAAAAACGGTAGCCCTTTTACCATCGAAATGTTGATGACAATTGCAGCAATCGGTGCAATTTTTATCAATGCGACACAGGAAGCGGCTGTCGTTGTTTTCCTGTTTTGCGTCGGCGAAGTGCTTGAAGGTGTTGCAACAGGCCATGCCCGCGCTGGTATAAAGTCATTAAGCAAACTTACCCCCAAGACAGCATGGAAGGAAGTTCACGGGAAGCTTGAAGAAGTCCCTGCTGACAGTCTTCAAATTGCCGACATTGTCCTTGCTCGCCCCGGTGACCGTATACCGGCGGATGGTGTTGTTGTCGATGGGACATCGGGTGTCGATGAATCGCCGATTACAGGTGAATCCATTCCTGTGACAAAGACGGTCAATAGCAAAGTTTTCGCCGGTTCCATCAATAATGAATCCGCTTTGCGCATTCGCGTCGAAACCAGGCCCGCCGATAATACGATCGCGCGTATCATTTCTCTGGTTGAAGAAGCGCAGGATGCAAAAGCCCCCACACAACGCTTTATCGACGCTTTTGCAAAAATTTATATGCCGATTATCGTCGGTATTGCGATCCTTGTCGCCATTATTCCCCCGCTCTTTGACGGGCAATGGAAGGAATGGACATATCGCGCATTGGCTTTGTTGCTGATCGGTTGTCCTTGTGCGCTGGTTATTTCTGTGCCGGCAGCCATTGCATCGGGGCTTTCGGCAGGAACCCGCCAAGGGCTTCTGGTAAAGGGTGGCAATGTTGTCGAGGCCTTATCGAAAGTCGATTGCATCACATTCGATAAAACCGGTACTTTGACAAAAGGCATGCCGATTGTGACTGATGTTGTCGCAACCGAATATTCGGAAAACGAGGTATTGCAACTTGCTGTCGCCCTCGAACGGGAATCGAGCCACCCGTTAGCTGTTGCTATCATAACAGAAAGCGGAAAGCGTAAAATAGAAGCCGTTCCGGTAAAAGATGTAAAAGCTGTTGCCGGTAAAGGCATTACCGCTGAATGGAACGGCAAACCGGTTTTCATTGGCGCGCCGAGATTTTCTCACGACTACGGCATTATCGGTGAAGCATTGCAAACGAGTGCCGACAAATTCGAGAATGAGGGAAAAACAGTCATTGTTGTCCATCATGATGGCAAGGCAATCGGCGTTATTGCAATGCGTGACGAACCAAGAGACGATGCCATGAATGCTTTGGATCAACTGCATCGTTTAAAAATCGAAACAGTCATGCTTACCGGAGACAACAGATTGACCGGTGAAGCCATTGCACGAAAACTCGGAATTTCTGTCAAAGCCGAATTGATGCCCGGAATGAAAGTGGCAGCGATCAACGAACTTGGAAAAAATCATATCGTTGCTATGGTGGGCGATGGTATCAATGATGCACCAGCGCTTGCAGCCGCAAATGTCGGCATTGCTATGGGATCGGGAACCGATGTGGCATTGGAAACTGCCGATGCAGCAATATTGCGCAACCGTGTGAGCGATATTCCCACACTGATTTCGCTAGCCCGCACGACAATGTTGAATATTAAAGAAAATGTTGCCATAGCGCTCGGCTTGAAGTTGATCTTCCTGCTGACAACAATCTTCGGCATTACAGGACTTTGGCTTGCGGTTATGGCAGATACAGGTGCAACGGTTCTCGTCACACTCAACGCATTACGGCTTTTGTTATTCAAAAAATAAGTTGTAATTCAAAAAAATAAAATGGCTCGCAAGAGCCATTTTTCATACGTTTTCAAGCGTTAATGATTAAACAGGCAAATGTCTGCTGCTTATTTCTTAAGTGCTCCCAAACGATCAAGTGCCGATCCGAAACCGTCAAGCTGAACAAAGAGATTGTCCAGAACCTGTTCTCCATTACCGGCAGATGTTGCTTTGACGTTCAGTTGTTTGCCACTGCGCAAGCCGGCTATTGATGTCTTGTCAAAAGCAACAGGCACAATACAGCCAACCGGCATACATGTGCGAACATTTGTTTCAATCACAACCTTGGTGTCGTCAACCTGAAGCTTCACCGGTTTGGAAACCAGAATACCGAAAGGCACAACCAGAACGCCGGATACATCGCCGTTATTATTGGTCGACACATTCATGCTGATAACCGGCTGGTTCTGATTATTGACTTCCTGACGAAGAAGAGCACACGCTTTTTCACCATTTTGCACAGCGCAATTGACAGTCCACAAACCATAGGTTTCAGTAAGCGACGACGCACCATTCGGCAATGTAGCAGAACCCGGTTTGACCTCCTTATCATTGGCGGCCTGAGCCGAAAAACTGGAAAATAGCAGACCGACAGCAAAAAAGGAGTAGAGTAAACCCTTCATTTGAATATTCTCTTCCGAATTATTTATACCCAATATTTAAAATTCTGTTTACCCGTATAAAGGATGTCAGTCTTTCAAACCAGACAATTTTTCTTCCAGCTTACTATATTAACAAACAATATGCCTGAACTGGGCAACAACTTTTTCATATACAGCTTGTTTAAAAGGCACGACCATCATCGGAAGAGCTTCGAGATCCACCCACTTCCATTGATCGAATTCTGCTGCATTGTTTTCCGGCGGCGGATTGATTGCTATTTCCGTGTCATCACCCAAAAAGCGGAAAGCAAACCATTTTTGCGTCTGGCCACGATATTTCCCTTTTAAAGCAATACCGACAAGCTCTTCAGGCAAATCATAAGTGACCCAGCCCTCTGTTTCCTCGATCAACTCTATAGAGTGAACACCGGTTTCCTCGTAAAGTTCGCGTTTGGCCGCATCAATCGGCTCTTCGCCCTTGTCGATACCTCCTTGTGGCATTTGCCAGATTTTGGAAGCACCTTTAAGCTCGCTTAACCTGTTTGTAATACGCCGTCCCGCCCAGACTTGGCCGTTTTTGTTGAACAAGGCTATACCGACGCATTTACGATAAGGCAAATCCATCGGTTTTTTTTGTTTCTCACTATCACTTTTTGTCATTATCTTACCAATATCCTACCAATATCCTACCAACCGCATTGTTCGTCCGAGATTCTATATAAACTCTATAACGGTTTCGAAAAAACCAACAACATCAATTTATATTTTTGAAATTACCTCTGCCCGTCTAATATTGATAATATTCAAAGCGTAATATTAACGGCACATTTGCGCAAATAAAAAGCGCGTTGGACGCGCTTTTATTCCGTTCAATTGGGAACGCCTTTTTGCGGGTTCGGAGGAAAGGCGGCATTTGCCATCTCGCCACGAAGCAATTTATAGGCTTCATTGAGCTGGATATCGTCTTTCGGATCCTTCGGAACAAAGGCGGCAGAGCCTGATCCCTTATCATCCTCCTGATTGCCCTTGATATGTCCTTTCAACTCGGACTCACCCAAGTTTACGTCATAGCCTTTATATTCATCGGGCAATGGTTGATCCACCTTGATATCCGGTGTGATCCCCTTCCCCTGAATCGAGGAACCTGAAGGCGTATAGTAAAGAGCTGTTGTCAAACGTAGAGCGCCGTTATCGCCAAGCGGAATAATTGTTTGCACCGAACCTTTGCCAAAAGATTGTGTGCCAAGAATTGTCGCACGGCGATGATCCTGCAAAGCACCGGCAACAATTTCGGAAGCACTGGCCGAACCACCATTAATGAGCACAATCAAAGGTTTGCCGTTGGAAATATCGCCGGGCTTGGCGTCAAAGCGCATAACTTCCGCCTGATCGCGCCCGCGCGTTGAAACAATTTCCCCTTTGTCAAGGAACGCATCCGACACACTCACAGCCTGATCGAGCAAGCCCCCCGGATTCAAACGCAGATCCAGAACATAGCCTTTGAGCTTGTCGGCAGGAATTTTTGACTGGATGTCTTTAATGGCTGCTTGAAGGTCATCGTAAGTTTGTTCGGTAAACTGGATAAGACGCAAATAACCGATGTCACCCTCGACACGATATTTGACGGCCTTGACCTTGATAATATCGCGAATAACAGTGATTTCCAAAGGTTTGTCCACGCCATTGCGAATGATTGTCAACTTGATCGGCTTGCCAACTTCGCCGCGCATTTTGCTGACGGCATCGTTCAAAGTCTGCCCGCGCACCTGTTCATCATCAATCTTTGAAATCAGGTCTCCGGCCAAAACCCCGGCTTTCGAGGCAGGCGTATCATCCATTGGGGAAACAACCTTTATAAGATCATTTTCCATTGTGACTTCAATGCCCAAGCCACCAAATTCACCTTTGGTGGAAACCCGCATATCCTTTGCCTCTTCGGCATTCATATAGGATGAATGGGGATCAAGCGAGGTCAACATACCGTTGATTGCATTTTCAATGAGCTTTTTATCGTCCGGCACTGTTACATATTGTGCCCGCACACGCTCGAACACATCGCCAAAAATAGCAAGCTGCTTGTAGGTGTCGCCATCACTATTAGCTGCAAAAGATTGCATCATAATCATTGAACTTGCGCCAAGCAGTGCACCGGCGGCTAAAACGGTCAATTTACGAATCATTCTGGTTCCTTCCCGACTTACCAGCTACCCACCACGGTGCCGGACTTACAGGTTTACCTTGTTTTCTGAATTCAATGTAAAGCATCGGAGTGCTTTTGCCTATATCCAAAGAAGCCGCACTAGCAATTTGTTGACTCCCCATTGTGCCTACCGGCTCACCTGACAACAAAAATTGCCCTTGGGCAACATAAATCTTGTCCATTCCAGCTAGCAATATATGATAATTTTGTCCGGTATCA
This sequence comes from Bartonella sp. B10834G3, assembly GCF_016102505.1. Lineage (NCBI taxonomy): Bacteria > Pseudomonadati > Pseudomonadota > Alphaproteobacteria > Hyphomicrobiales > Bartonellaceae > Bartonella > Bartonella sp. B10834G3. The sequence continues at coordinate 285,189 of NZ_JACFOM010000001.1, forward strand.
AGAATAACCAACTCGCCATATGAACGGAAAGGCCCTGCATAGGCAACCACTCCGTCGGCCGGTGCAGTTACGATTGCTCCGGGTTGGGTTTCAACTGTATCACCGAGAGCTGCCCCGTTATTTGCACCGAACTTCTGGACGAGCTTACCGGCAGCCGGCAACATAAGGCTCCCCTTTTTTGCCTCGAAATCCAGATTTTGCAACAAACCGGCATTTTCAACTGTCGTATCGCCACCCGTTGTCGCCTGGCGCGATTGCCGGTCAAGTTCGGCTATCAAATCTTCAAGAGATTTCGCTTTTTCTGAAAGTTCCTGAACAGTTTTTCTTTGTGTCGTCAACTCGCTTTCGGAAGTCTTTTGCAATTTTGCTTTTTCTTCAAGCAACAAGGCCAATCGCCTTTGTTGTTCGACCTGCAATTGCACCTCACTCTTCATCTTCTCATGTTCAGCCTGTATGGCGTTTTGCACTTTGGTCAAATCTTTCAGGCTTGCCGAAAGTGCCAGCGTTTTCTCTCGCATTTCCGGCACGAGTGTTCCCAAAAGTGAGGCACTGCGCACCGACTTGAGTGCGTCATCAGGCTCGACCAGAATAGCCGGAGGCGGATTAAGCCCCATCCGTTCGAGGGCTGCCAGAACTTCGGAAAATTCAGCCCGTCGACTTTCAAGGTTCTGGTTGACCTTCGACTTTTCATCAAGCAATTCTTTCAGCTTGACTTCGCTATCGGCTATTTTTTGTGAACTCTCCCGTTCGTTCTTCGCCGCTTTGACAATTTCGCCCGTCAAGGTTCGTTGATCTTTTTTCAGATTGTCAACCTGACTTGCGAGTTCCGCCATTTTTTGTCGCGAAATCGTCATTGTCTGACGTATGTCATCCAAAGCTTTACCGGCGGCTTCCTTATTTGCATCCTGATCTGCAAAAGCTTTGAAAGCCGGATAAAACAAGGCACAAAAAACCATGGCCCCCGCCAATAGACGCGGGATAATTTTCGCACCATCTCCGATGACAAAACGTGACATTTTTCCTATAGAAGTTCACTCAAATCCAAAACAACAAAACTAGACTGTTTACCCTAAGATCATGTTAACACGAACCGGATTTTGATTCTGCTTTATATATTCAGATACGATGATAAGGATGACCGCTCAAAATTGTTGCGGCGCGGTAAAGTTGTTCGCTAAGCAAAATGCGGGCAATCTGATGCGGCCATGTCATGGCACCAAAGGATAATAGCAAATCCGCGCGCTGTCGCACTTTTTCGCAATGTCCGTCGGGACCGCCTAAAGCAATGGTCAAATGTTTGCTTCCGCTGTCACGAAAATCTTCCAGCATTTTCGCAAAATGAACCGATGTCATCGATTTTCCGCGTTCGTCAAGAACGATAAGCCGTCCCCCTTCCTGCAAGGAGCCGAGGAGTTTCTCACCCTCTTCTTCCATTCTCTGGCTTGCATTTTGTAATCGGCTTTCGACAATTTCATGGACAGTGTGAAAATTTAACCCCAAAGATGGAGCCAATTTGGAAAACCTGTCGAAATAACGGCTGGCGAGTTCGCTTTCCGGTCCTTTTTTCATACGACCAACGGCAAATACCGAAATTTGCACGTCAATTTTCTCCAATTCTCAAAGCGACAGCGTCATCATTTTCCGGTTGTCCCCACATCTTTTCGAGATTGTAGAATTCCCGTGTTTCGGGGCGAAACAGGTGAACGATAATGTCACCAAGATCAATCAGCACCCAATCACACTCGCTAAGGCCTTCTACTTTGGTTGGACCATTATTGAAATCTTTGACCGCATAAAGGAGATGGTCGGCCAATGCCGAAACGTGACGTTGTGAGCCGCCCGAAGCAATCACCATGTAATCGGCTAATGGAGAACGGCCACGCAGATCAATCGTAACAATATTTTCGGCCTTTGTATCATCAAGACTGGTCAAGACCCGCTTTAAATTATTCTCGACAATCAAATCCGAATCGGCATTGCCTGCATTGTCTTGCGCCCCAATGCCTTTTCCTGATTGTTGTATCTTTGAAGTTTTTAGAGATTTTTTCAGATTATTCACCTTTTGAACCCGAATATGAATTCTTGTTTTTCGTTTATAATGGTTACAGACTTAATGTTTTTTTTCAAGGAAAATCGGCATTTTCCGAAGCGTTTCGACGTTGTCTCTCAGCCCTTGGATGACTGTTTTTGCCGCAGGTCGGTTGAAGACGCAAAAGAGCGTCGACCATGGATATATCCCCATGCGGGAGGTTTTTTATACGGCAATGCGGCTACATCATATTCTTTAACACGGAATTTCCGGAATGTTTCCGCCATAGGTGAAAAAAGCGCCGACATCGAAGCTGAAGGGCGGTCGATAATAGCGATCGGAATGGTATTGACGATTTTCTTCCATTCCTGCCATTGGTGAAATGTCGCAAGACTGTCGGCGCCCATGACCCAGACAAAGCGGATATTGCGATGGCGGGCAAGTATATAGGAAAGCGTTGTAACAGAAGTGTAGGATTTGATCGACTGTTCAAAGCCGGTAATTTTTATCCGCGGGTTGTCGACAAGTTCGGCACTTAACCGCATTCTTTCATGAAGTGGCAAAAGCCCGCTTCTGTCTTTCAGAAGGTTTCCGGGCGTCACCATCCACCATAATTCATCAAGTTTCAACCGGCGAAGCGCAATTTTGGCAACCAGCAAATGCCCTTCATGTGGCGGATTGAATGACCCGCCAAACAGGCCTATCCGGTTGCCGCTTTCACAATGCGGCATTTTGTTTTCATATCGGAAAACGTCATTCAAGGGCGTATCTGTCCGTTACCGTTGACATGATATTGGAATGTCGTCAATTGTTCGACACCGATCGGACCACGTGCATGCATTTTGCCCGTTGCAATACCGATTTCTCCACCGAAACCAAACTCGCCACCATCGGCAAACTGTGTCGATGCATTGTGCATAAGTATAGCTGAATCAAGACTCTTGAAAAACAGTTCAACCGTCTTTTTATCCTCCGCAATAATCGATTCCGTATGGTGGGATGAATAACGGTTGATGTGCTCTATAGCACCCTCAACACCCTCTACTGTTTTGATTGATACAATGGCGTCAAGATATTCGGTTGACCAGTCTGCTTCTGTCGCCAATTTGGCACCGGGAATTTTATCAACGAGGTCTTCGCTTGCACGTATTTCGCAGCCCGCCTGTTGCAGTGCAATAATAACCGGCACAATCTTGTCGGCAATTTTCCTGTCAACAAGAATGGTTTCAACGGCACCACATATCCCTGTGCGGCGTAATTTTGCATTAATGACAATCTTCTTTGCCATATCGAGATCGGCAGATTTATCAATATAGATATGGCACAAACCTTCAAGGTGCGAAAACACAGGAACGCGTGCTTCCCGTTGCACACGTGCAACAAGACTTTTGCCACCTCTTGGAACAATAACGTCGATATTGCCATCAAGTCCGGTAAGCAATTCACCCACCGCATCACGATCGACTGTGTCGACAAACTGGATTGATTTTTCAGGAAGATTTGCAGACTTCAAGCCTTCAACCATCGCTTCATGAATGGCTTTGGATGACAGGAAACTGTCGGAACCACCGCGCAGAATAACAGCATTTCCCGCTTTCAGACATAAAGCACCTGCATCGGCAGTCACATTGGGCCGGCTCTCATAAATAACGCCTATCACGCCAAGCGGTGTGCGAACGCGCTGGATTTGTAACCCGTTCGGGCGCTTCCATTCGCTCATAATTTCGCCAACAGGATCAGGAAGATTGGCAATTGTATGAACAGCATCAGCGATCGACAAAACACGTTTTTCATCCAATAACAGCCTGTCGACAAGAGCCGCACTCATGCCATTTTTTCGTGCGTTTTCGATATCTTTGGCATTGGCCGACAATATATTGTCTTTAAAATCGCGGATATTTTTTGCGATAGCTTCAAGCGCTTGCGTCTTCTGGTGTGAGGGGGTAAGCGCCAGCGTTCGGGCAGCCGAACGGGCATCTTTCCCCATCTTCAATAGACTATCATGCAAACTTGTCATGAAACGCTTCCCTTAATTAAACACATGTCATCCGGTAGTTAGACACATCAAAGCCGATAACTCAATATAAATATAAGCACAATTATTCTTGAGCCGGTTTAAAAATATAACCCGCTTAACGTATAAAACATGACCGTTAAAGTCATTCCGGCTAATTCCGCAAAACCATGTCATTGCGATGAACCATCGCCGATCTTGGTTCGTAACCCAGAACCGTTTCTATTTCGGAATTTTTCAATCCGATAATACGATCGGCCTCTTCCCGATCATAACTTACAAGGCCTCTTGCTATTTCCTGATTGTCCTTGTCGACGATCGCCACTGTATCGCCATGATGGAAATTACCTTCAAGGGCAATAACGCCTGCAGCAAGAAGCGATTTTCCTCTTTTCAAGGCACGGACAGCTCCCTCGTCAATCGTCAATGTACCCGACGGATCAAGCTGACCGGAAATCCATGTTTTCCATGCACTGACGGGCTTTTCGCTCGCTGCAAAAAAACTCGCTCTCTCGCCACGATCAATAGCAGCCAGGGGATTGAGGCGTTTGCCCGATGTAATAATCATGGCCGTTCCGGATTGATTGGCAATTTTTCCTGCTTCAAGTTTTGTTTTCATTCCCCCCCGCGATAATTCGGACGCAGCCTGCCCTGCCATTTTTTCAATGGCGGGATTAATCGCCCTGATATAGGGAATGAACTGCGAATGGTCGTCAAGATGCGGCGGCGCAGAATAAAGGCCGTCAATATCGGACAAAAGAATAAGAAGATCGGCTCCCATCATTGTGGCAACGCGTGCTGCCAGACGATCATTATCGCCATAACGGATTTCACCGGTTGCAACCGTATCGTTCTCGTTAACAACAGGAACCGCACCCAAATTCAGCAATGTATTGATTGTTGCCCTTGCATTGAGATAATGGCGGCGCTCTTCCGTATCAATGAGGGTGAGAAGAATCTGCCCAGTCATCAAGCCATGGTGTAAAAGTGCCGCGCCATAGGCTTTTGCAAGCTCGATCTGACCGATTGCCGCGCAAGCCTGACTTTGTTCGAGTTTAAGCGAACCTGAAGGCAATTTCAACAATGTGCGCCCCAAGGCGATAGCGCCGGAGGATACCAAAAGAATCTCGACCCCCTTTTTTTCCAATCCGGCTACATCATTAATCAGACTTTCAAGCCATTCGACTTTCAGACCATGCTTGCGATCGACAAGAAGAGCTGATCCGATTTTGACAACAATCCGCTTATATTGATCGAGCTTTTTTAGTTCCTGCACCATAAATCTCTATTCCCCGGCTGCTCTTTCTGAATCCTCTTTGCGACTTTCTTCGATAATCCGCGCAATGGAACGCAACACAGTTTCGGTTCCCTCATGTGTGACTGCAGATAACAGGTGGACTTTTTTCCCTGATTTTTGTTCAAGTTGTTTTTGTTTTGTCTGTTTTGTTTCTTCATCAAGAATATCAATTTGGCTCAAGGCAACAACTTCCGGTTTTTCCGAAAGCCCGTGACCATAGGCTGCAAGTTCCTCGCGGATAATCTCATACGCCTTGACGACATCCTCTTCCTGAGCAGAAACAAGATGGAGCAAAACCCGACAACGTTCGACATGCCCCAAAAAGCGGTCACCAATGCCGATACCTTCATGGGCGCCTTCTATAAGACCGGGAATATCCGCAAGAACAAATTCACGCCCGTCAATACGCACCACTCCAAGATGGGGATGCAATGTCGTAAACGGATAATCGGCAATTTTGGGTTTTGCAGCGGTAACAGAGGCAAGAAAAGTCGACTTTCCGGCATTCGGAAGGCCGACAAGTCCGCAATCGGCAATCAATTTCAAACGCAACCATAGAGTACGTTCGACACCTTCAAGTCCGGGATTGGCGCGACGGGGCGCCCGATTGGTTGAAGTGGTAAAATGAAGATTGCCAAAACCGCCATTTCCCCCCTTCGCCAGACAGAATTTTTGCCCGACCTTTGTCAAATCGCAAATCAGCGTTTGATTATCTTCTTCAAAAATTTGCGTGCCAACCGGTACTTTCAATATAACATCGGCGCCTTTGGCGCCTGTCATGTTGCGCCCCATGCCATGCATACCGGTTTTAGCCTTGAAATGCTGCTGATAGCGATAGTCTATCAATGTATTGAGCCCCTCGACGGCAACCGCAAAGACATCGCCGCCACGACCACCGTCGCCACCATCCGGCCCGCCAAATTCGAGAAACTTCTCGTGCCGGAAAGAAACTGCACCTGCTCCGCCATCTCCGGAACGGATATAAACTTTCGCCTGATCGAGAAATTTCATTATTCATACTCTTCGTTGGTCTTGGCTCCTCTCATAGCGCAAAGTTTCAAACAACGCCATAGAGACAACATAATTGATAGATGGCGAAATATTTGACTTGCCCGTTTTGTCAATTACAGGCAAAAAGTCAGCACAATCAGTGATTTCGGCGAAGAGAAGCGGATTATGAGACACCTTTTTGCTGCTACCGGTTTTATAAACTTTCGCAATCTTGCCAATCATCATAAATGCCGGATTTGCCCTGCTTTTTAAAGCGGGCTGAAAAATTCGCCTAATTTCAATATCCGCTATCAATTGGACAGGCATTCAAAAAAAGAAGATAAACCCGATGATTTCAGCATTATTGTTTATACTTTTTGGTTTGCCGACCTTTTTCCGATTGGATTGAAGAAAAAAAGTTTCATACCGATGGTTTTTCAAAAAACGGATTTTATAGCGCTTTTCCGGAACAACAAATGCTTCACGCGACAGTCGGATAAACCGGTTCAGGCCGGTTTACCTTTAAACTCATAGGCCAACAAATAAAGTTCCACTGATTCAGCCCTGCTTGCCGGCGGTTTGACATGATAGACTTTTTTAAAATTCTGTTTAAGCGTTGTCAGCAATTCATTTTCTGCCCCGCCTTGGAAGGTTTTGGCAAGAAAATGCCCGCCCGGCTTCAAAACCGATATAGCGAAATCTGCGGCAACCTCGCAAAGGTGAATTGTCCTGATATGATCGGTTTGCTTGTGGCCGATCGTTGGTGCTGCCATATCGGATATAACAAGATCAGGCTTCGCACCTAACGCATCCATGAGCTTTTGAGGCGCATTATCATCGAGAAAATCCATTTCCAGCATTGTAACACCCGGTAACGGGTCTACATGGAGATAATCAATACCGACGACAGAAGGATGATCGTTGGTGGAGCCGACAATATTGGCTGCCACCTGACACCACCCACCCGGAGCAGCACCGAGATCAATAATCTTCTGGCCTTTTTTCAAGAGATGATACCGTTCATTGATTTCGATAAGTTTATACGCGGCCCGTGAACGATAACCGTCAATTTTCGATTGATGCACATAAGGGTCGTTCAGGTGACGTTCAAGCCACCGCCGTGAGGAAGCTTTTATCGTTCCGGCTTTCTTTTTCACTCTTGTGTGGAGTTCATGCGTGCCGGCTCCACCCCGCCCGCCTGCATGTGCACCTGTCCTTTTTGTTGTCATAAACGTTCACTTCCATGATTTTTTCGCAGATAAAACCGCTCGTTCAGATGACGGCGTTTGCGCCAGGCTCCATCGCGTGACATCAATTCGGTCAATATCCCTTCACGCAAACCACGATCAGCCACCCGCAAACGTTCGGCTGGCCATTCTTCCCTGATAACGTCAAGGATAGCGCAACCGGCAAGCACCAGATCGGCCCTGTCATGACCAATACACGGGTTTGCAACGCGTTCGGCCAAATTCCACGAAAGCAACCGTTTGGTCATACGTTCGACATCATCATTTTTAAGCCAAATACCGTCGATCAGACGACGGTCATATTTTGCAAGTTCCAGATGGATTCCGGCAAGCGTGGTCACTGTGCCGGAAGTTCCCAGTAGATGAAAATGGGGGCTTTTCGCCAAAGCACCCAATTTATCGCGCCCTTTAAAACCTTTTAACAAAGAGCGAACATAATCTTTCATTTTTTCAAAATCATCGACAGAGACATTTTCCCCGCCAAAACGTTCGGCCAAAGTAATGACGCCAACAGGTAACGATGTCCAGGCAATAATATGTTCAGCCAGTCGCGGCGACCGTTTCTTCGACCGGTCGATCAAAACAATTTCGGATGAACCTCCGCCTATGTCAAAAACGACAATTGCGTCGGTATCTTCTTCGACCAGTGTGCCGCAACCTGCAACGGCCAATCGCGCTTCTGTTTCGCGATCAATAATTTCAAGATTGATTCCTGTTTCCCGTGCAACCCGTTCGATAAAAACTTTTCCGTTTTCTGCCGATCGGCATGCTTCTGTAGCAATGAGACGACACCGCCTTATTTTTCGTTGATCGAGTTTCAAACGACAAACTTTGAGTGCTTCGATAGCCCGTTCCATCGCGTTTTCATTAAGGCGACCTGTCCGCGCCAAACCTTCCCCCAAACGCACAATACGCGAAAATGCGTCAATGACATGAAAATGGCCGGGTTTCGTTGGAGCAGCTATTAGTAAACGACAATTATTGGTACCAAGATCAAGTGCCGCATAAAGCGGAACTTTCTGCGCGCGAGCGCGCGACGGATGACTATGTTTATTGACATCATTTGCGAGAACGCTTTTTGTCTCACGTTTCGACCGGGCATCATCACCTTGTGGTTTGGTCAATATTGGCGTTTTGCGCGAACGTTTTTTACTATGATGGACTTTTTCAGCTCCACCTTCATATGAGCTTTCGCCATGCTCGCGTAATCTACCTTTTTGGCGCCGTTTCGCGCGCTTCTTCTTGGATGAGGGAACAGCAAAAGACCCTGCTAAAGGCGGCACCGTGCCACCATCTTCGTGCCTTTCCAAGCGGTCGTGCAAACCTTTCGCACCATCTCCGCCAGGCTTTCCCCGTTCCGACCCTTTCGGGTTGTCGATCAACGGAGTCATCTTTATCTTTCCTTCAAAGTGCCAAGGAGACATTTTCTCGCAATGGACACTTCATGAGCTATCGTTACCTATAATGTAACAGCGTTAGTCGTTTTTACCAATAGCCGGAGACGCCCTTCTTCATTTTTTTAAAAATTGCAAGATTGTCGATTGATGATGTGTTTGAAAAAAGATACCGGATTTTCCGGCCATGCATCCCGCTTGTTGTTGATGGCAAGTTTTCGCCGATCGAGAGATTGTTGACCCGCAAAATTATTTTCTCAAGTTTAGGCTTGTATCTTGAACTGGATATGTTAAAAGCCATGCTGTTCTCGCTTGAAGCAGAAATGCTGGGGAATAGTTTAACGGTAGAACTGCGGACTCTGACTCCGTCAGTCCTGGTTCGAATCCAGGTTCCCCAGCCAATATTTCCTTTTAAAATTTGACTTTTCGAGCGTTCCACAGCCTTACGGCTCAACATTTTGCGGAACTGGTTAGACAGTCTTCAGAACAATAATCTGCGGCTTATGCATTATCTGCGGCTTATGCATTACTTGTTGGAATTGTCGAATTTTCACCCTTGAATTTTAAAGTCTCCAAGCTTTTTTTGAGTGCGACGCCAATTTCGTAAATGGTATTTGAAGAGGCTCTGGAACAACCACTATTCTCATTTATTGATGCGCCTTTCCAAAATGAACGGTAAATTGCCGCAGTTGAAATTTACTCCATTTACTTATCTAATAAAAAAATGGGCTAATCTTGCAGTCTACCCACTTTGACCACACATCTAAACGGACGAAAGAATACAGGAAATTTTACAATGACCAATGACGATAAGCACAAACATGTAAAAGTAGTAGACGTTGAAAAAATCGACGAACAGGATGACGAAAAAAATGGTCCGGTCGATACGGTTGATATTTTTGATGACGTAACCGGCGAAGATAATGGTGAATTCCGCCCACGCAACAAAAGGCAGGAAGATATAGAAAACCCCTTAAGTGACGAGGACAGAGATGTCGTCGGTGAAAATCTGTTTACCAGTGAGCCGGATAAAGGCGAGCCGGAATAACCGGTTCGATTTGTCGGGCATTAAACTTCCGGCATCGGGGCGGAGGCCTGTCTAACGCCTCCAATTCCCCGCGGGGATTTTTCCGGAAATAATTTTTCTGCAATTTTCAGGATATTAATCGACATCAGGGCGAGAACCCGTTTATCCCGATGATTCAACCTGACGCTTGATAGTGACATCGGTTTGTGGCGGGAAAAAGTTGCGAAAAATACCGGTCATTGCCATTTCAATAACTTATGGCAAAACGGCATTTTCTTTCAAAAGAGTTTTTGACAATAAAAGACGCGCATCAGAAACTATACGAGAAAACAACAAGGTTATTTTTATCTATTTTTGCTTGACTTCGCCTTATCGGAAATATCGGGTATTTTTCCGGCTGCCAAAATTTCAAGAACCGATAGCAATTTTTCAACCGCGTGCTGCAAATTGTCGGAGTTATCAATATAGCAATACCCCGCCCCTACAGGCAAATGGATTGCCACATTCGCACGCCCCAATCTTTCTTTTATATCCTCCGCTTGCTCTCTGTTTCGCATGATGAGTCGTTTTCTTAAAATTGAAATGTCCGCATTGACTTCCACAACAAAAATACGTCCGAACATCTGTTTTGCCGCTTCCAGATATTCACGGGAAATATTTGCTATGACAATTTTGCCCCGTTTAATATTATCGGCAATATTCTTCGGCAAACCGTAATGAATTCCATGAGCAAACCATTCCATGGAAAATGCATGGTTTTTTGATAGCTTCAAAAATTCGTCTTCCGAAACGGCTATATTGTCTTCATTGCCTATGTTTATCTTGGTTCCGGCTTGTAGAGCTTCGCCGGATATTCCCGCTTTTCGTGTAATTGTTCGACGTATAAACAAAAAATCGGGTTGATCTTTCACAATCTTACGGACAGCATTGATGATTGTGTCTTTTCCCGCACCGCTCGGTCCGACAACCGCCACAAACCACCCTGTATTTTTACTTGAAGACAAATTGGATACGCCTGAAAGACTTAAAATTTCCCGTTCCATCATGCGAGGGAATTTCCGATATTTTATATCGTTAAGGCGACAATTTCCATGTTATTTCAACAAAACTTAAAAAAAAGATAATGAAAAAAGAGAGGGTTCCGTCATTCATGGAAAAAACAAAAATAACCTTATATTCATAATCTCTACTTAAAGACGAGAGTAACCAACTTCCAAATCGTTGAAATATTCAAAACCGGCTGATAGGAAACCTTGATTAAATGACAATGTCGAGCTTTGTGTTAACTGTAGTTTGTCCTGCAAAGCGGGGTATAGTCGCCGCTATTTCTACATTTTTGGCAAAAAACACGTGTAATATTGTCAATAGTTCCCAGTTTGACGACCCGATTTCGGGAAAATTTTTCTGTCGCATCGGTTTTGATAGCGAAGGCGGAAAAAATATTCATGACCTTGAACAAAGCTTCCAGCCTATTGCGCGGGAATTTTCGATGGACGCCCATTTCTTCGATTCGAGCGAACGCATGAAGGTGCTCATCATGGTTTCCAAGTTCGGACATTGTCTGAACGACTTGCTTTACCGCTGGAGAATAGGTGCGCTGCCGATTGACATCGTCGGGGTCATTTCCAACCATCTTGATTACCAGAAATTGGTTGTCAATAATGACCTGCCTTTTTACCATATTCCTGTCCACAAAGACCGCAAACAGGAATCCGAAGATCGCCTGTTTGAAATCATCACCGAAACACATACCGAATTGGTGGTGCTTGCCCGTTACATGCAAATCCTGTCAGATCGCTTATGCAAAGAAATGTCCGGACGGATTATCAACATTCACCATTCTTTTTTACCGAGTTTCAAAGGCGCTAATCCCTATAAGCAAGCCTTTCAACGTGGTGTAAAGATAATCGGTGCAACCGCACATTACGTAACAGCCGATCTTGATGAAGGACCGATAATCGAGCAGGATATTGTTCGCGTCACACATGCACAGAATGCCGACGATTATGTTGCACTTGGTAGAGATGTCGAAGCTCAAGTTTTAGCACGGGCAATTCACGCACATATCCATCATCGTGTTTTCATCAACGACAATCGCACCGTCGTATTTCCGGCCACTCCTGGAAGTTATGCTTCCGAACGTATGGGGTGATAATGGTCGCAAACCGGTTTACTGCCGTCTCGACATCAATTTTCAAAACATATTCGGGGCGACTAAAATAATCATTATACGGGCAAATCTAAATATACGAACAATAGCGTTAAGATATTCGCCTATAATAGATCGGGAAAAATTGTTTTGAATAGCAAGATAAAGCACGATATAATATCTTGATTAAATGAATACAATTTTTAACGGTTTGTATTGTCATTTAGCAACAGGGGATTGGCTTATTGCTGACCGACCGCATTTGATTCTTTTATTTCTTCATAAAAACGGGAATTACTAAGAATTCTTGCTTTTTTCCGTAAAATAGAATATGATGCCAAATAGGCTTATGAGAAGCTCGAAACGGAACAAGAAAAATCATGAAGATTGGAGCTTGTTGATAGTTTTTGGAGAGTAATTATGCAACCGGTTGATGCTACATCAGGCACCCGTTCGTTGACGACAGTGCAAGTAGCGGTGCCATCAACTAAGACGGCTCGGACCGACTCGGTTGTGGAGCAAATTCCTATGGTCGAACCGCGGCCGCATTATCCGATCTCTGCGAGTGTCGCTGAAATCATGGCTCATATTACCGAGCTGATAAAAGAACAGCAAACGGCGTCTCAAGAAGCCCTGCATCAGAAAAATCTTGAAGAAGCACGGGCCGAAATGGAGAAGCTTTTCGAGGCTGTCCAAAGGCAATCCGATGATGCTGTAAATAGTAACGAAGCAACTGACAGCTTGTCGAAAGCCGATGGCAAGAAAGTTAAAGGGATTGATGGTCAAACAATCAAGGTTCCTGATAATGAAGACAATAAAGTAATGTCATTCGATAATACGGGTGATGTTACAAATACGGATGGAACAACAGACGATCGTCTTGCCAAGGGCGTTCATGCAGATAATAGTGGCAAAATAAATGATACAAAGACGACGTCGAAAAACAACGGACGTTTGCCGCATTTGCCTTCGGATGTAAAAGCTGCCGATAAAAAGAATGGTAGTGTAGGAACTGATAGCGCATCTCATGATGCTTTACAAAATTTGCCGGATAACGCCGGAAATGTGCAAACCGGTTCGGAAAATTCTGACTATCAGCCTGAAATTGATAACAATGTCGTCAAGAACAACACATTGAAGGAAAATATTTAGTTTCCTTAAAAATAACGACTGAATGAGCCTGATAAATATGGAAATAATTGCTATAGGCGTTATTTCCATTTTTAATTTTTTGCCTAATCCTATTTAGCTGCACGTTTACTAAATTTTCCTGAAATCGTTCCCTCGAATGCTGCTTGAAATCTCATCCCTCTAACAAAAATGATAATCGAGATGGGTTACGCCCGCTTATAAAACTTTAGAGAAAAATTGCATTCTGTTATTGTCTTCAGTTAAAAAAATGAATTTTTGAACAAGTTTTTATTTGTGATTGTCTTTTTATTTGAAATATTTGAATAGTGTTTTTAATTTTTTTTAAAAATATTCTTATGTCTGCCTATATCGGCATAAATAAATTCAAATTGTGTGTCGATTTTTATCAAAACCGCATTGCTCAAACGTCAGCATAGATAGCGGATTACAATATTTATATTGGTGAAAACTATAAATTAGCTAAAGAGGGATTCTCCTTCGGTTTATTTCATTCCGAATTATCAAATTTATATAGATAAAATCGCTCGATAATATTGATAACACGTCATTATGGAATAGAGACCGGATAGTCAGTTACCATTATAACGGTAGAAAATACGTGTAACCATTACAACATCTTGACAGTAATGGTAATCATTTCTACTCCGATTTTCTCACCCATTCCGGTTTTCTCACTCATTGAAGACCGGTTGTCGTTCAAGACCATTCACGGAAATTGGTTAGAAAATCTATATCGAGGCGGGCGTTGCCAGGAGACAACTTATCCAATTTACGGAACGACATCAAAATGGCCGACAGCATAAAGAAAGCCGAAAGCGGGTCCAACTCAATCAATGTTTTCCGTTTGTTTGTCGCGTCAATATTACTGACCGGATTGCCCGAATAGCAACCATTTCCGGTTCTACCAAAAAAATTGAACCCATTGAAGCCATTGCAATAGTTCAAGTTTCAGCCAATTGGAATTAGAAACTGGTTTCAATACGTCCATAAACAAGTTGGGTAAATGAATAGATTTGGCCGCCTACAAATGAAGCGGTCAAAGCAAGAACCACAAAAATCACAACGATTTTAGGAATAAAAGTTAACGTCATTTCCTGAATTTGCGTCAAAGCCTGAAATAGAGCGATAACAATGCCGATTGCCATAGCCGCACCAACGGCTGGACCGCTTGCTACCAAAACGGTCCATACTGCGGCTGTTACCATATCGACGGCATCGGCTTCATTCATTCTCAAGCTCCCGCAACAAAATTCAAGCTTGTTTCGGTTGACTATTCATGACCGTAACGCCGGGCCCGATAAGCAAGTCTTTTCCATTATCAAGTTTGGCGATCAAACCGTCGCTATAAATTGTAACCGACTGGACAGTACCGGAAGTAACAACGCCTTTTTCATCAGTATATGAAAGATATTTTCCAACATAACCTTCCGCACGGGAAATTGGCCCATCAACCATAATGTTCTTGAGCGATTGTGCCATTGTATCAAGTTTGGTATTTGTCTGCTGTTGCTGCTCGACAGCCGAAAAACTTGCCAATTGTGAAACAAATTCCGTCGAATCCATTGGTTTGGTCGGATCCTGATTTTTCATCTGGGCAATAAGCAACTTGATGAAAGTATTATAATCTGCATTCGGCGTCTTGGTAGTTGTACTGCTGCTTCCAGTGGTATTCCCGGAAGAAGTTGTACTACTCGTACCAGAAGTTGAAGACGTTGTTGATGTTGTCGAAGTATTTGTATTTGTCGAAGCATATGTATTTGTCTTCGACGTATTATCCATGTCGGATGCAGCTTGCGTTTCTGAAGCAAAGTTGGATGTGGCTGCGGCGGACTTTCCGGCAGCCGAATTGGTTGCCGGAGTATATTTCATAAGGCTTGATGTATTATTGTCTACAGCACTTATGGTCATGAACTTTCTCCTAACATCAGGCGGTTTTTTGTTCCTTTTCAACCGCAGGCTTTTTGCCCATTATGGTTGCTTCTCTGTCGAACAATCCGCGGATAACTTTCAAAACGTCAAAAATTTTATCTTGTTCGGTCAAATCAATGCATTTGCGCAGACCTTCCAGAATGATCGGATCATTGTAAGTGCGTAGCATTTTGCCAAGCATTTCAACAAAAATCATGACAGTTTTGTCAGCCGTGTCAGGATCGATCAACATAACTTGCGCCGTGAAATAAAGCTGCTTTAAAGGCGTGTTGGTATCTTCCGCCTGCATGACGTGAGCTTCAAGAAGGAAGGTTGCATCATTCAAAAGTTCCAGTGTAACCTTACGATCAGGGCGTAAAACAGCACCGTTCAAGTAAATCTTTTCATTCGGCCGCAACGTAATATGCATCGTTTTATCAGTCATTTTCACTCTTCTCCGGATTTGTAGCAAGACCGTCCCTGATGGATTCAGAGATTTCCACCAAAGCATCGAAGTCTGCTGTTTCCCCATTTTCCAATCTCTGAATTTCCTTCAAAATAAAGAAACCAATAGAAATCAGAGACGCCTTAAGCTCTGTCGGTAGTGCATTTTCCGCCAGCCCCAAGTCTTCAATCAAAATAATCCATAACTTACGTGTAAAAGCTACTGCTTCATAAGTTTCACGAGTTCCCGGCCCGGCTTTTTGGGCAGCACGTAGCATTTTTATACAACGATCGAACAGAATGCTTTCGCGCTCACGCGCTCCCATCTGATCGTCTTCCATTACATCTTCGTACCGCATCTGATACATCAAAATTCCCCAGATTTTACATCCGTATTATTCAACTTACCCCTAAAGGATTAAATTAAATATAATCAGCCAAAGTCATTTTAGCGATCCGGGCTGTCATAGTGTATGAAATTTGTAATACGTTCTGAAGCTGGATCATCTTCGCACTTGCTTCGCTCGGATCAGCACCAATCATGTCATTGCGTGTCTGGTTCAAAATACTGAGCTGTGCATTAATATGATTAGTGGCATTGGTGACGCGACTTTGCGAATTACCGAGATTGGACGCCGACGTAATAATCTCGTTAACAGCACTACCCGTCGATTGGTTATTCGAAGAAGCCCGTGCGCGATCGGAAATTGTCCCCTGAGCTGCCGAAGATAATCCGATATTACCGAACTCGGCCACAAGAATCATATTTTTCATAGCCTGACGGAAGCCCGCATCATTGGCGCTTGCCGAAATATCGGCATTTTCACCGCTGGGTGAAATGCGTCTCATCACTTCGCCATCTTTGGCACGTGAAAAATTTGTATTCCAACTCGGATCATCAAAAAGCTTACTGAATGGTCCATCGATGAAAGATTTCATGTCATCGGCAGAAATATTGGCCACCTGAGGATCATCCACGTTAAAGCCGAAATAATCTCTGAACGTATCTTGCACAATTTTGCTCGTGCCGGTATTGCTCCCCGCCTTATAATAATCGAACGGTGGCTGACTGGTATTGGTGCCGCCAAAGACATATTCACCATTATAGCTCGTATTCATCGCCGAGACGAAAGAGTCGAGCGCCGTTTGTGCAGCAGATTGCATGGTTGCCGGAGTTGCAGAAACACTGTCGCCCATCAGCGCTTTATTAAACTGGATAAGGCTACCACCGGGTTTATCCTTGCTGCTTGCTTCTACCAGACTTTGCAGAGCCGTTTGTGCCGAAGCCATACGCTGCGCTGCCAAATTGTTGCTATCTTTCAATCCTTGCAATGTTGAAATCTGATTTTCATTTTCAACAAAACGGCCCGTCTGACGACCAAGTTTCAAGCCGGGATCCCTGATCCGTTGTGTTGCGGCCTCATAACTTGCTTCATCAAGCTCTGACTGCGCTTGCGAGACAATCGAACGTTGCGAATTATTCAATACATAAGTAGAAATCGAGTTAATTTTCATTTCACACCTATCTTACCGCACTCATCAAGTCATCCAACATTTTGCCGACCGTCGTTATGATACGCGCAGTTGCTGAATAAGTCTGCTCTAATTGAAGCATCAGAGCCATTTCATCATCGGTATTTACGCCCGTTTCATTAGACAAAGCTTCGCCCGCACGGCTGAACATTGTGCTTTTATATTCGTTATCCGAAGTTGCGGACTGGCGTACGCCTTCCATCCATGACAAAGATTGCTTACTGTAAGACGTGATGCTTTGAGTATTATCAAGCCCTGTATCTTTACCGAAATTACGGGGTTTATCCAAATTGTCGATCAGTTTCTGAATATCGTTACCGAGCTTTTCCGGACCACCGTCAACCGTATTGCTATCAAATTCCGGATTAACGCTAATTCTACCCGCCGTTCCGGTAACGTTAGTTTCGTCACCTCCCTCGAATAGAGCGGGAGGCCCTTTAAAAATATCGGTCAGCGCATTTGCTATTTCATCAAGTTGTTTTTGATATTGCGGCGCAATTTCATCACGAACTTTCAGCAAACCGCCAAGCTTGCCAGAACCGTTAGGAGAATTAAAAGCATCATGCGAAAGAGGAACGCCATCAACAAGGACAGGGCTACCCGCTTTTCCTGCCACTAATGGTCCGCTTGGAGAATATGAAACCTGACGTGGTACCTTGTCATAAAGTGTGCTGTCATCCATGCCGTAGATCGACATTGAGCCATCAGGATGGGTAACAGTTGTTATACCTATTTCCTGAGACAATTCTTTCAGAATTGCATCACGTTGATCCATATAGGCATAGCCGTCGCGCCCCGACCCTTTTTCATTGGCAATTTCTTTTTCAACTTGCTGGAATTGCTTTAAAAGATCATTGATATGATCAACAGAATCCTTGATCTCGCTATCTGTGTCGGTGCGTATTTTATCAATTGCTTTGGAACCGGCATTCAAACTGTTGGCAAGATCTTTTGCCTTGTCAATAGCAGCGTCACCGGCTGTTCTTTGGCTTGGATTATTGGCGTAGAACTGCAAAGCTTTTTTGAAATCATCAAGCAAACGCGACGGAGAATTTTCAAAGTCGTTTGTACCGTAGATGTTCGAGAGCTGTGTTGCCCCGTCATTTATAGCCGCAGCCGCGGCCGATTGACTCGACTTGAGAAGGTAGTTTCCAAGAAGTTCGGGATTATCATCCCGAATAAGCTTGGAACTCACCATGCCATTAGCACCAGATAGGACATGGGTAGTGCGACGGGTATAGTTCGTGTCACGCGCACTACCAATATTCTGGGATACAACACTCATCTGTCCAGACGATGTCTTGAGTGAATTTCTTGCTGTAGAAAGTGCTGTACCTAGTGTCATTTTAGCCTTCTTTTATCTCATGTAATCGGCCATTTAGCCGGTTTCAAGTAAGGTTAGTCCTAACGCTTCAAATTGACAATAACATCCATTACTTCCGACCCCGTCTGGAACACTTTCGAGTTCGCAGTATAATTGCGCTGGGCTTCGATCATGTCTGTCAATTCATCACCGATATCGGCGTTTGACTCTTCCAACATACCACTTCTCAAAACGCCGAATGTACCTTCACCCGGATGACCAAATGTCTGCCCGCCAGCTTCCGGTACTGCCTGGAATACTGTTCCGGTAAGAGGAATAAGTGAGTCAGGCGCTGTCACTGTGGAAAGGCCAACGGTGCCGATTGTTCTTATCTGACTATTACTATAGCTGACCTGTATTTCGCCGTTTGTTCCAAAACTGAAGCCTTTATAAGTACCGGGGGCGTAACCATCTGCTTCGGCATCGAATGTGAAGTTGGCACCAATCTGTGTCAAACTTGTTCTCCCATCTTTATCCGGATTATAAAGATTAACCATTGTAGAAAAAGTTGTTACATTATTAGTACCTGCCTCTTTATTAACATTAGGCACGTCAAGACCAATTTTTGTGTCGAGATTGGGCTTAACAATGGTATTACCTTTGGAGTCAACAAGGCCTGCCAGATTTCCGTCTTTATCAAATTTAAGGCCAGTTATTACAGTTTGCGGTTTTCCGTCAGGTCCTAAAATGGTTTTCCCTTTTTGATCTTTAGTTGCCAAGGCTATACTCGTATCTCCAACATAGGTTTTTATTTCCCATGTATTATCATCTGTTTTTGTAAAATAAAAATCAACGTCTACAGCTGTGCCTTGTTCATCGTAAATTGTTTTAGATTTTTTAAAATTATAAGTGTCTTCCTTTTTGGGATCAAAATCTACTTTATTCTCGCCTGTTCTTTTGATTGCTTTTTTATCCGCCTGTAAGTTGGCGGTCAGGTTGATATTCTCGGTCACTTTACCTTGCATCAATTCACCCGCGCCACCTTTAATCATGACACGTTTGCCGGTTTCATCCAGCAGATAAAATCCTGCTGCATTTTGCAAATAGCCTTGACCATTTCTTTGGAAAGAACCGGCACGGGTTAGATACTCGGTTCCGGATTCATCTTGAACACGGAAAAAACCGTTACCTTCAAGCATGATATCGCCCGGTTTTCCTGTACCGCGCCCCGCACCCTGCATAGAAATATCATGGCGAACAGTTGTCGTGACACCACCGGACTGATAAGCATTACGTGTTGATGGCATAACCAGATCGGAAAACTGGGTATCCGTCCGTTTGTAGCCAGCCGTACTAACGTTAGCGACGTTATCTGCAACACCTGTCAGTCTGTTTGCCTGTGCGTTCATTCCTGCAACGCCGGTACGCATCATACCGTAAATACCCATTGTTATCTCCTTGAGTTGAGAACCATAGTTGCAACATAGAAGTGTTTCCTTGCGCGAAGCTGGCGTTATTACAGTTTTGAAGCAAGTTAGCTGATTGTTGGTGTCAAACCTGCCCATCAAAATGCTGCACTGAACCCGTTTTCCGGTTCAAATCAAACTGGCAACTCGAAACCAAGAATAGAACGCTGATCGGCTCATGTGTTTTTAACTTTATCAACCGACTGAACAGTAAAATAAAATGATACGAACGAGCAGAATTTCAAAGCACCGGTCTCAAGAAAAAGGTTTACAAATTTGTCCTTATAAAGCCCAAAAAAAAGCCTGCGAAAACGCAGGCTTAAATCGCGTGGAGTTGCGATAAATTAATCAATATTCAAACTATAACCAAGAAAGCGCTTTGAATCGATAACATCGGTTCCAAGTTTTGCTTTCAATTTTTTACGCAATTTACTGATGTGGCTCTCGACAACGTTTTCTTCAACATCTGTGTCAAAGACACCATAAATTGCATTGAAAATCTGTGTTTTGTTTACACGCCGACCGTGATTGGCAACCAGATATTCAAGAATGCGACGTTCGCGACGGGGAAGGACAAAGTCTACACCATTGATCTTGGGATCGCGTCCGTCATTGAATACACTGATTGGCCCAAGAACAACTGCAGCATCCGATTTACGGATCTCGCCCCCCATGCGACGGCGAATTGCCGCAACACGAGCCAGAATTTCACGGACATGAATGGGTTTACGAAGTACGTCGTCAATTCCGGCCTGAAACAAAGCCAAGGTCTGTTCAAGGGAATTGTTTTCGGTAACAGCCAGTACGGGCGCGTCGCAGTGAGCACGAATTTTCTTTGGCAATTCGATACGATCTTTACAATCGCCAAGAAGAATCGCTTCGACTGCTGACATTTCCGATTTGGGGGCAGTTTCTACCCAATCATCAAAATCGGCAGATGATAAACCTGTTGCCGAGATGCCCTCCCGTGCGAACAAGGCAGAATAACCATCCGTCACCAGCTTACGTTCGTCTACAACTATTATCATGTCCCTATTCCTAATAAACGTCCTTACCAAATTCTGAAATTCCAGAACTTATTCTTAACAAGGACTTTTCTTTAAAATATCTTTCACCACGAAAATTACAAGTCGTTTTTAACTTTTCTTGCCGAGAATCTGCCATATTTTCCCAAAATTAGACTTCCTTTTTAACAATTTGCCGTTTCCGACAATTATTTTTTATATAAAAATCGTTTATTTTCATATACTTAGTTATAGTCAAGCACGTTAACCATAAAATTTAACCATGCTTATTAAAACGTCGTTTACAGTTCTCCACGACAAAACTGGCGCGAGGCTTGCGTCCATTTTCCGAAACCGGAAGCAATCATGTTTGCCATGACCTGACAGACATAACGCTTCTGTGCGGGATTATTATTCGGGCCGGCATGGTAACGGGCAACTGCCATGGTCCAACTTCCCTCACGTTGCCTTAATTCCTTAAGGAATCGCGCGGCATAATCGACATTGAGATGGGGCTGGAACATGGCTGCTACCGAGGGAAAGCGCTCTCCATGATAATAGTGGTTGATCTGCATACAACCGACATCAATCAGTTTTGCTCCGCGACGTTTTGCCTCATAAAAGATACGCAATGCTTGCGACTCATTTTGTGCAAAAACCGCTTTTCCATCAATATTAAGCGCATAGGGTTGAAGTGAGTCTTTGTTGCCGGTTTCGGTAAGCCCCACGGCATAAAGAATTCCTAACGGAATATCATACCGTTTTGAAGCTTCAATCATTTCACCTTCACAAGCATTACCGGCAAAGGCTGTAGCCACAATCGGCGAATTAAACAACCAGACGGCGAGGATTGCGAACAGTACGTTCTTCACGGCCGCCTTCTTCCTGCAAGGGAGTGCCGGTAACCGGAAACTCGGTAAATGTCTGCCTTGACCCATTGTGCCCACCTTGTCCCTGCTGTCCGGAGAATTGCCGCTGCTGTCCGTTAAAATTCTGACCGCCATTATCCTGCTGCGACATTGATTGACCCGAATTGGTCGATTGTCCCTGTTGGACTGTTTGTGAACTTCTGTCGACGACCATAATTGTCAGGCGCCCGTCATCATTAAAACCGGATTTTTCCAGTGCTTTATGCAAAGCATGGTGATCTGCGGCAAGAAGGCGTGCTGTTTCTTGTCGTTCAGCATGGATTTCGATATGCAGCCCATCACTTGTTTTGCGCAATCGTGCCTCGACCATGCCAAGATTTTCCGGATTAAGTTTGATACGGAGAACACGTAAATCACCGACTTGCCTATTTTCAGTTACCTCGACGCCGGTAATGCGCCCCAATTGTGTTTGATCTACCCCCTTCGGATTGGTCGTGGCTACTCTGTCGCCGATATTCAATGTCGAACCAGCCTGAGATTTTTCGGCCATATCTTCAAAATTTACCTGCTGTGAACCATTGACCGACGTTTGGTTGATATTGTTCTGTGTACGTCTCTCGCCGTTCAGTTTGCGTCCGGATACGGAACGGTCAGCACGGCTATCTGCCACTTCCGGAACAGCGTCATCCAGCCGGTTTCGAGTTTTACCGTCATTTTCAAGCGTAAATTCCGATTGTCCACGATCATCATCATTGCCGGTTGAAAGGTCGGCCTTGCCCGCCAGTTTTCCATCGCCCTTGAATTTACCAAATGCTTCTGTTGCCCTTCCTTCCAACCCTGAAATTTGAGTTGCATCAGCATGGACTTCGTTTTTGTTACCATTCTGTTCTACGGCTGTAAGACGAAAATCCGTTCCATTTTTCACTGCCGGATCCGCAGTATTGTCTGAAGGATTTACCGCATTGTTTGACGAAACTACGGTTTTGTCAGTTGTTTGCGCTTGATTTATATCACCTGTCGTTTTATCTCCGCCAAGTGAATTGGTGTCGTTCGTGTGGTTATCCTGATTGACAACTATGTGGTCAACCGTTGCCAATTGGCCAATGTCAGAGCCATGAGAATTTCCGGTGTTTTCTTGGCTGTTGCCGTCAACATCGTCCGATTTTTCATTTTTGCCCTTGGACGAATGCACTTTGTCTTTGGAAATAATTCCATTTAAACCGGATTGGTCGCGCTCTTCATCGTTTTTCAAATTCAAACCGGCGGCGTTTTTTTCTATTGATGAAGCGGCTTTTTGTTCATCCATCTGTTGAAGAATATCGTGAATAGCCGAAGTCGAATGGTCTTCCCGATCATCCGCTTCATGCTGAACAGATGTCTTCGCATTTTCTTGCTGTTTTTGCGGTTTATCGGACACACTGTTTTTTGCTTGTGAAGCGTTTTGTTTGGCAACCTCGTTTAAACGCCCCTTATCATTGTTGGCATTCTTGTCAGTTGCAAGTTCGTCATTGGCAGCCTTGTCAGTCGAGACTTTATCGTTAGTAACTTTATCGGCATAGAATTTATCCGGATATGCTTTGTCCGATAAGGATTTATCAGACGCAACCTTTGCCGATTGCCTGTCGGTATCTTTCAAAGTTGCAGACCGGTCACCCTCATTTTTATGCAAGATCTCATCAAAACTTGCTTGCGATGATTGATCGGATTGAGCCGATTTTTTATTGTCGGCTTTCGGTTGGGTGTTGGCTGCAATAATGTTCGTAAAATCCCCCGAAATCACCATCATTTTTTCTCCAATAGTTTGTCTACATCGTCAATTTTCTTTTGAGTCTGCTGCATGAATTGATCAATTTCAGTGGCTGTTTTTTTCTCGTCTGCTTGTCCCGAAGAACTGGCCGTTGGCATTGGCAATGATTCTGCCGGTTTTTTCCCCACTTGATCGACGGGGACACCAACCGCTTCTTTCAAAGTTGATTGATCGTCAGTATCTTCATCTTCGTCTTGCTGTTTGGGTAAAATATTGGTGTCAAGCACAACACCTTTCGCAACAGCTTTTGCTGCCATTAATAATGGCCTATCTTTTTCCGGAAGACTGTTGACAGAAATCATTTTTAACATTTCGGCCGCGTCTTCGGCTGCGGTCGTGCCGGCAGAACTTGCTGCATAATAGAGGCGTGCGGAAGAATCATCGACATTGAGATTATGCGCAAGATCAAGAGCTTTTTCTGCACCGAAATGGGCGCGCGGCATGCGCGCTTCGATCAATGCCGTACGACTGACTTTCAAATAAATAACCAACTGGATTGCGGCCGGTGCATAGCCTACAAAATCACTCAATTGCTGATCGTCCAGACGATTGTCCATCGCCGGTAGCGACGTTGCAAATTCCCGCCAGAATTCGTTGGCATAAGGCGATTTTGAAAACCGTGTTACGTAATTTCTCGTAAGTAGCTGAAACAGTTTTATATCGCCAATCATTGTTGCAACTTTTAACTGCCGACGTATTGCGGCTTCCTCGAACAATGACCCCGGAGCAACCAGTCTTACCCAGTTCAACCGCTCGGATGCTTTTTCCGGATCTGCGTCTGCAATATCCGTGACGGTGCTCAAAGTAATAGAAAGTAAGAGTGCCGCCGGAGCTTCGTCATCATTTTCAGGTAATTCGTCGAAAGCTTTCAGAAACCTGTCTTTCCTGTGATGGGCATAGGCGAGCGCACCAACAACATAATTTTTAGGAATAACTCCATCAGGAGCATTCTTGAGAATTGTTTCGACAACATTGGGATTTCCGCCATTAAAAAGATAGGTCAAGGCGGCAAAGAGATTTTGCGGGTTTTCCCATATGGAAGGATCCTCGCTCAGCATTTTCTGGCCAATATCGGCAAGCACACGCGGTTGCATTTGCAGCGCTCCCGGTTGACCACTTGCAATATCATCTTGCAGACTTTCCAATGAACGAACGAGTTGAACCGGACCAAGTGCGGAAGACTCGCTCATTTGCGCTTCAAGCGGAGATACAACAGTCAAAGGAACAGCAATTCCGGCACAGCACATTATTTTGAAAAAACGCTTCATCATTGTTTTTTCTCCACATTATTTGTGCCATTGGCCTTTTCACTGTCGGTATTGTTGTTTTTTTCTTCCGTCTCTCCTTGTGGCAAGCGCATGAATATTTCTATACGGCGATTTTCTGCGGCATATGGGTCGGCCTTATTCTTGAGTTCGCGGTCGGCATAACCCTCGACACGCAAAACGCGTTTTTCATCGAGCCCGCCGCGTACCAACATATAATAAGCCATTTGTGCACGCGAGCTTGATAATTGCCAATTGTCATAAGTCGCATTTCTATAGGGACGTGAATCCGTATGTCCTGCAATCACAACCTCGCCCTTTTTATTTTGCAAAATTTTTGCAACACCGGCCAGAAGATCAACCACTTTTTTATCCGGTTTGGCCGAACCGATGGCAAACATTCCGTAATGAGCCTGATCCATCAGTTCTATTGCAACGCCATCCTTGACCGTGACAACTCGAACCATAGGTTGTTGGGTACTTTTTGTATCCGTGATAAGCTTGCTAAGCTCGCCAGAAATTTCACGTACAACTTGTGGCAGAGATTTATCTTTTGCCGCTTCCTGGGGCGTTTCAGCCTTACTGAGCTCAACAGCCTGTTCCGGAGACTGCGCAGGATTTTCTACTTTTTCAGTTGCATTTCCGGACTTGCCCTTATCGGCAGTCGACTGGCCAGCCGTCTGCGCTTCCCCATTTACCCCGTTTTGCGGTTTATTCTGGTTAGCCGTATCTGTATTTTGCGGTGGTAAAGTCTCTTGTGCAGCCTGCATCGGTTTACCTTCATTACCTGCCACCGTCGGTTCACCTGTCTTAGGGGGCAAAGTGACACCCGGCTGACTCGGTAAATTGGGGTCACGCCCGCCGGAATTCTGGCTCGGACCGCCATCAGCTTCGGCTATTTCATGGGAAGCATTTTTGGTCCAATAATCCGGTGAAAAGGGATCGCGATAGGCTGTGCCTTCGCTTGCCCCTTTTTGTGACCCACCTTCAGCGTTACCACCCGTCCCTTTTTCAGGAGGTTCGGTTGCCGCATCATGTTCGGCAATTTTATCGAGCTCTTCATAAGGCTCGTTCATCATTTTTTGCTGTTCGGCACTGCTCTGGTTTTCGCTTTTTTCTTTTCCAACAGGTTCACCATGAGCTTCGTTACCCGACTTTTTATCGTTATCCCCGACAGCATCATTATCCTGAATACCCTTCGGATTTGTACGGCGATCAACCAGTTTGATAGGGTTGAAATAACTGGCGACAGCAGCTTTGGTTTCTTCGTTTGCAGCGTTGATAAGCCACATAACAAGGAAGAAGGCCATCATCGATGTCATAAAGTCGGCATATGCGACTTCCCATGCTCCACCATGATGTTCGCCTTCGCCTTGTCCTCCACGACGAACGATAATGATTTCATTATGGGATTCGGGCGTATCTGTACTCATTGTACCAGCCCTTTCAATTCTTTCATCACGGGTTCAAGGCGTGTGGCAATTACCTGATCGCCAAGTTCGAGGCGAATGTCGCCGGCATCGGTGGGGCGCAAAACAAACTTTGTTTTGTCAAAATCGGGGCGTGCTTCCAACGCTTTCAACAAATCCTTATTGCCTTGAAGCACAAGCGGCTGTTTTGCCGATATTGCTTCTTTGGCAATGCGCTTGGCAAAATCGTTTAACGCTTCATCATGCATTTGTTCGCTAATAAAGCCCCCAAGAACTTTTGCAACATCTTTGCTTATATCTTCAAGTATGTTGTCAAAGCCTTGTTTCAAGTCATTATCCAGATTAGCCGCAACTTCGGCAATGGTTTTAACTTTGAGTTCATCCAATTCTTTTTCATGACTGGCAATAAGAGAAGCTTTTTCTTCTGCAAATTTTGCTTCCAGTTCGGCTTTTGTTTTTTCTACCGCTTCGTCAACCGCTTGTTTTCTCAGCTCTTCAGCATTGACTTTTGTCTCGGTTACAAGAGAAGCTTCATCAAAATGATCTGCCGGTTCACTTTCAGCATGGTTGAAATCCACCATCTGACCGGCTTCTTCTGCCGGTAAGGGATCATGAACCGGAACTTCCGCATCCATCGGCAGAACCTCTACTTCGGTATCCGGAATCTGGCGCGGAGCAAAATCACTCAAAAAATGGGAAAGCGAGGCCGCCTTCTTGTTATCCATTTCTGTATTGCTATTGTTCATTGCGCTTGTCATCTTTCACCTGAGGTTTTGTTTGTGGTCAAGCTGCCTGAGCAGGTGTCCCTTTATCGCTATCTTCCTGAACCCACTCGCGTAAGACATTTGCAAAACGGTCTTCATCCATTGAAATCATCTGGTCAAGCCGGTTCTGCGGTGGAACACGCATACGGCTACGTAAATCCTGTAGCCCGTCCTCGTCCGGTATCATATTACCATCAAACCCCTCGTTTTTGCTAGCTTCATTCGGCAAAGCAGGCATATTCTCCGGTCCTGCCAAAGCACTTTCATTATTGTCGGCAAGTGCAAGCTGGTTGCCGTGCATTTCACGCATAAGCGGGCGTACACCAAGAAACATGATAAGCAAAACTGCAATGACAAGAGCTGCACCGTTTACAAGACCGGATGTATATTTCGACAATGATTGCCAGATCGGTGTTGCAACCGGCTGCATGTTTGCGTCATCATTCGCGACGAAATCGACCGCCGTTACGTTAATAATGTCACCACGATCAGGATCGAGCCCCGAAGCTGTCGCAACCATTTGACGAATGCGGTTGACCTGATCGTCAACATAGTTGGCAGGTGCCGGTGCGTCCTTGTCGCTGGGTTTCAATCTGGACCGGTCAATGACAACGGCAACAGCCAGTTTCTTGACGTTGAACCCGTCGCTTACAGTAGAAATTGTTTTCGAGTTGATCTCGTAATTGGTTGTCTCTTCACGACGGTCTTTTTTGTCGGAAGAATTTTCACCCGAACCACCGGCAATTTCTTCTTGCGGGATATTCTGTTCAACCCCGACAGAACCGTTATTCCGGTTGTTTTGACTGTCCCCCTGATCGCGAACACTACGAACGGAACGTGCAACCTGCGAATCGGGATTATAAATCGTTTCGTTGGTCTGGCGACGATCGGTATCCAATGCAACCTGAACACTGGTCTGGAAATGATCCATACCAAGATAAGGTGCCAGTTGTTTACGGATATTCTCGTCAATCTGTGCGGCAACTTGCCGTTCGAGAGATGCCATCATGACCGGTGCGCCATTCATCGCGTCGGTTCCGGAAGCTAAAAGCTTACCGCTTGTATCAAGCACGGTAACCGAACTTGCCTCCAGCGAAGGAATGGCAGCAGCCACCAATTGGCGAATTGACTGGGCAGATTCAGCGGCAAAATTACCGTCTGTGCGAATAACAACCGAAGCCGAAGGTTTTTGATTGGCACGACGGAAAGAACCTTTATCCGGCAGAACAATATGAACTCTCGCCGCTTTGACACCCTGCACAGCTTGGATTGTGCGTGCAATCTCGCCTTCCAATGCGCGTTGACGGGTGATTTCCTGCATAAAAGAAGTCAGCCCCAGAGAGCCCATATTATCAAAAAGTTCATAGCCGGCATTGTTCGATGTCGGCAAACCTTTTTCAGCCAAAAACATACGTGCTTTTTCTGCTTGCCCTACGGGCACTTGAACAGATGTTCCGTCGGAAGAAACATCAAAAGCAATGCCTGCTTCACCTAATGCCATACCCATACGGTTCACGTCATCACGAGTAAGCCCGACATAGAGTGTCTCGTATGTCGGACGGGTCAGATAAAAGCTTGAGAACAGAATCGTACCGAATAGTGCAACTCCGACCAGCCCCAGAGCTATCAGACGTTTAGCGCCCAATTTGCCGAGGGCCGAGCCAATTGAAGAAAACAGAGCCAGTATTCTATCCATGTATCTCTACCGTATAAGTTGGGTAAAAACCCGTTGGTTTTCATCAAGGATATAAACTTTAAAAGCTGATATATCCCTAACTTTACTTTGCACCTTAGAGGCTGAAGCTTGCGCGAGGATGAACAACAGGAAAACGCCGGAACCACACTTTGTCTAAAGCGACTTTATGGTTAATATTATTGTTGCGGTCGGATTGACGTGATCCCCGCAACGTGGCAATTTTATTGTCCTGTGTAAAACAGCTATCAATAAACTTTATTGTCCTGTGTAAAGCAGTTATCAATAAAAGTGTAAACAAGGCCGCAACATAATTTTTAATGTTGTCTCAACGGGGGATGGCTAATTGTTGTAAATTAAAAGGATAATCAATGTACCGCTTATTTTTTACAGCCGCTTTGTGTCTGCCACTTATTGCTTGCGGCGGATCAAAAAAGACCTGTAGTTCAAAAGACATATTGGATGCCCTTCATGACAAATTGGTCATCGGGATGAACTACCAAATTGGGGTGGATGGATATTATGACGGGCAAAAGGCAAAAATTACTTTAACAGACCCTCGTACTATAGGACCAAGCGGTGATTTTATGCGCTGTTCAATCGCCATGAAATTGACCCACTATGTCGATCCCAAGACGAATGTCCGCTATCCCACGCCTTTGGAAAAAACTGTTCCTATGCCCTATTCCTTTAAAAACGTCGATGCAATGATTACACAAATAAACGTTGCCCGATAAATGTCGTCAACCTTGCCTGTCGCTATTACCAGTTGTGCCTCTTTTTGTACCGGCAAATTGGCGAAAATTATAACGGCAAATTAACGTAAATTGCACAGAAGATAGATTATCGGGTCGCGCAATTTATGTTGTTATTTAACGGAAAAAAATAGTTACGTGAAATTGCGTACCGCTGATAGAATATGTTTTGCCATAAAAAAAAGCCGCGTTCTTCACGCGGCCTTTTTAATTGATGAAGCAACTCCGGTTGCAAATGCAACCGGAAGAGCATGATTGCTATTATTGACGGAACAGCGACAAGATGTTCTGGCTGTTCTGGTTGGCAATCGACAAAGCCTGAATGCCCAATTGCTGTTGAACCTGCAAAGAAGCAAGGCGGGCAGATTCTGCATTCATATCGGCATCAACCAGTGAACCGACACCTTTATCAACGGCATCCATCAACTTGCTGACATAGTCGATCTGACCTGTAACCTGTGCCTTTGCAGCACCAAGTGTTGCACCGGCAGTAGTAACATTAGACGTTGCAGTCGTGACTTTGCCCTGAACAGCTTTCAGGATGTACTCCATCGTTTCCGCATCCGCAGACGAAAGATCTGTGTTTACGAAGTCACTAACCGTTATTTTTTCAGTGATCTTCGTAACCTCTGCTAATTTGCTCGCAGGATCCGCAGTGTTACCAGTCTTTGCTTTTTCTACCTCTGCTTTATAATCTCCAATTGCTGTCTTGAGAGCTCCCACATCAATAGCAGGTTTGGGCTGATGAGTAGTATCGTCTGTGCCATTATTGGTTTTTCCAAAAATGTCCTTCAGTTGACCTTGGCTCAAATCGAATGTGCCGTTAGCACCCTTGGTTGCAAAGTTGAGTTCTTTACCGCCAACGTCGATCATATCAACATAAACAGCCGTGCCTTCACGACGATAGGAACCGGCAATACGGACTGACTCACCATTATTACCAAGAATGTTCTTTTCAGCCAAAGATGCCGAATAAACAGCGGACTCGATATCATTCATATTGGCTTTGATATCAGCCTGAATCTTTTTAATGTCGCCTGACCCTTTTTGATAAGCCGTGGTCAAAGATTTCTGGATTTTATCAAGATATTCTTTCGATTTATCAATGGTTGCATTAGCAACATCAATCTGGCTTTTACCCAAAGCCATCGCATCGGAAACAGAACTTAATGCACTACGGTCGGATTTCATCATGGATGAAATTGACCAATAAGCGGTGTTGTCGGATGCTTCGTTAATACGCAAGCCCGTTGAAACACGGCGCTGCGTTGTGTCCATATTATCACCAATGGAACGCAGCGTTTGCAAAGCATTCATGGCGGATTGGTTGGTAAGTAGACTTGTACCCATAATAATTGTCCCTTCGGATTAGAATTTTACAGGGACATGCTGGCCAACCAGCGGGTGACAGAGCGGCTTCATGCCTATTAGCTTTACCGGTATTCTTTCAAATACCTCACTAACCTGTCACGACTTATATATAAGTTATATTTGTTTAATTGTAAATATAATTGTAAAATATTCCAATATCTCGTCTATGACCACACCGTTATTAAATTCATTGTTTTGTTTTTATTGATATTTTTTAAACTTTATCTAAAACTATAGTTAGTCGGCTTATGTTTTTGATTGGCTCTATACGCTGCAATAACAATCAGAATTTCACATAAAAAAGGCCGCGTCGGAAACGCGGCCTTTTTAATTGATGAAGCAACTCCGGTTGCAAATGCAACCGGAAGAGCATGATTGCTATTATTGACGGAACAGCGACAAGATGTTCTGGCTGTTCTGGTTGGCAATCGACAAAGCCTGAATGCCCAATTGCTGTTGAACCTGCAAAGAAGCAAGGCGGGCAGATTCTGCATTCATATCGGCATCAACCAGTGAACCGACACCTTTATCAACGGCATCCATCAACTTGCTGACATAGTCGATCTGGCCTGTAACCTGAGCTTTTGCAGCACCGAGTGTTGCACCGGCAGTAGTAACATTAGACGTTGCTTTTGTAACGTTACCCTGAACACCTTTCAAAAGTGCTTCCATTGTTTTCGCGGAAACCTTGCTTAAATCGGCTTCAACAAAATCTTTAACAGTCATATACGTGGCAGCGGCAGCCAAGCCACGTTCTGCATTAGCTTTTGTTTTTTCATCTGCCGCATAATTAACCGCATTGACTAAACCACTAATCGTATACACTTTGTCTATGTCTTTTGCAAAAACAAGTTTCAAGACGCCGCCGGTCAAATCGAATTTACCATCAGTGGTCTTTTTGGCAAAGTTAAGGTCGGCACCGCCAACGTCGATCATATCAACATAAACAGCCGAACCTTCACGACGGTAAGAACCGGCAATACGGACTGCCTCGCCATTGTTACCAAGAATGTTTTTTTCAGCCAAAGATGCCGAATAAACAGCGGACTCGATATCATTCATATTGGCTTTTATATCAGCCTGAATCTTCTTGATGTCGCCTGGTCCTTTTTGATAAGCCGAAGTTAAAGATTTCTGGATGTTATCAAGATATTCTTTCGATTTATCAATGGTTGCGTTAGCAACATCAATCTGGCTTTTACCCAAAGCCATCGCATCGGAAACAGAACTTAATGCACTACGGTCGGATTTCATCATAGATGAAATTGACCAATAAGCGGTGTTGTCGGATGCTTCATTAATACGCAAGCCCGTTGAAACACGGCGCTGCGTTTTGTCCATACTATCACCAATGGAACGCAGTGTTTGCAAAGCATTCATGGCGGATTGGTTGGTAAGTAGACTTGTACCCATAATAATTGTTCCTTCGGATCACAAGTTTAACGGGAACATGCTGGCCAACCAGCGGGTGGAAGAGCGGCATCATGCCTATTAGACTTTCAGTTTTTTTACCCCTAACCTATCACAACTTATATGTAATATCTATATTATTAGTTATAAATAATATTTTATTATTAATAAAAAATACCGCCCATCAAGATCAATTATTTAACCATTACGTTATTTTTTTATTAACGTTTTTTACAATAGATATTGTTATATTCTTTTCAATAATAACTATTTATTCAACAAAAGGGCAGAAAAATATAAGGCAAAATTAAAAAAGGCCGCGTCGAAAACGTGGCCTTTTTAATTGATAAAGCAAATCCGGTTGCAAATGCAACCGGAAGAGCATGATTGCTATTATTGACGGAACAGCGACAAGATGTTCTGGCTGTTCTGGTTGGCAATCGACAAAGCCTGAATGCCCAATTGCTGTTGAACCTGCAAAGAAGCAAGGCGGGCAGATTCTGCATTCATATCGGCATCAACCAGTGAACCGACACCTTTATCAACGGCATCCATCAACTTGCTGACATAGTCGATCTGGCCTGTAACCTGAGCTTTCGCAGCACCGAGTGTTGCACCGGCAGTAGTAACATTAGACGTGGCACTTGTGACTTTGCCCTGAACGGCCTTCAGGATGCGCTCCATCGTATTTGCATCCACAGACGAAAGATCTGTGTTTACGAAGTCGCTAACTGTTATTTTGCTAATGATTCCGTTAATTTTACCTTCGGCTTCTTTTTTTTGATCGGCTGTAGCACTCGACGAATTCAGTGTTGCAATATTATCGTTGAGGTCTTTTACATCAATAGGACCTTTGGGTTTGCCGTTGGGGTCAGTGCCATCAGCCGGGGTGGTTTTTCCGAAAATGTCCTTCAGTTGGCCTTGGCTCAAATCGAATGTGCCGTTAGCGCCCTTGGTTGCAAAGTTGAGTTCTTTACCGCCAACGTCGATCATATCAACATAAACAGCCGTGCCTTCACGACGATAGGAACCGGCAATACGGACTGACTCACCATTATTACCGAGAATATTCTTTTCAGCCAAAGATGCCGAATAAACAGCGGACTCGATATCATTCATATTGGCTTTGATATCAGCCTGAATCTTTTGGATGTCGCCTGGTCCTTTTTGATAAGCCGAAGTTAAAGATTTCTGGATGTTATCAAGATATTCTTTCGATTTATCAATGGTTGCATTAGCAACATCAATCTGGCTTTTACCCAAAGCCATCGCATCGGAAACAGAACTTAATGCACTACGGTCGGATTTCATCATGGATGAAATTGACCAATAAGCGGTGTTGTCGGATGCTTCGTTAATGCGCAAGCCCGTTGAAACACGGCGCTGCGTTGTGTCCATATTATCACCAATGGAACGTAGAGTTTGCAAAGCATTCATGGCGGATTGGTTGGTAAGTAGACTTGTACCCATAATAATTGTCCTTTCGGATCACAAGTTTAACGGGAACATGCTGGCCAACCAGCGGGTGACAGAGCGGCATCATGCCTATTAGACTTTCAGGTTTTTCTTTACCCCCTAACCTGTCACAACCTATATATAATATATATATTATTAGTTGTAAATACTATTTTATTATTAAAAACAATACCTCACTCAAAAATCAATTGTATAACCATTACATTATTGTTTTTATTAACGTTTTTACAATAGATATTGTTATATTCTTTTCAAGAATAACTATTTATTCAACAAAAGAGAAGAAAAATATAGGGCAAAATTAAAAAAGCCGCGTCGAAAACGTGGCCTCTCTAATTGATAAAGCAAATCCGGTCGCATTTGCAACCGGAAGAGCATGATTGCTATTATTGACGGAACAGCGACAAGATGTTCTGGCTGTTCTGGTTGGCAATCGACAAAGCCTGAATGCCCAATTGCTGTTGAACCTGCAAAGAAGCAAGGCGGGCAGATTCTGCATTCATATCGGCATCAACCAGTGAACCGACACCTTTATCAACGGCATCCATCAACTTGCTGACATAATCAATCTGGCCTGTAACCTGAGCTTTTGCAGCACCGAGTGTTGCACCGGCAGTAGTAACATTAGACGTTGCTTTTGTAACGTTACCCTGAACACCTTTCAAAAGTGCTTCCATTGTTTTCGCGGAAACCTTGCTTAAATCGGCTTCAACAAAATCTTTAACAGTCATATACGTGGCAGCGGCAGCCAGTTTACCTTCTGCTGTATTTCGTGTTGCGTCATCTGTCGCATTATTAACATTAGAGACTAAATCACTAATCTTCTGATCTGTATTTATGTCTTGTGCAAAAACAAGTTTCAAGACGCCGCCGGTCAAATCGAATTTACCATCAGTGGTCTTTTTGGCAAAGTTAAGGTCGGCACCGCCAACGTCGATCATATCAACATAAACAGCCGTGCCTTCACGACGATAAGAACCGGCAATACGGACTGCCTCGCCATTATTACCAAGAATGTTTTTTTCAGCCAAAGATGCCGAATAAACAGCGGACTCGATATCATTCATATTGGCTTTGATATCAGCCTGAATCTTTTTGATGTCGCCCGGCCCTTTTTGATAAGCCGAAGTCAAAGATTTCTGGATGTTATCAAGATATTCTTTCGATTTATCAATGGTTGCATTAGCAACATCAATCTGGCTTTTACCCAAAGCCATCGCATCGGAAACAGAACTTAATGCGTTACGGTCGGATTTCATCATAGATGAAATTGACCAATAAGCGGTGTTGTCGGATGCTTCGTTAATACGCAAGCCCGTTGAAACACGGCGCTGCGTTGTGTCCATATTATCACCAATGGAACGCAGCGTTTGCAAAGCATTCATGGCGGATTGGTTGGTAAGTAGACTTGTACCCATAATAATTGTTCCTTCGGATCACAAGTTTAACGGGGACATGCTGGCCAACCAGCGGGTGACAGAGCGGCATCATGCCTATTAGACTTTCAGGTTTTTCTTTACCCCCTAACCTGTCACAACCTATATATAATATATATATTATTAGTTGTAAATACTATTTTATTATTAAAAACAATACCGCACTCAAAATCAATTGTATAACCATTACATTATTGTTTTTATTAACGTTTTTACAATAGATATTGTTATATTCTTTTCAAGAATAACTATTTATTCAACAAAAGAGAAGAAAAATATAGTGCAAAAGAAAAGGCCGCGTCGGAAACGCGGCCTTTCTAATCAATGGAGCAACTCCGGTTGCATTTGCAACCGGAAGAGCATGATTGCTATTATTGACGGAACAGCGACAAGATGTTCTGGCTGTTCTGGTTGGCAATCGACAAAGCCTGAATGCCCAATTGCTGTTGAACCTGTAAAGAAGCAAGGCGGGCAGATTCTGCATTCATATCGGCATCAACCAGTGAACCGACACCTTTATCAACGGCATCCATCAACTTGCTGACATAGTCGATCTGGCCTGTAACCTGAGCTTTTGCAGCACCGAGTGTTGCACCGGCAGTAGTAACATTAGATGTTGCAGTCGTGACTTTGCCCTGAACAGCTTTCAAAAGTACTTCCATTGTTGGCGCGGAAACTTTACTGAAATCGGCTTCAACAAAATCTTTAACAGTCATATCTCCGGCATTGGTAATCAAATCTGATTCTGCACTAGATATATCGCCTGCAGTTGCATCTGCTTTATTAATTCTGGCGAGTATAGCACTAATCTTTTTAGTATCGTCTGTGTTTATGTCTTTTGCAAAAACAGTTTCCAAAACACCTTTGGTCAAATCGAATTTACCATCAGTGGTCTTTTTGGCAAAGTTAAGGTCGGCACCGCCAACGTCGATCATATCAACATAAACAGCCGAGCCTTCACGACGATAAGAACCGGCAATACGGACTGACTCACCATTGTTACCAAGAATGTTCTTTTCAGCCAAAGATGCCGAATAAACAGCGGACTCGATATCATTCATATTGGCTTTGATATCAGCCTGAATCTTTTTAATGTCGCCTGACCCTTTTTGATAAGCCGTGGTCAAAGATTTCTGGATTTTATCAAGATATTCTTTCGATTTATCAATGGTTGCATTAGCAACATCAATCTGGCTTTTACCCAAAGCCATCGCATCGGAAACAGAACTTAATGCATTACGGTCGGACTTCATCATGGATGAAATTGACCAATAAGCGGTGTTGTCGGATGCTTCGTTAATACGCAAGCCCGTTGAAACACGGCGCTGCGTTGTGTCCATATTATCGCCAATTGAACGCAGCGTTTGCAAAGCATTCATAGCGGATTGGTTGGTAAGTAG
Organism: Bartonella sp. B10834G3; assembly: GCF_016102505.1. Lineage (NCBI taxonomy): Bacteria > Pseudomonadati > Pseudomonadota > Alphaproteobacteria > Hyphomicrobiales > Bartonellaceae > Bartonella > Bartonella sp. B10834G3. The sequence continues at coordinate 321,822 of NZ_JACFOM010000001.1, forward strand.
ACTTGTACCCATAATAATTGTCCCTTCGGATTAGATTTTAATCGGGACATGCTGGCCAACCAGCGGGTGACAGAGCGGCTTCATGCCTGCCAGTTTTACCGGTATTCTTTTCAATACCTTACTAACCTGTCACAACTTATATATACGTTATATTTAATTAATTGTAAATATATTTTTATAAAAATAATATAAACCTTATTTTTATTTTATACATACGCTTATCTTTATGTTTTTATTGATATTTTTTAAACTTTATCTAAAACTATAGTTAGTCGGCTTATGTTTTGATTGGCTCTATACGCTGCAATAACAATCAGAATTTCACATAAAAAAAGGCCGCGTCGGAAACGCGGCCTTTTTAAATTGATAGAGCAACTCCGGTTGCATTTGCAACCGGAAGAGCATGATTGCTATTATTGACGGAACAGCGACAAGATGTTCTGGCTGTTCTGGTTGGCAATCGACAAAGCCTGAATGCCCAATTGCTGTTGAACCTGCAAAGAAGCAAGGCGGGCAGATTCTGCATTCATATCGGCATCAACCAGTGAACCGACACCTTTATCAACGGCATCCATCAACTTGCTGACATAGTCGATCTGGCCTGTAACCTGAGCTTTCGCAGCACCAAGAGCTGCACCGGCAGTAACAACATTAGACGTTGCATTCGTGACTTTGCTCTGAACAGTTTTCAGAACCTGTTCCATCGTTGCCGACGAAACTTTACTGAAATCGGCATCAACAAAATCCTGAACGGTCATATCCTTGGCAGCGTTAGTAATGGCGTCTTGAGCATCTGTTACGCCTTTCTTATCTGCGTCAGTGGCAGTATCACCTTTTGCTGCAAGAGCAGCCTGAGCTTTTTGAAGATCATCGTCCAATTTCGCAAAATCCGGTGCAGTTTCTGCTTTACCAAAAACGTCTTTCAAGACGCCTTTGGTCAAATCGAATGTGCCATCGGCGTTTTTAGTTGCAAAGTTAAGGTCAGCACCACCAACGTCGATCATATCGACATAGACATTCGATCCTTCACGACGATAAGAACCGGCGATACGGACTGACTCGCCACCATTACCAAGAATGTTCTTTTCAGCCAAAGATGCCGAATAAACAGCGGACTGAATATCATTCATATTGGCTTTGATATCAGCCTGAATCTTTGCAACATCGCCTGAACCTTTTTCATAGGCGGTGGTCAAGGATTTCTGGATGTTATCAAGATAATCTTTCGATTTATCAATGGTTGCGTTAGCAACATCAATCTGGCTTTTACCCAAAGCCATCGCATCGGAAACAGAACTTAATGCATTACGGTCGGACTTCATCATGGATGAAATTGACCAATAAGCGGTGTTGTCGGATGCTTCGTTAATACGCAAGCCCGTTGAAACACGGCGCTGCGTTATGTCCATACTATCACCAATGGAACGCAGTGTTTGCAAAGCATTCATAGCGGATTGGTTAGTAAGTAGACTTGTACCCATAATAATTGTCCCTTCGGATTAGATTTTAATAGGGACATGCTGGCCAACCAGCGGGTGACAGAGCGGCTTCATGCCTATTAGCTTTACCGGTATTCTTTCAAATACCTCACTAACCTGTCACGCCTTGTATTTAGTCGGCTTAGCAATAAAAATAAAGACCTTTTTGGAAATTTTTTTTAAAAATCGCCTTTCGAGGCAATTTCATTCAGCTAAAAGAGCGGATAAGGCTTCCTACAAGCAAATTCCAACCGTCAATCAAAACGAAAAAAAGAATTTTAAAAGGCAATGATATGACGGTTGGCGGCAACATCATCATACCCATAGACATCGTCAAAGTCGCAACGACGAGGTCGATAACCAGAAATGGCAAGACAATGAGAAAACCGATCTCGAAACCACGCCGCAATTCGGAAATCATAAAAGCGGGCACCAGAACACGGTAATCGACCTGTTCTCCCGACCCCACCTGAAATGAAGGGTCTGCGAGGTCGACAAAAAGATCAAGGTCCTTTTCCCGCACCTGACTAAGCATGAACTCCCGAAACGGTTGTCCAATGCGTTCTGCCGCTTGCTGCTCATTGATCTGGTTATTCATGAGCGGTTGCACACCACTGGTCCAAGCCTGATTGAAGGTTGGTGCCATAACATAAAATGTCATGAACAAAGCAAGCGAGATCATGACCAGATTGGAAGGCGCTGTTTGCAAACCGAGGCCGGAACGCAAGAGTGAAAAAGCAATGGCAAAGCGGGTAAAGCTCGTAACCATTATGAGCAAGCCCGGTGCAACAGATAAAACCGTCAACAATCCGAACAGTTGGACAATGCGTCCGCTCATCGACGTACCCGCCTGAGGCAACAGGTTTGAAAGAGAATTGGCGGCCGCCCCTTGTGAAGCCGCAGTGCTTGCTTCCTGGGCAAAGGCCGAACCAATGCCGATCATAACTATAACAAGACTGAACAGAAAAAGGCGTTTCATTGCTCGACCACCAAACTGGAAATCAGCACATTGGTGACTTTGCCTTTTGAACGCGTACGCGCTCTTTCAACAAGATCTTCACGCAGATTCATAAGCCCCGAAGCACCCTTGATCTGGGCAATCGTACTGTTTCTCAGAAATGCCAGAAAATCGTTGGAAATTTCCGCCGCGACGGATGGCGACAACACTTCGCCCGGCTGGGATACAAGCGAACATTCCACACGAATCCATGCATTGTTCGGTGCTGCCATATTGGTAAGAATAGGATTTAAAACTGTAACACTGCTATTTGAAGCGATTGTATCTGCCGTTTTTTCCGCTTCATTTTTTTGTTCGACGGGAGGGGGAGCAATTTCTTTGCCGATCTGTGTTCCCAAAAACCAGCCGCCGCCTGCTGCGACCAAAGTCAAAATAACACCGGCAACAAGCAGCGTTTTGACACCGCTGTCTTTCTTCTCTTTTCCGTCGCCTTTTGCAGGTTCGCCAGCCATAAAAACCTCTTGGGTTAAAAATTAAAAGGCATTTGCACTTTAACTATAGTTTATTATCCTAACCGGAAATACATGAATAAACCTTAAAGCACCATGCTTTCAAGACTTTATCGCGGATAATAAAGGCAGGAAGCCGGTTGAAAACCGAACTCCCTGCCCGAATATCCGGTCAATCCTATCAGAACGGAGAGATCTGGTTCAAAATCTGTTGTCCATAAGGCGGCTGTTGAATTTCACTCATACGACCGCGCCCACCGTAGGAAATACGGGCTTCGGCAATTTTATCATATTCGATCGTATTGTTACCGGTAATATCACGCGGACGAACCACACCGGCAACATTGAGAACACGCAATTCGTAGTTGACACGGACTTCCTGTGAACCGTTGATAACGAGATTACCATTTGGCAAGACATCTGTGACAACCGCAGCGACTGATAGTTTGATGTCTTCCTTACGTTCAACTTTTGCATCACCCTTCGAGTGGGCGGTGGAATCACCGTTCACACTACCGCTATTCTTGCCGATAAGCGGATAGGTTGCCCCCAACGTATATTTGCCATTGGCATCACGTTTCAGATCGCTTTTGTTGTTCATGTTTGCGCGGTCATTAATCAAAATCAGCACAGTGAGCACATCACCGGGTTTCATGGCGCGAGGGTCACGATAAAAGCTGTTCGACGAAGAGCGGTAAAGCGAATATTTGCTTTCTTTCGGCTTGGTCGGGTAAATATCCGGATTCATTGACGGTGCATAACCGAGATCTGCCCGAACCGGCGAAAAATCAGGCACCGAGTTGAAATCCTTTGTATTGTAAGAACAGCCAGAAAGCGCAACCGTTGCCAGAACGACACTGATAAGCGCGACTCTTGATTTACGGGTGTCTAAAAGTTTTTTCATTTGTTCAACTTTCATCATTGGCCTGCTTTTACAGCCTTGGGTGCCGGTTTGTTTTCCGGCGGTAATTTTTGTGCACTGACCAGAACCTTGGTCAAATTTGCCGACTTTTCCGGTGGCAATTCATTCATGATGGCGCTCGAAACACGCGGCGTCAGTTTCAGCATAATGGCAGCAGCAGCAAAATCATCAACCAGCGCCAATTGGGCGGCTGCCGCATCCGGACGCATTTTGGAAATAATATTGACCAGCGAATCCTGTGCTTTGGCCAAAAACTCGTTCCGTTTATTCAGCCAGTTCTCATATTCCTGACGTTTTTCTTCCAGAACTTTTATACGATCATCAATTTGCGTGCGTAATTGTTGCAATTGCTGGCTTTGCAATTCAAAACGGGCATCCGCCGCCTGACTATCAATGTTACCGCAGAATTTTTCAATTTCATCCTGCGAGGCATTGGCAGAGGGAAGTGTGCGCTGTGCAGACGGGGCTGAAGGAACTGTTGCAGATTTATTTTGAGTGGCTGTATTGCCCGCCTTCTGTGCAAGAGCAGTGTTAACAAGCCCGAAAAACGGAACCAAACCCAGAACTGCCAGAACTTTACGCCGCGATCTCATCATTGAACCACAAGCTCCGCATGAAGTGCACCAGATGTTTTTATCGCCTGAAGGATAGCAATGATACCGGTGGGCTTAACGCCAATCTGGTTTAACCCTTTGACGAGATTATCAAGATCGGTTCCACCAAGAATACCGATATTGGAAGTTTGCTCATTTGCGTCGACTGCCGTTTGTGGCACTACAACTGTTTCACCGTTTTCACTGAAGGGTTCGGGTTGTGAAGCATAAGGCGTTTCGGTAACACGAACTGTCAAACTGCCGTGAGAAATTGCAACGCGCGAGACACGAACCTTTTCGCCGATGACAACTGTGCCGGTGCGTTCATCAACGACAACGCGGGCAACTTCGTCTGTCGGAATGGGAAGCCCCTCGATTTCTGCAATGAAACGGGCAGCCGAAATGCTGGCGGGTTTTTTCAAAACGACCGTTTTTGCATCGCGTTCTTTGGCAACACTTTGATGATAGCGTTTATTGGCAAAAACATTGACAAGATCGGCAACACGAATAGCGGTTGAAAAATCCGGATTATGCAATTCCAGAACAATATCGGCATCGCGGTTGAAGTTTCCTTCGACTTTGCGTTCGACCAGCGCGCCATTCGGAATACGACCTGAAGTCGGAACACCCTGTGTTACGCTCTCGGCAGCTCCTTGTGCAGCAAAACCGGAAATAATCATATTACCTTGTGCAACAGCATAAGTTTCGCCATCGGCACCGAGAAGCGGTGTCATAACCAGTGTACCGCCTTGTAAGGACTTGGCATCACCAAGCGAGGAAACGCTTACGTCAATTCTTGAACCGGGCGTTGCAAATGGTGGAATATCGGCCGTAACGATAACAGCGGCAATATTGTTTGCACGCGAAGCACCGGCTGGCGGGCTAATGCCCAGATTGTCCAACATGGCACGCAAAGATTGTTCGGTGAAAGGTGAATTACGTAGCGAGTCGCCTGTACCGTTAAGACCGATAACGAGACCATAGCCGACGAGCTGGTTTTCACGAACACCCTGAATTTCTGCAATATCTTTCAGTCTGGCAACAACACCGGGGCGTGAAAGATCGGAATAGCGCATCTTTGCCGGATCACCACCCGACCCGAGCCATGATGCATCAGAGGCCGCTTCGGAATTGAAATGGCGTACATTGCGGCCACCTTCATCGGCAAATGCGGGCATAACCCCCATCAATAAAGCCGCGACAAGTCCTAACGAACGACCAATCTTTAACGAACGACCAATCCCAAACGAACGACCAATCATTGCCCACCTACCCTGACACTACCGTCAGATAAGACCGTACCGCTCACAATACGACCGGAATCGACATTGCGAACCTTGATAAAATCGCCTGCACTACCTGGCTCCATAGAAACGCCCGATGCAGTAATGACGAGGTCTCCGGCATTGAAAACCAGTTTTGTATTTTGACCACGTTCGACCAATACCGGATCGCCCAGAGCTGACAAGGAAATCGGCCGGCCTGCCGGCAATGTCCGTTTGGCCACTTTGTTCAAAGCCTGCTTGACATCTGTTACATATAACGGTGCGGCATCGACTTTGATGTAAAACATTCTTTCGCTGAGACCGACATTGCTTACCGGTTGTCCTGCATAAACCGTTGTGGTCGGAACGAGAAAGCCTATCCTATCCGCATAAGCTTGCGTTATCGACGCGGTCGACAACAATAAACCAGCAATAAGGAGAGAAAGCTTTTTCATTTTAAATTACCTTAAATTCTTCGATACGACTGCCGACATTTCATCTGCCGCCTGTATGACTTTGGAATTCATTTCATAAGCGCGCTGGGCAGCTATCAATTCGGTAATTTCTTTCACCGGATCAACGTTGGAAGCTTCGAGATAGCCTTGCATGATTGACCCGTAATTTTCTTCACCGGGGTTACCGGCAATCGGTGCGCCCGATGCCTGTGTTTCACGAAACAGGTTATCACCGACCGCCTCAAGACCTGCTTCATTGGTGAAATTGATCATATTGAGACGACCTGCTTCAACAGGAGCAGCATCGGCATCCGGCTGGTAGGTCACCCGTCCATCGGCGCTCACGGTAATAATGCCGTTTTTACCGATTTCGTTCGGAACGGTAATGACCGGCTGGACAAGATTACCATCCAGAGTAACAACTTGCCCGTTTTCATTCAGATTGAATGCACCCGAACGGGTATAAAACGTATTGCCATTCGGATCCTGAATTTCAAAATAACCACGGCCACGGATTGCCAAATCCAGCGAGTTGGATGTCTGGACAAACGAACCTTGCATATTGTTTTTGCGAACGGCAGCCGTGCGAACACCAAGACCGACAATGGCACCTTCAGGAATTGTCGCTTCGTTCATCATGTTCGGAACGCCAACGGCGCGATCGGTCGTGTACATAAGATCGCTGAATTCGGCACGGGAACGTTTGTAACCTGTTGTATTGATGTTAGCAATGTTGTTTGCGATAACATCAAGGTTGGTCTGCTGGGCGTTCATACCGGTGGCCGCAATTGATAAAGATCTCATAACCATTGGACTTTTCCCTTTATTGCTCTGGTTGGTTCAAATTTGTTATCCGGACCAACCGGTTAAATCTGCATACGACTGATTTCGAGATAAGCTTGAACAATTTTATCCCGAATGGCGATTGCGGTATTCAATGAACGTTCGGCATCCATCACCGAATTGACAACTTCACGCACCGACACGTCGCCACCTTCCATTTTCTGCATTGAAAGGCTTTCGGCCTTTTCAAGATTGTTGCCGACAGCACCGCTAACTTCAGCCAGTACCTGATCGAAACTAGGACTTTTTACACCCTGAGCCTGACCTGTAGCTTGCGTGTCTAATGAAGTTGTCTGGCTGGCATTAGCGCCTTGTGATTGCCCCAACCTTTCAAGAGCGGCACGTGTTGTTGCTGATGTTAACGACTGTATCATTATTACATCCCCGTCATTTTAAGCGCGCCCGCAAGCAAATGTGCAGACCGGCAGATAACTTCGAGATTGGCTTTATAATTACTTTCATCGCTAATCTTTATAATCTGGCCTTTAATATTGATCTCATTATTACCCAATTGTTCTTCAAGCTTAGAAAGATTTTCATCTTTATTTATAATTATGGTTTTCAACTTATTAACCTCTCAACAGGTCAATTGTCTGGGACACAAGATCCCTGGCCTGACGAATAACTTGTAAATTTGCTTCATAAGACCGGTTTGCTTCACGCATATCGGCCATTTCAACAATTGCATTCACATTCGGATATTTCACATAACCATTGGCATCGGCCGCCGGATGACCGGGCTCGTATTTAACGATATAAGGCGATTTATCAGTCGAAATCCGTGCGACCTCGACGCCTTGCGCATCCGCGTAGGGATTGAGAGCGGCTTCAAAACTGACCGTCTTGCGTTGATAGGGATTTGCTGCGGCTGTTTCGCCGGTCGAGTTGGCGTTGGCCATATTTTCAGCAATAATACGAAGGCGTGTGGATTGGGCGGCAAGCCCGCTTGTTGCGACACGTCCTGCTGCAATAAGTGGATCAGACATAATCACGATCCTCCTTTAACTGTAGCCATCATCATTCGATGAAAGGCTTTTACGATAACGGTGTTGAGTGACATTTGCTGGCCGATTTCGCCACCTTTGCGCATCTCTTCTTCGAGATTGACATTATTGCCGGAGTGGGTGGTTTCAATCGTATCTTCAGGCCGCATTGCATGGGCTTCCATGCCATTATCCGTGACATCCATGTGTTTGCTGTTTGTCACAGTCATCGCCATGGTATCATTGTTGAGAATTGCAGCGAAGTCTTTAACGTCACGCGATTTGTATCCGGGTGTGTTGACGTTCGCAACATTGCTCGCTACGACCTTTTGGCGTGTTGCCAACCAGTCAGCTTGTTTATTTGCTATATCAAAAAGATTTACCGGACCCATTGTCGTATACTCTATTGAACAGAATAAACAATAGGCGCGTAAACTTGCGCGAGACTTGCGTCAGAAAATGTTTTTTAAAGTCAATAAATAAATAAATTGAATCAATCAGTTAACAAATAAAAATCACAATTCTTGTAGGCTTCGGCGTTGAAAAACCGGTCGATTTTCAATTTTTTTATTAAAAACCGGCGCCCATTTGCCGATTATATATAAATCCGACAAATGTCCGGTACTGTAAAATCCGGCGAAATAACCCGTAACACAAGAAACGTCGTTTGAACCTGAAAAAGCCAACGTCTGCGGCATTCTATGTTCTTTATCCGAAACTTCTGTCTTCATATTCCGGAACGATCGATCACTCTACGAACGTTCGGTCGCTCCACTTTTGTCTGATAACTTTATGACCTCTCCCGTCAAGCCTGAAAATAGTGCACCGGAAGCATTCCGATTAGTGACCAACCGGAACAATCCCTCTTGACGTTTTCAACGCCACTTTTCCACTTTGGCTGTCTTTCATAACCCTTACATAATAACTTCCGTCAGGTAATTTGCTACCCGGTCTTGCAAACCAATACCCCTGACCATATTCGATCATCGCCATTCCGTTCACGACATCTTTGACGACATAAGGTTGTGCTTCGGGTGCGGTGGGTTTCAAACTCCCGTCCGTCTCATCGGGATTGGCAGCCTTGGGCAAGCCACGACCGTTGGACATGATTGCTTTTTGTGAATCATAATCGCGTGTAGCATAGGGATCTACCCTGTCGACTGTTTCAAAACGCGAGCGTTTGTACCATCCGTCATGCGGTCTGAAAGTGCTTGACACTGCCGGCTTGCTGTCAGACGTATTGGCTCCACCCTGCCCGCCAATCTGGAAGGCATAGACTACAAACGGCAAACTCCCGCAGCCGATTGCCATGGCCACGCCGAAAGCACGCAATAGTGAATCGACCGAATTGAATATTCCGAAAAACATACCGCTTGAAGAACCGGCAACCGAATTTACAATGCTGATGGATTGAATTCCCGCAAATGCCGCTGAAATTCCTGCTACAGCTTTCTTGAACAAATTGGTGTTTTGTTTCTCGACAATACCGGAATTACGGTTAAGGTCTGTCTCGCCATCTTCATCAGGATTTCGCCAAAATAACCAATGTTGATTTTTACTCTGGCGCGGATTGCCCGAACTGGCTGTGCCGGTATCAATGTGTTCAAGATCCTGCAAAAGTTTTGCCAATTCTCTTTCGGTATCGTCACCGCGTTTTTTGCTTGCAAGGCCTTTCATCCTGAAACCGCCGAAGCTTTGGCGTTCATTGCTGCCAAAATTCGGGAAAGATGAACCAAAATTTGTTATATCTGTCATAACTGGAATTCTCCTGCACTTATCCTAGGCAGCTTGAGCTCTCAATGCTTTAGCAAGATCATCGTAAGGGTCACGGGAAACCGGCGTATCGGGAGACTGGTTCATTGCCGCATAAATTCGCGGCACCATAACCACAGCCTGATCGAGAACCGGATCCGATCCGGGATGATAAGCCCCCATGGCGCGCAGATCCCGCGTCTCTTCATAACGCGAGATCATTTCTTTCAAACTTCTTACGAGCTTTTTCTGTTCGGCCGTCCAGCTATGGGGAGCAAGACGTGAAATCGAACCGGGAATATCAATGGCCGGATAACGGCCTTGTGCAGCGATAGCTCTGTCAAGCACAATGTGACCATCCAGAATACCACGAATGGCATCGGCAATCGGGTCGTTATGGTCATCGCCATCAACCAGAACCGCATAAACTCCGGTAATCGACCCTTTTCCTTCGGGACCCGGTCCTGCACGCTCCAACAAACGTGGCAAATCACTAAACACACTTGGCGGAAATCCGCGAGAAACCGGCGGTTCGCCCGCTGCAATCGCAACCTCGCGAGCAGCCAAAGCGTAACGCGTAATAGAGTCAACCATCAACAATACATTATCACCCAAGGAACAGAAATATTCTGCAATTGTTGTCGCCATTGCCGGAGCAAGACGACGCATCATCGGGCTTTCGTCACCCGTTGCAACGACGGTAACAACTTTGGATAATTTTCCCTTCATTGTATCATCAAGCATATCGCGCACTTCACGACCACGCTCGCCGGTCAAGGCCAATACAACAGTATCGAAATCATCTGTCTGCGTCATCATTGCCAATAAAGTCGATTTACCGACACCAGAACCGGCAAAAATGCCGATACGCTGGCCAAAACAGAGGGGCGTGAAAATATCGATCACCTTGACACCCGTGCGCAATCCTTTACCGACACGTGCTCTCTTCAATGCAGGCACTGCGTGGGTTTCAACCGGCATCTTCTTTTCGCCGGTTACAATCGGTCCCAGATCGTCGATTGCTTCTCCCAAGGCATTAACAACACGTCCGCGCCATGATTTATCAGGTGAAACAGTGAGAGGGCCATTCGGAAATACCGAGGCATTAAGTGCCGGAACAATAGTTTCATCAAAAGGTTTAATCAGCACATGGTCTTCATTGACACGAATGATTTCACCGCGAGCCATATCACGCCCGCAATCAATCAGGACATTATCTCCAAGTGACACATCATCGGAAAGGCCACGTGCGGCAACGGCGACACGTGATACATCGCTCACAATTCCACCTTTACTTACTAGAGGCGAGCGTTGACGTTTTTCCTGTTCGGCAAATGCGACAAGCAAAGACAGTGCATTGCTCGGGGAAATGCTTAACTGCCCACTTTTTTGTCCAGTGTTTTCCATAAAATTTTCAACCCGATCTTATATGATTGCGGATGATTGATCCGTTACTGACTTTTACCGCCGAGAGTCTGGATAGCCTGCGTGCCTCTTTCTTCTTGTTGACGCATCATTGCTTCGACCCGTTCAAAAGCTCTCGAAACTTCGATAAGACGCGTCATTTCAACAACGCCATTCACATTGGAATTTTCCAGAAAGCCTTGTACGACGCCGTTTGCAGCGTCTCCCTGCATGGGTATGGGAGCTTTATCAGGCACGACCGAAGCATTCGGGCCGTAACTCAACTTGCTATCAGGCTGGAATTGATAAAGGCCGATTGCAGCAACCTGCAGGTTGTTTTGGTAAATTGCACCATCGGCCGAAATTCGCGGAGCACCGTTAGCAGGATCAATCTGAATCGGTGCACCGCCATTATCCAGAAAAGGATAACCTTGAACCGAAACAAGCCCGCCTTCCGGTGTCATAATCATGCGCCCGTCGCGGGTATAAACCTGACCGTTAGGCGTTTGTAGCGAAAAATAGGAATCTCCGTTAACGGCAACATCCAGAGGGTTACCTGTCTGTGTAACCGGACCGCGATTGGTTGAAATATAGGATTTGCCGGCGCTACTGAAATTGACATTCTGATTATTGTCACGGGCAACGGGAGAAACAAGAGATTCAAACTTCATCTCTTCCGAGCGAAACCCCGGTGTGTTCACATTAGCCATATTCCGCGCAATGGTTTCCATGCGCTTTTCTAAACTGATTTGCCCGGAAACACCGACATAGACCGGATTTTGCATCAATCTTTGTCCTTTCTTGCCCAGACAGTTTCAAGCCGTCTGGCTTCCAATAGAGCGGACAAAAGATCAAAGCAAAAGCTATAAGATCAATTGCCGCCCGGTTTGAGCGACTGCATTGCAATCATCGACGCATTCGAAAATCCGAATGAGCCACCTGATCCTGTGCTTTGCAGAAGTGTTAATGCAGGACTGACCTGCGGCTGGTTCTTGGCATCATACATGGCAGAAAACCGGCCGATGAATTTTTCCAATTTTGTCCCGTCAGCCAGATCATCAAAGTTCATCTTCTGTTCAAGAAGACGTTTCTGCGCTTCGACATCGGAACCCCTTATGCTGTCGGGAATATCAAGAGCTGTGTAAACAACCTCTGCAAGTGCTTTATCCGCAATGATCTGATAAGCCCATCCATCTTCTGACAAGCTGCCATTTTTTGCCATGCTGCCAATCGTACGCGTAAAATAAAGTGCAAGACGCGCACCTTCATTCTGGTTACCTAATTCGACTTCCAACGTCTGCTGCATGTATTTATTGACTGTAGCTTTTGTTGCACTGTCCTGGGAAGTAGCCTTATCACCGTATTTGTTGAAGTTGAACGCAGCAGCAAATTGTTGATAGCGCTTGTCTGTAAGCCTAGTCGCATAATCGGGATCGGTTAAAACCTTGCGCATCATGCCCTTGGCATAGATCATATCTTCAAGGCCGTAAGCCTTCATCGCATAGTTGTACAGCCGTTGATCGCGAAAGAAATCATCAACATCGTTCACACTTTTGATGTTCTGAGTATAATAGTCTGTTTCCCGTTTGACCGCAGGTTCATTCATAACCCTGTCAAGCGTCTTTGACATATTATCTATCGTACTTCTATAGCTGACGTAAGTGCCAATCATAGGATTACCTTTCCTCAGTAATTTCTTGTGTAACGGATGAAACTTGCCCGAAGCTGAACTCGCCGTTACAAACAAAACTGACAGTTTGTTATCACTACTATCTCTGTTAATGATTATACCATAACAGTCTTTATTATTATAATATAATATTAGAAATGGCTGTTTTTTAGCGTTCTGGCAAGAATCATGCGATAATATCGGGGCTGAATGATAGATTTTATTATGGCAAGCTTCACACAAGGCAGCTATTCTATACATTCGTTGACTTAAAAGATAGGAGCGTTTGCGTTGGGTGTTATTCTAGGACTAGCAATTGCACTTGGCTGTATCCTCGGAAGCTTCATGGCAATGGGGGGGCATGTATCTGTTCTTATGCAGCCTTGGGAATTTGTCATTATCTTGGGCGCCGCATTTGGCACATTTATCATTGCCAATCCATTCTCGGTCATCAAAGATACGATCAAAGCCACATTGGAAGCAATGAAAGAAGCTGTCCCGAAACAAAAGGACTATCTTTCATTACTCGGCCTTCTCTATGCATTGATGCGCGAAATGCGTTCCAAGTCACGTTCGGAAGTTGAAGGCCACTTCGACAATCCCAAGGAATCGTCGATATTCCAGCAATATCCGACAATATTGAAAGATGACTCGATCACCAATTTTATTTGCGATTATTGCCGCCTTATTCTTGTCGGCAATGCACGGCCTTTTGAAATCGAAGCACTGATGGACGAGGAAATCCACACGATTTCACAAGATGCATTAAAGTCGGCTTCGTCTTTGCAAACAGTTGCCGATGCGCTGCCTGCACTAGGTATTGTTGCCGCCGTTCTCGGTGTGGTCAAAGCAATGGGACACCTTAACGAATCTCCGGAAGTTTTAGGCCATTATATCGGGGCGGCTTTGGTCGGTACATTCGGTGGTATTTTCTTTGCTTATGCCGTATTTGCTCCGATAGCCTCTAAAATCAAACTTGTCCGCGGCAAGAAAACCCGAATTTACACGGTAATCAAGCAGACTTTGCTGGCTTATATGAATGGTGCAATGCCACAAATTGCTTTGGAATACGGGCGAAAAACAATTTCGGCAAAAGATCGTCCGACAATAGATGTGGTTGAACAAGAAGCAATCTCCGGTCAACCGGCAACAAAAGAGGCTGCATAAAATATGTCGGAAGCAACCACTGATAAAACAACGCAAACTGCCGGAGCAAAAAGCCAGGCCGCGCCTGAGGCAGAAAATAGCGCTGCGCCATCAGAATCGGTAGAAGAAAAAAAGAAAGATGTTCTGGCCGAGCATATTTTGCGTGCCGCCGGAATATCCGGTGACGATCTCCAGTCTTTCCAGCATGTGTTCGGAGATGCGGCGACAAATTTATGCGCAAGGTTGGCGCAATATACGTCTGCTACTTTCACTATAGAAGTTAAATCGCTCGACACTTTGAAAGCCGACGCACTCCCGAAAATTATAACCGGAGATACGCTGGTTGTCAGGTTCGAAGCCGACCGTTGGGGTGGTGACGTGTTGTTTGTTCTGGATGCAAATCTGGTAAGCGTTGTAACGGATGCTTTCTTCGGAGCACCCGAACCGGCGATTCTTAACCGCAATGGACGGCCTTTCAGTCCTGTCGAGACCAAAACAGGCGAAACATTGGCGCAAGCCTTATCCGCTGCAATGGATGATGTTTTCGGAAATGGTGATGGTACACTCTTCAATTTTAAAGAGACGACCAATGCACAAGAGTTCGATATTGAAGAATTTGAACAATTGCGGATGTTCTCGTGCCTGTTATCGGTGAAATCGGGTGAAGTTGAAACAACACTCAATCTGCTTATGCCCAGAAGCTGCCATCGTCCGATACAGGAAGCAGTCACCAGAGTATTGAGGGCGCCTTCGACGCGGACAGACCCGTTATGGGCGAAACGCTTGCGTCAGGAAGTCAGCCGCGCCCATGTCGGCATTGAAGCTTACATCATTCAAGGGTCTATGACGTTGAATGAATTGATGCATATAGAAGTCGGGCAAGTCCTTCCGCTTCCTGCCAATGCAGTCAAGCAGGTAAGAATGCGCAGCGGAGACAAACCCCTTTACAAATGTTCGCTGGGCAAAGTGGGGTCAAATTTTTCTGTACGGGTTACCGACCCGATTGATGAAGAAGAGGAAATGTATGATGAACTGGTTCATAGTTAATATTATTGGCGCCGTTCTTGCGATGACATCCGTTGGTGTGTTTGTCATTACCGCGCGCAAACTGGCCAGTACAATCCGTCTGGGACGGCAATTGGCCGAACAGGTTCATGCTGCAACATCAAGTCTCGATCGCGCAGTCAAAGCATTGCGTGAAGAACATCAGGATTTTCGCGATGAAAATAAAAAGCTTGACGCGCGCATTACCGAATCGTCACGCATTCGCAGGGAAGTTGACCGTTCTGTCGCCCATATGGAAACCATACGCAACCAGTTGCAAGGAGATTTTAATCGTCTGCGCGGTATATTGACGGCACAGGCGCATGGCCCGACAGCAAATTCCGCCCCTACCCGTTCTGCAACGCCGCAGACAATGCAGAATAACGGATTGCCGGTTTTTGTTCAGCGCAGGGTACATAAAGCAGATCTTGGCAACAGAGTACAATTTTAATCAGAACCGGCAATAGCTGTAATGAAACGGTGAGACTATGGCAGACGATACAAAACCGACAACGACTCCACCACCAATGGGTGCCAAGCCGACAATGCCGCCACGTCCGGCAGGAACAGCTATGCCGGGGGGAGGCTTCAAACCCAATGCCCCGACTGGCGGGGCAGCTCCATTTGCAGGGGCACATACAGGAACCGCCGGCGGCTTTGGCGCGAACCCGCAAAAACCTGCCGGCTCGAATTTTGGTGCGGGCGGCGGTTTCGGAGCGTCGGGGGCCACGCAGCACAATACCCAGGCACAGCAGAGCGAGCCGGCAGGCAATGCCGATCTGATTATGAGCATTCCTGTCGAGGTACAAGTCGTCCTCGGTGGCACAACAATGCCTGTTGCAACTTTGATGAATCTCGGACGCGGCGCGGTTATTACACTTGATAAACAAATTGGTGATCCGGTTGACATCGTTGTCAACGGTCGTGTCATTGCTCGTGGTGAAGTTATCGTGATGGAAGATGATTCATCCCGTTTCGGGGTGAGCTTGACGGAAATTATCGGCAAATAATCTATTTGAATGCTTTGAAAGACAGCTATGGCGTCAACAGAACAGGAAAAAATATCCGGAAATGAAGAGCCTGTTGTTTCTGCAACCGGCCCGCGAAAAACTTCATCCTCTGTGATTGACAGCCTGACGGGGCAACAAAAAGTTGCCGCGTTGCTTGTTGCTATGGGAAAACCGGCGGCTGCAAAAATACTCAAGCATTTTTCACCTGATGATTTACGCCGGTTGAGTGGTCAAGCCCATACATTACCCAACATCAGCCTTGCCGATTTTGACATTCTGGTACACCAGTTCGAGGATGCTTTCGCAGAAGGCGTATCTTTTTCGCAAGCCGGTGAACGTTTTGATAATCTTGTTCAGGAAACTTTGCCGGAAGATGAAGCGGCAAAAATACTTGATCCGAATGCAACACCGGCTATTCCGGAGGAAAGCCTATGGGAAATCATGGGCAAAATGTCGGCTGAAGAATTGCAGGATCATCTCTCACAGGAACATCCGCAAGTTATTGCTTATATCGTATCAAAACTTCCTTCCGATCTCGCGGCAAAGCTGCTCCTCCTCCAGACAATGGCCGAACGCGGCGATATTATCTTCCGCACACTGCATTTACGCTCGGTCATGCCGATTGTTGACGAATTGTTGGATAAGGCTTTACGTCCCGAACTGATGCAAAAGAACGAAACCGCCGACCAATCGCATTATGGTGAAATTGCAAACATTCTCAACCAGCTCGATAAAAGCGAAATTGATGAAATGCTTGCAAGCCTTGACGGCCTTGATCCTGAAGATCTTGAAAAAATCAAATCGAAGCTTTTTGTTTTCGAGGACATTCCGCGTTTGTCGGCAAGAGCCCGTCTGTTGCTTTTCGACGATATACCTGCAGATGTCATTATCACTGCTTTGCGGAACGCTGACAAAGAGACAACCGAAACTATTCTCGGTTCCTTGTCACAACGCAGTCGCCGCATGGTTGAAGCCGAGTTGAAATCGCCGAATGACATGATAACGCAAGCCGATATTACCAATGCGCGCAGAACAATCGCACAACAGGCGATCAAACTTTCGAGTGAAGGAAAAATAAGTCTGGCAGCAGACGAAACTGCAAATGGAGCCGCAGGTGGCGCACCCGATGGTGACCAAAAAGCACCTGAAGGCGACACCAAAGAAGCAGAAAAACCTAAAGAATGATAACAAATGGCTGAAGACAAACCGGATAAGGATAGCCAGACCGAAGAGCCGACCGAACACAAAATAAGCAAAGCGGAAGAAAAAGGTAACCTTCCGTTTTCGCGGGAATTGCCAACCTTTGCAGGTCTTGTCGGTTATAGCATGATTGCTATATTCATCGCTTTTCCTGCAATGTCGAAGCTTTCCAATTTCCTTGTGCAATGGATCGAGCGACCCGAAAGCTGGCGATTGAATGGAGCAGAGGATGTGAAACATCTTTTGCTGCTGGTCGGTGGTCATGTGGGGCTGGCTTTGCTTCCTATTCTGGTTATTATTCCACTCGTCGGCATTGCCGCCTCTATGATTCAAAATGTTCCGCGTGTTGTAGGGGAAAGAATACGTCCGCAATTTTCCCGCATTTCACCGGCTGCCGGTTTCAGCCGCATTTTCGGTAAAAGCGGCTTCGTTGAATTTTTAAAATCGCTAGCCAAGCTGATTGGCGTCAGTCTGATTGTTTATCTTTCCTTTTTCAAAGGCAATACAGTTTTTACCGACGCATTGGGAACGGTTGCATCGGCATTGCCGGAATATATCCGTTCGGAAGTTGCCCAACTTCTCATTTCATTTTCGGTTGCCGTTGTCGCAATTGCCGCTTTTGACTTTGCGTGGTCACGTTTCAGTTGGCGTCGGCAGTTACGCATGACAAAACAGGAACTCAAGGACGAACAAAAGGAAATCGAAGGTAATCCGATGGTCAAAGCGCGTATGCGATCACTTGCCCGTGACCGTATCCGTCGCCAGATGATGGCCAACGTTCCGAAAGCCACGGTCGTTGTTGCCAACCCTACCCACTTTTCTGTTGCGTTGCGTTATAAACCGCCTACCGATTATGCTCCTGTGGTTGTCGCCAAAGGGCAGGATATTCTGGCTCTTCGCATCAGAGAAATTGCTGTCGAGAACGACGTTCCTGTTATAGAAAATATACCGCTTGCACGTGCACTTTATAAACAGGTAGAAGTCGACCAGGTTATACCCCAAGAATTCTATCAAGCTGTAGCGGAATTGATCCGCTATATTAACAGTCAAAAATTACACTGACAAAACTAAAATACACTGACAAAAATACTTAACCCCTAATCTTCTACTAAAACTGTTATGAAATAAAATGAAAAAAGATGATGTCCATGAAATGCGCGAGATGATGATTGCAAAACAGGTCGCGCGAATTATTCCGGAATTGAAACTTGTCGATCCGGCCGATTTCATTGCTTATCTACACGATGAGCATTTCGCCAATATCAGTGATATTATCGACGCGGCGACCGAACTGCATTTTTATCCCCACACCGTGCGTTTTGCAAATGGGGGAAGCTTTGAACTGGACTGGGATACACCGCCGACGATTACTCTCGATATGGAATTCTCGAATGACGGCGTAACTGCCTTTTTCCAGCTCATTATGTCGCCTGAAGGTTTTGGCGTCGAACTTGATAATGTCGTTTTTGAAAATCCTCAGGATGATGAAACCGATACACGCCAATTGATCGACGCATTGAACAATGCGCGGCTTAAAAAAACGTCAGGCAAATAGAGTTGAATATCAATATTCACACGTTGAATAGACAAATTGAAATCAATCGCCTTTGCCAACTGTTTTTCGATCTTTGGCATAGGCTCCAATATATGTATAGGCGCCAATATATTTTGTCGGCGAGAAGAGATTGACTGCCGATAAGACATTTCATTCATTGATATTCATCTCGAATTGAACAATCGATATTCCCGCTGAAATCAGGCATTACCCATGAATATGTCTTGCCCGAATTTCTATTCTTTTTCATGCCGCATGACCGGATTTTCAGAATATTTTGAAGCCTATCGCTCAAACGCTTCAATTTTCGATATGGAACTGTTTACCGATGTCCACGACAGAACCAAACGGGCAGCACTTCATGAATACGCCTGCTTGTCCGATTTTTGAAAATAACCGATTGATTTTAGTCTGCGGTGGAGCCGAAAACAGTCTTCTTCCGAAAACAACACACTTTTTTTGCCGTTGAACTTATTCCGTACGGCTATTCGATTTTTTGTAAACGACGGTTAACAAAAGGCGGAATTGAACGCCTCAAACCGGTATTTTCCGCGGCGCTAACGAGGAGCAATAACCGGAATGACAATCAATTCTGGCAAATGATTATTCAACACGCGGAAATAGAAAAACCGGTTGTCATAAACCGAAATCCGTCGTTTCCATTATCGGGAAAGAAATCAAGCATTGTTGAATTGGTGATGTTACCAATCCGGAATGAGGAAAACAGCGTTGGCCGCCTTCACGACAACCGGCACAACGTCCCTTACCGGTTAGCAAAGAATTGCGATCAAGTCTTGAACAAAGATTAAAATTTTCCTGAGAGTTTCAGATAATTTGACAGATTTCACTCTATGAACCGAATGAATTTACTTCACCTTGTTCATATCTCTGACCTGATCGGCCGGAATAAAATTGAATTGCTCCACCATCAGGTCTTTAATCACCGGTTCAGGAAAACGTTGATTGACGCCGTCAATAATTTTTTGCTTTACGTCCTCGAACTTCACATGTTCGATCCGTTTTGTATCGGTATAGGAGCCGTAAAAAACGTTAAAAACAGCATCATTAACAATGAGTCCCAGCGGGACATGCAATTTATTTTTGACGTTTGAGTCAACTGTATAGACAAGCTGCGCAATAATATAACCGTCGACTTTTCCATCGGCTAAAATTGGCACACTCATCACATCTGTCCGGTCGAAATCAATCGACGACGAAGACTCTTCTGTTGCGGCAGCGGACTTGGGCTCGGACCCCATTTTGATAGCCAACATCAATGACCCTAAGGCAATGATGCAAACCCAAAGTCCGATGACAACAGTTTTTATCATTTTTGCTGGCCACTATTGACAGTAAATGGATCATAGGTTCCATCTGTCTCCTGTTCGCGAGCTGCATTTTGCATCATTTGCGAGAGTTCGGTAACAGCTTCCAGATGAATTTTCAATAATTGGCTATTGCGTTCAAGTTTCTTTTTCAACCCGTTCAGCAATGTTTCAACTTTGTTTTCCACGCTATCATCAAAATAACGGGCAACTTCGGTCATGGATTGATTCAAATCGCGCAAACCACGGGCTTTACGAGCATTAATATCGTTATAATCGGGGTTTTGATGTTGTTCGAGCGCACTTGTTTCATAATCGACAACTTCTTCAAGAGCGTTGACAACCGCTGCAAACCTCGCCAAGGCAACATCCCTCGCTGCGGGATCATTAATGTGCGCCTTTACGACCGGAGCCGAAGCCATATTCTGTTCGCCTGATTGCTCAGCTAAAGACATTTGAATCTCCTTTGATTGAGCATGTTACCATAAATCATAATAAAACGTTCAAGTATTTTCAGTCATCTGTTTGCGCACGAAGTTTATATCGTGGCTATGGACAATATTATCAACAGTTGCCTGAGTATTCTGGTTTGTACGTGCAAGATCGCCGAAGGCCGAACCCATCCCTTGTATTCCACCGTCGGGAACTTTGCCCTGTTTGAGTTCTTCATCGCGCGCCAGCATTTTCGCCACACCAATTCCGCCGCGATCGGCCACTTCCTTGGCCATTGACTCTGCCATCATGGATTTCCAATATTCACCGGCCTGACCTTTACCGAAAACTGACGGCGTATCAGTGGTAAACATATTCTGGATAAATGATTGCAACATGAAAGCTTCAAATTTCTTATAGGCCTCGGTATGGTCGCTGTTCGGTGATTTCTCTTTTATTTTAACCTGATTGGCATATTGTCCGGTAACAGATGATACTGACGTATCACCACCGGCTTTTGCCAATTGTGAAAAGCCTTCACCCGACATTTCAAGATTTGCAGCGCGCACTGCACTTTGTGCATTGCGCAATTTTTCGACCGAAGCTCTGTATTCGAGAGGATCCGCCGCTTTTGACACGTCAAGTACCAAGTCAGAAGGTGGTTGAATGGCCATTATTCGTCCTCTTATAAGCTCTTATCCGGTAAAATACCGGAATCTCATCTATGCGGTTCACACCCGAATGCCGTAAACACGAACAACACGGTTTTCCCGCTTTTTTGACTATAAGTGATAAAGCTTATCCCAAACTGGTGTCTTTGACGATTTTTGCAGCAACATATTCTTCAAGCATTTTTGCCAGTTCTTTTCTCTCTTCGAGATCCTCGGCGGCCTTGCGCTTCTCGTCAATAACGTCGCAGCGCCGTGTTGATTGCAACAGCGTCTTCCTTTGCTTTACAATCAGATTATCAAGAACAGCTTCGTTACGGGCATTTTTTTCAAGGCGTC
The DNA here is from genome assembly GCF_016102505.1 of Bartonella sp. B10834G3. Classification (NCBI taxonomy): domain Bacteria; kingdom Pseudomonadati; phylum Pseudomonadota; class Alphaproteobacteria; order Hyphomicrobiales; family Bartonellaceae; genus Bartonella; species Bartonella sp. B10834G3. The sequence goes on from NZ_JACFOM010000001.1 coordinate 343,372, forward strand.
GCGAAATCATCATCGGGTCGAACAAATCCGACTGTGAGCCATTTTCCATTAATGAAAACAAAAACTTGTCTTCATCTTCCAAAGCCGAGCGCTGGCTTTGCGTGCCCTCAAGCTCGGCTTCATCACGCGCTTTCACCAATTTTTGGGCTTTCAAAAGCCTCGCATAACGTTGGCTCTGTGTTGGCATTATGGCCCCCTATTCAACCAAGAAGCATATTCGGCACCCAAAAATGTCAATATTTCCGGCAACAGATAATAAATGAGCAAAAGCCCGCCAAACATAACAAATGGCATGGATATGAAATAGACCGGTATCGTCGGCGTCAATTTATTTATCAGTCCGACAGCTATATTCACCAAAATCGAATAGATGATAAAAGGCGATGCAATACGCAAAGTTGTCAAAAATGTTTGCGAAAGCGCATCCTGAAAATCGGTCAAAGCCGATTGGGGAGCCGGTGTTAATGAAACCGGAACAACCTGATAGGAGGTCATAAGCCCGCGAATGACAACCATATGAAGGTCGGCCGCAAAAAATAGCATCAGCGCACCGATGGTTATCATGTTGGCCACCTGGGTTTCGGGCATAGATTCGATAACACTGGTTCCCGGCTGACCGGAATATCCGATCGACATACCGATAATATTGGCCATAAATTGCAATGCCCACATATAGGCTTGCGCGATAATACCGAATGTTGCACCAACAAGCGATTCACTTGCTATACCGACGACCAATGTGGCTAATGTGGGATTTTTGGCGATCTCGGTAAATTGGGAACCTGAAAGCGGCACCATAATCAATGAAAAGGCAATTGCCAAAAAAAGTCTGAAGGACATTGGAATGCGGGCACTCGATATACCCGGCATCAACATCAGGCAGGATCCTACACGCGCAAAGATCAGCATGGCGACAATCACCAGCTGATCTATGGGCAAAAGTGCAAAGGACATATCCTGTTCCTTTTAGTCGGCGATCGTCCCCAAGGTTTTGACTTCAACACCGCGGGCAATTTCTGCGTGTGAAAGAACCGGTAAGGTCGCAAACAAGCGTTCAATAATCATGCGAACATAAGGACGTGCTTCCGGCGAAGTAATAAGAACAAATCTTTCGCCTTTTTCCATATGTTTACGGATAGCATTTGTAGCCTCTGTACCAAATTTTTCAAGTTCTCTCGGATCAATATCGAATTCGACAATCTCGCCTTTGCCGTCACGTTTCAATGCCTGATGGAAAACCAGATCCCAATGGCTGCCAAGGCGCAAGACATTCAATACACCATTATCCGAGAGATCGCCGCAAATTTGTTGTGACAAGCGCATGCGAACATGTTCGACAATAAGCTCGGCACGGCGGACATGGGGTGCAATTTCCGCGATTGCTTCGAGTATCTGGTCAAGATTGCAAATGGAAACACGTTCGGCCAGCAACAATCTCAAGACCGATTGTAAACCCGAATAGGAAAGATGAGCCGGACAAATTTCTTCCAGAAGTTTGCGATATTCCGGTCCCAGACGTTCCAGAAGAATCCGCATATCTTTATAGGAGAGCAATTGTGCCAAATTATTGCGCAAGACTTCGCTTAAATGGGTGAGCAACACCGACATGTTGTCAACAGCCATATAGCCTTCACGTGCAAGTTCCGAACGGAATGTCTCGGATGTTGCAAATGCACGCATTCCGAATGCCGGTTCACGGACTTCTTCACCGGGAAGATTCGGTGCCGGTTTTTCTCCAAGCATAACCAGAACATCTCCGATACGGACTTCGTAACTCGCAACAACCGTTCCATGTAATTTGATCTGATAGGATTTCGGCGGTGTTTTATAATCATCGGAGACTTCGATTTCAGGAATAACAAAACCGAAATCGGTCGCAAATTTGCGGCGCATTTTTGCAACGCGGTTGGCAAGCTCTGTTTGATGCGGCAACAGACGCGTTGCCAATTGTTTGCCCAATACAAGTTCGATAGCCGGTTTTTCCAGCGAAGCTTTGACCGATTGGCTTTCTTCTTTTTCAGCAATTGCATCAGCCTGTGCTTTCATAGCCTGTTCTTCTGCCGCCTGACGTTGCAAACGACGCGGAATTGAAAAGCCGATACCGGCAAGAAGTGCTGCAATGGTCAAAAACGGGAAGGCTGGCAATCCCGGCATCAACCCCAAAACAGCAAGCAGAACCGAAGCAACAAACAAGGCTTTCGGGTAACCACCCAATTGTCCGAAAACAGCTTTTTCTGTTGAGCCGCGTGTTCCGCCTTTGGAAACCAGAAGGCCGGCGGCAAGAGAAACAATCAAAGCCGGTATCTGTGTGACCAGACCATCACCGACCGAAAGCTTTGTGAAAACGTCTGCTGCCTGCGACACATCCATGCCATGACGGGTAACGCCGATGACAATGCCACCAAATATGTTGACCGCTGTAATAATGAGACCGGCAACCGCATCACCACGAACGAATTTTGAAGCACCATCCATCGAACCGAAAAAAGAGCTTTCCTCTTCCAGTTCACGACGGCGAACCTGTGCCTGTTTTTCATCAATCAAACCGGATGACAAGTCGGCGTCAATCGCCATCTGTTTGCCAGGAATGGCATCCAAAGTAAAACGTGCACCGACTTCAGCAATACGGGTAGCACCTTTGGTAATAACCAGAAAGTTTACGATAATAAGGATTGCAAAAACCACGAGACCGATGACAAAGTCGCCACCCATCACGAATTGTGAAAACCCGTGAATCACATGTCCGGCTGCGGTATAACCTTCATCACCATGAGTGAGGATAACACGCGTTGTCGCAATATTGAGCGATAGACGCAGCATGGTTGCGATAAGCAACACCGTCGGAAAAGCCGAAAAATCGAGCGGGCGTTGAATCCACAATGCCACCATCAAAATCAAAACCGAAAAAGCTATCGAAAACGAAAGCCCCATATCCAGTACAAAAGATGGAACAGGCAAAAACAAAACTGTCAATATAATGACAATACCGGCAGCGAAACCAATATCACTACCGGAAAACTTACTGCTTTTGCTTATCGAGTTTACGGCACTTTGCTGCACGTTGTTCTCCTTAACAAGAAAAGGCACGACAATGCGATCACAATCGTCATGACCTTTAAGTCCTGTTACAAAATAGAAAACGAAGCTTGCGCGAAGGTGGTGGAAACGAAAGCGGTGGAAACATTGTGCACGTTCGTGAAGTTTCCACAGCATGCTCACGAAATTTTACAAAATAGTAACCAACGTGTCCTAAAAATGATATTCAATAAAGGCAATCACCGGACTGAAGCCCTGAATCAAGCGATAAAAGCTTGGCCCGAACTTCCAAAAAGAACCGGATTTCGGGATTTTTTAAAAAATTTATGGAACTTTATATGATTGCCCGAATTATAACACATTGTTATATTACGTGTTGTAATATATTGTGATAGATAGAGATATTCGAGGTGAGATCATGACTGATATGATGAAAATTGCAGTGTTCTATTCCATGATGATTGTAAGCACGAATGTTGCAATCGCCTTTGCTGTTATGGGATTGAACTAAGCTTGAAGATGACAGCGTACATGGATAGCATGTGCGCTCAGGTTCCGGCACTCAGCCTTCCAAGCTGATGCCTGAGGGATCGAGGTTGCGGGGTGGATCAGATAATCCACTTTTCACCGCAATATATTTCAAAACTATTTTCCCGTGTACGGCCGATCAATGTCATATTACATTTCTGGCCTATGCGAATGGCTTCAGCGGTTGCTGCCGATACAGCAACAAGTGTAGAAACGCCGAGAACGGCAGCTTTTTGCACCATTTCCACTGAAAGACGGCTGGTCACAACGATAAAACCGCAATTTACATCCATGCGGTTGCGAAACAGATGACCACATAATTTGTCAAGCGCATTATGCCTGCCGACATCTTCCCGAACCGCAACTATACCGTTATTTTTATCGTAAAAAGCTGCGGCATGCACGGCTCTTGTCGCATTGTTTAAAACCTGTTTTTCACATAATTCACGCGCCGATGCGAAAATTTCTCCCGACTCAAATAAAATATCTGTCCGTTTTACCGGAGCTATATCGCGCATGGCTGCTTCAATGGATTCGATCCCGCATAGCCCGCAGCCCACTGGTCCTGCCATAGAACGCCGCCGCTTTCTAAAAGCATCCCGCCGGTCATATTGTAACGCTATCTGGACATCTATTCCGCGCGGCAGCGTAACAATATCAACGTTTTCTATCTCGTTCGGGTCATGTATAAATTCTTCCGTTCGGCTGAAACCATATGCAAAATCTTCAAGATCGTCAGGCGACGCCATCAATACAGCCTGCGTTGTTCCATCATAAGAAAGAGCAATCGGCACCTCTTCGGCAACTCTTTTCGAGATTTGGCTTCTCTTTTTATCGGCTGAAGAAACTATATCGACATCTACCAGAACCGTGTCATCCATAGTTGAAACGCCATTTTTTCCAATAGGAAACGCCTTTTTCAAGATCGTCATTTAACCATTCATTCTCTTGTTACAAAACCGAAATCAAGGCATTGAAATGCGTGAGGCATTCATGCTTCAAGATAATCAAACATCGTCAAGCATCACGCTTACAAGCGTTTGTCATTCGGCTCGCGTTCAAGTTTCATGTTTTATAAGCAAGAGATACGCTTGCCAAGGTTTACGCAACAGAATATTTTCCCGAACAGGTAAAATCGACATATTCCAAGGACTAAATTCTCATGAACCTGACTGAAATTGACGATGGCGTTTTCACCTGCGGACAGATTACAGAAGATTTTGTTGACGAACTTGCCAAGGCCGGTTTCAAGACAATCATTTGCAATCGCCCCGACAATGAAGAAGAAAACCAACCAGGTTTTTCAACAATCGAAAAAGCTGCCAAAGCTCATGGCCTCGATAGCTATTATATTCCGGTTACCCCACCCCACATCACAAGTCATAACGTGGACGAGATGAAACGGGTTTTGAATAAATGCGAATATCCGGTTCTTGCTTATTGTAAATCCGGTCATAGAGCTGAAACACTCTATCATTTGGCAAAAAACTGATGCAACGCTTGTAAAGTTGGTTTTTATGTGAAGTTGTTTTTTTAAGTGAAATTCACTCACTCAAAATAAAAGATGCCGACATAAAGTCGGGGTACGTCCCCTTCAAATCCCGATTGAGGCCTCTTCATCTCTCGCTACATACCCGACCGGTGTTGAAAACAATTTTGTAATCTATGCTTCTTTATTATGATGGCTATCGCGGTAAAGGCTGAGACGATGTGCAATATCGCAAATCGCGCCAAAAATGGTCATAAAAATACCGCTTGCTAACAATAGCGATGAAAAGTTGACAAGAAAATCAACGACCACAACCCTGCTCATTGTTATCGCAAGTGACACAGCTCCCACGCCGGTCAATATGGATGCAATATCGAAAAACCGAGCCCATTCGCTGTCGGATAATGATTTCCATAACGAAAAACCTAAAGCAAGATTGACGATAATAACCAGTAGACCGGCATTAACGAGTTGATAGGGCTGCCATTCAATTAAACTATTAATATTTTCCATTTTTCACTCCCCAATGTCTAAATATTATATGGGGATTCAGTTGGACGATATAAAGGCTTTTCAAAATTTAGTGTTCACGTTTTATAAAACCGTGTATTATATCAGGATTATTATATTTTTATGTGGCAATAAATTATAATATAAAAAATCCTGAAATGATTATTATATTAACAAACATTTCAGGATCAAATTTATTATATTAATAATAGAATTTATTATTTTAAAAGTTGTTCAACCCATTTTCCGAAAGAATTCAATATAGTTGAAAAGAATTTTTCGGCACTTTCATTTGCAGCTTTTCCATCCTCGGTCACCAATTGCTGAATGTTGCCGATATAGGCTTCAGGTTGCTGCATGGTTGGAACATCATTAAACACCAGCGCTTGTCTTAACTGATGGTTGGCACCAAAACCACCCAATGCACCTTGTGAAATGGAAACAACTGCACCCGGCTTTCCATTCCATACCCCTTTGCCATATGGGCGTGATGCGACATCAATAGCGTTTTTTAATACAGCCGGTATCGAACGATTATATTCGGGCGTGATAAAGAGGACAGCATCAACCTTTTTCAGCTCATTTCTGAAATTCTGCCACGCAAGAGGCGGGTTAGCCGTTTCAAGATCTTCATTATAGAGTGGCAAATCCCCTATTTCGATAAAATCAAGCGAGAGATTATCCGGTGCAAGTTTGATAAATGCCTTTCCCAATTTCCGGCTATAGGATTCTTTACGCAGGCTGCCGATCAATATGGCGACTTTGAATTGTTTGGTCATTTTTTCCTCTTTGATTTCTCATGCTATTTTCAATATTAAAATAGGACTTTTTTATCAACTTTCAAAATGAAGATCGTTCGACACACTGTCGCTGATTTATTGACAATAAAATTTATTGTTTGTTTACCACACCATTAGAAACCCGCTTGAAATGGTAATTTTCATTTCTGTACAGCTTTCATTTAGGGCACAATGAATGCCATTGCGATCCCGCAATTGAAAGGTGGAGACAAGGTGCTGAAACATAGTTCGGATGCATTACAGCTATCGACTTACACGAGAAGATCGCACTTTGTTTATGGCGTGTTTGAATATCTGCTTGTTATAGTGGTTACGCTTGCAGCTATTGTCACCATATCGGTTATTTTTATCGACGAATTTGCAAATCTGGTGGAAACAACCGTTAATAGCCCGATCATCAGCCCGACATTTGATAATCAATAAAAACACTCGCCCGACATATAAGAGCAATTCCGGCTAACGCTATTGGACCGGCAGGCTATATTGGATATGACAAATCGCGATTTTCCGTATTATGAGGCGCGGATTATCCATTTCACCGTAGCGTAAAATCAAAACGATAGGATGCGGAAATACCCATTGTAAACTGGTTTTTGTCGCCACGCTGACTAACCAAAGATGAATCACCCGCGTCCCCTGTCAGCCGCTTGTATTCGCTGAATACGCTGGTGGTAATTTTGTCGGTGGCCTTCCAGGTGATTGCACCACCGGCGCCGAATGCCCCCCAACCGCTATCGGGATGGAATTCTTTCAAACCGGAGCGGAGCGATTCTTCATGGTCAACTCCGTAATAGGTCTTGAAATAGTCTTTTGTGGCGTAGAAAGCACGCGGCCCGCCGGAAACCTGAACAGATGGTGTCAAATTTTTATAAGCATCAACTGCAATATCGGACGTTACAGCATCATGACTGCGTATACCTTTACGCAGTTCTGCCCTCGCCCGCAGCCAATCGAGCGGGTAAATCTCGGCAAACCCGCCAACTTCGCCACCCCATTTTACCCGGCTTAGCCCCTTGAGGTCGCCCGATGTATCGCTGTCACGATCCTTGAGGACCTTGCCAACGACACCGAGTCGAATGAAACTTTTTTCCAAAAGTGCAAAAGACATATTATCATTGCGTGACGAAAAGCGGCTATCGCTACCGGTTTTCCCGATAGAAAAAATCGGATCGACTGCAATATCATATGTATCGTCGCCCTCGAATTTCGGTGCTTCGTAAACCGATGCACCCAGCGTCAACGACCAGTTTCCACTATAAAAATGTTGTTTTTTCGGTGCTGTCGACCGGTAATTTCTGTCATCCGCATAACTTTGTTGACTGGAGACATTGGTGACTTTGCCTGTCTGATAGTCGTAAAGCTGTTCGGCTTTTCCCTGAAAACACGAAATCGTCATCAAGCCCGTTATGCTGGCAAAAACTATTTTCACACCAATATTCGACACGTATATACTCCAGACACGTTGACAAAACGACCTGATTTCAAGCCGTTACGCACCAACTCTTTGCAGACTGGCTGCTTTAACTATTCAATCAAGTTTTTAAAAATCTATTAAAACCCCGGCACCTCAAAAATCTTGTGAGCCTATCCTTACCTATTGGTAAACGTGAAGTTTTTATCCAATGCCGATAATGGGCGGGCTTTTTCAAGTGCCGTTTGTGCACTTTCTTTATCCTTTTTCATCTGCTCAATCAACGGTTGCAACCCGTCAAATTTCTTTTCTCCACGTAAATAGGAATAGAAGCTGACAGACGCGGCCTCATTATACAAATCACCATCAAATGAAAAGAGAAACGTTTCGAGAAGTGGCACGCCATCCCCTTCGACTGTCGGTCGTTTGCCGAAACTTGCAACCCCGTCATAAAGTGTCCCGTCATTTCGCCGGAAGCGCACGGCATAGATTCCGAAAGCAAGGCCGGTTTCTACGGGAAGTGCCATATTGGCAGTCGGAAATCCCAATGTTCGCCCAAGCTTTGCGCCGTGGATAACTTTTGAACAAACGGTATAATGATAACCTAAAAGATCGGCACTTTCTTCGACTTTCCCTTCAGTTAAAAGTTTGCGTATGCGGCTTGAAGATATAATTCCGCCATTTTCATCACAAAATGGTGGAACTTTAATAACGGCGAAGCCGAATCTCTTTCCGCAATCTTCCAAATATTCGGGTGTACCGGAGCGTTTGCTGCCAAAATGGAAGTCACTTCCGGTTACAATGGCCGAAGCCTGAAACTTCTCGCAAAGAATATGTCTGACGAATTCTTCGGCGCCAAGTTTTGCAAAGTCTGCGTCAAATTTCTGTTCGACAACACCATTAAATCCGAGCAATCGCAATATTTTTGCTTTTTCCGGCGCAGGTGTCAGCCGGTCTACCGGCGATTGCGGCCTGAAGAAAGTTTTAGGGTGAGGCTCGAATGTATAGACGATTGCGGGTCGTCGTGTCTGGCGCGCCACATCGAGCGCTCTTTGCAAAACCACCTGATGGCCTCTATGGATACCGTCAAAATTGCCGATTGCTACAACTGCATTTTTATAGCTTTCAGGAAATGCAGAAAGGTTTTCCAACCGCAAAAATTCATTTTTCATTTCAACGCCCACATGGTGGCAATCGGATGGCTGCCATATTTATTCAGAAATTCGATCAACAAGGCACGATCGACATGACCATTTTTCGCATATTCATTCTGATGAATTCCACCGGAGATAAAAAGCGTATCAAGACCGAATTGTTGTCCGCCTTTCATATCCGTCAGAATTCCGTCGCCAATAGCAAGAATGCGATCTTTGGCAACAAGTCCGTTTTTTTTGTCAAGTTTCTTCATTGCCAGATCATAAATCGGGCGGTGGGGTTTACCCGCAATCAATGTGCGCCCACCGAGTTGTTCGTAATTGCGGGCAAGTGCACCAGCGCACCACAATTCCTTATTGCCATGGTGAACGATGATGTCGGGATTGGCACATATAAGGGGAAGATTTTTCGACCTTAGTTTGAGCAAAAGTTCGTCATAATCTTCCGGCGTTTCATGCTCGTCGTCGAAAAGTCCCGTACAGACAATTGAAGTTGCTTCAAATTCTTCGACAAGCTCGACATCCAATCCGTCAAACAAGGCGAGATCGCGTTCGGGGCCGATATGGAAAACTTTTTTCGGCGCTTCCATGATGAGATAACGTGTGGCATCGCCGGAAGTGACAATGTCATCGTAAACGTCAGTGCCAATCTTCAATGAAGCCAACTGGCTGGCCACACCTTGGTGGGGACGGGGCGAATTGGTGAGCAATATAACCGATTTTCCCGATTGCCTGACTTTCCTTAAAGCCGAAACAGCTTTGTCGAAAGCGTGAATACCATTGTGAATGACACCCCAGACATCGCAAAGAACAGCGTCATAGCGGTCGATAATTGCTTGTAAGCTTTCGGGTTCTTCCATCTTGTTACCATACCTTGTTAGAAACTCGCGGCTTGCCGGAATTTATAGCTTGTCAGAACGTTTTTCCAAGACACCTAACGCAACAGAAAGATGATGTCATCTTCTTTCTCGATTGTCGCGAATATAGGCTATTCCAAGAATTTGAAATATAGTCTAGATTTATTTCAATTTACAAAATGCGTGAGCAGCGGATCGGGTAATAATGGGTGCTTCACAAAAAAATCTTGTTCTGATTGAAGAAACAAAACTTCGCCAGATGATGGAAGAGCTTATTAAAAACGAAAATGGAGCTGATATCGGTTTAAAAATCAGACCGAAAATCGTTGCACTTTTAAAAAACACTATTTCCGAAGGGCAAAAACAGGCTGAACTTATTCTTCAGCAAAATGGCAAAGGGCGTCAATGCGCACGCCGTTTGAGTTTGCTCGTTGATACTGTCATTACAACACTTTATAATTTTGTTGTTGAAAGAATTTACCCCCTGCCCAACCCGTCAAGCGGTGAACGTATTGCTCTCATAGCTGTCGGTGGTTATGGACGCGGGACACTGGCTCCCCACTCCGATATTGATTTGCATTTTTTGCTGCCATGGAAACAGACACCCTGGGGCGAACAGGTTATGGAATATATTCTCTACATGCTTTGGGATGTGGGACTTAAAGTCGGGCATGCAACGAGAAATATCGAAGACTCGATCCGCATGGCGCAAGAAGATATGACAGTGAGAACCGCCCTTCTCGAAGCGCGTTTTCTGATTGGCAATCGTGGAATTTTTGACGAATTGATGCGTCGTTTTGAAGATGAAGTTGTCAAAGGTACGTCACCTGCTTTTATCCGTGCAAAACTTCTGGAGCGTGACCAGCGCCATAAAAAAGCCGGTGAAACACGTTACCTCGTCGAACCCAATGTAAAGGAAAGCAAAGGCGGCCAACGCGATTTACAAACCCTGTTGTGGATTGCCAAATATCACTATCGCATCACCTCGACCGACAAACTCGTTACACTGGGTGTTTTATCCAAAGCGGAATTGAGAATTTTCAAGAAAGCCGATGATTTTTTATGGGCGGTACGCTGCCATATGCATTTTTTAACAGGGAAAGCACAAGAGCGTTTGTCCTTCGACATACAGCGCGATATTGCCCACCGGCTCGGCTACACCGCCCACCCCGGTATGGAAGATGTCGAACGTTTTATGAAACACTATTTTCTTGTTGCCAAACAGGTTGGCGATTTGACGCGAATTGTTTCAGCGGCTTTGGAAGAAGAATATGCAAAACCCGTTCCCGGATTAAATCGGGTATTTTTGACGTTTTCTCGCCGTAAAAAGAAAATTGTCGATTATCCGGGTTTTGTCATTGATACCAAACGTATCAATATTGACGATGATGACGTTTTTGTCCGTGATCCGGTCAATCTTATCCGCCTTTTTTACCTCTCCGACACCCATGGTCTTGAATGCCACCCGCATGCCGTGCAAGAAGCCTCCCGTTCGCTGAAACTCATCACACCGAAAGTTCGGGAAGATAAAGAAGCAAATCGGCTTTTTATTGCCATTTTAACATCTCCGCGCAACCCGTCGCTGATTTTGCGGCGGATGAATGAATCGGGCGTATTGGGTAAATTCATTCCCGATTTTGGCAAGATCGTCGCGATGATGCAGTTCAATATGTACCACCATTACACTGTCGACGAACATCTTTTGCGCTGCATTGCCTGCCTTAGCCAAATCGACCATGGCGAAGTTTATCAGGATCATCCGCTTGCTTCATCTATTGTGCCAACGTTCAAAAAAGAGCGTACGATTCTCTTTGTCGCTTTATTTTTACACGACATTGCCAAAGGCAGGCCGGAAGACCATTCGATAGCAGGCGCAAAAATTGCCCGTAAACTTTGCCCGCGTTTCGGGCTTTCGCGGGCGGATACCGAACTTGTCGCCTGGCTCATCAAAGAACATCTGACCATGAGCATGGTTGCCCAGTCACGTGACCTCAACGACCGCAAAACAATTGAAGATTTTGCCAATGTTGTCCAGACAACTGACCGGCTGAAACTGCTTTTGGTTCTCACAATTTGCGACATCAAAGGCGTCGGACCGGGCGTGTGGAACGGTTGGAAGGGACAATTGTTGCGAACTCTTTATCATGAAACAGAACTTGTTCTGACCGGCGGTTTTTCACAGGTTCCGCGCACAGACCGCATCAACGCGTCGAAAGAACGCCTGCATGATGCACTTGAAAATTGGGACGAAGCTGAAAAACAACATTATATCGGCTTACAATATCCGAACTATTGGTTGACTGTTTCGCCCGAAGACCAGGTGAGGCAAGCCAATTTTATCCGTGATGCGGATAAACGCAAAACCCCGCTTGCCACAATGTCGGAACTCCACCGTTTTGACGGGGTAACGGAACTCACCATTCTTGCCCCCGATCATCCGCGCGTTCTTTCCATTGTTACCGGTGCCTGCGCAGCCGCCGGCGGCAATATTGTCGACGCTCAAATATTTACCACAACAGATGGACGTGCTCTCGACATCATTCTTATCAGCCGCGAATTTGAACTTGATGATGATGAAACAAGGCGGGCAAATCGAGTTGGCAAAATGATTGAAGATGCCTTGAAGGGCACAATCCGTTTACCGGAAGTGATTGCACAACGTGCCAAACCGCGGCGCGCTGCCAAAGCTTTTGACGTTGCGCCGAATGTCGAGATCAACAACACCCTGTCCGACAAATTCAGCGTTATCGAAATTGAAGGACTTGACAGGCCGGGGCTGCTTTTTGAAATCACGAAAACTCTTTCCGATCTTTCTCTTGACATTGCCTCGGCACATATTACGACCTTCGGAGAAAAAGTTATTGACAATTTTTATGTTAATGATCTTTTCCGTCACAAGATTATCAACCCGCAAAAACAAGCTGCCATACGACGCAAACTTCTGGCACTTATAGCGGCTGAGCCGAAGGAAAATATGAAGAGAACATGAGCCTCATCAAACAATTCGCGACCGTTGCATCCGGCACGTTGATGAGTCGCCTGTTCGGTTTTATCCGCGAAATGCTTATGGCAGCGGCTGTCGGCACCGGTCCGGTGGCCGATGCTTTCAATGCCGCATTCCGTTTTCCCAATACATTCCGCCGGCTATTTGCCGAAGGCGCTTTCAATTCGGCTTTTGTCCCACTATTTGCCAAACAGATAGAAGAGGACGGGTTAGACAGTGCACGGCGGTTTTCCGAAGAAGTATTCGGTGTGTTGTTTTCAATTCTGTTGATTTTAACCATCATTATGGAACTGACCATGCCGTTTCTGGTGCGTTATGTCATTGCACCGGGCTTTACCGATGATGCAACAAAATTTTCCGCAACCGTTCGCTTTGCCGTGATTATGTTCCCCTATCTTGCCTGCATGTCACTGGCGGCAATGATGGGGGGGATGCTCAATTCGCTTCATCGTTATTTTGCTGCGGCAATCGCTCCGGTTTTTCTTAATATTATTCTTATCGGCGTTCTCTTCTATGCCTGGATTTATAAACTGGATCCCTGGCATGTCGGCATTGGTCTTTCATGGGGGGTTATGGCTTCCGGCGTTGTGCAACTTGTTATCGTTTGGATTGCTGTAGCCAATGCCGGTATGAGAATAGGTTTTCGCTTTCCCCGCTTTACCGATAATGTTCGCAGGCTTCTCTGGCTTGCACTACCTGCTGCTATAACCGGCGGCATTACACAGATAAACCTTCTCATCAATACCAATATTGCTTCCGCGCAATCAGGTGCTGTCTCGTCACTTGTTTATGCCGACCGGCTTTATCAACTGCCATTGGGTGTCGTCGGAATTGCTGTTGCCACAGTGCTTTTGCCCGAACTTTCGCGTGCACTCAGAAGCGGCAATCTGAAAGAAGCCGATAACTTGCAAAACCGGTCTGTCGAATTTACTCTGCTTTTGACTTTGCCGGCCGCTGCCGCGTTTCTGGTTATGTCGGAACCGATTGTGCGCCTGTTATTCGAGCGCGGGCATTTTTCTGCCCAGTCGACAACAATTGTCGCCGGAATTTTGGGAATTTACGGCTTGGGACTTCCTGCCTTTGTGTTGATAAAAGCATTCATACCCGGTTTTTTTGCCCGCGAAGACACCAAAACGCCCATGATTTTTGCCGGAATTTCCGTCGCCGTCAATATATCGCTTGCGCTCACACTTTTCCCGATTTTATCGGCACGCGGAATCGCAATTGCCGAAATCTCGGCGGGTTGGGTCAATGCAATTCTGTTGTTCATTACGCTTGTCAGAAGACGCCAATGGGGACGGGATCGAATTCTTTTGAAACGTATTCCGCGAATTTTACTCTCGACAATTATAATGGCTATCGCCCTCCATTATGCGATCGGCTATCTTTCTTACCCGCTTTCGGCAAACGCACCTCTATCTTATCGGGCTGTCGGCGTCCTTTCTCTGGTATTTGGAGCCATAATAGTCTATTTCGGTTCTGCGTTTCTTCTTGGCGCAACAAATATATCGTTGCTTAAAAGAGGATTGCTGCGTAAGCGATAAAGCGTTTGATTGCTTTCAAAAGAAAGCTTTGACACAAACAATTATATTTTTGAAAGATCGGATTATTGATTATGAGCACATTCAAACAACGTGTTTTTTCTGGAGTTCAAGCTACCGGAAATCTTCATCTGGGAAATTATCTCGGTGCGATCAAGCGTTGGGTTGAATTGCAAAAAGACTATGAGTGTATCTATTGCGTGGTTGATATGCATGCGCTCACTGTCAATCCCGATCCGCATGACCTGATGCGGTCGACACGTGAAGTAACCGCGGCATTTCTGGCAGCCGGAATAGACCCGAAACGCCACATTGTGTTCAACCAGTCACGGGTACACCAACATGCAGAGCTTGCATGGATCTTCAATTGTGTTGCCCGTATCGGCTGGATGAACAGAATGACACAGTTCAAAGATAAAGCCGGAAAAGATCGCGAAAATGCGTCTCTCGGCCTCTTTGCCTATCCAAGTTTGATGGCTGCCGATATTCTGGTTTACCGCGCCACAAAAGTACCCGTCGGCGAAGACCAGAAACAGCACATCGAGCTCACCCGCGACATTGCGCAGAAATTCAACAATGACTATTCGGCCCGCATCGCCGAACTCGGTGTCGGCGTGGAAATGCAGGTTGGCGATGAAACTGTTAACGGCTTTTTCCCGCTCACTGAAGGGTTGATCGGCGGCACGGCCACACGCGTTATGTCATTGCGTGACGGAACAAAAAAAATGTCGAAATCCGATCCTTCCGATTTGTCGCGTATCAATCTCATTGATACAGCCGATGACATTTCCAAAAAAATCAAAAAGGCAAAAACCGATTCAGAACCCTTGCCTGACACCGTTGACGGCCTGAGTGGCCGTCCGGAAGCCGATAATCTTGTAGGAATTTATGCTGCCCTTTCCGGCACAGATAAAAAAACTGTTATCGAAGAATTTGCGGGTAAGCAGTTTTCCGTATTCAAACCGGCACTTGCCGATTTGGCTGTCAGCAAATTATCGCCCGTCACAGAAGAATTGCGTCGCCTCAACAATGAACCTTCCTATATTGATGATGTTTTAAGAAACGGTGCCGAACGCGCAAGCGTTCTCGCTGAAGACACAATGAAACATGTGCGTGATATTGTGGGCTTTCTTCAGGGATGAAGTTCAAACAGACAATGATACAGGTGCTTTGAATAAAAGCACCTGTATATAAAATCAGTTTAACAAAAATAATTTGCACAATAGCTGAATTGCACTAATTTAAAAACCGGTTCAAATTTTGGATTGGAATATTGTGTGACGTTTTCTTTAAAGACGGAAATTGACAAAGCGGGCAAATCTGACGGAACGAAGTCACAATCAACGAAGAATGATGACGGCGAGCGTTCACGTTTCATTGCCGAGATTGATTTTTTACGTGACCTTGTGCAGCAGGCGCCGGGCTTTGTTATTGTATTGCTCAATCGCGATCACCGCTTTTATCTTGTCAATAATGCCTTTATGGAGCTTGTCGGCACGCGGGAATTGATCGGCCATACTGTGGCCGAAGCGATGCCCGAAATACCCAGACAGGGGTTTATTGCTCTTCTCGATCAGGTTTGGGAAACAAAAGAACCGTTTCGCGGGGCGAGCGTACCACTTCTGATCGAGCGACCGGGTGACGAAGAACCGGTATTGCACTATGTCGATTTTATCCATCAACCGATCAAAAATAGCGAGGGTGATGTTGTCGGGATTTATGTTCAGGGCATTGATATAACCGAACGTATCAATTTTGAAAACCAGTTACATATCCTTGCCGGAGAATCGGCCCACCGCGTGAAAAATATTCTGGCCATGGTCAACGCCGTGGTGGCTCAAACTTTGAATAGCAGCACAGATATAGAGAGTGCACGCGAAAAAGTCGGTGCACGCTTAAGGGCAATTGCGGAAGCGCAAAGTACTTTGAAAGAGGATAGCGGCAAGAAGAGCGACCTTAAGATACTTGTTGAAAATACCATGTCGGTTGCCATGGAAACCTACGGCAATATCAAAGTGAAGGGGCCGAAAGTCAGTGTTTCCGAAAAAGCGGCTTTGGCACTTGCGCTAACGCTCCACGAACTCATGACCAATGCCATCAAATATGGTGCTCTTTCTGTTTCATCCGGAAAGGTTTCGGTTACCTGGTCGCTTGCAAAAGACGGAATTATTCATCTCCAATGGGTTGAAAGTAACGGACCTGAAGTGGCCTCCCGTCATAAAAAGGGCTTCGGTTCAACATTAATTGAACGCAGTTTAAGCTACAATCCGCATAACAATGTAAAAATTGATTATGCTGCAAGCGGCCTCATATGCCACATTGAATTGGCTCCTGATGGCTCATCATCCGGTGAATGACAAATGTTATTGAAACGACTAAGCCGCCAATACGGTCATAAGCGAAAATTTCTGGCAATTATCGACGAAACACCTGAATGTCGACGCGCCGTTGCCTATGCATCAAGGCGGGCTAAAAATACAGGTGGCTCGCTCATCCTGCTTTATGTGATCGACAGTTCGGAGTTCCAGCACTTCCTTGGGGTTGGTGATATTATGCGTGCTGAATCCCATGAGCAGGCGCACCAGACCTTATCCGCAATTTCTGCAGAGGTAAGGGAAAATCTGGGAATAGAGACGGAAACAAAAATTTGCGAGGGGCAAAAGGCTGCTGAAATAGTCAAGCTTATCGAAAGCGATCAGGACATTGCGGTTCTTGTGCTTGCGGCCGGCTCCGGCGCCGAAGGCCCCGGCCCCCTCGTTCAATCAATTGCTGCAAAGGGAAGTGCTTTTCCCATTCCTGTTACAATTATTCCAGATGGTTTGACAGCAGAAGATATAGATTCGGTCGCCTGACCGGCTTTGTTCGGGCGGCAAGAATAAAAACAACGCTTGAAAAGCTAACAATCACTGCAACGTCATTTACGAGAATGACTTGCCTCTTGAATTTTTGTTCCCTAAAGCAGCATATAGAAGGTAATCGAATAATGCACCTTGCATGCCTTGACCATGAAAAGGAAATTAAATGTTCATTCAGACAGAAACGACACCCAATCCCGCAACACTGAAATTCCTGCCCGGTCGGGTTGTGCTGGAAGAAGGCGTGGCAGAGTTTCGTGACAAGGAAGATGCTGCCGAGCGTTCGCCGCTCGCTTCCAAGCTTTTCACAATTCCCGGTGTTACAGGCGTTTTCTTCGGCTATGATTTCATTACTGTTACAAAAGACAATAGCGAGTGGCAGCATCTGAAACCGGCTATATTAGGGACTATTATGGAACATTTCATGTCCAATAGCCCGATCATGGCAGCACATGTCAATGATGTGCCCGATGTGCCGGTTGGTGAAGAATTTTTCTCCGACGAAGATAAAGACCTTGTCGACACGATCAAGGAACTTATTGAAACACGGGTTCGCCCTGCTGTTGCCAATGATGGTGGTGATATTACGTTTCGCGGGTTTGAACGCGGTGTTGTTTATCTGAACATGAGGGGAGCCTGCTCCGGTTGCCCTGCATCGACTGCAACACTCAAGCACGGTATCGAAAATCTTCTACGCCACTTTGTTCCCGAAGTTCTGGGAGTTGAGGAATATCCTTCCTGACAAAGCTGACTTCCGCGAAATGAAATAAATTTTCGCAAAATAAAGTAAATTTCTTTGTAAAAAATTCTCTCTTGCACAGTTTATCAAAAAAATGTGCAAGACTGTTTTCGGCAGGCTTTATGTAAGCGTGTTCTTGAAACGGTCTTTATGTTAATTGCAAAACATCCGGTCGGGACTTTGGATAAAGATATTCAAAGACATTGGGTTCTTCTATCCGGAATACGATCTAACCTGTTGATGACCATGTATAAATTCTCATAGATCATGACCTCCTGCCGGAGTTCCGGCACTTTGCCCGAACAGGAAAGCAAAGCTGTGTTTCTACCATGATTTAACCGCCCTATCCGGTGGAAACAGTTCATATCTTCACCGAAATTCGGGAAGGCTCAAGCAATTCACTAAAAAAATGAAATCGCCTTCTTGACATTATAAAGGGCAATTTTTATCTGTTCTCATGAGTTAGCACTCTGACATCGAGAGTGCTAATCGAGGCAAGACCTCAAACAATTCGAGTTTAATTAAAGTTAAACAATTTAAGGGTTCAAGACATGGCAAAAACCAAATTCCGCCCATTACACGATCGCGTAGTCGTTCGTCGGGTTGAATCAGAAGAAAAAACCGCAGGTGGGATCATCATCCCTGATACAGCCAAAGAAAAGCCGCAGGAAGGCGAAGTTCTCGCTGTTGGTCCGGGTGCACGTGATGAAAGCGGCAAGCTCGTTGCTCTTGACGTTAAAGCAGGCGACCGCGTTCTCTTTGGCAAATGGTCAGGAACCGAAGTCAAGCTTGATGGCGAAGACGTTCTGATTATGAAAGAATCCGACATTATGGGTATTCTCGGCTGATAGCCATTTCCCCATAAATTTTAAAAAACAATTCCGGGATAATTCCCAAGGAGATATATTAAATGGCTGCAAAAGAAGTCAAATTTGGCCGCGATGCGCGCGAACGTATGTTGCGTGGCGTCGATATTCTCGCCAATGCCGTGAAGGTAACACTTGGTCCTAAAGGCCGTAATGTTGTGATCGACAAGTCTTTCGGTGCACCGCGAATTACCAAGGATGGTGTTTCGGTTGCGAAAGAAATCGAACTTGAAGACAAGTTTGAAAATATGGGCGCACAGATGTTGCGCGAAGTTGCTTCCAAGACCAACGATATTGCCGGTGACGGTACCACAACAGCAACTGTTCTGGGTCAGGCAATCGTTCAGGAAGGCGCAAAAGCTGTTGCTGCCGGCATGAACCCGATGGATTTGAAGCGCGGTATCGACGCTGCTGTTAATGAAGTTGTCGAAAATCTTCTGAAAAAAGCAAAGAAGATCAAAACTTCAGCCGAAGTTGCACAGGTTGGCACTATTTCTGCCAATGGCGAGACTGAAATCGGTAAAATGATTTCCGAAGCCATGCAGAAAGTCGGCAATGAAGGTGTTATCACCGTTGAAGAAGCAAAAACCGCTGACACCGAATTGGAAGTTGTTGAAGGTATGCAGTTCGACCGCGGTTACCTTTCACCTTACTTCGTAACCAATACAGAAAAGATGGTTGCCGATCTGGATGATCCTTACATCCTTATCCACGAAAAGAAACTTTCAAACTTGCAGGCACTGCTTCCCGTTCTTGAAGCTGTTGTCCAGTCAAGCAAGCCTTTGCTTATCATTGCCGAGGATGTTGAAGGTGAAGCTTTGGCAACTCTGGTTGTCAACAAATTGCGTGGCGGCTTGAAGATTGCTGCTGTCAAGGCTCCTGGCTTCGGTGACCGTCGTAAAGCAATGTTGGAAGATATTGCCATTCTGACATCCGGTCAGGTTATTTCCGATGACCTCGGCATCAAGCTTGAAAATGTCACACTCGACATGCTCGGCCGCGCCAAGAAAGTTACCGTTTCCAAAGAAAACACAACAATCGTCGACGGTGCTGGCAAGAAGCCTGAAATCAATGCACGTGTCAACCAGATCAAGGCCCAGATCGAAGAAACAACATCCGATTATGACCGTGAAAAACTTCAGGAACGTCTCGCAAAATTGGCAGGCGGTGTTGCTGTTATCCGCGTTGGCGGTGCAACAGAAGTTGAAGTTAAAGAGAAAAAAGACCGCGTTGACGATGCTTTGAATGCAACACGCGCCGCTGTTGAAGAAGGCATTGTTGCCGGTGGTGGCACTGCACTCCTGCGCGCAGCAGCCGACATCAAGGTAAAAGGTGCAAATTCCGATCAGGAAGCCGGTATCAATATCGTTCGTCGTGCTTTGCAGGCTCCTGCCCGTCAAATTGCGACCAACGCTGGCGATGAAGCTTCTATCGTTGTTGGTAAAATTCTTGAAAACAAGAGCGATACATTCGGCTACAACACAGCCAATGGCCAATATGGCGATTTGATTGCTCTGGGCATTGTCGACCCTGTAAAGGTTGTTCGTTCTGCTTTGCAAAACGCTGCTTCCGTTGCCGGATTGTTGATTACAACCGAAGCTATGATTGCCGAACTGCCGAAGAAAGAGGCTCCAATGCCTGCAATGCCGGGCGGCGGCATGGGTGGTATGGACTTCTGATAAAGTCGTCCTCGACTACATTCATGAACGGGCCTTCGGGCCCGTTTTTTTGTGGCGATCAGGTTGTTTTGCAGAGAAATGTCTTGCCAGTTCACGGGCGGACATAATGTCTAAAAGTAAGGCCAAACATTCACCCCTTTTAACTTTCATCAAGGGGAAAATAGCTAAAGGCCGAAGATGTTTTATAAATCATTTTCCTTTCATCCGGAAATGCAACCGGCCTTCTATATTTGAACCCTTTTCCTTGTTTCAAAACGGCAACCGGCTTTTATCGCCAAACTCCGGTTTCAGGACCGGAATGCCTGCTCTTTCTTCTGTTTCACATGTTTAAAAGCGCATTTCATATGAAAACGACGAACGGAATTTCATATATCCGCTTTGTTCTTTGACGAGCTATTGTTGTGACCGATTTTTCCTCACCAAAATATGTATAAAAAGCCGTTCAACAAATAGATCTTGAACTGTTTAAGGCTTTTCTCAAGGCTTTTCTTGGTCTATCGTCTCCTCAACCAAAGAGGAGTTTTATCATGGTAAAAACCCGTACAGAAACGGATACATTCGGTCCGATCGAGGTTCCTGCTGACCATTATTGGGGGGCGCAAACAGAGCGTTCTTTACATAATTTCAAAATCGGCGGCGAAAAGCAGCCACTGCCGCTCATTCACGCCTTGGGAATTATTAAAAAAGCGGCCGCAATGGCCAATATGAAAGCCAAAAAGCTTTCGCCAGAACTTGGGAAAGCAATTATTGCCGCAGCCGATGAAGTCATTGACGGCAAGCTTGATGACAATTTTCCACTTGTGGTCTGGCAAACCGGATCGGGTACGCAAACCAATATGAATGTCAACGAGGTCATAGCCAACCGCGCTATCGAGATGCTCGGTGGAGAAATGGGTTCCAAAAAGCCTGTTCACCCCAATGACCACGTCAATATGAGCCAATCATCAAACGACTCGTTCCCGACAGCTATCCATATTTCGGCGGCTTTGGAGACCATCAATAAGCTGTTTCCGGCAATCGACCATCTAACGATTGCGTTGAAAGATAAGGAAAAAGAATTTTCCAAAATTATCAAAATCGGTCGCACCCACACACAGGACGCCACCCCGATTACGCTGGGGCAGGAATTTTCCGGCTATCGTGCAGCACTCGAACATAACCGTAAACGTATCGAAGCCTCCTTGCAGGACGTTTTGAAACTTGCTCAGGGTGGTACGGCTGTTGGTACAGGTTTGAATGCGCCGATCGGTTTTGACAAGGATTTCGTCGAAGCAGTCACCGACATTACAGGTGCTGCATTCGAGACCGCCGATAACAAATTTGAAGCTTTGGCAAGCCATGGTGCAATAACCAATTTCCACGGCAGTCTCAATGCTCTGGCAACCGATCTTTTCAAGATTGCCAACGATATTCGTCTTTTGGGCTCCGGTCCACGCTGCGGGCTTGGTGAATTGAGCTTGCCGGAAAATGAACCCGGTTCTTCGATTATGCCGGGCAAAGTCAACCCGACACAATGCGAAGCGATGACAATGGTTGCCTGTCAGGTATTTGGCAATGAAACAACGATTACCGTTGCCGCAAGTCAGGGACATTTCGAGCTCAATGTCTATAAACCGGTTATCGCATTCAATGTTTTGCAATCAATCAAGATTTTGTCGGAATGCATGGTTTCTTTTGCAGATCACTGTGTAAAAGGTATCAAAGCCAATGAAGCACGCATTCATGATCTTCTTGAGAAATCCTTGATGCTGGTCACTGCACTTGCACCGGCAATCGGTTATGACAAGGCAGCAAAGATTGCCAAAACTGCCCATAAAAATGGCACGACACTGCGCGAAGAAGCTTTAAAGGCCGGTGTATCCGAGGAAGATTATAATCGTCTGGTCAAGCCGGAAGACATGATTCATCCGAAATGACATGAAACATGACGAAGTTGATAGCTTCGTCGGTTTTCTTGAATAGCATTCAAAAAGCCCTGTAGAATCTACAGGGCTTTTTTCGGACTTGATATACGTTCAACAAAATTGCAGATGGCAATTAAAAAACATGTCAAAAAGCAATAAGCGGCAGGAAAGGCTTTTCCTTTGCACTTTGCCTGTTACTTTCAGGTAATAACGCTTGGTGCATCACGACCGAGCTTTTTCTTCAAATCGACAAGCTCGTCGGCCGCAACAATCAATGCCGCAAGTGCTTCTTGCGGGTCGTCATCCTGTTTCAAAGGATCGGCAACATAATGTTCCATATAAACGCGGACAGTCGCACCGGCTGTTCCGGTCCCTGACAAGCGATAGACAATACGACCGCCACCTTCAAAGAAAATGCGAATGCCCTGATGCTCGCTGACCGAGCCATCAATCGGATCGTGGTATGAAAAATCGTCAGCCTTGGCAATCGTCAACCCCGCAACATCGGTTCCGGCAAGCTTTCCAAGACGTGAGCGCAAATCCTCCATAAGAGCTTTTGCGGCTGTCTGGTCGACTTCCTCATAATCATGACGGGTGTAATAGGAGCGACCGAATAGCTGCCAATGTTGCTCGACAATTTCACTTACACTTTTACCTGTTGCCGCAAGCAGATTGAGCCAGAACAATATTGCCCACAAACCGTCTTTTTCACGCACATGATTGGAACCGGTACCGAAGCTTTCCTCGCCGCAAAATGTTACCTTTCCGGCATCCAGCAAATTGCCGAAAAATTTCCAGCCTGTCGGTGTTTCATAAATATTGAGACCAAGTTTTTTGGCCACATAATCGGCTGCGGCACTTGTCGGCATAGAGCGTGCAATACCGGCAATACCATTGCGATAGCCTTTAACGAGCTTTGCATTGGCAGCGAGAATGGCAAGGGAATCAGAAGGAGTGACAAACCGTTTCCACCCCACAATCATGTTGCGGTCGCCATCACCATCGGATGCAGCGCCAAGATCAGGCCCGTCTTCCGACATCATCAATTCATAAAGATCATGGGCATGGACGAGATTGGGGTCAGGGTGGCGCCCGCCGAAATCGGGAAGCGGTGTACCGTTCACAACTGTTCCCTTTTTCATGCCGAGACGTTTCTCGAAGATTTCATGGGCATATGGACCGGTCACAGCATTCAATGCATCGAAGCGGAATGTCAAACCACCGGCAATGGCTTTGCGGATGAGATCGAAATCGAACAATTCTTCCATCAGATTTGCGTAATCGACAACCGGATCAATGACTTCGACAACCATCGAGCCGATTTGCGTTTTCCCCAACTTCGCAATGTCAATATCACCACAATCTTCTATTTTATACGAGGTGATATTTTTCGATGATTCAAAAATGGCTTTTGTTACTTTTTCCGGTGCCGGACCGCCATTGGAAATATTGTATTTGATACCGAAATCACCGGATGGCCCGCCCGGATTATGGCTTGCCGACAAAATAATGCCGCCAAATGCTTTGTATTTTCGGATAAGATGGGAAGCGGCCGGTGTCGACAAAATACCGTTCAATCCGACTTTGATATGGCCAACTTTATTGGCCGCAGCCATTTTTAGAATTTTCTGGATGACTTCTTTATTAAAAAATCGCCCGTCGCCTCCGAGAATAAAGAGTTTTCCGGAAACATCACCAACGCTATTGAAAATAGACTGGATGAAGTTTTCCACGTAATTCGGCTTTTGGAAAATCTTCACTTTTTTACGCAATCCTGAAGTTCCGGGATTTTGATCGTCAAAGGCAGTCGTAGAAATTGTCTGAATCGCCATATCCATCACCATATGTTCTTTGATGCGATCAATTTAAAGCGATTAATCGAAAATATCGAGTGTAAAATTATCAATCTTCCGGAGGTACGCTTGCAAGTTAACGACTGATCTCTTACCTTTCTTATGTGAATTCCGGCTCACACTGTCTGTCTTTTCGGACAGACTGAAGGATATAAAAATACAGGAGCAAATTAATGATCGGACAAAAAGTTCCAAATGTGACATTTCATACGCGTGTTCGTGATGAATCGATCGGGGGTTCAAACCCTTTCCGTTGGCAGGATGTCAACACTGACGAATATTTCAAGGGCAAGCGCGTTGTATTGTTCTCCTTGCCGGGCGCATTCACCCCTACATGCTCGACTTACCAGTTGCCGGATTTTGAAAAACTTTATCCGGAATTTAAAAAACTGGGCATTGATGAAGTCTATTGCCTTGCCGTCAATGACGCTTTTGTCATGAACGCCTGGGGCAGACATAATAAATTGCAACACATCAAGCTCATTCCTGATGGCAATGGCGAATTCACCCGTAAAATGGGTATGCTTGTCAATAAATCCAATTTGGGTTTCGGCATGCGTTCTTGGCGTTATGCGGCTATTGTCAATGATGGCGTTGTCGAAAAATGGTTCGAGGAAAAAGGCTTTTCAGATAACTGCGAAACCGATCCTTATGGTGAATCTTCTCCGCAGAACATTTTGAAAGTTCTCAAAGGCGAGAAATAATTTCAATCAAAGCTCCTGCGTTTCTGCGCAGGAGCTTTTTATATATTTTTGATATATTAAAGAGGTCTATATGGGTATTTCGTTCAATCTTGATGCACAGACATTGTCGGCACTACAAAACTTCCTGCGCGACAATCATAAAATAAAAAGCGAGGCAGAAGCAGTAGAGCTTTTTCTTAAAAAATCGCTTCAAGACTTGGGATATTTGGGAAGAGAACCGGGTGCAGGCACAAGTCCCGACCGTTTGAATTCCAGCAATGATGACTAAAATTAATGGCTGATCGGTCAGATCCTGCTTTTTCGGAAAAACGCCGTATAAGATCGCGTTTTTTTATCTTGCTGATTGCAGCAATCATTCTTGTGATACTGCTTGTTATTATGACATTTGCGTTTTTTGACCTCACGGGAATTGAGGCTCTTAACGCTATTGTCTGATTGAACGTTATTATTTGATTGAATATTATTGTCTGATTGAACGTTATTGTTTGATTTTAAAAACTGAAAACGGCTTTATTCTCTTTTTCGGCTTTTAGATTTTTTTATCTACAACATGGCGCAATTTTTCAATAATTGCCTGAACTTCCTTTTTTTCACGGCTTCTTAATGCCGAAACAAGTGACGCTTGTGATTTGAGAATGACACCGTCATCCAATATTTTGAGCCTGTTTGCTCTTAACGTTTCACCCGTCGATGTTATATCGACAATCATGTCGGCTGAACCGGCCGCCGGTGCACCTTCGGTCGCACCCAGGCTTTCGACAATGCGATAGACTTGTATTCCATGTTTTTGCGAAAAGAATTGTTGTGTCAAACGCCAGAATTTTGTCGCAATACGAAGTCGCCTTCCGTGCCGTTGGCGAAATTCCGCAGCAACATCATCAAGATCGGCCATAGTTACAACATCATGCCAAACAGCAGGAACAGCCACCACCACATCGGCAAAACCGAAACGGAGCGGAACCTCAACTTTGACTTTTGTTTCGGGATGAGCAAGTGTTTCGTTTATCAAATCCTGTCCCGTGACGCCAAGATCAACATTCCCGTAGCCAAGTTCACGAGCAATCTCGGAAGCCGATAAAAAAAGAATATCGATATTTTTATCGTTGGCGACTGTTGCCCGATAATTACGTTCGTTATCGGCAAGCGCGATCTGATAACCGGCGTCTTTTAAAGTTTCCAGTGTTTTATCTTTAAGACGGCCTTTGGAGGGAAGCGCGAGTGTAACTGTCATAATGATTTCCCTTCCCTGCTTTCAACTCCAATTCCGTTGGCTTTGCCATTCGCAAGTCTGTCGAGCCAGACCGAAAAACCGACCGCCGGTATGGGCCTATCGGCTCCCAACATTGTCATTAACCGGTTGTAGCGCCCGCCACCGATCATGACATCACTGTCACGGCGGATTTCAAAAACAAATCCGGTGTAATAGTCAAGCGGACGGCCAAAAGCTGCATCATATTGCAAGCTTTCAAGAGCAATCCCCTTGTTTAAAAAAGCGCGATTTCGTGCTTTGAACGGCATCAGAAAATGGTCGCTTACCAGTTCGTGTTTTTTCCCGAACTCGAAAAGAGCCTCTTCGGCTTCATCAAGAGCCAAGCGGATAGACAGAAATTCTTCCAAAGCTTCCAACACCGGTTTGGTCAGCCTCACCGACGATAAAAGCTGTTTTTCCAAAAGGCGTCTGGCAATTTCTGTCGGGCTGCGTCCGGCAGATGGCGAAATGCCCGCGTCAAGCATTTCCCCTTCAATATAATTGGTCAAAGCTGCCTCATCCTGAGCCTCGACAAGCTTCATAAGATCAGCAGGCAAGCTTTGTTCGCTTTTCGGCTCGGCCAGAATATGCAAAAGATCACGTAATTGTTTGGCGTTTCCGAAACTACGAAGAAGCCTTTTTTGCCATGTCGGAACAATACCGAGTTCCTGAAGAACCGAGGCAAAAACATTCTGGTCGCCCAACAAGACTGTATATGCGGGATTTCCCGATATATGTTTCAATAGTGACAAGGCATCATAGAGACAGCGTGAATCGGCTGTTGCTTCATCAACATCGCCCAAATCTTCTATGCCTGCCTGATAAAAACTGTTTTCGCCAGAACGGCTTTGTCTGAATACTTCGCCAATATAGGCATAACGGCGCGGCGTTGTCGCACCTGTTTTAATATGTTTTATACAAACCGGAATCGTAAATTCCGGACGCAAGCACAAACTGTCGCCATTTTCATTTTCCGTCATAAAAATGCGGCGGCGTAAATCCTCTCCCGCCATATCCAGAAAAGGTTCGGACGGTTGTAAAATAGGAATTGATACCGTCTGCAAATTATTATTTGCAAAAAACTCTTCAATTGTTTTCGTTTTTATTTCGGGTTCGGTCATATCTTTCCCGCTTGACACTATCTATTTCCGATCTTGCGCGGCGAGAATGTCTTTAACCGCGTCGACCATTTTATTTTCGTCTACTGTAATTTGTGCGGGACGGCTTTCACGCCACGTTTTATTATCTTCAATTTCAGCCGACAATCTTGCACCTTCAACAAGATCCTTGATCTGCACCTGATTTTCAGCCCGTTCTTGTGAACCTTGAATAATAACACAAGGGGCATGACGGCGATCGGCATATTTCATTTGCGCTTTCATGCCCGAACCACCAACATAAAGTTCGGAACGAATACCGGCATTACGAAGCCTGGCAACCATATTCTGATAGCGTTCAAGCGATGTGCGATCCTTATCCATCACCAAAACGACAACCGGTCCTGTTTTTTCATCAAGATCAAGTTTGCCAAGGTTTTTCAAGGCTGTCATCAATCTCGAAACACCGATTGAAAAGCCGGTTGCCGGTACCGGTTCGCTGCGAAAACGCGATACCAACCCGTCATATCGCCCGCCACCGCCGACCGAACCGAAAACAACTTTTTGTCCGTCTTCATTGACAACATCGAATAACAATTCGACCTCGAAAACCGGTCCTGTATAATATTCAAGCCCGCGAACAACAGACGGGTCAATTTTTATCCGTTTTTCATAGCCCGCTGCCGTAAAAAGTGCCAGCATATCCTGTAGTTCATCAACGCCTTCTTTGCCGCGGCTGCTTCCTTCAACTACCTTTGCAAGATTGGCAAGGGTCGCCTCACCATTGTCAGCACCGGCATTGATAAAGGAAAGAACTTTGGCAATCGCTTCATCCGAAAGCTCGGCTCCCTTGGTGAAATCGCCACTCTCATCCAGACGGCCTTTACCGAGGAGCAGCTTCACGCCCTCAGAGCCGAACTTGTCCAGCTTGTCGATGGCACGAAGAACAGTCAGTCTTTTTTCCGCATTGTTTTCGCCTTGAAGGCCGATCAGCTCCAACACTCCATCAAGGATTTTGCGGTTATTCACCCGAACGACATAATCGCCGCGCTCTATACCAAGCCGTTCCATTGTATCGGCTGCCATCATGCAAATTTCGGCATCAGCCGCAACGGTCGGCGTTCCTACAGTATCGGCATCAAATTGCATGAATTGGCGGAAACGTCCCGGTCCCGGCTTCTCGTTACGGAAGACCCAGCCAACACGATAACTGCGATAAGGCTTTGGCAGACTTTCAAAATTCTCGGCAAAATAACGTGCAAGTGGCGCCGTCAGATCATATCGCAATGACATCCATTGTTCGTCATCATCCTGAATAGAAAAAACACCGGCATTCGGACGATCCTGATCGGGCAGGAATTTTCCCAGCGCATCAGTATATTCAAAAATCGGTGTTTCAACCGCTTCAAACCCGTAAAGTTCATAGACGCTACGAATAACCGACATCATCTTTTCTGCTGCGTCGAGTTCCGCGCTCGTGCGATCAACAAACCCGCGAGGAACGCGTGCTATCGTTTTTACCTGTCTGTCTGCCATTTTATTCCTGCCAATAAAACTGTTCTGCAATTGAAAGGGTGTTGGTTTGTAACTCATCGTGAACCAAGCGGCAAGGCATGCATTCCACGCCCACTAAAGTTTATTGGTAAAATCACAATTGAATATCCGCTTTTGCCCTTCCGTCATTCCACATCTGTTATGTCCATTCACGTTTGAGTGGCTAATGACCACGCTTTATCCACATCTTCTTCAGCTATAATCCGGCTTGATCGCGGTAACCCATTTTATTTCCAACGATATACTGTTACCCAGTGTATCCGGTTAAACGGAAAGCTTCGGGTAGAGAAAATGCCGCATTATCGGACTTTGTTATTGGTTTTTTTGTGTATTTTTTGTGCCAATTGCACGAACTCCAAGAAAAATGACATTAATAGCGATGAAGCTGTTAATTTCTTCCAGAATACGATTTCCCAAAAAGGTGCGGCCATTGCTGTCAGAGTCGTTTATGAAGGCCGGTTTTGCCAAAGCACAACAATACGCTTGCGGCAAATCGTTGGTGACAGGCTTGACCAGAAAAATTATACAAATGTTTATTCCGGTAGAGATAATTATACAATTGCCGGTTTATCCGACAAAGCGATTTCGCAAACCAAATGGATTCTTGGCAAATCTGATAAATGGTTCCTCGGTAAAGTAACCTTTGAAACGATTTCGGAAAAGCTCACCAATAAAACAATTGCGACAGCATTTTCTCCAATTGCTCCAGGCGATTATATATTGACCGGCCTTGAATGTAATATTGACGCAAATGCTCGTGTCTCGATGGGCGAAAACGGGCACGATACTTTTTTCAGCGATTTATTTTCCCGTGAGAAGTTACCTGTGGCCGGTGCAAATTTTATCCATATCGACAAAAACGAACTTGTTGATGCCGGTATTCTCGACATAAGACATCAGTCCAGCCACAGTTTTCTGTTCGGCTCCAACACTGGAACGGCAGAAGGAAGCCTGACATCTGCCCGTTTTCAGGATTACTTGAATAGCCATTTTGCAGATCTTGCCAAAAAAATAAAATTCACCCGTTTTGAAGCCGAAAAAAGTCTGACTTCAGCACCACAGGAAAATGGGGAGAAAAAATAAGTCCGCTTTACCAAGA
Organism: Bartonella sp. B10834G3; assembly: GCF_016102505.1. Classification (NCBI taxonomy): domain Bacteria; kingdom Pseudomonadati; phylum Pseudomonadota; class Alphaproteobacteria; order Hyphomicrobiales; family Bartonellaceae; genus Bartonella; species Bartonella sp. B10834G3. The sequence goes on from NZ_JACFOM010000001.1 coordinate 373,301, forward strand.
AAATTTGGTGTTTCCAAACAGCCGAGAAAAGCGGCTTTTAGCGACAAAAACAACCTTCGATATGGTCGTTGACAATGCCGATTGATTGCATGAAAGCATAACAGGTTGTGGGGCCAACAAAGCTCCACCCGCGTTTTTTCAAATCTTTTGAAAGGCGGATTGAAGCCGGCGTTATCGGATTTAATTTAAGCGTTGCATAATCGACATGTTTGAACCGTTCGGATTCGGGCGGCTGAAAAGACCAGAAATAATCGGCGAGATTTCCCTTTTCTTCAACAAGTTTACGAGCGCATTTGGCATTGTTCACTACCGACCGGATTTTTCCGATATGGCGGATAATACCCGGATTTTTCGCTAGTTCATCTATTTTCTCTTCGTCATAAAAAGCGATTTTGTTAAAATCGAACCCATCGAATGAATTGCGAAAATTTTCCCGTTTTCTCAATATTGTCAACCATGACAAACCGGCCTGAAATCCTTCCAGACAAATTTTCTCGAACAAATGATTGTCATCGTAAACAGGCTTGCCCCATTCATGATCGTGATAGGCTAAATAAAGCGCGTCCTTGCCCGCCCATGCGCAACGGATTTTCCCGTCAGCACCAAGCATTAGCCCTTCTGCCAGAGCTTTCAAAAGAGATCCCCCTGATTGTCATCGTCAATCGGATGGCGTTTTTGTTTTTTTGCCGGCTGGTGAGTTTTGTGAACCGTTGTTGCGTCAATCGTGTCGTCAGAAAATCTGATTTTCAAAAACCCGTTTTCAGGAACTTCTCGCGCGTTTTTGACAAGCTTTCCTTCTGTATCGAGAACCAGCGCAAAACCGCGTTCAAGTGTCTTTTCATAAGAAACCGAGTTTAATAGCCGCGACGCCATGTCAACTTTCTGGCGTTGTTTTTCAACAATGAGAATATAAGCATTTTGAAGGCGCATGAAATAAAACAAACCGGCTTCTTTGGCTTTATCCATAATGGTTTCGGCAAGTCGCGGGTTGAAACTCCTCGTCACCGATAGGAGCTTTTGTCTTTTTCCTATTGTTAATGCAATAAATGCCTGTTCAAGTCGCAAGGCCATATGGCTTATCTTTTGGCGATTCTGATTGATAAGATTGGTAACCAGATGCGGTGAAAGCCCGCGCGCCAACAGGTTGAAATCCTGTCTTTTCTTTTCGGAATTTACTGTCAGAGACCGTTCCAGCCTGCTTGCAGCCTCATCAAAACGGCGGCGCGGCAGTGCGAGCAACTGGTCGACAGAAGGAAGTGCACGCACTGCGCTATAAAGTTTTTGCTTGCGAAAATCGAATTGGCGGGAAATTCCCCCCAATAATCTCGCATAAAGAGAAGCAACGCTTGCCTCCAATTCCGCTTTGACGGGAACTGCCATTTCCGCGGCACCGGTCGGCGTTGGTGCACGCACATCTGCCGCATAATCCACCAATGTCCAATCAGTCTCGTGGCCGACAGCGGAAATTACCGGAATGAGTGAAGAGGCAACAGCCCTTACAACGATTTCATCATTAAAGCCCCATAAGTCTTCAAGACTGCCACCACCGCGCGCAACAATGATAAGATCGGGCTTCGGGATTGGCCCGCCTTCTTCCAAAGCATTAAAGCCTGAAACTGCGGCTGCAACCTCGGCCCCACACGTCTCTCCCTGAACACGCACCGGCCAAACAACAATATGAAGGGGAAAGCGGTCGGAAATGCGATGGATAATATCGCGAATAACAGCACCTGTCGGCGAAGTGACAACACCTATTACCTTGGGCATAAAGGGCAATAATTGTTTATTGGCTTCGTCGAATAGTCCTTCGGCGGCAAGTTTCTTTTTTCTTGCTTCCAGAAGCGCCATCAATGCGCCGACACCCGCCGGTTCAAGGCTATCAATGACAATCTGATATTTGGACGATCCGGGATAGGTCGTGAGTTTACCGGTAGCAATCACTTCCATTCCTTCTTCGGGAAGGAATTTGAGTTTGCCCATTACGCCACGCCAGATAACAGCTTCAAGGCGCGCTTTATCATCTTTCAAAGCAAAATAAGCGTGACCGGATGCGTGCGGCCCTCTATATCCCGAAATTTCACCGCGAACCCGAACATGGCCGAATTGATCCTCTACCGTACGCTTCAACGCGCCCGATATTTCGGAAACCGTATATTCTACCGCATTGGTTGCAGCACTGTTTTCAGAGAAAAAATCACTCATATGCCCACATTATATCAATTGTTGCGGTTAATCCACTAGACATAAATGCCGCCGACTTCAAGCTGTTTAAAAACCGCCACCATACGATTTAACCGGAACAATTATGTGTCTATTTCGTTTCATTCAAATCAGCTTCGGGAGTAAAAAATGGGAAAATTACCTGTAGATCATGAACGGGCAAGTGACGTTGCAAAGGAAGTGACACCACCTTTGAAAGGCGGAAAGCTTGAAAAGCAGGTGAAAAAAGAAAAATCGACAAAAAACAACAAGCGTTAAAAAACTTCTGTAAAGAGGCCGCATCGTGTTTGTCAGACAAAAACAGCAATGGTACGGAAAGTATCATTGCTTCTATGTTCGTATTCGCGACTGGCGTTCTTGTTAAAGCCCATTCTGCTGCTTTGCGCTTCATCCTGCTTTTTTTCAGCCGAGAAAGCAGTTTTGCTGAATAAAGCATACGCCCCGATCTTTCCATCAAGTTATGGAATGGCCTTGAAAGACTATTTAAGGCGATCGTCTCATCCAATTTGGAAGAAAGAGATATTGACGAGAGCCGGATTTGGAAAATTTGCTAATTCGACACTGGCTGTTATTGTTTGGAGGCTGAAAATGATGGAGATTGAACTTTAAACCGTCGAGACCTATTTAAGGTTTTATTCTGCACCTTTGAGGGATAGTCAATGTCAAAGCCGCTCAATTCATTTCTTGGAGATACACCTGGACGCGTCGTTATCAAACTACTCGTCTTTTCAATTCTGGTCGGCATTGTGATGACGCTTCTCGGCTGGACACCAATGGATGTTGTCTGGAAAATCAGCCATTTCTTCACCTCGTTATGGTCAATGGGTTTTGAAGCATTTGAAAAGCTCTTTAATGTTCTGATCGTCGGCGCTGCAATTGTTGTTCCGATATTTATTATCATGCGTATTTTAAGTTGGATCAAATAGGTTTTGCTTTCCCTTTTCCATTGAAAAATGCAAGCACGCTATTGTTGGGCGAAATGTCGTGGCAAACACGGTGAAACGCTGTTTTTCCGGAATGGTGGTCGATAATAAATACACTTGAAAAACAAAAGCCTTAAAAAATTTTGACGTTGCCAAAGAATATTCATAAACATCTGTTAATAAATTCAGCCGGCTCATAATTTTCGGTGCATTGGAATGGCAGGGCGTTTGCGACCTATTGTTTTTCACGGCATCGGACTTTAAAACCCCCGTTGTTGATGAGCCTATTTAATAATCAGGTGATATTGTGCTGACACGTAGAAATTTTTTTGTTCTTTCCGGTGCTTTCATGATTGGCACAGCAGGAGGAATTCCGGCTTTTGCCGACGGTGAAGATCCGACAAGTCTCATCAACGCTTTGCGAGCCCAAAACGATCGTGGCCCTCTCGCACCTGATAGCCAATTGGAAAAAATGGCTCAGGATCAGGCCAATCTTATGGCTTATGCTCAAAAGGTTGCCCACACAATCAGTTCGGGTAATGATTTTGTCACACGTTTGCGTAAATTCGGCATTCATGGGGCAGCAGGAGAAAATCTGTGTGCCGGACGTTCAACGGTTTCGGCTGCCTATAATGTGTGGATGAATTCCCCCGGCCACAGAAGCAATATGCTTTATCCGTCTTTTCATTATTATGGTCTGGCAAAGGCCACATCACCGAAGCGCCCCAATTATATTTATTGGGCAATGGAATTCAAACGTTGAAATCGGTGTCGAGACAGAAAAATCAACAGTCGATATAGCCCGATCGGGATAATGCATCATTGCTTTTCATGCTTTTCCGATTGCGTGAATGCATAAGCTTTTACATGTCCCCTCAGGCAATGCGAAATTGAACTTCGCAACAATTCAAAAATAGCAATTTTACCGTTCAATCCTGTCTGATGGGCGAAAAACTCAAGGTTTGAATTTGACCCGTTTCCATTTTTCTCGCGTAAAAAGGTTGATAGACATGCCCCAAAGGCCGGTTTTTGCGCGCGAAAAAAACCGTTTTAGCTCGCGCCTGAAAGTTTTTGATGCGCGTCGGCTTTGTTTGTTGACTATGGCAATTTGTGTACGATCAACGGAAAGAGTACTTTCCAAACCGGCTTGCCGCACAATTGCCGGATCAAGTTGCCACATTTCAAATTTTTCAAATACGTGACATTTCGGGTTGAAAAGAAAATGGTCGAACGGAAATGTTATTTGTACCATCATTGCGTCTAGTCGTTTTGCTGCCGGTTTTGAAATTATATAGCCCGCAGCCATGATATGCCGACTTTTCAATGGCGCAACGCTATAACCGTTTTTCACGGCTATCGACTTTCCCAGCCAGACCTTTTTACCATGAGTTTCAATCTTGACAACATCTGCAGTTTCGGGAATCCAATCGTCATTCTTCAAAAACTCGGCGGCGTCTTCCGACAAAATAACATCATCTTCAAAAATGGCTGCAAAATCGTCTTCTCCTGCTGCCACTTTTTCGATTGCCAATTTATGACTTAAAAAGCAGGCAATTTCCCCACGTGTAAACGGATCCGGCCATAGCTGGTGTTGCCTGACATTGGCAACGAATTTTTCATCAAGATGAAGCCCGTCTATTGCCGGAATACGTGAAAAATCAAGATTCAACTTCCTAAAAATTTTATCAAGGCGGTCCAATCGGTCTGGTGAACGATCAAGATTGATCACATATAGCTTCATAATGATTCTTAACCGGTAACTTGGCGAATTTAATCGCGCATATTAAATAGATTTTATGTATCACGATCAATGCAATTCACTTCTGCAAGATGAAAATTCTCTTTTACCTGACCGTTTTAACAACTGGTTTCAGAAAAAAGGATGGAATCTGCGCCCCCATCAGGCCGAACTTTTAAAACGCTCGAAAAGTGGACAATCAACTCTGCTTATTGCTCCGACAGGTGCTGGTAAAACTCTTGCCGGTTTTTTACCTTCCATGGTTGATCTTTCAAATGTTGAACACCATCATCTTCATACCCGTCATCTTCATACACTATATATTTCACCCCTCAAAGCTTTGGCTCAGGATATTGAACGCAATTTAAAAATACCCGTTCAGGAAATGGGGCTTGATATTGCGATCGAAACCCGTACCGGTGATACGCCCCAACATAAAAGACAAAGACAGAAATATATTCCACCTGATATATTGTTGACAACACCTGAGCAAGTGTCGCTGCTTTTATCGTCGCACGAGGCCGAAAAATTTTTCGGCTCTCTTGATACTGTCATTTTTGACGAACTTCATTCGCTTGTCACGTCCAAGCGTGGACAATTGCTTTCTCTTGCACTTGCCCGTTTAAGAACATTGCGACCGGATTTGAAAACAATCGGCCTTTCGGCCACCGTTTCCGATCCTGATTCTTTACGGCGTTGGCTGGTGAGCCAGAAACAAAAATCGGCAATGGCCGGTCTTGTTACCGTTGAAGGCGGCGCAAAACCTGAAATCAGAATTTTACAAACCGAAGAACATATTCCCTGGGCGGGACATTCTGCCCGTTATGCGGTCAAAGACATCCTCGACCTCATCAAAGCGGCGCATACGACATTGATTTTCGTTAATACACGTTCGCAAGCCGAAATGTTGTTTCAGGAATTGTGGCGCATGAATGAAGACAGTTTGCCTATTGCACTTCATCATGGTTCGCTCGATGTCGGGCAACGCCGCAAGGTGGAAGAAGCAATGGCTTTGAACAAGCTTCGCGCGGTCGTTGCCACTTCGACACTTGATCTCGGCATAGATTGGGGTGACATTGATCTGGTCATTCATGTCGGCGCACCAAAAGGCGCAAGCAGACTTGCCCAGCGTATCGGTCGCGCCAACCACCGCATGGACGAGCCGAGTAAAGCGGTGCTTGTTCCGGCAAACTGTTTTGAAGTTCTCGAATGTCAGGCTGCACTTGACGCAAATTATATCGGCGCACAGGATAGCCCGCATTTAAGTGAAGGGGCAATCGACGTTCTTGCCCAACATATTCTCGGTATGGCTTGCGCCGGACCTTTCAATGCCGACGAGCTTTATCAGGAAGTCAAAACCGCAGAACCCTATTCATCGCTCAAAAGAAAAACATTTGATGAAACATTGAATTTCGTTGCAACAGGTGGATATGCTCTTAAAGCTTACGAGCAATATGCAAAAATAAGACTTACAAAAGACGGCCGCTGGCGCGTTTCCAATCCCGGAATTGCCCGGCAATACCGGCTCAATATGGGAACCATTGTCGAAGCAGCCGAACTCAATGTCAGGCTTGTCAAAGCGGGCAATAGTACTGCAATGCGCGGTGGCAGAATGCTGGGACGCATCGAGGAAAGTTTTCTCGAAAGTCTGACGAAAGGCGATACATTCATTTTTGCCGGTCACGTTCTTTGTTTTGAAGCTATTCGCGAAAATGAATGTTACGTAAGCTTGTCGAAAAAACCGGAAGCACGCGTTCCAAGCTATATGGGGGGGCGTTTTCCACTTTCGACTTATCTTGCGGACAGATTGCGAAAAATGCTGGCAAACCCGAAAGAATGGCATGTTTTGCCTGAACAGGTTCAAAAATGGTTAAGCCAACAAAAAATCTCGTCCATTCTGCCCGATACCAATCAATTATTGATTGAAACATTCAATGAGAAAAACCGGTCTTTTCTGGTTGCCTATCCATTCGAGGGGCGGCTTGCCCATCAGACACTCGGAATGTTGTTGACACGCAGGCTCGAACGCGCCGGTTTGAAGCCTGTAGGGTTTGTCGCTACCGATTATTCGATCGGCCTTTGGACACTTGACGACATTGGCGAGGCGATAAAAGCCGGAAACCTTTCATTAAAAGAACTCTTTTCCGAAGACATGTTGGGCGATGATCTGGAAGCATGGCTCGATGAAAGCTATCTGCTCAAACGGTCTTTCCGTAATTGCGCAATGATTGCCGGTTTGATTAACCGGCGTCATCCGGGGCAGGAAAAGACGGGACGGCAAGTGACTGTCTCCACCGACCTTATTTTTGACGTTTTAAGAACGCATGAACCAAATCATATCCTGCTTCAGGCGACACGTCAGGAAGCGGCGCGTGGACTTTTAGACATCAAAAGGCTTGGCGATATGTTGAAACGGATAAAAAATCACATTATCCATCGGCCAATCGACAGGATGTCGCCACTTGCGCTACCGGTTATGCTTGAAATAGGAAAAGAAATGATTCCGGGAAGCGCGGAAGACAATATTTTAATGGAAGCAGCAGAAGAACTCATCCATACTGTTCTTGAAAACTGAAACAGGCTTGTTGGTGAATATGACAACCGGACTTGATCGTTTTACAGTCAAAGTCAATGATGCCCGAATTACTTGTGATTGTAGTGGCGCAGCCTATTGGCACGCCGAAAAACTGTTGGTCGTTGCCGATCTTCACCTTGAAAAATCATCATGTTTTGCCCGTCATGGCCAATTATTGCCACCCTATGACAGCGAACGCACCCTCAAACGTTTGAAAACCGTGGTCGAAAAATATCAACCACAAACAATTATCGCCTTGGGCGACAGCTTCCATGATAATCAGGCGTCTCTACAACTTTCTGAAACAAACCGGCAATTGCTTGAAGACATCATTACTCATCATGAGATGATCTGGATTGCCGGAAATCACGATGATGAAAAAACGGAATTTACCGGTCAATGGACACATGAAATCCGGATAGGCTCGTTATTGTTCCGTCATGAACCGCTTGCCGGAACACAGAAAGGGGAAATCGCCGGTCACCTTCACCCCGCTCTTCGCATTTCCCGCCGGGGAATGTCGGTTAGACGATTTTGTTTTGCAAGCGACGGGAACCGGATGATTTTACCGGCATTCGGTGCCTATGCCGGCGGGCTTGATCTGTCACACAAGGCTTTTTACAATATTTTTGATAAATCGGCGTTGATTGCCTGTCTCTTAGGCAAGAACACCATTTATCCCATTCAAAAACGATCTTTCTTTTCGCAATAATTCCTTCTTGTGTATTCTCATTGATAGAAGCTAAACGATCGTTTTTTCGCTATGAAATAATCGTTACAGTCATAAATAAAACGGCAGGGGCACACTGTTTCATCAAAAAATTGCGACACCATCTTGACCGAACAATCAATCTTTGCGGAAAATCAACCGCCCGAGAATGCCGGTAAACATTGCTACAAAGACGGCGACAAAACCGTAATAAATGCTGTTATCCTGAGCAAAACGGTAAATTGCATAGGCTGTGTGGGCTTTGACAATTTCAAGCTCTGTTGACACTGTTTCTACGAATTCGCCATCACGGAAAAGATAAGCGTGAATTGTATGATGACCGACAGGGATATTGGCTGGCAATTTGAAATTCGCTGAAAAAAGCGAAGCCGAGCCGAACGTAACGGCCCCGATATTTTCACTGTAGAGATGTTGATCGCGTTTGATTTTGATAAGTTCCTCGCGGAATAATTTGAGTTTATCCGCGTCGTCGGTTTCTGCGCGCAGCGGAACATATTCAAGCCCCAACCCCAGTCTTTTATAATTGATCGGGCTGGTAATATCCCTGATTTCACGTGTGGTTGCCATTTCATAGGATTGTGGAACCGCTACAAATGTCAGTGCATCCGTATTCACCCATACACCCAGCTTACGCTTTTTCTCGCGCATCACCATCGGCCGTATCGGACCTTCCATAACAACGATAATATCATAACGCCCCTGACGTCTCAGTTGAGGATCGGCGTTTTCGAGAACACCCGCAATATAGACGTTGCGACCGGCAAAATTGGTATCCAGTGTAATTTCATTGGTTGTCACAATGATCTGTATATTTTCTTTCGGTGCGGCAGATGTTGTAGCTGTATCCCCATAGGCGGTTTCACATGTCAGAAAGACTGCCAGATAAACCATTATTGCGGTTAAAACTGTTTTCATTTTACCCGCCGATAAAGCTTAGCGAAAAGAGATCGTCGGGACGAACAAAAAGCTCGAATGCAAGACGGGCGCAAACCAGTAAGACCAGAATGGCAAGCAGCATGCGCAACTGTTCGGCTTTGAGCTTTCTACCTATCCTTGTTCCATAAGTTGCACCGATAACGCCGCCAACCATCAATAGAAATGCCAGCACAATATCAACCGATTGGTTGGTTATACTTTGTAGAATTGTTGTGAACGCTGTCACAAAAGTAATCTGGAAAAGCGATGTGCCGACAACGACATTGGTCGGAACGCGCAACATGTAAATGAGTGCGGGAACCATAATAAAGCCGCCGCCAACCCCCATGACCGAAGAAAGTAGGCCGATAACAAGTCCGATGCCGAGAACCGGAATAATGCTGACATAGATTTTCGATGCGCGAAACCGCATTTTCAAAGGCAAACGCTGTGCCAAACTATGGTGGCCGGGGCGGTGAACAACAACCACCTTTCCCTTCCTTGCATTGACGATTGCCCGCCAGCTTTCAATGGCCATAAGGCTGCCAACGCCGCCCAAAAGAACCACGTAAAGCAATGAAATGATAAGATCGAGCTGACCAAGTTTACGCAGAAAAGTAAATAATTCGACACCGAGGCAGGATCCCAATATGCCACCGACTACAAGAAAAATGCCGAGTTTAATGTCGAGTGTCCCGCGCTTGAAATGTGTAAGCGCACCGGTAACAGATGAAGCAATTACCTGATTTGCCCCCGTACCTACAGCTATTGCCGGTGGCACATTATAAAAAATAAGGAGTGGCGTAATCAGAAACCCGCCGCCGACACCGAACATTCCCGAAAGAAAACCGACAACCCCTCCCATGCCGATGAGGATCAACATATTGAGCGACATTTCTGCTATCGGTAAATAAATACTCACATCTCTCACCTAACGGGAAAACGGTCCTTTGTTTTGCCAAATTCTGCTGTTTGTTTTGTCTCTCAAGGTTGATACCAGAAAAGCCGCAATAAGTGTTAAAATATATATCTTATAACTTGAACACCGATTGTTACTTCCGCCAGCTTATTAGATATATCAAAAATTCGACAATTCATGTCGTAAAACTGTTTTTAAAGCCAATCAATGTAGCCATGAAATAATCGACGCATTGTCGATCATATCGAAATGGCCGTTCAAACCATAAGCCAATGCCGCCATCAACAAAAGCGCACTCACACGTGTGATTGTCCTTTTTGTTTTGTTATCTCCATTCCCTGCGCGCGTTGCTTTATCTTTTTTCCGTCCGGTGTTGACTATCCGCCCGCATCCGGTCGTTTCTGCATCGCATTTTTGAAGGTCTTTTTTCGGCGTGCTATCACCAATTTCGCATTTTTTTATTCCGACTTCATCTTCACGCTCGCACTTATCAAGCTCTACAGATGTTTTATTCAGCTCCGGAATTTGTTCTGGCGTTTTTTTTTCAGCCAATAAGCGAATAACCGGCTTGTCGAAAGATTTCTTCACATCATGATGATTTTGTCCGCGATCCGTTGCGGGCAATGGTTGCGGGCTTATATTCGACAGAAGCTCGTCGTCTAAATGCTTCCTCTTGTCTTCGTGCGAACAATTTGTTGGTGACTTGTCATGGGCGTCAAGTGTTGCCTGAAGGTTTGTAATTTGCCGCTGGAGTGAAACTAGTTGAACAGAAAACCGTGACGCAGCAACGGCTTCGCGCAATTGGCGCGATATTTCCTGATTGGTTTTCCGGCTCTCTTCTGCCAAACTTTTTGTTTGCCCGGCCAGTTCCTGTTTTAACCGCGAGTGCACTTCACCGGCAATGTCGTTCAACAATGCCTGTTTGTCTTTCTCTGCGGTCTGTTCAAGTTCCCGTTTATTTGCCTCAAGCAATTGCTCGATTCTGGCAAGATGGCGAACGAGTTCATACTGTCCGGTTTTTCTTGCCTCATATTCTTTAAGCAAAGCGCGTGCTATATCGTCGAGATAAGCCTTTACATCATCGTTATTTTTTTTCGGAAAAGGCATAACATTTTCCAACTTGACCGGCGCTTTCGTTTTCATTTGTTCGTGAACCGACCGCAACCGTGCGGCAATATCCGAAAGTGTGATCTGTTGGCGCTGTATTTCTTGTGGTTGATGTCGCGCAAATTGCTTTTCACCCGCTTCATTGGAAATAAGCGATAAACGATTCATATTCATTGCACGGCCTTTTACTCAAAACGCGATAGACTAAAACATCTCGGGCTTTAAGCGCTTGATCCCTTAAACCCTTGTTATTCATAGCTCAAGTTTGGTAAATTTAGCCTTAACTATAATTGCAATCATGATTTCGGCGATCAACGGTTTGTTTTCCGCTTTGAATGCACCGCGGATGCTTTATCAACAAGTGAGCGACACGCAATTTTATTTCGCACAAAGAAGGGAAAATTTTATATTTCACTTGAAAAACACGTTTACATAATTTCTTCTTTTATCGTGATAGCCAATGTGGCAAACGAAACTTGAAGGAAATTGCAAATTCAACGCGTTATAGCAAGATTATGGAACGATGAATGCCTGAACCAATCGATGAATATCAAACCGGTGCTGAAATAGTGTCGCAAACTTTCGATAATTGTTTTGTCAAAAAAGCGCTCGAAAACCGCTAATATCAAGGCATTATATAACGATATGTCCGGATTGGTCGTTTGAAATACCAGATAACAATCCGGAAAAACATCGGGAGGAGAAAAATTTGAAAGATTTCACCGATTGGGTCGGAAAAACGGAAACGATTGAAGATGTTCTCGACTATGTCCTGGTGGCACGTATGGCCGCGACACTGGGAACAAAGCTTCCTGAAAGAACAGATCCTCTACCACCTTTATGGCACTGGATGTATTTTCAACCAACGCTTTCCTTTCATTCATTAGGTGAAGACGGGCATCCCTCACGCGGCGAGTTCCTGCCGCCTGCCGAAAACTTCAACCGGATGTGGGCCGGCGGGCGGCTGAAATTTTTCCGCCCCCTTATCATCGGAGAACCGGCAAAACGCATATCGACTATTCGGCAGATTAACGAAAAGCAAGGTAGAAGCGGAAAGTTGCTCTTTGTCACTGTCGAACATAAACATATTCAAAATGATGAAACAGCGCTTCTGGAAGAACAGGATATTGTCTATCGCGAACCGACAAAATTCGTGAATATAAAATCGGATCCTTGTCATAGCGGACAATGGTCAGAAACGCATGAAGCCGATAGTGTTACTTTGTTCCGCTATTCGGCAGTGACTTTCAATGGCCATCGCATCCATTATGATTATCCTTACGTGACCAGTAAAGAAGGCTATCCTGCTTTGCTGGTACAAGGCCAGTTACTTGCCACTCTAGCACTTCAGGCTTTCAAAAATGCAAATCCGGATGCAGGAATATCAAGTTTTTCCTTCCGCAGCCGAAGACCGGTTTTTTGTCCGGAAAAATTTATAACGGCCGGTCAAATAGTAAGCTTTGGTAAAGCCGAACTTTGGGTGGGCAATGAAAATGGCGTCGCGCAATCAAGCTTTGTAGAATTCACCCCCGATAACAAGAGCGTACCGACAAAGAAAATCTCTTAAACAAGATGCAATTTTGAAGCTTCGGGTAAACCGGTCGCTGTCAGCTTGTCTTTCCGCTCTGTGCTGTTTTATGGTGATGGACGAGCCGGAAGATTTTTAATGTTTTTGTTTCTATTGCAAAAAAGATTTTTGCAATTCACATCCCGACATTTCCTCTTTGCCGCCTAGTTCTTTGTTGCCCGCCTTATCATCAAATATATGAATGACATTCATGATAACATGCGAGTTTTCCTGTCTAAACAGCAGAACCGGTTATGTTATGTTGTTTACCGATAGCGATGATATTTCGTTGGCAAGGTGCGGTTACATTGTTTTGTATCTACCGGCTTGGCAAATTGTGCGACGTTGAATTTAACGAAACATTTTGACAAAAGACAAAGCGGGTGCAGCCAACGGGATGATTTGCCGAATATGAAAGCAGTCAAGAACAAATGTTCGGAAAACGGCGTTCACGCATAAACCGGATTGATAAGGAATATTCCGGAAAATGAACGTCTTGCTAAAATGACCGGCTTGAAAAATCGCGATGAAGTTTCGCAGCATTTGTTCAAATGAGGAAAACAAAATGAAATATACCCATCTTGGTCGCACAGGTCTGAAAGTCAGCCGTTTGGCATTGGGGGCGATGAATTTCGGCTATCTGACGGATGAAAAAGAAGCATGTCATATTATGGATGCTGCCGTTGATAATGGAATTAATCTCTTTGACACAGCCGATATTTATGGAACGCGCCAATATCCTGAAATCCCGAAGGGCAGCGGAATTTCGGAAGAATTTATCGGCAACTGGATCAAAAACAGCGGTAAACGTGACCGGATTGTTCTTGCGACCAAGCTTTATCAGCCTATGGATTATGGTGTAAATGACAGACACCTTTCCGCCTACCATATAAGGCGTGCTTGTGAAGCAAGTCTCAAACGGCTTAAAACCGATCATATCGACCTTTATCAAATGCACCATATCGACCGCGGGACACCGTGGGATGAAATTTGGGAAGCAATGGAGGTTCTCATCACACAAGGAAAGATTTCCTATGTCGGTTCGTCGAATTTCGCCGGCTGGCACATTGCAACAGCCCAAGGCAAAGCTGTCGAACGGCATATGCTCGGCCTTGTCAGCGAACAGGACATCTATAATCTGAGAAATCGCGCCATTGAAACCGAAGTCATTCCTGCCTGCCGCTATCATGGTCTGGGATTGATTTTGTGGAGTCCGCTTGACGGCGGATTACTTGCAGGAGCACTTGACAAATTCGAGAGTGGCCGTCGCGCCGATCTTGAAAATGTTGTTGCTGAACACCACGATCAACTCGTTGCCTATGAAGCTTTATGCAAAGAATTGAATGAAAAACCGGCAGATGTTGCGCTTGCCTGGTGCCTCAATAATCCCGTTGTCAGCGCTCCCATTATCGGGCCCAGAACAAAAGCCCAATTGGAAGCAAATTTGCGAGCTGTTGATATTTCTTTGTCAAAGGAAACACTGGACAGGCTCGACAAAATTTGGCCGGGCCCAAAAGGCGAAGCGCCCGAAGCTTATGCATGGTAAAGCGACAAAATAAAGTGAGCATTTGAAATCATAAAATTAGCAAAAAAGTCGGATTTTCTTTTCGGAATTTGAACCGGCCATTCACGACAATCTACAATCTCCGGCCGCAATCTCTGGCCATAATCTCCGGCCACAATCTCCGGTTTTTAGAGGCGAATTTCGTTAATAGCCCCCATAAATTGCAGGATTTACACTTTGCGGGTTGCGGGAGGCACTCTTTGTCGATAGCGGGAGGCTAACATTGTCGATAGCTGGAGGAACACTTTGTCAAATCCGACAAAGTATTCAGTCGTCCGTTGATTGATTTTTATGGTTTTCTGCCTGCTATCGCCCAATTTTATGATTTCCATGTGAACGAACACAAAAAAGCACAGTACCGCCTATCGGATGCTGTGCTTTTGATTGTCAAACCATGAACCAATTTTTCAAAATTCAATTCAAATGATGCCGGTGCATGAATTCATTGACCTCTTCATCGGCGAAACCGAGCACATCTTTAAGAATTTCGATATTGTGTTCGCCAAGCATTGGCGGGCGACGTTGCAGAGGCGAACGCTGACCATGAAAACGGTAAGGCGGGTTAAGGACTTTGGCCTTTCCTGCAATCGGGTGGTCAACCTCGCACACCATTTGATTTTCTTGTGCGCGTTTTGAAGTCATCGCCGCATAAAGCCCGTCCACTTCGCCACAGGGAATATCGACCTCGTTCATGCGACGGATCAACTCGGCGCGCGGAAACTTTTTTACTTCCTCCTTGAAAATCGGGCCAATAATATTCCTGTTTTTTATTCTGTCCAGATTGGTCTTGAAACGCGGGTCTTCCATAATATCTGGCCGGTCAATGACTTTGGTGCAGAAAGCCGTAAATTGCCTGAAGTTACCGACAGCTATAACAACCGGACCATCTGCCGCTTCATAAACACCATAAGGCATAATCGAGGGGTGATTGTTACCCCATTTTAGCGGATCTTTGCCATTGGCCAAGGCTTCCAGCCCATAATAGGCGGTGAGCTGGACGGCTGTATTGTAAAGCGATATTTCGACATGGCTGCCGCGCCCTGTCCGCTCCCGCTCATATAATGCGGCAAGGATTGCTTGGGCGCTATATAATCCGGTAAACAAATCGACCACCGCAACACCGAATTTTAAAGGTGGTTGGCCGAGATCGCCGTTCATGCCCATGAGCCCCGTTTCGCCTTGTAAAACGATGTCATATCCCAGACGTTCTTTTTCCGAACTATGGCGGTCATAGCCGGAAATCGAACAATAAATAAGCCGCGGGTTTATCTTCGACAATTGTTCGTAACCGATACCGAGTTTTTCCGCTCCGCCATATTTGAAATTTTGAATGAACACGTCGGCATTTTTGACGAGCTTCAATACAATATCGAGATCTTTTTTATCGGTATAATCAAGACCGATAGAACGTTTATTGCGATTCATCGAATAAAAATAGGTTGTATCGCGCTCGCCTATGCGCACCCCCCAATCGCGTGTATCATCGCCACGTTCGGGATGTTCTATCTTGATAACATCAGCTCCCATATCTCCCAGACATTGCGCAGACAAAGGACCGGCAAGAACGCGTGAAGCATCAACCACTTTCACTCCCGCCAATGGTTCACCAGGTATCGCTTTTCTGTTTTCCGGTGCTGCATTGCTGTCGTGCTGAACCTCGTTCCTAGTGTCTAACTTTCCTGTCATAATTTCCTCCTTCTATCGTCTGGCTGTTTTTCAACAACTGAACGATTCCCAATAATTTCTTTTTCACCTCTCCGAGCAGTAGTTCTCTCCTCACCATTTTAGCAGGTCCGGCCACATTAATAGACATAACAGGCAATCCCTCACCCGGATTAAAACCTGCCGCTATCGCATTGACATCCTGTTGCCAGTCTTGAAAAGAGGTGCAGCAACCCGTGGTTTCATGTTCATGGATTGCTTTTTTGATTCCGTCATATATTTCCGGCCACTCGATTTCGTCGCGTCGGCGAATGTCATAAAAAATCGCTTCGCGGTCACGTTCGCTGCTGGCTGCAAGTAGAGCACGCCCCATTGCACTATTGATAATGGAAATACGCGTTCCCAAACGCGTAGGCAAAACCGAACCATCCGCCGGTGTACAATATTCAAGGTAAAGTGCACTTCGGTGATCGGCTATACCAAGCCCGACCGAAGCTTTGCTCATATCGGACAATTCCTGCATGTAAGGTTTGGCAATGGACCTTATAGTAAGGCTTGAAAGCATTGTCGTACCAAGCGTGATGACAGCCGCTCCCAACCGGTATTTCCCCTTGCTTTCAACATAATAAAGATAGCCCAGACGCATCAGCGTGTAGGTTAGTCTTGAAACGGTGGAACGTGGCAGATTGCAGCGTTCGGAAATATCGTTGTTAGAAAGCAGAATGTCCCCGTGGCGAAAACAGGCAAGCACTTTCAGCCCGCGCCCGAGGGCGGTCACAAAATGGCGTTCGGTATTCCTGTCAACCTTGTTGCTGTCGGTCAACGGAATATCATTGGATGGAATAGGTGTTCTTTTACGCGCCATTATGATTCCTGTTATTTATTGAAAAATCCTTTGATAATTTTTTGAGTTTCTGCACTCATTCGCAAGTTGTGAAATGTTTTTGCTTCCTCTTCAAGGATTGACACTAATTTATCCTTATTCCGTTTTTTTAGCATTTTTTTGGTTGCCAATATGGATTGAAACGGCATTTTTGCAAGTTTTTCCGCTTTTTGAAGTGCATAAGAAACGGCATTATTGTCTTCAACAATAGCGTTCAAAAGATGGAACTGTAAGGCATCCTCCGCACTGAAGAAATCCCCGAAAAACAACAATTCGGCTGCCTTTTTGTAGCCTGCCGCAAGCGGGAGATAGAATGTCGATCCACCTTCCGGAGATAGCCCCAAAGTTGCAAACGGGAATCTGAAACGGGCACTCGTTCCGCAATAGGCAAGGTCGCAATGGTTAAGCATTGTCGCCCCTATTCCGACCGCATAACCTTCCACAGCCGCAATGACCGGTTTGTTCATGCCATGAAGTGTAAGCAGCAATTTCAACCCCGGAGACTGGCCTTTCCCATCAAGCAAACTCTCTCCGGTAAAATCATGAAGGTCATTGCCCGCGGTAAAACATTTACCCGCGCCCGAAAGCACAATAACCCTGATATTTTCGTTCTCGTCGGCATTCTGGAGCGCATCAGTCAACAACCGGTACGCTTCCCGATCGAGTGCATTATGTTTTTCGGGTCTGTTCATAATAATATGACAGATTTCAGGAATTGGCATTTCCACCAGTATTTTACCGGACATAGATTGTCCCCTTATTTTGCAGACGGTGAAAAGCGGTCCGATATTCCCTTTTCAATTTGGCAATGACTTCGGATGCTGGCAATATTTCGTCGATATTACCGACACCCTGTCCTGCACCCCAAATATTTTTCCACGGTTTGACCCGCGTCGAACCGAAATTTGCTGACAGACCATTTTTCAAATCATCCGGATCGAGGCCGGAACGAACAATACTCTCCCTCAGGTAATTGCCATTAACACCAGTGAAAAAAGGCGTGTAAACAATCCCGCTCGCATCCGATTGGATAATCATTTCTTTATATTCATCAACCGCATTTGCTTCGGGAGTTGCGATAAAACGGGTTCCGATATAAGCCGCATTGGCGCCCATTGCCTGAGCCGCTAGAATATCATCACCGCGTGATATTGCGCCCGAAAGAACGATCACACCGTCGTAAAACCGGCGTATTTCGCCAACGAGAGCAAAAGGACTGAGCGAGCCACCATGCCCGCCTGCCCCCGCACAAACGGCGATAAGACCGTCAACTCCCTCGTTCAATGCTTTTTTTGCGTGCCTTATACTGATGACATCATGGAGCACCACTCCGCCGTAATTATGAACGGCTTCAACCACTTTTCCCGGCGCATGAAGGGAGGTGATAACCACCGGAACTTTATGTTCGACACAAACGCCAAGATCATGGTCAAGCCGGTCATTGGACGCATGAACAATCAGATTGACCGCATAGGGAGCCGGTTTCGCACATTTTCCCGTCGAGACAGCTTTTTGGATACCCTCTTCAATTGTTGAAAGCATGAGGGGAAAATCTTCCTTTTGACGTGCATTGAGGGAAGGAATGGAACCGATAATTCCATTGCAGCATTCAGCGATAACCAATTGCGGATTGGAAACGATAAACAGCGGCGAAGCAATTGCCGGAAGTGCGAGATGTTCGATAATTTCCTGAAGTGACATTGTCTACTCCTGTGCCAGATAAAGTTCGTGTAACGCATGAAGATCGACATCGGCGGCCGGTTGCTTTAGCAAAATCTTGCCATCGCGCATGAGATAGACCAAATCGGCAATGTTGACGGCCATACGGGTATTCTGTTCGACGAGAACAATTGTTACGCCATGCTCTTTCATGCGGCCGATAATATTGAAGACCTCTTTCACCATGACCGGTGAAAGCCCCAATGAAGGTTCATCGATCAGAAGAATTTCGGGATCCGACATCAATGCACGCGCCATTGCAAGCATTTGCGCTTCGCCGCCTGACAGTGACCCCGCCAATTGGAGACGACGTTCTTTCAATTTGGGAAACAAAACATACATTTCTTCCGCTTTGGAAGAAAAAGTTGCACGGCAACGTTTATCAAAAGCTCCCAAAGCGAGATTTTCTTCAACTGTCATATCCGGAAAAATCATACGGCCTTCCGGAACCATTGCGAGTTTGACACCGACAAAGTCCCAAGTCTTTTTTCCCGCAACGTTTTTGCCGTTTATTTCGACGGTTCCCTGATATGGTAACAGTCCGGTAATTGCCCGTAACAAAGTGGTTTTGCCTGCGCCATTCGGACCGACAATGGTTGTCAATTGCTTTTCGGGAAACTCGAGCGATACACCGCGCAATATCGTGATCGCGCCATAACCGGTATGCAAATCTTCAATCTTCAACATGACTTGCACCTGTGTAACTTTCTATGACTTTCGGGTTGGTGAAAACTTCGCGTGGTGTCCCGTCGGCAATCAATTGGCCGAAATTCAATGCGATAACCCGCGAACAAAGCTTGGAAATTGTCTCTATGTCATGTTCGACAATAATAATTCCGATGCCAAGCGTTGAATTGATCTGCTTCAATTTTTCCATAAACATACGTTTTGCCTGACTTTCAAGGCCGGCCAATACCTCGTCAAGCAGTAACAATTTCGGTCTGGTTGCTAGCGCTTTGGCAATTTCCAACCGTTTGAGTTCCTGCATGGCAAGCTCGCTCGCCGCATCGCTATCGGCTTTATGGGCTATCTCCAATAATTCCAGAATTTCATCTATCCTTTCCGGATTATTCTCGCGAGCGCCGAAAGTTTGGGCAACAATCAGATTTTCCCGTACTGTGAGATGGTGCATGGGCTTCGGAATCTGGAAGGTGCGCCCCAATCCCAGACGGGCACGTTTATAAAGTGCCAACCGCGTTATATCGCTTTTGTCCATAATGACATGGCCGAGTGTCGGGCGAACAAGCCCCGAAACTGCATTGAAGAGCGTTGTTTTACCGGCACCGTTGGGACCGATAAGCCCCAGAATTTCATGGCTGCCAACGCTGAAAGACACATCGTTTACAGCAACAAGGCCGCCAAACCGGACTGTAATATTTTTAATCTCAAGCATGAGCTTTCCTGTTCTTGAAAAAGAGCGATAAAAGTCCATCCGGAGCAACGAGAATAAGTATTGCCAGAATAATCCCCAGAATGATCTGGTGACCGACCGAAGTATGGAAAACAGCCGCAAAAAATTCTTTTGCTACGATCTGGTCGAACAGATAGATTACGACAGCGCCGATAACCGGCCCCCACAATGTTCGGGAGCCACCAAAAATAGCGGCAATGATCGGCAAAAGGCTCCAATTGGCAGAAAATGCATCATCCGGATTGAGGGAGCCAATGAGATGCGTATTAAAAGCGCCGATAAGTCCTGCAATGAAAGCCGATAACAAGAGAATGAGAAATTTGAGCCTGACAGCATTGACACCGACAACCAGACTTGCATCCTCGCTTTCGGCTATAGCTTTCAATGCCAAACCGGTTCTGGAACGCAGAATGGAACCATAGATAAATGCGATAACCAGAATGATGGCAAGCATCAGAAAATAAGCACCAAGACGTTGTGAAAAATCGATTCCCAAAACTTCCGGAAGCGGCGGGATGGAGCTTATGCCTGCAGAACCATTTGTCCATTGCGGCATTTCGACAGCCAGACCATAGAAAATTTGCGCATAACCAAGAATAGCCAGAGCAAAATAGGACCCTGACAATCTTATAATCGGCAACATCAAAACGGCTGAAAGAGCCGCGATAATTGCCGCAAATGGAACAGCAAGCAAAACCGGAACTCCACAGCGCATGGTAACAATTGCGCTCGCATAAGATGCTATTCCAAAAAACGCTGCATGGCCGAAACTCGTCATGCCACCAAGATTGGAAAGCATCGCCCATGATAAGGCAAGCCCCGCAATGACCAATGACGAGATAATCGTCATCAAATAATAATCATTCAGGAAGAATGGCAACACGCCTGCAATGATAATGAGCAAGACAAACAAAATAGAAGATTGAAGCTTTGCCATTTTTCTAACCTCTCCGCTGTGTTTTGCCGAAAAGACCATTCGGAAGGAAAATCAGTACAGCGAGGAAAAGCAGCATCGAAACCATATTGGCAAATGACGCATTGAAATAACTTTCGGTCATAGTCTGGGCCAGAGCCAGCAAAATCGCACCTATCAACACACCCGGAATCGAACCGATACCGGCAAGCACCGTGATAATAAAGGCTTTGATCGTCAGCATATGTCCAAGGCCGGGAGTGATCGGCTGAAAAGTATAAAGTGCTATTCCGGCGACAGTCGCAAGCAAAGCACCGATAACAAATGAAATAAGTTCGGTGCGAACGGGGTTGATACCCATCAGCTTGGCTGCATTACGATTTGAAGTGACAGCGCGCACCGCCCGCCCGTACCAACTGTTTTTGAGCCAAAGCCACAAAGCCAACATGAGAAGAATTGCCAGAACAAGCGCAATAAGCTGACTGTAAGTGGCAAAAATATCAATTGCGAGAAGCGGTTCGACCGTTTCCTGCATATCGGCACTCATGCGTGGCTCGTTTCGCGCTATGATAAGAATTGCATTGGTAATAATAATACCGAACGAATAGGTGAATATCAGCGAATTCAGTTCGCGTTGTCTGGTTATCCGGTTGAGCAAGATAAAAATGAGACATGCAATGAGCCCGACCACCAAAAACGCTACCGGAATTGCAAGATAAGGGTTATACCCCCACTGGCTTTCAAACATGTAGCCGATATAGGCTGCCAATAGTACCAGTTCACCATGAGCAAGATTGATAATCTTCATCGCACCGAAAACAAGAGCAAGGCCTAAAGCAATCAATGCATAAACCGCCCCTATTGTAAGTGCTGTAAAAATTGCCGGTAGCAATAAATCCATCATAGAACTCTTGATTTTTGAGAAAAGAAATCATTCCGTATTGCATACGAAACAACGCGGTTTAGCACCCTTCACCAGGGACGTGCCGGTAACAGAAGCGGTTTTGTAGCTTGGTCTAATGGTGCAACAATTGGCAGTTCTTTGCCTTGATGCTGGGCCATACGCAGCGAAAAATGGATGTTCTCACCGGTATCATCAAACTTGATTTTACCAATCAGGCTGTCAACTTCTTCGGCACGTAATTCGTCGGAAAGTTTTGTCCGGTCGAATGAACCCTTTTTGGCCAGGCGATCAATTGCATCGAAAAGAAGTTTCGCCTGAACATAACCATAAACTGCCTGATAATCGACATCCTTGCCGTAAAGTTCTTTATAGGCTGCTTGAAAGGTTTTGCCTTCCTCGTCATTGAAAGCCGCCGGAAAGGAGATCAAAGCAGCACCGATCACTTTTTCCATAAGATCGGGAAAATCTTCCTGCATTTTGACTGTCGCGACACTCCATGTTCCAACCATAGCCTTGACATCGGGCTTGATAAGTTTAGCCGCACGCAAAATTCCGATGTAATCATTTTCATAGACAATCATCAGGATAACATCCGGTTTGTCGCGCAAACGCATCCGGTTGACCAACGGTTGGAAATTGGTGGTTGAAGCGTCAAACGGATATTCGACAAATTCGATGTTTTGCTGTTTGAGATGGGCTCCTACCGTTTTGGCAAGCAGACTGGGAGCATCGCTACGCGTGTTGACAAAAATTGCAACTTTTGTCGGTTTTAGTTCGTCAAGCATTCCATTGACTGCAACCGCGTAACCGCCATTGTTATTAACGCGGAAAAAGGTTTTCAAGCCCCGTCTTGTCAGTTCTTCCGATACAGCACCCGCCGTCATATAAGTAACGCCATAACGATTGGACACTTCGGAGGCAGGCCCGATAATGCTTGAAGCATAACCGCCGATAATCGCCGCATCGCCGCTACTTGCAAATTTTTCGACAGCAGTCACCGCTTTGGTTGCAGTACTTTCATCATCCACAATATCGAATTTCACCTTCGTTTCGCTATTGAGGTTATGAAGATGTTCGGCAACCAACATACCTTCGCGATAAGCTTGTCCGGCCCGTGCAAAAGCCCCCGTTAATGGCAGGTGAGCACCAACAACATATTCTTCGGCAAATGAAACACCCGAAAAAATAAATATACCTATTGCTGCAATAAATAAGGATATAATTTTATTCCAAACCATATAGCATCCTCCCGTTATATCTGTTTGAATAATATTATTTTATATTTAAAATTAGTGGTTATACTATATTTTAGTATAGTATGATTACACTATTCTTCTATGTATTTGTTTTGTGAAAAAGGTTGCAAAGTTCCTCCCGGACAACCCCTTGTCCGGCAACGATAACCAATTCACCTGAACCCGTCAATATTTTTCTGCATGGCGGAATAAGAGACGAAAAATAGCTATTTTCAATCTTTGCCTGCACCCCCTTTTATCAAAGCAAACGGGCAATTTTTTTTACAGGCTCAACGTTCAAACCACCGGAATATTTTTGTAAAAATCAACTTTGACGCGACATACCTTTTTCAAAACGGCGCGAGTGAAAATGTTATTTTGCTAAAAAAATCTCCTTTATTCCGATAATTCGTAGATTGAAAAACCACAGCAAACATAATTGTGAACAAAACTCGATCTTTGACATTGCATTTTATTTTCCATTATGCAGAATAATGGTTGGAGTTTCCATAGGGGGGAGTAGGTTCTACAAACCGTATTCCTGAACGTGTCGAAAATCATTCTGCATCTATCAATTAGTTGAAATGGTCAGCTTTCGACATTGGCTGTGGGGCGTTTTCATTGCTGGGAGGTAAATAATGACGGACATTGTTTCATTTGAAGTACGAGATGGTACAGGAATTATATGGCTTAATAATGCGCCGGTGAATGCTTTGTCCCAAGCGCTTCGGTCGCAAATCGACATAGCTTTGGACAAAATCGCTGCCGATAAAGCCATTGGTTCGGCAGTCATTGCTTCAAAACTGAATGTCTTCGTTGCAGGTGCTGATATTACCGAGTTCGGCAAACCGGCAAAGTCTCCGGTTCTTGTCGATCTTATCGAAAAAATTCGTCATTTCAAAAAACCGGTGGTTGCTGCAATCAACGGTGTAGCCTTTGGCGGCGGTGCAGAAATTGCTCTTAGCTGCTCGAAACGTATAGCAGGGCCAAAAGCTCAAATCGGCCTGCCTGAAATCAATTTAGGACTCATTCCCGGTGCGGGAGCGTTACAACTTTTGCCTCCCATCATAGGGGCTGACAAAACCTTTGAATTGGCAAAAAGCGGAAAACCGCTTTCTGCAAAGGCCGCCCTGTCGAATGGAATCATCTCGGTTATTGCCGATGGCGATCTTGTTGGAGAAGCAATAAAACTGGCAAATACGCTTGTAGCCGAACACTATGAAAACCGTGTGGACGATGCAGCTTTTGTTAGCCGCGATAATAAACCGGCCTTTGATGCACTGGTTCAAAAAGAACTCAAGCACAAGTCGGAAAATCCCGGAATTGAAGCTCTTATCGACACGATGCAGGCAGGGTTTCACGAAAATTTTGCAGATAATCTCAAGCGTACACGAAAGCATTTTTCCTGTTTGCAAAATGATGAACGTTCAAAAGCTATGCGATATGCTTTTTTTGCCGAACGCGCTGCCGCAAAAATCGACACCGGCAATACAACCCCTGTTACGATAAACTCGCTGGCAGTCATAGGCGCCGGAACAATGGGTTCGGGCATTGCCATGGCCGCGGCGAGCAAGGGTTTTCCTGTTACGCTTATTGAAACAAATCCCGAAGCATTAGAGCGTGGATTGAAAAAAATTGCCGATACATATCAGAGCCTCGTTGAACGTGGCCGGATGACCAAAGAAGCCGGACAAAAATGCGTTGAATCTATTAAAGGTAAAATCGGCCTTGACCATGCAGCTCACGCCGATCTGGTTATCGAAGCCGCCTTTGAAGATATGAAGGTGAAAAAAGACATATTCACCGCACTTGATAAAATTGCAAAGCCTTCCGCTGTTCTTGCAACCAACACATCCTACCTTGATGTGAACGAGATTGCAGGCGTTACAGCCCGCGCCGAAAATGTACTCGGACTTCATTTTTTCTCACCCGCCAATATTATGCGCCTTGTTGAAGTCGTTAGAGCCAAAAAAACTTCGTTACCGGTTTTGGCCGGTTCGGTAAATTTTGCCAGAAAAATAGGTAAAATTCCGGTTGTTGTTGGCGTTTGTCATGGCTTTGTCGGCAATCGGATGCTGGCAAGAAGAACGGAAGCTTCCGAAAAATTGTTACAAGATGGTGCTCTGCCATGGCAGATTGATAAGGCAATGACCGATTTCGGATTCAAAATGGGGCCTTATGCAGTTTCCGACCTCGCCGGACTTGATATTGGCTGGCGTAACCGCAAAGCAATCGGACAAGTCTTTCCGATCGCTGATGCTATCTGCGAATTGGGGTATTTCGGTCAAAAAACCGGACGTGGCTATTATATTTATAAAAATGGCTCAAGGACAGGCGAACGCGATCCTGAAATTGAAAAGCTTATTGAAGATGTATCGAAAAAGCTTGGCATAAAACGTCGCCCCATATCGGATGATGAAATTATCGAACGCCTGATTTATCCCATGATTAATGAAGGCGCTCGCATTATTGAAGAAGGTATTGTTGCACGTCCCGGTGACATTGATGTCATCTGGTGCAACGGTTATGGCTGGCCGGTCTGGCGCGGCGGCCCCATCTATTATGCCGACCATAAAGGACTGAAGCTCATTGCCGGAAGGCTTGAGCATTATGCCGAAGAGTTCGGTGACGAAAGTCTTAAGCCTGCGCCATTGCTTGAACAATTGGTCAAATCGAACAAGCATTTTGAAGACTGAACAGAGGAAAGACTGAACGGGATTAAAACCAATCGGTCAAAGACCAGTCCATACGATTTTACAATTGCCGGTCATAAGAGAGGAAGACCGGCATAACACCGTGTAAATCGTTTAATTCGGGAGTGAGAAAATGGATGAAGCTGTTATTGTTTCGACTGCCAGAACGCCGATTGGCAAAGCATTTCGCGGAAGTCTCAACCTGACACATGGTGCGGATCTCGCTGCCCATTGTATCAAAGCGGCCATAAATAAAATAGGTATTGATCCGGCCGATGTTGAAGATGTCGTTCTTGGTTGCGGCTTTCCGGAAGCAGCAACGGGAGGCAATGTCGCCCGCCATGCATCGCTTATTGCGGGATTACCGGTAAAATCTTCGGGTGTTACTGTTTCACGCTTTTGCGCGTCCGGTTTACAGGCAATTGCCGATGCTGCCCATCGCATCATGTGTGACAAGGTACCGACTATGGTTGCTGGCGGGGTAGAATCCATTTCCCTTGTCCAGCCGAATGTACGGCGTGACCTTGTCGTCAATCTCTGGCTTAAAGAACATATTCCGGAAATTTATATGTCAATGATCGACACTGCCGATCTTGTTGCAGAACGCTACAATATATCGAGACATGCGCAGGATGAATTTGCTGTAGAAAGTCAAAGACGGGTCGCCAAAGCACAAAAAGAAGGCCTTTTCGATGATGAAATCGTGCCCATTACAACGATTTGCTCGAAAACCAACAAAGAGACTGGCGAGGTTACACAAGAAACCGTTACCCTTTCAAAAGATGAAGGCAACCGCCCCGGCACAACACTTGAAGCATTGTCAAAACTTAATCCGGTTAAAGACGAACGTTTTGTGACAGCAGGCAATGCAAGCCAGCTATCCGACGGTGCTTCGGTTTGTGTGCTGATGTCCAAAACACAGGCAAGCAAACAAAATCTCGAACCACTCGGTATTTTTCGCGGCTTTGTGTCGGTCGGCTGTTCACCTGAAGAGATGGGCATCGGTCCCGTTTTTGCGGTTCCCCGATTACTGCAACGCCATCATTTGAAGATCTCCGACATAGGATTGTGGGAACTCAATGAAGCGTTTGCATCGCAGTCAGTCTATTGCCGCGACACATTGGGAATTGATCCGGAAATTGTCAATGTCAACGGGGGGGCGATCGCCATCGGGCATCCCTTTGGAATGAGCGGTGCGCGATTGGTCGGCCACGCTTTGATAGAAGGCAAACGACGCGGTGTACGTTATGCGGTTGTTACAATGTGTGTAGCCGGCGGCATGGGATGTGCCGGACTTTTTGAAATTAATTGAGGTGTCATTATGGATTTGCGTTTTACTGATGAAGAGCTGAAATTCCGCGATAAGTTGCGGCATTTTTTCCAGACCGAAATTCCCGAAAAAATTCGGGAAAAGGTAAGTGCCGGCGAGAGTTTGAGCAAAGAAGAAATGGTGACCTCGCAACGTATTCTCAACGCTGCAGGGCTTGCTGTACCGCATTGGCCGATTGAATGGGGGGGAAAAGACTGGACGCCTATCCAGCGCTATATCTTTACCGAAGAAGTCCTCTACAATGCGGTTCCCCTTCCGCTCCAGTTCAACTGCTTTATGGTTGGTCCGGTGATTGCGACATTTGGAAACCAAAAGCAAAAAGAACGTTTTCTGAAACGTGCCGCCAATCTTGACGACTGGTGGTGTCAGGGATTTTCCGAACCAGGCGCGGGTTCCGATCTCGCATCATTGACAACAAGAGCTGTTCGTGAAGGCGACTATTACATTGTCAATGGACAAAAAACATGGACAACACTCGGTCAATATGCGGACTGGATATTCTGTCTCGTCAGAACAGATCCCAATGTAAAAAAGCAGGCCGGTATATCATTCATCCTTATTGATATGAAAACCCCAGGCATCACTATCCGCCCCATTATTACCATTGACGGGCGACATGAAGTTAATGAAATTTTCTTTTCCGACGTAAAAGTACCGGCCGAAAATCTTGTCGGCGAAGAAAATAAAGGCTGGTCATATGCCAAATTCCTTTTGGCGAATGAACGTTCCGGAATTGCACGGTTGGGGCTTACCAAAGAACGTGTATCGCGGATCAAACGAATTGCCAAAACTGTTCCTTATCATCAGAAAACCATGTGGGAAAATACCGGTTTCAGGGAACGGCTATCCTGGCTTGAAATCGAATTGAAGGCATTGGAAATAACGCAAATGCGCGTTTTATCAAAACAAGTTGCAGGCGATAAAGCCCCTGATCCGGCATCATCTATTTTGAAAATCAAGGGTTCCGAGCTTCAGCAAGCATCAACCGAATTATTACTTGAACTTGCCGGCCCGTTATCATTGGCGGGAAGTGATGCAGCAGCTCTGCCTGACGGTGTGGATTGGGCCCGTGGTGTTCCCGGACTTTATATGAACACACGCAAGGTTTCGATCTATGGTGGTTCAAACGAAATTCAGCATAATGTAATTGCAAAAGCAATTTTGGGAATGTGAGGCTAAAATGGACTTTCAACTTAATGAAGAACAATCCATGTTGGAAAACAGCATTGGCCGTTTTGTTCGCGAAAAATTCTCGACACTGGAAGCTATTGACAACGCCCGGAAAAATACTCGCGGTTTTAGTGATGCCGATTGGCAACAACTGGTGGAAATGGGTCTCACAATGATGCCTTTTTCGGAAGCTGATGGCGGGCTTGGCTATGGTATCGAAGAAACCGGCATTGTTATGTCGGCCTTGGGAAGGGGTTTAGTCGCCGCTCCCTATCTCAACAATATTGTCATTCCCGGCGTCATATTGTCGAAAGCTGCAAATGACAGCCAGAAGAGCAAGCTGCTTTCTATTATGATTGAAGGTCAGAAACGTTTTGCATTTGCCCATAATGAGGCAAAGACTTTCAATGATCCTTTCAACATCGAATTGTCTGCTAAAAAAAGTGGAAATCAATATGCGCTGAATGGTACGAAAGTGGTCGTCCCTTATGCAGAAGGTGCCGATTATTATATTGTCAGTGCCAGAACCGGCGAACACAAAGCACCTGAAGAGAGCCTTGGTTTGTTTATCGTGCCAGCAGACACAAAAGGCGTTGAGGCCGCTCATTACAAGAGCGCCGACGGCGGGCGTGCGTCCAACATTACATTCAAAAATGTTTTGATTGACGAAGAAAACCGCCTTGGCAAGGAAAACGAAGCTTTTCCCGTTATCGAACGTGCCTTGCAAGAAGGTATGGTTGCGATGATGGCAGAAGCTGCCGGCATTATGGATCAACTACTGCATCTTACTGTCGATTACTTGAAACAGCGTGTGCAATTCGGTGTCGCTATTTCCGGTTTTCAGGCACTCCAACACAAAGCCGTTGATATGATGATTGCATCCGAGCAAGCCCGCTCCATGAGCTATTATGCGATGATGATGCTGAATGCGCAGGATCGACAGGAACGTCTTGCCACTCTCTCTGCAGCCAAAGCGCAAATCAATAAATCTGCCCGTTTTGTAGGGCAAATGTCGGTACAACTTCACGGCGGTATCGGCATGACAATGGAATATATCGGCGCGCATTATTTCCGTCGTTTAACAATGATTGAAATGCTTTTTGGTTCAAGCGATGTGCATATCGAGAATGTCATTCATTATGGCAAACTCGTTGCTTGATTGACGGAAGGTTTCAAACCCGAAAGTCAATAAAAATGGTTGGATTAAGGTAATGTTGCTTCTATACATTATCTTGCCAACCGAATAACATCGAATGCACAATGGAAACGATCAGCGGTTCTAGCAAAGGGATAGGCCTATGAAAATATTGGTAGCTGTAAAACGTGTGATAGATTACAACGTCAAGCCGCGCGTAAAAAGTGACGGAACAGGCGTCGAACTTGCTAATGTCAAAATGTCGATGAATCCGTTTGACGAAATAGCGCTTGAACAGGCTGTTCGCGAAAAAGAAGCCGGTCGCGCAAATGAAGTCGTTGCTGTAAGTGTCGGGCCGCAGGCTGCACAGGAAACATTGCGGACCGCTCTTGCCGTTGGTGCTGATCGGGCAATTCTGGTTACAACAGATGATGAAATCGAGCCGCTTTCGGTTGCAAAAGTTCTGAAGGCGGTGGTTGACAGCGAAAAACCGGATATGGTTTTCCTCGGCAAACAGGCTATTGATGACGATTCCAACCAGACAGGCCAAATGCTTGCGGCTCTTCTCGGTTGGGGACAGGCCACTTTTGCCTCCAAGCTTGAGCTGAAGGATGGCGAGGCTATTGTAACGCGGGAAGTCGATGGTGGTTTACAGACCATTGCAGTTAAACTTCCGGCTGTTCTTACCGTTGATCTTCGCTTGAATGAACCGCGCTATGCCTCGCTTCCCAATATTATGAAAGCACGCAAAAAGCCGATCGAGCAAAAAACACTTTCCGAGTTCAATATTTCCAGCCAGCCGCGACTAAAAATCCTGAAAGTGGAAGAACCACAGGCCCGCAAGGCAGGCGTAAAGGTTAAAAATGTTGCCGAACTTGTCGAAAAATTGAAAAATGACGCGGGCGTCCTCTGAGCATCAAGGGAAGGATTTCAATATGACCATTCTTTTATTGGCCGAACATAACAATGCGGAATTGTCGGAACAGACAGCAAAAGCTTTAACCGCAGCCCATGCAATCGGTGGCGATGTCGATATCCTCGTTTGTGGAAAAAATGCACAGACGGTTGCCGAACAGGCCGCAAAACTCGACAATGTCCATAAAGTACTTCTGGCAGAAGCCGACTATCTCGAACAGCAATTGGCCGAACCGGTAGCTGCAACAATTGTTGCGCAAAGCAAAGATTATGATGTCATCATGGCGGCATCGACCAGCAATGGCAAAAATATCATGCCACGGGTTGCGGCATCGCTTGATGTCATGCAGATTTCGGACATTGTCGAGGTTGTCTCGCCCGACACATTCAAACGTCCGATTTATGCGGGCAATGCTATTGAAACGATCCAGTCAACGGACGACAAAAAGGTTATTACAGTGCGTACCGCTTCATTCAAGGCAAAAGCCGGAAACGGTACAGCAACAATTGAAAAAATTACACCGGCAGCAGACCCGTCTTTGTCGCGTTATATCGGCGAAGAGGTTAAAAAGAGTGACCGGCCCGAACTCACTTCGGCAAAAATCATTGTTTCGGGTGGACGTGGCCTCGGCTCGGAAGAAAATTTCATGTCTATTCTGCTTCCGCTTGCCGACAAGCTCGGTGCTGCAGTGGGTGCAAGCCGTGCAGCCGTTGACGCCGGTTACGCCCCCAATGATTGGCAAGTCGGACAGACCGGAAAAGTTGTTGCACCGGATCTTTATATCGCAGTTGCCATTTCCGGTGCTATCCAGCACCTTGCAGGCATGAAAGATTCACGCGTCATCGTCGCAATCAACAAGGATGAAGATGCACCCATGATGCATATTGCCGATTATGCATTGGTTGGTGATCTTTTCGACGTTATTCCGGAGCTTGAAAAGGCACTTTGAAATGAATGAATTACCTCCGCGCGAGAGCATGGAATTTGATGTTGTTATCGTTGGTGCCGGTCCGGCCGGCCTTTCGGCAGCTATCAGACTGAAACAGATCAATCCCGATCTTTCGGTTGTTATCGTTGAAAAAGGTGTTGAAGTCGGCGCCCATATTCTATCCGGTGCTGTTGTCGATCCGATCGGGATTGACACTCTTTTGCCTGACTGGCGCAATGAACAAAATCATCCTTTCACAACGGAGGTAAAAGAAGACCATATTTTCATGTTGGACGAGACGAGAGCCAAGCAGATTTCCAACCGGATTATGCCGAAACTTCTCTCCAATCATGGAAAATACATCGTCTCTTTGGGAAATGTTTGCCGGTGGCTTGCGACAAAAGCGGAAGCCCTCGGCGTCGAGATCTATCCCGGTTTTGCGGCCACTGAAGTTCTTTATAATGAAGACGGGGCTGTTACAGGCATTGCAACAGGTGATATGGGCGTTGAAAAAGATGGTAGCCAAGGCCCCAATTATATGCGGGGCATGGAACTTCTCGGCAAATATGTGCTGATTGGGGAAGGTGCACGCGGTTCACTCGCAAAAACGCTCATCAACAAGTTCGAGCTTGATAAAGGGCGCTCACCCCAGAAATATGGCATAGGCATAAAAGAGTTGTGGGAGATCAATCCGGAAAAGCATCATGCGGGGCTTGTCCAGCATACATTGGGCTGGCCGCTTGATGATGCGACAGGTGGCGGCTCTTTCCTCTATCACATGGAAAACAACCAGATTGCTGTCGGATTTGTTGTCCACCTCAACTATAAAAATCCTTACCTTTCTCCGTTTGAAGAATTTCAGCGCTTCAAAACACATCCGGCTATTCGCCCGATATTTGAAGGTGGCAAACGTATTGCCTATGGTGCCCGTTCTCTGACCGAAGGCGGCTGGCAATCCGTACCGAAATTGACTTTTCCGGGTGGCGCTTTGATCGGATGTTCGGCCGGTTTTATGAATGTTCCCCGCATTAAGGGATCGCATAATGCGGTGTTATCCGGCATTTATGCTGCCAATGCCATTGCCGATGCGTTAAAATCCGGCCGCAGTCATGATGAAATTACAGAAATAGAAAATGGCTGGCGTGACAGTGCAATCGGAAAAGATCTTTATCCGGTACGTAATGTCAAACCGTTGCTATCAAAATATGGCACGAAAAAAGGTGTCCGTCTGGGCGGCTTTGACATGTGGTGTCAAACGCTCTTCCACTTTTCATTATTTGGTACAATGTCGCATGGTCTACCGGATTATCTATATCTTGAACCGGCAGAAAAACATAAACCTATAGAATATCCGAAACCTGATGGTGTTGTCAGTTTTGACCGCCTCTCAAGTGTCTTTCTTTCAAATACCAATCATGAGGAAAACGAGCCTTGCCATTTGAAAGTCACCTCACTCGATGTTCAGGAAAAATCGGAGCTAACCGTTTATGCCGGACCGTCGACACGTTATTGCCCCGCTGGCGTTTACGAATGGATCGAAAAGGATGGCAGGGAAACCTATGTCATTAACGCGCAAAATTGTGTCCATTGTAAAACGTGCGACATCAAGGATCCAAATCAGAATATTACCTGGACATGTCCACAAGGTGGCGAAGGACCCGTTTACCCGAATATGTGATTTTGTTTTCCGAATAGGTCTGAATATTTCAGGAAAACATTTGGCCTTTGGGCTGGTAAAACCAGAGACAGTGCCTCATCCGGTTATTCTGCCTTGATAACAACGGCAGAATAACTTTACCTCTGTTTTACGATTAATAAAAAAGCCGGAACAGTTATTTCCTTATTTTTTCATTTTAAATCACGGCAAAAATCAAATGAAGCTACGCGATGTCGGGGGGCGAAAATTTTGCAACCGATTTTATAAAGAGCGCGCCTTACCTTACGCAAAGGCCAGAGTGAATTTCGTGTAAAATGTTACAAAGCACAATCTTCAAAAAAAAAGAATTATCAATGCATGAAGCGGTACAGCCGTTTTCAATTCACCTTCACAAAACAAGATTTTCATTAAAGAAATTGTCTTATTGGCGGAAGGAATGTTGCAACAATCAGATATTTTTCAAAAATTCCTCACTCCAGAGATTGAAAATTTTTTCAGCTTTTATTCTCAAATCCCCTTGGTATTTTTTTGCATCATTGCGAAGATTAACCGGATCAATTCCGGCTTGCGAAAGCTCGGCGGCATGGCCTACCAACCAATGTTCAAAATAATCGAGATCGGCTTCAAGATGAAATTGTAATGCCAAAACATTTTCATAAGAAAAAGCCTGATTGGGACAAATGCCGGTTTCTGCCAGACGCTTCGCACCATCCGGAATCTCGAACTGGTCACCATGCCAATGAAGAACCGGTGTCGTACCGATCAGCTCAAGCGCACTTTTCTGCCCCTCATCGGTTAATTGCAAGCTCGAAAAGCCGATTTCTTTTTTACCCATCGGTTGTACTTTTGCACCGAGAACGCTTGCAATCAATTGCGCTCCCAGACATACACCGATCATCGGTTTTTTGATTTTTAAGAAATTTTCTATGAGCGTCAATTCCTGATTGATAAAGGGATAGCGTGCGCCATCATAAACGCCGATAGGACCACCCAGAATAACGACAACATCGGCTTCAGTTAACCGAAACGAAGAAATGTCATCTCTCGTCGCGTCAAGTTTTTTGAGCTCATATCCCCGTTTGCCAAGAATATTCCCGATCAAACCGGCATTTTCAAATTCGAGATGTTGCAACACAAGTGCTGTTTTCATTTTCTTCTCCGCAAGATCTCACGCGCAAAGTGAATGAATGCAAAAAACTTGAACTCCAGAAAGTGCTATTGAAAGCATGAAAAGCCATTCATGCCAAGCAGTTTTATCAAGAGACATCATCTGAACATTCCAGATGCGCATTTGCAAAATATCCCGTTTCAAATTTCACCATTCAAATTACAACGCGGAATGTTTTTTAGCTTAACGATTTTTTTAAGGCTTCCCGATTTATCAATGCATTTTCCGGAAGCCATGCCGTGACTTACTATTTCGTTCAAAAAAAACTGATTGGATTATGCGATATATTGTTTAGCCGACGCATTTTTTCCTTGATATTCAAATAAAAACCTTCTTTATTTAAAGAGTATTCCATTCATGGAATCTATTGGGAGGATCAACGACAGCCTATTTTTAACTTTCAGTCGAAAGCTTTACCAAAGCTTGCGACAAAAGGTGTTCTGTCGTTTTGCGTAATGACCGCCAGGAGGCTTATTAAAAGGTGGTTCGATTTCAGGGGGAGGAACTTCAAATACATCCCAAGTTTGAACGTCCCCGTTTAACAATATTCATGTTTTATCTTGGACAAAACAAACTATGGAAGAAAATATAAAGGAAAGAACGCGTCGCGCACGTAAAGCTGGTATTGCCTCTTTCATCGGAACGACAATCGAATGGTATGATTTTTATGCATATAGCACAGCCGCTGCATTGGTTTTAGGGAAACTGTTTTTCCCGACAACAGATCCGGGAACAGCAACTCTGGCTGCATTCGCAACGTTTTGGGTGGGCTTTTTTGCAAGACCTGTCGGCGGAATTGTCTTCGGCCATTTGGGTGACCGTATCGGCCGCAAAAAAACATTGGTAGCAACGCTCCTGTTAATGGGTTCTTGTACAGCCTTGATAGGATTTTTACCGGTATATCAAAATGTCGGTATTGTTGCGCCTATTCTGCTCGTTGTTTTGCGATTGATCCAGGGTTTGGCAATGGGAGGCGAATGGGGTGGCGCCGTAGTTCTTTCCGCCGAACATGCGCCAAAAGGAAAATCTATTTTTTATGCTGCCTTTGCTCAACAAGGCTCACCTGCCGGAAATCTGCTTGCAACATTGGTTTTTCTATTTTTCTCGACATTGCCTGATGAACAGTTTCTCAGTTGGGGATGGCGCTTGCCTTTCATGTTCTCCGCTATTCTGGTTATCATAGGTCTTATCATCCGCATGAGTGTGGATGAGTCACCCGAAATGGAAAAAATACAGAAAGAAAAAGCGGTTGCCCGCCTTCCGATTGCAGACGTATTAAAAAAATATAAGGCAATCGTTTTGCTGGGAATTGGTGCGACGATCATAACAGTCACAGCGACCTATTTCAAAACAACTTTTGCGCTTGCCTGGGCGGTTCATGAAAAGCTTTTTACAAGAACCGAATTTCTATCAATCGTCAGTGTTGCTATCTTTGTCCAACTTCTGGTGCAGCCTTTCGGTGCCATTCTGGCCTCAAAATTCGATTTACGAAAAACCGTTACATGGATGCTTATTCCTGAAATTTTCATGTTGCCACTGATGTTTTCACTCATCGAGACAAAATCCATGCCGTTAGCAATGATCGGTATGGCTTTGGCAACCGTCCCGCACTCGCTCTATTATGCGGCTCTTGCGGGTATTCTCGTAAAAGCATTTCCTACCCGGGTTCGTTATACGGCAATTTCGGTAACCTATCAGGTTTGTTCAATGATATTTGCCGGTTCGACGCCGATGATTGCACAATATTTGCTCAATGAAACGGGAACCATCCTGTCTGCTATGGGTTTTGCTATTGCACAGGTCATCATTACTTTGATTTGCGCTGTTGCTCTTATTGTATATGCAAAAATCCCTAATGAGAGAGATGAAGCTTAGAGGCAAATTTATATAAGGTTACAAACTTATACGAGATTTTTTTGAAAATTCGATTGGCAGATTCAATGGATCTGCCAATTGTTTTATTCGCTATGGTTCATGACCACGGATATTTCAAAGTCGGTTGATTGCGTCAATCTGCTGAAAACGACAAACATTACCTATCTTTATGACATTTTCGGCCGATTCATCCGACTTTGTAACCATAATTTTCCACGTGGCCGGATTGAAAGACAAGTTTTGTTACTAAAGCAAAACACAAACACAACAGCCCTAACGCTTTCTAGCTCTAAAATTCTGACTATCTTTTAGTTTGGAGTGCAAATATGGCAAAACCAGAAAAAATGACAAACGCTGATGCCAAGGCTTTCGAGTCTCGGCTACTTGCCGATGAAGCAAAATATTGCTCCTTCGGCGACACTGTCCACTATGTAAACCCGCCAAAAGTATTTGCTGGCTGCGAAGGCTCCTATATGTATGATCTCGAAGGTGTCCCTTACCTTGATCTGCAAATGTGGTATTCCGCCTGTAACTTTGGCTACGCAAATCCCCGCCTTGATAATGTGTTAAAAAAGCAGATCGACACCTTGCCACAGGTTGCCAGCCAATATTTGCATCCGACAAAAATCGAATTGGCCAAAATCATCGCCGAAGATATGAAAAAGAAATTCGGCCTTGACGGACGTATCCATTTCAATGTCGGCGGCTCGCAATGTATTGAAGATTCTCTGAAAGTCGTTCGTAATGCCAAGGCCGGAAAGAGCCTGATGTTTGCTTTTGAAGGTGGCTATCACGGCCGCACATTGGGCGCTTCTTCTATCACATCAAGCTATCGCTATCGCCGTCGTTACGGGCATTTTGGCGAACGCGCCATGTTCCTGCCCTTCCCTTATCCGTTCCGCCGTCCTAAAGGAATGACCGTTGAAGAATATGGCGAACATTGCGTCAACGAATTCGCCCGCCTGTTTGAAACAGAATATAATGGCGTATGGGATCCGAAAGCAAACGAAACCGAATACGCTGCCTTCTATATCGAGCCTCTTCAGGGGACTGGCGGTTACGTTATTCCGCCAAGAAACTTCTTTAAAGGCATCAAGAAAGTTCTGGACGAGCATGGCATTCTTCTTGTCGTCGACGAAATCCAGATGGGATTTTATCGCACGGGCAAATTATGGTCGATTGAACATTTCGGCGTAACCCCTGATGTTCTTGTTTTCGCCAAATCGCTCACCAATGGTCTTAATCCTTTGGGTGGCCTTTGGGCACGTGAAGAATTGATTAATCCGAAAATATTCCCTCCGGGGTCAACCCATTCAACATTCGCCTCGAACCCGCTTGGAACTGCGCTCGGTGTTGAAGTTTTCCATATGCTTGGTGAAACCGATTATGAAACCATGGTTATGGAAAAGGGCAAACATTTTCTGGCAGGATTGCAAGATCTTCAGAAACGTCATCCGGAAATTGGTGATGTTGACGGTTTGGGCTTGGCCTTGCGTGCCGAGATTTGCACCGAAGACGGTTTCACACCGAATAAAGCCCTTCTTGATCGCATGGTCGACATCGGCCTTTCGGGCGACCTTGACTGGCAGGGCAAAAAAACCGGTCTCGTTCTCGATGTCGGTGGCTATTATAAAAACGTCATCACACTTGCACCGTCATTGCTCATCACAACAGAAGAAATTGACAAAGCAATTTCGCTGCTTGACCAATTGATTACACGTGCAAAGAAAGAACAATAAAACATTGCCGGATCGGCGTTTAAGCCGATCCGGCAAACAATGGGCGTGAGGGGAGACGCGTTTCCCTTCACATTAAGTGTTGAAGTTTATTCTTCGCATTTTTTGAAATTTCAGGCTTTTTATCCGGCGTGCTGATAATTGGCTCATTGGGAATTTTAGACGCGTAAGCGAATTTCAATCCGATTCTTTCAAGAAATTTGACAGACAAACCGGTGAAATATGGGAAATCGAAAAGAGATAGACAACGCCATTAAAGCCTGGTCGAACAAGCTTGAACCGGATTATCTTTTAAGCGATTTTTTGCGCCACCCGCCTGTTGATTTCAAGGCAGATATTTCCGAGGCCGGACTTCCGGTTTTTTCAGCTCTTTTTGATCTCACAACAACAATGGATAATGAAGATCAAAAGCGTTTGAAAAAAATACCGCTCTATAAATTCTGGTCACGGCTGTTGAAGTATAAAACACTATTTGTCGGCACAACTGTCTCGGAATTTTCGCCTTTGCCCACGCCTTTTGATGCAACTCAAGCGGCGCTTTTCTTGAAAGAAAAAGAAGGCAAAAATTTCCCGCTTGTCATTGTCAAAGACTTGCCCTCCCCTTCGCCTCTTATATCCGATGAAGACGCGAGAAAAACTGCGGATTTTCTCCAACAATTGGAACAGGCGGGCTTTATTTCTGTTTCCGGTCAAGCGCTTGCCTATGTACCGGTCGATTATTCTTCACAGGATGATTTTCTTTCCCGTTTTTCTAAAAATCGTCGCAAGGATTTTCGTCGGAAACTCCGTGCCATGGAAAATCTGGAAATTGATGTTTTAACCGCCAACTCGCCTTATCTTCAAAGTGACGAGGTGATAAAACACTTCTACCAGCTTTATTTGCAGGTCTTTCAACAGAGCGAAATCCATTTCGATCTTTTGAGCGAAGATTTTTTCTACGATTTGTTACATACGGGCGACGAAAGCCTGCGGGTTGTTGTCTATAAAAAAAGTGGCAAGCTCATCGGTTACAATATTTGTTTTGCCTATAAAAACATGCTTGTCGATAAATATATCGGCTTCGATTACCCGCTTGCAACCGACAATAATCTCTATTTCATAAGCTGGTTTTTCAATCTTGAATATGCCCGCCTCAATGGCTTCAAATATTATGTTGCCGGTTGGACCGATCCTGAAATCAAAGCCTATCTTGGCGCAAAATTCGTTTATACACGCCATGCCGTCTATATTCGCAATCCTTTGTTGCGAGCGATATTGAAACACTTCCGGCATCATTTCGAGAGTGACGCCCATCTTGAACTTCAAGGAGACCAAAACTGATGAAAAATCCGGTTATCCTCGATTTTGACAATAGTGTGGGAACATTCGACAATTCGATCAATATCGATTTAAGCGGGTGTCAAGACCGTATCCGTTACGCTACGACTTTTTCCAATTTTCGTAAGCTCGAAATGGAACTTGAAAAGCAGATGCCGGAAACTTATGGACCGGTTTTTCTTGGAAGTGGCGATTATCACCATGTCAGCCAATTGTTGATAAAACATTGTCACAAACATATCAAACAAGAACCTTTAACGCTCATTGTGATTGATAACCATCCCGACAATATGCGTTATCCTTTCGGTATCCATTGCGGTTCATGGATCAGTCATGCTGCTTCCTTGTCATTTGTCGACCATGTTCACGTCGTCGGCATTACCTCCGGCGATATTGGTGTGAAACATGCCGTCGAAAACCGCTTGAAGCCGCTTATGTCCGGCAAATTGACCTATTGGTCGACAAAAGTGGATGTGAGCTGGGCAAATATTCTGGGCTTGAAAAATGCTTTCCAGACATTTGCCAATGTCGATGACATGATGTCGGCCTTTATTAGCAGCATTTATAAGGAAAATCTTCCCGTCTATCTGTCAATCGACAAGGATGCGCTTTCGCCGCAATTTATCCATACCAATTGGGATCAGGGAGAGATGGAACCGCGGCATTTGACCGACCTTATCACCAATATCGGTTCCCGACTTGAAGCCTGTGATATTACCGGAGAAGTTTCCAATTACACTTATCACAGTTTCTGGAAAAGTCTGTTAAGTAAACTTGACGGGCAAACAACCGTTTCCGACGAACTCGTTACAAAGTGGCAAAAAGAACAGCATGAGTTGAATAGCAAGCTCATTGAAACGCTTTCCGCTTATCTTTAAAAAGCGTATTTTTCAGGCGCCCGCGCTAAAGCCCGAAGCGCATGACAAAACGTGCGCCCCCCAAGCGGCTTGAAAGGACAAAAGCCGAACCATGGTGGAGTTCGGCAATAGCACGCACAAACGAGAGGCCGACACCATACCCCTCATGTGAGCCGGATTTATCGTTATCAAGCCGGAAAAAAGGCGAAAATATTTCTTCTCTGACGCTTTCCGCCACACCCGGCCCATCATCATCGAACTCGAAAATCAGCGCATCATCCTGTTTATAAACATGGATATAAACCTTTGAACGGGCATATTTGAAAGCGTTCAGAATGATATTGCGAAACGCCATTGCAGCCAATTTCGGATCAATGGAACTATCCACATTGGCAATATTATAACTGACTTCAAATCCCTTCGGCTTCAACAATGACAGATCATCAATGATATTTTCTGCCCAACGCTTGATATGGACATTTTCAAGCTTTGTCGGCATGTTTTTGTTGTTCATACGGAAATAATCGAGCGATATTTTAATCAATTGTTCAAGCTCGTCTATATCCTTGTCAATTCCTGCATAAAGCTTCTTTTTTTCTTCCGGATCGGAATCTTCCAACATGCTCAAGCCGAAGCGCAATCGGGCAAGAGGTGTGCGGAATTCATGCGCCATCGCATGCATCATGGTACGGCTATGACCGACGAGAAGTTCAAGACGGGTTGCCATATCATTGATAACATGGCCGATCATTTTCAACGGTTCGCTGCGAATTTTTGGAACCCGTGCAGTCAGGTTTCCTTCGCCTAACGCATTGGCTGTCAATCTGATGGCTCGCGCCTCGCGCCACAATGTGGAAAAAGCAAAATATAAAATGGCAAAAAACAGCACTGCGTTGACAATTGTAAGCAGTGCCAGAAGAACGAAAATTGCGCTGGCATTGGCATCGTTAATATCTGTTGTAATCAGCGGACCGAGTTTCAAATAGCCACCCGATTGCAGTTTTGCATAGATATGGTCATCTTCATCATCATAAGCGAGGTCATAAGATTTGAATTGTTCCTGAACCTCGTCGGAAAAATGGTCGGGCTTTTCGATGTAAGTGAGTCGAAAGTGAAAATGCGGCTGCAATTCTTGCAGCACATCCGACGGCTTTTTCAACGGCTCGCTCGCGATCGCACGATCAATCATATAGACAGTGCCCTGATGGGCATCGCGTTCTATATCCGCGTCGTCAATAATGCCGGTCCAGTTGGCAGGCAAAGCAAGGAACAATTGTAATGTGCCATAGGCAACGCCACCTTGCAAAAAGAACAAAATGACAAGCACACTGATCGAGCGGATGATAACTATTCGACGACGGCTTTTCTGTAATCCATCGTGTTCTTCGTTCGTCATAGCATTTCACCCATTATTGCCGTCATTCGCATTTTCACGCATTTCTGCTTAGCTTTCCCGAAGAATATAGCCCGATTATCCGTTTTTTAAATCACTGGCAGATTTTAGGCTAAATCACTGGCAGATTTTATGCCTTTTTGTTCGCTTCTTCCTGCTATCTTTCTTGTAAGGCTTGGCTCCCCGGTTTTGATTATGGCTTCAGCCTGTTTTCTCATTCGCCTTCCCATTGCAAAAAAAGATACCCTTTGGCGCGCACTGTTTTGATAAAACGCGGGTTTTCAAGGTCATCACCAAGTCGGCGGCGAAGCCTTGAAATACGTGCATCAATCGACCGGTCCAACCCGTCAAACTCGATACCACGCAAAGCATTCAATATATCGTCGCGTGATAATATCTGTCCGGCATGGCTTGCAAGAAGCCATAAAAGATCAAATTCGGCTGTAGTTAAATCAACCGGTTTATTATCAATCAGCACCGCGCGGTTCTCCTTGTCGATGACAAGATTGCCGAAAACAAGTTTGGTGCGCGACGAAGGTGATGCTTCGCTTTCAGGATGGTTTTCGTCGACAGTTTCGCTTTCTTTGCGCCTTAGAAGTGCCCTTATATGGGCAAGCAAACGGCGTGGTTCGACCGGCTTTGACATATAATCGTCGGCACCAAGTTCCAACCCGATAATTTCGTCAATATCGTCCTCGCTTGCCGTCATAATCAATATCGGGCCTTTATAGAAAGGACGTACATCACGGCAAACATCAAAACCGGATTTTCCAGGCAGCATAACATCAAGAATAACGAGATCAGGCAGCAATTGTTTGATGGCCTCTTCGGCTGTATCGCCGCGAGGATGCACCTCGACATCATAGTTTTGTCGCTTCAAATAATTGGCAACGAGTTCGGCAAGCCTTGTATCATCTTCTATTATAAGAATTTTTTTGTTCATGCAGGTTTTTCTTTTCGGTTACAGAAATGCAACAAAGAACGCATATTCGTCTCTATTGTTTATAGGTAAAAGGTCGCTATGTATCAAGCTGACCTAATTCCGGTTTATGGCTTCTATTGGAGATTAAGACGAATATGACAAGAACGTTCCCGAATGCTTTTCAAGCTTTGAGCGCTCCCGTATTCTCACAGGGTTCCATATTTTCCCGTGTCTTTGTCGATTTCGATGGCACGATTGCCGATAATGACGTGACAGATGTTCTTCTGGAAAGATTTGCATCTCCGAACTGGGAAGCAATCGAACAGGATTGGCTTTCGGGCAAAATCGGTGCACGTGAATGCATGATGAGGCAGATTGCACTTATCAAGGCCTCGCCTGCCGAGCTTAAAAAATGTCTTGATGAAATGAAAATCGATCCTGCGTTTCCGGATTTTGTCCGCTTGCTTGACGAACAAGGTGTCGATATTGCCATTTTAAGCGACGGGCTTGATTATAGCATCCGCACTATTTTGAAACGTTATGGTCTCGAAAACGTCAAGGTTTTCGCAAACCGTCTTCTTTATGCCGGTAATGACAATTGGCAGTTACAATTTCCCTACAAAAATGTTGCTTGCCCTGCCGGCAATTGCAAATGCCGCCATTTTGCCAATGCGGGTAACGGATTTACCCTTTATATCGGCGATGGTACGTCGGATTTTTGCGCGGCCGGAAAAGCCGATCTTGTACTCGCCAAAGGAAAACTTGCCGATTATTGTGCAGCAAACAGCATTGACCACATCAAGGTCGAAAACTTCGCCGAAATCATGCAAATCTGGCACAAACTGCAACGGCCGGAAAAAGCCCGCGAAAGGGTGGCTTCATGATTACCGATGTCAGCTTTTTCTATAAAGGTGGTCGGGCTGGCGTTCTTCTCATTCATGGTTTGACAGGCACACCGGCCGAAATGCAAATTCTGGGCAAAGGTTTGCATAAGCACGGTTTTACTGTCTACGGGATGCAGCTTGCAGGCCACTGCGGTGACGAAAATGACTTGCTGGCAACAAGCTGGCATGATTGGT
Source organism: Bartonella sp. B10834G3 (assembly GCF_016102505.1). NCBI lineage: Bacteria > Pseudomonadati > Pseudomonadota > Alphaproteobacteria > Hyphomicrobiales > Bartonellaceae > Bartonella > Bartonella sp. B10834G3. The sequence continues at coordinate 416,462 of NZ_JACFOM010000001.1, forward strand.
ATGATAGTGTCATACGTGCGGCAGATCGGCTTTTGGAACATGTTGATACAATGTTTGTCGGCGGGCTTTCTATGGGTGCGGTTCTGGCACTCAAATACACCGCCGATCATCCCGAAAATGTAAAAGGTGTCGGCGTATATGGTCCGACGTTTGTTTATGACGGCTGGTCGATCCCGCGTTATATCCAGCGGTCTGTCTTTTTGTTGAAATGGTTCAAAGCGCTCGGCATTTTCCAGAAAAGTGTGTTTATCGAACGGCCGCCTTATGGTTTGAAAGACGAGCGGATACGCAAAACCGTTTCCGAAAGTATGCTTTCAGGCGACAGTGCCAAAGGTGGACTTGCGGGAAATCCGCTCGGTTCGCTTGCCGAGATGCAAGAACTTGCAAAACAAACCGCGGCGCAATTGCATGATATAAAAGCTCCCTGCCTTATCATGCATTCAAACCATGATGACATTGCCAATATGGAAACAAATTCGGGACTGGTTGCACGTTCGGTTTCAGGCCCCGTCAAGATGATACCGTTGGAGAACAGCTACCATATGATAACAATTGACCGTGACCGTAAAAAAGTCATTCAGGAAAGTGCCGACTTCTTTGGTGCCTTATGCACAAAAGATCAATTGGTACCCCCTGCTGTAAACCCGTTTATTCGCGAGATTGCCTGACAATGAGTTGGCTGATTTTTCTGGTGTGGTTTGGAAATATTGTTTGTGACACTGTCGGCCAGCTTGCCTTCAAAGGTGCTGCCACAGAACCGGACGAGGAAAACAAACCGCAATCGCTTTTTCAATATTGGCTAGCGCTTTTCCGCCAACCGTTATTATGGCTTGGTATTATAGCCTATGTCGCCGAATTTTTGCTATGGATGGCATTTTTGACATTGGTTCCGCTTTCGGAAGGTATATTGCTCGGATCAATCAATATCATTGTTATCATGGTATTGGGGCGGCTGTTTTTTGATGAAAAACTCACCTCTATGCGGGTTCTCGGCATCAGCTTTGTTGCCATAGGTGTTGCTATTGTGGGAGCTTTTTAATGCGTCGCTTCTATATTCTGGGCTTTTTCTTTTTGATGATGTTTGACACGCTCGGACAGATCAGCTTCAAGCTTTCGGCAACAGCCGCCCTGCCATTGGAAGCAAGTTTCGGATGGTTATACCGTATTTTTTCCCATCCTTTTGTTTATTTTGCTATCCTCGGCTATGTCGGGGCATTCTTCACATGGATGACTCTTTTAAGACGCGCGCCTGTCGGTCCGGCATTTGCGGCGTCGCATCTCGAAGTGGTCACCGTCATGATTGCTTCCGTACTGATATTCGGCGAAACAATTTCATTGGCACATTTTGCCGGTGCGCTGTTTATTGTTGCGGGTATTGTCTGCCTTGCATTTGCCGAACGTGATGTCATCAAAAAAGAAAACGAGAAATCATAACAATGAAGAGACAAGGCGAAATTCCACCAACCGCCGGTCTCCCTATGGTTTGGCATGATTGGTTGCCAACAAAAAAAGAACTCTGCCCCAATTTAAGCGACATGTTCGATTTGCCGCCGCTCATTCTGGAATGTTCAGGCACGGCTTCACTTATTGTTGCCCTTCAAACTCTGGCAAATATGCCCAAGAACGAAAGGCGTAGAGACGTTATCATACCCGCTTATAATTGCCCTCTCGTTGTGCTTGCCATTGCCCATTGCAATTTGACAGTAAAACTCTGCGATACAGCAAAAAACAGTTTCGATTTCGATTTTGATTGCCTCGACAAGCTGATCGACGAAAAGACACTAGCTGTTATTCCGACCCATATTGGTGGCCAATTGGCAGATGTTGAACAATGCATTCAAATGGCTCATAAAAAAGGCGCTTATGTCATTGAAGACGGGGCACAGGCGCTCGGTTCGGCAGCCGGAAAAATGGGTGATATTGCTTTTTTCAGCCTTGCCGTCGGAAAGGGGCTTACACTTTATGAGGGCGGCCTTTTGACATCGTCCAATGATGAAATCCGGCAGTCATTAAAGGAAACCCACCAAAAAATAGTAAAACCCCGCATTTTCTTTGAACTTAAACGCATAAGCGAATTGTTGGGATATTCTATCGCCTATCGTCCGCGGCTTTTGTCACTCGCTTATGGCATGCCAAGGCGCAAGGAACTTGCAGCCGGCAATATAGAGGAAGCGGTCGGTGATGTTTTTGATGACGATATTCCCGTTCATCTTGTAAGCCGTTTCAGAATGAAAAGAGGCGCAAACGCAGCTTCAAGGCTCAAACCCTTTTTGGTTGACATAAAAAAACAGGCGCAACTTCGCATCAACAGGCTTGCAAAAATTCCCTCAATCAAGGTTGTCAAAGGCATTGATGATGAAGGGGCCATTTGGCCATTTATTATGGTGCTTTTTAAAACCGGAGAAGCACGGGACAAGGCACTTCAAACGTTGTGGCCTTCACCCTATGGCGTGACGCGCCTGTTTGTTCATGCTTTAGCGGATTATTCCTATCTTGAACCGCATTTCAATATGCGTTTTTCAACCCCTAATGCCCGCGATTTTGCGGCGAGAATGTTGACCATATCGAATAGTCCGTGGCTTGATAACGAGACGTTCGACAAGATTGTAACAACCATTGCAAGGTCTGTTTGAAAAAATGGACCGGTTATCACAATGCTTGCACAACATGGATGCCGGTCAAAATGCAACTTTGAACCGGACACCGAAAACTGTAGCCATATATGTCATGGCAAATTTCAGCCCGTTTCACATTTCTGTTCCGGTCATGGCCTTCGGTGCAGCCATGCCGGACAAAACCTATTATAAGCCCATTCTGTTTTCAGAAAAAACCGGAATTGTCGAAGGTCAGGATGCTTTCTCGATAAAAGTCGAACACGATCTAAAAAGCCTTGATGACGCCGATATAATCGTCATTCCCTATTGGCCGGATACTGAACAACCGATCTCTTCTGCACTGAAGACAAGTCTAAACAATGAAGTGCGAAAAAATAAAATCATTATGGGGCTTTGTCTCGGCACTTATGTTCTGGCCTTTAGCGGGCTTTTGAAGGGGAAAAAAGCTGCAACGCATTGGGCCTATGAAAAACAGTTTGCCGAACAGTTTCCTGATACGGAAGTCGATTTTAATGCCCTTTATGTCGAAGATGGTAACATCATCACATCCGCCGGTACTGCTGCGGGTATTGATTGTTGTCTCCACCTTATTCGCAAAAATTACGGTGGCGCTATTGCCAATCATGCTGCACGTATGATTGTGACGCCACCGCATCGCGAGGGCGGACAAGCCCAATATCTTGCAACCCCTGTTCCAATATCGACAAGCGACCAGCGCATAAATTCACTGCTTGAAACAATCAGAAAAAACCTTGCTTCATCCTATTCTCTTGATGCTATGGCCAAGAATGTCGGTATGAGCCGACGCACATTTACCCGCCGCTTTCATCAGGCAACCGGCCGTTCACCAATGGAATGGCTTAACCATGAAAGGCTGCATTTTTCGAGACACGCATTGGAAACAACAAAACTTTCTATTGAGGAAATTGCACAACTTGCCGGATTTCCCTCTACCCAATCATTCCGCCGCAGCTTTATTGACGCGTTCAAAGTCACTCCAACAAAATGGCGCCAGACGTTTTCAATTTAACCGGTCGTTTTTATTCCGGCCAAAAACTTCTCTAACATTTGGCCTGATATGAATGGCTTTTGACCATCAGGCCAGTTTCTATTCAGAAAAAGCGTGCTTACATAAACTTCAAGAAATTGAAGAGGTTTGAACTATGAAATTCACATTCATTCGTAACGCAACGGTTATTCTTGATTACGCCGGAAAACACATTCTCATTGATCCGATGCTGGCAGAAAAAGATCGCTATCCCGGACTTCCCGGTACAGTGCATAGCGAGCGGCGGTTTCCGCGCGTTGAACTGCCCTTCGATGCCAAAGACATTATCAAAAATGTAGATGCCGTTTTTTTAAGTCACACCCATCCTGACCATTGGGACGAGGTTGCGACAGGACTTATAGACAAAGAACAGAAAATATTCGTACAGAATGAAAAGGATAAAGAATTTCTTGGGAGTCAGGGTTTCAAAAATCTTGCCGTTTTGCCGCAAAAATTTGATTATGAAAACGGCATTCATGTAACCAAAACTTTATGCCAGCATGGAAGCAATGAAGCTTTCAAAAACCGAGAGGTTGGTGAAGTCCTAGGCCATGCCACCGGCTTTATTTTTCAAGCACCAAATGAACCAACACTTTATTTTGCAGGCGATACAATATGGATCGACGCTGTCGAGAACAATTTAAAACAATATAAGCCGGAAGTTGTTGTTCTTCATGCAGGTGACGCACAGCTTCAAGGCTTCGGTTCAATTATTATGGGCAAGGAGGATGTCGTTCACGCCCATAAAATCGCCCCGCAATCAAAGCTTGTTGCTATCCATATGGAAGCCTGCAACCACGCTGTTTTAAGCCGGAAAGAACTTCGCTCTTATGTCGATAAAGCAGGTATTGGCCAATCGGTTATTATTCCGCTTGAAGGTGACAAACTCGAATTCTAGGTCACTTGCCAGTAAAAAAGTGAAAAAGTGAAAAAGCGCAACCGGCTTTGATATTTTCAAATCAAGTCTGTACGTGCTTTTTAAAACAGTATCTTTATGAGAAGGCCGACAGTTCCCTAACTGTCGGCCTTTTATGTAAAACTTTCATGTTGCTGTTTTGAAAAACGAAACCAACAATGAGCCATCATGCTTTTATGATTTTGATTGTTGCTGCTTTCGCTCTCTCGCCCACCATCGGTCCGACATAGGGACTTGGATCATATTTTTTATGATAAGCCTCATCAATCCTATCAAGAACCGCCGGATCTTTGACGGCTTCATAATGAACAGATTCCATCTTTCCGGACACGATAATTTTTCCGCTTTTTTGTTTGATTGCAGCCTGATACCAGCGCGAAGACGTGCCGCTATAGGCACGCACATAAAGGCCGCCATCAACAACCACTTCCCATATCCACACAGGCGTGCCCGTTGTCTTAAAATCCTCATGATAGGGAGCCATTTTGAGATCATCGGCTGCATCAATCACCGCAAGCTCGCTCTTTGTCCATTCACTCATCATTCAGCCTCTTGAAAAACACGATCACCAAAAAGTTCAACCATTCAGAAAGCTATCAAGCACTTCGCTTGCACGTTTTCCAACTTCCGGACCGACCTTCGTTTCGAGAATGGTAACAATTTCCTTCAAATCCTGTTTTTCAAGACCGGTATTCGTACCCATCTGATAATGTGATTTCAATTGCGACTGGGCGCCTTGAAGTGCCGCAAGCATAGCAATTGTCGCAACTTCTCTTGTTTTATAATCAAGATTGTCACGCACAAAAATATCGCCAAAAAGGTGACTTTTCAAAAATTGGTCAATTGCGGGAGCAAATTCGAAAAGCGGGCCTGTCACCGGTTGGCCAACCAGTTTTGTCTGGATTTCTGTACCGACCTCCACCATCGTTTTATCTGTGTGAACGGGTGAGGCATCTTTACCCTGTTCATCTTTTTTACCCGCTTCACGTCTTTTATTGACTACATCCATCAATGCGGAAAGTGCATTCAGACTTCTTGGAAACCCCGCATATGCATAAGTCTGAACCAGAACTTCCTTGATTGCGTTGATCGCAACCTTGTCATCAAGTGCTTGCGCCAAAGCATTTCTCAATCCATCAATATTTCCTTCGGCCGCAAAAGCCGCAACGGGAACAAGTCTTTTTTGTTCAAGTGTCAACATTGTTTTTTCCTGTAATTTTGCAAAAACGTTTTGTGAAAAATAAGTTAGCGTACCGGCGGAAATTAAAGTCGCCTGTAAAAATCGTCTTCGATGAAGTTTGAGCGCCGATTTCATGCGGATTTACCTGATGCAAAGTCGATAACAAACCGGTAGCGCACATCCTTGGCTATTACCCGTTCATAAGCGCGATCAATTTCATCGGGTTTGATAAGTTCTATATCAGCCTCAATATGGCGTGCCGCACAATAATCAATCACTTCCTGAGTTTCGGCAATGCCACCAATCATCGAACCCGCAAGGCTTTTTCGGCCAAAACCATTGGCCATACCACTCAAACCGCCTGTCAATTCTCCAAGCGCCCCCACATTGACGAGTGTCGCGTCAAGTCTGAGCATATTCATGAAAGGCTGCATCGGATATGAAACCGGTACTGTCGAAATCATCAAATCGAAATGATTGGTAAGGCGCTCGAAAGCATTTTTGTCACTCCACAAAAATGCAGCACTTGCGCCCAAACGTTTGGCATCGGCAATCTTTCCTTCTGTTGTCGTGAATACAGTGACATCGGCACGCATGGAATGGGCAAGTTTCAAGGCCATATGTCCAAGACCACCAAGTCCAACAATTGCTATTTTTTGGTCTTTTTGCAATTTCCAATGACGCATTGGGGAAAAGGTGGTCACACCGGCACAAAGCAAAGGCGCGTAAGCGGCAAGATGCACTTGGGCTGGAATATGAATGACAAAACGCTCGTTTACAACCATGCGGTCGCTATAGCCGCCAAAGGTATAACCACCGCTTATCTTGTCCGTTGAATCATAGGTAAAAGTCGTCCCGTTCAGGCAGTTCTGTTCGCGGTCATCAAGGCAATTTTCGCATGTGCCGCACGAATCCACCATGCAACCCACCCCGCCAATATCGCCGACTTTGAATTTCGTGACTTTTGAACCAACCGCAAGAACGCGGCCGACGATTTCATGTCCGGGCACGATAGGATAATGAGCGGCGCTCCAGTCCGAATGAACAGCATGAATATCGGAATGGCAAATTCCGACATAAAGAATATCGAGAAGAACATCATCCGGCCTTAATGCCCGTCGTGTGATGGTGATGGGCGAAAAACCGGACGTCGCACTTTTCGCAGCATAGGCACGGGTTTCAAAAGGCTCCTTGCCAATAACCATCTTGCCTTCTGAAGGAGCTGCCTTTGCGGCCGCACTTGTCCCCATCATTGCACCGGCTGCAAGAACAGACGCGCCGCTTTCTTTCAAAAATTTGCGTCGCGGCAATGTTTCTTGGATTTTGTGATTAGAATTTCCACACGCTTCACACATTTTCAAATCTCCCCAACCGGCATAATGGATTTATCACCCCGTCAATCCGGTTCTTGCCGGTTCACCGCAACAGGCCCTAAAACACTTCCGGCGTTTTTAGCAAAACCCGAATGACCGGCTTGAATGATGCCCGAATGACGCTCTCAATGACAATCGTTCAAAGCTTACCGGACGAACTGCCGCCTCATTTCATTCTGCTATTTAAAAGCCATGATGTGCATAAATTAAGAGGATATTTCTGCATGTCTCTATGAATTCAATTCATGAATAAACATGATATAATGAAGGTAATTACCAATAACGGATTTTGTCTCAAAAAAATGCTAAGAGAAAACATCCATGATCTCATGTCTTTTTTCGTGGTCGCACGAGAAAAAAGTTTTACCCGTGCGGCAAGCAAACTGGGTGTCTCGCAATCGGCGTTAAGCCATGCCATGCGCGGTCTTGAAGAACGTTTGGGAATTCGTCTTCTCACGCGGACAACACGCAATGTTTCCACAACAACGGCAGGCGAGCGGCTGATAGAAGAGCTTTCACCACTCATCGAAACAATGGACGAGAAGCTTGATCTCATCACCAATGCCGCCGAAGAGCCGAAAGGAAAAATCCGCATCACCACGGTGGATTATCCCGCTTCCTATATTTTGCGACCGAAATTGCGGCCTTTTTTACGGAAATATCCGAAAATCGAAGTGGAGATCAATATCAATTATGGTCTTACCGATATTATCGAAGAACGTTTTGATGCAGGTATCCGTATTGGCGAACATCTCGCCAAAGACATGATTGCCATTCCGATCGGTGCGCCTATGCGTATGGCAATTGTCGGGGCGCCGAGTTATTTTGAAACACATAAAAAACCGGAAAACTTGCATGATCTGATGGAGCAGAATTGCATCAATTTGCGGGTTCCAACATCCGGCGGACTTTATCCGTGGGAGCTTGATGACGAAAACGGAGCAGTGAATATACGCCCGAAAGGACAGCTCATTTTCAACACCTATCCGCACATTGTGGAAGCTGTCCTTGACGGTTTCGGACTTGCTTATATTCCTGAACGGGAAGTCGAGGAATTTATGAGAGAGGGACGCCTCATCCGCGTTCTTGAAAAATATTGTTTACCGTTTCCGGGGTATTATCTCTATTATCCCAATCGTCGTCATCATCCGGTTGCTTTCCAGTTATTCATTGAAGCCTTGAAGCGGCATGATCCCGAATAATTTTTCCAAACTGAAGATAATGACCTATTTTATTTGACGAGCCTCATTCCATTTTGTCGTCAACCGGTCATTTTCTTGCAGTTCGAGACAACCTGAAATTGTTTTTAAGGGTGATTTCTTATTGATTTGTGGTAAAAAATTAGCTTGATTAGCGTAACTTAACAGGTCATGTTCTTTGTCGCCCTGTAACCACCTCATCTCACGGAGAAGAAACCGTCTTTTTGCTTCAAACTGCTTTGCCGGTAATAGCAAAGAATTGCTTTTTACCCGAATTTCGATAATGCCGGAACAGCTTCATTTCAGGATCATTCATCAATGACAAGTTCTTCTCCCTTATTGGGTATCAAAGGTCGAAACATTTCTCTAAATTATGAAGGAAAACCGGTTTTTCAATCGCTCGATTTTGATATTCCTGCCGGTGAATTTGTCGGGCTTTTGGGACAAAGTGGAATTGGCAAAACCACCCTTCTGAAAATCATTGCGGGGCTGGTTACCCCCGATAGCGGACAAATTTCAGGTTCCGACGGTGACAGTCTTCATGGTCGTATAACCTATATGGCGCAACAGGATTTGCTATTTCCCTGGCTAAACGTGATAGAGAATGTCTGCCTTGGAGCAAGATTGCGCCATGAGAAGAAAGATTACAAAAAAGCCGAAGAATTACTGGAAAAGGTCGGTCTTTTATCGGTCAAAGAGCAGCTTCCCGAAACTTTATCGGGTGGTATGCGCCAAAGGGTGGCTATTGCCCGTACATTGTATGAAGACAAGCCCGTTGTATTGATGGACGAACCTTTTTCGGCACTGGACGCGGTTACTCGCGCCACCATACAGGAACTTGCATTCGATCTTCTTAAAACTAAAACTGTATTGCTTGTTACCCATGATCCATCGGAAGCCGCACGATTATGTCGGCGTATACTGGTTTTGAAAGGTCAGCCGGCAATTTTCCTGCCCGCTATCATTGTTGAAGGTGAAGCACCGCGAAATTATGATGACAAAAACCGCATAAAAAGTGAAACCGAATTGATGCATTTTTTAAAGGGGATATAGTTTGCAGAACCGCTTCAATAAAAAAATTGCATTTTTCCTTCATGGTCTTGTGGTTTTCTTCGGCATTCTCGCATTATGGTGGGCAATTGCCATTATTTTTGACCTCAAAAAATACATATTGCCTTCCCCCCTTGTTGTCGCACAATCACTTTGGAACGGACGCCAATATCTTCTGGAAAATTCTTTGATTACAATTGTCGAAATTGTCATCGGCTTTGTATTGGGAATTTTGTCCGGTGCTGCTCTGGCACTTCTTTTAATGTTTTCCAAAACATTGCAAAAATGGTTGATGCCGGTTCTGATTGTAAGCCAGTCAATACCGGTTTTCGCCCTCGCCCCCATTCTGGTTCTATGGTTCGGCTACGGAATCCTCTCGAAAATTATCGCCGCAATACTGGTTATATTTTTTCCTGTTACAACAGCCTTTTTTGACGGTTTGCGGCGCACAAATGCGGGTTACCTTGATCTTGCAAGAACCATGGGAGCATCTCCCTTGTCGCAACTTGTCCATATCAGGCTTGTGGCGGCACTGCCCGCGCTTGGTTCCGGTGTGCGTGTCGCCGCCGCCATTGCTCCGATTGGTGCGATTATCGGTGAATGGGTGGGGTCATCCGGCGGGCTCGGCTATATTATGTTGAACGCCAATGCCCGCATGCAGACGCCGACATGCTTTGCCGCAATATTTATACTTTCCATTATCGCAATGATTTTATGGTATATCACCGACATCATATTGAAATATGTTATCTACTGGGATAAAAAATCACAACAAAATTGATTTTTCTTTTCTTTATATTTCCGGAGGAAACGTGTTAAAAAAAATATTATTCTCCATCATCATCATTTTTCTCGGCGTTTTCGGCTCAAAAGCAAATGATAAACTTACAGTTGTTCTTGACTGGTATCTTAATCCCGATCATGCGCCTTTAATTGTTGCCGAACAGATTGGCAGTTTTGAAAAACGCGGACTTGATGTCGAAATCGTCACCCCCTCCGACCCCAATATCGGACCGCGTCTGGTTGCATCCGACAAAGCCGATATTGCTTTATCTTATCAACAGCAACTCTACATTTTTCAAGATGAAGAATTGCCTCTGACACGTATAGGAACACTCATTGAAACGCCGCTCAATACTGTTTTGGCGCTTCCCGATAGCGGAATCAAAACACCGGCCGATCTCAAAGGCAAAAAAGTCGGTTTTTCTGTGAGCAGTATTGAACCGGTGATCCTGGGAACCATGTTGGAAAATCAGGGGCTCACGATAAAGGATGTCGAGCTTGTAAACGTCAATTTCAACCTTGTAAGCGGGCTGATGTCAAAACAGGTTGATGCTGTCATTGGCGGTTATCGTAATGTGGAAGGTAATGAACTACGCGAACAGGGAATAGAGCCTGTTATTATGAAGGTTGAGGACTACGGCATTCCCCCTTATGACGAACTGATTTTTGTTGCCAAAAATGACCTCAAAAAACACGAGGCTTATAAAAAATTCCTTGAAGCTGTTCATGAAGGCCAGCAATATTTGAAGGCTCACCCACAGGAAACATGGGACAATTTTGCAAAAAAATATAAGGAACTCGATACCGATCTCAATAAAAAGATATGGATGGAAACGGTTCCCTTATTCAGCGAAAATCCGCTCCACCTCGACAGAGAAAGATATATTTCTTACGGCGCCTATCTTTATAAAAAAGGCATTGTCAAAAAAGAATATCCGCTTGACAGCTTTGCGACCGAATTGAAATGAAAATCCAATGGAAAATCGGGCATGACGGGAGTTCACCATTGCCCGATTTTGTGTTTTGCGGAACCTCTTCCGGAGAAAGCGGCGCAACACTTTAATATCTTTTCAGAATAATATTTTGTTACCCGAATATCCGTATCATAAAATCGGAATACGGGCGCGAATAGCTTCCACATTTCCCAAATCGATGTCGAAGACCAAAAGCTCGGCTTCGCTCGCCAGACGTGCCCGCACATTTCCTGTCGGGTCGACAATAGAACTTAGTCCGATACCCAGCGGTGCTGTTCCTTTTGGCGGCTGCCAAGCCTGATCGCAGGCAACAAGCCAGGCTTCAGAATCGGCAGCGCGGGCGCGAACCAACAAATCCCACTGCCCTGCTTTTCCGGGACCATCTCCCCAGGAGGCCGGAACGATAATCAATTTTGCACCTTTCTTCCCCATTGCGGTAAACTGGTCGGCAAACCGCAAATCATAACAAATCGCAAAACCGATCTTGCCGAATACTGTATCGAGAACAAGGTAATCACTTCCCGCTTCAACGAGGTCCGATTCACGTGAGCCGAATGCGTCATATAAATGGACTTTCTGATAAGTGGCTTCAGTGTTTTTTCCGGTAATTATCAACTTATTGCGTATGCGTCCGTCATTTGCCGGTTCAAACATGCCTGCAACAATCATCATATCATATTTAGCCGCATAAGAGCGGATCAATGTTGCAAAAGGGCCCTCAAGCGGTTCTGCCTCATCCTTCAAAGCCGCTTCAAAAGAAACCTGGGCTGCTTCCGGGAAAACCAGTATGTCGACTTTTGCCGTGGCCGCCTGTTCGATCATTCTAATAATTTCGGCGTTATTTTTTTGTTTGTCAGTACCACTTCTTATTTGTGCCAATCCAATTTTTATGTTTTCACCCATTTGAATTCTCCCTATACTTATCAATATTGTGATTTCATATATTCGTTTGGTAAAAATAAATAATGTAGCATTATGGACAAGAAATCTTCAGGTCGCGAACGCGCCTATTCACACATACGCAATACTATTTTGACCAATCCGTCTTTCGTTGGTACTTTCCTGAATGAAAGAGAAATTGCCGATAGTTTGGGTATTTCCCGCACGCCTGTACGGGAAGCTTTCATGATGCTTGCCAGTGAAGATCTGATTGATCTGAAGCCCAATCGCGGTGCGTTTGTCGCACCACCGAATATACAACAAGTCAATGACCTGTTTCAGGTGCGTGGCGTTGTCGAATGCTGGAGTGCAGAATATTGTATCTCGCAAAATATCGACCCGACGCCTGCCATGATGAAGGAATTGGAATTTCAAAAACATATGGCGCTTGATGACCCTTATATCGACTTTATCGAACATGATCGTGCCTTTCATTGTGCTTTGATTGAAGCAACCGGTAACATTGTGTTAAACCAGATGTACGAGTTGCTACGTGCCCGCTATGTAACCTTTGGTGTAAGAGCCATCCGCAAAACTGCGAAAAGACGAACTGAAGTCCTGAAAGAACATCAACGCATCGTTGATGCACTTGTCGCCAAAGATGTCCGGAAAGCCAAGAAAGCCATTCTCGAACATCTTGAGCAGACACGCCAATATCTCGTTTGATAGAGCTTTATCGTTTTTTGCCTGATAACGCCCATCATATTTATCGAAAAGGTGAATAGGCTGAAACGACCAGTGCCGTTTTGGCTTCCGGTGCTGTTTCAACCTATTTGTCAGGATTCGTGCGATTTTCTTGTCATGGCTAGCCCGATCAAGGTCAATACGCATGCAATGCCTATATAAAGGCAGATGGCAAAACCGCTTTTATCGAATGATATAAACCATGCGAGCAATAAAGGCGCGATGGCACCACCGACAATCCCTGCAAATGTATAGGCAAGTGAACTCCCCGTATAGCGAAGACGTGCAGAAAATTGCTCTGCAATCAATGCAGCCTGCGGGCCATACATTAAAGAATGGCAAATGAGAGCACCTGTCACGCCGATGAAGAGGCGAACAAAGGTCGGTTCTTCCATCATATAGAAAAACACAAATGTCCAGATCGTTGCAAGAACCGCACCGACAGCATAAATGACACGCCGTTCTATTCTATCCGATAGCCAGCCACTAAAGGGGATGAACAACACCTGAATACCCGAAGCAATTGTGACAGATGCGATGGCATCAGAGCGCGGCATTCCCAGATATTGTGTGGCATAAGCGAGTACAAAAACCGTAAAGCAGGCATAAAGAACATCAGGCCCGATGCGCGCAAGAATGCCGCCAAAAAGGGCTCTGCTCTCATATTTGAATACTTCCGACACCGGCGCATTCGAGCGTTCATTCTTTTCTTCAAGTTTTTTGAAGACAGGGGTCTCTTCAAGTGAAAAACGAACCCATAGACCGAATACGACCAGAAGAGCAGAAAGCAGAAAAGCTATTCTCCAGCCCCAATCGTTGAATTGGGCGGTGGTGAGGAAAAAAGCCAAAATAGCAAGAACGCCGTTTGCCATCAGATTACCTAAAGGGGGGCCTACTTGCGCCGCAGATGCCCAAAAACCTCTTTGTTCAGGTTTGCTGAATTCGCTGGAGAGAAGAACAGCACCTCCCCATTCACCGCCAACACCGACACCTTGAGCAAAACGCAACAAAACAAGAAGAATCGGAGCAAGGTAACCGACAGAGGCGAATGTCGGCAAAAGTCCGATGATGAAGGTGGCGATACCAATTAACAATAACGTCCATACCAATACTTTTTTGCGCCCGACAATATCGCCAAGACGCCCGAAAAATATGCCACCCAATGGACGGGAAATATATCCTACAGCATAAGTACCGAAGGCTTTTAGCGTGCCGGCAAGTGAATCGCCGTTCGGGAAAAACAAATGGCCGAACACCAAAGCCGCGCAGGCTCCGTAAACTGCGAAGTCATACCATTCCAAAGAAGTACCACTCAGGCTTGCAGCAAATGCTTTAACAAGACTTTTGCGCTCTATTGGTGGTTCCGTCTCTTTTGAAAAATTTTTCATTAATAGTTCCCCTTGTTATTGCATGAATTTGGTATACCATAAATATGCATCATTGATATATAGTAAGTCTACTATTTTTTTACGGAGGACGGAATGAGAAGTCTGGTTGTATATGTCGTTGGCAGTGGCTTGAGGGCTGTTGACGTGAAATGGGTATTCAACGCCGGTTATGCCGGATGTAATAGCGAAGAAGTCCGTCACCATATTGAGGAGCTAGCAGCACTCGGTGTCCCTGCCCCGAAAACATTTCCGACACTTTATCCTTTAGGCTCTCACGTCGTTTCCCAAGAACATCTTTATCAGGCTCCGCATGATAAAACTTCGGGTGAAGCCGAATGGGCACTCTATATCGGTAACAATGAAAACGAGCATCTGTTAATGGCCGCATGCGATCATACCGATCGCGCATTGGAAGCTCATGGTGTAGCCTGGTCAAAACAATCCGCACCGGATTTTATCGGTGATCTTGCCTGGCGTTATAGCGAGGTCAAAAATTCGTTTTCCGACTTTACTTTGAAAGCTTGGGTAAAAGACAGCCAGGAAGAACAGCTCATTCAGGACGGCAATGCCGGTCTTCTTATCTCCCCTTCCGAATGGCTGAAAAAGCTTGAAGAAGCAGGTCTTGCGCGCCCCGGAACATTATTGATGAGCGGTACAATACCGATGAAAAAATCGGTCAACCAGTTTTCGCATCATTGGCGTGTCGAACTTGCCGATCATAAAGGCAATATCAGTCGCGTTTCTTATGAAATCGAACGTCTGGCTGATGCTTGGGAATAGTTTTCATAAAAATATGGGTTTTAAAAACTGCTCGTTTTAAAATGTCTTTCCCGATTGCTATTTTTGACCGATATTTATATCGTGATTATCGCATTTATAGCTTTCGGAAAAGGCAGGCCTTGCCACCTATCGGCTGCGCCTTTTTCCCGTTTCTTTTCTGGTAAAACCGGCATTCGATCAATAATAAGCTTGCGGTTTTTGTTCAAAAGAGTGCAACTTCGGGCGGTTTGGGGACAAAGATTTCTTCGTAAGATATGCAATATATGATCTGTATATGATCTAAACCGGCGCCGAACTATTCAGCGAAACGGAATAAGTGCGGAAATATCATGAGCTGTTTTTTGCAATTCGGGCAGATAATGTGTTGTCATCTCATGCAAGCAATTTTCAACAGCAGGCGCACCGATATTCAAAGCAGCAACGACTTTGCCGGAAGCAATTTTTATAGGCACAGCGATAGAACACAATCCTAATTCAAGTTCCTGATCTATCAGGCAAAAACCGTTTTCGGCTACAGTTTCTATTTTTTTCTCAAGTGTTTTGCGGTCGGTGCAGGTTTTTACTGTTCGCGGTTCGATATGGCTTGCATCCAATATTCTTTTGCGCTCGTCTTTCGGCAAGCCCGCAAGCAATACCCGCCCCATAGATGAACACCAGGCTGGTAGACGGCTTCCGGCAGTCAAATTCACCGACATGATTTTTACTTGCGAAGCACGCGCAATATAGACAATTTCTGTCATATCAAGAATTGATGAAGACGAGCTGTGACCGATTTTTGCTGAAAGCTTGTCGAGAAATGGCTGGATGATAACCGGCAAAGATGCCGATGACAGATAACTATAGCCGAGTCGTAATATTTTGGCTGTGAGTGAAAAATATTTTCCATCATGTCTTGCAAAACCGAGTGTACAAAGCGTGAGAAGGCAACGACGGCTTGTGGCGCGATCGAAACCTGTAATCGTTGCGACATCGGTAATGGAAAGGCGTGCCTTAGCCGAATTGAAGGCTTCTATCACTTTCAACCCTTTGGCAAATCCGCCAACAAAATCTGTTTTAACAGGCGTATGCATTTGCTTTCCTTTTTGTACACTATATGAACAAGTGTCTATTATTGAACATTTTATATTGACGCAAGGAATAAAAAAGACCTAACTTGAGTCATGGGAGGTAGTGTGGGAGTCTAGAATTCGGACATCGGCATTTTCAGGAAGTTTAATGGCAAACGGGATTTATCTTGTTTGCCGGAAGTTAAATCTATTTGTTTGTCGGCAGTTACTCTGTGTTTTGTCCCGTTTTGTTCCCTCTCTACCATAAATTTTTTAAGTCAGCATACTGATGTCATCTTTCGGGAGGCTAAAGATGGACAAATCTATTCCAAGCGTCGAAGAAGCGGTAGCACCGATCAAAGACGGAGCAACCTTAATGATCGGTGGCTTTGGCGGCGCGGGTACACCTATCGAACTTATTCATGCACTGATCGACAGAAAAGTAACCGGCCTTACTGTTATCAATAACAATGCAGGTAATGGCTATGTCGGCATCGCCGCAATGATTGATGCGGGGATGGTGAAGAAGATGGTGTGTTCTTTTCCCCGTTCGAGTGATCCTCGTGCATTCACTGAAAAGTACCTTGCCCACAAAATCGAGTTGGAGCTTGTTCCACAAGGCACTCTGGCCGAGCGTATACGCGCCGGCGGAGCCGGGATCGCCGCTTTTTACACGCCTACATCCTACGGCACAGAACTTGCAGTTGGCAAACCGGTCGCAGAATTTGACGGTCGTTTCTACGTACAGGAACGTTGGTTGAAGGCCGATTTTGCTCTGGTTAAAGCCTATATCGGCGATCGTTATGGTAATTTGACCTATCACAAGGCTGCGCGCAATTTCGGACCGCTTATGTGCATGGCAGCCGAACACACGATTGTGCAGGTGTCAAAATTGGTCGAAGCGGGAGATATTGATCCTGAAAATATTATTACACCGGGAATTTTTGTTGACGATATTGTCGAAGTAACAAATCCGGCTCAGGAAGAAGTTCTTATTCACGCGGGAGTTGTCTACAAATGAACACGGATATGTATGAGAAGATCAAGCTATCCAATGCACAGATTGCGTGGCGTGCAGCACAAGATATTGCAGATGGAGCCTATGTCAATCTCGGTATCGGTTTCCCGGAAATGGTTGCCCGTTTCCAACCTGAAGGTCATGAAGCCATATTTCATACTGAAAACGGAATTCTGGGTTTTGGCGAACCGCCACTTCCCGGTCAAGAAGACTGGGATTTGATTAATGCGGGCAAAAAAGCTGTAACTTTGAAGCCGGGCGGTTGTTATTTTCATCATGCCGACAGTTTTGCCATGGTGCGGGGCGGTCATCTTGATGTGGCAATTCTTGGTGCTTATCAGGTTGCCGAAAACGGAGATCTCGCCAATTGGCGTGTCGGCTCGAAAGGCGTTCCTGCTGTGGGCGGTGCAATGGACCTCGTTCATGGCGCCAAGAAGGTCTGCGTTGTCACAGAACACATAACCAAAAAGGGTGATCCGAAACTCGTTGAAAAATGCACTTTTCCGCTAACAGGTCTCAATTGCGTGACACGGGTCTATACGAGCCATGCAGTCATCGACATTGTCGACCGGCATTTTGTGTTACGCGAAAAATTGGCTTCGCTCAGTTTTGATGATTTACAAGCAATAACCGGCGCCAAACTTCATATTGATGGCCCCATAACAGATCTGGTTGTACCAGCTATCGAGGAGGAAAAATGACCGAAGCTTTTATCTGTGACTATGTAAGAACACCTATCGGCCGTTTTGGTGGCGCGCTCGCTTCTGTTCGCGCCGACGATCTGGCAGCTTTGCCTCTCAAAGCAATTGTCGAGCGCAACAAGACCATTGATTGGGAAGCTGTTGATGATGTTTTGATGGGCTGCGCCAATCAGGCCGGTGAAGATAACCGCAATGTGGCAAGAATGGCATTGCTTCTGGCCGGACTGCCCTATTCAATATCCGGAGCGACAATCAACCGGCTGTGCGGTTCCGGGCTTGATGCAATCCAGACTGCTGCCCGTGCGATCAAAACGGGAGAAGCCGAACTCATAATTGCTGGTGGCGTAGAAAGCATGTCGCGGGCGCCTTTTGTCTTGCCGAAAGCCGATAAAGCATTTTCGCGCACTGCGGAAATTTATGACACAACAATCGGATGGCGTTTTGTCAACCCGTTGATGAAAGCGCAATATGGCGTCGATTCAATGCCGGAAACAGGCGACAATGTCGCAGTTGATTTCAATATTTCACGTGAAGATCAGGACAAATTCGCACTGCGCAGCCAGCAGAAGACTGCCGCAGCCCAACAGAACGGCCGCCTCGCCAAGGAAATCATTCCCGTTACAATAAAACAGCGTAAAGGTGACCCGATTATTGTCGATAAAGACGAACATCCGCGCTCGACCAGCATGGAAGCTCTTTCGGGTTTGCGTGTCATTAATAAAAGAGAAGGTGCTACAGTCACAGCCGGTAATGCATCGGGAGTGAATGATGGCGCAGCAGCCCTCATCATCGCATCCGAAAAGGCTGTAAAAAAATATAATCTAGAACCGATTGCACGTATTGTAGCAGGTGCTACCGCCGGTGTTGAACCGCGTATTATGGGAATTGGTCCGGCAGCAGCAACGAAAAAACTGTGCCGTCATCTTGGCCTGACACCTCAGGATTTCGACGTTATCGAACTCAATGAAGCTTTTGCCAGTCAGGCGCTTGCAACATTGCGGGATCTCGGACTCAAAGACGACGCCGAAAATGTCAACCCGAATGGTGGAGCTATTGCTCTTGGCCACCCGCTCGGTATGTCCGGAGCACGTATTGGCGGCACTGCTGCTTTGCAATTGAAACTGACACAAGGCAGATATGCACTGGCGACTATGTGTATCGGTGTCGGGCAAGGAATTGCTGTCGCGTTTGAACGCGCCTGACCAAAAGCTTTACGAACAATTCTGGCAACTCCGGTTGGTCTCTTTCGACCCAAAACGTTTTATAGTTATCGGGAGAAATAAAAAAGAAATAAATATGCCAATATCGAGGTGGAAAAAACGCCCCGACGGTTCCAATCGGGGTGATTTTGGTCCTGACGATCAACCGGACTATATTAATTATCTTTTGCCGCAAAAAGTGAAAGAAGGTATAGCCGAAGTTAAAAAGGGTTCAAGTTTTTCACAAAATCCCCCCTTCGGCTATCCGGAAGGTGAAAAACTTGATCCTGATCGTCAGCCACCTGTTTTGCGGCCATCGTTACGTCAAAACCGCGTCAATTATCATTGCGAGATGGATAAGCTTGTTCCGGTAAAGTCCGACATTCCAAGTGACAATATGGTTATATTTTTTCTGCAATATACTAGCCATGGGGAAGGGTTGGCGCATACCGGTTCGCTATTCAATACGCAAGATGAGGGTATCAGACGACCGTTTTACTATAGCGGATTTGCGGCCGGAAAAAATATTATCGGTCCCGAACAAATAAAGGATAGCGGTATTCCGACCGGTTTCGACAATGCAAGTACTTCATCGGCACATGCATTGGGCATTGAAAAAATGTCACGCAAGGCCGTTCAGGGACGTGCTGCCCGGCTTGATTTACGTGCATATTTCAAAGATGACCGTAAGCTCGTTACCTATTCCGATATTATGGAAATATTGGATAAAGACGGGATCGAAGTGACAAAGGGCGACATCTTGTGCCTCCATACCGGCTTTGCCGATCTTGTATTAAAAATGAAGCGCAATCCGGACAAAGACAAGCTTGAGAACAGTTCATCTGTTCTTGATGGAAGCGATGAAAAGCTTCTGGAATGGTTAAGCGAAACAAAAATTGCGGCACTTGCGGCAAATAACGATGCTGTAGAAGCGTTTGTGCCACGAAAAGGAAAGCATAGCTCTGCACTTTTGCTATTACATGTTTATTGGCTCTTCAAAATCGGTCTCCTCATTGGAAAATTATGGAATTTAGCACCACTTGCCTACCGGTTACGCAACCATAAAAAGCATCGCTTTCTTTTGACAGCACCACTCCTTGATCTACCCTGTGCAATCGCATCCCTCCTCACACCTGACGCCACTGTCCGAGGAGAGTTTTCAGTAACAGGGTTCGACCTCTTTTTAACCCAAGCAATGTCTTCTTCTTCAAGCTATTTGATTATTAAAGCCTCAGGAAAAACAAATGACAACGAAACAACGTGTTCTCATAACCGGCGGTGCTAACGGGATTGGTGCTGCCATCGCGCGACGCTCGATACAGGACGGGTATGAACCGGTAATTATTGACAGAACCGGCGACGGCATTATTGCCGACCTTTCCAATCCTGATGAGACAGAAAAAGCTTTAAAGACTGCACTGGCACAAGGTCCCATCACACGTCTCGTCAACAATGTCGGCATCGTCCGTCCGGCGAGTGCAGAAACCCAAACATTGGACGATTTGAATCTCGTCCTGTCGCTTAATTTGCGTTGTGCCATGCAATGTATGCAAGCGTTAGTTCCCTCCATGAAAGAAGCGGGCTTCGGCCGGATTGTCAACATTTCATCTCGCGCCGCATTGGGAAAAGAGTTGCGCACGGCCTATGCCGCAACAAAAGCGGGACTTATTGGAATGACAAGAGTTTGGGCCTTGGAACTGGGCAAATTCGGTATTACGTCCAATGCTATCGGCCCCGGCCCCATCAAAACGGAATTGTTCCAGAAGGCAAATCCTGACGATTCACCGCGCACAAAAGCGATTATCAACTCGATTCCCGTCAAACGTATCGGTTTGCCTGAGGATGTCGCTCAAGCTGTTTCTTTCATGCTTTCCGATAAGAGCGGTTTTGTAACAGGACAAACGCTTTATGTCTGTGGCGGTATGACGGTTGGCGTATCGCCCCTCTGAAAGGTGGATAAAAAACAACGAAAATGTCAACGCCACGGTCGCGATAGATTTGTTTTCCAAATAAAATCTATCGCCATGGACAGAACAGTGGTTTTGACATCCTGTTTTCGGATTTATAGCTGCAAGAGGACGTGAAAAATAGGCCTTAAAAAACAGCACATAGTAAAATATTATAATAATGTATTTATATTGTTTTTACTAATAAATTAATTATGACATTATAAATCATAATATATAATATTTTTATATAATTTTTATTTTAAATTGTTAAAATATATTTTTATGTTAATCATGCTATTCATAATATACAAAATTGCCAACTCCGTTTTCCCAAAACCTTTGTCGGTGAACGGTCTTCCTGATACAAGCATAGCTATATCCCCTCTCCGTTTTTAAACCGGACAAAACACAATGCAGAAATTTCCCGATGAGCAAACGATTATCGATATGAACCGGTGCGATATAATCGGCGCATATTATTTTATCCGGTAAAGTGAAATACCGCGAATCTCCCTTTTACATGAATGAACGTGGCAAACTTGATATTTCCAAGGTCGACAGTTTTTGGCCAATCAATATCACAATGAAATTAAAAACCTTTTCATCATTCCTTAGTTGATTTGAGAATCTGAAATTTCCACGTCGGGTTTCATAAAACGTAACAATTGAAAATATAAAAGCGCATTGCTTATCAACTTCCGCAATGCGCTTTACCAAATTCGATTTGCAATTTTTGCGACATCTATCCCTTGGCTATTACAGCACAATTCTCCTAATCGTAATATTCGGGTGCTTTTTTGAATGTTTTCCAACCGTCAGGATCGTGACCGGTTACAACCATTGCATCCGTTTTATCAGCCAGCATACGTAATTTTTGTACCGATCGCACACTGTCTACTGCAGAAGCTAAAAAGCCGGGCAATGACTTTTCATTCCAATGGTCGGTTGTATAGGCTGCATCCACAGCTAATATAACGGATCCGGTATTTGGCAAATTAACCAGAAAAGACTGGTGTCCAGGCGAATGACCGGGTGTGAAAACACTTATCAACGTGCCATCGCCATAAATATCATAATAATCATCGGCTTCTGCGTTGAGAAATTGCCATTTCAAATTGGGACGATCAAAGTCTTTATTTATATAACCACCACGGGCAAACCAATCCGGCGTATGGGCATATTCATATTCACGGCGCTGAACAATATGGGTTGCTTGCGGAAAACGCCCGATTGCTCCGGTATGATCCAGATGAAGATGCGACTGAACAACGTAACGAACGGATTCGGGAGCAATACCCAAACGTTTCAATTGATCGACACACCCGTCGTGAGGATCAAGTACCGGCCAGTATACATTACAAATTTCTTCCCAATAGCCCTTCGGATCTGTTGCCACTTCAATGGCATTTCCACCATCAATGACAATATTACCCTTCGGGTGGGTTATAAGATAAAAAGGAACCGGAATTTCATAATCCGTATTCGCGCCTTCGTTCATTTTTATATTATGCAGTTTGCACTTCAGACTCCCCGATTGCAGCATATACAATCTTATTTCGCTCATATTATCCTCCCGTAAAATATTTTTAAAAAAACGAATTTGTAATAAATTACATTTCATCAGAATTATTGCAATTCAAATCTGTTACTAGCTAATTTTTATCGAAAAATTATATTTGAAATATCATTTCTGACCCTTATGCATCATATTTTACTATTTCTTTCAAATAGTTATGAATCAATCATCGCACATTGGAGACACACAAATTTTCTTAAATTGTTAGAAATAGTAGCGGCTAAAGCGTGATTTCACTACCAAACGATGAAATGCATCGGCGAAGACAAGTCCAATCGCATTGCAAATATCATGCATATGCATCCAAGCAATTGCAACTGGCGGAGCTATAAATTGGCAATGCGGGAAAAATTATCCCGAACTTTTATATATCCGGCCATCATAACCGGACAGGTTCAACGCCATTCAGCCTAATTTTGGTTGAACATAAGCGAATATCATTGAATTTATCCTTTATTCATCAGCAGAAAACAAAGTGCGTCATTCCACTGATGAATATTTTTAATGATGTCGAGCGAGCTTGAAAAGCTGACATCATATTTCGTCTTTCGCATTGAATTCTTCCAATGACATGCGGATATTTGCGGCAATTGTTTTGATCGGTTCAGGCGGACACCATTCGGGATGGCACATCTTCAATAAATATCGTAATTCCTCGCTATCTATTCCACATGCAAAATCGGCAAGGAAAAAGCCAAGCATAGAACTGCGTATAAGCCGCGAACCATCGCCAACTGCTGCTGCGGTTGTTACTTTTTTTGGCCTCGTCGTTTCATATTTTTGAGCGACAGAAACAAAACCCCTCAATTTGAACAAAGCCGACCCCCTGAATTGAGTTCATTAATTAGATTACAATAAAGGAAAGGATGTTGATAACATGGAACATCCTTTCCTTTTTACGAATTTCTGAACCACTGTTTTATTCGACAATATAATCTGCTTTTTCCTTAAGCAAATGCCACGAAAATTGGCCATTTATGATAAAAAATATATGTTGTACCCCTCGCACTTCATTATGCGATTTTGCATCATTGCCATCTTATTAAAAAGGCTCAGGGTTTCATGGAAAGTGACGGCGTTTTCATTCAAAACCTTGATAACGCGTTCCATTTTCTAATTTAAAGTCGCATCAAGCGAGCGGCGTAAAACCTCGGCAATATCCGATTTTTCCGGCTTATATAAAAGCAGATATTCAATATCCGGCAAAGTCGGGAGATTATAGAAATGTGTATAATCTTTTAGACTGTCATCCATCGAATTTTCGTTAAGACACCCAATGCCCAAACCGGCTTTGACCGCCAATTGTAAACTTGCAACATTCGAGGCTGTATGCGTCAATCCAAAAGGTACCGAACTATCCGAGAGAAGTTGAAGGGCTGCCTTTTGTATGACACAGCCCTTTTTCATACCAATCAGCGGCAAGACCCTACCGGTTGAAAACCTCTTCTTTGCTGCACCCGCCCAATATAACCGCTCGCGTTTTATAACAACCCTATTGGAATAGGAGGGTAACGGCGTACCGATAAGATGTGTCAGGATTATTATATCGAAACCGTCAAGATTGTTTTCGTGAATAAGCGTATTTGAGCCGCTTTTGAATGTAAGGCTCAATTGTATTTTCGGACGATCTGCTGTCAACATCTCCAAAGCCTCTGCCACTTTTTCAGGCATGAGGTAATCTGTAATAGAAATCGAGATGTTTTCGGTTGCTGCGACATTATGCATGTCGGCAAGCGCCAAACGGTTAAGTTTCAAAATAGCAAGCGCATGTTTTTGCAACTTTTCGCCATCAATTGTCGGTCGTGTTCCTTTTTTTCCTCTTTCGAGTAATTGACAGCCACAAACAAGTTCAAGCTTTTGCATTTGCTCTGTCAATGCCGACTGGGAACGGTAGAGGCGTTCGGATGCTTTCAGAAAACTTCCGGTTTCCAAAATTGTAATGAAGGTCGTTAAAAGATCGGGATCCAGATTTTGCATATACGCACCTTTTAAAATTCGGAAAAACCGAATTATTTTATAAAATATTCCTGTTATATTTATAATTAATCCAGTGCTACGCATTTCTCAACTGAAAAAGCGGAGCTGAATAATGAGTGACAAAATTTTCATCAACGACAGGGTTCGTTCAAGCGGGCACAAGTGGAAAGTACTGTTTACATGTGCGTTGGCGAATACATGTTTTACATTTGTGATTGGTGGTGTTCCGGCCGCAGCTCTCCTTTTGCGGGATGATTATCAAATTTCCACACCGGTATTAGGCATGCTTATGGGAATTGTCGGAATAGGCATAGCTTTTGGTGAAGTTCCTTGGGGAATGCTCACCGACCGGCTGGGCGACCGGCCCATTCTTATAACCGGTTTAACGACCACGGCATTTGTCCTCATCCTGACAGCTATCATAATAAATGCCGTTCCAATTGTTTATGCACCTGTAACATTATTCATCGGGCTACTCATTATCGGCCTTTCAGGCGGCAGCCTGAATGGTTCGAGTGGACGAGCTATTATGCAATGGTTCGACAAAGACGAACGTGGATTTGCGATGGGTGTCAGACAGACTGCTGTTCCGCTCGGCTATGCCTTGGGAGCAGTCTTTTTCCCTCTCGTTTCATATAAAATGGGTTTTGTCTGGTCACTTTATATCTCGGCCTTGTTTTGCATTCTCTTTGCCTTTTTAACTTATCTTTGGGTTGTTGATATAGATCAGGGAAAAAGCACCGAAACAAACGGAACAGCCCAAAAAACCGAATCCGCTACCCATGTTTTCAAACAGTTCGCTATATGGCGTATTGTTGTCGCAATAGGCCTTTTGTGCGCACCACAGTTTGCACTGATGACTTTTACAATGCTTTTCTTACACGACTTCGCACATATCAATATCGAATATATCAGCGCGATACTGTTCTTTATCCAGATAAGTGCCGGTTTCACACGTATTTCCGGTGGCTATTATACCGATAAGAAAAACAATCGCGCAGGCTTTTTAAAAGCGGTAACAATATTAAGTGCTATCGCGTTTTTTGTTCTTACGTTGCTTACCTTCTTCTATGGAGAGGCTCCCTCGACGCATCTATCGTGGGCTTTGGTTGCCGCAGTACTCGTTGCCGGTGTCTTCATATTATCTTGGCAGGGCGTCGGAATGACCGAATTGGCAACAATGGCAGGCCCGAAAAGCGTTGCA
Organism: Bartonella sp. B10834G3; assembly: GCF_016102505.1. Lineage (NCBI taxonomy): Bacteria > Pseudomonadati > Pseudomonadota > Alphaproteobacteria > Hyphomicrobiales > Bartonellaceae > Bartonella > Bartonella sp. B10834G3. The sequence continues at coordinate 442,061 of NZ_JACFOM010000001.1, forward strand.
ACCGCAATGGCAATGGCAAACACGGCAACCTTCTTTATATTGTTCGCAACCCCGACAATTATACCGTGGATACTAAACGCAACATCATGGACAGGTGTCTGGGGGGTTATGACACTTGTTTGTGTCGCTATGTTTTTTCTGTTCTGAGTAAAGCTTCGACTGAAATTTTCTTAACGAAAAAAATGCGCTATTCATAAATCTTCATTGACTAATGCGGTGTAACATACCCGACGATTTTTATTTAATTTTTGATGTCAATATTCCTACTATACTAGGATTATTTCATATGTTTGAAGTAAATCACGATTTTCAAACAAAGGAATTTCTAAATTGGTCAATGAAGAACATATGGGTGGTGTAATATTAGATGGAAAAGAATTTCCTGCCGCACTTCATCTAACTGACGAAAAAATTTTCATTAACATATCGGGGCTGCTGATTATCAATGAAAAAGACCTATTCAAAAGTGATTGGCCCAAATCGGTGGCTCCGAGCGAAATTGAATTACTGAATTTCAAATCATCCACCAGCTTGTTTTCATTGTATAAACTTCATGAAGAAAACGCGAATTTCGATTTTTCAGGCCGATCCGACACAAGATTTCATATAAGCTTTGCATTCAAGGGAGCGACTTCAAAAATTTCGACGAAATGCGTTCGGATAATTGGAAAATTGATATTGAAGATATTGATAAAATTCACAATTGGCCAAAGTTTGAAGATGTTGTTGAAGTTGAGCCTTCCGGTAAGGTGAAAGGCATAACTTCAACCTATTGTCCTTTAAAACCTGTCTTAATCAATTGCCCGACTTGCAATATGAAGTTGGAACTTCATCAATCTTTATCTCTCAGAAAGTTATCACGCAACGAACAATTGAGCACCTATAGTTATCCCGTTATTTTACACTTTGCGGTGCCGGTAGATTTCAATTTTGCTTTAAATAAAATTTACAGCGTCAGAACGTTTTTTTCGTTCCTTTTTGGACGCATTCTTGATATCAACAGCATTTATATTTATCTTCCAAATAAAGACATATTTACAGCTTTGTTGAATAACGAATTTGGATAATATTTTCGATATTAATACCATAATCTAGTACAAAAATTGTTGGCAAAAAGAATGGCGTGTCGAAGGAAGGAACGGCGACATGACGGGAAATACACAAAAGCTTTCCATCCGCCTGTTAAAGGATGGTTTGCTCCCCTGCGATAGTTTGCGAGACGACGTTAAGCTCGCCAATTGGAACGAACTAGAAGGAGCAGAGATCACTCTTGGGACAATGGGTGGAAACTCTCCAAAGTGGGCACACTTCCTTGGGCTTTCCGAAGAAGAAATGAAGAAGGTGTTCAACAAAACTGCATATGGTCTTGTGTTCTTGAAGGCTTGCAATCGCTGGTTTGCGGTGGCGTTCGGGACAGGGCACGTTAAGCTAGACCCAGTAAAGTTTGAGCAAGACTTCGGTTTGCGAGTTGTCCTGAACGCTGTAGACCCTAAGCAGCTTAAGAGTGCAGACGTCAGGACTCCCGACGAGAACACCCTGGTACGGCGGAGCCAGACAAGCCATGGGTCAGACCAGACTGCGTTCGCAATCGATGTAGAGCGCGACATCGTACGTGGTCTTGCGGGAACTCCGAAGGATCCAGCATTTGCATCTCGTGTCGCGGGTTCAGACGCGCTTTCCATGGATCGGAAGATGACAAGGGCCGATCTCGCGAAGGCCTGTTCCGAGGCCTACATTATGTATCAGAAGACTGATTACAAAGCGTATTTCTCATGGATCGACCAGATCAAGCATGTCCGCGAAAGTGTCCTCATCAAGAAGTTGAACGCGAAGGTCATCGCAGCCGTAGATACCGCAGTAAAAGACGGCAATGCAGACGGTTTGTACCTTGCATTTCCGGTGATATACGATCCTGAGCACTTCAGCCAGCTTCGCTACAAGGGTTTCCGGAGCAATAACATCTATCCGGATCTGGAACTTGAGGGATACCTTGATGCCCTTAAGGAGCGCGGCAAATCTGAATTTACTGCAGAAGATTTTGAAAAACACAGCGTCCACGAGGTAGACGACGAAGGCAGAGATTGCGGTAAAAAATGGAAGATTTCCGAATGCCTGGCGTACGAGACGAACTTAGATGGTCACACTTACGTTCTTTCCGGAGGGCGTTGGTATCAGGTCGACAAGAACTTAGCAAAACAAGTTCAGGACTTCTTCGACGCTATGCCCCGATATAATATGCCTGATGCTCTCGTTGATGAAAACGAGGAAAAGTACAACGCACGCCTTAAAAATGACAAGCCAGAGCTACTCTGCCTTGATCGCAAATTGGTAAAGCCTACCGACTCAAATTCGAATATTGAAGTATGCGACTTCCTAGATAATGACCATCATCTAATTCACGTCAAAGACAAGACATCCTCGTCTCGTCTGAGCCACCTATTCAACCAAGGAACTGTATCGGGGCGTGTCCTCGTTCTAGATGGTCCGGTTCGCGACAAGGTTCGCAAACAAATTGCTGTTGTCCAAAGTGAGACCGGGCAAACTGGTTTTGATGAGGTCATTAGCGCTGCTGATGCAGAGTTTCGGACCGGTGATTTCACAGTTGTCTATGCTGTAATAGGCACCGGCTCCGAAGCAAAGCTTCCGTTTTTCAGCAAGGTAACTCTGAAACAAGCGGTTCGTGAGTTAAAGGCCCTCGGCTACAAAAGTGCTTTCTCATGGATAAAAAAGCCAACTGAGGCTGGAAAGAAAAAGGTGAAGAAGACGCCGCATTCGAAGAGGACAACGCCGACGTAATAGGAGTTGAGGTCGCATAATAATCTTCGATAAGGTAGAAAAACATCAATAGCAAACCGTCTCCTCTTCAGCTATAAGTGGCGTTTGGATTTGCGCCGCTGTCTCGCGCTGAGGCAAAGCGTATACACCAAGGTCGACTTCTATTATCCAGCCTGTCCGTATTTCCCGATTATGTTTATCCTGCTTGCTGCAGATGTCAAAAAGCGCATTCTTCTCCCATTTGAAGATAATGCCAAATGGAACGGCGTTGAGGGCTCTCAAACACACCCGGAGACAGCTATATTATTTATGGAAACCATATTCATTTGAGCACTTAGTCGAGGAACGAAACCGAAAAATTCGATCTCCGCTGACTTGTTTTTTAACCCACCTTGCTGCTGGGCATGATACCTACACGAATATTGATAGAAAAAGAATAGATACGGTGCTCTAAGCTAGACTGTGACGCCAATTCTTATACGTGAGAAGATTTGATTATCTCTGAAAACATTGGAATTATACTGTTTTATTAACTGGCTTATGTTTTTTTACTGTAGCTTGTTGCTGCATTAATCGGCGGTTGAATCGCTGCTTATTGGCATAAAATTATTGATGTATTTGAGTAGACACGCAAGTCATACGTGCAGATGCATAGCGTTCCTATGGCAGAAAGAAAGCCAAAAATTAGATATTCTTTTAGAAATATGTTGCAATTTTGATGGGAGGATAAGAAAACTCTAAGGTAACATAACTTATTGTTTTTTAAACCTGTTTATAATTGCAATGGCGGAGAGAAAGGGATTCGAACCCTTGATACGGTTGCCCGTATACACGCGTTCCAGGCGTGCGCCTTCAACCACTCGGCCACCTCTCCAGCGAGGCGCAATATAACGGGAAAGACTCCGAGTTCAAGAGGAAACTTCATTTCATACAAGAAAAAGTCGTTTGATCGTCGATGGCTTCCACCTTTATGACGCGAACCGGCAAGAATTTGAAGATGCAATTGAATAAGCTGACAGGGTAAAAGTCTTATCAATTCAATTCGATGACACTTTATTCAATTATCAAGGTGATTGCCATTTCTTGAAGTCAAATCGCTCCCGTCATCAAGCTTCGGGCATTTTAGCACTTCACAAAATTTGCAAAACAATGGTTATAAAAAAATCTCCATTGAAAAACAGAAAGCCTGCTTCGACCTCTCGTCAAAAGCAGGCTTTCTTCCCCTTGAAAATGAAACCGGCTAGCTCAACCCGAATTCTAATATGCAGTCATTTCCGCATATTGATTCTGATATACTCAAGCAGCTTTTTCATCCGCAAAAGCTTTTTTTACGCTGTCGCGGCCATTGATTTTTTCCATATAAGAAGACAAAGCAGGCATATCGAGAAGATCGATCCCGACAAATTTGCACCATGTCAAAATTGTGAAAAGATAGGCATCAGCAACCGTGAAATGGTCACCGGCTACAAACTCGGAATTTTCAAGCTTTTTTTCTGCGTAGACAAGCCTCTGGATAAGTTTTGTTTTCGCAGCTTTTTTCTCTTCTTCCGAGGTCGGGTGGAAAAGCGGCCCGAAACCTTTATGAAGCTCGGTTGCAATGTAATTCAACCATTCCTGCACTTTTGCCCGCTCGAAAGTACCCGGCTTTTCAGCCAAATTCTTTTCAGGCTTGAGATCAGCAAGATATTGCACAATAGCCGGCCCCTCGGTAATGACGCGACCGTCATCAAGTTCAAGAGCCGGAACATAGCCTTTTTGTGTGACAGTCAGGTAATCTTTGCCACTTGCTGTGACCTTTTTTGCCAAATCAACCTTTTCAAGCGTAATTGGTATACCTGCTTCCAGCGCTACGATATGTGGAGAGAGTGAACAGGCACCGGGGGCAAAATACAATTTCATAATCTCTATCCCTTCAAAAATATTGCGGTTTTATAGCCCGAAATTGATACAGTTTTTCGTTTCTTTCAATAGTCTCGCTTTATCTTACATTGTTCAATTCAAATGCGCATTTCAATTTATTTTTAACAGGCCACTTCCCGATCTCTTTATTTTTTGCGCATAGAGCCGATTTTGAATGCATAATCCTAGACATTGCATTGCCTTTTGTGAATAAAATGATAAAAGATTAGGCGTTTTTAAAATTGCACAACAAAAAGGCACTCGTGATTGTCCATTCTTACCTCTCCTCTTAAAGTTGGCAATCTGGAATTCAGAAACCGTGTTTTTCTTGCCCCTATGTCGGGGGTAAGCGATCTACCGTTCCGGCAAAGAAGTTGGCTCGCCGGTGCGGGCATGGTGGTTTCGGAAATGGTGGCGAGTGCCGAATTATGTTCCGGTGCGGTTGAAAGCCAAATGCGTGTGAATGGCAAAGGCCTTCCCCAGCATGTGGTACAGCTTGCCGGTCGCGACCCCGAATGGATGGCAAGAGCGGCTGAAATCGTTCAGGATAATCATGCCGATATGATAGATATTAACATGGGATGTCCGGCCAAAAAGGTCATTGGTGGATATTCGGGTGCGGCACTCATGCGCGACTTGAAACTTGCCATGTCATTGATAGAGGCCGTTTTAAAAGTAGCCAGAATACCTGTTTCACTCAAAATGCGGCTTGGTTGGGATGAAACAACAATCAATGCGCCGGAACTCGCACAAATGGCCGAAGCGGCCGGTATTGCCATGATTACAGTGCATGGCCGCACCAGAATGCAGTTTTATAACGGTCAAGCCGACTGGGATGCTTTGAAAAAAGTTCGTGATGTCATTTCAATTCCCATGGTAGCAAATGGCGATATTGGCAATCTTGAAGAGGCTGAAGAATGCCTGCGCCGCTCCGGTGCCGATGCTGTTATGATCGGGCGGGCAAGTTACGGTGCGCCGTGGCTCTCCGGTGAAATTGCAGGCCATCCTTTTTCAGCAAATCTCGGTGATTATGTTTGCGACCATTATCAGGCGATGCTTGATTATTATGGTGAAAATACCGGTCTCCGTCACGCCCGAAAACATATCGACTGGTATTTGAACAAACATGCCAAAGGAGTTTATAGCAGCGAAGAGCGGCAGGAACTGATGACTTCACGCCGTCCGGAACGTGTTCTTACATTAATAAATTCGATATTTTCAAGAGATTCGGTACATCCGAAAAGGGCAGCTTGACAATGCAACAAAAAACCAAAAATCCGGAGCAAAATCTGGCGGGTCTTGTACTTGATGCTGTTCGTCATCCGGTTATACTCGTCGATAAGGACAATAGCATCGCCTATGCCAATGCCTATGCCGAACAATTTTTTAAAGCGAGTTCTTCTGTATTGGCACGAAATAAGCTCGAAACATTCTTGCCCTTCGGCAGCCCCCTGCTCTCGCTTATCAATCAGGTGAGGGAAAAACCCAAACCGGTTAATGAATATCATGTCGATTTATCATCACCAAAACTGGGTTATGACAAGCTTGTCGATATTTTTGTCCAGCCGCTCTCGGAGATACCGGGTAGCGTTGTTGTGCTGTTTCAGGAAAAATCTATGGCCGAAAAGCTCGACCGGCAAATGACCCATCGGGGAGCTGCCCGCTCGGTTACCGGCCTTGCCTCGATGCTTGCCCATGAAATAAAAAATCCGCTTTCGGGAATACGCGGTGCTGCCCAGTTGCTTGAAAGTGTGGTTGGCGATGACGACCGCCAGTTGACACGTCTGATTACCGATGAAACAGATCGTATTGTTGCTCTGGTTGATCGTATGGAAGTGTTTTCCGATGAACGGCCAATCGAACGTTTTCCGATCAATATTCATACTGTTCTCGATCATGTCAAAAGACTGGCGCAAAACGGTTTTGCAAAGAATATAAAATTTGTCGAAAAATATGATCCCTCGCTGCCACCGGTCTTTGCCAATCGTGACCAGCTTATCCAGATTTTCCTCAATCTCGTTAAAAATGCGACAGAAGCTCTGGAAAGTGTAAAGAACCCGACAATTACGCTTACCTCCTCCTATCGGCCCGGTATCAAACTTTCTGTTCAAGGGCGGCATGACAAAGTCACTTTGCCGATGGAATTCTGTGTGGAAGACAATGGAGCGGGTGTTCCCAAAGACATTCAGGAAAACCTGTTTGATCCGTTTATTACCAGCAAACCGAACGGATCCGGCCTTGGACTTGCACTGGTTGCCAAGCTTGTAAATGACCATGGCGGGGTGGTCGAATGCGATTCACAACCGGGGCGTACGATATTTCGTGTTCTTTTACCTATGTGGCGGCCGGAAGAAACAGAACACAAGCACAGCGGAGAAACCGAATGACAAAAGGGATGATACTTGTTGCAGATGACGATGCAGCGATCCGCACTGTTCTCAATCAGGCGCTTTCGCGTGCCGGTTATGAAGTACGCGTCGCACCGAATGCTGCAATGCTGTGGAGATGGATTGCCAATGGCGATGGCGATCTCGTCATTACCGATGTTGTTATGCCGGATGAAAACGCATTTGACCTTTTGCCTCGCATTAAAAAGGCTCGTCCGGAAATTCCTGTCATTGTCATGAGTGCCCAGAATACATTTATGACGGCAATCAAAGCCTCGGAAGCAGGCGCATATGACTATTTGCCCAAGCCGTTCGATCTTTCGGAGCTTATCAATATTGTCGGAAGAGCCATGGTGGAACCGCGCTCCGAAAACGAAAAGCCCAAATCCGATGAAACCGCCGATGCAATGCCGCTTGTTGGCCGTTCTGCTGCAATGCAGGAAATTTATCGCATTCTTGCCCGCATGATGCAGACAGACCTGACTGTGATGATTACAGGGGAATCCGGAACAGGAAAAGAACTGGTTGCCCGTGCACTTCACGAATATGGCAGACGCAGAAAAGGCCCCTTTGTCGCAATCAATATGGCAGCAATTCCGAAGGATCTCATTGAATCGGAACTTTTCGGGCATGAGAAAGGTGCTTTTACCGGTGCCAATATGCGTTCGAGCGGGCGCTTCGAGCAGGCCAACGGCGGAACGTTGTTTCTCGACGAAATTGGCGACATGCCGATGGATGCACAAACACGTTTGCTACGCGTTTTGCAACAAGGCGAATATATGACAGTTGGCGGGCGGACGCCGATCAAAACAGATGTCAGAATCGTTGCTGCAACCAACAAGGATTTACACCAGCTTATCAATCAAGGACATTTCAGAGAAGATTTGTTTTATCGGCTCAATGTGGTGCCGCTACGCATTCCCGCTTTGCGTGAAAGAGCCGACGATATTCCCGACCTTGTGCGCCATTTCTTCAAATTGGCCTCCGACAACGGGTTGCCTTCAAAACATATCAGCAATGAGGGGCTTGATTTGTTGCGCCGTTATTCCTGGCCGGGCAATGTCAGGGAATTGGAAAATCTTGTACGCAGACTTGCCGCACTTTATCCGCAGGAAGAAATTGCGGTCGACGTTATCGAGACCGAGTTGAAAAATGAAACCGGTCTTCACGGGGCAGACAATCCGGTTTCAGTGAGTGACAATATAACGATTGGCGAAGCAGTCGAGATGAATATGCAAAAATATTTTGCTTCTTTCGGTAATGAGCTCCCCCCTGCCGGACTTTACCACCGCGTATTGGAAGAAGTCGAGTATCCACTTATTCTTGCCTGTCTTACGGCGACAAAGGGAAACCAGATCAAGGCAGCAGAACTGTTGGGGCTTAATCGCAATACTTTGCGCAAAAAAGTGCGCGATCTCAAAGTGAACATTTATAAAGGCACGAAGGCAAATTAAATTTGGCTCAAAAAAATTCAAATAAGTGATTGACCTTTAGCCAGAACCTTGTAAAGACTTGCGCATCCTTTTTGGAGGGGTGGCCGAGCGGTTTAAGGCACCGGTCTTGAAAACCGGCGTGCAGGCGACTGTACCGTGGGTTCGAATCCCACCCCCTCCGCCATTAAGACATCATGATCGTATGATGTTCCTTTTATTCCATATAAATAAAGCACGATTTCAAAGCGTTAGATTCTGTCTTTTTCTCAAGAGATTTATTTCCTGTTATTGTTTGGCATTTTTCTGCGTTCTGTCTTCGTCTACAATTTTTGCGGTGTGGATTGGTATTTTTATGGGCAATACAAAAATACAGGAAATGAACAGCAAATTTATTTTTCACGATTGCGTAAACCGGTTCGGTTTCCAACATTGATTTTTCTATTGCTGTGTAGATTTCGTGATTTAATTTTGTGACGACAGACATTTTACGCGCCTGATAATTCAGACGGTCTGTTTGAATCTCGCACGAGCTATGGCGGCCTTTATTGCTTGATATGACTTTGTCTCATACATGAAGAGCTGCTTTTATCGAAATGCCAATCATAAAGAACTCGACCTTCATCCGATAGCCAAAACCGTCGGGATAATAGCTGATGCGAACAAGGCTCAATCAAACCGCTATGATATTGTTGTCGATCTGTTTGGTGGTTCTGGTTCAATCTTGATTGCTGCTGAAAAGGCAGGAGGATGAGCTTATTTTGCCGAATATAATCCTCATGATTGCGATATTATTCTTGAATGTTATGGAGCCTGTGAAAAGATCAAACCATTTTGATAGAGCGTTCCAACCCGATTAAACGTTCAGACTTAATCAAGAGCACGAATACATCCATCAAAAAAACATCAAAGCTCGTCAAGCCCGAATATTCAAGAACCCATCCGAGGAATACAAAATGGAACACGCAACTTCAATAGAAGTGCGAGATAGAAAAATAGTCTGGTTTCCATTTATGCAATCAAATTCTGTTAATGGGTAGAAAAGATTTTCTAACTCATTAACAATGATGACATTTATTTTATTTCTCCCAAGCAGATATATTTAAGCTCGACAAAATCATCAATACCGAAATGTGAACCTTCACGCCCAAGACCTGACTGTTTTATATCGCCAAATGCTGCTTCAGCCGTTGAAATAAGCCCTGTATTAACGCCAACCATGCCATATTCAAGTGCTTCAGCGACACGGAAAACACGTGCCATATCCTTGGCATAAAAATAGGAAGCGAGACCAAATTCGGTATCATTCGCTTGTTTGATAATATCTGTTTCATCGCTAAAACGAAACAATGGTGCAATAGGATCAAAAGTTTCTTCACGCGCAACAATCGTTTCCTTTGTCACATCCGTAACGATCGTTGGCTCAAAAAAGGTACCGCCCAGAGCATGTCGTTTGCCACCTGAAAGAACATGTCCACCTTTTGACACAGCATCTGCAACATGCTCTTCAACCTTTTCCAAAGCTGCTTCATCAATCAATGGTTCGAGGACAACACCATCATCCATACCATTACCAACTTTCAAGCTTTCAACAGCAGCTTTAAGTTTCGATGCAAAAGTATCATAAACGCCGTCCTGAACATTGATGCGGTTAGCACATACGCAAGTTTGCCCATTATTGCGGAATTTTGCAATAATGGCCCCTGTCACCGCGGCATCAATATCTGCGTCATCAAAAACGATAAATGGTGCATTACTACCGGGTTCCAAACCGAGTTTTTTAATGGTTGGTGCACTTTGCGCATAAAGTTTCATGCCGACTTCAGAGGAGCCTGTGAATGTTAATTTCACGAACAATCGGGCTTTGTGTCATCACTCTACCAATCTCTGTTGCAGAGCCGGTGATGACACTAAACAGACCTGCGGGTAATTTCAGCCCGCTCACCAAGAATTGCCAATGCGATAGCAGAAAAAGGCGTTTACATTGCCGGTTTCAGAACCGAAGCACAACCAGAAGCAAAAGCAGGACCAGCTTTACGGGTAATCATGGCATTAGGAAAATTCCAAGGCGCAATAGCTGCGACAACACCTATGGGTTGTTTCATCACAAGAATACGCTTGTCACGCTGATGTCCTGGAATGGTTTCGCCATTAACGCGGCGCGCTTTTTCAGCAAACCAATCAATAAAACTTGCACCATAATCAATTTCACCAATGGCTTCTGCCAATGGTTTGCCTTGTTCAAGTGTCAAGATTTGACCAATATCCTCGCGGTTTTCAATTATCAGCCGGAACCATCGGCGTAAAATAAGCGAACGTTCTTTTGCTGTTCTTTCCGCCCAACCCTTTTGTGCCTTTTGCGCAACTTCGATTGCGGTCTCGACCATTTGAGCACTACAATTCGGTACATAACCAATAATTTCGCCTGTCGCGGGGTTGGTCACTTCTACCCCGTTATCAGAATTTTCATCAATCCATTTTCCGCCGATATAGGCAGCCTGTTTTAACAATAATTCATCTTTTAACACTTGTCCTCTGTTCGTATTATTTTTCAAAATAGTTTTGAATTTAATAGTATTATTAAACCGAATGGCTATTTTGAGACATCTTCAAGTCCACACCATTCCGCAATAAATAAAGCGATAACCTGAGTAACTTTCCGGACAGAATCCAAATCGACACATTCGTCAAAACCATGAGGATTTTTACAAAATGGTCCATAGACCAATGTCGGGCAATTACCGTAAAGCCCTGTAAAACGGGCATCGGTTGTCGCAGCAAAAAGATTTTCTTCCAACGTATTTTTCCACACATCCAAATGTGAATTGGCAAGGATTTTCTCTTGCTCATCAGCATTTTCCAATAAATATCCTTCAGCCATAAACCCCGTATAGATTATCCGTGGAGGATACTCTCTAAAAAAAGGATTTTTACTCGCTTGTTCGTTTATATATTCTTCAAATTCATGGCATGCTTTTTCTATATCTTGCCCTGGATAAACAGCAATACGGACTTCAAACCAACAGCCTGCTGACATACTTGACGCCCATTCACCACCTTCTATGCGACCGACATTAAAGTTGATCGGATGGGGGTGACGATCAAATGGTGGGTAATCTTTTTTTCGTGCATTCCAACGCTCTTCTAGAACGTCAAGGGATTGGATAAGTTCTATCGCATTATGGATTGCATCAGCGCCGCTACCAAAATCTCCGGAAGCGTGTCCGGGAGCTCCATCAACCTCAACTCTTATCCAAATCGGCCCTGTTTGTGCGCGCATCAGCTTAGGTTCCAATGGCTCCGGAATAATTCCTGCATCTGCTGTATAGCCGCGAACGAGACACGCCAATGCGCCATTTCCTGTAGATTCCTCTTCTACGACTGACTCCAGATGTAAGCGCGCAGCAGGCATTACACCTAATTTTTGTAGTGCTTTTAATGCGAATACATTGGCAGAGACGCCCGCTTTCATGTCACCGGCACCGCGTCCATACATCCAACCATCTTCAATTATCGGGTTAAATGGACCAAAGCGCCAACGTTTTTCATCTCCCGTTGGTACAACATCAACGTGACCATTCAATATAAGGGATTTACCTTTTGGCGGGTTCTTGGGCTCATAAGTGCCGACAACATTTGTCGTATTTTCGTAAGAAACCGTAACGGGCGAAAATCCTTTGTGGGAGCGAATATCATCAATGTTGATTGTCCATTGGTCAACAGAAAGGTTTAACTCCCCCATCGCCTTTGCCATGAAATTCTGAACTTCTTTTTCATTCCCGCGGATTGAAGGAAAACGCACTAATTCCTGAAGAAATTTAACCTGTTCATCAAACAATTCATCAACAGATCTTTTAATATCCTCGGCAGTTATGGATGACGCTTTGTTTATCATCATTTCTCCTCACTTTTTCGGAAAGCCATCAGGCTTAAAATTTCAAACAGCATTTGTGCGCCGGCTTGTGCTGTATTTGTAGTAGCATCATAGGCAGGTGATACCTCGACCACATCACCACCAATAATATTCATCCCCTTGAAACCGCGCAGCAGCATTTGTGCTTCTCGTGTTGTTAAGCCACCAATTTCCGGAGTTCCTGTACCGGGTGCAAAAGCCGGATCCAAACTGTCAATATCGAAAGATAAATACACTTCGTCATCTCCAATAAGTTGACGGACTTGTGCAATAACCGGTTCAATACCGTTTTTTTGAATTTCTTCTGCGTGGATAACAGTCATTCCGGACTGATATGAAAACTCCCAAAGATATTCGGAAGCACCACGAATACCAATTTGAATTGTTTTTTCAGGATTGAGAACACCTTCAAGAACAGCATGGCGAAAAGGGCCGCCATGATGAAAACGACAATTATCGTAAGGGCCACCCGTATCGCAATGTGCATCAATATGGATCATAGCCAATGGTGTTTTACGACCGAGAGCGCGTAAGACTGGCAGGCTAATAGAATGGTCTCCACCTACTGATAAAGGCTTTACGCCGGCATCAACCAGTTTTGTAATAATATGTTCAATATCAATATGACAGCCCTCTAGATCGTATCGGCTACGAAATGGAACATCTCCAACATCTGCAATATTAAGCAGCATAGCTGGCGCCAGTCGTAAAACATGATTGTAAGGGCCTATCCTTTCAATTGAACGTAATGCACGTGGTCCAAAGCGGCAACCATTGCGATTTGATATAGCCAGATCCATCGGTACGCCAAGTAAGGCAACATCAAGATCCTTTATTTGTGGATTGCTCCAATCGACTTGACGTGATGGTGCAGACAATAATGTTGGCATACCTACAAAAGGTGCTTGACGCGTGCCGGATTCATTAATAACACCCGTAGCTACAGCTCTAAAATGATTATCATATATTTCCATTTCATTGCTGCCACCAAAGCGGTCTTGTAATTGTTTTAATTTCATTTACTGGACCTTTTCTTTGAATTTGATTTTGCTTGGCTAAAATTAAAAGATCGGCTTATTGTGCCAATTGCAATACACTGCGTAAGAGAACATTTGCTGCCGCCGCACAGTCCTCTTTCTTCGTATATTCCGCCTCATTATGGCTCAGCCCGTTCACTGAAGGCGCAAAGATCATTCCCGTAGGATATTTACGTGCTAAATTGAAAGCATCGTGTCCTGCACCACTTACAACGCGCATAGAACTATATCCCAATGTTTTTGCTGCGTCTGTAACCACATTGATAATATTTTCATCAAAATGCACGGTTTGAGAACGAACGATATATTTCCAATCGAATGCTACGCCATTTTGTTTGGCAATTGTCGCAATTTGCTGAAAAATATCATCTTCAAGTTTTTGCAGCCCTTCTTCATTTGGAAAACGAATATCCAGAATAAGTGAAACATTTGCTGCAACGGTCACTGGTGAACCATTATGTACCGTTAATATGCTTGATGTTGCACGAGCATTATCATCCTTTTTTACAGTTTCATCGGCAACTATGATGGATTTGGCTGCAACAAGCATTGCATCTTTACGTTTTGCCATGGGAGTGGAGCCGGCATGTGCATCTTCACCGGTAAAATCCAACTGATAACGACGAAATCCAAAACCACCGGTTACTATACCTATCTGTTTTTGATTGTCTTCAAGAATTGGACCTTGCTCGATATGTAACTCAAGATAGCTATGTATGGGAAAACCTAGCGGTTGATTGCCAATTCCATTTTTCATTCTGGAAAGAAGGTCTTGAGCAGTATTTCCATGTCCGTCATCAAGTAATAAAGCCGTCTTTAGATCAAGAGCACCCGCAAAAACAGCTGAACCGAGCATTTGGCGCATAACAACGCCTTCCTCATTTGTCCAGTTTGCAATAATGATAGGGTGTTTCGTTTGTATATCCGCATTTACCAAGGTTCGTACAACCTCAAGCCCCCCTAAAACTCCCAATATACCGTCAAATTTTCCGCCTGTTGGCTGTGTATCCAAATGGCTGCCAATGACGACTGGTGGTAAGTTTTCCTTACCAGCTCTATAAGCAAACATATTACCGAAAGCATCAAATGACACTTTTAAGCCCAAGCTTTCACACCATTTGCGATAAAGCGAACGAGCCTCGTCATCCTGCTTTGAAAAAGCAATCCTATTGCATCCTCCTTTGGATGTAGCACCAATAAGCGCCATATCCATAAGAGACTTCCACAACCGATCTTCATCAATAGTAACATTATTATAGTTTGTATTTTTGTTTGAAGTATCCATTTTATCCAAGCTCCCTATAAATTTATATTTCACTTTCTTAAACATTCTTACTTGAATGTACGATCTTCATCTATTGTATTAAAAATCGTTTTATGTTCGGTTGGTAGAAACCAGACACAAATAAATGTTAGTAAACATAACATTCCAAATAATATGGCCAATGGAAGCCAGTTCGTTCCGTAAATACTTGCTAACCACACACCAATCATAGGTGTTGCACCACCAAAAATAGCGCCGCAAAGCTGATAACTTAAGGAAATACCTGTATAACGCATACGAACCGGAAAAGCATTGGGTAAATAAGGCGCAATAACCGAATAATACGCACCTAAAACTCCGGTTGCAAAAAGAATAGCAATTGTAATATTGGTAATATCACCTGTCACCACAAGTAACATCATCGGTGCGGCCCAAATAACGCCAAGTCCTGTCATAAAAAGTAACAGAGACCGTTCACTAAATCGAATTGCCAAATAAGAGCCGATCAGGGCGCTCGTAATTTCAACAACGCCAACCCACGCCACAATATTGAGGATAGTCTTTTTCTCTATGCCTAAATAAGTGGTCGTATAATTGATCATAAATGTCGTTATAAAATAAAACCCGGCAACACCTAATATGCAAGCACCAATACCATATACTAATGTCAATTTTTTTGTGGCAAATACTTCTCTTATCGGAGCAACATCTATTGTTTTATTTTTTTCAAGCTCATTGACCATTTCGGGGCTTTCGTTCACGCCGGCACGAACGATAAAAGCAATCAAGAGTAGAACACCGCTTAATAAAAACGGAATACGCCATCCCCAAGACAGAAGTTGCTCTTTCGGTAAATCGGAAACAAAACCAAATGCTAATGAAGCCAATATGAGTCCGATAGGGCTTCCATATTGTGGAGCGGCTGCCAAAAATGTCCGCCATTTTGCGGGCGCATGTTCTGCAGCGATTAAAACAGCTCCACCCCACTCGCCACCTACGGCAATGCCTTGCACAAAACGCAATATAACCAATAGAAGAGCTGCCGCCATACCAATAGATCTATAAGTAGGAAGTAAACCGATAAGAACGGTAACACCGCCCATTATCAACAAAGTAATGACGAGACTTTTTTTGCGCCCTATTTTATCACCAAGATGGCCAAAAATAACAGCCCCGAAGGGGCGAGCAACAAAACCGACAGCAAATGTTCCCAATGCCGCAAGAGTGCCAACAAATTCACTCTGTGAAGCGAAAAAAATTTCACCGAAAACAAGAGCTGCAGCGGTTCCGTAAATATAAAAATCATACCATTCAATAGCAGTTCCAATGAATGCTGCCAGCGCAGCTCTAACGGGTTGTTGTTTGGCCATATTTCCCTCCTGATGGCTCAACCTGCAAAGTTGTTATAATCGTTATATACTTTACAGACGGTTAGATCTCATTCATCAAAAGGAGCAATCATAAGTAAAACGCTATTATAATTCCCATTTTTTCCATCTTGCTCCCCAGTCAGAATGATCGTTTTTTATTAAACGAAATTATTTTTATTTTGAATTACTAAAAACTTAGGTAGAAAAGCCTGATAATTAGCTATTCCTACCCAATTCTTCTTTTCGCTTCACGAATTGAAACGTCGAGAATATCTTGAGCTTCATTGAAGATATGATCTTCAATAGTGATTGGTGCAAGAAAACGGATGACGTTGCTATAGACACCGCAAATAAGCAAGATCAATCCTTTTTCCAGAGCAATATCACGCACCATAGTGGTAAATATTGGTGAAGGTTTTCCGTTCTTATCGAAAAATTCAACAGCCTTCATAAAACCTGGACCACGAATATCCTTGATCTCAGGAATTTCATGTTGCAATGATGCCAATCTTTGATGCAAGCGGGATCCAAGCATTTCTGCTTTTTGACACAATTTTTCGTCTTCAATGACATCTAAAACAGCAAGAGCAGCGGCAACACCTATAGGGCTTCCTCCATAGGTTCCCCCAAGACCACCAACAACCGGTGCATCCATCATTTCAGCACGACCCGTTACAGCCGCAAGAGGAAAACCACCTGCCAAGCTTTTTGCCATTGTGATTAAATCAGGCGTTACGTCATAATGCTCCATCGCAAACAGCTTACCAGTACGGGCAAAACCCGTCTGAACTTCATCTGCAATCATAACAATATCGTATTCATCGCAAATTTCACGAATTTTACGCATAAGTTCCGGAGAAGCTGGATAAAAGCCGCCTTCACCCTGAACAGGTTCCAGAATAATGGCTGCAATTCTTTTGGCATCAATATCTGCGCGTAATAAAGTACGCACTGCGTTAATACTATCTTCCGGTGTAATCTGATGAACTTCATTAGGATAAGGTACATGATACACATCAGCGGGCATTGAACCAAAACCGATTTTATAAGGTGAAACTTTTCCGGTTAACGCCATCCCCATAAAAGTGCGGCCATGAAAACCACCGGAAAAAGCTATAACACCATCACGACCGGTATGAGCACGCGCGATTTTAATGGCATTTTCAACTGCTTCGGCACCTGTCGTTACGAATACTGTCTTTTTATCAAAATCACCTGGCGTTAATTGGTTTAACTTTTCTGCTAACTCGACATAATTTTCATAAGGAACAACCTGATGACAAGTATGCGTAAAGCGATCAAGTTGCTGTTTAACAGCAGCAATAACGCGTGGATGACGATGACCGGTATTAACAACGGCTATACCTGACGCAAAATCAATATAACGGCGCCCATCCTCATCCCAAAGTACTGAATTTTCTGCTCTTACAGCAAATAATGGCGTTGAAACCCCCACGCCTCTGGCAACAGCAGCAGAACGGCGTTTTTCCAATTTTTTATTTTTCATATTTTAAACCCCACCATTTTTTTGGAAGAGTTTAATAAAGAATTATCAGTATGCTATATCCAAACCGTATATAGAAGAATTATTTATTATACATGCCGTACAATTTCTAAAACATTTAACATGTTACCAGCATTAAAATCCTGAACAAACAAAACCTTGCACTGTCGCTCAATTTGCACTGTCATCCAACGTTTTTGCTAATTTCAACAAAAACCAAATTTTATTTCTATTTTCAGCTATTTTGATATCAACACCGGTAACATCGCAAAAACGATCTATACGGATACGTATCGTATGGCGATGAACCCCCAATTTTTCAGCCGCCTGTTTAATGTTGAAGCCACAATCTAATAATATTTCAATCGTTTCTCTCAATTCTCGCGTTAACTTTTTCGTAAACAGTGTAGTAACATAATTTTGTAAAATAACCGGATCCAATGACTTAAGTAAACTTTCAATATTCATATTATCCGGATATTTTAAGCCCGGTTCTTTAATTTTTGATAGTGCTTTTGCTTGATTTACCGCGGCAGATAAATCTTTAATTTCACAGGGGGAACTTACTCCGATCGTTACATCCGGCAAACGTGTACACAATGTACTCAACAAAAAATTGACTTTATTGTCTTTTGTTTCTTCGGGAATAAGAACAACCCCGTTATCATTTTCAAAGCCGATGAGCATATGTTGTGGTAGCGTCTTGCGTAATATTTGAAAAGTTTCATCCAAAATACCGGAAGAAGAACGAATGACAATAATGCGATATTTTGCATTCAAAGCAAAACCTAAAATGGCAAATTTACGCATTAAATCTTTCGGTTTATTTTGACCTGCATAAATTTCCGACAACAAATCAATTGATAACTGCGCTCGTTCACGTGCGACAGCATCCTGACGTGTTAAAATAATACGTGCCGCTAAAAGCATTTTTGAAATAAAAGCTGTTTCCGTCGCAGAAAGACTATCGACTTGACGTATAATTTCGAGTTTGACCGTTGGCGTACATGAAAAAACAGCACGCCTATCCAATATTTCGTTAATATAGTTTGCCTTTATGGGACCTTGCCCACATAAAACCTGTGCTATAATAGTATCGTCATGGCTAATAAATCTCGTATCGCAAACCAATGTTGATGAGATACGCATTGCAATATCATAAATAGTCAAACGACCATCAATAGCATCTTCAATTACGCGGCTTTCTAAAAGCCGTTTATTTTTTTTCAGTTGTTCGTTAATTATATTTTCAGCCGCTATTTGTGAAATACGCGAAAAGCTTAATTCATAAGGCACTTCACAAACTGGAAGTTGTAGTGCATTCGCACGCTCAATAATGATTTGCGGAATTTTATCGAATTTTAAACCAATACCAAACCCAATGCCTGATATACCACAAGAATATAATCTATCTATGTAACTTACCAATTCAACAGGATTGTCTTTCAAATTACAGCCACAAATAAGATTAAATTCGCCTCCTCTTATCCATTGTTTAGGATTAGGATGATCTGTTGCAATAACCCAGTTTATTTTGTTTTTTAAACGGGTCTTCCCGGCTACCGGAATAATTGCAGGTTCCGTCATTTGGCATAAGTCTTCAACAGTCAAAACCACTATTAAATTCCTCCGCTACATGTCATTACAAATCATTCATAACTGTCATTGTGAGATGTCTTGAAGAAATAAGAAACATAAAATATGCAGATAAACTTGCTGATTTTCAATCGATTAAAACAATAAAAGCAAGATTAGATGTTTATTGAATCCCTGATTGCTCCCATTCTAGCCCGAATTCTATAAACGAACGGTCATCATGCGTCGGGATCATCCCATAAAAAGTGTCGCCTTGATCCAGAACGACATTAACATATTCAGGAATGCATCCAAAGGCATTATCAGATTGAATTTATGTTTCAACAATGACGGAATAATTTTGCGTTATTCGTAAAGCAAATCCATTCAAATAATTTAAACCTTCAAACGAATTTATCAGTTTAGCCATCATATATTACGGGCGATTTTTACCCATCTTTCGTCAAGTTGAAGGTGTCCAGTGTGATCGCCGCATTGATATTTAACCCGAAACGGTTTGTTATCGGTTTGCACGCTTTGGCAAAATAATAACAAGCTCTATACCAATAAAACGAAGACATAAATGCACGAATTGGCGAAGGGAGATTGATGAATGTCTTCGTCAAAACAAATGGTGAAAAACACGATTTATGGAGAGCAGTCCATCATAATGGTAAAATTCTTGAATATTACGTTTTAAAAAAAATGTCATAAGAAATCTGCCAAGTAATTCATTGGGAAATCGCGGAAAAATCAAGGCTTCCCGATGAATTTTGTTACAGATAAGCTCCGCACTTATCATGCTGTCTTAATGATCTGGGAATAGCTTATCGCAAAATACAGAGCGTTGATTAAATAATTGATGTAAGAATTCTTGCCTATCCGTCCGACAACAATAAGGAGCGTTTCAAAAGTTTAAAATCCTCATAAGTATAGAGGATTTTGTCGATATAGAAGCACCGCTTTTGTATTATTTTCATCACGAAAGGTATCTTATCAGCCGACAAACTTACGAGGAAAAACGAACGGCGCTCTTCATGAGTGGTACATATGATGCTTGCATAAAATGTCCCCACTCTTCACTTTTAGAGACGAACGAGAGTTAATCCGACAACACCTCTAGTTCCGTACACATTATTCCTTCATATTTTCCGCGCATCCCACTTCGTCATCCGACGAATATTCGAGGTAAAAATAGGAAGAAGAGTTCTTTATATAAAATCTGCCGGAATTGTGCCGTAGATCAGTCAATGTCATACACCAACCGAACTTGACTGCGTTGTTTGTTCCAAACAAAACTGCAAAGTTAAAGATATTCCTGTATCCAAATACAGTGCCGTATAACCGGTTCTGATTGGACATGCATATAGTGTATCTATTCGCGACAGACCCACTCCTCGTTACTGGTGTCTAAAGCTTTTCCTCTGCTTGGACATTTCTTCCGAATGCAAGGGTATAATGCGTTGACATTGTGCGGAACATAGATATGCGAGCGCAAAGGCTCGCATTAAAAATTTTACAGATGCAATTGTAAAAGCGAGGAAAACGGTTCGTCGCTTGACTGTCTTTATCATTGATAAAGAATGGAACCGAACCGGAAAGCCGAGACGACTTTATCCGACTTGTAACCGGCTCCGGCGCAAGCAAACGAGAATAATACTGCCACGCCGGAACGGGATTGTTAAGAAAATAACAGTTAATATTTATTCCAAAACGACAAGCAGATCCTTGGCATCAATCTGGTCGCCCTGTTTGACCAGAACTTCTTTTATCGTAGCATTTTTATCGGCATGAAGGACTGTTTCCATCTTCATGGCCTCGATTGACACCAAAACATCGCCTGTCTTCACTTTATCGCCGACATGAACCGCAACGGAAGAGATCATACCCGGCATCGGAGAACCGATCTGGAAAGCGTTTCCGGCTTCCGCTTTAGGACGAATATTGTTGGACGAACCATGAGCACGATAATGCACATGGATGCGGCGTGGTTGGCCGTTCAACTCGAAGAATAACGTAACCATACCTTTTTCATCCGGTTCGCTACGCCCCAGATAATGGATGATTAACGATTTGCCGTTTTCGATTTCGACCAGTATTTCATTTTCCAAAGGCAGGCCATAAAAATAAACCGGCGTCGGAAGCGAGCTTACCGGACCATAGAGATTTTTGGCCACCACATAATCCGTGAAGACTTTTGGATACATCAAAAAAGACGCAAATTCCGCATCGTCAATATCACGTCCTGCTTTTTCGGTTGCGATCTTTCTTTCTTGTTCAAGATTTGCGGCTTTAAGCAAAGAACCGGGCCGAACTGTAAAAGGTTTTATGTCTTTGAGTATCTTTTTCTGTAAAGCAACCGGCCACCCGCCTTCCGGTTGTCCCAGATCACCTTTCATCATCGAGACAACCGAATCCGGAAACGCGATGTCTTTATCCGGATTTTCGACATCTGCAACCGACAGATTTTGGCTCACCATCATCAAGGCCATATCGCCAACAACCTTGGAAGAAGGGGTCACTTTGACAATATCGCCGAACATCCGGTTGACATCGGCATAGGCCTGCGCCACTTCATGCCAACGGCTTTCCAATCCCAGTGAACGTGCCTGCTCTTTGAGATTGGTAAATTGCCCGCCCGGCATTTCGTGCAAATATACTTCAGAGGCAGGGCCTTTCAAATCACTTTCAAAAGCCGCATATTGTTGACGTACCGCTTCCCAATAGAACGAAATGCGGCGTATCCATTTGCTATCCAATCCGGTATCACGGTCGGTTCCTTTCAATGCTTCGACGATTGATCCGAGACAGGGTTGAGACGTATTTCCGGAAAACGCATCCATCGCGGCATCAACAATATCGACACCGCTTTCCACAGCAGCCAGTACAGATGCCGCTGCGATGCCGGATGTGTCATGGGTATGAAAGTGGATTGGCAGATCGGTAGATTCACGCAATGCTTTAAACAAAACACGTGCTGCACGCGGCTTCATCAAACCTGCCATATCTTTAATGGCTATGATGTGGGCGCCAGCATTTTCTACTTCACGTGCAAGTTTCAAATAATACTTCAAATCATATTTCGGACGGGCACTATCCAGAATATCGCCTGTATAACAAATGGCGGCCTCGCAAAGTTTTCCTTCCTCAAGCACGCTGTCCATCGACACGCGCATGTTTTCCACCCAATTGAGACTGTCAAAAACGCGAAAAATATCAATGCCGTTTTTGGCAGCCTGACGGATGAAATATTTGACGACATTATCAGGATAGCTCTTATAGCCAACGCCATTGGCACCCCGTAACAACATCTGTGTCAAAATGTTGGGAATGGATTCACGTATTTTTTGCAAACGTTCCCACGGGTCTTCGGTCAGGAAGCGCATTGCAACATCGAAAGTGGCCCCACCCCAGCATTCAACCGAGAAGAGATCGGGCAGAGCTTTTGCATATGTTCCGGCAATCGTGACAATATCATGGGTACGCATACGCGTTGCCAGTAATGATTGATGCCCGTCCCGCATTGTCGTATCGGTAACAAGTACACGATCCTGTTTGCGTATCCATTCGGCAAATTTCTGCGCTCCCAACTCGTCTAGCCGGTTCTTGGTGCCGCTTCTGATATTCTGGTTATCGGTGACGGGTACGACAGGACAAGCCAAATGTTCGGACGGCTTTGAACGCCCTTTTACTTCGGGATGACCATTTACCGTGACATCGGCAATATAGGTCAGCAGCTTTGTTGCTCTATCCTGTCGTTTTACAAAATTAAACAATTCCGGCGTGGTATCAATAAATCGGGTAGTATAGTCATTGGCAGCAAATTTCGGGTGGTTGATGATTGCTTCCAAAAAAGTCAGATTGGTAGCAACACCCCGAATCCGGAATTCGCGAAGTGCTCTATGCATACGGGCAATAACTTCATCTGTCGTGGGAGCCCATGCTGTAACCTTTTCAAGCAACGGGTCATAAAAGCGGGTAATCACCGCCCCTGAATAGGCAGTGCCACCATCAAGACGGATTCCGAAACCTGTTGCACCACGATAGGCCGTAATCCGACCATAATCGGGAATAAAATTCTGTTCCGGATCTTCGGTGGTAATGCGGCACTGAAGCGCATGACCACGTATGCGAATGTCTTCCTGCTTCGGAATACCCGATTGTGGTGTACCGATAGCAGCGCCTTCGGCAATACGGATTTGCGCTTTGACCACGTCAATACCGGTTATTTCTTCCGTGACCGTGTGTTCAACCTGAATACGGGGATTAACTTCGATAAAGTAGAATTTGCCGCTATCGACATCCATCAAGAATTCGACAGTGCCGGCACCGATATATTTTGTCGCGTTTGCAATCTTCAAACCATAGGAAGCAAGCTCGCTGCGTTCATCGTCATTCAAATAGGGCGCGGGCGCGCGTTCCACTACTTTCTGGTTACGGCGTTGGATCGAACAATCCCGCTCGAACAAGTGCACTGCATTGCCGTGAGTATCTCCAAGAATTTGCACCTCAACATGACGGGCATGTTCAACCAATTTTTCAAGATAAACTTCATCCTTGCCGAAAGCCGCCTTGGCCTCGCGTTTTGCTTCCAACACTTCTTTCGCCAAATCGTCGGCTTTGCGTATGGTTCGCATGCCGCGACCGCCCCCGCCCCAGGAAGCTTTCAGCATTAACGGATAGCCTATTTTCTCGGCGAGACTCTTTATCTCGTCGAGATCATCCGGTAGCGGATCGGTAGCAGGAACAACCGGAACGCCGATTTCGACAGCAAGATTGCGTGCCGCAACCTTGTTGCCCAGACGGCGCATCGTCTCACTCGTCGGGCCGATAAAAATAATTCCGTTTGCAGCACATGCATCGGCAAATTCGGGACTTTCCGACAAAAGCCCGTAACCCGGATGGATTGCATCGGCTCCCGACAATTTGGCGACACGGATGATTTCGTCAATTGATAGATAGCTTTCAATCGGTCCCATTTCGTGGTCGAGATGGGCTCCCCTGCCAATCAGATAACTTTCATCCGCTTTGAAGCGATGCAGTGCAAGCTTGTCCTGTTCGGCAAAAACAGCAACCGTCTTGATATTCAGCTCGTTGGCTGCGCGAAAAACGCGAATTGCAATCTCTGAACGATTGGCAACCAGAAGTTTACGAATGCCCATCTGTATATGTTCCCTTTTATTATTATTATTTTATATTGAACCGGTAAATAGATCACATTCAATATTGTTTTTTGCACATCGACTGTGGAAGAAACTACCAAGATGAAATTGTTATTACTCGAAAAGAGAACGGTTTTTTTGCACAATGACCGCAATCATTGATGCAACCTCGCTCACCCGACGAATATTGCGTGCAGACTCGTGGTAGGATAGCCAATAGGCACGCTCGATTTTGTGGTCTGGCAACACGGGTATCAAATCATTATAATTTTGCGCTATATAGGAGTGTAACACCGCAATACCGGCACCACTTCTGGCTGCTTCCAATTGCCCCAATGTGCTCGAAATCTGGAAATTGGATGTAAAATCACGACTGATTTCGTCATTATAGGCAAGTGCCTGGGAAGCCACCAAATCTTCAACATAGCTTATGAGATGGTGCGCCTTAAGTTCTTCAATGCGTTCAGGAAGACCATATTCCTTGATATAATTACGATGGGCATAGAGACCCAGCCGATAATCGACAAGTTTGCGGGCAATAAGCCGCCCGTGTCTTGGTCTTTCAACTGTTATGGCGATGTCGGCCTCGCGCTGCGATAAAGAAAAGGATCGTGGCATAGGCACCAATTGCAAGACAAGATCGGGATAACGCAATAAAATATCATTTAAACGGGGAGCAAGAAAAGAAACCCCGAAACCATCAGGCGCTGCAATACGTACATGACCGGCAAGATTGATATTTTTGCCGCCAAGCTGTTCTTGCGCAAGTAACAATTCGGCTTCTATCTTTTCGGCACGCACCAGCAATTCTTCGCCGGAAGCCGTCAGGTCACAACCGGTGGTACGTCTTACTACCAATTGCGTTTTGAGTTCATCTTCCAACGCCGTGAGCCTGCGGGCAACTGTTGTATGATTAACAGACAAAAGTTTTGCCGCGGAAAGAAGTTGCCCTTTCCGTGCGACCGCCAAAAATATTTTTAGATCATCCCAGTTCATAATACATAATTTTGCACAACAGATAAGAATTATCCACCATTGTTTTTGTATAATAACACGTAACAATGGAGTCATAACTTCATTGGAGGAAGTAATGCAAGAATATGGTCATTTTATAAACGGTAAATCTGTCAAAGGTAAAAGCGGGCGCCAGTCGGACGTTTTTCTGCCTATGGATGGTTCGGTTCAAGCCAAAGTCGATTTGGCAACGAAAGCTGAAATCGACGAAGTGGTGAAGATTGCAGCAGCGGCACAACCTGCCTGGGCGGCTGTCAACCCGCAACGCCGATCGCGTGTGTTGCGCAAGTTTTTAACACTTGTCGAGGAGGAAATGAAACCGCTTTCGGAACTTCTCGCCAAAGAGCATGGCAAAACAGTTTCCGATGCTGCCGGAGATATACAGCGCGGTCTGGAAGTTGTGGAATTAAGCCTTGGTGTGCCCCATTTGACAAAGGGAGAATTTACTGAAGGTGCCGGCCCCGGCATTGACACTTATTCGATCCGCCAACCTTTGGGCGTCGTCGCCGGTATTACCCCTTTCAATTTTCCGGCTATGATTCCGCTTTGGATGGCCGGACCGGCAATTGCTTGCGGCAACGCTTTCATTCTCAAACCGTCCGAACGCGATCCGGGTGTGCCGCTCAGATTGGCAGAATTGTTTATCGAAGCCGGTGGCCCTGCCGGAATTTTCAATGTTGTTAACGGCGACAAAGACGCAGTTAACGCAATTCTGGATAATCCCGATATTAAAGCTGTAAGTTTTGTAGGCTCGACGCCTATAGCCCGATATATTTACGAACGGGCGGCCGCAAATGGCAAACGGGTACAAGCTCTGGGCGGCGCCAAAAATCACATGTTGATTATGCCGGACGCCGATCTCGATCAGGTTGTAGATGCATTGATCGGAGCCGGTTATGGTTCTGCCGGTGAACGTTGCATGGCGATATCGGTCGCAGTCCCCATCGGAGAAGATACAGCCAACCGGTTAATGGAAAAGCTTATTCCCCGTGTCAAAGCCTTGAAGGTTGGCACTTCGCTCGATCCTTCAGCCGATTATGGTCCGGTTGTAACGAAAGAAGCCCAACAGCGTATCCTCAATTATGTCGATATCGGTGTCAAAGAAGGTGCAAAACTGGTCGTCGACGGGCGCAACTTCAAACTTCCGGGCTATGAAAACGGCTTTTATGTCGGCCCCTGCCTGTTTGATAATGTCACCAATGAAATGCAGATATATAAAGAAGAAATCTTCGGGCCGGTTCTTGGCGTTATTCGTGCCAAGAATTATGAAGAAGCTCTCGCTTTGCCAACCACACATTTATTCGGCAATGGCGTGACTATTTTCACGCGTGACGGTGATGCAGCGCGGGATTTTGTCAGTCGCGTAGAAGTTGGCATGGTCGGCGTCAATGTGCCGATACCGACACCGGTTGCCTATTATACTTTCGGTGGTTGGAAAGCTTCCATTTTTGGTGATTTGAACCAACATGGACCGGATGCGTTCCGCTTCTTCACACGCACCAAGACGGTCACGTCGCGTTGGCCCTCAGGTATTCGCAGCGGCCCCGAATTCTCGATGCCGACTATGAAATAAGTTTGAACAATCCGGGGTATTACGAAGAATACCCCGGATTTTTTAAAGTTTTACCGATATCGAGAGCAACCTTGGCTCAAAGCGCGACCTGTCGAGTATCATTCCCCTAACGGTTTTCTTGCTTTCAACGTTTCACGCATTTTGGCAACTTCGTCAGGCGAAACCGCAGGTGCCGCATTGCCCCACTCATTACGGATATAGGTCAACACATCGGCAGCCTGCCGGTTTGTAAATTTCCATGCAAAACCCGGCATTGACGCACCCGTCGGATTAAACCGTGTGATCGCTCCTTGCGAACCGACCAGCAGAACTCGTGTCAAGCTTTCACTACTTCCACCTTTAATCCCGTTATTGCCTTTGAAAGCCGGAATCATATCGGCGACACCTGTTCCATTGGATACATGACAGGCAGTGCAATTGTCGTTAAAGATGCGTTTGCCATTGACCATTTGCGGGTTATCGGCCGATAAAGCTTGCAGTTTCACTGCACCGTGATCCGGCAATGATTTGATATAAATCGCCATGGCTTTCAAATCGTCGTCGGTGAAATACTGGAAGGATGCCTTGACGGCCTCTGCCATCGGGCCGGATGCAACAGTTACATGGTTGCTGCCGGTTTTCAAATATTGAACCAACGAAGTTTCATCCCAATTGCCCAACCCTTCGTCTTTGGAACCGGTTAGTGACGGTGCATACCAGTTTTGTAATGTCGCTCCGGTGTAACGACGGGAATTGATTTCGGCACCAAAAGCATTACGTGGCGTATGGCACATGGAACAATGTGCAGCTCCCTGAACGAGATAACGACCGCGGTTCCATTCCGGTGATTGGTCTTTCGCAACCTTTATATCCGAGGCATCAAAGAACAGCCGTTTCCAACCAAGCATCAGAAAACGGATATTGAAGGGAAATGATAACCGGTTTTCGACAACCTCATTATGAACAGGAGTTACAGTTTGCAGATAGTTCCACAAATCATGAATATCCTGATCGCTCATCTTGACATAGGATGTATAAGGCATTGCCGGATAAAGCGGGCCATTCGGCCCCTTGCCATTGCGCACAGCATCGGCAAATTGTGCTTCTGTCCAATTTCCTATACCGGTTTCTTTATCCGGCGTAATATTGCTGGCATAAAGCATACCGAAGGGCGTTTCTACCCCGAAACCGCCAGAAAGATCAGCCTTATGATCTTTGGTTTGGTGACAGGCAACACAATCGGCAGTCAAGGCAACATATTGCCCGCGTAAAATACTTGCCTTCAGCTCGCTATCATCTTTCCGGTCAGAGCCTTTACTAGCAAATTGCGAACTATCGTAATTGCGCGACGGCATTGTTACAATTCCGCCAACGACCACGATAACACCCAGAACAACGAGGCCAAGGATAATTTTAAAAAATCTCTTCATCATCCCCCTCCTCAAACACGTACCAACGGACCGGGAGCCGGTATATATTTTTCTATAATTGCGCGTGCAGTCCACAGTGCCAGTGCACCGACTGTTGCGGTAGGATTATAGCCGGCATTATTGGGAAATGACGACGCTCCCGATACGAATACGTTATGCACATCCCAGCTTTGTTGATAGCGGTTCAAAACGCTCGTTCTGGGATCTTCACCCATCACTGCGCCACCAATTGTGTGATCGCTCGCTGTGTCATAGCCGGTGAAATTTGCTCGTGCAGAATTTGTACCGACAACATGTTCGGCTTTCATGGCATAACCGATTTCGACACTTTTTTGCTCAATAAATCGGGCAGAACGGCGATCATTTTCATTATAATTGAAGGTCATTCTCAACAATGGTTGTCCATGGCCGTCTTTATAAGTGGGGTCGAGATCAAGGTAGTAATCCTTGTGGGAATAGCTTGTACCCTGCCCGAAAACGACAGTCGCGTTCTGAAACGCATGTTTATAGGCTTTTTTCCACTCTCTTCCCCAACGCGGAGTACCGGGCGGGAGAAAGTCTGTATTTCCGATGGGGCGGGAACCTCTGGTAACAACCAGAATGCCCGCGCCACCAATAAAATCGAGATTTGAATGATCAAAACAATCGCCATTGAAATCGTCAATCTGGGCAGACAAGGCACCCGAACCGGCGAACTGGTTGAGATATTCGTTCTTGAAGAAAATGCTTGCGCCGGAAACTGTCTGGAAACAATAAGCGCGACCGACCGTACCTTCTCCGGATACCGGATCATAAGGCTTGCCAATTTTTGAAAGCAGCAACAGGCGCACATTATGCAACTGGAATGCGCTGAACACTACAATATCGGCAGGTTGTTCCCATTCTTCACCGGTATGTTTATCAATATAGCTCACACCTGTCGCAGTTTTGCCGTCGGGTGCAAGATTGGCTTTAAGAACGGTTGAATCTGCAATAACTGTAAAATTCTTGCGTTGCATCAAGGCCGGAATAACACAATTGTTCGGCGTTCCCTTTGACCAGTTTCCGCAACCATAATAGAGGCAATAACCACAATAGGTACATGGCGCCATATGGATGTTGAACGGATTGGTATAGGCAGCAGATGTCTGGGCTGCCGGTACCATGAACGGATGATAGCCCATATTTGCCGTTGCTTCGGTAAAAATATCCGTCAACCGTGTTGTTTTCAAAGGTGGCAACGGATATTCGTTTTGCCGCGGTTCTTCAAACGGATTGCCGCCTTCAATAATTTTACCCTGAAGATTACCGGCTTTGCCGGAAATACCGGCAATTTTTTCATAACGATCGTAAAACGGCTCCAGATCTTCGTAGCTGACACCCCAATCCTGTACGATAAGGCCATCAACCAGTTTTTCTTTACCGTAACGCTCGGCAATCGTTGTCATCGGCTTGAAATCATAGGCCGTAAAACGCCATGCCATTCCTGCCCAATGGGCGCCTGCACCACCGACATTATAGCCCATGTCGAAAGTGCTCCAGTCACGCACCGGCAAGGCTGTTTGTGTGCGATCATTACGCACCGTGATGGTTTCTATGGCCGGCGGTAAAATCAGGTCACGACGTGTATCCCAACGTAATTCATCCGCATCGACCGCAGGCGGATGGTCGGTCGAGGTTTCCAACCATGGCCCCCGTTCGATTGCAACAACATCAAGACCAGCGCGGGTCAGTTCTTCGGCAATCAAAGACCCTGCCCAACCAAGACCGACGATGACAACATCGGCTTTAGGACGACGATTTGTCATAATCAGATTCCTTGTTTATGATTGCTACGCATAACGAGACTGATAGGCTCGATGCCGAGATTTTCGCCTTTGCGATCCATTGCAAAACGGAAATCGTACCGGGCACCCGGAAAGCCCAGCATCTTCCAGCTTGCCATTCCTTTGTTACCCCCATATATCGGATCCGAAAGATAGCCTTCACGGACGTTTTGCAGCATGAGTTCAAAAAGAGCTTTAGGATGAACATTGTCGGGTAAAGGCAAAGTTCCTTCTTCCATAGCCTCCAATATGGCTATCTGACGTTCGTTCGATAGTTTATCAAAGCTCTTGCCATCCGTATTTTTGCAATATGTATCAAGTGCAGCCAAACCGATTTTATAGCGTTCAGCCGGAGAAAATGAATATTGCGGGCCTTGTTCAGGCGTGCCTTTCAAAAACGGGCCAACCAGATATTGTTTTGTTCCCTTGCCGAATGCACCGGCCAATTGATTGTCGATAAAGGTTACACAACCGGCTTCTTTCCCGCCAATACCCAATTCATCCGACGGAATAAAACAATCGGCAATTGCACCCATCACATCGGCTTCGGATTGTGTGAAAAAAACAAGTTTATGTTCATCAATAACAGGATAAAACGACGTAGGCGTTGCATCGGCCTTCCAGGGCATTGTGCTGTTTATAATTGTCGCACAACCTTTCTGGACAAATGTTCCCGCCACCATAAATCCCGTTAACATTGTAATAAATTCACGGCGTCTCATCAGTCTAGGCTTTCAATATCAATGTATTTCTCGATTTCCGTATTTTTAAGTCAATAGAACTTGTCTCGTAATTTAGATCTATTCTAAATTACTCTATAATATAGCCCGAATTATCCAAGCATTTTTTCAGATAGTTATAACCCATGGTAGCATATTGCAGCGGGGGGGCTTTTTCAGGATCCTGTTCGGCTTCAACAACGAACCAGCCTTGATAATGTTGTGCAGCCAGTTCGTCACAAATTTTCTGGAAATCGATCATACCGTCACCGGGCACGGTAAAGACGCCTTCCAGAACGCAATCCAGAAAGGAGGAACGATCCCGATCAATTCCATTCATGATATTTTCACGAACATCCTTGCAATGGACATGGACGACACGTTTGCCGTATTTTTTCAGTATAGATAGCGGATCAACGCCCGCCATAACGAGATGTCCGGTGTCAAACAACAAGCCAACGCTCTTTTTGGTTGCTGCAAGAAAGCGATCAATATCATGTTCCCTTTCAATCACCGCGCCAAGATGGTGGTGATAGGCAAGTTGAATATCTTCTGTGAGACACCAATCGGCAAAATCGTTCATCTTCTGCGCATAGCCGAGAATTTCATCGTCGTTCAATTGCGGACGCTTGTTTAACGGAACATGACGTTGACCTTGTATGCTGCGGGCAACTTCACCATAAACCATTGTCTTTACATCAAGATCACGTAGCAACTTCATTAAAGGCAAGGCTTGCTTTTTTTCCGCTTCCAAATTGTTATCAAGCAAAGTGCCGGAATACCAGCTTGCGGCCAATGCCAGATCATTGTTTGCCAATAATTGACGAAGAACATTTGTTTCGCGCGGGAATTTGCCGCCCATTTCTGTTCCGCTGTAGCCAGCTTTGCGGCTTTCTTCCAGACATTGTTCAACCGGAGTATCTCCGCCCAATTCGGGAAGATCGTCATTTGTCCATGCGATAGGGCATGCTGCCAATCGAGCTTTCATTTTTCTAATCCTTCAACCATGATGACGAAAATTTAACGCTTACATTTTGGTCGCGCCGACCATCAAACCGCCAATGACAACACAGCCGACGCCGGACAAAACATAGATCAGCTCTTTGCGTGTCTTTTTTTCCTTCAAAAACAGAAGTGCACCCAATGTTGCAACAACCACAGCCATTTGAGACAGCGTCCAACCGACAGCCAATCCATTCATCTGGATAGAAATCAAAAGTGTAAAATTGGCTATTGCGAAGAAAAGGCCGGAAAGTAAATTGGCAAATGTCTTTTTACCGAAAACACCGGTATCCTTGTCACCAACCGATTTCCCCATGGTCAAAACACATAAGATTAATGTAGCGACAAACATCACAATTGATTGTGGAACGACCATCTGCCAGCCATCGACTGTAAAAAACTTTCCGATAGAGGCATAGGCGATATATGTCAGAGACGATAGCAAGACAAATATCATGCCAAGCTTGGCATTGCCGTGGACTTCTTCTTTTTTCTCGGTGAATGTGGTAAGCCAAACGCCGACAATCAAAAGCAGAAGAGCGGGAACACCGCACATAAACTGCCAGGAAGCAATCCAATCTTTGAAGAAAAGGACGCCAAGCAGAGTATTACAGGCCAATGTCAGTCCTGTCACAATCGGATAAGCTTTCGATACGCCTATGAGCTCGAAAGCGCGAACCTGTAAAAATTGCGCGACTGTCCAGCAAATACCATTAATCAGGGCTGCTGCAATCAATGTGGGGGACCAAATGATCGGCTCCCCGAATATCCAGACGACAATTGCAAATATAAGTGTGGCAGTGACAACACCCATCAATTTATTTTGGGTAATACCACCGACTTTTTGCATAGAGAGGACTTGCAGCCCCCATCCAAGAGCAGGCACCAGGCCAATAAGCAGTGCTTCCATATTTTCCTCCCGATTTGTAAAGCACCAGAGACCTCTTTTTGCAGCTCCATTCTAAAACGGCACTTTTCATTTGGCCGGTCAGAAACATCTGAAAGTTATTTGCGTCAAAGGATCTCCACCCAGTGACGAATGATATGTTCAGTTTCCATAAATGTCAATATTGAACAATATTAATATATTTTTCTTATATTTTTCAATATCTTAACTATTATTATTTACTAATTTTTACTAATTATTTATTTCCCTATCAATCGTTCTATGCCTGCCGACAAATGTTTCAATACAGCCGCTTCCGCCTCATCCGGCGCGTTGTCTTTGATAGCTGTAAATATACCGGCATGTTCTTTTGCCACTCTTTCAGCATGTCTCCAATCGAAAGCAACGGTGCGCATTTGGCGTCCCAGACGCATAGCGACCAGAATATGCGGCTTCAACATATTGAATGTAAAATCGAGATAATGGTTGTGTGCGGCTGCGACAATCAGACGATGAAATTCAA
Organism: Bartonella sp. B10834G3; assembly: GCF_016102505.1. Lineage (NCBI taxonomy): Bacteria > Pseudomonadati > Pseudomonadota > Alphaproteobacteria > Hyphomicrobiales > Bartonellaceae > Bartonella > Bartonella sp. B10834G3. The sequence continues at coordinate 475,308 of NZ_JACFOM010000001.1, forward strand.
TATCGCGATCCATCTGTTCTTCACCGTCAACACCGGACTTTGCATAAAGCTCCATGGCCGCGTGTATTTTGTCGACATCCTCGTCGCTGCGAACAAGTGCTGCTTGTCGGGCGGCTCCCCCCTCGATAATCATTCTGAATTGTAAACATTTAACGAGATCGGCAATCGTCGTCGGCGGGTCGATAAAGGCCGTTTCTTCTGTTGCTTTTTCACGCAGATACGTTCCCGACCCGCGACGGGATTCAAGTACGCCTTCGGCCTTCAATATATCGAGCGCCTTACGCAAAACAGGGCGTGAAACCTGTATCTGGCGCGACAAATATGTCTCCGGCGGCAATCTGTCACCAACCTTGATAGCAGGATCACGCAACAAAGTTCTTAATTTATCAAGAGCACCATCAATGAGCGGCGTCGTCATAAAACCATCTCCTAAATTAGTAATAATTTGTAATTTTTAATTTTTTACAACTATTTTTAATAAGTAAAATCATTATGTTAAAAAAACAGCCCTTTCTTTTTTAAAATTAATATTGACTAAAACTATAGATAGGCTTTTATATAGTTCAGGTGAAACTGTCAGTAAAACCATAATGGGGAGCGGGAATACAGATGTTCGATAATGGCATCAACTCCCAGTAAATTTGATGCTTGATAATAACAAATTCTTACCACCTCGTCTTTTTGATGCACATATGCACTTTTATAATACTGTCGCTAACACGGCGACAACGCCATTTAAAGTTCCCGTCGCCGACGTTAATTCCTATCAACAAAAAATGGCGGAACTGAATATTGAAAAAGTAGCTGTTGTGCAATCAATGCTCTATGGCACCGATAATTCGGTGATGCTTCACGGCGTTGAAGCGCTTGGATTGAAGCGCGCTTGCGCTATTGCGGTTACAAAAGCCGATGCGCCTAAAAAATTATGGCAGGATCTCGATAAGAAAGGCGTTCGCGGTTTAAGAGCCTTTATGCTGTTTGACCCGTTATTGCAATGGAGTGAACTGGTAGAATTATCAAAACGTCTGGCGGATATAGGCTGGCAGCTTCATTTGCAAATGGACGGAAGAAAACTGCCGCAATATCGGGACATCATTTCACAAATTGCCTGTCCGCTCGTCATCGATCACGTAGGCAAATTTATCCCCCCCGTTAAAGTTCATTCGGATGAATTCCAAACACTTCTGCGCCTTCTCGAAAACGAAAACAGATGGGTCAAGATTTCCGGCTTTTATGAAACGTCGAAAACCGGCGCTCCCGATTATGAAGATGTAACGGTTCTGGCGCGCACGCTCGTTTCCCATATACCGGATCGGGTGGTTTGGGCATCCAATTGGCCGCATCCCAATTTACAGCCGCCCCCCGACGATTTGGCCCTCATTGAATTGACAATGAGGCTTACCGACACACCGGAAGCGGCAGAAAAGTTATTTTATTCAAATGCAATGCGCCTCTACGGCTTTTCAAAACCTTAAGGACTTTATGATGTCATTCGACGGAAAATTCTATATTATTACAGGTGGTGCCGGCGGCATTGGACTAGCGACCGCGAAATATCTCGCCAAACGTGGTGCAAGAATTCTCGCTATTGATCTGCAAAAAGCCTCTTTTTCACAATCGGAAGCGGAGTTTGATCGCATAACGTTTGAAACCTGCGATGTAACCAACCGGAAACAAATCGAAACAATCATCGGGCAAGCCGTTGAAAAATTCGGAATACCGGACGGTCTTGTAACCAGCGCAGGCGTTGATCGGCACCATGATTTCTTTTCATTAAATGACGACGAATTCAAAAACATTCTTGATATTAATGTATTGGGTTCTTTCAGATTTACCCAGATCTGCGCGCGTCTGTGGAAAGAGCATCCGCGTCAGGACAATAGTACATATGCTGTCGTGTTGCTTTCGTCAGTCAATGCGATCATTGCTACCGCGACCCACACGGCTTATGCGACATCAAAGGGAGCGGTTGCACAAATGACCCGTGTTATGTCAGTCGAGCTTGCTCCATATGGCATTCGCGTGAACGCGATGGCTCCCGGAACAATACGAACGGCACTTCTCGACGCTCTCGTTAAAGAAAGTCCCGATGCACTCGATTCAGTCCTTTCCCGAACGCCATTAGGCCGTGTCGGTAACCCCGAAGAGATTGCAAGCTCCATCGCTTTTCTGCTCGATGATGCTTCAAGTTACGTGACCGGACAATCACTTTACGCAGACGGCGGAAGAACAGTTCAAAATCTCATACTCAAAAAATAAACATCAACCCATGACCGGGAGGAAAACATGACTCAAAAAACGATACGCCTGACAATGGCGCAAGCATTGGTTCGCTACCTTATCAATCAGTTCATTGACGACGATGGCGTTGAAAAGCCGCTATTTCCCGGTATTTTTGCTATATTCGGTCATGGCAATGTGACATGCCTTGGCGAGGCCCTGGAACCCTATCGCGACAGACTTCCGGTTTGGCGTGGACAGAATGAACAGTCGATGGCAATGGCCGCCATTGCTTACGCAAAAGAGCACCGCCGCCGCCAGATTATGATCGCGCTTTCGTCGATTGGACCTGGCTCGTCGAATATGATGACCGCAGCCGCTGCCGCCTACTCGAACAGATTGCCGGTTCTTTTGTTATCGGGCGATGTTTTTGCAACCCGTCGACCCGATCCGGTTTTACAACAAACCGAAAATTTTCAGGATGCAACAGCAACTGTGAGTGACGGTTTTAAACCGTTCACACGTTATTGGGATCGCATAACCTATCCATCCCAGATTATTTCTTCACTGCCTCATGCTGTATCAACCATGCTTGATCCGGCCACCGCCGGACCGGCATTTATCGGATTATGTCAGGATGTTCAGGAAATGGCTTATGACTATCCGGAAGCATTTTTTGCCAAAAAAATACATCACATAGACCGCCTGCGCGCCGACAAAAAATCCATAGAACAGGCTGTTGAAACTCTTAAAAAAGCTGAACGTCCGCTTGTCATTGCCGGCGGGGGTGTGCGTTATTCAAAAGCCGAACAGGACTTGCAAAGCTTCGCCGAAAAATACAATTTGCCGGTTGTAGAAACAATCGCCGGCAAAGGAACATTGATACATGGTCATCAAAATCTGATGGGAATGATCGGCGTATCCGGTTCCGATGCCGGAAATATGATGGCAGCAAATGCCGACTGCATTATTGCCATTGGAACACGTTTGCAAGACTACATCACCGGCTCGTGGACGTGTTTTCCACGCGACGCGAAATTTGTTTCAATCAATACAACGCGCTTTGACAGTGTCAAACATCAGGCACAAGGCGTCGTCGGCGATGCTAAAGAAGCACTAGCCGATATTTCGGAAAAGCTCGGCTCCTGGAAAGCTGATAAAGACTGGCTGAAACGAGGACAGGATGCCACTCGAAAATGGTATGAAAAAGTCGAGCAGTTTCAAAAACCTGACAATGGTGAAATCCTCACTTACGCACAAGTTGTCGGTGCCGTTAATGCCCAATCGGATGAATTTGACACCGTCGTTTCATCCGCAGGCGGAATTGTCGGCGAACTCTTGAAAGGCTGGCATGTCAAGGGACGTTACGGCTTCGACAGCGAGATGGGCTCCTCGACGATGGGCTATGAAATCGGCGCGGGTTGGGGAACAGCGATGGCACGTAATAAAGGTGAAGTCTATGTCATGCTTGGCGACGGCTCTTACCTGATGGCCAATTCGGATATCTATTCTTCCGTCCTCACAGGGCACAAGATTATTGTTATCGTCTGCGACAATGAAGGTTTTGCAGTTATCCGCCGCCTACAGGTGGGAAAAGGTAATGTTCCTTATAATAACATGATCGCCGAAAGTAAGGTAAAGCAACCCTTTGGTGTCGACTTTGCTGCCCATGCTGCCGCTATGGGAGCTGCTACAAGACGGGTTGACAGTTATAGCGAGCTCGAAGATGCTTTGGACTGGGCACGCAAACAGGATAAAAGTTGTCTTATTCATGTTCCGGTTGCTGCTGACAAATGGACACCCGGCGACTCGTTCTGGGATGTCGGGGTTCCGGAAATAAGCCACCGCAAGGAAGTTTGTGATGCAAGAGCCGAGCAAGTTGATGGAAGAAAAATGCAACGCGAGGGGGTATAATGATGACGCAGTCGGGAAATAGTTTTAAAGCAAATTTGCACAAAAAGAAGCTCATAGGATTATGGGTTTCACTGTGTTCACCCGCATCTGCCGAAATTTGCGCCCGTTCGGGAGCCGACTGGGTACTGGTCGACATGGAACATGCCCCCAATGAGGTGGCAGGCGTTGCCGATCAGCTAAGAGCGGCCGAACATGCAACCGCAGTCATTGTCCGCCCGCCCGAAAGCACACAGACATATGCCAAACGCCTTCTCGATATAGGTGTTAAAACCATTATGTTTCCCATGATCGATACACCCGAACAGGCTAAAGCGGTTGTCTCATGGACAAGGTATCCGCCACACGGTATACGCGGCATTTCCGGAGTTATCCGCGCTTCCGACTATGGCAGAGATAGCCAATATCGCGAACGTCTCGAAGAAGAAATCTGCGTTATTGTGCAGGCTGAAACACCTCAGGCTATTGCCAATATTCCGGCAATCGCAGCCGTTAAGGGCATTGATGCGATTTTCATTGGCCCCGGTGATCTTTCAGCATCAATGGGATATACGGGTAACGCGAATGCACCTGAAGTAAGACGCGTCATCAAAGAGGCATTGGGAACCATTAAAAGCAACGGAAAGGGTGCCGGTGTGCTCGGATATGGTGCTCCCCTTGCACACGAGTTTTTTGCAGAAGGTGCCGATTTTGTTGCAGTTGGTGCCGATACCTGGCTGCTTGCTCGCGAAACAGCCGGACTTGTCAAAGCCTGCCGCGCCTGAATATATCGAGTTTTAAACTATTGATTTTTGTATTGAAACCGGCAACTCCGTTTTGCCGGTTTCATTGATTTAACCCCTTTTGCCGATTTCAATGATTTAACCCTGCTTACCGGTTTCAATGATTTCACCCCCTTGCCGATTTCAAATATTGAACTCCGGCAATGCGGTAAACTGTCAACATTGAGTCATGCACTGGCAGTTAATTATGGCTCCAATGATAGAACATCAAATTGAGTCAATCACACCGCCGTCGACACGTATAGATGCACCTGTCGTTCCTGAGGCCTGTTGCGAAGCGATATAGACGACCATATTGGCGACCTCGTCTGTTGTCGTGGGACGTTGAAGAATTGAACTTGGACGCATGCGCATAACGTAATCACGGGCTGCCTGATCCAGTGTTTTACCGTTCTTCTTGATGTCATCCTGCAACTGTTCAATCATACCATCTGATAATGTTGGCCCTGGCAGAACCGCATTCACCGTCACGCCGGTTCCTGCCAGTCTTTTTGCCAAACCGCGCGATAAAGCCAAAAGCGCCGTTTTTGTCACACCATAATGAATCATTTCCGAAGGTATATTGAAGGCCGATTCCGAAGAAATAAAAATGACCCTGCCCCATCCTTTTTTAATCATGGACGGGGTTAAATTGCGCGATAAGCGAACACCCGACATAATATTGGTTTCAAAAAACTGCTCCCAAACGTCGTCTCCTGTGTCATAAAAATCGCGTTCGCCGAATATTCCAAGATTATTTACCAATATATCGACAGACGGAAAAGTCTCTGTCAATTTTGTGCAATCCTGCGCCAAAGAGAGATCGCCCACAAAAGACTGGACAGCTTTTCCAGTCGCTTTTTTCAACTCTTCAGATGCATGTTCGACACTTTCGCGACTGCGTCCATTAATGATGACATCTGCGCCCGATAGCGCCAATCCTTTGGCGATGGCCAGACCGATGCCTTTTGTCGATCCGGTTACGATAGCCCGCTTACCATTAAGTTCAATTTTCATTTACATCTTCCTTCAATTCTGTTTTTTCACACCAACGGACGAAGCGATTGCGCTTCAAACATTAATTTGTATAAATTAGTAAAATACCTGTTTTTAACATATTGTAATAACAACTTTTTTTAAAAATTATTTGTATAATATAACACATTTTTACAAATAATTATTGACTTTTTTCGATTATAAGTTTCAACATGCTGCAATGGGAGAGTTATTATGTCCAAAATTCAGTCCATTCAAACAATCCGGATTGCCGACCGCCCGAAACTTATATGGGTAGAAATCACAACCGATGAAGGCATTGTCGGTCTTGGAGAAAGTTTCCGCAATGCTGAAAGTGTCGAAGCCCTGATTCATGAACACGTTGCTCCCCAGATACTTGGAAAAGATTCCAGAAATATAGAAGAAATTTCACGTTTGTTGATGGGCTATTATCTCGGATTTAACAGCAGTGGTGCTGAAATCCGTGCGGCCAGTGCTGTCGATATTGCTCTATGGGATATTGCAGGCAAGCGTCACGGCATACCGGTTTATGAAGCGATAGGCGGAAAAAGCAGGAACGAAATACGCGTTTATAATACCTGTGCCGGCTATGACTTCAATTCGCGCGGTGTAAACCGACGTTTGGTAAGTGGCAATGAAATTCCTGCCGGTCCATCCGACGACCAGATAGCTTTTACAAAAGATGCCGGTGCGCTCGCAGAAAGCTTGTTATCGGAAGGTTATAGTGCAATGAAAATTTGGCCTTTTGATATTTTTGCTGTGACAGGTGGCAATACCATCACTTTGCCCGAACTGAAGCAAGGATTGGAACCTTTCAGAAAAATTCGGCAAGCGGTCGGTGATCGCATAGAAGTCATGTGTGAACTTCATAGTTTGTGGAGCTCATATGCAGCCGAGCGGATTTGTCGCGCTTTGGAAGATTACAATATCTTCTGGGTTGAAGACCCGATTAATAAAATGGACAATTTCAAAGCGCTGGCAGATCTGCGGCAACGGGTGCGCGTTCCGGTCTGCGGTAGTGAAACACTCGGCGGAGCGGCAAGTTTCCAAAAAATGCTGTCGGCGAATGCCACCGATATTGTGATGGCTGATCTCGCATGGTGCGGCGGCCTGACCGAAGGGCGCAAAATAGCCTATCTTGCCGAAATCTATGGCAAACCCTTTGCGCCGCATGATTGTACCGGTCCGGTTACACTGGTTGCCGGTCTTCATCTGGCGCTCCATGCTTCCACAGCCATTTATCAAGAAGTGGTCAGAGCAAGTCTGGCATCGTGGTATCCCGAACTCGTTTCCGGCCTGCCGCCGATTGAAAACGGAAGCATTCATGCTCCTGAAAAACCGGGGCTCGGAATATCTCTTCATGAAAATGTAAAACGCCGGAAAGATGCAATCTTGCGAAACAGTCACCTTTGACGGAGGGACCTAAAATGAATAGAAGACAGATCCTGAAATCTATCGGCCTCATGGCCATTGCCAATCCATTTTACATCAAACAATCCCTCGCCGAAAGCAACCAGCCGACTTTACCGAAATTTGCCTTGAACCGGATAACAGCACCGCATTTATCGCTCGGTCATTATCTTGATTTATGTCATAGCCTTGGTATCGACAATATCGAGCTTAGAAATGATATAGCCGGTAGCGAAATACAAAACACAAAAGACATCGGTCAGGTTGCAAAAACCTGTCAATCCGCAAACATCAAAGTTTTAACAGTCAATGCCTTATACCCGATGGATATTTGGAACGACGAATTAAAGAATAAAGCGATAACAATTGCTGCCGCAGCACAACAATTGGGGGCTAAAGGCGTGGTTTGCTGCCCGTCGGTCGAGCCGGATGACAAGAGAAGTAGCGAAGAAAAAGCGGCCGGTTTACGACATTCACTCGACGCATTGGCAAAAATATTTCACGATCATAATGTGATGGGATATATCGAGCCGCTAGGTTTTACACAATCATCTCTGCGCCGCAAAAAAACTGCACTCCAAGCCATATCGGATGTCGGCGGAAATGATGTCTTCCGGCTGGTTCACGACACATTCCATCATTTTCTGGCACAGGATCCGGATTACTTTGTCGATATGACCGCAATTGTCCATATTTCGGGTGTTGACGATAAAAACCTGCCTATTGATGCAATTCGCAATGAAGACCGGACCGTTGTCGACCCTCAAGATATTATGAGCAACATCCAGCAACTTAAAGAGCTTCGGAAACGTGGATATAAAGGTGATATTTCACATGAAATATTTTCCCCGAACGTACAAAATGATAAAAACATCGCTTCACGATTGAATACGTCCATGGAATATATCCGCTCTTCTTTAGCGTAACCATGCACCGATATGATAACAGAAATTTAAAAAATGGGTGAAAAACTTTTATTTTATCCATTTTATTTTATTATATTCATTTTAAAACCATATTATTTTATAATTATACTGTTTGATTTTTATAGAGACGAATGATATTTCGTAATATTATATAATAAAATTTATAATACCGTATTCATAATACCTTCAAAATTGATCTGCGCCTATCGGGTTTTTCTTATTTAAAACCGCATGCATTCGCTTACTCTTGTTGCATAAGATAACCGGTTATTTCATTATTTTTTCAGCGAAAATATCACGAAAAATGTAGTTTTAACCCCTATTAAATAGTATTAAAAAAGAAATATATTTGTTTTTTCCAATTTTATCGAGTTTGTTTAATTTTAAATTTTATTTTATGTATTTTCAGTTTTCCTATAAAAAAGTAAAAAATTTACTAGTTTTTATTTTTACTATTGTCATTGAAAAATTGAACAAAGCTATTGTTGTGAAATAATTAGCGCAAGTATTTATACGTTCTTTTTACTTTATCATTCGGCAATGGCAAGATCGCTAAAAGAATTTGTCTGATAACGTTAAAAACGCTGTTATAAAACGTGAATTAAGCTAATCTGCTCGAATTGGAATTATATTCGGAACCTTTATTGCAATGACAAAAGCTTTTTCAATAACACCCCCACCCCCCTATTACATTGTAGCCTTTTCGTCACAAAGGACTGAGGGAGACAATGGCTATGGGGAAATGTCCATAGCCATGGAAAAACTGGCCTTGCAGCAACCGGGTTGTCTTGGTGCTGAAAGTGTTCGCGGTGCTGATGGCTTCGGGATTACCAACTCGTTCTGGAAAGACGAAGCCAGTATGAAGGCCTGGAAAGCAAATGTAGATCACAAATTGGCTCAAAAATTAGGGAAGGAAATATTTTATTCCCGTTACATCATCCGCATTGCGAAAGTCGAGCGGGACTATTGTTTTGACAAAGAAGTCACAGCAACAAATTGATTGACTGATGCAATTTCGTTTTTCTAATTGACCTTCCACGGTCAAAGCCGAACAATCATTTATTTTATCTCCGGTGATAAATCTATAACCGGTTTTAAAGGGACGACGTGACAACCGATAGCATAATAGATGAGAACAGATGTTCTGTGCATGCATATCAATCCAACGCCCGACCTGAATTGAAATTCATCGTTTTGATATCCATTCAAATGAACAATGATTGAATATAACGATTTCTAATTGTTTTTATCTTTTTACGAACTATACGATGAAAACAGATTGAAAATCGGGAAAATGAACGATTTTTGTCATTTAAGTTTCAACGTTTTTATTGAACGTTTTTATTGTTTGATATTTTTTTCAACTTTTCCACGCTCGATAACATAAACATCATCAAGGAGGCTCCTGGAATGCACATGATCGGCCTCGGAAAGTAAAATTGTCAAACCTTCCGTTCGTAAGGCTGCAATCACTTCAATCAATCGTTGAGCCAAAGCCGGAGCAACCCCCTCGAAAGGTTCGTCCAACAATAATAATGAACGCCCGATAATTAATGCACGTCCCGATGCAACAAGTTTTTGTTGCCCTCCAGAAAGAGTAATTGCCTTACGGTTTGCAAAACGGGCAATTTCGGGCATGAGTTCATATATCCATTTCAAGCGTTCAGGCTGTTGTTTCTGTCCAGTGGCATCGAAAGGCAAAAGAATATTTTCTTCGACGCTGAATTCAGGAATCAAACGGCGATCTTCCGGCATATAGCCCACGCCAATCCTCGCCCGCATATGGGTCGGCTGGTTCGTCATATCTTTTCCATCAATCCATATTTGCCCTTTGGATAACGGAAGAATTCCCATAATCGTGCGCGTAAATGTTGTTTTTCCGGCACCATTTAGCACGTAAGATAACCGATACAACGTTTTGAATATACTTGTTATGATTTTTCCCGCAATACTTACTGTCAACCGCAATGTGTCGTATTTTATCTATAAATGACGAATTTTCACAGATTCTCAATCTATAAAACCAGAATCAACATGGAAGCAAAATATAAAATCAGACGGAAAGATCGTAGCGCTCATATATTGTTTTAAAAATATTTTTCCAATTCAATATATTCTAAAAACAACGAATATATAATTTAACATTACATGATAATAATCTAACAACAAAGCATTTTAATAATAATCATTTCAGGAAGTGCGCTATAGTAAAGCGACATTTCGCCTTGTCAGGAAATATTTTTTCGCCTGAAATGAAAGCAGCATTTTGATTTTTTAAAATTGAGGAATAAACTCATCTTAAATTCTATGCCATAATCAAACACCCATGACCAATTCATATGACCATTGTTAATGAATGATTTTTACCAGAGGTAGATGATGCTTACTCAAACACGCCGTCATTTTTTAATTGGTGCTTCACTTCTCCCCGCTATTTGTGCATTTCCTGCTATTGCCGCTGCCGAAGACAAAAAACCGGTAATATGGGGGCCTCCGGCGGGTCCTTCTATCGTCGCGGCTTATGCAGTAAAAACCGGCATGTTGGAAGATTTGCTACCCGGATGCCAATTCAAGGTTTGGAACAATCCCGACCAGATCAGAGCAGGCTTAAGCTCCGGTTCTGTCAATATGGCTATTTTGCCAAGCTATAGCGGCGCGAATTTATATAATAAGGGTCTTGACGTGAGATTGGCAAATATTCTGACAGACGGGCTTCTTTACATCGTCGCACCGGAAGCATCCAATATCAAAACACTTCAGGATCTTGTCGGGAAAAAACTTGCTGTACCGTTCAAAAACGATATGCCCGACTACATTATGCAAGCAATTTTAAAAGCATATGACATCAAGCCGGATGCAATCGACATACAATATACGGGAAGCCTCCCCGAAGCCATGCCGCTTCTTATGATCGGGCGTGTTGATGCTGCAGTCATTGTCGAACCTGCAGCATCCACAGTGATTTCTATGAGCGCTGCATCGCCTAAAAAAATTGTTCGTGCGCTTGATATTCAAAAACTTTGGGAAAAAGTTTCAAAGACGGATGCCATTCCGCAAGCCGGTCTTGTTACCGGCAAAGGTTTTGAAGGGGACGCAGGAACAAAAAAAATAGCAGCACTCAATGCATGTTTGGCAAGTGCGCTCGAACGAATTAAGGCCGATCCCGAAAAAGCCGCCGAACAGGTTGGCGATTTGCTTGATTTCCCTCCACGATTGATTGCCGCATCCGTGGCTTTCAGTCATCTTGTTGTCCATAATGCCAGAGAAGTCAAACCATCGCTTGAAACATTTTTTAATGTTCTCATCGAACAAAACTCCGCAATTCTAGGCGGAAAACTACCTGACGACGGATTTTATGCCTGATGCGCTCTACCAGACTCATTTCTCATCTTGTTTCGCTTGGAAACTATTTCTGGGGAGGTTTTGCAGGGCTTGCCGGTTGCTTCTGTTTTTTCGCTGTCTGGCAGTTGGCGCATGAGCTTTATGGCAGTTATGTGCTCCCCTCTCCGCAACAAACTTTGCAAGCAATGATCTTGCTTGTCCAAACGGACAAATTCATAGCAATGGCAAAAATAACGGCCGAGCGTTCCTTCATGGGCTTTGCGATAGCCGGTTCAATCGGAATTCTAAGCGGTGTATTATGCGGTTATTCATTTGCTGCGATCCGGCTGATGCGTCCGATCATTATCATTCTATTAGGGGTTCCACCGATAGGCTGGATTGTCCTTGCACTCATATGGTTTGAAAACGGCGGCGGGTCTGTTGTGATGACGATTGCAGTTGCGTCCTTTCCGCTTATTTTTATCAATAGCGTGGAAGCAATTGCCACGCGTGACCGTTCGCTCGACGATATGGCGCGTGCTTTCAACATCGGCATATTGAAACGATTTCGTACAATCACGTTTCCGCAAATGGTATCTTTCATATTTCCCGCCTTGTCGCTTTCGGCAGGAAGTGCATGGAAAGTTGCGGTCATGGCCGAACTTTTAAGTTATTCGGGGGGCTTGGGAGGCTTACTTTTCGAGGCACGTAGTACCTTCGATGTACCCGAAGTTACTGCGATCATTTTGATTATTGTGTGTTTTGCTTTGGTAACCGAATTCGGCATTATTCATCCGATACGGGAATTTTTTGAAAGCTGGCGGCATGCATCCGACCCTTGGGGCGTTAAAAGATGAGAATTGAAATGCAGGATATTGCGTTTTCTTATCTCGGAAGACGTATTCTTGAAAACGTCAATATTCACGTCGACGACCATGAAACATTGGTTGTTCTGGGTGCTTCCGGAGCAGGAAAAACGACAATATTGCAGATAGCGGCAGGCCTGTTGACGCCTAACAAAGGAGAGATCAAGAAAAGTTTCCGGCAACAGGCAATCGTTTTTCAGGAACCGAGATTGTTACCCTGGAAAACGACATATGAAAATATTGCCTATGGTTTGAATCATTCACGCCGGAGAGACGAAACAAATGACCTCGTGTCGGACTGCGCAAGAAAAGTCGGTTTAAAAATAACAGATCTTGAAAAATATCCGGCCGCATTATCCGGTGGTATGCGCCAGCGCGCAGCAGTCGCGCGTGCTCTTGCTGTCAATCCCGATATTATCTTTTTTGACGAGCCGTTTTCGGCAGTTGACATTGGCTTACGGCGAAATCTTCAGGATATTGTTATTGAAGAGGCAAAAGGCCAAGGTTTTTCGTCGTTATTTGTTACCCATGATCTTCACGAAGCATTGCGCATTGCTCACCGTCTGTTACTGGTTGGTGGCGATCCGGCAACAATTGTCGCTGAAAGACATGTTGAAGGTGAACCGGGAAAGAGGAGCGAACGCGAAATATTCGATATGAGCGAAGAATTTGCCAAAGATCGGGATTTTTACGACCTTCTTTATAGGAACAAGGATTAGCGCGATGGGGCTTGGCAAAAAGATCAGAGCAGTGATTGCTCATAGTCCCTTTTTTATAGAGGGCGTTTTCCTTTTCTTTCCGGTATCGGCCTGTTATGCCGTATTGATGCCGTTTATCTGGGTGATTGTCTATCAACTCGACTATCCCGGTACACGATATATCTTCCCCCAGCAATGGCATGCGCATGAAATGATTTTCGGCTTTTACTCTGCTGCCCTTGCAGGCTTTCTGTGTTCGGCCGTTGCCGAATGGACAGAAACCAAGCCGTTAAATGGCATGAGACTTTTCCGGTTATTTTTATTATGGCTTCCCGGACGCATTGTCGGTTTTTTCGGTTCGGATTACCTGATGATAACGGGCAGTCTATTTGATTGCGCCTTTTTAGCCTTGTTGATCGCTTATGTCGGCTTGCCAATTATTTTGAAAAAAAAATGGAAAAGCATTTCGTTCCTGTTATGGCTCCTCATCCTTTTCATACTCGAAACAACTTTGAAAATTTCATGGTGGCAGGAAGAAACAGAACTCTCGTCTCGTCTTTTATGGGCGATCATTTCTGTTTTTGTTGTTTTGTTCTCTTTGGCGATTTCGCGCATCAACACCGTCGTTACAAATCTCTCATTGGATCCTTCAGGCGAAACAAGCCCTTATCGCCCGCATCCGGGCAGACGCAATCTGTCGCCATTTTTAACAGTCTTATATGCTCTTTCAATGCTTTTCCTGCCATCTTCACAAATGCAATATTATCTGGCTTTCGCTGCCAGTGCAGGTTTTATGGACAGAACAGCGGAATGGTTTATCGGTAAGGCTGCTTTCAAGGCTGAAGTGTTATGTCTCGCGCTTGCAAACACCAGCGCGGGTGTGGGCTTTTTTCTTATCGGTCTTTCCGGTTTCAACGAAAGCATATCAATTTATGCAGGATTACATATATTGACTATCGTAACACTCGGACTTGGTGTTCTGGGTGTATTCACGATCGCCGGTTTACGTCATTCAGGACGAAAATTGATAGCCGTACCATGGCAATCGAAAGCGGCTATCGCATTTATTATATTTGCGGCGGCGTCGCGGGTTCTTCCTGAAACAAGCAGTGCATTCGCGTTCATTAACTCCCATTATGCTGTGGCTGCAACATTATGGTCGGTGGCTTTTTTGCTGTGGCTGTGGGGATATTTGCCAATCCTCGGACACCCCGTAAAAGTGAGCTTTCCTGAATGATTTCCGAGCTTTTTTATTTGTGCCGATTTTCATCTCCGGAAGAATTTTCTTTTTGATCTACAGGAATTTTTCGTTCGCTTTTTCCGTGTTAAAAAACGTGTGAATCCGTCTGGAAAATCGTAGTGCGCTCTATTATGACGCGCTCCATTCAGGATAAGAATTAATATGTTGTTTTATTTGCGATTTTTGGTGCAGCATGCCGGCGGCATAATTTTTTATATAATATTGTTTTTATTATATTTTTACCGTTGTATTTTGTAAATATGTTACATTTTGTGTTACATTTTTGGCTAAAATATCAATATCTTAAAAATTGAAAATAAAAAAAATTCAATAAAAATACATGCTTATGAAAATTTTATTGGTGCCGCATGCCGGCAGCATATTGATATTTCATCATAAATCATCTTTTTTCATCTTATATCAAAGTAATTGACTTTATTTGATGTACGTGTTTCGTTCGTGGTCATGGTAACTCATTCCTAATCACTATAGCGCAGTCCAAAAGGTGGACTGGCGGGTGGACTGGAAACATGACGTTAGGAGATCATGACTGTGGGCTTGATGAACCGTCTCACGAGTAAAGAAGTTTCAAACCTTGATACTGGCAAGTACAACGATGGTGCTGGTCTATGGTTGGTAAAAAAAGGTTTTGAAAACGGCAAATGGGTTTTGCGCTTTACTATACATGGAAGGCGGCGCGAGATGGGCCTTGGTTCCATCCAAGATGTTTCATTGAAAGAGGCAAGACAGGCCGCAGAGCAGTGGCGCAAGGCTGTTAGGGCAAATCAAGACCCTATCAAACTAAGAGACAAGCAGAAGCATGACGCCGCGCGAAACCTTCATGTACTGAGAGAAATTGCCCTTGATGCATTTGAAGCGCGCAAGGCCGAATTGAAAGGCGATGGCAAGGCGGGACGCTGGTTTACGCCGCTTGAACTCCATGTCCTGCCAAAGCTTGGCAATGTTCCGGTGTCTGATATAGATCAAACGGATATACGGGACACATTAGCCCCTATCTGGCACGATAAAGCCGATACAGCGCGAAAAGCACTTAACCGCTTAAATATCTGTTTGAAACACGCTGCGGCTTTAGGGCTTGATGTAGATTTGCAAGCCACAATGAAAGCCCGTGCGTTATTGGGAAAGACAAGACATAAGCCTCGGAACATACCTGCAATGAATTGGCGAGATGTGCCTGCCTTCTACGCAAGCCTTAATGATGGGAGCGCAACGCATTTAGCTTTGAAGCTTTTAATTCTGACCGGTGTGCGTTCTAATCCCTTAAGGCATATCCATGAAGATCAAATTGATGGTGATGTGTGGACGATACCAGCCGAGGCCATGAAAGGACGCAAAGATGCGACCAATGATTTTCGGGTGCCATTATCCAAAGAAGCTTTAAAAGTAATTGATGAGGCGCGGCGTATATCAAGGGATGGCTTTTTATTTGCTGGTGTCAGGCATGGGGTTATTTCTGATATGACTATGTCCAAGCTTATGGAACGGGCTGGTTTGGAAGCCCGCCCGCACGGCTTTAGATCAAGTTTAAGGGATTGGCTGGCAGAAGCAACGAATGCACCCCATGATGTTGCTGAAACAATTTTAGGCCATGTTGTGGGTGGTACCGTCGAACGCGCCTACAGACGTACTGATTTTATAGATCAACGTCGTGCTTTGATGGAGCGATGGGCACAACATGTCACTGGAATGACCGGAGCAGTTGTTGCGTTCAAGGATACTGCCAACGCGTTATGACTATTTATGCACAGGTTAATGATGGATAAAATGTCCTACTATATCCAACATATTAAAAGACGGTGAAGCTGGAGCATAAAACTTCAAAGAAAATCCGTTTAACCGCATATCAGAGCGCGTCTCTGAGTGCTTTTCATATCCATCAAATATCATCATTGTCAGTCTCGTATTAACGCTACGAATAGGTATGACGATGGATAACAATGAAACGCTTTTGACCGTTAAAGACTGTGCGAAGATGCTGCATGTCAGCATCCCCACGTTTTGGAGACGTGTTGCCGATGGTACTGTTCCAAAAGCCATCAAGATCGGTTCTCTCTCTCGCTGGACACAATCCGACATTAAGTCAGTAATCGAGAAGGCGAGCCAAAGCCGAGATTCACAAGCGGCATAAGAGACATACAACGGACCACCAAACCATACTCGGCCAAGCTGCAAATTATTTAGGCGAAACGGCAAATAATGATGAAGTGTTCATCATGGTTAGCAATCTTAAACATAGATGCACCAATTCGCACGTCCGCGGCACTTTGCGTATTATCGAACCAAGCAAGATAATGAAACACCCGATCCCGTGCGGCACAAACTATGAATAGGAAAACAAAGAATGAATGATAATCAGGAACAGGGCTTATTGCCGCTGGAAATAGATCACCTTGTCAATGAGATAGAAGCTGGTGATATAAATTGGTATCTCATGGGGGGAAATCCACAGATCGGGGTTTTCCTTGCCTTCGAGATTGGTCCACGGGCAAATCTGACGGATAGTGTTCGGTCAGCTATATTGGCATTGAACCGAAAGTTTAAGGCCGACCGTGAAGTGAGGGAAGCCATGATAGATTATGCTATGATGGGAGGAATAGCATATCACGAACACGGAAATGTCTCACCAAGATGGAAACTTGACGAAACCATACAGTAAAATAGTTTAAGTTATTAATAGATAGAGCGCTAGTCATGTCGACCGGCGCTTTTTATTAATACTGAAATAACCGATGCTCTAGTAGGTTTTTCCGTGCACCGGAAGTAGTACTAAGAAACAGCGGCATACGTGTTGTAGAGGGCGCTATGTGGCAAAGAGGGAGCATCTAAACCACCATCAATAAATACACACAAATAGAACCTATTTCATAATGGCCGTTGCGTTCGGTGGCTTCAGGTCTTCTCATCATCGGATTTCGACTTTTTTCTAGGTGCTTGCCGCTCCTTCATCTTAGAAACTTCTTCATTAGTAACTATTTTAAATGGGTTATAACCTTGGTTAATCAGGTTTAATTCTTCTTCATCAAATTGACTTTGATAGTCAATAGCGTCGTTTTTGTATTCATCTTCTCTGAGCTTTACTAAAGTATCATGAAGATGTTTTTTTGCTTTTTGTGATATCCCTATGATGCGCCCAGAATCAATTTCACCAATTGTCGCTTCAACTTCCTCCACGAACTTATGAATATCATCATCACATGAAGCAGATTTTATTATAGTCAACAGTTCAGAAAGTCGCTGTTCATAGTATATCGGCTCCGGAAATTCGCGTTCTAAGATTCTCACTATTTCCGTGTTCATTGAACGACCATGCTTTTCAGCGTAGGTTTTGATACGATCACGCAATCCATCAGGTAACCTTATCTGAAAGCGTTCGGCTGTTTGGCTAGGAAATTTGTCTTTTTTCTTTTTCATTTGATATGAGTGCAACTTGCAACAAAAAAAATCAAGAGGCAACTTGCACTCATAGTTAATCAATGTTAATCATTAGTAATCAATGAGTGCAACTTGCACCCATTGATATATGTAAACAAAAAAGCGTGGTAGAGGCGGCTACCTCTCCACGCTGTGTTCAACAACCCCAGATTACAGACGGAGATTGTTTAGATGAAAGGTAACACAAAAATACCAAATGGTACAATAGGAACACATAGTGAACCTGCTGTGATACAACAGGAACGCCGGCCAAAAACAATAAAACCAGATGCTATTTTGTCTGACGCTAATATGGCTACGAATTGGCTGGAACGTATTGGCCTCATGTTCAGGATTGATGGCGGGAATGAAGCAATCGACTTGGGGATTATGGAGGGGGCAGTGCTATGACCGACACTAATAAAGTTCATGCCTTCTCGTATACGGACCAGAACCTTGACGAGCTTTCGATCAGTGACTTGCGCAACATGCACATAGCATTGAAAGCGATAACAGATCATTTGGGGGCTGAATTAGATACCCCACGTTATTGGGCTGATGACAGTAAGCTGAATGACGCAGGAGCACTTCTTGGGGAATTGCTCAATTACATTGATATCTTTTGGTACAATGTCATCAAAAAGATTGAAGCCCGAACACCTATGACGCGAAACGACATTAACATAAGGGCAACAGTCCTTTTGCCTTATTACATTGTTGACGGTGACCTAACCGTTGCCAACATTGAAATGGCTAAAGTGATTGCCAATCTTGAACGCGCAGAGTTTTGCGAAGAGCACGGCATACAATACAGACCACGGGGAGAAGCAGCATGATTTATCGTCCTCGTTTGCGTCGCAAAGACGTTCCCCTGTATCTTGCCGAAAGATACGGGATCGAGATCACCCTATCCACGTTGAACTCATATGCCTGTAAAGGTGGTGGCCCTATCATGCAATATGCCGGACGTATTCCTCTATACCGACTTGAGGACTTGGACGCTTGGGCAGAGGCACGGTTATCGCCTCCTGTAGGCATGACAGCGGAAAGGCAGGCGCATTAATGACGGGGATTTTTGCCGATTGGCAACCCCGTTACGCCGAAATCGGAATAGCGACTTTTCCGGTATGGATAACACAAAGTGCCAAAAGACCGGCCGTAAAACGCTATTTGAATGTTGGGAAAACAGGTAGCGAACAACTTGCCTTAAAATTTCCCGACATTCAGGCATTTGGGATTGCTTGTAAAAAGAACAGACTAACCGTTTTGGATGTGGATACATCCGATGAACGGATACTGGCTGAAGAATTAGACAAATACGGGAAGACACCTTTCATCGTACGAAGCGGATCAGGACATTTTCAAGCTTGGTATCGCAACAATGGCGAAGGGCGGCGAATCAGACCAAACAACTTGAGGCCAGTTGACATATTGGGAGACGGATACGTGGTCGCACCGCCTTCCAAGGGGATAAAAGGCAATTATCAAATCATTGCAGGATCACTTGACGATTTGCATGATCTGCCAAAAATGCGGAGCGTCGGGGTGATGCCCGACATCGTTCTGAAAGAAGAAAAACAAAAAGCAACACTAAAAATTGGCGAAGGACAAAGAAATGATCTTTTATGGCGTCATTGTATGAGAGCCGTACCAAGTTGCCAATCACTTGATGAATTGATGAGTATCGCTGCAAAATATAATCAATCGGAATTTTGTCCACCATTGCCGGATGATGAAGTGACGAAACTGGTCAATAGTGCTTTTCAGCATCAATTAGAAGACAAGAACTATTTTGCAACAGGGCATAAAGTCATCATAGACCACAGTATGATTGATGGCCTTATGATGGAAGCCCCAGACGCTTTTCTTCTCTATAACCTTCTAAAGCGTTTTCATTGGGGACGTGAATTTTACATTGCTGACGCCATGGCACCAACTATGCCCAAAGGTGGATGGACACAAAAACGATTATCCGCTGCAAGGAAAGAGCTTCTAAACCGTGGCATAGTGAAAAGGATAAAAAAAGCCAGCAGCTCATCAGGTGCAGCAATCTATAAATTCCAGACTAGTCAAAAATGACTACCTATAAGAAACATACACCCTCTTCTCCCCTTTAAGACGAATGTTTTATTTGAGAACAATATAGGCAAGTTAAAGTATTAAGGACAAACACCATGAAAAAGAAACAACATGAACTTGATCCCGATGCAATGATCACCGAGATGGCGCAGGGCTTGGCTGGTCTTGTCAGGCGCGTTCTTTATGACGGTGCTGACATACAAACCGCATTGAACATCATTGAAGAAATACTGGATGGACTTCAAGAAGAATGGATCAAAAGCGGTTTAAATAAAAAGGACGCCATTACCCTGAAAGAACATCTCGGCAGTCGTATTGCAGATGAAGGCTTGAAAGCCGATCTAATAAGAAATGGAGTTGCCGGACATGCCTAAACCATTAACGCCTCAAAAATTTGATGATCTGACCTTGCATCAAAACAATAAGAGGCAATCTGAAATCATATGGACGGCTGAAGCAATCGGGCGATATATTGGAACATCAGCAGACTTTGTAACCAATACACTTGCACATCTTGACGGCTCTCCAGTTTCAAAAGTCGGGCGGCGTTATTGCGCAAAAAGGAATGAACTGGATTTGTATTTCAGCACAAAACCGGAACAAACCTTATAAAACCCTGTAAAACCAGTAAGATAGATAATTTGCTAATGCTATAAAGGGGCCATGAAAATATGGCCCTTTTCCATTAAGACGCAAGCTATCGAGCAAAAGTCACAGATTACCGCTCCAGAAGATTGGCTGGTTGAATTATTTCAATCGAGCAAGTCAATCTCCGGAATATCGGTTACGCCGGCTAATGCTATGCGATGCACACCAGTCCGCGCCGCAATTGAAGCCATAGCCGAACCAGTCGGGCAACTTCCCTTACATGTATTTAAGAAAAATGGAGACCAACGCGACCGAGTGATAGATCACCCTGTTGCCAAGGTGTTGGACTTTCCGAATAGTTGGACAACGGCTCAAGACTTACGTGAACAACTACAGCGTGATTGCCTGCTCTATGGCAATGGTTATGCCGAAATCATTCGGGTTAATGGAAATAAGCCGCAAAATCTAATCCGGTTAAACCCCGCTTCTATCAGTATAGAAACTGATGATTTTGGGGAACCGATTTACCTTCAAGGTACGGGCAAAAGCACCGGACGTACTATCAAAAGAGAAAATATCATTCACATCAAAACCGCCTCACTAGACGGTCTTAAAGGTGTGAGTCCGGTCAACGACTGTAAGAACGCTATAGGCGTGGCTTTGGCATTAGAAAAACATGCCGGTTATCTGTTTGGCCGTGGAGCGCGCCCTAGCGGTGCTCTGATGTTTCCCAAAGGCATGGGAGAAGACGCTGTCAAACAAACGCGCAAAGCATGGAGAGAGACCCACGAAAGCGAAGGAGAAAACGGAAAAACCGCAATCCTTTATGATGGCGTCGAATTCAAACCATTTACATTCACAAGCGTTGACGCCCAATTTCTCGAAACGTGGCGTCATGCAATTACGGAAATAGCCCGTATTTTCCGCGTCCCCCCGCCAATGCTTTACGAGCTTGGACGGGCAACATGGGGCAATGCTGTTGAATTAAGAGAAAACTTTTTGACGTTCACTCTCTCGCGTTGGCTAAAGGCGTGGCAAGGTGAACTCAAGCTGAAACTCTTCACCGAAGATGAGCGTGAAAATTATTACGTCGAATTCGAGACCAACGATCTTCTGAAGACCGACCTTGCAAGTCGTGCCGCGTCCTATGCAACGCTTATCAGTAGCAGAGTTATGAACCCGAATGAATGTCGCGCCCGCGAAAATCTCGCACCATACGAAGGCGGTAACGAATTCATCAATCCGAACATTGCAACTAAGCCGGATGGTTTTTTGGAAAATACCGAAAAACCTTCAGAGGCTGATGACGAGAAAGAAGATCAATGATGGATTTGACCGAAATCTATAACAATTTGGCCGATCAGGAAAAAGGGCATGAATACGATGTCATGGATCCTGTGACAGGTCAAACAACCGGCATCAAGTTTCGCGTTGCTGGTCCAGATTCACAGATTGCGCGTAGAGCGCGCCTAAAGCTTGTCGATGATCTCAGTGAACTCAGTGATGAGGATGGAAACATATCGGCCGAAAATCGCGAAAAGGCCCGCTTATCATCTCTCGCTTCTCTGGTTTTAGACTGGAACCTTTCAGAAGCTGGTCAGGCTGTCCCCTGCAATTCTGAAAATATTATCCGCATTCTCAAGAGTGTTCACTGGTTACAGGTTCAGGTTGATGCCTTTGCTGCTGACCGCACAGCTTATCGAGGTGAAAAATGATCGAGCACTTAGAAACAAAAGCGGCGTTCACTGTATCCGAGATAGGCGAAATCGAAGGGCTGGCATGGCTATTCAATTCTCCTGATAGCTATGGCGATGAGATCACGAAACAAGCTTTCTCAGAGACAAGTTGCCCGCTTCCTATGTTGGACACGCACAATCAAGGGGAAGCTATCGGCGTTTGGGATACTGTTGAAGCAACAGACAACGGCCTGAAAGTTAAAGGGCGTCTTCTGGTCAATGAGATACAGCGCGCCCGCGAAGTACGTGCACTTATTCGAGAAAAGGCTGTCACCGGCCTTTCTATAGGTTTCATCATAAAACATGCGGACACCCGCAAAGGCGGCGGCCGGATTATCTCGGATTTGTCACTCAAAGAAATATCTATCGTTGCCGTTCCGGCTCATCCGGGGGCGAGGATCACATCAGCAAAAGCACTGGATGCCAGAAAGGAAAATATCTTGGACACTAAAGCAACTGAGACAGAAACGAAGATTGATGCAGGCTTGGAAAAGAAAATCAATGAATTAGCCGGCATCATCAAACAGATTGATATGAGCAAAATTAGCAAACGCGTAGATGAACTTGAGGCAAAGATGCAGCGCGCAGGCAACGGCAAATATAATGACGTGCCGGATGAAGAAACACTATTGGAAAAGAAAGCTTTTGGAACATATTTGCGCCATGGCAAAGAAGGCTTAAGCGATCTTGAGAAAAAAGCTTTGACGGTTGGAGACAGCGCACAGGCTGGTTATTTGGCCCCGCCGGAATTTGGTGATGAGATCATCAAGCTGTTGCGTGAAATGTCACCAATTCGCCAATATGCCAACGTCAAAACGATGGCGAGTGCGGAAATGCGTTGGCCGCGTCGGTTGGAAAGCACTAAAGCTAAATGGGTAGAAGAGATAGAAGAACGTTCAGAAACGAGCCTGAAATATGAACAGGTCGCTATCAAGCCGTTCGAGCTGGCTACTTTTGCCGACATTTCCCGTCAATTGATGGAAGATAATGCTTACAATCTGGAAGACGAACTCAAAAGCGATTTAGCCGAAAGCTTTGCTATCACCGAAGCGGAGTCGTTTATATTAGGCTCAGGCGTTAAGCAGCCAATGGGCTTACTTACATCTCCCCAGATCAAGACTACCAATGCCGCCGCTATTGATGGCGATACGCTCATTGACCTCATTTACTCGTTGCCGACGTTCTATTCCCAAAAAGGCGTGTTCGTTATGAACCGCAATACCATCGCAACCGTACGCAAGCTCAAGAATGCGAATGGGGATTATATTTGGCAGGAAAGCCTCAAAGATGGGCAGCCTGCAACTTTGTTGGGGCGACCAGTTGTTGAAGCTGTCGATATGCCAGACCCAGCAGCAGGCAAGACACCTATTATTTTTGGTGACTTGTCCGGCTATCGCATTATGGACCGCGTAGGATTTGAAATCTTTTCCGATCCATATACCCAAGCAACGAAAGGCATCGTTCGTTTTCATGCGCGTCGTCGTGTCGGTGCCGACGTAACGCATCCCGATCGCATTCGTAAACTCACACTCACATCATCAAAGTAACGAGATAAGCCAGTGGTAGATTGCGGGACCGCTCATTCCGTAAAAGAGACGATGAGGCACTGGCTTTTTCTACCTTTTCCTCATCGTCTCACGAGCAATCTTTAGGAGTCTTTCTCATGCCTTATGCAGCACCAAGAATTTGTAATTGCGGGTATCGTGTCGCTTATGGCGTCCGTTGTCCCTGTGAACGTAAAAGCGATGCAGAACGCAAAGCAAGGCATGACTTGAAACGTCCTAATTCATCAAGGCGTGGCTATTCAAGGACGTGGGAAAGATGGCGCGCAGCTTATCTGAAAGAACATCGGTTTTGCGTCCGGTGTGGAGCACCTGCAACCGTAGTAGATCACATCAAACCGCATAAGGGTGACAAGACTTTGTTTTCCGACCGAAACAACTGGCAAGCCCTATGCACTCATTGTCATTCAAGCGTCAAGCAGCGCGAAGAAAGGAACCACTAACATGTCGATATTTACCACAGCAGGCACAAAACTGTTCATTGGTACAGCCATTAAAAACAAGAACTCAGACTTTGTTCTGTCAGACTTTGCATCTCAAACATGGACCGAAATCAATGGACTAGAGAATATCGGTTCATTGGGTGACACATCAGAAGAAGTGACGTTTGGTGTCATTGGTAACATGCGTGTTCAAAAGTACAAAGGACTACGCAACGCTGGCAACATGGAAATCATTATAGGTGTCGATTATTCGGATGCAGGCCAGAAAGCAATTAGAGCAGCAGAAAGAACAATTTACGATTATGCATTTCGTATCGTCTTCCATGACGCTCCAGTAGATGGAACACCATCAGAGCGGCTATTCATTGCTAAGGTTATGAGCGCAAGTGAAGAGGCTGGCGAAGCAAATAACATCGTCAAGCTAAAGGCCACGCTTGGCATCAATTCTAACATCGTCGTTGTCGATGCCGCAGATTCCAATGAAGCGTAATAGATGCATGGCAACTTCCAAGGGGGGCAGTGTTCAAACTTTTTGCCTCTCTTGGGAACCGGCGGTCGGGCACAGCCTCGTTATTTTTAAAAAATAGGATTTTTTTTCAAATGTCTATTTTGACGCTCAAACAAGTTAAAGATCAGCTCAATTTTACCGATGACATCGGGGATATTGATGACGATTTGCTGACATTAAAAATGCAAGCCGCACAAAATTATGTCGAGAGCCTTTTAGGCTACAAAATTGAAGAGCGTTACGGCAACAACGGTAACGATCCTATTCCTCCGGCATTGCAGGAAGCTGTCTGCCAAATTGCCGCTTGGTGGTACGAACAGAGGGAAGCCGTCGGGGGCGTCATTTCATCTATTCCTCATGGGTGTGATGACATTATCCGCAGTTTTCGCGATTGGACATTTTGACATGACAGATAATGATCAAGCTTCATGGGATAAATTCCGCGCCCGTATGCAGGCTATACCGAAGGCCGTTCGCCAACAATGCGAGCCTGCTTTAATCAAGTCGGCAAATGAATTAGCCAACAGCATGAAGGACAAGGCACCAAAGCGCACAGGACGTTTAGCCGACAGCATAACAGTAACAAAGCCTAATGAAACAACCCCGCCCTATTCTCAGCCTGGTGGAAGTGCGACTGCTGAGGAATTAGAGGCGATTGTAACCGTGGGGAATAGTGATGTTCGTTATCCTCATTTGGTCGAGTACGGAACAAGCAAAATGCCCGCACAGCCTTTTTTTTGGCCGAGTGCTAGAGAGCTTCAAAAGCGGATTAAGGGCAGACTGAAACGGACAATCAAAAAGGCAGTAGAGGGGACTAAATGATGCTCGAGCTAGCAATTCAAAAGGCTATCTATAAACGTCTTACAACGACGCCGGAGGTTCTCTCTCTTGTGCCTTTTAAGAACATTCTGGATCGCAACCAACAGCCAAAAGTCGATCCGTTGATACTGTTAGGTAGCGATCAGATTGTCGATGATAGCAGCAATATAAAACGGTGTAATTGGCGCATTTATTCGACTGTAGACATCTGGAAAACCGAAACTGGTTTAACCGGTACAAAAGCCATTTCCGGAGCAATTCGACAGGCGATAAGGAACGGAAAACCAGAATTAGACACCGGTTATCACTGTGTTGATTGGTATGTGGCAACTACTCGCTTTTTGCGTGATCCGGATGGTGAACATAGCCATGGCATACTCACCATTGAAAGCCTGATCGTGGAGGAACAACCATGAAAGCGGGCAAGCTAACGCACGTTATTAGAATCGTCAAAATTGACCAGTCTGGAATAGACGATTTTGGCAATCCAATAACCGAGAAAGTACCGCTAGCTACGTTGCGCGCTGAGATAGTGCAACAAAGCACCGAGGAATTCATTCGCGCCTATGGGGCGTCTGACGAGACAATTATGATCTTTAGAACCCGCTTCATTAACGGCGTCAACAACTCGTGTCTTATCGAATTTAACGGGCGCACATTTAACATCAAAGAAACATCGGAAATCGGACGGCGCGAAGGCTTAGAAATCCGGTGTCTGGAGAAATCCTAATGAGAGGTAGAAAACCCAAAAATATGAAGAATGATAACAAGGCCATCGTCTCGCGTCTTCAGCCACCGCGCTGGCTATCGAAGGATGCAGCGGCCGAATGGAAGCGTGTGATGCCGATACTCAATGAAAGGAAAATCCTAACAGAAGCCGATATTGGAGGGTTAGAGAACTACTGTATTGCAACTGGCTTAGTCAGGGAAATGGAACGCAACATCCAAGATCAAGGAGCGATTATTTTTCGTGACGGCATGCCAAAGCGCAATCCGGCCGTAGGTATTCAAGCTGACGCTATGACCCGCGCTAGATTACTAGCGGCTGAATTGGGATTGACACCAGTATCGCGTTCGAGAGCTTCTGTAGGTGCAACTGATGATGATACCCTCTTGGATTGATAATCCCGAAGAAATCGAGGACAATTTTGGACATGGTCAAAGGGCTGTGGAATGGTTGCGCCGTCTGAAGCACCCCAAAAATCCGGACGTTGTACATCCGTTCCAATTATTCCCGTGGCAAGAACAGATCATCAAGCGCATCTATGGCCCTAGGGATAAAGACGGCCGGCGAATTGTCCGGCGCGTCGTGCTGTTATTACCGCGTGGAAACCGGAAAACCAGCCTTGCAGCAGGTATAACTCTTTTGCATTTATGCGGACCGGAAAAGCAAGCAGGTGATCTCATCATCTCGGCGGCATCCGCACATGAACAGGCGCGAGAATTATTTGATGAAGTTAGGTTAATCGTCGAATTCGATCATCGTTTATTCAGTCATATGTCAGTACGGGATTACGTCTCAAGAATATCATATCCCAAACATAAAACACGTTATGTTGCTGTCGCTGCTGATGGCAAAGTGCTTCATGGTAAAACCCCGAAAATCGTCATAGCGGATGAATTACACGCATGGGAAGGCAGTGCAGGCCGGAAACAGTGGGAAGCTCTGGATAGCGCACTCGTTAAGATACCTGAAACGCTGATGGTTATTGCAAGCACATCAGGCAGAGGGCAAGAAAACCTTGCATGGCAACAAGTTGAATATGCCATCAAAGTACAAAAAGGAGAGATAGAGGATCCAGCAACACTGCCCGTCATTTTTATGGCGGAAGACGGTGATGATTGGCATGATGAAAAAGTCTGGTATGGTGTCAATCCCGGTCTAAAATACGGTTTCCCTGATCTGAACGGCTTCAGAGATAAAGCGAAAAAGGCGGAATATTCACCTTCTGAACGCGACAGTTTCTTACAATACAATCTCAACAAATGGTTAGATAAATCGACTAGCCCATTCGTCGAAATGTCCATTTATGATGAAGGGTGCGGAGAAGTCGATCTTGAAGACATGGAAGCCAAGCAAGTACCATGTTGGCTAGGTGTAGACCTCTCGAAGAATGAAGACCTGACAGCAGTCGTTGCTTGTTTCGGCAATAGAGATACCGGATATTCTGTTTATCCATGGTTTTTCTGTCCTAAAGACAATCTGAGAGCTAGGGGAGAACTACATGGAGTGGATTATATCGCTTGGGCAGAAGACGGTTTTATCATCCCTACCGAAGGCAATACGGTAGACTTACGAGCGGTAGAAAACCATATCCGCGAACTATGTGCACGGTTTAACGTCAAAGAAGTTGCCTTTGATCCGACATACGGTCGTTCAATGATGGCAAACTTGAACGAGGATGGAATACCCGCCGTTGAATTCCGTCAAGGTTGGGTTTCAATGGCACCAGCGGTCAAGGAACTCGAACGTTCCATCCTAGCCCGTACGTTCAAACATGGCGGGCATCCAGTCCTCCGATGGAATTTTGAAAACATCCAAATAGAAACAGACAAAGCCGGAAATCGCATGATGCACAAAGCGAAATCGGGAAACAAGATTGACGGAGCTGTTGCTACTGCAATGGCTGTCGGCCGTTGTTCAATGGGTGAAGCACATTTCATCACGAGCGAAGAATGGTTTGAACCTGAAATGTATGTGGCATGAGGTGAAAGATGTCAGAAACGAGCCAAAACAATGAACAGCTTCTCTATTCTGTTGTCGTCCGATTGGGAGACATGGAAAAGCAACTGAAGCGCGCGGCAGATAGTGCAACGGGCACTTACCGCTTAATGAAGAAAGAAAGTAAGTCTGCAACCGATAATATGGCAAAGGATGCCGAACGAGCAACTACACGGATTAATAGAGCATTAGCAAGCACATCATCGAAGATTGGTCTGTTAAGCAAAACTTATGCAAGTGCTGAACAGACTTTCTCGCAGAGTTTTAAAGGATTGTTCATTGGGTTAGCCGGTGCTTTCACATTGCGCAATGCGACATCTCTTGCCGACCAATATACGAGCATTGAGAATGCCTTGAAGTCGACTGGATTGACAGGCAAACAACTGACTGACGTATTTGATGGACTTTATGCGGCCGCACAACGCAATTCAACGCCTATTGCCAGTCTTGTTCAGCTTTATTCACGTCTATCATTTAATCAAAAAGAGTTAGGCACTGACACTCAAGGAATAATTCATTTTACCGACACCATTTCTCAATTATTGAGAGCTGGCGGAACCAGCGCACAAGAAGCATCTGGAGCACTATTGCAGCTATCACAAGCTCTAGGTAGTAGCCGCATTCAAGCAGAAGAATTCAATTCCATTGTAGACGGTGCCCCGACAATCCTCAGAGCAGCAGCCAATGGCATCAAAGAGGCGGGCGGATCTGTTTCAAAGTTGCGGCAATTGGTTCTTGATGGCAAGCTTTCCAATCAGGCGTTTTTCAGAGGCATTGAAGTTGGCGCGGGACAGATAACCCAAAACCTTGCAGGAACAAGCACAACAGTTTCGCAAGCAATGACCAATCTTTACAATTCGATGGTCAAAGCTGTAGGTCGTTTTAATAAGTCCGCAGAAGCGACGGACACGTTCGGCAAGGCGTTGCAAGAACTATCAACGACTGTTGACAATGTAGACATGAATAACCTTGTCAAAGAGGTAAACCAAGTCATCATGGTCTTGAAAGAAAGTGTTGAATGGTTCCTCAAGTTTAGCGAAAAGGCGACCGAGTTTTCCAATAATAACAGACCATTTTCTATAGGTGATGCGCTGGACTCTTCTGGCATTACAGATGCCGTAAACAATAATCTTCCATCTTGGTTTTTTAATTTGCAAACCCCTAAAACACGGGCAGCGGCCCAAAAAGCGCAAGCGGGAGGCCAAGAGGGTAAGACCGAATGGAAGCGTCAAGGTGAAGAAAGCGGGAAATCCTTCACAGAAGGGGCGGAAGATGCAATTCAGCAATGGTATAAAAACAAGTATCCGAACGGTGTAAAGGATGCGTTGCGCGAAGAAGGTACGACCGTTCTATCATCACGCGGACAGGGCAAACCGAGCGCGACCAAGCAAGACCCCGTATCAGTTAAGGATTATCCCGTTATCGGTAGCAAAGACGGTAAAGGTTCTAAGAAAAAACTTAATGACTATCAGCAAGAGATTCGTTCTATCCAAGAACAAACAGCTTCGTTAAATGCCGAACGCGATGCACTTGCTCAGTTAAACCCGTTGGTTGATGATAATGGTTATGCCGTTGAAAAAGCTCAAGCTAAACAAAAATTGCTTAATGCGGCGAAGCGTGAACATCTGACACTTACTCCAGAACTTACGGCAGAGATTGAAAGAGAATCTGAATCTCTCGCAAAATCGGTAGCGTCAAAAAACCAAGTTATAGCAACGCAGGAAAAGCTCAAAAAAAGCATCGAGGAAACCAAAGACATTGCAAAGGATTTCT
The DNA here is from genome assembly GCF_016102505.1 of Bartonella sp. B10834G3. NCBI lineage: Bacteria > Pseudomonadati > Pseudomonadota > Alphaproteobacteria > Hyphomicrobiales > Bartonellaceae > Bartonella > Bartonella sp. B10834G3. Next base: position 505,340 of record NZ_JACFOM010000001.1, read on the forward strand.
CGAGAACTCTCACAGATGGACTTATCAACAATAAGAAGTTTGTAGATGCTTTGGGTGATGCATTTTTACGCCTTGGGCAACGTTTCGCAGATTCCGCCATTAGCACAGCGATTGATAATGTGTTCAAATTGCGTACCACCAACACAGCGTCAAATAGCGGTAGCAACCTGTTTTCAAGTCTTTTTGGAGGTCTTTTTGGAGGCAAAGGATTTGCTTCCGGAACTGCTAACACGGGAGGAATGAGAGGCGAACCTATCGGGATAGTTCATGGACAGGAGGCAGTCATTCCGCTGCCTAATGGCGGCAAAGTGCCGGTACAAATATTTACAGGAAGACAAGAAACTCAAACGAAGCCGAGATTATCAGAACCTGCTCAACGGGTAAATCTATCGGTACATGTTGCACCGTCCGACATGTTTGATGTTCACGTTCGTGAAATAGCGCAACAGGTATCTCAACAAAACATTCGCGAATATCATAAAAACCTACCGAACCTGATCGGACAAACTATTAACGAAGCACAAACCAAAAACAGAATGTAGGACAAAAAGATGGCGTTTAGAAAATTACCTTATAACATACAATATCGAGCATTTGATTTTACCTTGCAGCGTTATATTTCGCAATCGCCAAGCGGCAGGATCATCAATACGGTTGAATATGCGGATCCTCGATGGACGGTCGATGTAGAAGTTGATTGTTTTGACGATGTCGGACTGTCAGAAGATTTAGATTTACCGACAGTTAATGAAATTAGAATGATTTGGGCGAGCTTGAGAGGCGGTATGGAGTCTCTAATCGTTCGGCATCCTGTTTATATCTGCCCTCGATTAAATAAAGATAACCCACAAGTCGCTAAAACTGTCGGTAGGCTTGCAAAGATCGAAAATGGGAACATTGTCACGGTCACAGGTGTAAACTCTGCTCTCCGGCTATCCTCCGGCGATTATATCACCTTCCAGTACAATGATCGTCGAGCACTCGGACAAGTCATTTCAGCAGAATTCAACACTACCGGCTATCGAATAGAGATCGAACCGAAACTTCCCAAATATATCTCAATTGGTGCAAACGTTTGTTTTGACCGGATGGAGCTTCGTATGAGAGCACTTAACAGTAGCTTTTCTATCAATGATGGATATCCGTTCCGGACGGCTAAATTTCGTTTCTGTGAGAGTTCAATATGATGGATAATCACCGTTTAGAAGCTTTACTTGTAAAAGCACTCAAAAACCGTTTAGAAAACGAGACAATTCTCCATGTTCCTGAAGCAGGAGTATTGCTTTGGAATATCTTTACGAAGCTTTCAGCAACCCGCACCTATCACATGTCGGGACCAAATCCTATAAGTTATACGGAGATACACGCTTTCAGTATCTTAACCGGTTGTCCGTTACAGCCTCACCATGTCAAAATCATTCGCGCGTTGGATGATGCATGGCTTGAGCATTGTTATTCATCAGAAAATAGCAAGGTCAAAGGTAAGCAAGGACGGTCTGGCGAACTGACAACTGAGGCTTTCGATGCAATATTTGGATGAGTGCAAATAACTAGCCCTATCCTGTTTTTGTAAAATAAAACGGATAGGCGCACTCTCTAAAAATGCCTGTATTAAGTAGTTATCTTTTACAAGCTAAAGATTGGCAAAAGAGAACTAGTTCTCATGCCATTTCAAAACTTATTTCTTTACACTCCTATAAAAAGCAAAACTGTCTATCTACCTGTAAACGTTCAGAAAAAGGCCAAGCGACTTTTCCACAGATGTAAACAATCTTTTGCCACCTGATTGTTGGCACTGATTCCCCATTATGTTAAAAACAAGTAATCAGAACACATAAGCCTTTTAGAGGCTAATTAAGTTATCACTTCAAACAATAGAGTTTTAGAAACATGGGCAAGGGAAAGCTGGATGTCCTATGCGATGGTTTGGGAATTAAGCTAATCCCCGTATACCGTAGACGCATGGCCGCGCAATCTCATGCACGTGGCACTATGCACGAAATCAGGAATAAGCATGGCGACGGATTTCTTGTATTTGTTTTGAGGTGCATTCGAGAAACAAAGAATAACAGAGATGAACTTTGGAGCGAAACGATCGGAGCTGTTGCAGATGTTTTTGAACAACGGCCAGACTGGCTAGAAAGAGGCGGACAAGTACTTGATGCCTTCGACCACATACCGTTAAATGAATTGCGCCAGACAGCCAGACAACGCCGACCTTGGCCTGTGAGGGCAACGCTAAGGGTTATGATATACGAACGCCTTGAAAACCTGTTAGTAGAATTTTCACAATAACCAGCACGCAAAAGTCACCTAGCGGATATCACAAGGTGGGCTAAAAGGTGGACTAAAAAAGATTTAAAATCTCTAACTATTTGTAAAATAACGAATATTTTTAATCTATTGGTGCCGCATGCCGGAATCGAACCAGCGACCCCATCATTACGAATGACGTGCTCTACCAACTGAGCTAATGCGGCACAGATTCTTTTAACTACAAAAGAACCGGTATCGGGTGATAACTAAAAGATCAAACGAAAGCAAGCGGGCAATTCGGTCTTTCAGTGTTTTTCGTTGGTTCTCGATATTACTATATCAAAAAAACGGTTTCTTTGAAAACTTGGCCATAAATTTGATTTGCGATTTGGTTTGCCAATCTTTCCGCTCTTGCTTATTCTATCGAACGGATTTTCGATTATAAGGAGAATTGTTCTTTGGCCAATGCCGAGCAAGCCATCCGCAACGCATTATTAAAAATTGATGCGAGCAATGTTGCCCAAAGACGGCGTGTGTATGAATCAGCCTGGAATGCACATGAACGTGCTCTATTGGCTAATCACAGGCTGAATGATGAAAGCCGAACCAATCGTCGGGATGCGTTGATGCAACTTATCCAACACATTGAAAACGGCTATACGACTTCCAATACAGACGATCCCGCTGAGGAGAATCATAAACTTGCAGCCGAAGGTCCCGAAGAACAGATAGAAATAGAAGTCAATGGTGCAACCAATCTTATAAACACCACTCCACACCGCGCATCGGCGCGCCGACGTTCAAAAATTCTTTTGATTGTTGCACCGTCAATTCTTGCGATTGTCATGATAATCGGCTTCACCGCCTGGTCGTTTTTCAATAGTCTTTCCGGACGCGCAATTATCGAACATCGCGCGCAAGCTCTGACGCAAAGCCAACAGGTAAAAACAGTTGTTCCTTTTCGTCAGGAAGCAAGCAAGGATGACGGTTGGATAAAATTTTTCAACCCCGGTGATGCAACAGCAATCACAACATATGGAAGCACATCTGTGTCCATAAAGGATGATGACGGTGTGCCTTATACGCATATTTCCGCAAATAGCGAGCAAGATGTCGTCGTTATAGAAATCGGTGCGGGAGTACTGTCCGGCTTACGCGGCAAAAAAGCCATGCTCGACATCAATGCAAAGAGTGATAGTTCAACGCCTAGCCAGATGAGCATTACCTGCGATCTCGGAAGTAATGCGGATTGCGGCAGACGCCGTTTTGAAGTTCCCTTGAATAGAACCGACCTTCTGTTCGAGGTCACAATACCGGCTGAAGGAACGAGTGCGGCCAAGCTTTATTTGACGACTGATCTTTTTGGCGAAGGCCATGGAATTGATATTTACGGTATGAAAATAAAAGCAGCGGATTGAAATTTATGGCACAAGAACCGATTGCAGTAGATGAAACACTTATCGAATCCGTGGTCCGTACATTTTATGGGCGGGTGAGAAAGGATCATTTACTTGGTCCCATCTTTGAAGAACATATTCGAGATTGGGAGCCACATTTACAAAACATGTTCGCCTTCTGGTCATCGGTTATGCTGCATACCAACCGTTATAACGGGCGCCCTATGCCAAAGCATGTCGTTTTACCGATTGATTCTGCGCATTTCGACCAATGGCTCGACATTTTCAAAAAAACCGTTGAAGAACTTTGCGTGAAGGAAGATGCCGAATTGTTCATGAAAAAAGCAACCCAGATTGCCCACAGTCTCGAGCTGGGTCTTGCCTTCAACAATAAGGTTCTTTTACAACCCGGCGAACGCTATATCAGAAATAAGGATCACACATTGTGATTGAAACAGATCGTCTTACCGAAGTGGAAATAAAACTTGCCGAACAGGAGCGGCTCGTCGAGGAGCTTTCCGGTGTTCTTGCCGAACAATGGAAAACAATCGACCTTATGGATAAAAAATTGAAAGCTCTGACCAAACGCTTTCTGGAGCTTGAAGAACAAAGCCAGCCCGACATTCCTGTTACCCGACCACCGCATTGGTGAAACATGGGTTAAGCCTTGTTCCAAAGGTGTTGAAGCCGAAACTCTGTTAGACAATATTGATAATCAACATTTATTAGAAATAATGACCCTCACCAACTTTTTCGTCGCCAATAACGGGTTTGAAAATTTTGTTTAGCCTTATTTGCTGATGACCAATCGGTGCACGTGAAAATATTTTTCAAACATCTTAAAATATTGCCGAAAGCCAGCCAACCCAAAGCATAAATCCGCGACAGACACCTCCGGGGAAAAAGATTAGGCCGACAAGCGCGAGTATGACGTTATCGTGCCACAACGCTTCTACGACATGCGTCCCGAGCAGGAATGTGAACGAGTTCCAGATAAGAAATAATATACCGTCAACTGTATTCCGCATTTTTAGTCCGTCAAAATTCAATAACTGTCAGCCTATAAAAAGCGCAAATAATATATGCAAAAATTATTGAATCCTTTGAATTCAATTTTTTGTTTTCGGCTGAATCCCATCTGAAATCGACGCTATTTTCCCTGTGATTGGCATGGTTGAACCACGAATTTTTAGATAATTTTGCTTGGAAAAATGACACGCATTATTTGGTCAACTACGACCAATCAGGAGATACATCCCGCTTTGAAATTTTCTCCGCTGATATTTTCCGCACTATCCAAAGGTGTAATAAAGTTATTTTCTGCAAAATGCCAAATCGTCGTAAGGACTTTTTGAAAGTGAGAAACAAATTGCAACAAGAATGCCGTCCAAAATTGTAATGGACGGCAGATTTTTAATAAAACTTTGAAACTTGCTTTTAACTACCGACGGTCACCTTCATGAAATAGGACAGGTCACACCGGTTCCCTTCAATCCACAATAGCCATTCGGGTTTTTGGCAAGATATTGCTGGTGATAATCTTCGGCAAAATAGAACGGCCCTTCCAGCGCGATTTCCGTTGTGATTGGCCCCAATCCCTTTGATTGCAGTGCCTTTTCAAATTGTGCTTTGCTTTTTTGGGCAATTTTGAGATCTTCGTCATTTGCCAGATAGAGACCAGAACGATAATTATTGCCTATATCGTTTCCCTGCCGCATTCCTTGCGTGGGATCATGTTGTTCCCAAAAGGTTTTCAATATCTCGTCGAGATGAAGGATCTTCGGGTCATAGACGACAAGTACTGCCTCTGTATGTCCGGTTTTACCTGTGCAAACTTCTTCATAAGTCGGGTTTGGTGTAAAGCCGCCTGTATAACCTGCGGCTGTCACGTAAACGCCCGTCATTTTCCAGAACAGTCGCTCGACACCCCAGAAACAGCCCATCGCCACAATAATATGATGCATATTTTCAGGGTATGGACCTTTCAGATTGTGACCATTGACATAGTGTGTTTTTGCGGTTGCAATCGGTTCACTCCTGCCGACAAGTGCATCTTCTTTTTTCGGCATATCGAGTTTTTCCGAAAATGACAAAATATCAAACATTTTCATCCCCAAAGTTTCCGGCATCCGGTAAGGCTTCACCATCATAACCGATCATATAAGATACCAACGCTAAAATACCAAAAACGATCCATGTCGGACAGCGACTTACAAATTCGGCGACCGGCGACAGATAGACAGGGAAAAAATTCAAAACCGGATTCTCCACGGTCGACGTGCCTAGCGATAGAATGAACGAGGCTGTCGACGCGATTGAAGTAAATGTGATCGTTGAAGCTCCGACCGAATGGGCTGCATCAATGACAAGCACAATAATCATGATAACAAGAAATAAAAATGAAACGAAACGAAAGATCCGACGAATAAACCGCACAAGAACAATTCCTTATCGATAATGATTTCAGTTCTGAATAATTTCAAGCTCGAATGACTTCAAGCTCGAACGCATTCACGTTTGGCGCTTGAAATTCGGGCAGCCATTCTGAAACCGGTTCTGTATCGTTCGTTTATTAATAATCAAAGAGGCTCGCGTTTGTCGATGAGTTTATCCGGATGGGCAAAATTGATAAGCTTTTGCCTGTCTGTGAAGACAATGCGTGAACCATCAACATTGACACCGTGTTTTGCAACAGTTGCGAATGCACGTGAAAGATTTTCCGGTGTCATACCGAGTTTGAACGCAAGCAGCTTCTTCTCGAACGGAATTTCAATATAATTGGCATCCACATGATAATCGGCTTCAGCCAAAATCCAGTTTGCCAATCTTTCACTGCCATTTCTCAATTTCTGGTTCTTCAACTCCTTGATGGTCGTGCGGTACCGACGCGACAATTCGCGCACCACCGCATGCATAAATGCGGTATCAGTATCAATTGCTTCTCTGAACCGCGCTGCCGGAATCATCAGCACCTCGGCTTCGGTCAATGTTCTGGCAGATTGCAAACACACATCATCATTCAAAATAGCTGCGAGAATGAAGAGACTGACCGGCTGGAGAATATCAAGAATTGTTACCCGCCCATGGCTGGTCGCATACATTTCGACCTGACCATCGACCAATATATAGAGAAAATCCTGCATGTTGTTTTCGCTCACCAGAACCACTCCTGGCGGAAATCGTTGAAAAAAACCCGGCCCCGTTAAAGAGTGGAAGGTTTTTTCGCTTGCCTGTGAAAAAATATCAAGATTTTGAATTTTTAATCGATCTTCTGATCTCATATTGTTCCTCTAATTAGCATTTTTTGTTTTTGCCTTAACAAATATCAAGTGCAGCAGAGAAATATTTCAAGCCACAATCATCATTATTTTAAATTAAGCTTTTCTTTTATTTTAAATAAAACTCATTTGATTTTGATCAAGGTGCGCTATTTCACTCATTACTACATACGCCCTCAACAAAAAGAAAGAATTTATCTGGTGCTAAAAAATGGAACAAACTGATACTCCAATCAAAGGCTCTTCAGAGGCACTTTGGCTGAGCTCTTTAGCCTTTACCGTTTGTTTTGCGGTATGGACAATTTTTTCGATTATCGGCATTGCGATACAGAAAAAGTTGGGCTTGAGCCAGTCGGAACTCGGACTTCTGATAGCCACGCCGGTTCTCACCGGCTCACTCGTGCGTATTCCACTTGGCATCTGGACTGAACAGATCGGTGGACGCATTATTTTTGTATTGTCAATGCTGGCCTCCGCTTTATCGACGTTTCTTCTCACATTTGCCCACACCTACACGTGGATGTTGGTGGCAGCTCTTGGAATTGGCATTGCCGGTGGCACATTTTCTGTCGGCGTTGCCTATGTTTCGCGCTGGTTCAGCGCCAAAAGACAGGGTCTCGCACTGGGCATTTTCGGTGCAGGCAATGTTGGTGCAGCCGTCACAAAACTCGGCGCTCCATGGGTGATGAGCTGGTGGGGTAGCTGGGAAGGTGTGGCCTATATCTGGGCACTGGTGCTCGTTATCACGGCGGTGATCTTCTGGCTCTTTACGTCCGATGATCCTGTGCTTGTCGAACAACGCCGTTCAGGCACAAAACCGCAAAGCGCTTTGCTTGAACTGGCACCTTTAAAGAAACTGCAAGTATGGCGTTTTTCCTTCTATTACTTCTTCGTATTCGGTGGATATATCGCTTTGGCAACATGGTTGCCGCACTATTTGCAGGATGTTTATTCGATTGATCTATGGCTTGCCGGTGTTATCGCAGCACTCTATTCGATACCCGCGTCACTCTTCCGTGCCTATGGCGGTTATCTTTCTGATAAATTCGGTGCACGCCGTGTCATGTATTGGACACTGACAATGTGTACAATTACATGTTTCATCCTCTCCTACCCACCGACACAATACACGGTTGAAACGGCCAAAGGTCCATTCACCTTTACATTTGCCATCAGCCTTGTCGGTTTTGCTCTGATCGTTGCCATACTCGGCTTCTTCATGGCTCTAGGGAAAGCGGCTGTTTATAAGCATATTCCGGTTTATTACCCGAAAAGCGTCGGTGCCGTTGGTGGCCTCGTCGGTATGATGGGCGGACTTGGCGGTTTTATCCTGCCAATTCTCTTCGGTGAAGTCCTCGACATCACCGGCGTCTATTCAACCTGCTTCATGATTTTATTTGTCATTTCACTCGCGGCACTCATCTGGATGCATGTCTCAATCCTTCTGATGGACCACCGCAAATTGGTAGAGCTCGGGCAAAAAACGCCTGAATTTCAGGAGTAATTCGCATGTCCAATCAAATTAATAAAGGTTATGTATTAACCGAATGGAATCCCGAAGATAACAGCTTCTGGAACAATTACGGGCGCAAAATTGCCAACAAGAATCTCTGGTTGTCTATTCCGGCTCTGCTTCTGGCTTTTGCCGTCTGGCAGGTTTGGTCGGTGGTTGTGGCCGAATTGCCGCGTGCCGGTTTCAAATTCAGTTCGACACAATTGTTCTGGCTTACCGCTTTGCCGGGGCTTTCAGGTGCAACACTGCGTATTTTCTATTCCTTCATGGTGCCGATATTCGGTGGCCGCCGCTGGACGGCGCTCACAACCGCCTCTTTGTTGATACCGGCACTCGGAATCGGTTTTGCTGTGCAGGACGTCAACACGCCTTATTGGATCATGGCGCTTCTCGCACTGTTGTGCGGCTTCGGTGGCGGAAACTTTTCCTCCTCCATGTCGAACATCTCGTTTTTCTACCCTAAATCCGAAAAAGGTAAAGCGAGCGGCCTTAATGCCGGTTTGGGCAATCTCGGTGTGTCGGTAGTGCAATTTGTTGTACCGCTCGTTATTGCTACCAATGCCTTCGGCTGGTTGGGCGGCCACCCGCTCACAGTGACGCAAGCGGACGGTTCCACTTCCGAGCTCTGGTTACAGAATGGTGCTTTTGTTTTCGTACCCTTCATTGCTTTATCAGCCATATGCTGCTGGTTCGGAATGAACGACATTGCCGATGCCAAGGCTTCATTTGCCGATCAGGCTATTATTTTCAAACGCAAAGACAACTGGTTGATGTGCGTTCTTTACATGGGAACTTTTGGTTCGTTTATCGGTTTTTCTGCTGCATTCCCACTTTTGATGCGGTTGACTTTTCCGGATGTAAACGTGTTGCACTATGTATTCTTGGGACCACTGATTTCGGCACTTGCACGTGCGGGATTTGGTGGCGTAAGCGACAAAATCGGCGGTGGACGTGTAACCTTCTGGGCATTCATCCTGATGATGCTTGCTCTGGGTGCCGCACTCTATTTTGTTGCAAATCCCGGCAGCGCCATTGCTTTCCCCGGTTTCTTTGCTGCGTTCATGGTTTTGTTCTTTGCAACCGGTGTTGGCAATGCTTCAACCTTCCAGATGATACCGGTTATTATGAGCCGTGTTATCGACAAAACCATGCCGAATGCCACGGAAGAACAAAAACGCCATCAAAGCGACCGTGAATCGGCTGCAATCACCGGCTTTACTGCCGCCATTGCTGCCTATGCCTTCTTTCTTATACCCGTAAGTTTTGCACTATCCAAAGATGCAACGGGTGGCCCGCAAGCCGCACTTTGGGGATTTATGATTTTTTACGTTATTTGCCTCGCCATCACATGGTTCTGTTACATCCGTAACGGTGCAATCCTCCATGTCGAAGGTCGTCGGACACAAAAATAACGCTGCAAGTTAAGGAGACCATTGATGAGTCTACTACTCGACCGCCTGAATTTTCTGGCACGAAAAAAACAACCGTTTTCTCATGGACATGGTGTAACAACCGATGAAAACCGCTCATGGGAAGACGCTTATCGCAAACGCTGGCAATATGACAAAATCGTGCGCTCCACGCACGGTGTCAATTGCACCGGCTCGTGCTCGTGGAAAATCTACGTCAAGGGTGGTATTGTCACTTGGGAAACCCAGCAGACCGATTATCCGCGTACCCGCCCCGATCTCCCCAACCATGAACCACGTGGCTGTCCACGGGGCGCAAGCTATAGCTGGTATATGTATTCGGCAAACCGTGTAAAATATCCGCTGATCCGCTCGCGTCTCATCAAATTGTGGCGCAAGGAACGCGTGGTAAAAACACCGGTCGGTGCATGGGCTGCAATTCAGGAAAATCCTGAAAAGCGGGCTGAATACCAGAAGGTACGCGGGCTTGGCGGCTTTGTTCGCTCTACATGGGACGAAGTCAACGAGATTATCGCTGCTGCCAATTCCTACACGATCAAGAAATATGGTCCCGACCGGATTATCGGCTTTTCGCCGATTCCGGCAATGTCCATGGTCTCCTATGCTTCCGGTTCGCGTTACCTGTCACTTCTGGGCGGTGTATGCATGTCTTTCTATGACTGGTATTGCGATTTGCCGCCTGCTTCACCCATGACATGGGGTGAACAGACAGATGTGCCTGAATCTGCCGACTGGTATAATGCCGGTTTCCTTATGCTTTGGGGCTCTAACGTGCCGCAAACCCGCACACCGGACGCGCATTTTTATTCGGAAGCCCGCTATAAAGGCACAAAATCGGTTGTTGTTTCACCCGATTATTCGGAAGCAAGCAAGTTTGCCGATCTCTGGCTTCATCCCAAGCAAGGAACCGACGCTGCACTTGCCATGGCGCTTGGCCACGTTATTTTGCGCGAATTCCATCTGGAGCGTCAGGCTGAATATTTTGAAGATTATTGCCAGCGCTACACAGATATGCCGATGCTCGTCAGACTGGTTAGCAAAAATGGCCACTTCATTCCTGACCGGTTGCTGCGTGCCTCCGACTTTGCCGACAAGCTCGGTGAAACCAATAATCCCGAATGGAAAACTGTTGCCGTTGATATGAAAAGCGGTAATTATGTTGCACCACTCGGCTCATCCGGCTTCCGTTGGGGCGAAAAAGGCAAATGGAACCTTGAATCAAAAGATGGCAAGGGCCGTGATGTCACATTGGAAATGAGCTTCATGCTTGAAGGCGAGCATGACACCGTTGCCGATGTCGATTTCCCCTATTTTGCAAGTCGCGAACACAGTTTCGATGACGGCACCGATCATGAGAGCATTCTCACACGCAAAGTGCCTGCCCGCAAATTGAAATTGCCGGAAGGCGAAGTTGTTGTCGCCACCGTTTTTGACCTGTTCGTTGCCAATTACGGCTTGGAACGTGGCTTCAAAGACAAAAACTGTGCAACCTCCTATGATGACAATATCCCTTATACTCCCGCATGGGCAGAAAAGATTACGGGCGTTTCGCGCGACAAAATCATAACCGTTGCGCGGGAATTTGCCCGCAATGCCGAAAAGACCAAAGGTCGCTCGATGGTTATTCTCGGTGCCGGTATCAACCACTGGTACCATATGGATATGAACTATCGCGGCATTATCAATATGCTTGTTATGTGCGGTTGTATCGGCCAATCCGGCGGTGGCTGGAGCCACTATGTGGGACAGGAAAAATTGCGCCCGCAAACCGGCTGGGCTCCGCTTGCTTTCGGTCTTGACTGGTCGCGCCCGCCACGCCAGATGAACGGTACGTCGTTTTTCTATGCCCATACCGATCAATGGCGCTATGAAACTGTGAAAGTCAGCGAATTGTTGTCGCCGACTGCTCCTGAAGGGCCGTGGGATGGTGCATTGATCGACTATAATATCCGTGCCGAGCGCATGGGATGGCTGCCGTCGGCACCCCAATTGAAAGCAAATCCGATCAACCTTGCTAGAGAAGCGGAAGCTGCTGGTAAAGACCCGAAGGATTATATCGTCGACGGTCTAAAATCGGGCAGCCTTCAAATGTCGTGCGAAGATCCGGATGATCCGTTAAACTGGCCACGCAACATGTTTGTCTGGCGCTCGAACATTCTCGGTTCATCAGGTAAAGGGCACGAATATTTCCTCAAACACTTCCTCGGCACGGCCAATGGCGTGTTGGGCAAGGATCTGGGAGATCAGGGACGGGTCGAGACCAAAGAAGCCGTCTGGCACGACGAAGCGCCGGAAGGCAAACTCGATCTTCTCGTCACACTCGATTTCCGTATGTCTACAACATGCGTCTATTCCGATATCGTGTTGCCGACTGCAACATGGTACGAAAAGAATGACCTTAACACGTCGGACATGCACCCCTTCATCCACCCGCTTTCAAGCGCGGTTGATCCGGCTTGGGAAGCAAGATGCGACTGGGATATTTTCAAAGGCCTTGCCGAGAAATTCTCCGAAGTATCGAAAGAAGTGCTGGGTGTTGAAAAAGATGTCGTTTTGTCTCCGAGCCAGCACGATACTGCGGGCGAGCTTGGTCAGCCATTCGATGTCAAGGATTGGAAAAAGGGCGAAATCGAACCCGTTCCCGGCAAAACAATGCCGGCCATTGCGGTGGTTGAACGCGACTATCCGAATATCTACAAGCGTTTTACCGCCCTTGGGCCGTTGATGAAAAAGGTCGGCAATGGTGGCAAAGGTATCAACTGGAAAACCGAAGAAGAAGTCGATCTCGTCGGCCGTATCAATGGCGTTGTTGAAGATGAAGGTGCGACAAAAGGCATGCCGAGCATTGCAACCGATATTGATGCAACCGAAGTCATTTTGACCCTTGCACCTGAAACCAATGGTGAAGTTGCTGTCAAGGCATGGGAAGCTTTGGGTGAACATACGGGACGCGACCATACGCATCTCGCATTGCCCAAGGAAGACGAGAAGATCCGTTATCGCGACATTGTTGCCCAACCGCGTAAAATCATTTCGTCACCCACGTGGTCGGGTCTTGAATCAGAAAAAGTCTGCTATAATGCCGGCTATACCAATGTTCACGAATTGATCCCGTGGCGCACCATCACCGGTCGTCAGCAACTTTATCAGGATCATTTGTGGATGCGTGCCTTTGGTGAAGGTTTCTGCGTTTATCGCCCGCCGATCGACACCAAAACGGTGACAACAGCAATCGAAGCCAAGGCTGGTGACAAGCCGCATCTGATTTTGAACTTCATAACCCCGCACCAGAAATGGGGTATCCATTCGACCTATTCCGACAATCTGTTGATGTTGACTTTGAACAGAGGCGGACCGGTTGTCTGGATTTCGGAAAATGACGCTCAAAAGGCCGGTATTGTCGATAATGACTGGGTGGAAGCTTTCAATGCCAATGGTTCGCTTGTTGCCCGTGTCATCGTTTCACAGCGCATGAAAGACGGAACGGTCTTCATGTATCATGCCCAGGAAAAAATCGTGAATGTTCCGGGCTCGCCTTTAACCAAACAACGCGGAGGGATCCATAACTCGGTGACCCGCGTTATTACCAAGCCGACCCATATGATCGGCGGCTATGTCCAGCAATCATACGGTTTCAATTATTACGGCACTGTCGGCGCCAATCGTGACGAGTTTGTGGTGGTGCGCAAACTTGACCATGTCGATTGGATGGATGGTGAAGAAAATTCAGCAATGAAGGAGGCCGCAGAATGAAGGTTCGCGCGCAAATAGGTATGGTTCTGAACCTCGATAAATGTATCGGTTGCCATACCTGCTCTGTCACCTGCAAAAATGTCTGGACGAACCGTGAAGGCGTTGAATATGCCTGGTTCAACAATGTCGAGACCAAACCCGGCATCGGTTTTCCCAAAGATTGGGAAAACCAGAAACGCTGGAATGGCGGCTGGATAAGAAAATCGAATGGCAAGATACGTCCGCGCATGGGCGCAAAATGGCGCGTTCTTTCCAAAATTTTTGCCAATCCCGATCTGCCGGAGATTGACGATTATTACGAACCGTTCGATTTCGACTATGAGCATTTGCAAACGGCAAAAGAGTCAAAAACCATGCCGGTTGCCCGTCCGCGCTCGAAGATTACCGGCGAGCGAATGGAAAAAATCAAATGGGGCCCGAATTGGGAAGATGTGCTTGGTGGCGAATTTTCCAAGCGTTCCGAAGATTACAATTTTGCCAATGTCGAAAAAGAAATTTACGGCGAATTTGAAAATACATTCATGATGTATTTGCCGCGTCTTTGCGAACATTGCCTTAATCCTGCCTGCGTAGCCGTTTGCCCATCGGGAGCGATTTATAAGCGCGAGGATGACGGTATTGTTCTCATCGATCAGGAAAAATGCCGCGGTTGGCGTATGTGTGTTTCAGGCTGCCCCTATAAGAAGATCTATTTCAACTGGTCTTCCGGCAAATCGGAAAAATGCATTTTCTGCTATCCGCGCATTGAAAGCGGCATGCCGACTGTTTGTTCGGAAACTTGTGTCGGTCGTATTCGTTATCTTGGTGTGATGCTTTATGATGCCGACAAGATTTCCGATGCTGCTGCTACAGAAGGCGAACAGGATCTTTATGAGGAACAATTGAAGATTTTCCTTGATCCGAATGACCCTGCTGTTATCGAACAGGCACGTAAAGACGGTGTCAGTGACGAGTGGATTGAAGCCGCCCAACATTCGCCTGTCTATCAAATGGCAATGAAATGGAAAGTAGCCTTTCCGCTTCATCCTGAATATCGCACTTTGCCGATGGTCTGGTATATTCCGCCGCTTTCGCCGCTGCAATCGGCAGCCGAAGCCGGCAAGCTTGCAATGGACGATTTCATTCCCAATGTCCGCTCGTTGCGCATACCCGTGCGTTACCTTGCCAATTTGTTGACTGCCGGTAAAGAAGCACCGGTTGTTTCGGCACTTGAACGTATGCTTGCCATGCGTGCTTATATGCGTGCGAAATCTGTCGATGGTGAATATCGTCCGGAATATGCGGAAAAAGTCGGCATGACACCTGAAATGATCGAACACATGTATCGGGTCATGGCGATAGCCAATTATGAAGACCGTTTTGTCATTCCCACATCCCACCGTGAAGTGAGTGAAGATGCCTACGATCTGCGCGGGTCTTGCGGCTTTTCATTCGGCAACGGATGTTCGGGCGGCAATTCAAAGGGTGATCTTTTCGGCTCAAAGGGTAAGAAAGTCGTCACAACACCGACAGACTTATTGAAGGAGAGCGCGTAATGAATTCCGATCTCAAAATCATTTCCTTACTTTTAAGCTATCCGGATGAAGAATTGCAGCAATCGGGCAATCTCATCAGAGCAACGCTCGATCAACTTTCCGATCTTGATGCGTCAGAAATTGTCGGCCTGAAAAGTCTGGTCTCGGCAATTTCCGATCGTGACATTTATGAAGTACAGGAAGACTACGTTTTGCTTTTTGACAGAACGCGGTCTTTGTCGCTCCATCTTTTTGAACATGTTTACGGTGAAAACCGCGATCGTGGACAGGCAATGGTCGACCTCAAGGGCATGTATGACGAGGCCGGTTTTGAAATCGACGTTCACGAAATGCCGGATTATCTGCCGATGTTTCTGGAATTTTTATCAACAAGAAGTGACGAGGAAGCCCGCCATCTTCTTGGCGAAACCTTGCATATCATTTCGGCTATCCGGCAGAGATTGCAAAAACGCGGTTCCGTTTATGCCGCAGCTTTTGTTGCTCTTGAAAGCCTGTCTGGCGAACGAGCCGACGAGGCACTAACGGCCGAAATCGTCAACCGTAAAGAAGATGACCCGAATGACCTTGAGGCTCTCGACCGCATCTGGGAAGAAGAAGCCATTACTTTCGGTGGCAATCAGGGTGAAAATGATTGTGGGCCTGACCGGTTACAACGTCGCATCCGTGCCCAGCACCGCGATGCTTCAACGCAAATTTAAGGATAGAGAGACAATGTTGCACTTTTTCCATACACTCATATTCGGGGTCTATCCCTATATTGCTTTGACTGTTCTGGCACTTGGCTCGATTATCCGTTATGACCGCGAGCCTTATACATGGCGTGCAAGTTCCAGCCAGTTGTTGCGTCGTAAACAATTGATGTGGGGTTCTGTTCTTTTCCATGTCGGTGTGTTGTTTATCTTTTTAGGCCATTTTGTCGGGCTTCTCACGCCGATTGCCGTTTGGGATGCTCTAGGTGTCAGCCATAGTTTCAAACAGATTGTTGCCATGACAGCCGGTGGCATTGCCGGAGCCATGGCCATTATCGGCGCAACAATGCTTGCCCACCGGCGTTTGTTCGACCCGCGTGTCAGGGCAACGTCAAGCACAACAGATACATTGATTATTCTTCTGTTGTGGGTACAGCTTTTCCTCGGCCTTGCAACCATACCTTTTTCGATGCAGCATCTCGACGGGCATGAAATGGTCAAGCTGATGGATTGGGCACAGGGAATATTCACCTTCAACCTTGCAGCTTCGAGCTATATCACCGATGTGGCTTTCGTATTCAAATTGCACCTTTTCCTCGGTCTTACCATTTTGCTTTTGTTCCCGTTTACACGTCTCGTTCATATGCTGAGTGCGCCGGTGCGTTATATCTGGCGTCCGGGCTATCAGGTTGTTCGCAAAAAAGAACGCCTGCCCGTTCACATCCGTAGAGAGGTAACGGAGTAAAACTTCGGATAAGGGAATAATTTTATGGCAACAAGGGTTAAAATCGAACATTCGGGATTAAGAAAAATAGTGGTTCCCCCTTCCCCCACCAAGCAGGAAATCGACACCAGAATTCCGCCGAAAGCAAAGCCACTATTTAAAGAAGTCAGCGTCAATGGCGTTGTCATTCCCGAAGTTGACATTCTGCAAGAAGCACAAAATCATCCGGCTCGAACGCCGGGTGAAGCGCTTCTTGAAGCCGCGCGTTCATTGGTTATCCGTGAACTTTTGTGGCAGGAAGCAAAAGATAAAAATCTTGTTCCCGATAATGAAGACAGCCCACGGGAAGAGAGTGCGGGGGAAGATAATGCGGGAGAAGATAGTGGGGCGCAAGATAATGCCCGCCAGACAAAGCTTGATGCTGCAATCTCTGCCCTTCTTGAAAGTGAAATAAAAACACCTGAAGCAAGTGAAGAAGATTGCAAAGCGTTCTATGATCGTGACCCGTCACGCTTTTCAACTGAAACGATCTGGCAGGTCAGACACATTCTCGTTAGCGCCAATCCGAAAGACAAAAAGGCTTTCGATCAAGCACGCGAGAAAGCTTATGCCATTTTGGAACAGGTGAAAAAAAATCCGCAAGACTTTGCCACAATTGCGAAAGATTTTTCTTCGTGCCCTTCAGCGGCAGAAGGTGGTAATCTTGGTCAGATAACGCGTGGCTCGACTGTACCGGAATTTGAAAATGCTTTGAAAAAAGCAAAAAAACCAGGGCTATTGATGCAACCAATCGAGAGCCGTTATGGTTATCATATTGTAGAAATAAACCAAATTATTCCCGGAAAAATTCTTCCGCTGGAATTGGTAAAAGAAAAAATCGCTGCCTGGCTGGAGGCGTCAAGCTGGTCAAAAGCTGTTCAACAATATATAGCAATTTTGGCCGGAAAATCCCATATCACGGGTATTGATTTAAAATCCGGTGAGGGACCTCTTGTCCAGTAAGGAGTTTAGAGAGTGCAAAAAACACCAGAATCAAAGTTGGTTGATCCTTTTGGCAGAAAGATCAGCTATCTGCGACTTTCTGTAACCGATCGTTGTGATTTACGCTGTGTTTACTGCATGGCGGAAGAAATGGTGTTTTTGCCCAAAAAAGAGCTTCTGACAATCGAAGAACTCTACCGCGTTGCCAGCCGGATGATTGATCTTGGTGTCACCAAAATCCGTCTTACCGGTGGAGAACCATTGGTTCGGCGCAACATTATGGTCTTGTTTGAAATGCTGGGTAAGCATCTCGGACATGGCCTTGAAGAATTGACATTGACAACCAATGGAACATTGCTTGCCCGTTATGCCGAGGCACTTGTTCAAAATGGTGTCAAACGTGTCAACGTTTCTCTCGATACACTTGACTCTGTCCGCTATCACCAATTGACCCGTCGCGGTGATATTGCCCATGTGCTTGCCGGTATTGATGCGGCACAAAAAGCCGGATTGAAAGTTAAATTGAATGCCGTGGCCATGCGTGGCGGCTTTCTCGGTGAAGTTGACGATCTCATCCGTTTTGCCCATGGGCGCGGTATGGATCTCACCGTCATTGAAGAAATGCCGATGGGCTATACCGGTCACGACCGTTATGAAACCTTCCTTTCACTCGGTGCTTTGCGCAAAAGTCTTGAACAACGCTGGACATTGGTTCCGGATGCCCATTGTTCAGGCGGCCCTGCCCGTTACGTAACAGTCAAGGAAACGGGTGGAAGACTTGGGTTTATTACCCCGCTTTCTTGTGATTTCTGTGCTTCTTGCAATCGTGTGCGCATCGGTTCGACCGGCAAACTTTACCCTTGCATGGGGCAATCCGGCATGGTCGAATTGCGTGAAGCCATCAGAAGCTCGGAAAGTGATGAAAAACTCACCGAACTTATCCTGAAAGCAATCGACAGCAAGCCGAAGGGGCATGAATTTTCGATCGAAAAAGATGGTATTTGCGGATTAAGCCGCCACATGTCGGAACTTGGCGGCTGATTATCACCTTCAACATAGAAGCTTAGAGAGCCATTCCGGTAAAACTGAAAACACAGTGAAAAACCGGAAGCAATGGCCGCCCGACTTATTATCGTTATAGCACACCTTATTATCGTAACAGAATTATCGTAACAGAAATTGTGCTCGCCGCCTCAACTTCGTAAACCGGTGGCTTTCAATGATGGTCGAGAGCCATGAATTGTCGACGGTTGAACGCACGGGCCATTATTTTTTTAAAGCATTTTTAGAATGTGTAGAGCAGACTATCAAACCGGATTTTACGTTATTTATCTGCTTCAAGCCGGAGAGTTCCAAACGCCCTTCGACCGGCTTCCAACTGACAAAAACTTGTGCAATCAATCTTTCCATCAAATAAAATAAGCACTGTAACGGACTACAGTGCTTATCTCTCGTTTATCAAGATTTCTTTTTCTCGATCACTGGATAAAATGCGCTTATAAAAAGCGTTTTCAACTTATCCGGCGACAAACTGTTTTTCATTTTTAACCGCTATCAAAGCGTCAGAGTGCCACTTCTGAAGGCAAAGTTTTATCGGCAAAAAACGCGTCGACATTTTCCACCACAAGATCGGACATTCTGTCACGCGTTTCAACAGTACCACTGCCGTGATGGGGGTAGAGAACCACATTTTCAAGCGTATAAAATGCCGGATTGATATTCGGCTCGTTAAGATAGACATCAAGACCGGCCGTTTCCAATTCTTTATTTTGCAAGGCTTTAATCATGGCGTCTTCATCAATAACCGTACCGCGAGAAATATTGATAAGAGAACCGCGGTTTCCAAGTGCCGCAATAACTTCTTTGGAAATCAATTTTTCCGTTTCCTTGCCGCCGGTTACTGCAACAACCAGAATATCCGACCATTTGGCAAGTTCCACAAGCGAGGGGAAAAACTCGTAAGCAATATCCGGTTTTTTGTGGCGACCGTAATAACCGATTGTCAGCCCGCAACTTTCAAACCGTTTGGCTATTGCATGTCCAATGCGTCCGAGACCGACGACACCGGCGCGTTTTCCGGCCGTTGTTTCTGTAAGAGCCATCGGGCCTTTCTTTGCCCACTCGCCGGAGCGCACATAATGATCGCCAAAAACAAGCCTGCGACGGGCGGCGAGCATCAACATCAGCGCGACATCGGCAACGTCATCGGTCAATACATCCGGCGTATTGGTTAAACGGATTTTATGATCTTTCAGGTCTTTGAGGTTGACCTGATCGAACCCCGCCGTCACACAGGCGACAAGCCCGACATGTGGCAGTTTTGAAATCAACCTGTTATCAAAAACAATATTGCCGGTACTGATAACTGCACGGCAATCTTTTGCATTTTTTTCGATAAAACCGGCACTATCCTTGGCCAAATCCGCGCGTAACAAATGGTAACGCTTGTCGAGGTCTTCCATTTGGCGGTCGCCTAGCGGGCTTAGTACCAATATATCCTGTTTCACTTTATTCTCCCTCTGGTTTTATTAAAATATTTTTCAACAAAAGATATTAATGAATGGAACCGTGCTGTCTATCGAAAAATTCAAATACCACTCATGATTTAAAAGTCATGATAGGCGATTGTTCCAATTTCCCCGTTTTTTCAAGTCTTGCTGTTTTCAAAGCGGCTTTGACATCGCGGGTAAAACTATTATCATTTGCCCGAAAACACGTCGTTTCGCGATTTATATTGTAAAAGGAAACACCCGCAATGAATGAAGACCAATCTGTTATCGATCCCCAAAAACTTGACCGGCTTGCCGAAGTTGCTGTCAAGGTCGGTCTCAACCTGCAGAAAGGTCAGGATCTCGTTCTCACAAGCCCGCTCGCGGCACTTCCGCTTGTGCGCCGCATCGCCCATCATGCTTATAAAGCCGGTGCGGGTGTTGTCACCCCTATTTTCAGCGATGAAGAGATGACACTCGACCGTTTCAAACATGCCGATGACAAAAATTTCGATAAAGCCGCAAGCTGGCTTTATGAAGGCATGGCAAGAGCCTATGCAAACGGTGCGGCACGACTTGCTATTGCGGGTGACAATCCGTCACTTCTTTCTAACGAAGATCCCGCCAAAGTATCACGCGTCAATAAGGCTACATCTCTTGCCTATCAACCAGCACTCGAAAAAATTGCCGGTTTTGACATTAACTGGAATATTGTTTCCTATCCCAATCCCTCTTGGGCGGCCGTGGTTTTTCCCGATTTACCAATCATCGAGGCGACCAAAAAACTTGCCGACGCGATATTTGCTGCTTCCCGTGTCGATAAGCCGGATGCAATCGGTGCATGGAAAGATCATAACGCCAATTTGAAAAAACATTCAAAATGGTTGAATGACCAACGCTTTTCCGCCCTTCATTATAGTGGCCCCGGAACAGACCTCACAATCGGTTTGGCTGACGGGCACGAATGGCAAGGTGGCGCTTCAAAGGCAAAAAATGGCGTTATCTGCAACCCGAACATCCCGACCGAAGAGGTGTTTACCACTCCTCACGCCCATCGGGTTGAAGGTTATGTAAGTTCGACAAAGCCCCTATCCTATCAAGGAACACTGATTGACAACATCAAAGTGCGTTTTGAAAAAGGGCGCATTGTTGAAGCTCATGCTTCAAAGGGCGAAAAAGTATTGCAACAGATACTCGATACCGATGAAGGAGCCCGCCATTTGGGTGAAGTTGCACTCGTTCCCAACTCATCGCCGATTTCTGCAAGCGGCCTGTTGTTCTATAATACATTGTTTGATGAAAATGCCGCTTGCCATATCGCCCTTGGACAATGTTATTCAAAGTGTTTTTTGAAAGGCGCAGCGCTTTCAAAAGAACAAATCGAAAAGCAGGGTGGCAATAAAAGTCTCATTCATATCGACTGGATGATCGGGTCGGGAGAAATCAATATTGACGGCATCACCGCTGACGGGAAAAAAGTTCCGGTCTTCAGAAAAGGTGAATGGGCTTAATTAAGCCCATTTTTTCAACAAAGCCCGCTTTGAAAAATACGGATTTCTTTTTTTGCTAAAAATTCGACTTTTGCTAAAAATTCGACGCCTGTCTTTGAACAGGGCTAAAAACAACAAAAAGGCCGGGGAAAAACCCGACCTTCCGTTATGCGTTGACTGCCAGTACATCCGTGGTCAATCACCGCTCTATTGAACCTAATTTAGGTGTGTTATCGTGCTTTTTCAAGTAGATAACATTTAATTGTCATCTGACATTAACAGAACATCGTTAAAATTCCGTTAATTTTTCAACCGGTCTTCCAGAAAATTGAAACAGGATCAAACAATCAAATTATCCGGCTTTCTGATGACAGTTCAAAGTCCCATAAAACTTCACGAGCGGGCAATTTCAAAATTTTTTATTTCTGTTCAAAAAAATATGACCTTCTGTCATTTAAAAACATCATTTTTTTCATAAGAAAAATTTTTTTGACCTTAAAAACAGCGTTTCCGAAGATTATTTTGATAACGACAATTCTTTAAAGCCGGAACTGGAACGGTTGAAACAAATCCCCGACGATAAGCAAAGCAGCCGAATATGCCCGAACTTCCCGAAGTTGAAACTGTAAGACGTGGTCTTGAACCAAGCTTCACCCATGCGAAAATAATAAACGTTAAACAAAATCGTGCGGATTTGCGTTTTCCTTTTCCTGAAAATTTTCAGTCCCGCCTTACCGGTCGTGAAATTATCGGCCTCGGACGGCGGGCAAAATATCTCCTCATCCATCTTGATAGTGATGAAACCATTATCAGCCATTTGGGCATGTCCGGTTCGTGGCGAATTGAAAATACGACGCTTGGTTCCTATTATCACGAAAAAAATAAACTCGCGGCCCATGACCATCTTGAAATGATGATAGAAACACCGGATGGCCAATCGTTACATGCTATTTATAATGACCCGCGCCGTTTCGGTTTTATACTTTTGACAAAAACCGCAGAGCTGGAACACCATAAATTATTAGCCCATTTAGGCCCCGAACCTACGGGAAACGGTCTTTCCGGAGCTTATCTCAACGAAAAATTACGAAATAGGAAAGCCCCTCTTAAAGCAGCACTTCTCGATCAAACCATCATTGCCGGACTTGGTAATATTTATGTTTGCGAAGCTTTGTGGCGAAGTCACCTTTCTCCCAAACGCAAATCATCGACATTAGGGGCAAAATCTGCAACGGCGCGAAAAAAATCGGAATTGCTTGCACAAAATATCCGTGATGTCATAGCCGAGGCAATTGAAGCGGGTGGCTCTTCCTTGCGCGATTACGTTCATACCGATGGTTCGCTTGGCTATTTCCAACACCGGTTTTCGGTTTATGGTCGTGAAGGGGAACCATGCCCCGAATGCGGAAAGGCGATAAAACGAATTGTCCAATCCGGTCGTTCGAGTTTTTATTGCACGCATTGTCAAAGGTAATGTCGGGATAAGACTGGAAAATGTTCCGGAAATACGAAAAGCTGAAACATTATAGACGGATGTCATAAGGACGAACGAACCAAAATTGATTGTCAACAGCTTGCAAATCGGTTCGAGAGGCTTAAAGTTGTTTTTCAATCAACGAACCGCAGGTGCATTCCATGCTTGATAAAGTTTTATCCCGTCTCGATTTAAATCTCGATAATAGTCTGCAACATCTCTTCGAGCTATTACGCATTCCCTCTATTTCGACCGACCCGAAATATCGGGAAGATTGTCGCAAAGCTGCCGATTGGCTGGTCAATGATTTGAAATCGATCGGTTTTGAAGCCTCGCGTCGCGATACCACAGGAAATCCTATGGTTGTTGCCCATCATCCGGGACCGACAAAAGATGCACCCCACGTTTTGTTTTATGGCCATTATGATGTGCAGCCGGTTGACCCGCTCAACCTTTGGGAAGATGATCCTTTCGATCCGAAAATAAAAGAGCTCAATGGTGAAAAGGTCATTGCCGCGCGCGGTGCCGGCGATGACAAGGGACAGCTTATGACCTTTGTCGAAGCATGTCGCGCTTTTAAAAATGAAACCGGTAGCCTTCCGGTTGCCGTTACCATCCTGTTCGAGGGGGAAGAGGAATCAGGCTCTCCCTCGCTACAACCATTTTTGCATGCCCACAAAGACGAATTGAAGGCCGATTATGCACTTGTCTGCGACACAACTATGTGGGATGCCGACACGCCTTCCATCTCTATAGCGCTAAGAGGCATGGTCGGAGAAGAAATTATTATTCATGGTGCCGATCGCGATCTCCATTCCGGTCATTTTGGTGGTGCAGCGGCAAATCCGATTCAAATTCTTGCAAAGATTATTGCCGGCCTCCACGATGAAAACGGCCATGTAACCCTTGAAGGTTTCTATGATGGAGTTGAGGAAACACCGGAAGCTGTTTTGAAATCGTGGAATGCACTTAACCGTGGACCCAAGGAATTTTTAGGGCCTGTGGGCTTGTCGATACCGGCAGGCGAAAAGGGGCGCACTGTTCTTGAAATGACATGGGCAAGACCGACTGCCGAAGTCAATGGCATTAGCGGCGGCTACGAAGGAGAAGGCTTCAAAACAGTGATTGCTGCAAAAGCCAGTGCAAAAATTTCCTTCAGACTTGTTCATAGACAGGATCCGGCAAAAATCAGAAAATCATTCCGTGATTATGTCCGCTCCAAAATTCCGGCCGACTGTTCGGTTGAATTCAAAGACCACGGTGCTTCTCCGGCAATCAACCTTGCCTATGATTCGGCGCTTGTACAGCTCGCCAAGAAAGCTTTGACCGAAGAATGGAACAAACCGGCTATTCTTGCAGCCATGGGCGGCTCTATTCCGATTGTCGGTGATTTTCAATCTTTCCTCGGCATGGAATCATTGCTTGTCGGTTTCGGTCTGGACGATGACCGCATCCATTCCCCTAATGAAAAATACAATCTCAAATCATTCCATAAGGGACAACGTTCCTGGGCCAGAATTTTAACAGCCCTGGGAAATAAATAGGACAATAAGAATGGCTAAAATACGCGTTCACAAAGGCGACTTGCCTGACCTGAAAAACTATAATGTCAAGGAAGTTGCCATTGACACTGAAACTCTCGGACTGCACCCGCATCGTGACCGGCTCTGCGTTGTCCAGATTTCGCCGGGTGATGGCACTGCCGATGTTATCCAGATTGCAAAGGGGCAAAAGACTGCCCCCAATCTTGTAAAAATCCTCAGAGATCCGGATATTACCAAGATATTCCATTTTGGCCGTTTCGATCTTGCCGTATTGGCTTTGACGTTCGGCGTTATGCCGAGACCGGTTTTCTGCACAAAAATTGCCTCGAAACTGACCCGTACCTATACCGACCGGCACGGTTTGAAAGATCTTGTCGCCGAACTTCTTGAAATCAATATTTCAAAGCAGCAACAATCATCGGATTGGGGGGCAGACGAGCTGTCGTCGGCGCAAGTCGAATATGCGGCAACCGATGTTCTTTATCTTCACCGGTTAAAAGCGATTCTTGAAGCAAGGCTGATCCGCGATGGTCGGGCAAGTGTGGCAAAATCTTGTTTCGAGTTTCTGCCGTCAAGGTCGGAACTTGACCTTATCGGCTTTCCCGAAGTCGATATTTTTGCGCATAGCTGATTCGCCAATTGCTGTTTTTAAATTACAAAACGCCGGTTTTCCGGCGTTTTTTTATCGTTTGTTTACCATAATGAAGAGCTTATAGGCTTCAAGGCTCAAAAAAATGCGCATTCCACTTGTTGTGGTATTTTTGCTACAGACTTTATACCCCCGCAAACTATATTGACCTCAATCGCAATACATTTCGCGTGGAGTTAACAAATGAAAATAAAATATCTCGTTGCTGCTTCGGCTTTGGCTTTAACCGCTGCTTCCAGCGCACAGGCTGCTGACGTTGTCATGAATCAGGAACCGGCTCCGGTTGTTGCCGCTCCTGCTTTCTCCTGGACCGGCTTCTATGCTGGTGGTCAAATCGGTGGTTCATGGTCTGATACAGACCAGAAGATCAGAGGCCGTAGCGACGTAAAGGACTATGCAGGCTTCGGTAAATCATTCTCGCCGGATCCGTCAGGTTTCATCGGTGGTCTTTATGCCGGTTACAACTATGACCTTGGAAACAATATCGTAATTGGCGCCGATACCGACTGGGTATGGGGCGATATGGACGAAAGCGACAGCAAGACCTACCTCAAAGATCAAGCGGGCGAATACAAGCTTAGCGGCAAGATCAAAGAAAAATGGGCCGGTTCTACCCGTGCTCGCATCGGCTACGCAATGGATCGCTGGATGCCTTATTTTGCTGGCGGTGTTGCTTATGCCAAGATCGACTCGGACGCCAAGTTCTCGGGTGCTCGTAACAGCAAGGTCAGTGATAGCGATACTTTGACAGGCTACACTTTGGGTGCCGGCGTTGATTATGCCATGACCGACCACATCATCCTTCGTGCTGAATATCGTTACACCGACTTCGGTGACCAAGACTACGGCAACAAGGACTTCAAATATAATGTAGATTACAAGACCAACGATGTACGCGTTGGCGTTGCCTACAAGTTCTAATTCTTTTCTGAAGAATTCAAAAAAAGCCCCGCAGAAAACTGTGGGGCTTTTTTTATCTCGTTCAATTAAACTTTTCAATTTTCAGAGAAGCTGATATATCGTGAATGCGTGTCTTTTACGTAAAGTATATCAGGCATATGAATTATCTGTTTTGAAAAGAACGGAGAATTTGCGAATCATAGCATTTTGACGATTTTTGATCCCGATCAAACGGGTTTTAGATCATTTTGCCGAAATGGATTGCATTAAATTTCCCCGTTTTTTCAAGCACTTTCACATTTTATTGAGGTTTTTTATTCAGTTTTTGTGAGGTGTGTCTTTCGTGCTACAGCAATTCTTATCCGGATAAACTATATAGGTTCAGACGGCATTT
The DNA here is from genome assembly GCF_016102505.1 of Bartonella sp. B10834G3. Classification (NCBI taxonomy): domain Bacteria; kingdom Pseudomonadati; phylum Pseudomonadota; class Alphaproteobacteria; order Hyphomicrobiales; family Bartonellaceae; genus Bartonella; species Bartonella sp. B10834G3. The sequence continues at coordinate 531,836 of NZ_JACFOM010000001.1, forward strand.
TATTGCATTGGAGAATAAAAATGAAAATTAGATATCTTATCGCTGCTTCCGCAGCTGCTCTCACAGCAGCTTCTGCAGCTCAAGCTGCTGACGTTGTAGCAAATCAGGAGCCAGCTCCTGTTGTTGCAGCTCCTGCTTTCTCTTGGACCGGTTTCTATGCTGGTGCCCAGATCGGTGGTTCCTGGTCTGATACAGACCTTAAAGGCAAATACAAAGATGACAAAGGTGACTGGGGTCGTAGACAGGGTTTCTCACCCGATCCGTCAGGCTTCATCGGTGGCATCTATGCCGGTTATAACTATGACCTCGGCAACAACATCGTTATCGGCGCTGATACCGATTGGGTATGGGGCGACATGGACGAGAACGACAAACGTTCTTACAACAACAATGCTTTCAGCCTCAATGGCAAGTTGAAAGAACAGTGGGCCGGTTCTACACGTGCTCGTGTCGGTTATGCAGTTGACCGCTGGATGCCTTACATCGCCGGTGGTGTTGCTTACGCCAAGGTTGATTCGCACTTCCGTGTAAAAGATTCTAACGGCAAGGTAATTCCTGGTTACTCGGCTAGCGATAGCGACACACTCGTCGGTTGGACAATCGGCGCTGGTTTCGACTATGCTATGACAGACCACATCATCCTTCGTGCTGAATATCGTTACACCGACTTCGGTGACGAAGACTACAGCAAGAACAACGTCAAGTACAATGTTGACTACAAGACCAACGATTTCCGCGTTGGTGTTGCTTACAAGTTCTAATTTAAACGAACTTTGTTTTGGAAAGGCTCCGTATTTTACGGGGCCTTTTCTTTTTGTCCATTTTTCAGTTTTCTTTCTGTTTCATCTCATGATAAAGCCATGCATCATGAGTCATTGTTATCCTGACCTATGGACGTTGCGAATTATTAGCCCGATCTTCACCCTTGCCTGAAAAATGCAACGGTTTGAAAGATCGGGAGAATGTAATTTCAAAGCTGTGACGTTCTACGGGAATTTTCGATATGTCAAATAAAGACCAAGCCATGGATTATTCAAAAACCCTTTATCTGCCTAAAACAGACTTTCCTATGCGTGCGGGACTGCCGCAAAAAGAACCGGAAATTGTCAAACGCTGGGAAGACATGGATCTCTATAATGCACTACGCAAACAGGCGGTTGATCGCCCGCTTTACGTGTTGCACGATGGCCCCCCCTATGCCAATGGAGACATCCATATCGGGCACGCTTTGAATAAAATTCTGAAAGATACAATCGTTCGTTCTTTCCAGATGCGCGGTTATAATGCCAATTATGTACCCGGTTGGGATTGCCATGGGCTCCCTATCGAATGGAAGATCGAAGAAAAATATCGGGCAAAGGGCAAGAATAAAGACGATGTTCCGATTAACGAATTCCGTCAGGAATGTCGGGAATTTGCCAAACATTGGGTTAAGATCCAGTCGGAAGAATTCAAACGGCTTGGCATTATCGGTGATTTCAAAAATCCTTATACGACGATGGCTTTTCATGCAGAGGCACGTATTGCCGGTGAGTTGATGAAATTTGCCATGTCGGACCAGCTTTATCGCGGTTCCAAACCCGTTATGTGGTCGGTTGTCGAAAGAACCGCTTTGGCAGAAGCGGAGGTCGAATATCACGATGTTGAATCCGATACAATCTGGGTCAAATTTCCGGTTCTGAAAGCCAAGGCCGATGATTTATCAGGGGCTTTTGTTGTTATCTGGACAACCACACCGTGGACAATTCCGGGTAACCGTGCTGTTGCCTATTCTTCGCGTATTCCTTATGGGCTTTATCAGGTTGTGGATGCCGAAAATGATTATGGCCCGAAGCCCGGTGAAAAACTGATCTTTGCCGAGGCATTGGCTGAAGAAAGTGCAAAAAAAGCAAAACTGACTTTCAGAAAGCTTCGCTCTTTGAATCCTTCCGAGCTTGATACGATGCTGCTTTCGCATCCGCTCAAAGGTTTTGCCAATGATTACGCCTTCAAGGTTCCGCTGCTTGACGGGGACCATGTAACGGCCGATTCCGGTACCGGTTTTGTTCATACAGCACCAAGCCATGGGCGCGAAGACTTTGAAGCGTGGATTGCCAATAAAGGAAAAATTGAAGCGCTCGGCATTGATTCATCCATCCCCTTTCCGGTTGATGATGCCGGATATTATACCAAAGACGCTCCCGGTTTCGGCCCCGATCGCGAAGGCGGTGCTTCTCGCGTCATTGATGATAATGGTAAATATGGCGACGCCAATAAAACCGTTATCGCCCTGTTGATTGAAAAAGATATGTTGTTTGCCCGCGGGCGTATCAAACACTCTTACCCGCATAGCTGGCGGTCGAAAAAACCTGTTATCTTCCGCAACACACCGCAATGGTTTGTCTATATGGACAAGAAACTGGCCGACGGTACAACCTTGCGCGAGCGTGCCCTCAAAGCTGTTCACGATACACGTTTCGTTCCGCCGGCAGGACAGAACCGTATCGGCGCAATGATGGAAGATCGCCCTGACTGGGTATTATCGCGTCAACGTGCATGGGGTGTTCCCATTGCAATTTTCGTTAAAGAAAATGGCGAAATTCTCAAAGACGAAGCGGTTAACAAGCGTATTGTCGAGGCTTTTGAAAAAGAAGGTGCCGACGCATGGTTCAAGGAAGGTGCGAGAGAACGTTTTCTGGGTGAACATGCAAAAGAGGATTGGCAACCGGTTCATGACATTCTCGATGTCTGGTTCGATTCGGGGTGTACGCATGTGTTTACTCTTGAAGACCGCCCCGATTTGAAATGGCCTGCCGATCTTTATCTTGAAGGCTCGGATCAACACCGCGGCTGGTTCCACTCGTCAATGCTTGAAAGCTGCGGAACGCGCGGAAGAGCTCCTTATAATACCGTTCTAACCCACGGGTTTACGCTTGATGAACAAGGCAAGAAAATGTCGAAATCATTGGGTAACACCGTAGCACCTCAAGATGTCATCAATAGTTCGGGTGCCGACATTTTGCGCCTTTGGGTTATGACAACCGACTATTGGGAAGACCAGCGTCTGGGAAGAAATATCATCCAGACCAATGTCGATTCCTATCGGAAAATCCGCAATGTTATCCGCTGGATGCTTGGCACACTCGCCTATGACGAAGGCGAAAATATCGCTTATGAAGCCATGCCCGATCTTGAAAAGTTCATGCTGCATCGCCTTTACGAGTTGGACAGGCTCGTTAATGATGCATATGACGGGTTTGATTTCAAACGCATTACCCGCGCCTTGCTTGATTTTTCGATCGTTGACCTCTCGGCCTTCTATTTCGATATTCGCAAAGATTCGCTTTATTGCGATGCGCCTTCTTCTATAAAACGCAAATCCGCCATCCATGTTGTACGTGAAATTTTTGAACGCATGGTCACATGGCTTGCGCCGATGCTGCCATTCACAATGGAAGAAGCCTGGCTTGAACGTCATCCGGAAAGCAAATCGGTTCACTTCGAGCAATTCCGCAAGACACCCGATAGCTGGTGTGACAATGAACTGAATGAACGTTGGCGCAAAATCCGTCAGGTTCGTAAAGTTGTCACAGGCGCACTGGAACTTGAACGGGCAGAAAAACATATCGGCTCTTCTCTGGAAGCAGCCCCTGTTGTCTATATTTCGGATCTCGACTTGCTGGAAGCGGTAGAGGGTATGGATATGGCTGAAATTTCTATAACCAGCGATATTGTCATTACCAATGCAGAAGCCCCGAAAGACGCTTTCAGGCTTGATGATGTCAAGGGTGTTGCTGTGGAATTTCATAAAGCCGAAGGGACGAAATGTGCACGCTCCTGGCGTTACACACAAGATGTCGGAAGTGATCCCGATTATCCGGATGTATCGGCGCGCGATGCTGCCGCTTTGCATGAACTTCATGCTCTGGGAAAGATCTGATTAAATATAGAAAACACCGGCAGAGACTGTTACTTTGCCGGTGTTAAACAAGTCATAAGACTTCTTCTTAACATCCGCTTTCATAGGGATTGCCGTGAAGGTACATCTCATGATAAGGGTTTGGTTTATAAGTGCCGACAAGTGGCACAAAAGAATGGTCGTGATCTGCCTGAGGGTGGAATAGTAAAAGCAATTTTTGGCGGCACAGCCGGGAAGACGGATTAGCAGTGAAAAAACGCGAAGTAGCAATTATTGTAACGGGTATGGTTACGGCCGGTCTTATGCTGACGGGGTGCGGTGTTTCCAGCCCGACCTATGGAACGGACAAATCGACCGGAAAACAGTTGATCGACGATTTTTCAAATATTGCATCAATCAGATCGAATAATAACCGGAATCAGGTTGACACAAAGCCCCGTCCGGAACTGGTTCGCCCTGCTCCCGGTACAAAAGGCGTTCTTCCCCAACCACAAACCAATGTTGCCCAGACGGGTACGCCTGATTGGCCGGAATCGCCGGAACAGAAGCGCCAGAGATTGCGCGATGAAGCAACGGCCAACCAGAATAACCCGAACTATGTCTCACCTATCGTTCCCGATAGCGGCAAAGAAACGAAATCGACCGGTTCGAGTGATTGGTTGAATGGCATCCACCGTAACGAGCAGGTGAATAATGACAAGGAACAGCGTGCCGAATATTTACGCCGCAAAAAAGAAAATGAAGGCGGTTCATCCACTACACGCAAATATCTGAGTGAACCTCCGTTAAGCTATCGCCAACCGGCGGCATCGGCACCGGTCGGGGATAAAGGTGAAGACGAAGCGAAGAAAGAACGCGAGAGAAAGAAAGCCATGAAGGAAACTTCTGGCAAAAAGAGCTGGTGGCCTTTCTAAATATCAAGGCAATGCCCCCTGTTCTTGAACAGTTTATTCTTTTGTGAAAACACACCGGTTTTCCCGATAGGGCACGAGTTTGATTTTGCTTGAAAGGTATGAAGACTGTCCGTTCGCTGGCTGTAGCTTCAGCCAAGTCATTCCGTTTTTTATACTGTCTTAGCCTCCCGTTACATGTTCCATTGCCCCTTTCAACGCATTTTACATTGACCTCACCCGTTACATGTTAGATCGACGGTTATATTGACTGTTACATCGACTGTTGCATTGACAATGTGAAAAAGCTCCAAACGTATACGCAATAATAAAGTCGCTTCCGGATTGAAACTTTTCGCCCTATCAAACGGCTATAGCAATGGGTGCATATCATGGCCTGTTTGTCTCGATAAATGCGGCTATTCGGGCAACCTCCAAACTCGCCTTGGGCGAAGGTCTCGTCGTTCATTTTTATTCGGGAAACACCTGGTAAAAATAGCGTTCTTTGTTCAATTCATTCACTTGTTTCAAATGCCCGTTAAGTCAATCTTCAATCAATGTGGATTTCTTTTGGAGCTTCCAAACCGACTATCAAGCAAACCGGCAGCAAGCAAACCAACCGGCAAGCAAACCGGCCAGCAAGCAAACCGGCCAGCAAGCAAACCAACCGGCAAGCAAACAAAGTGTTCAGGAACAGGTTGGACTTTCTAAAATAAGTGTTTCTCTCATCAACTTCGCGATTTTTCCCTTCTTCTTCGCTTCAAGAGGCCAAAAAAACAGCCATTCCTGTTGTCCAGTCTTTCTGAACGCTCTCCATCCGCTTGTTTCAAACATTCGGCTTTCAAAAAGAGTTTTTTACGTTTCTCAGATAACCTCAAGGGGTTGTTTCTGTGATGGTGGCAAAAATATTTTATCAAGTCGCTCTAAAACATTGCGGTCGAGTGCGAGATCAAGCGCTTTGACGTTTTCACGCAAATGTTTAATTGACGAGGTTTTCGGGATAGCAATCATCAGCGGATTGCGGATTACCCAAGCCAGAGCAAGAACAGACGGGGCAATATCGAGTTCTGCCGCAAGCGCGATCAGATCACGGTTTTTCATGATGCGTCCCTGTTCGATCGGCGCATAGGCCATAACCGGAATATCACGTTTTTCACACCACGGTATAAGGTCGAATTCAGGCCCGCGACGCGACAGATTATAAAGTATCTGATCCGTTGCAATGTGACCTTTCAGCGAAACAGCTTCGAGTTTTTGCATGAGTGCGGTATCGAAATTGCTAACACCCCAGGAACCGATTTTTCCTTGTTCGACAAGTTGTTCAAAAGCTTCCACCGTTTCGCTCAAAGGAATACTGCTTTGCCAATGAAGAAGATAAAGGTCTATTTTTTCGATTTTTAAATTTTTAAGGCTGCGTTCGCACGCAGCAATCGTCCCTTTTCGTGAAGCATGACTTGGCAAAACCTTTGAAACAACAAAGGCATCGTCACGTCGCCCGACAAGAGCTTCACCAACCACCCTTTCGGATCCACCATTTCCATACATTTCGGCCGTGTCAATAAGTTTCAATCCCAGATCAAGACCGGCACGCAAAGAATCGGCTTCCGCTTCGACGGGAGCTATTCCCTCGCCCATACCCCATGTTCCCTGTCCTAAAGCGGGCACGAACGAACCGTTCGGGAATTTTACTGTTTTCATCATTCTTCCCTTTTTCCTGCAAAAAAATTCTTGAGCAACAGGGATGCCCGTCTTTCACCCAAACCGGAATAAACCTCCGGCCGATGATGACAAGTTGCCTGATGATAAAAGCGCACACCATGTTCAACCGCGCCGCCTTTTTCGTCGCCTGCGGCAAAATAAAGTCGCCTTATACGTGCAAAAGATATGGCGGCCGCGCACATTGTACAGGGCTCCAATGTCACATAAAGATCGCAATCTATCAATCGCTCGCTTTGAAGCGCCTCGCACGCCATACGAATAACCCGTATCTCCGCATGACCTGTCGGATCGAAATTCCTATGCGTCAGGTTGGAAGCCTTGGCGATGATTTTACCCGCTTTGGTAATAACAGCACCGACCGGCACTTCGTCGTTGGTATTTGCAATCAAGGCTTCATCAAAAGCTATTTCCATTGGCGTTTTTGTCATTTTTGCCTTTCAGTCGCCTGAAGCTCCGGAACAATTGGATTTTATCGACCATTTATGTCATTTATGACAGTTTAGCAGAAAACACCTGATGAAAGAGATTCCATATCAGAAAAAAATAAGCTAGAGCGGTTAAAAATGAACAATGCGCCCCGGTGCTTCTAAAGGATAATGTGAGATGACATATGATCGCGGCAATAAGAAACCGCAAAATGACCGGGGGGATACAAGAAATAATTTCGACCCGCGTGGAAAGAAAGCCCCCAAACAGTCAAGGGAAAAGACCACCGAAGAAAGCGATGGCAGCGAACGTATTGCCAAAAGATTGGCACGCGCCGGAATTGCATCACGGCGTGACGCTGAAACCATGATTGCAGCAGGGCGTATTGCGGTTAACGGTAAAGTGCTTGATACGCCTGCATTCAATGTCAAACGCACAGATGCGATTACCGTTGATGGCAAACCCTTGCCCCCCATTGAGCGCACCCGCGTCTGGCTTTACCACAAACGCGCCGGACTGGTAACAACCAACCGTGATCCGGAAGGTCGTCCTACGGTATTTGACAGCTTGCCGGAGGGAATGCCGCGCGTTCTTTCGGTTGGCCGGCTCGATATCAACACAGAAGGCTTGCTGCTTCTCACAAATGACGGAGGGCTTGCCCGTGTTCTTGAATTACCGTCAACCGGTTGGGTGCGCAAATATCGTGTTCGTGCACATGGCAAAGTCACGCAAGCCGATCTTGACACATTGAAAGACGGTATTGCCATAGACGGTATTTTTTATGGTGCGGTAGAAGCAACCCTTGAACGCGAACAAGGAACGAATGTCTGGCTGACAGTGGCTTTACGAGAAGGTAAAAACCGCGAGGTCAAGAATATTCTGGGTGCTCTGGGACTGACCGTCACACGTCTTATCCGCATCTCTTTCGGTCCCTTCCAGCTTGCCGACCTTGAAGAAGGTGCTGTGCGCGAACTGAAAGGCCGCACATTGCGCGACCAGTTGGGCGAACGCCTTATCGAAGAGGCCAATGCCGATTTCGATTTGCCGATTTTGAAACCGTTTTCCAATGCCCCTGTCGTTGGTGAACAAAAGCCGCGCGAAAAACCGGCTGTTTCGGATGACGGCTGGATTTCTTCAACACCGGAAGCCCCCCGTTTTTACAAACGTTGGAAAAAAGCCGATTTTGCCGAACGTGGCCGCGACCAGCTTTCAACAAGACCTGACGGTTTTAATAAACGGAACGATAAATTCGGCAGTAAATCTGCACCCTTTAAAAAAGCGTTCGAGAAAAAGCCCGAAGCCGAACCTCAGCGATTGCGCAGTTCCAATGTCTGGATGGCTCCCGGCGCCCGCCCTCAAACCGCGCATAAGAAATTCTGGCGGACGAGAGATGAACAGGAAAGAAATGATAACGGCTTTGAAGAGAGAGCCGCTCGCCGTCATCCGCATCGTGCTTCGCAAAGCGAGAGCGACACACATTTTGACCGCCGTGAAAAACATTTCGATAAATCGGCCCGCAAACCCGATTTCAAACAGAAATTCCGTAAAGAGCGCTCGTCAGAAGACTATGAAGGCCCGACAGGCTATCGGAACAACAGCGATTATCCGAAAACCGGAACTTATAGACGATCGGAAAACGATAGCCCCGATCACGGGCACAATCACGAATTTGCAGGTGAAAAGAAATCCTTTCGCCATAAATCTTCCCCGGCTGCCGGAAGACCACCAAGAAAATATCTTACGGAACGGAAATTTTCTAAAAATCAGGACTTTGATCGGCCGGAAAGAAAATTTGATCGCCCTGAAAGAAAATATCACAGTTCTTCAAAGAGTAGCGAAGGTGGTTTCGGCTTTCCGCGCCGCCATTACAAATCGGAAAATTCCGATGGGGTAGAACAAAGAAAATCGGCACATTTTTCCGGAAATCGGTCGGAAAGACCATTTTCCTCCAAAAATGACCGCGGCGGGAAAAAAGCCTTTGCCGGTAAGCCTGCAAAAACCGGCAAATTTTTAGATCGTAAGGGCGGCACAAAAGGAAACGGGCGTACCGGCAGCCAACGTTCCGGTCGACCGGATGGAGGAGCGAGTGCGGGTCGTCGGCGGTAAATTTTCCGGACGCCATCTTGCAACGCCTACCGGTCAGGCAATCCGCCCGACAACCGACCGCACGCGTGAAAGCCTGTTCAATATTCTGGGATCGCGTCAAGATAATTTCTGGAATGGCAAGCGCGTGCTTGATCTGTTTTCGGGAACCGGTGCGCTCGGCATTGAAGCACTTTCGCGTGGTGCGGAAACCTGCACTTTTGTCGAGCAATCGGTTGAAGGGCGCGGATTAATCCATAAAAATATCGAAGCCTTCGGGTTACAGGGTGTTACCCGCCTGTTACGCCGCGATGCAACCCGTTTGGGGCAGATCGGAACGATGCAGCCATTCGACATTGTGTTTGCCGACCCGCCTTATGGTCGAGGCCTCGGCGAACAAGCTTTTTCTGCCGCTGTTGAAGGCCATTGGGTTAAAAATGGTGCGCTTTTTGTGCTTGAAGAGACCAAAGAGGCCACAATTCGTTTACCGGAAATTTTTAAGCTTGACGATGAGCGTCATTATGGTGGCACAATTATTTATATCTATATGTTACAATTGTGATGAAACAGCCGAGAGAGGTTTTGCCTGTGCCTGAATTGATGAGAAAAACGGTTTTAAAAGCGACGTTCGGCGTTCTTTTGTCTACAAGCGCGCTTTTTCCCCTTTATGCCGAAGAGACCAGCGGGAAAAATCCGACGGAGCAACAAATGACAGCTTCAGACAAAACTGATCTTCCTGAAATTACAAAATCCGGTCCAACGCAAAGTTTTACCTTGAAAAATGGACTTCAAGTTGTTGTGATCGAAAATCATCGCGCGCCGGTTGTTACACAGATGATCTGGTATCATGTCGGTTCGGCCGACGAGCCGAAGGGACATACCGGTATTGCCCATTTTCTCGAACATTTGATGTTTAAAGGCACTGCCACCCATAAAGACGGTGAATTTTCCAAATTCATTGCCAGAATCGGTGGTGAAGAAAATGCATTCACGTCCTATGACTATACCGGTTACTATCAAAGCGTTGCTTCCGATTATCTCGAAACAATTATGAAGTTTGAAGCAGACCGGATGGAAAATCTGGTTTTAACGGATGATGTGATCGCGCCTGAAAGAAATGTTATTATCGAAGAACGGCGGATGCGCACCGACAACAGCCCTGATGCCATACTTGCCGAAGAAACGCGGGCAACATTATTCATGAACAGCCCCTACCATAATCCTGTTATCGGGTGGAAACAGGAAATGGAAAAGTTGACACGGGATGATGCGATTGATTTTTACAATAAATATTACACCCCGAATAATGCAACGCTTATTATATCGGGCGATGTTACAGCAGAAAAAGTGCGCGAAATGGCTTCCGACATTTACGGAAAATTGCCGGTTCGTTCTGAAATCGGCCCGCGTATCCGCCCGCAAGAACCGGAAAAAAGAACACTTCGCACTGTGACAATGCATGACCCGCGGGTGAGTGAACCAAGTTTCCAGAAAATGTGGGTGGTTCCCTCCTATCATAATACAAAAGTCAAAAATGAAGCCGAAGCACTTGATTTGCTTGGTGAAATTTTAGGAGGCGCACCACGGGGACGGCTTTACCAGAAGCTGGTTGTCAAAAACGGGTCGGCAGCATCTGTCGGTGCCAATTATAGCGGCAATGCTGTTGATGACGGTTTGTTTTACCTCTATGGAATGCCTCGCGGAGAGGCAAGCCTCGATGATGTCCAACAACAAATTGCCGATGAAATTGCAGATATTCGCAAGAATGGCGTCACTAAAACCGAGCTCGATCAGGCGCGCAATCGTTTTATCAAGAATATGATATTCTCTCTCGATAGTCCGGCCGGTCTCGCACAAATATACGGAAGTTCCCTTTCCGTCGGCATGAATATTGATGATGTTACCCATTGGCCGGAGCGGCTGAAGGAAGTGACGACGGACGATATCAAAGCCGTTGCCAACCGTTATCTCGATACGGACAAAAGCGTAACCAGCTATTTGTTGCCGCCCGTTCACGAAGCCCTGCCACACGACGTAAACCAACAAAAGAAAAGCAAATGAGGGTCGCCATGAACAAGAAACCGCATATTTTCCATCGTGCCTCGATCCTTGCTTTTTCACTATTTTTAAGCCTCGGATTGGGCGTATCCGTTGCCGGTGCGTTGAACATCGAAAATGTAACGTCCAAAAAAGGCCTTCACGGCTGGCTTGTGGAAGACAATACTGTACCGGTTGTTTCCATACAATTTTCTATTGGCGGGGGAACAACGCAGGATCCTGAAGGCAAAGAAGGTTTGGCAAACCTGATGACAGGCCTTTTTGATGAAGGTGCCGGTGATCTCGACTCACAAGCATTTCAGGGGCGTCTTGATGATCTCGGTGCTGAAATGGCATTTTCGGTTAATCGCGACCGGATGCGCGGAAACATGAAAATGCTCGCCGATAAAAGAAACGAAGCTATCAATTTGCTGGCTCTTGCTGTTCAAAAGCCGCGCTTTGATGACGAAGCGATCGAGCGTATCCGCGAACAACTGGTTGCCGAGCTTAAAGCTTCCGAAAAAGACCCGAAAACCATTGCTCAAAACCGTCTTTTAACATTGATTTATGGCAAACATCCTTATTCAAAAAAGGGAGAAGGAACACCGGAGACATTAGGCACTATAAGTCGTGACGATCTTCTTAAAGCACATCGTGCCATGTTTGCCCGCGACAATATCCATATCGGCATTGTCGGGCCGGTGAAGGCGGAAGAAGCGGCAACAATAATCGACAAAATATTCGGCGCTCTGCCGGAAAAAGCAGACCTTCAAAAAATAGAAGAAGCCAAGCTCAATCTCGGCGGTATGGCCAATGTCAATTATGATTTGCCGCAAACATCCCTGATGCTTGTTTACCCCGGTGTCAAACGTAATGATCCTCAATTTTTTGCTGCTTATCTCATGAATTATATTCTGGGTGGGCCGGGGCTTACATCGCGTCTGTTCTCGGAAGTCCGTGAAAAACGCGGCCTTGCCTACACGGTCGGTTCTTCACTCATGCTTTATGAACATTCGTCCGCCTTGGCTGTGTCAACCGGCACACGTTCAAGCGAAGCACAAAAAACGCTCGCTACCATTCGCAATGAAGTCAAAAAAATGGCCGACGACGGGGTGAGTGAACAGGAACTTGAAGATGCCAAGAGCTATGTCATCGGTTCCTATGCTGTGCAGAATATGGGATCATCTTCTGACATTGCCGCAACACTTGTCGGCCTGCAGGATGAAAATCTGCCGATAGATTATATTGAAAAACGTCAGGCGCTCATCAATGCTGTAACGCGTGAACAAGTCAAAGCAATTGCTGAAAAGCTGCTTCGTCCGGAACCTGCTTTATTGGTTATCGGGCCATCCAAAGGTTAAAATGAATTGTTCGATGCCGGTTTTTTAAAATCGACATCGAATCCCTAAAACCGCAATATATTTTCCGGTCAAAACGCCTATCATTCATCACTGCCTTTGACACCATTTTCAAAATATCTTCTCGCATAAGGTCTTGTACCGGTCAGAGGCTCTATCTTCCGGCTTATGGAAGAAGCTTCCTTCTTTCGACCGGCAAAACCGTTCAAAACCGTTCAAAACCGTTCAAAACCGGAATTTTTAAATAATACCGGCGGGCTTTTTGAAAAAAATCGCCGCCCCTCTAGAAGGTTAATGCCTGTTTGTTGAAAAAACGGGTTTGTTCAAAACGTTTTCCAATTTTTGTCACTTGAAATAGGCTCGACAGACTTCTTCATATATATTTTATGAAAAGAATTGAGTTTTATTGCACAAGTTTTTATAAATCTTGAGCGAAATGATTAAGAGGAATCTTCTATGGTTCACAACAGCCAAATTGATAAAGCGTCTGCCCTTGTAGAGGCTGCGCGCAAAGCCGGAGCCGACAGTGCTGATGCGGTCATCATTCGCTCGCGTTCGGTTAGTGTATCGGTAAGGCTTGGAAAAGTAGAAGCAACCGAAGCTTCCGAAAATGACGACTTTTCATTGCGCGTGTTTGTCGGCAAAAAAGTTGCAAGCATTTCGGCCAATCTTTCGGCAGATCCGGCAAGCCTCGCAGAACGTGCGGTTGCCATGGCTAAAGTTTCGCCTGAAAATCCTTTTGAAGGTTTGGCTGATCGCTCTCTCCTTGTTAAAAATCCGAAAGATCTTGATCTTTATGATCCATTTGTTCCGGATAGCGAACGTCTGACAGAAGAAGCTCTCGAAATCGAAAATGCTTCCCTATCGGTCAAGGGTGTTACAAATTCCGGTGGTGCAACATCTGCCTATGGTAGCGGCGGACTGGTTCTTGTCACCAGCGACGGATTTTGCGGTAGCTATCAATCAAGCCGTTTTTCCTATTCATGCAGCGCACTTGCCGGTGAAGGAACGGCAATGGAACGTGATTATGATTACACGACAGCTCTTCACCATGAAGATCTCGACAAAACAACAAAAATCGGGAAAAATGCCGGCGAGCGTGCGGTGAGACGATTGAATGCGCAAAAGCCGAAAACCGGAACTGTCAATGTTATTTTCGAGCCGAGAATGGCACGCGGCATTGCCGGACACATTGCTTCAATGGTGAATGGTGCTGCTGTTGCACGTAAAACCAGCCTGTTGCAAAATCGCATGGGCGAACAAATTATGAAGCCGACAATTACCATAACCGATCAGCCTTTGAAAAAGCGCGGAAATGCTTCCCGCCCCTTTGACGGGGAAGGTGTGGAAGGGATGGCCTTGAATATTATCGAGAATGGCGTTCTCGAACACTGGTTTTTATCATCATCTGTCGCACGTGAACTTCACCTTCAAACCAATGGGCACGGGGTACGCTCGGCTTCTTCTGTGCAACCGGCAAGCACCAATTTTGCAATTGAACCGGGAAATCAGACACCTGAAGACATGATGAAGGCAATCAAAACCGGTTTTTACGTAACCGAACTCTTCGGCCATGGCGTTGATCTTGTGACCGGTCAATATAGCCGTGGTGCATCGGGGTTCTGGATTGAAAATGGTGAACTTGCCTATCCGGTAAGTGAAGTCACTCTCGGTTCCAATCTCATTGATATGTTGTCACATCTGACACCGGCAAGCGACATTGACCGCCGCTATGGCACGGCAGCCCCCACTCTGTTGATTGAAGGAATGACCCTTGCAGGCAAATAATACGATCAATTCCGAAGATCTGGAGCTTATCAGCAATGCTGCTCGACAAGCAGGAGAAACAGCGTTCAGCTATTTCGGTCGGGATCCGAAAGTCTGGATCAAACCCGGAAATTCACCGGTAAGCGAAGCCGATTTTGCTGCCGATAAAGTTCTCAAAGAACTCTTATTGGCCGCCCGCCCCGATTATGGCTGGATTTCCGAAGAAACCAAAGACGAACGTCCGGACAGGCACTATCAAAGATATTTCGTGGTCGATCCGATTGACGGAACACGCGGCTTTCTTTCCGGCTCCCATCATTGGTGTATATCGGTGGCAGTGATCGAAGAGGGAATTTCGCAAGTCGGCGTTCTTGATTGCCCTGCAACCCGTTCTGTCTATAAGGCGGAACGGGGCAAAGGTGCCAGCCTCAATGGAAATAAACTTCCGCTTCTTGAAGGGCATGAGGGAAAACTCGTTGTTTCGGCGACCGGAAAATTTGAAGCAAAGTTACCGGAAACCTTCAAATCCAAGGTCGATTTCGCACATTATCTCCCCTCTCTTGCCTATCGTATTGCACTTGCTGCCGAAGGCAAAATAGACATCGTCCTGATAAAGCCCGAAAGCCATGATTGGGATATTGCTGCGGCTGATCTTATTTTGCAGGAATGTGGCGGTTTGATACAGGACTTTAATAATGTGCCTCCCGTTTACGGAAATCCGCCCTATGAACACGATTTTTTGATTGCATGTATTAAAGGTCGACTTGATAACATGGTAGATATTGTCCGAAAAACCCGATTGAGGTAATCCTTCCGGAATCCGGATACGGGTAAGGCAATAAGGAGGTATATATGAGCACGACAGGTGAACCGAAACAATTATTGCATCTGGTCTTTGGTGGAGAATTAAAAAACCTTGATAGCAATGAATTTCGTGATCTCGATAAACTAGATATTGTAGGAATTTTTCCTGATTATAAGTCGGCCGAGGCCGCATGGCGGGCAAAAGCCCAATCGAGCGTCGATAATGCATTGCAACGTTATTTCATTGTTCACCTTCACCGCTTGCTGGATCCTGAACATTCCGACAGCAAATAGCTATTTGCCAGTTTTGAAACGAAACACTATAATTTTAACGCTTTTTGAAGCATTTTTATATTCTCGGTAGTGCATTCGGTTGGCTTCTCTTGATATTGACAGGAGAGTATGACAATGCACTCGTATAAGGCAAAGGCGCTCTCGAAACGCCTTTGCAGGCTGTGTTTGTCTTCCAACAAGAGGGTTGCGACCGTCCGTGTTAAAAGTGATCGGTTCGACAATTGAATGACTGAGCAAAAAAAGAAGAAAAAATCGGGCATTTTAAACCGCTTATGGCGCAAAATTCGCTATCCTTTGATGAATGCACGCGTCACCAAAGCGATTGTCGTGTCACTGATGGCCAATTATTTGCGGCTGGTTTATTGGACCAATCCACGGCTTAAAGGTTCTGATGACCCGCAAAAAGCCCATGATGCCTACAATCCTTTTATCATCACTTTCTGGCACGGGCGCCATATTATGGGGCCGTTCTTGCGCCCTAAAAAAGAACATATCATTGCCATGTTTTCCCGCTCTGCCGATGCCGAAATCAATGCAAGAGTCGGCGAAAAACTGGGACTCGAAACAGTGCGCGGTTCGGGCGGACGGAGCAAGCACCAGAATACCGACAAAGGCGGTGCACGGGCACTGCTTACATTGAAACGTGCGTTGCAAGAAGGTAAAACGGCGGCAATGATTGCCGATATTGCCCATGGAAAAGCGCGGGAAGCCGGAAAAGGCATTATTTTACTGGCAAAAATTTCCGGTCGCCCCATTATTCCCTATATATATTCTTTTTCACACGTGAAAATTCTCGAAAAAACATGGGACAAAACCGTAATTCCGCTCCCTTTTGGACATTCTATATTTCTTATGGGAGATGCGTTCTATGTGCCGGAAGATGCAGATGAAGACCTTATGGAACAAAAACGCATCGAACTTTCTGATATAATGAACCGTCTGACCGACGAGGCAGAAAAACGCCTCAAAGAAAGAAAATAGGGGGGAGCACTATGAAGGAATTCAAGGCTCGCACAGCGCTATATCTTTATCGCATGGCAGGCGGCCTGATTAGTCCACTCGTTCCGTTCTATCTTTCGATAAGAGCCGCACGCGGCAAGGAAGACCCGCACCGCAAACGCGAACGTATGGGGCGTACCAATAAAAAGCGCCCTGAAGGGCCGCTTATCTGGCTTCATGCGGCAAGTGTCGGGGAAACGCTGGCACTGGTTCCTCTGATCGAACGTATTTTGCAGCTTCATATCAATGTTCTTTTGACAACCGGCACTGTTACATCTGCAAGTCTCATTGAAAACCGTTTTGGCAGCCGGGTTATCCACCAGTTTGCACCACTTGATGTCAAACCGGCAATCAGAAGATTTCTTGACCATTGGAAACCCGATCTGGCACTTGTTTGCGAATCCGAAATCTGGCCCTTACGAATCAACGGGCTTGCGCGCCGTCATATCCCGCAAGTTATGGTGAACGCACATATGTCCGCTCGTTCATTCCATTCATGGCAAAAACGGCCGGCTCTCGCTTCGCATATTTTCAGGCAGATTGACGCTGCCATTGGTCAAAGCGAAAGTGATGCCGAACAATATCATGCGCTCGGCGTCAAAACAGTCGCGGTTTCAGGAAATCTGAAAGCGGATATTGCACCGGAAGCGGACAAAAATCTGTTAATGCAATATCGGGAAAGTCTGCATAACCGGCTGGTTTGGGCGGCGATTTCTACCCATGAGGGTGAAGAAAATATTGCTGCCGAAGTTCATATCGCTCTAAAAACACGGCTACCCAATCTTTTGACAATCATTGTGCCCCGTCATCCCGAACGGGCTGACGCGATCATGGAAGAACTTGAAAAGAAGTCCCTTCACGTTATTCGACACAGTGAAAAACGGATGCCTGATGAGGATACCGATATTATACTCGTTGATACGATTGGTGAAATGGGAGTGTTTTTGCAACTTGCAAAAGTATCCTTTATCGGCAAATCTTTAACGGAAACCGGAGGGCACAATCCGCTTGAACCGGCGCTTCTCGGATCAGCTATCCTGACAGGCCCGCATGTGGAAAATTTCAAAGACACATTCGATGTATTTTTTGCCAATAATGCGGCGAGAGTCGTTGAAGATGCCACGCAATTGGCTGTCCAGCTCAATACACTTTTGACACATGAACCGTTACGCTATGAAATGATCGAGGCGGCCTATGACACGGCCACCAATATGAGCGGAGCACTGGAACGCACATTAAAAGTGTTACGCCCGTTTATTGATCCTTTGATTATGCAGGCCAAGCTTCATCATCAGGATACCAATCATGGTTGGTGAAGCGCCGGACTTCTGGTGGAATGAACAGAAAGTCATGCGTTGGCTTTTACTTCCGGTTTCATGGATTTACGGTTTTTTTGCCCGCCGTAGAATGGAACGGGAAAATGTTCCGGTGATTGATCTTCCGGTTTTGTGTGTCGGCAATTTTACGCTTGGTGGAACAGGAAAAACGCCCGTTGTTATCAGCCTTGCGGAAGCAGCCAAAAAACTTGGTCTTAATCCGGGCATTGTTTCGCGTGGTTATGGTGGTGAAATTCGCAGTGCCCATCTGGTTGACGCGCAAATGGATAAAGCGCGCGAAGTCGGTGACGAACCATTGCTTCTTGCCCGACATGCACCTGTTGCCGTAGCCACCGACCGGTTGGAAGCAGCAAAACTTTTAAAACAGCAGGGCTGCAATTTTATTTTGATGGATGACGGCTTCCAAAGTCGCCGTCTCTTCATTGACTATGCTTTGATGGTTGTGGATGGCCTGCGGGGCTTGGGGAACAATGCAGTGTTTCCGGCGGGGCCACTCCGTGCACCGCTTGTAACCCAACTTGCCTATACCGACGGTGTGCTGATGATCGGCAATGGGAACAAAGGTAACGAAGTTATCCATATGGCAGCCCGTGCAGCAAAACCGTTGAACTTTGCCCATCTTATGCCCTCTGCCAGCGATACTGTTTCGGGCAAAAAATTTCTGGCCTTTGCAGGCATAGGAAATCCGCAAAAATTTTTCCGTTCGATTGGCGAATTGGAAGGCAAAGTTGAACAAACGCGAATTTATGCCGACCATCATTTTTATACAGATTTCGATCTTGATGACATTACCGGCACGGCAAGGACAGAACATCTTTCCATTGCTACCACCGCAAAGGATTTTGCCCGTTTAAAAACCGACGGGCAGGACAAAAAGCTTGAAAATCTTGTTGTGTTCGATGTCGAGGTTCAATTTGATGATGCGGATTTTTGTAAACAACGGATAAACGAAACACTCGAAGCGTTCAAAAACCGCACTTTTGAAGAGTAAAAAACAAAAAGCGCCCAGAACTGGCGCTTTTATTTAAACCGAATGCATAAACCGGCAATAACATTTATTTTTTAAGTGTTGTGCCTAAAAGCTTACGTAAACGGGGATCGCATTCAAGTTCACGGCGATAGGAAATTTCGCAACTTGCATAAGCTTCCTGACGGGGCGCACTCCAGTATCTCAGTTCGTCCAACGGAATTTTCTCGCCTGTAATTGCACATAAAACATAAGTTCCGTGTGTTAAAACTTCATAATCGCCACTCAGGTAATGGAGTTGCGCCTCGCGTTCACCACCGGGAAACATCATTATTCTAAACCTTTCAGATTGCTCATTGGCGATCATTATAAAGCGTCGGGTAAAACTATAAAAGCCTTAAATCCTTCGCTCACGAAACTATTGATAGGTGTTCAAACCTTTCGGTCATTTTGAGAGGTTCACTTTTTATCTCTTCTATGCATTATCTCATCGACGAGGTTTTCGTTCAGGATTTTTCTCATTCAAGCTTTCAGCACTCATCCGGCACGAACTGTCAAAACCGGAAGCCGGACGGTTTTTATTAAGAGAAGAGAACCACATCGGTAAATTTCAACAAATGACTTCACGGTAAACGGAAAGGCGAAGCTGTTTTTTAGAAATAAACACGAGACCCCGATCATCCGAAGCGTTCCCGATTTAATTCGGCCACATAATTCCGGTTGCATAAGTTCGGGCGCATAATTTCGGGCGCATCATAAACCCTGTTCGGGCACATAAAATTGGCAGACAAAGCTGCAAACCGGTTTTTTCATCCAGAACCGTCGGTTCTTAAGTGACGGTTACGAACAGACACCCGCAGCGTTTCGACATCAAAACAATCAACGGCGGCCGAACAATCTTTCAATATCGGTAAGTTTCAACTCGACATAAGTCGGGCGTCCGTGATTACAAGTTCCGGAACCCGGAGTTGCTTCCATCTGGCGTAAAAGCGCATTCATCTCTTCCGCACGCAACAAGCGGCCGGAACGCACCGAGCCGTGACAGGCCATGGTTGCCGCAACATAATCGAGCATCGCTTTCAACCCGTTTGTTGTATCATAATCGGCGGCTTCATCGGCCAAATCGGCAATAAGGCCTTTGACATCCACCTCGCCAAGCATGGCCGGTGTTTCGCGAACCGCGACGGCGCCGGGGCCGAATGCTTCGATTTTCAACCCGAATTTTTGCAATGTCTCTGCATGTGCCAAAAGCCGGGTTGTATCTTCTTCCGGTAATTCCACGATCTCCGGAATAAGCAACATTTGGGATGGCAAAGGCTTGGAATAGAGTGCCTGTTTCAAAGCCTCGTAAACCAGCCTCTCATGTGCTGCATGTTGATCGACAATAATAAGGCTGTCTTCAGTTTGGGCGATAATATAGTTTTTATGAATTTGGGCGCGTGCAGCACCAAGGGGAAAACGCTGTTCCTCGACAGTTGGAATTTCCATTGCCGGACGGCTATCGGTCGTCGGTTGATCGAGTTCGCCCAACACATTTCCATAGTCTTCGTTAAAGCTTGAGGAAGGTGTTGTATAAAGCGGCTTGTTGACCATTTGTGCGGCCGGTGGAACAGGCGCTCTTGAAAAAGAATTATAGGAAAAAGCTCTATTATTATAAAAAGTCGGACGCGGCGGAACAGATGATGATAGTGGTATGCCATCAGGGCGGAAACTTTTGAGCATTGCGTCCGCCCCTGTCGTTGCGGGGTGAATGCCGGCATGGCTTAAAGCTTCGCGAATGCCACCAACAATAAGCCCGCGCACTAAACTCTGATCGCGAAAACGCACATCCGCCTTTGCCGGATGGACATTGACATCGACATCGGATGAAGGAAGATTGATGAAAAGCACACATACCGCATAGCGGTCGCGCGCCATCGCATCGGCATAAGCCCCGCGAATAGCGCCCAATATCAATTTATCGCGCACAGGTCGGCCGTTCACATAAGCAAACTGATGGAGACTGTTACCCCGATTGAATGACGGTATGCCCGCAAAGCCTTTAAGCTCCACCCCTTCTCTTACCGCGTCAAGAGTAATAACGTTGGGGGCAAAATCTTTTCCCATAATTTGGGTGATGCGCTGTAATTGTGCCTCTTCTCCTGTACCGGTCGCGGGATAATCAAGCATCGAGCGATCTGTACCGGAAAGTGAAAAACGGACATTCGGAAATGCAATGGCAATCCGTTTGACAATATCGGTTATCGCATTGGTTTCGGCACGGTCTGTTTTCATGAATTTGAGTCTTGCCGGTGTGACATAAAAAAGATCACGCACTTCGACAATTGTTCCCGCGTTACCTGCTGCGGGACGCGGCCCATCAACATGTCCGGCATTGACAACGATTTCAGCCGCATGTTCAGAAGAAGCTCTACGTGACACCAGTTTCAACTTTGAAACCGACCCGATTGACGGCAAAGCTTCACCACGAAATCCGAGTGAATGGATGTCGTGAACATTATCGTCGAGTTTGGAGGTGCAATGACGCGATATTGCCAGTTCAAGTTCGTCCTCCGCAATACCGCACCCGTTATCCGACACGCGGATCAGGCTTTTTCCGCCACCTGCCGTTACAATTTCTATCCGTGTCGCACCGGCATCAATAGCATTTTCGACGAGTTCTTTGACCACACTTGCCGGACGCTCGATCACTTCGCCCGCTGCAATCTGGTTAATTACGGTTTCACTGAGATGATGTATTGTCATAAAGTCATTATAACCGATTTACAAACCCGCGTATAGCGAAAGCACATTCTCGCTCCGGCATTATCCCCCCCTTGAATAGATAAATCCATTTAAAAAAGCGCAAGCTTTTTAAAAAGCTCGCGCTCATATTTTGAACAATCCGGAAAATGGATTTATCAGAGTGTAGCGTTCAATGCCTGTTCGACATCTTCCAACAAATCGTCAACATCTTCGAGACCAACCGAAAAACGCAACAAACCATCACTGATACCAAGTTCGGCGCGTGCTTCGGGGCCGATGCTCTGGTGCGTTGTGGTTGCCGGATGGGTCATGATCGAACGTGTATCTCCAAGATTATTGGAAATAAGCGGTATTGTCAGATGATTACAGAATGAAAAAGCAGCCTTTTTGCCACCCTTCAATTCAAAGGCAATCATTGTCGAACCGCCGGTCATCTGTTTTTTTACAATATCTCTTTGCGGGTGGTCGTCACGCCCCGGATAAATGCATTTTGCGACCGCTTTATGCCCGCTGATAAAATCGGCAAGTTTTGCTGCCGAGCGTGTCATTTCCTCGACACGAAGCGGGAGCGTTTCAAGACTTTTCAACATAAGCCATGCGACATAGGGGCTCATGCCGGGTCCCGTATGGCGGAAGAAGTCCTGCAAATTTTCTGTCATCCATTCTTCACTCGATAAAATCATTCCACCGAGACAACGTCCATGCCCGTCAATATGCTTGGTGGTTGAATAGACAACGACATCAGCACCAAGTTCGAGCGGCTTTTGATAAAGCGGCGTGGCGAACACATTATCGACAATCACAGTTGCGCCAACTTTATGGGCAAGTTCCGAAACCGCTTTAATGTCGACCATTTCCAAAGTCGGATTGGCAGGTGTTTCAAAAAATATCCCGCGTGTATTGGGGCGAATTGCCTTTTCCCAATTTTCGATTTTACGCCCGTCAATGATTGAAACCTCGACGCCATAACGGGGCAAAACCTTTTCAATGATATAACGGCAGGAACCGAACATGGAACGGGCTGCAACAAAATGGTCGCCCGCTTTCACAAAACATAAAATAGCTGTCGAGACAGCGGCCATTCCCGAAGCGAGTGCGCGCGCACTTTCAGCCCCTTCCAAAGCACACATACGTTTTTCAAACATATCTGTGGTCGGATTGGCATAACGTGAATAGACAAAGCCCGGATCCTCTCCGTCAAAACGCCTTTCGGCTGCTTCGGCACTCGGATAGGTAAAGCCCTGGGTTAAATAAATCGCTTCACAGACTTCTCCATAAGGAGAGCGTTGAGCCCCCGCATGAACCATTTCTGTAGCGGTACGGTATTTACGATGCGGATTAAGTGTCATAAGTCACCTGCTTTCATCAAAAAACCTTTGCCGTCATGGTAAAGATTGAAAAACAAGATGCCAAAAGTCCGCTTGATCTTACGGCCTTTTAGCATTTCAAGGGGGTGAATGGAATTGGCACCGAAGACTTTACGTTGTCATCCGAACGCGTTTATATTCCATAACCCCAAGCGTGGCTGCAAGCCGGCCGGCCCAAATCACCACGGGATAAATCTTCCATATGCCCTTCAACCGCTTGCGTCAATCCGTGAACAGGTTAAAGAGAGAATGGAAAACAGGAAAAGGTAGTCATCATGGCACGCTCAAGCGGCATTCTGGCAGATAGCGATATTCAGGGTTTATTTGAAAACAATATTTTGAAATCGGATCGCCCGTTAGACAAAGATCAGATACAACCGGCCAGTCTCGATTTGCGATTGGGCAAAAAAGCCTATCGTGTCCGTGCTTCTTTTCTGCCTGGCCCTGAAAAACAAGTGATTGATAAACTTGAACAATTCAAGCTTCATGAATTCGATCTCGAAAATGGTGCGGTGCTTGAAACGGGGTGTGTCTATATTGTACCGCTTATCGAGACACTCGCACTTTCTGACGAATTGAGTGCCTCTGCCAATCCGAAAAGTTCAACCGGACGGCTCGATATTTTTACCCGTATTATAACCGATTACGCACAAGAATTTGATAAGGTCACCAGTGGTTATCATGGGCAACTTTACCTCGAAATAAGCCCGCGTACATTTCCCGTTATTGTCCGCACCGGCTCAAGATTGTCGCAAATCCGTTTCCGTAAAGGAAAGAGCGGGTTGAATGAAAGCGAACTCTTGGCTCTTCACAAAAAAGAAATGCTGGTTTCCGATGACCACCCCAATATTACCGCAAGCGGTGTCGGACTTTCGATTGATCTTACGGGAAATTCAAACGGACTCGTCGGCTATCGCGGCAAACATCATACCGGCGTTATCGACGTGGATAAACGTGGTGTAGCCGATGTGCTCGATTTTTGGGAGCCGATTTATGATCGGGGTTCCCATTCGCTTATCCTTGATCCGGACGAGTTCTATATTCTCGTCTCGCGTGAGGCGGTTCACGTACCGCCGCTCTTTGCTGCCGAAATGACACCGTTTGACCCGTTGATTGGCGAATTCCGTGTTCACTATGCCGGTTTCTTCGACCCCGGTTTCGGCAATAATGAAGCGGGTGGCAAAGGCTCGCGCGCCGTTCTTGAAGTGCGCAGCCATGAAGTTCCCTTCATCCTCGAACACGGACAAATCGTCGGCCATCTCGTTTATGAACATATGTTGAGGCATCCGAAATCCCTCTACGGGCGTGATCTCGGCTCGAATTATCAGGCACAGGGCTTGAAACTGTCAAAACATTTTAAACCACTTTGATGAGAGGGTGCTTGACAAAAAGCATTAAAGATTGCATCCGTGTGTCACGCATTTTGCGGGTATGATGTAATGGTAGCCTGTCAGCTTCCCAAGCTGAACGCGCGGGTTCGATTCCCGCTACCCGCTCCAGCTCTTTGGCTGTTTCCCTAGCCTTTATAAAGTATTTTCTGTTTATAGAGTATTTTTGTTCTCCTCTTATATTTTGAATTTATGATCAATTTAAATAAATATAATCCATTGAATTTTTCAAAAACAAAAAATTTTATGGCGTTATTTTGAATGATTATAAATTTATATTTTTGATATATGTAATTCATTTATCCGAACATATTTTTAAAATTATTTTAATTTTAAATAATAATTAAATAAAACCACTTGATCTATAACATATTATTATATTTTTATATTAAAAACGTGTCATTCATCACACTCATATGAACGGGTGCCGAATTGACGCTGTTTCAACTTTATGCAAAAGATTTGCAAAAATAAAAATCTGAAAAACCCCGAATTTATTTCCAATCAGTGGGAAGTTCAAATGATAAGGTTCAAAAATGGCCCTTCGAGAATGACCGTTTTTCTGGTTATTCTGTTAAGCTTGCTGGTATTAGCGGCGGGGCTTTATTTCACTCTTCTTGGCGGGTATCTCATTTATCTCGGCAGCCGGACATGGTACTATTTAGCACTCGGCATCCTGTTGCTTCTGTCGGGCTTGTTCATGATCCGGCTTAACCGTTTCAGTGTATGGATCTTCGCTTTTATCTATGTGATGAGCGCATTATGGTCTTATCATGAAGCGGGGCTTGATTACTGGCAGCAATTTTCCAACCTCTTTGCTTTGTCTGTGGCTTTTTTTCTGGTGTTGCTTGCCTATAGACCAATGGCAAAAAAACAGGGGAAAATCGCAGGCTCCGCATCTCTTGTTTTGGCCGGCTTGGTCTTTATCGGTATGGCGGCAACAATTGCCAGTTCGTTTATACCGAAAAATGTTATCCATACGGCAGAAAAAGCCAAGCCTGCATTACCGGTGCAACCGGCTAATGAACAAAAAGACTGGAAAAGCTGGGGCAATGACGATCATGGCAGCCGCTTTGCCGCCCTTGACCAGATAACGCCTGCCAATATCAAAAAACTTGATGTGGCCTGGATTGCCCATACCGGTGACATTCCACAAAGTAACGGTTCAGGGGCAGAAGACCAGAATACCCCGCTCCAGATCGGCACCAATCTTTATGTTTGTACAGCCTATGGCA
Source organism: Bartonella sp. B10834G3 (assembly GCF_016102505.1). Classification (NCBI taxonomy): domain Bacteria; kingdom Pseudomonadati; phylum Pseudomonadota; class Alphaproteobacteria; order Hyphomicrobiales; family Bartonellaceae; genus Bartonella; species Bartonella sp. B10834G3. The sequence continues at coordinate 557,149 of NZ_JACFOM010000001.1, forward strand.
AGGTGCTTTCATTCGACGTTGATAGCGGTAAACAGAACTGGATGTTCGACCCTCACGGAACGGGACCGAACTGGCAACGTTGCCGCGGCTTGGGTTATCATGAAACGCAACCGGTCAAAGGTGTGAAAGCTGATACGGCTTGTCAGGCACGTCTGTTTTTGCCAACGGGAGACGCAAGACTCATTGCACTTGATGCGGCAACCGGAAAGCCTTGCGAAGAGTTCGGGGATAAAGGCACTGTCGACCTTAAAGTCGGCATGGGGGAAGTCAAACCCGGTTATTACCAGCAAACATCGACACCACTTGTTGCCGGTGATGTTGTTATTGTCGGCGGGCGCGTGGCTGACAATTTCTCGACCGATGAACCACCAGGGGTTGTCAGAGCCTATGATGTGAAAGATGGCCATCTCGTCTGGGCTTGGGATCCCGGTAACCCCGATATTCATGGACTTCCGCCGGAAGGGCAAACCTATACGCGTGGAACACCGAATGTCTGGGCGGCAATGTCATATGACGAAAAACTCGGACTTGTCTATTTACCGACAGGCAATTCGACACCCGATTTCTGGGCCGGCTATCGCACAGCCGAAGATGACAAATACTCCTCTTCCGTTGTGGCTGTCGATGTGAAAACCGGCGAGGTGCGTTGGCATTACCAATTTGTCCATCATGACATTTGGGATTTTGATACGCCCGCACAACCTGTCCTGCTTGACGCACCCGATGATGATGGAAACATCGTACCGGCACTTGTTCAGGTCACCAAACAGGGGGAGGTCTTCCTGCTTAACCGTGAAACCGGCGAACCGATTGCGGATGTTGAAGAAAAACCGGTACCGCAGGGTGATGTTGCCGGTGAACGTTATTCGCCAACACAGCGCTTCTCTATCGGGATGCCGTCATTCGGCAATGCGACTTTAAAGGAAGCCGATATGTGGGGCACGACACCATTCGACAAGCTTCTATGCCGGATCGAATTTGCCAAAATGCGTCATCAGGGTGTGTTCACCCCTCCGGGGCTTGATTATTCATTACAAATGCCGGGTTCACTCGGCGGCATGAATTGGGGATCTGTCTCGATCGATCCGACATTGAACTATGTTTTCGTCAATGATATGAGGCTCGGCCTTGCCAATTATCTTGTCGAGTGCAAAGATATTCCCGAAAGTGCGTCCGGCATTGAAATGGGCATTGTCCCCATGGCCGGAACACCCTTCGGCGCTATGCGCATGCGCTTTCTTTCGCCGCTTGGCGTACCCTGCCAAAAGCCACCTTTTGGCACAATGTCGGCAATTGATCTCAAAACCCGCAAAATTGTCTGGCAGGTTCCGGTTGGCACTGTCAGGGATACGGGGCCGCTCAATATCGCACTCGGCGTGCCCGTTCCTATCGGAATGCCGACACTTGGCCCCTCTTTAGCGACACAATCCGGCCTTGTGTTCTTTGCCGGAACGCAGGATTTCTATTTGCGTGCGTTTGATAGCCGCACAGGCAAAGAAATCTGGAAGTCACGTTTGCCCGTCGGCAGCCAGGGCGGCCCTATGACCTATATTTCGCCAAAAACCGGCAAACAATATATTGTCATTACCGCAGGTGGTGCGCGTCAAAATCCGAAACGGGGAGACTATGTCATTGCCTATACTTTGAAAGATTAGGCATAAAAAGCTAAGATTTTCCGGTTCCCGCGTGTTTTGAATATCAGAAGCGTTGGAACCGTGTAAAATAGAACCCGCCGCACATTTGCGTGGCGGGTTTTTCTTAAACATTTTCCGGTATTATTTTTTAAAATAAAAAACAGATCAACACGTTAAATTCAAATTAAATATTACAAAACAATATTCATCATCTGTTTTTATTTGGTTTGTTTTATTATTTTTAAATTTAAGAAATTCTATAAAAACGGTAAGTTGAATATTGTTGTTTTATTTTTTCATTGAAAAATATTCTTAAAAATTCACTGGTGAATGCAAGCGTTTTGAACATATGCTGATTAAAAACCGCAGCAATGGTTAGAAAACAAACCGGCAAAAATTGTGTGAAGCCGAAAAATCATGAAAAAAGCCCGCAATTCATTGCGGGCTTGTTACATGAGGTTGCTTGCAAAATGTGCCTTCAATCAGACTATTCCAGACAATTTATCAAACAGACAATTTATCAAACAGACAATTTATCAAAACCGTTTGTTTTTATTCTGTTTTTGCAACAGAGCACCAATTTCGTCAATTTTCTCTTTTGATGGTGCGGGATAGCCAACTGTTGTCGAACCTGTCTGTGTATGGTCAACCGAACGGGCGGCAGGTTTGGGAGCATAATTGTAATTTGCATCGGCAACCATAACCTGTTTTGGCGCAGGCGTTGGAGCCGTCTGGAATGGCAAATAAGGTTCTTGAGCCTTTTCAACCGGCTTTGTATGGGAAACGGCCGGTTTTGCATCGGCTACAACCGTACTGGTTTGATGAGTAGCGACGCTCTTCTGTGATGAAAACGGCTTGGCTTCAACCGGTACAGGTTGAGCTTGGGCAATCATCACCGGCTCGCTTGTCGGAGCTGTCTTGACCGGAAGTGCAGGTGCCGGTTCTGAAACCGCTTTCGGCGCTGCCGGTTGTGCACCCCGCCCCGGCGTTGTGAACTGCGGTGCATTGCCGTTCTTTTCCTGCGCAAAGGCAAAAGCGACATCATAAGGTGCGTCATTGGTCGGGACTTGCAATTCGCCATCACGCCCACGCTTTTCATAAAATGCGTTACCGCCAGCAACCTGAACATAATGGATATTTTTATAAGGGAATGTCAAACCGGCGGTGTGAAAGAACATGGCATTCTTGCTCTTTTTCGCCCTTTCGCCGCGTAACACTGCATCGGCCGCTTCACCCGCTCTCGCCATTGCAGCAGGCTCTGTCATCGGTTTTGTCAAAACACCGGGAGCGAATTGGTTGGGCTGGCCTACAACGCCGCAAATTGTCTTTGGATAAGCTGTCGAATTCACACGGTTCATAACCACTGTTCCTACAGCAATCATACCATCACGGCTTGAACGGTTCGATTCAAAATACATTGCCCGCATCAGGCAAGTGCGCTCTGTCAGGGGAAAAGAAGTCTGTTTATTATTTTTATGCCCGAAACCGAAATGGGTCGATGCACAGCCTGTAACGATGAACGGTGCAAGCAAAATTGCAGCGGTACTTGCCCAACGGAGTTTTTTCATCTTATCAAATACCATTCTTAAGTTTCGTTTTCTCTCTCACCCGTAAAAACAAAGGCAAAAAAAGGCCAAATGAAGGCAATGCTTTTTGCGCCTCCATTGCGAACCGGTTTATTGAACCGAAATCCTTGTAAAAGACTATCGCTTTAAACCTTTTAAAAATAATTAACCGCGTTTTTCCGCGCGCTTTTCACGCCCGATCATGCCGGTTCATGCTGCAAATTCAAAACCGCCGGAATGAATACGGAACATAAAATTAACTCATTGTTTTTATTAAGTAAAATATTAGAGTTCTGACAGCCCGCGGAAGATCAATCGCCTATTCTGACTTATTCTTCTGCTTCTATGTCATTGTAGCTGTTCACTAATTGTTAACGCTAAAACGACAAATTGTGCCTATAAAACGGATTTTGTCGCAAAATCGGGCCGCGCCACCCGTCGGTGAACACTTTTTCCCGCTTTTGAGCAGGATTTCACAAGCTCTCCCCAGCCCTTTGTTTTCGTTTTTTTCAACCTTCATGAACTTGTCTGATAGCCGATTTGCGCGTGGTTCATTCGTGCTTTTTCAATTTACACTTTTGTCCCGAGCCGAATTTTCAACGTCTTATGGCAACCCTGTTTATCGTTTTCTGTGCCCTCTGTTTTTCGCAGGTAACCATTCTTCTCTTAACCCTTTTCGGTTGGCTTTATGAGCCAATGTCGTCGAGGAAACTTTGTTTGCCCGCTCTGTTCACGCCGGTCTTGCGAAAGGAAAAATCGTGAAGATCAATCTTCATGACATCTGTGCGCTTCGTAGCTGCGGGCATTGGTCAGCCAATTTTCAACGAGGAAAGTACCAACAGGGAACAAAGTGTTCCGATTGTCAATTTCAAAATGAAAAACATAATCCGAATAACGAAAATCCATAATTCGATCAGGATTATTTCATGCCGCTGGAAATATGGCGTGTTTACATAAGGCTAACGGATTCATCATCCAAAAGGCGAAGAATTCATCACCTTGGAATATCGATATTTTTGAAAACGCGAAAAAGCTACGTTTCTATGACGAAATGCCCGTTATGCCTGCCACTATTTCGAGGCTTTTCCATCTGCTCCGACTTTATAAGTCATATCATCACGCGGGCGATCCGTGCTCAAATAAGTGCCGGTCATGATATAGTGCAATGTCTCTGCAATATTGGTTGCGTGATCGCCGATACGCTCGATATTTTTGGCGCAAAATAATAAATGCGTGCAAGCGGTAATATTGCGCGGGTCTTCCATCATATAAGTGAGAAGCTCGCGAAACAGCGACGTATACATAGCGTCAATCTCTTCATCCCGGTTACGCACGGCATCAATCCGTTCAAGCGAGCGGCTGGCATAAGCGTCCAACACTTCCTTGAGCTGGTTGAGCGTCAATGTCGCGAATGATTGCAGGCCATGATACAAGCTTGCCGGTTGCCGGCTTTCGACAATAGCAGCCGCCCTTTTTGCAATGTTTTTCCCCATATCGCCAACGCGTTCCAGATCGGCAGCAATGCGCATAGCACCGATAATTTCACGCAAATCCACCGCCATTGGCTGGCGTTTTGCAATAATCGCCACCGACTTTTCGTCGATTTCGCGTTCGGTTTCATCAAGAAACATATCATCGGAAATGACCTTTTTAGCCAAGTTCAGATCATTATTCACGACAGCATTGACTGCTTCTTCGATCATCTCGCTGGCGAAAGTTCCCATTTTCGCAATTTTTGCTTCAAGGTAGCCCAATTCCTCATCGAATGAACGGACGGTATGATTTATCGGCATAAGCGTGCTCCCTGAATTTAACCGAAACGACCGGTAATATAATCTTGTGTACGTTGCTCTTTTGGCGATGTGAACATCATCTCGGTTTCGCCCACTTCAACGAGATCTCCTAAATGGAACATCGCCGTATATTGCGAAACGCGTGCAGCCTGCTGCATTGAATGGGTGACGATAACAATTGTAAAATTCTCGCGCAAATCATCAATCAATTCTTCAATGCGGGCCGTCGCAATCGGGTCGAGTGCGGAACAGGGTTCATCCATCAAGATAACTTCCGGACTGACCGCAATGGCGCGTGCAATGCACAAGCGTTGCTGTTGGCCGCCGGATAGACCGGTTCCGGCATCGTTCAAACGGTCTTTTACCTCATCGAACAAACCGGCCTTGACAAGGCTTTGTTCAACAATCGTATCAAGTTCCTTGCGTGATTTGGCAAGTCCATGAATACGCGGCCCATAGGCGACATTCTCGTATATGGACTTCGGAAAAGGATTGGGCTTTTGAAAGACCATACCAACACGGGCTCGCAATTCGACAACGTCGATGTCGGGATCATAAATATCCTGCCCGTCAAGAGTGATAAGGCCGGTGACTTTTGCCCCGTCAATTGTATCATTCATACGATTGAGACAGCGCAGAAACGTTGACTTCCCGCAACCGGACGGGCCAATCAGTGCCATAACCTGATGTTCGGGAATATCAAGGCTGACACCATGCAAAGCTTCTTTGGCGCCATAAAACACTTTGACATCCTGACCACGCATCTTGATTTTCATTATCGACCTAATCCTATTTCGTCTTGAGCCAAAACAGGCTCGCTAAATCAATATGTTCAACTTTTATTCTACCAGCGCCGTTCAAACTTACGGCGCAGCAATACTGCGGCTATATTCATGATAGCGAGAAACGCCATCAAAATAATGATCGCTCCGAATGTGCGTTCATTAAAGGCACGTTCCGGTTCATTTGCCCACATGTAAATTTGTACCGGCAAGGCTGTTGCAGGTTCCATCGGAGTTGCCGGATAATTTGCAACAAAGGCAACCATGCCGATTAATAAAAGTGGCGCTGTTTCTCCCAGAGCCCTTGCAAGACCGAGAATTGTACCGGTAAGAATTCCAGGCAAAGCAAGCGGCAAAACATGACCAAAAACGGTTTGCGTTTTTGATGCTCCAAGTCCCAACGCTGCATCGCGTATTGAAGGCGGAACCGCCCGCAAAGCAGCACGCGTTGCAATAATGATGGTTGGCAGCGTCATGAGCGTTAATACCAGCCCGCCGACAATTGAGGAGGCGCGCGGCAGATGCAGGAAATTGATAAAGATGGAAAGTCCCAACAAACCGAAAACAATAGACGGTACAGCCGCAAGATTATTGATGTTGACCTCTATGATATCATTGAACCTGCTGCGGCGGGCAAATTCTTCAAGATAAATCGCAGTTGCGACCCCGATTGGCAAAGACAATATCAACACGATTGCCATCATATAAGCCGAACCGATAATGGCAACGCCAAGCCCTGACGTTTCCGGACGGCTCGAAGCACCGAATGTAAAAAGCCCTTTATTGAAAGCTTTATAGAGCGTGCCATCGGAAGCGAGTTTTTCCATCCACCCGATCTGGCGATCGGTAACTTTACGATTTTGTTCGGGAACAGAAAGGTCGATTTGTCCTTTGAATGCTGAATCTATATCGGCGGCGGCTAACACATCAATCGTTCGGGTTCGGCCGATATAATCGGGATGTTCGACAAGAAGCTTACGTATTTCAACACGCACACCACCTGAGATCATACGGTTGAGTTCCCGCATTGCGCCATGGTTATTCTTGTCGACGCCGAGCTTGTCTGCCAGAGTATTGCGCACGAGAAGCGGATAATTTGCGGTAATGAGAACTTTGGGATTTGTGAGCCGCTCGCCTTTCGGGTCAATGATGTGTTCATCGAAATAGACCGGCAAGGTCATCGTTGTCTGCTGAAAGGCACTCAAACCTTGAGCGATAATCGACCACAAAAGAATAACGAGAAATAGAAGCCCGACCCCGATTGCTAAAAGCCCATAGGCGCGGAAACGCCGTTCCGCCCGATAACGGCGCTTTAAACCGATGTCGCGTCTTGGCGTTTGAACAACGTTACTCATTCATATTGTTCCCTATATTTACGCACAATATAAAGCGCAAAAACATTCATCAAAAGTGTCAGTACAAAGAGTGTCATACCGAGGGCAAATGCAACCAATGTCTGCGGCGAATTGAATTCAAGGTCGCCGGTGAGCTGATTGACAATTTTTACTGTCATCGTTGTCATGGCCTCGAACGGATTAAGGGTCAGATTTGCAGCAACACCGGCTGCAAGAACGACAATCATCGTCTCGCCTATAGCCCGTGACGCGGTCAGCAACACTGCACCCACAATCCCCGGCAATGCTGCCGGAAGAACAACCTTTTTAATGGTTTCAGACTGTGTGGCTCCAAGCCCGTATGAACCATCACGCAAAGCCTGCGGGACTGCCGATATAATATCGTCGGAAAGCGAGGATACAAAAGGTATCAACATAATTCCCATGACAAGACCGGCAGTCAAAATGCTTTGCGACATAATGAAACCTTGTCCGCCAGCAATGGCAATTGAAAGATCACGTAAAAACGGCCCGACAGTAACCAGAGCGAAAAACCCGTAAACAATTGTCGGAATACCGGCGAGAACCTCCAATAACGGTTTGATAATTGCACGCACACGGCGGGACGCATATTCCGACATGTATATGGCCGCAAAAAGCCCGACCGGAACCGCAAAAATCATTGAAACCAATGCGATATAAAGTGTACCGGCCAGAAGCGGCAGCAAACCGAATTGCCCGACAGCACCAGCCGAACCGCTTGCGCTGAAACGCGGATCCCAAACAGTACCGAAAAAGAAATTCGACAACGGCACAACTTTGAAAAAACTGATCGTTTGGAACAGCATCGAAAAGAAAATGCCGATGGTTGCAAGAATAGCCACGATAGAGGCAATAACGAGACCGGCAAACACCATCTTCTCGACTTTGTTGCGGGCGCGTTTTTTCTCGCCTACACCAAAAATCCCGCAAAACAGGCCGACGATTGCAATAACCAATGTGACAATCAAACAATAGAAATGGGATTTCGTCGCCCCTTTATACCATTCTATGGCAACCGGAATAAGGCTGTCTGCTCCCTCACTCGGCAGCATGATGCCTTTTTTCGCCATATCATCGCTTAATGCCTTATAAGTGAGCGGGGAAGCCGGATGATTAAGATCAAGATCTGCAATGTCGGTTTTGGCGGCTGAAAAAGCGCGGGTAAGGCTGTCAACCGTGCTTAATGCCAAACTGTGATTTAACGTCTCTCCGCTTTTTATAATTTCGGTCAATCCGGTCGAAGCACGTTCTTCAAGATAGACAGCACTTCCCAATTCCCACAATATAAGAACGAGAAAAGCAGGAACGACGGTCAACAAAAATGTCCACCAGCCAAAATAATATGGCCGCGAATGCAATTTTTTGCCTTGTTTCTCGATTGAAGCGGCACGCTTTCCCGAAATGACAAACCCGGCTATGCCAAGAGCAAAAATAACCAAGATTAATAGTGATATGGACATTCCATTTTCCGGTTTTATTTCAAAAATAACGCGGGAATTTCCCGCGTTTGCTCACTTCATTTGTCAATTGACATGACGGTTCCACTCTCGAATGCGGCCCTTTGCGCTTCCCGTTCGCTATCAGGCGCGGGAATAAGGCCATAATCTGCAAGCGGACCATCCGGCCCGATCATCTGGTCAGACAAGAAAAATTCGACATAGTCTCTCATACCCGGAATGACCCCCAAATGGGCTTTCTTGACATAGAAAAACAGCGGACGGGAAACCAGATACTTTCCGCTCGAAATCGTGTCAACATTCGGGGTAACACCATTAACGGTCGCAACTTTCAGCTTGTCGGCATTATTTTCATAAAATGCCAGTCCGAAAACCCCGATCCCTGTTTTATTCGACATAACACGGGCAAGAGTTTCCGAATAATCGCCATCAATATCGATAGCCCTTCCATCCTTGCGAATGCTTATACAAGCGGCGGTGACCGCCTTGTCATCCATCGAAAGAGTTTTCATGCTTTCGGCCGCGCCACTTTGTTTGCAGCCTTCAGTCATCAATTTTTCCTCGAAAACTTCTCTTGTGCCATGTTTTTCGCCGGGGATATATGCGTTGATCTCCCAATCGGGCAATTTCGGGTCAATCTCGCTCCATTTTTTATATTTATTTTCAACAAGCTTCCCGTCAACAACGATTTTTGATGCCAATGCCTTATAAATATCGACAGGCGTCAAATCGAGATTTGGCCCGTGAATATCGCTTGCAAAAACAATCCCGTCATAGCCGATGCGAACTTCTTCGACTTCCGTGACACCGGCATCAAAACAGGCTTTCAATTCGGTTTTTTTCATCGGTCGGGAAGCATTGGCAATATCTATGGTATTTTCGCTGATACCGCGGCAAAATTCTTTGATACCCGCACCCGAACCACCTGATTCTATAACAGGTGTACGATAATTGGTAAAAATTTCACCGAATGTTTCTGCAACTATTTTGGCATAGGGCAAAACTGTCGATGAGCCGGACACTTGAATATAATCGCGCGCATTAGCGGTGCTGCAAGAACAGGCGGTAACCAGTATCAGGCCCGCAACTGTTGGAAGCAATCTGCTCATCCACGCACCCATGGACTACCGGCAGCTTTTTTTAACAAGACTAACAATGGATTGTTATTTCTCTCATAATGCTTGTTACAGTATTCTGACGAATACCTCATACAGTCTAAAGCGATTTTTGACTATCTTTATATTGGCTTTTTCAACCTTTTATTTTGTTTTCCACATGATTCCAGAAAATTTTTGCAGCATCGGCACCACCAAAACGTTTCAGTTCGCGGATACCGGTTGGCGAAGTGACGTTGATTTCTGTCATATAATCGCCAATGACATCGATTCCGACGAGAAGAAGACCGCGTTTTTTCAATGACGGGCCAATCCGTTCGCAAATTTCAAGGTCGCGGCGGGTTAATTCCGTTTTCTCTGCTCTGCCACCAATATGCATATTGGAACGGGCATCGGTCGAGGCGGCAACGCGATTGATGGCTCCCACCGCCACACCGTCAATCAATATGATGCGCTTGTCACCGGCACTCACATCTTTCAGATAACGTTGCACGACAAAAGCTTCCGGATAAAGTTTGTTGAACATTTCAAGGAGCGAGCCGAGATTCTTGTCGTCCTTTTTCAACAGGAAAACCCCTGCCCCGCCATTTCCATAAAGTGGTTTGATAATAATATCGCCGAATTCGGAGCGAAAATCATTGACCTCTTCAACATCACGGGTGATGAGCGTCTCCGGCATCAAATCGGGAAATTCAGTAACAAAGAGTTTTTCAGGACTATTGCGCACCCAATTCGGATCATTCACGACCAAAGTCTTATCCATTATCCGTTCAAGAATATGCGTGGTCGTAATATAATTCATATCGAATGGTGGATCCTGCCTGAGCAAAACAACATCCATTTGTTGAAGCGGTGTGCGCTTTGCCTCACCCAATTCGTAATAATTGTTTTCCTCATCCCGCACTTTCAACGCTTCGATACGGGCAGTCACCTCTCCATTCAACATGGAAAGCCGGTCGGGTGTATAATGGAACAGTTCGTGTCCCCGCCTTTGCGCCTCCAATACCAGAGCAAATGTTGTATCTCCCTTAATATGGATGGTCGAGATATGATCCATCTGGATAGCTATTTTCATAAGATTTGCCTCATATAATCAAAGCGGGTAATCAAAGCGGGCTGGTCAATCGTACCATGAGTCACTAGATAGGAATAAAATATGACAAGGGTTAAGACATGACGCAAGCACCAGATGAAAAATTAAACAAGGAAGAAATAGAGCGCTATGCACGCCACATTCTTTTGCCGGAAATCGGTGGTGCCGGTCAACAGAAACTTAAAGCTGCGAAAGTGCTGGTTGTCGGTGCGGGCGGGCTTGGAGCGCCGGTTTTAACCTATCTTGCGGCCGCCGGTGTCGGCACTCTCGGCATTATTGACGATGATGTGGTTTCGCTTTCAAACCTGCAACGGCAGGTTATCCACAAAACTTCGGCAATCGGCGAAAAAAAGACTGAAAGTGCTGCCGAAACGCTCGAAGCGATCAACCCGCATGTCAAACTCGACCTTTATCCCTTAAGACTGACGGAAGAAAATGCTGCCGAAATTATCGGCAAATTCGATCTTGTCATTGATGGTTCGGATAATTTTACCACCCGTTATCTTCTCGCCGATAGTTGCGAAAATTTGAAAAAACCGCTTGTCAGCGGTGCAATCGGGCGTTTTGACGGCTCTTTAACGGTACTCATGCCTTATCTTGGCGGAGAACATCCCTCCTATCGCGATCTCTTTCCGACCCCGCCACCCAAAGGTGTTATACCGACATGTGCAGAAGCCGGCGTGATCGGTGCTCTTCCCGGTGTTATCGGTTCGTTAGAAGCCATGGAAGCCATAAAAATCATCACCGGTTGCGGTGAACCGCTTGTCGGAAGGCTGCTCCTTTACGACGGGTTATCAGCCCGTTTCGAGACAATCCGCTATAAAAAAAGAACGTCGACACAAAAATAAAACGCGGTTTGTTCTTTTAAAACAATGCCTCTCGAAGCACGTATTTTTTGCCCCCGTCTTTCTAATAAAGTCGAACGATTTTGAATGTCGGGACCAATTAATCTGAAAGGACTATTTCTGTTTGTCGGTCGACAAATCATCGGATGCAATGTTCTTTTCCAATAATGGACTGTCGGAATCCGATAATGGGCCATTATAATCTTCAAGATTACCCGCATCGAGAAGCGTTTCATTGGTTTTATAGGCAGTGCCATCCGGCATGGTCTCGTGACGGCGCTCATGCCTGTTTTCTGGTTTGTTTTTATGTTCGGGTGACTTATGCCCATTTTTATGTGCTTTTGTCATAATGTCTTTCTCCTGAAAATCTCACAGCTAAAAGACATTGAGCGGATCAAAAACTTTTCAAGACTATAAACTTTATTTCGCTCACAGGCTCTGATGCTCTTTCAAAACTTCTGCAAAACCCCTCCAAAGATTGCCGGTTTTGAACCCCGTAAATCCTCTCTTATGCGAATTGTTCAACAAAAATAGTTTTGATAATTGTTATTTCCTGAAGCTATTCCAGCCAAGTAATGCACTATCGCCTCGGCGTTTCTGCTGATGTTTTATTGCCACAATTTTTATTTCACTCAAAGAAAATACAAGGAAATTTCAAAATATGTGAAAGCAGAAACTCGACCGGCCAAAAAACTTTTCCAAGCAAAAAGCTGGACGACCTAAAAACTGGTTAACCAAAAAACTTGACCAATCAAAAAACTTGGCCAATCGCAAAACTGGCCGATCAAATAGCTGAATGACTTAAAAATGCACAACAAAAAACTGCCCTTCAGTTTTTAAACTGCACTTCAGTTTTTATAAGCAGAAATTGAATTTTTGCTTTGCTCGCATGCATTCAAGCTTGATAAATATCAAGCGTCGGCAATGTCATTCTTATCGACGCTTAAATCGAAAGCGGCATTCATCAAAGCTCTGGTATATTCGGTTTTCGGTGATGAAAACACTTCTTCTGCCGGTCCATGTTCAACCATTTGACCATTTCTCATGACAATAAGATCATTGGCCAATGCTTTGACAACTTTCAGATCATGGCTGATAAAGAGATAGGCGAGATTGTGCTTTTGTTGAAGAGTGCGCAACAAATCGACCACTTGTGCCTGAACGCTCATATCAAGAGCCGATGTCGGTTCATCGAGCATCACAAAACGCGGATTGAGAACCATGGCGCGGGCAATTGCAATACGTTGGCGTTGACCACCGGAAAATTCGTGCGGATAGCGATTGCGCGTTTCAGGATCAAGATCGACTTCTTCTAAAGCGCGCACAACTCGCTCATCGCGTTCTTCGTAATTCAGGTTTTTCTCGTGAATGAGCAGCCCCTCGGCGATAATTTCACCGACCGACATTCTTGGCGACAGCGAGCCGAACGGATCCTGAAAAACAATCTGGATATGACGGCGCAAAGGTCGCATCTGTTTGAAGGAAAAATGTTCAATATCTTTCCCGTTAAAACGGATATGGCCTTGTGAAGAAATCATACGGGTGAGCGCGAGACCCAGTGTGGTTTTTCCCGAACCGGATTCGCCAACAACGCCCAATGTCTGTCCTTCACGTATGGTCACGTCAATATCATTAACCGCCTTGATGTAATCGACCGTGCGGCGGAAAAAACCTTTTTTAACCGGAAACCAGACTCTGACCTTTTCCCCTTCCATAACAACAGGAGCATTTTTATCGGCTTTCGGCGGGTTTCCTTTCGGCTCTGCGGCAAGCAGTTTTTTGGTATAGTCATGTTGCGGATGACTGAATATGTCGGCGGTTTTTCCTGTTTCAACAATTTTTCCGCCGGTCATCACACAAACACGGTCGGCAAATTTCCTCACAATTCCGAGATTATGGGTAATAAAGAGCATCGACATCGAACGCTCTTGCTTGAGCTTTTCAAGAAGTTCGAGAATTTGCGCCTGCACTGTCACATCAAGTGCGGTTGTCGGCTCGTCGGCGATAAGAAGTTTCGGATTATTGGCAAGTGCCATTGCAATCATAACGCGTTGGCGCTGACCGCCGGATAATTGATGGGGAAATGACGACAAACGTTTTTCCGGCTCGCGGATTCCCACTTGAGTGAGAAGCTCGATCGTGCGTTGGCGAGCGTCTTTATCCGACATGCCTTCATGAACTTTCATCACCTCGCTTACCTGCCGCTCGACCGTGTGAAGGGGATTGAGCGAAGTCATCGGTTCCTGAAAAATCATTGCAATGTCTTTACCGCGAACTTTCTGCAAAGATTTTTCATCAAGCTTCATCAAATCCTTATTGTCAAAAAGGATTTCGCCTGAAGGGTGGCTTGCCATCGGATAGGATAAAAGCTTCAGAATAGAAAGCGCGGTTACAGACTTTCCCGAACCTGACTCGCCGACAAGCGCGAGTGTTTCACCGGAATTGATGTCAAACGAGACGTGATCGACGGCAAGTGTTTCCTTGCCATCCTGACGAAACATCACTGAAAGATCGCGAACACTGAGCAAAGCTGTCATTGGAATGTCTTCCTCGGATCGAAAGCATCACGGGCGGCTTCACCGATGAAAGCCAGAAGCGACAACATGACCGCAATAGCAACAAAGCCGGTAATGCCAATCCACGGAGCGTTGAGATTGGTTGCCGCCTGCCGCATGAGTTCTCCAAGCGAGGCCGACCCCGGAGGCAAACCGAAACCGAGATAGTCAAGCGCGGTCAAAGTCGAGATACCGGCTGTCAACAAAAACGGCAAATAGGTAAGTGCTGCAACCATGGCATTGGGAAGAAGATGGCGTATCATGATCGTGATATTCGGCACACCCAGCGCCCTTGCTGCATTGACATATTCAAAATTTCTGGCCCGCAAAAATTCCGCACGCACGACGCCAACCAGCGCCACCCACTGGAACAGCAACATAATTCCCAGTAGAACCCAGAAGCCTTGGGCAAGAACCGCCGCCATAATAATGATGAGATAAAGCGCGGGAACCGAAGACCAGATTTCGATGAAACGCTGGAAAATGAGATCGACCCAACCACCGAAATATCCCTGCACTGCACCGGCAGCAATGCCGATAATCGAAGAAACCGCCGTCAAGATAACCGTAAACAATATGGAAACACGAAAGCCGTAAAGCACACGCGCAAAAACATCACGTGTCTGGTCATCTGTACCAAGCCAGTTCCAGTTTCCGATTGTGCATTCGGGATCCTTTGCACCAAGAGCGTAATTCTTGCACCGTTCGTCTTTACTTTGGAGCCAGAATGGCGGAGCCAGCGCAACAGGCTTGTTGCCGACTGTTGTATCATAGGAATAATGCACCGGCGGCCATATTGCCCAGCCATGTTCGTTGATTTCTTTCTTGATATAATCTTCCCGGAAATCGACCGTTGCAAGGACGCCGCCAAATTTGGAATCGGGATAATCGAAAAGCACCGGAAAAAGCAGCTCGCCCTTATAGGATGCGATAATCGGTCGGTCATTTGCAATGAAATTGGCACCAAAAGAAAACAGGCAAAGAATAAGGAAAATCCACAACGACCACCAGCCGCGACGGTTTTTCTTGAAGTTTCTCCACCGCCGTTCATTAAGCGGCGACAAAAACGGCCTTTTGTTGCGGCGGGGTTTTGCTGGCTTTGCCACGTCGATTGTCTGTCCGGAAGGTTGCTCGCTCATCAAACGTCCCTCTTCTCGAAATCGATACGCGGATCGACAAGCATATAGGTAAGATCGGAAATCAGGCTGACAACAAGCCCGATCAACGAGAAAATATAGAGCGAACCGAACACGACCGGATAATCACGATTGACAATGGATGTATAGCTTAAAAGCCCCATTCCGTTTAACGAATATAGCATTTCAATGAGCAGCGATCCGGTGAAGAATGACGCAATGAAAGCTGCCGGAAAACTTGCAATGACAACCAGCATGGCGTTGCGGAAGACATGCCCGTAAAGAACCGCGTGTTCGCTTAAACCTTTTGCCCGTGCGGTGACTACATATTGTTTTCTGATTTCTTCCAGAAAACAGTTTTTGGTCAGCAATGTTGTCGTGGCGAAAGCCGAAATTACCATGGCTGTGAGTGGCAAAGCAAGATGGTGGAAATAATCCAGAATTTTGCCGCCGAGCGACAATTCATCAAAATTTTCCGATGTCAAATGGCTCAATGGAAACCAGTCGAAAAATGACCCTCCGGCAAAAAGCACCATTAACAGAATACCGAACAGGAAACTCGGTATTGCATAGCCAATAATGATAACGGCACTTGTCCATATATCGAATGTGGAGCCGTCCTTGACGGCCTTGCGTATACCGAGAGGAATGGAAATTGCGTAAGAAATCAACAATTGCCATAGCCCTAAAGAAATCGAAACCGGCAAGGCACCTTTGATAAGATCGACGACAGAACGCCCTTGCGTATAGGAATCCCCGAAATCGAAACGGATATAATTCCACAACATCGTGAAATAACGTTCAAGCGGCGGTTTATCAAAACCGAATTGCTTTTCGAGTTTTGCTATAAATTCCGGATCAAGGCCGCGTGCACCACGATATTTTGCACTCGCGTCGCTACCCTGAAACGTTACCTCCGATGAAAGCCCAAGATCGCCACCACCGCCGGCAACCCGCCCCATGGCATCGCCACCGGTCCCTTGCAATTGTGCAATAATATTCTCGATAGGACCACCGGGAGTAAATTGCACAATGACAAATGTCACCGTTAAAATGCCGATCAATGTCGGTATAATCAGCAGCAAACGCCGCGCTATATAGGCCGCCATATGTTTCTTTCATCCTTTTTCCGGTATGAGTTTTGTTACACCCGCAACATGCGAATCAAACCGGTGCGTTCAATTGAACCCCTATTCTGGAACATTTATGGTAAACAAATGACAAACAGCCGATTTCACAGCAATTCCGGTTCTTGGGCGTTCTAGTACACCGCAGTTCTAGTTTTTGTCTTTTTTCACCCACCATGAGGGAATATCAACGCCGCTTGCTTCCGGTTGCGGTTCGGGAATGCCGAATTTGTCCCAATAGGCAATATTGAGATGTTCGGCATACCATTGCGGGATAACGTAATAATTCCACAACAAAACCCGGTCGAGAGCACGCGTTGCAGCAACAAGTTCCTCACGATCTTTTGCATAGATGACACGTTCGATGAGTTTATCGACAGCCGGATTTTTAATGCCCGCAACATTATAGCTTCCCTGCCGGTCAGCCGCTTTCGAGCCCCAATATTCCAATTGTTCATTGCCGGGTGAATCGCTTTGGCCGATAACCTTGATGACAAGATCGAAATCGAAATTCGCTTCGCGATTTTGATATTGTGATGCGTCGACAACGCGCATGGATGCATCGATTCCCAAACGTTGAAGATTGGCTATAAAAGGTGCTGTCGCACGCTCGAATGCCATGTCACTCAGCATCACTTCCAATGTGAAAACTTCACCCTTTTTATTGACAAGCCGGTTCTGCTCCAGATGCCAACCGGCTTCATTCAACAAACGCATGGCTTCTGTCAGATAGCGCCTTGATGAATCGGGCTTGTCATAAACGGGGTTGGAAAAGGGGGTGGTAAAGACTTCGGCCGGCACTTCATCTTTGACCGTTTCAAGAATTTCAAGTTCCTTCCCCTGAGGCAAACCTTTTGCCGCCAGATCAAGCCCGTCAAAATAGCTTGAGATCCGATGATAATCATTAAAAAACAACGATTTATTGAGAGACTCGAAGTCAAAAGCGAGGTTGAGTGCCTGACGCACGCGCCGGTCGGCAAATTGCGGGCGGCGCGTATTGATAAAAAATCCTTGCATACGTCCCGAGCCATGAAAGGCGAAACTGCGCCTGATAACTTGCCCGTTTTTGACCGCTGGAAAATCATAGCTCTGGTTCCAGCGCTGGATACGGTTTTCCAAATTCCAGTCGACGAGATTACCTTTTTTGAAGGCTTCCCATGCAGCGTTCGGATCAAGAAAATAGCTATAATGCTCTTTATCGAAATTGAACCGCCCACGATTGACAGGAAGATCGGCTGCCCAATAATTTTTAACCCTTTTCCACGTGATCGATTTTCCGGCTATAAAACTTTCAACCTCATAAGGCCCTGACCCCAAAGGTATTTCGAGAGTTGGTGCAGTAATATCCCTTTTTTTACCCGTTTCATCGGTCCCCTCCCACCAATGTTGAGGCAGAACCGGCATTTGCCCCATCACATAAGGGAGTTCGCGATTGCCTTTTTCTTGAAACACAAAGGTGACTTCATTTTCACCGGTTTTTTCGGCTTTTTTGACCGAATGATAATAATTGTTGAAAAATGGCGAATTGCTTTTCAAAACATTGAAGCTCCACACCACATCCTCGGCGGTAATGGGGCGACCGTCATGCCATCGGGCTTTTTTGTTCAAGTGGAATTTTACCCACGAAAAATCGTCCGGATATTGTGCAGCCTCGGCTATAAGGGGATAGTTGACCGACGTTTCTTCGGTCGAAGGTGCCATCAGTGTATCATATTGTTCCCCGCCACCGCGGGAAGAAAAACCCGCTGCAGGTGTACCTGTAACAATATAGGGGTTGAAACTGTTGAATGTGCCGGTGCGACTATCGTTAAAAGTGCCGCCTTTGGGCGCATTCACATTGACATAATCATAATGGGTAAAATTGGCGCCATATTTGGGTTCAACTCCGAGAGACAGGCTCGTGCGCCACTCGGGATCGGCGATAGCTATACTATTAAGGGCGAAAAAGAGACAAAAAGCCAATCCGAGTTTCATCAAATCCCCAATCGATTTCAATATAGCCAATAGAAAACAGATTTTATTGATTGTTATTCTTAAGGGGTTAAATGTGGCAATTCAACCGGCTCATCAGAAAGACTACGCAAATAAAGAATAAGATCAGCTCTGTCTTTCTCGTCTTTCACACCGTTAAAAGCCATGGCCGTTCCGGGAATATATTTACGCGGGGAAGCAAGATAGGCGTCAAGCGTTGCAAAGTCCCATGTCTTGCCATTTTCTGCCCGCATAGCGCGCGAATAGGTGTATTCGGAAGCGGAAGCAAATGGCCTTCCCACTATTCCATATAAAGGTGGGCCGACACGTGCAGGGCCATTTTTTGCAGGCGTATGACATAAACCGCATTGGCCGAATACCTTGCGGCCATTTTCAATATCCGCCTGTTGAAGCCTTTCAATGAGTGATATTTGTTGTTTCGGCTCTGCCTTTTCGGTAACCGGTGCTTCTTCACCGTTGATTGAATAAACAATTTTTGCCGGTTGCTGGTGGTCATAAACAAGGTCACTGCCATAAACGATTAGAAAAAGAAAAACAGCCCAGAGAAGACAGGCGGCAATAAGATCGTTGACAGTGGATACCTTCATAAAAAATTCGGTCGCTTAAATTTTATAGATGTTGAAAATTTAAGTCTTTTGCGTCATCAACGCAACATCTATAAATCGGATAGAATAAACTGGGATAATAATCTTCAGGACGATGATGATGGCTTTTTCTACTCTTATACTTATTCCTGCCCGCATGTCTTCAACACGACTTCCCGGAAAACCTCTGGCCGATATTGCCGGAAAGCCGATGATTGTTCATGTTGCCGAACGCGCCAATAAGGCAAATCTCGGCAGGGTGGTTGTTGCAACCGACCATGAAGACGTTGCCAATGCTGTCAAGGCGCATGGAATGGAAGCTGTCATGACACGCCCAGACCACCAATCGGGTTCCGACCGTATCTATGAAGCATTAACGCTTCTTGATCCGGATAACCGTTTTGATGTCATTGTCAATGTGCAAGGTGATTTGCCAACAATTGCGCCGCATGAAATTGCCGCAGCATTGAAACCACTTGAAAACCCTGAAACGGATATTGCCACTTTGGGGGCCGAAATTTCGGTTGAAGAGGAAAAGTTCAATCCGAATGTGGTGAAGATCGTTGGTTCGCCGATCGGAAAAACCAGATTGCGCGCCCTTTATTTTACCCGCGCTACAGCACCCTATGGCAAGGGGCCGCTTTACCACCATATCGGCCTTTATGCCTATAAACGTAAAGCACTTCAACGTTTTGTCTCGTTACAACCTTCCTATCTTGAAAAGCGGGAAAGCCTTGAACAATTGCGTGCGCTTGAAGCAGGCATGCGTATTGATGCGGAAATTATCGAAACTGTGCCTTTAGGGGTTGATACAATTGAAGATCTCGAACACGCAAGAGAAATGATCGGGGCGGGAAAATGACAAAAACCAATAAAATAGCGTTCCAAGGTGATTACGGCGCCAATTCCGACACAGCATGTCGCAATATGTTTCCCGAAATGGAGCCTTTGCCCTGTACAACATTTGAAGATGCTTTGCATGCGGTCGAGAGCGGAGAAGCCGACCTTGGCATGATTCCGATTGAAAACACGCTTGCCGGACGTGTTGCCGATATTCACCATTTATTGCCGCAAACAAAACTCTTCATCATCGGCGAATATTTTTTACCGATCCATTTTGAATTGATGGTGCTGCCCGGTGTCAAACGTGAAGAGATAAAATCTATTCATAGCCACATCCATGCACTGGGACAATGCCGCAAAATTATCCGCGACAATCATTGGCAGGCGGTCGTTTCATCCGACACGGCGGGCGCTGCCAAATTCATTAAACAGGCAGGTGACCGCACACAGGCAGCCCTTGCACCAAAACTTGCAGCCAAACTTTACGGTCTGGATATCATTGAAGAAAATGTCGAAGACTCGGAAAATAATGTAACGCGTTTTGTTATCCTCTCGCGGGAAGAGAAACGCGCACCAAAACCCGAAAACGGCGAAAAGGTCGTGACCAGTTTTCTTTTCCGTGTGCGCAACGTTCCGGCAGCACTCTATAAAGCCATGGGAGGTTTTGCGACTAATGGCGTCAACATGACCAAGCTTGAAAGCTATCAGGTTGGCGGCACATTCAATGCGACACAATTTTTTGCCGATATTGAAGGCCACCCCGATCAGCCGATGGTGCGCCTTGCTCTGGAAGAATTGGGCTTCTTCTCGACCAAGGTCAGAATAGTCGGTGTCTATCCGGCTAGTCCTGTCCGCGACACGAAAATTTATGGGTGAGGTTCACCGGCTTAGCCGGACGGTGCTCTTAAATCACAGAAATCGGCAGAAATGTACCGATTGCTATTTGTGTGTTTCAAGCATGAATTTTTACCCGAACTTTTATCCTGCTTATGGCAAGTGATAATATTTGAGGGTTGACGACAATCGGGTGAGAATGTTCGGCCATAATGATGAAGATTAGAGAATGGCCGCTCTCAAGACTTGAGATCAACACATGTGGCTTTTGTATTTTCCGTCCGGTCGAAGCATCGGGTTCAGAACGGATGAGACAAGCTGTTCAACACGAAATACCACAAGCGGATAATTTTGAGGTACTCGGTTAAATGATATAGCGGCGCTTTTCAAAACTCACAAAAACCACCGCCACCAAAAGCCATATCCTAGTCGATAAACTTCTTTTCCAGCCATTCCCTTATCAAAAAATTGGCAATTGCTGCGCGGGGTGGCAAATGCAGGCCTTGTTCATGGCGACCGGCCATCATGAGTGCTACTTCCTGACGGGTAAACCAGCGCCCGTCTTCCATCTCGTCATAGCCGATGGTAATCTTGTCGTCGAGCGCTTCGGCATGACAACCGAGCATCAAAGAATGCGGAAACGGCCAAGGTTGGGACGCAATATAGACCACCTTGCCCACCGGTATTCCCATTTCCTCGCGTGTTTCCCGACGCACCGCCATTTCCAGTGTCTCCCCCTGTTCGACAAAACCGGCAAGGCAGGAATAACGCCCCTTTTCAAAGCTCGGTGTGCGGGCAAGAAGGCACTTGTCCCGAAAATGGACAAGCATGATGGCAACCGGATCTGTTCGCGGAAAATGCTCGGTTCCGCAAGCCGTGCAGATGCGCTTTGCACCGCCTGCCGCAATCCGGCTGGGCTTGCCGCAACGCGAACAAAAGCGGTTATTTTTGTGCCACATGAGCAATGAATAGGCTTGTGCGAGAACGCCCGATTGCGTCTGGCTGAAAAGTGCGCGGCTATAAGCTTCCCTCAACCCCACCTGATTGAATGGTGAAGGGGGTTGACCGGCAAATTCTTCAACCGGCAAAGCAATAACCGGATTTTCATCTTCCCAACCAAGCAGGCAGGCTTCTTCCCATTGCGGCTTGAACAGCTCTAACGATTTTTCATCAAGATAGAGATCGGCCATCCCTTTAACATTCCGATAGACGATTGAAAAACCGTTGAGCACAATAAAATGCGCATGATGGTTTTTCTGTTCGGCTACGATTGTATCCGTACGCTTTTCAAGCTGACGGTTGATAGGGTTTCCGATAAATGCAATTGCAGAAGATGTCATATT
Source organism: Bartonella sp. B10834G3 (assembly GCF_016102505.1). Classification (NCBI taxonomy): domain Bacteria; kingdom Pseudomonadati; phylum Pseudomonadota; class Alphaproteobacteria; order Hyphomicrobiales; family Bartonellaceae; genus Bartonella; species Bartonella sp. B10834G3. Next base: position 579,223 of record NZ_JACFOM010000001.1, read on the forward strand.
CAATCCAGCCTTAATTCAATCGAGCCTCAGTTGCAGCTTACGAATAAGCTTGCGAGCGGCTTCATCGCTATAGGGAACGGGTTCTCCATATCCCCAGACCGTTTTCGGCCAATTTATATCGCCTTCGTTACGGGCAATAATGTGCACATGGAGTTGTCGTACGATATTGCCGATAGCGGCTGTGTTGACTTTATCGCATCCGGTGATGGCTTCAAGTGCTACAGCAACCTCGTTCATTTCGGCAATAAGAACCTGTTCATCGTCGACGGAAAGATGATGTATTTCTTCCGCTCCGGCAATGCGGGGGACGACAATAAGCCACGGCCAACGGGAATCATTCATGAGCCGGACATCGGATAAGGCAAGCCCGACAATGAAAAAACTGTCTTTTTCCAAACGTGGATCAAGTTTAAATGGCTGTTGCAACGTATTTATCTCCATGTTTTTCGTTTCACGACTTGCTTTTTTGTTTCAAATTAGCGATATGAACGCCGGGAGGTTGGTGGTGGACGAGCCACTCGCCAACCGGGTCAGGTCCGGAAGGAAGCAGCCCTAACGAGCTTCGGCACGGGTCACAGTGCCAGCCTCCCACTCATTATACCAATCACATCTTATTCAGGTCACGTCTTGTTTATCGGAAAATTCGGGCAATGGCGTTTTGAAAAATTCCCTAAACTGTCGAAAATCCCCACCTGAAATCCTATATTTAACACAATTGGTTGACGCAGACGCCGTCAAAGTCCACATTCAGGAAAATCACATTTCGGAAACTGGAAGAACACATGGAAAGCACTGAGGCAGAGACAGGTTATCGCGTTCTCGCCCGAAAATATCGGCCACAAAATTTTTCCGACCTTATCGGTCAGGAGCCGATGGTGCGCACACTTACAAACGCATTCGATAGTGGACGGATACCGCAAGCATGGATGTTGACTGGCGTTCGTGGCGTAGGAAAAACCACGACAGCCCGCATCCTTGCGCGTGCACTCAATTACAAGACAGACACAATCGATAAACCGACAATCCATATGGACAAACTCGGCGAACATTGTAAGGCCATTATGGAAGGCCGGCACGTCGACGTGATCGAAATGGATGCGGCATCCCATACCGGTATTGATGATATAAGAGAAATTATTGAACAGGTGCGCTATCGTCCGGTTGCAGCCCGTTTCAAAGTCTACATTATCGACGAAGTCCATATGCTTTCGACGCAGGCCTTCAATGGCCTGTTAAAAACATTGGAAGAACCGCCGCCGCATGTAAAATTCATTTTTGCCACAACAGAAATCCGCAAAGTTCCGGTGACTGTCTTATCGCGTTGCCAACGCTATAATTTGCGGCGCGTCGATTCAAATGTGCTGGCAGCTCATTTGAGAAAAATCTCCGATCTTGAAAAAATCGAGGCCGAAGACAGTGCTCTTGCTTTGATTGCCCGTGCCGGAGAAGGTTCTGTTCGTGATGCGCTTTCAATACTCGACCAGGCGATTGCCCATGGTGGCGGCAAAGTCGATGCCGATTCTGTGCGTACCATGTTGGGGCTTGCCGACCGCACGCGCATTATCGACCTTTTTGAAATGATTATGAAAGGCGATGTTGCCGGCGCTTTAAAAGAATTTCGCGATCAATATGACGGTGGAGCCGACCCGCTTGTCATTTTGAACGAGCTTGCCGATTTCAACCATCTGGTGACGAGACTGCGTTTTACGCCCGAAATTGCCAATGATATTTCGCTCATTGAAGAAGAACGCGAACGCGGGCTTGATTTTTCCAAAAAACTGTCTGTGCGCGTTCTCTCAAGTACCTGGCAAATGCTTCTTAAAGGTACTCAGGAGGTTGATTCGGCTGCAAGTCCGATTGATGCTGCCGAAATGCTTTTGATCCGGCTCACCCATGCGGCCGACTTGCCAACACTTGACGAGGCGCTGAAAGCCCTTGGCGAGGGAAAGCCTGCCATCAAACTTCCACCAAGTTCCGATGGGGCACAAGGCAAAGATGATTCGCACGATGTGAGCGGCAATTCCGAAAAAAGCAGTGCCAATTCCGGAAAAAATATCATGGAAGAACAATCCGCAACAAAAAATGTGTTGGCGGGTAATTCGACCGGCAGTGACAATGCTTATTCAACGGGAACTCATGAAACTGCCCGTGCAGAGATTGATAATAGCTCTCGCAATAACGCCGTGGCGGAACAGCAGAATTTGCAAAGCCCTTCCCCGCAAAAAGCACCAACCATGCAATTGGTGAGCACGTCTTCGGCCGCATTGGAGCCGGACGAGCAGGTTTCGCAACCCCTCGAAAGAAATAACGAAACCGCGGAAGAGAACAGCGAACCGGCAGTAAACAGGGTTATTCTTCATTCCTTGCAGGATGTTGTCGATCTTGCCGACAAGCATAATGACATGCAATTCAAACTTCTGGTCAAGGAATTTGTGCGTCCCGTTTCGTTCCGCCAAGGCCGTATCGAATTTGAACCGGCTGAAGGTATGCCTCGCTTTTTTGCCCATGACATGGCAAAAATGCTTAGAGAATGGACAGGCGAACGCTGGACTGTGACTGTCGTCAACGAGGGCGGCGGATTGACTTTGCGTGAAGAGGATGAAAAAGCCCATCAGGCACTTTTATCCGATGCCGAAGCCGATCCCGATATTGCCAAAATTTTGAGATATTTCCCCGGTTCAAAAATTGTCGATGTGCGTGTCAACCGATCTGACGACAGTCTTGATTTGACCAATAATGACGATATGACTGATGAAGACGACGAAAACGATCAAGGAGAATAAACCCCATGCGTGACATGATGGGCATGATGAAAAAAGCCAAAGAAATGCAGGCAAAAATGCAGGCCATGCAGGATGAAATGGCAAATATTCAGGAAACGGGGTCATCAGGCGGTGGTCTGGTCAGTGTGACTTTGACCGGTCAGGGAACCATTTCTGCAATCAAGATTGATCCTTCACTGGTAAAACCCGATGAAGTTGAAATTCTCGAAGACCTGATTATGGCTGCCCATAATGAAGCCAAAGCGAAAATTGAAAACACAATGGCTGAAAAAACCAAGGAAATTACCGCCGGTCTACCAATACCTCCCGGCTTCAAACTGCCATTCTGATTTGTGTTTCCTTCGGTTACCGACTTTTAAAACCGGTAGAGAAGACAAGAAACAAAAGACATTTCAAAAAGCTCGTTGTGTGGAAGCACAACGGCTTTTGTTTTTCATTAAACAACAATTCGGCTAAATGCCTATCCGCTCTGTTCAAAGCTCGATAAATCCGTTTTCATGCATTCGCTTACAGGGATATAAAACACTTGCACTTTGAATAATGAGAGCGCGATAAATATGGCTTTTGCCGCTCGCAAATAGTGATAATGAAAACAGATCATCAACCGGTATCAAACCGGATTGTAAAAAGAATCGGAGTAAAGAACACGTGTGATGAAGAGGCGAGAACAATTGTTATTTCAAAACAATCGGTTTTTAAACTCCATGCTTTTGTTGTAACTATGGGAAAATAATCTTCATATCAAAAGACGGTATATCCGTTACATTCAATTCAAAAACTGGCAATTCAATAACTGGCAATCCAATAACTGGCATTTTCCAGAAGTTTGCATATATATTTTTAAAAGAGTTCGTCCATGTCAAAGCATCTTGCGGGTCCAGAAATAGAAAAGCTCATCCAGCTTCTTGCACGTGTTCCAGGTCTTGGGCCACGTTCGGCAAGAAGGGCTGCGCTTTTCCTGATTAAAAAAAAGGAAGTTTTGTTAAAACCTCTGGGTCTTGCCATGCAGGATGCCGCTGAAAAAATTCGTATTTGTTCGGTCTGCGGAAATGTCGATACATCCGACCCCTGTTCGATTTGCACCGACCCGAGGCGCGATCAATCAACGATCATCGTTGTCGAAGATGTCTCCGATCTTTGGGCGCTGGAGAGAGCCGGTACAATGCAGGTCAAATACCACGTTCTGGGTGGGCATCTTTCGCCGCTTGATGGCATAGGGCCGGATGATCTTAACATTGCAGGTCTCGTCAACCGTGTGGCAGAAGGCGATGTCAAAGAAGTGATACTTGCAGTCAATGCAACAATCGAAGGCCAGACCACAGCCCATTATCTCACTGACCTCCTTCATCCCTATCCGGTGAAAATTACCCGTCTGGCACATGGCGTTCCGGTTGGCGGAGAACTGGATTATCTTGACGATGGCACTTTGGCTGCGGCGTTACGAGCAAGGACGAGTCTTTGAAGAATGTTGAAAACTTACCGTTTTTTTACAGCATTTATCCTTCTCTTTGCCGCTTTGGTGGCAAATGCCTCCGCCATTGATCGTGACGCGATCAACAACCAATTTAGTGATTGGCTTAACAAGGATTTTTATAAAGAGGCTCTCAAATCAGGAATTTCGGCCGGAACATTTTCGGAAGTCCTTTCTACAGTCACGCCCAATCTCGCATTACCCGACCTTGTGATTCCAGGAGAAAAGCCGGAAGCGCAAAGGCGCCAACATCAGGCGGAATTCAGCGCACCGGCCAATTATTTTTCGGCAAAAACATTGGCCCGTCTTATTGGTGACGGGAAAGCGCAATTTTCCAAAAACCGTGGGCGTTTGAAAAAAATAGAAAAACAATATGGCGTTCCCGCTTCGATTACACTTGCCATATGGGGGCGGGAATCCAATTTTGGCAGTGTTAAAATCCCCTATAATGCTTTTGAAGTTCTTGCAACCAAAGCGTTTATGAGCACACGAAAAGACATGTTCAAAACCGAGCTTATCGCCGCTTTGACCATTGTACAGAATCATTACATGGATGCGGCTTCCATGAAAAGTTCGTGGGCGGGTGCATTAGGTCAACCGCAATTCATGCCGACATCCTATTTGAAATATGCTGTCGATTTTGATGGTGATGGCCATCGCAATATCTGGACATCAACACCGGATACTCTCGCTTCTATTGCAAACTACCTCAAGCTTAACGGTTACAAAGCAAATGCCGGTTGGGGCTATGAAGTCCAAGTTCCAGAAACTGTCGGCTGTTTTCTTGAAGGTCCCGATCAAGGAAAAATGTTAAGTGAATGGCAAAAGCTCGGTGTTTTACCGCAGTCTTCCGACGCCCTTCCCGAAATTGACAAAAGCCGCCCGCTTTATCTTCTTATGCCGGCGGGGCGTCTTGGACCGGCCTTTCTTGTCACCGACAATTTCTATGTGTTGAAATCTTATAATATGAGCGACCTTTATGGGCTTTTTATTGCCACTGTCGCGGACGGGATTGAAGGAAAACGCGGCTTTATCGAGTCCTGGCAAAAAGTCGACGAGCTTTATCAGTCCGAAGTTTTAAATCTACAGAACAAATTGCAATCGCAAGGTTATGATATAGGCAAAGCCGACGGTCTTGCGGGGTTTAAAACGCGCCGTTCCATTGGACTGTGGCAACAAAAACACGGACAGAAGCCGACCTGTTTTCCCAGTCGTTCTTTAATTGCGGATATTCGCTAAATGGCATCACATTCCGGTTCCAAAGTAGTCATCTATGCAGCACTCGCAGGCAATCTTCTGATCGCACTTACCAAATTTGTTGCCGCATCATTTACCGGTTCGTCGGCTATGTTGTCAGAAGGTGTGCATTCGATTGTCGACACCGGCAATGAATTGTTATTATTGCACGGTCTCAAGCGTGCCTCCATTCCACCCGATCGGGTTCACCCTTTCGGCCACGGGCGGGAGCTTTATTTCTGGAGTTTTATTGTTGCCCTGCTGGTCTTTGCATTAGGCGCCGGTGTATCGTTTTTTGAAGGCGTTTTGCACGTTCTCGCCCCTGCGGAAATTCATAATGTAACCGTCAACTATATTGTTTTGGGGCTATCGGTATTTTTTGAAGGAACCTCATGGCTTCTGGCTTTGAGGCATTTCCGCCGCACAAAAGGTAAACTCGGCTATCTTGCTGCTGTCCACCGTTCCAAAGACCCGACCGTTTTTTCTATTCTTTTCGAGGACAGTGCAGCACTTTTAGGCATTGCAATTGCTCTAACCGGCATTACCGCTTCGATTCTGACTGGTAATTTTATTTTCGATGGCATTGCCTCGCTTGGCATTTCTGTCATTCTGGCGGTAACAGCGATTTTTCTTGCCAGAGAATGCAAAGGACTCCTTCTCGGCGAGGCTGCCCTTCCCGAAGTCCAAAAGGCAATTTTCAACATTGTATCCGCCGACCCCGATGTGCAAAAGGTCAACGGAATCATCACCCAGCAGATGGGTCCCAATCAGGTCGTCGTAAATGTCAGCCTCGAATTCGAGGACAAACTGACTGCACCGAAAATAGAAGAATGTGTGCTACGTATCGAAAAAAATCTGGCGATTGCAAGACCGGAAGTGGTCGGATTTTTCGTAAAACCGCAAACTGCCGGAATCTGGGCAAGAAGACGGGAAAAAATAGAATCAAATCATGAAGACAATAATGACAATGATGAAGAATAGAAAATAAGTGATGAATTTCTATTCAATGACAATAGATAGCTTCATTTCTAAAAAAACAAACCGGTTGGAATTTTCGGTTAGAAAAACTCTAAGCCTCACCACCGCTATAATCGGCTCTCATTCAAAAATCGCTGAAAGACATCATGTCGTGTCGTCAACAAATACGGTTGACAGACAGGAAAGAAGCAATATTCCAGACGTTCAGACTCGTTAAAAACCCTCGCCAGAGACGGTTTTAGCCAGAGATAATTTTGCCAGTGATAATTTTGCCAGAGATGGTTTTTGAAAAAATATGCTGTTGTTTCCGGCTTGATTTTTTCTCACTCGTCTTTCGGACGCAGTCTGACAATGAGATCGACGTGGGAAATTTCCATACCATCTGGCGGTTCGGGTAAATTGCCTACAATCGGCTTGCCTTCCGGGCCTGAAGGAATATCGACAATTTCGTTTTCCCCTTCAAGGAAGAAATGATGGTGATCGGATGTGTTGGTGTCGAACCAGGTTTTCGAGCCTTCTACAGCAATGATGCGCAACAACCCTGCCTCGGTGAATTGATGCAAAGTGTTATAGACTGTTGCAAGTGACACCGGCACAGCAGCTTTGACTGCTTCTGCGTGCAATTCTTCGGCCGCAATATGGCGGTTTCCTTTGGAAAATAACAAGTCGGCCAGAGCCATGCGCTGCCTTGTCGGGCGCAAGCCTTTTTCGCGTAAGCGTTTTTCCAATTCTCCAAGCGAATGATAAATCACTATTTTTTCCGCGTTATTTGAAGTTTCCCACCAATCCGATAGATATTGTATATACTGAAAAGCATTTGCAATCAAGTATACTTGATTGTTACCATCACCTTTAGAGCTATGCTTTTCTCAACTTATACGGGCGTCTGGTCATAATTATCACAAATAAAATTGATTAAGAACGTGTTTTGTCATCAAAAACTGTCGAAAAGCGGTTTCAACATTGTTGAATATGCTCTAAGAGTATGTCGTAAAAAGGCGCTAAGAGTGATAAAGTGCTGACGGATGGAGTAACAATGGCTGAACAAAAGTCTAGCTACACGTATGAAGAGCTTTTAAGCTGCGCACGCGGTGAAATGTTCGGAAAAGGCAATGCACAATTACCGGCTCCGCCAATGTTGATGTTCAACCGTATTACCGAAATCAGCGAAAATGGTGGCGAACACAACAAAGGACTGATTCGTGCCGAATTCGACATCACACCGGATTTATGGTTTTTCGCCTGCCATTTTATTGGCGATCCGGTCATGCCCGGTTGTTTGGGGCTTGATGCATTATGGCAACTCACGGGTTTTTTCCTCGGTTGGCTTGGTGAACCCGGCAAGGGACGTGCCATCTCAACAGGAGAAGTGAAATTTTCCGGAATGGTTACGCCAAAGACGAAGCTTATCGAATATGGTATTGATTTCAAGCGTGTTATGCGTGGTCGGCTTGTGCTCGGCATTGCTGACGGTTTTGTTAAAGCCGATGGTGAAATAATTTATAAGGCGGCCGATTTGCGTGTAGCCTTATTCAAGGAAGAGTAAGTATTCTTTCAAATAGACAGGGTGGCAAATAGACAGGGGGAGCGAACCTTTGTTTATGAGATACCAAGGAGATACTGATGCGTCGAGTAGTTGTAACCGGTATGGGAATTGTCTCATCAATCGGGAATAACCCTGAAGCCGTCCTCAATAGTTTGCGTGAAGCAAAATCGGGTATTAGTTTTTCGCAAGAATACGCAGATCTGGGCTTCCGCAGCCAGGTTTACGGCATGCCGCATATTGACATTGAATCACTCGTTGATCGTCGCGCCATGCGTTTTCACGGACGTGGTACTGCCTGGAATCATATTGCTATGGATCAGGCAATTGCCGATGCAGGGCTCTCATCTGCCGAAGTTTCAAATCCGGAAACCGGAATTATTATGGGTTCCGGTGGGCCATCGACACGCACAATCGTCGATTCAGCCGATATTGCACGCCAAAAAGGCCCCAAACGCGTTGGTCCTTTTGCTGTGCCAAAAGCCATGAGTTCGACTGCTTCGGCAACGCTGGCTACCTTTTTCAAGATAAAGGGCGTCAATTATTCGATTTCTTCCGCCTGTGCGACATCCAATCACTGTATCGGCAATGCATATGAGCTGATCCAGTTTGGCAAGCAGGATCGTGTTTTTGCCGGCGGGTGCGAAGATCTTGATTGGACCTTATCGGTATTGTTCGATGCCATGGGTGCTATGTCGAGTAAACGCAACGCAACGCCTGAAAGTGCCTCACGTGCCTATGATGCGGGTCGTGACGGCTTTGTTATCGCAGGGGGAGCGGGCGTTCTGGTGCTTGAAGAACTGGAAGTGGCCAAAGCACGCGGTGCAAAGATCTATGCAGAGATTGTCGGATATGGTGCGACATCGGATGGCTATGATATGGTAGCCCCCTCCGGTGAAGGGGCAGAGCGCTGCATGCGCATGGCTTTATCAACTGTCAAAAATAAAATTGATTATATCAATCCCCATGCCACATCCACTCCTGTGGGTGACCCTCCGGAAATAGAGGCCATTCGCAAGATTTTCGGTTCGGGTGATTCGTGCCCGCCGATTTCGGCAACCAAATCGCTAACCGGCCATTCACTCGGAGCTGCCGGTGTGCAAGAAGCCATTTACTCACTTCTTATGATGAAGAATGATTTCATCTGTGAAAGTGCTCATATTGATGAGCTTGATCCGGCGTTTGCGGATATGCCGATTGTACGCAAACGTCTTGATAACCAAAAACTGAACACAGTCCTGTCAAATACTTTCGGCTTTGGCGGAACCAATGCAACGCTGGTTTTCCAGCGTTACGAATAAACCGGACACTTTCGTTAAGAGAGTGCCACAGGCTTACGGAGAATATGATGGAAGGTTTGATGAAGGGCAAGCGCGGCCTCATAATGGGCGTCGCGAACGACCATTCAATCGCCTGGGGAATAGCATGTCAGCTCGCAAAAGCGGGGGCTGAACTGGCTTTTACCTATCAAGGAGATGCATTTGGAAAGCGTGTCCAACCCTTGGCAGAAAAATTAGGTTCCAAGCTTTTGCTTGAATGCGATGTCGAAAACATTGCTTCGGTCGATGCTGTTTTCAATCGGCTGGAAAAAGAATGGGGTACACTTGATTTTGTCGTTCATGCGATCGGTTTTTCTGATAAATCGCAGCTCAAAGGACGTTATGTCGATGTGACGACACGCGAAAACTTCAGTCGTACAATGGTTATTTCGGCATTTTCCTTTACCGAAATTGCCCAGCGCGCCGGACGGTTAATGCCTAACGGTGGCGCATTGCTGACATTGACCTATGGTGCATCCCAACATGTTGTTCCCAATTACAACGTTATGGGGGTTGCAAAAGCCGCACTTGAAGCGATGGTGCGCTATTTGGCGGCTGATTTCGGGCCGCAGAATATCCGTGTCAATGCAATTTCAGCGGGTCCCGTTCGCACACTTGCCGGTAATGGTATTGGTGCAGCGCGCGCGATTTTCTCTTACCAGAAGCGCAATGCACCTTTGCGTCGTACGGTTGATATTAATGAAATTGGCAAATCGGCACTTTATCTGTTATCCGATTTGGCTTCCGGTGTTACCGGCGACATCCATTATGTTGATTGTGGCTATAATATTATGTCCATGCCGATACTGGAAGAACTCAAAGACAGTGACGAATCACGCGGCGAATAATTTTCGCCGCGTTTTTTATTTCGGGGGTGATTGTCTGCATTTCCTTTTGGCACTGTTGCCCAATTCATGGGGATCAGTCATTTATCAGGCTTCCGTTCCGCTCAATCCCCTCACTCGACAAGAATAATTCAGCAGAACAGGCAAGCTGTCGCACCACTGTGGTGAGCCTCTCCTGTCATCGTATATAGCGGCATTGATTGCTGCCTTTTCCATCAAGACCGTTCACCGTTTATCAAAGTATAGTTTTGGAGCGAAAATCCGGCAGAACACGATTGCCTATCCTATTGATTTGCTCCCGAAAAAGGAAAATATCCTTTGGCTTCGTTTTCAAATCTGTCAATGATGGTACGTCAATGATGGCAATTCACGTTTTTTGATACGCGTTTTTATTTGCCATTTTGTCGTGTGGCAGGTTAAATAATCTTTTTCCTTGTGGTCACTCAATTATCAGTCGGAATAGTCCTCAAAACATTCAAACACGTTTGTGTTGTCTTTACCCGCCTCTTTATAGCCTTTTGATAAACGTCATTTGCGCGCTTCAATCACTTTGAAGCCGTTCTGCTCTTCAAGAAGCAGTACTTTCCGGAAACATTTTTGCAAAGTCGTTTCATAGGGCAATTGCCGATTGGCCACCATGAGAAAGCAACCACCGGGTTTCAACCTTTGCGCTGCAACACTTATGAATTTTTGTCCCAATGAGACATCTGCCGCACGCCCGTCGTGAAATGGCGGGTTCGACAAGATTGTATCATAAATCCGATCTATCGGCTCGCTTGTAATATCCTGCCATAAATAATCGACCGGAAGGGAAGCGTGAAGGCTGCCTATATGTGTTTTCGCCGCCTCCAGTGAATTATAATCGGCCTCATAAAGATCAAGCTCGGTAAGCTTTTTTGCCTGTTTGATCGCTTCATAGGAAAGATAGCCCCAGCCTGAACCGAAATCGGCCGTTTTACCAAACACAATTCTTTCCATATGTTTGACCAACATTTTTGACCCTTGGTCAATACGCCCGTTTGAAAACATGCCTGCCTGTGTTGTGAAGGCATTTTCAAAACTTTGCGGAAGCTGTTGAAGCGTTTCCAGCTCTTTTTCCTGAATATCCTCCGGTACGGTCAACCAGAAAACAATGCCATGTGCTTTCGAGAGCTTCCCCAAAACCGGAACAATAGAATTGACCCATTTCAAAAAGGATTGGGCACCGGATAATTTATCGCCACTGACAATAATTGTGCCACCGGCTTTCACCACATGCAAAAGAGCGAGAAACCGGTTCTGGTTCAGTTTTTTATGCTTGTTAAGCTCAAGGAGACCACCCGAAAACTTTTTTGTTTCATCGGGTAATTCGGGCAAGCATTTAAAGCCAGCCTGTTGAAACGTTAAAAAATCCGCCCGCCAAGGTTGAATAATTTCGAGTGATTTGACCCAATCTTTTTCCGGTTTTTCTGTCAAACCGAATGCGCACCACAAACTTTCCGGATGTGGATGTTCTATAACATTCTGGTTAAAAGGCAGAAAAACCGACATTTTGAACTCGCTTTTTTTAAACCGGCTTTTTAACAAGCCCGTATCTTTGTTCCTTTATCGTTATGCTGAAGAAGGCGCAATTTTAAAATTGAAAACAAAAACCGGAACAATGATCTACCTGCAAAGATTTGCAGCAATAGATATTTGTTTTCTGTCCGGAATTTTTGACAATATGTCGGATCCAAGAACCGCTTTATGCAATGATCGCTTTTGAACGAACCATTCTTAAAAAAATAACCGGACTTTCCGGTAGATTGCTTTTATTCCAACCTCGTCATCCAAAGAAAACCAAATCCCGTTTGATTTCCTTCGATTCCCTTTGATTTCCTTTGATCTGCCTTGATCTGCCTTTGATTTCATCTCCAAAAAAAAGCCGCTCATGAGGAGCGGCTTTTTCCATTCAATGTTGTTTCAAAGACTATTCTTTGTCTTTATCAGCATTCTTTTTGCGACGATGTTTCTTTTCAGGCTTATCGGATTTTTCATCCCTCTCGCCCTTTTCACCATTGTCTTCGTGGTGCTTTTCAGCCTTTTCATGCTTTCCATGTTTTTCGGCATGGTCGGATTCTTCAGACTTCGGAGCTTCTTCGCGCGGAATTTCCTGCCCTGTTTCCTGATCGACAACCTTCATCGACAGGCGGACTTTGCCACGTTCATCAAATCCCATAAGTTTGACCCAAACTTTCTGGCCTTCCTTGACGACATCTGTCGTCTTGTTGACGCGTTCGGGAGCCAATTGGGAAATATGTACCAGACCGTCACGGGGACCGAAGAAATTGACGAAAGCGCCAAAATCGGCTGTCTTCACAACAGTACCCTGATAGATCTGTCCAACTTCCGGCTCGTCGACAATGGAATGGATCCAGCGTTTTGCAGCTTCGATTGTTTTGGCATCGGAAGATGCAATCTTGATTGTGCCATCATCTTCGATATTAATCTTGGCACCGGTTTGCTCGGTAATCTCGCGGATAACCTTGCCGCCGGAACCGATAACATCGCGGATTTTATCGACAGGAATATTCATCATCTCGATACGTGGAGCATATTCACCCAATTCGGAACGTGCTCCGGTCAAAGCTTTTGCCATTTCACCCAGAATATGGATGCGGCCTTCTTTGGCCTGTCCGAGTGCCACTTTCATGATGTCTTCGGTAATGCCGTTGATTTTAATGTCCATCTGCAAAGCAGTGACACCATTTTCCGTACCGGCAACCTTGAAATCCATATCGCCAAGATGATCTTCATCACCAAGAATATCGGAAAGGATTGCATAACGGTCACCTTCCTTGATGAGGCCCATAGCAATACCGGCAACAGGATGTTGCAACGGAACACCGGCATCCATCAATGCCAGGGATGTACCGCAAACAGTAGCCATGGATGACGACCCGTTGGATTCGGTAATTTCCGAAACAGCGCGGATTGTGTAAGGGAAACTTTCCTGCGAGGGAAGCATCGGATGGATTGCACGCCATGCAAGCTTTCCATGGCCGATTTCACGGCGCCCCGGTGAGCCGATGCGTCCGGTTTCACCAACCGAGAATGGCGGGAAGTTATAATGGAGAAGGAATGTTTCCTTGTACATTCCTGTGAGCGAATCAATATATTGCTCGTCTTCACCTGTTCCCAAAGTTGCAACAACGACGGCCTGTGTTTCACCACGGGTAAACAATGCCGAACCGTGCGTGCGTGGCAAAATGCCGACTTCCGTATAGATCGGGCGGACTGTTTTCAAATCGCGACCGTCAATGCGGCTACCTGTATCGAGAATGTTCCAACGAACAATCTTTGCCTGCAAATGCTTGAAGACTGTCGCAATTTCTTCTGCATTATATTCCGGCTCGTCTTCACCTTCAGGCATGAACTTTGCGTCGACCTTGGCTTTGACTGCATCAACAGCGGCATAACGCTCTTGCTTGTCGGTAATCTGATAGGCTTTACGCAGATCTTTTTCGGCAAATTTGAGCATTTTCTTTTCCAAAGCGCTCAAATCTTCGGGAGCAAATTCACGTGGTTCCTTGGCAGCAACTTCAGCGAGTTTGATAATCGCGTCAATAACCGGCTTGAAGCCGTTATGACCGAAAACAACAGCACCGAGCATCACATCTTCACTCAGTTCCTGCGCTTCCGATTCAACCATCAAAACCGCGTCGGATGTGCCGGCAACGACGAGATCAAGCTTTGATTCCGGCATTTCATCAATATTCGGATTCAACACATATTTGCCGTTGATATAGCCGACACGTGCGCCACCAATCGGCCCCATGAACGGAACACCCGAAAGTGTCAAAGCAGCAGAAGCGGCAATCATCGACAAAATGTCGGGATTGTTTTCAAGGTCATGCTGCAAAACAGTGATAATAACCTGAGTTTCGTTTTTGTAGCCTTCTGCAAAAAGCGGGCGGATCGGACGGTCGATCAAACGCGAAATCAATGTTTCACCTTCGCTCGGACGGCCTTCACGCTTGAAATAACCACCCGGTATTTTACCGGCTGCATAAGTCTTTTCCTGATAATTGACTGTGAGCGGGAAAAAATCCTGTCCGGGCTTGGGTTCTTTTTCGGAAACCACGGTGGCGAGAACAATTGTTTCGCCATAAGTTGCCATAACTGCACCGTCAGCCTGACGGGCAATTTTTCCTGTTTCAAGAGTTAGCGGGCGGCCTGCCCAGTCAATCTCTACTTTATGAGTGTTAAAAAACATTTCTTGTCCTTGATTAACCGTCAAAGGCATATTCCCCTTTAAACGGCCTAGTTCTTTTGTCATGTCATGGGCAAGACAACGAGACGCACACGATTGTTTTCCTGTGCGGCTGGCAATCCTGCCCCATGACGGTTCCTCGATTTCTGCGACTTTTTCAAGTTGTAGAAATTGAAAGGCGGGAAACCTTGTGATTTCCCGCCCTGATTGTTTTAGCGACGCAAGCCGAGCTTGGAAATCAACGACTGGTAACGTTTTTCATCGACACCGTTCAGGTAATCGAGAAGACGACGACGTTGGGAAACAAGTTTCAAAAGGCCACGACGGGAATGGTTATCCTTTTTGTGGGATTTGAAATGCTCGGTCAAATTGGCAATACGTTCTGACAAAATAGCAACCTGTACTTCCGGCGAACCTGTATCGCCTGCTTTGGTTGCATATTCATTGATGAGAGCCTGTTTACGTTCAGCAGTAATCGACATCGTATCATCCTTTCAAAAAAATGGGACATTGAAGACGCCCCGGCCGGGATGTCGTCCAGCTAGGGTCTATGAATCGGCAAATGCAAAAACATCTGCACGACAGGTTCATATATAGGAAATGCGCAGCCATTACTAGCCCTGCCGATCATTTGCCAAGGTTTTCGACCAATTTTCCTTCAGCGTTCTTTCAACGCCTTTAAAAAACAGACGTCATTCAAGCCAATGATTAAACGCGATAACAATGTTCTTTATAAATCCGGTTGTAATTTATATATTTTTCGCAATTTAAAACTTAACCTGACGATATATTTCAAAATATCAACTTTCAAAGTGACATTAAAAGACAATTCAATCTTTTTCTTTTTTAAAATTGTAATCGGACAATATTATCAAAAATAGGTGTGTGGATTTTTACCCCGAAATAAGCAAGTCCTGGCATCGAGACTTGCGGCTTTCATAGGTCTCGCCTAGATTGAATCAAATAAATTCATATAACGGGAACCGATGCAACAAAAAAGCTCAGCATTTGCACCATTCAAAAGTCACGCGTTCAGAAGCCTGTGGGCGGCAACGCTTGTATCCAATCTGGGTGGCCTCATCCAGACAGTCGGTGCCGGCTGGCTCATGACATTAATCAGCACGTCCCATTCAATGGTAGGGCTTGTTCAGGGGGCGAACACTTTACCGGTTGTCATTTTTTCACTGTTGGCCGGTGCACTCGCCGATAATTTCAATCGTCGCCAGATTATGATTACCGCCCAATTGATGATGATGGCCGTTTCGGTTCTCCTTGCGGTTCTCACCTATCTCGGTCTTTTAACCCCGTGGCTGTTGCTTGCTTTCACCTTTCTGATCGGCTGTGGCTCGGCCCTTTATAATCCTCCCTGGCAAGCGACTGTTGGTGACATTGTTCCGCGCGAGGATATTTCGGCTGCCGTTACATTGAACAGTGTCGGTTTCAATCTGATGCGCAGTGTCGGCCCTGCAACCGGCGGCGCTATTGTTGCCGCATTCGGTGGTGCAGCCGCATTTGTTTTCAATGCATTCAGCTATATTCCGCTTCTTGGTGCATTGTTTTTCTGGAAACCGGACTATGTCAATAATGGTTTGCCACGCGAACGGCTTGTCGAGGCAATGTCGGACGGTTTGCGCTATGTCTTGATGTCACCGCATCTTTTAAACATCATGACCCGCGCATTCATGTTCGGATTGGGTGCGATTTCGGTTCTTGCACTTCTGCCCGTTATTGCGCATGACAAACTCGACGGCGGTGCTCTCATTTACGGCACGTTGCTCGGTTCTTTCGGCATAGGAGCTATAGCTGCCGGCATTATCAATTCGCAGATAAGAAAACGTTTTTCCTCGGAAGCTATTGTTGCCGGTTCTTTCATCGGTTACGCATTGTCGTGTCTGTTACTTGCTTTGAGCAATTCGGCAATCATTGCCCATATTGTTCTTTTTCCCGCCGGTATGTGCTGGGTTCTGGCACTCTCGCTCTTTAATGTTTCTGTGCAATTGTCAACGCCGCGCTGGGTTGTCTCACGCGCTCTGGCACTTTATCAAACATCCTCTTTCGGGGGGATGGCGGTCGGAAGCTGGCTATGGGGAAGCCTCGCCGACAGTTATTCGCCTGTCGTTGCTTTATATATTTGTGTAATATTTCTTGTCATCGGCGCATTGATGGGGTTCAAATTCACAATCTTTGAAATACCGGGTCTCAATCTTGATCCGCTCGATCAATTCCGCGAACCCGAACTGCATCTTGACCTTCAGGCAAGAAGTGGCCCGATCATGATAATGATCGATTACGAGATTAAAGACGAAGATCTTGCAGAATTTCTCAAAACAATGTCGCTAAGGCGGCGTATCAGATTGCGTGACGGAGCGAGACAATGGACCTTGTTACGTGATCTCGAACACCCCAACCGGTGGATTGAAACCTATCATATGCCAACCTGGGTGGATTATCTAAGACACAATCGCCGCCGCACAAAGGCTGATGCCGAAGTAACGGAAAAACTGCGCCAATTAAGCCAGATTCCCGATGGCTTGAGAGTGCACAGGATGATTGAACGCCATACTGTACCGGGTGCCGACCAGATACAGGTTAAACATTCGGCCCATCATCTCCATTAAACATAAAAGCCGGAAGTGAAAAAAAACCTGCGGTCAATGTTATTTTATCAAGACTATATCTCTTATGAAGAGCTTTTCTTGCACAAATTAAAAATTTTCAAGAAAATAGATCATATAAACAATAGAAATATCTATATTTTTATATAAATATCCTCTAATTAATCAATAATTTTATAAAAATTTATTGTTTTAATAGTTTATTTTTCATTAAATATATAATATATATTTTTAATGTTACATGATAAAATAAATTAACAACGAAAATTGAATCTATACAAAATAAATTTTATTTTCCCGCTTCCAAACAACAATAAACACTGTTTGCCAATTATGAAAGATGTGAGCGAAATACCCGCTTTCAGGACAATAAAGCCGATATTTGCCTGTGAAGGCTTTTATTTATTTGATAACAATATTGGCTAATCGCAATCATGTTATGAACATGACCTTTGGCAGGCGAATATCCGGATCGCTGATGTCAGTACAACAACCGGCGCAGAACCTAAAAAATGCTGAACTCTGTTCTTTTACCTCAAGCTTTTCTGTCTTGAGTAACACACGATCCCGTCCCGAATATTCTCGATAGACAAGCTTTTTGCCCGACGAACATCAGCTAACCGTGAAGACACGCTTTGGTTTGAACTGGCCTTTTTCAATCATACCGATCGCAAGCAATTTGCCTTTTTGGGTCACACAAACCTCATCCTCGTCAACAGGTGCATCACGCCCGCGTAACAAAACAGGATTCCCCATTCGTACACGGTAGGCCTGCTCGTCGCTTAACGGATATTGCGGCAGAAATTCAAGTGCCGCACCGGTTTCGATCAGAAGTTCGTCAAGAGCGGAAAAATCACGCGGCGGAAAAATGCCATTGGCGTCAGCCTCGCCTCTTTCGGGTGCAACAGCTTCCAGCTCTTCGAGGCTCACAAAATCGTCTTCTACAAAAGGTGAAACTTCAATGCGACGCAAATCGGCAATATAGCCATAGCATCCGAGTTCTCTCCCCATATCGCGAGCCAGAGCGCGCACATAAGTTCCTTTACCGCACTCCACCTCGAAGACCGAATGCCCTTCCGGCGTCATCTCGATAAGCTCAAGACTGTCAATTTCGACTTCACGCGGTGGAATATCTATTTTTTCACCTTCTCGTGCCAGATCATAAGCGCGATTTCCATCAATCTTGATAGCAGAAAATTGCGGCGGGGTTTGAAGAATTGTGCCTGTGTAATTGGGCAATATCGCCAATATTTCTTCTTTGTTTGGCCGCTTGGTAGATGTTTTTGTGACTTCACCTTCCATATCATCGGTATTGTGTTCTTCGCCCCAGGAAACGGTAAAACGATAAACCTTTGTACCGTCAACAACATAGGGAACAGTTTTCGTGGCTTCGCCCAGAGCAATCGGCAACATACCCGACGCAAGCGGGTCGAGTGTACCGGCATGTCCGGCTTTTTCGGCTTGAAACAGCCATTTGATTTTCGAGACAGCCTCGGTCGACCCCATGCCTTTCGGCTTATCAAGAATTACCCACCCCGAAACCGGACGGCCTTTTTTCTTCCGCTGACGCGCCATAAAATTCTATTCCTTTTCCTCGTCATCGTGATGAAGATCCCGCGCTACCTCTGGCGAATGCAACAGAGCGTCGATCTTTGCAAAATTGTCAAAACTGGTATCCGGTTTGAAGCGGAACTCCGGCATATATTTTAATTGCCGCAAATCTCTTGCCGCTTCGCCGCGAATAAATCTTGCATGGTGATTGAGTGCTTTTACCACTTCTTCGCCATCAGCATCGGCAAGTGGTGCAACAAAGCAGGTCGCAACGCGCAAATCCGGTGACATTTTGACTTCTGTTGCACTGAGAACCACGCCGTCAAGCACGGGATCCAGAATAACTCCGCGCTGGAAGATGGAGGCAAGGGCGTGGCGAACCTGCTCGCCGACACGCAATTGCCTTTGAGAGGGGCCTGCATGTTTCATAGCTAATACCTTTGATTTTTCGGGCGTATATTTTTTAGATAAATATCCCGAAATTTTTCCGAACGATCAATTCGCATCGAATTAAGCGGCCAACAACCACTTGAAAACCGGCGCGACTTTTGTCCATCCAACGGGATGTTCCGTTTGGCCATATCATTTAATATATGGCCAAACATAAGATCATTTAGAGCGAGCGTTTAATTGTTTCAACTCGGAATGCTTCGATAATATCTCCAACGCGAATATCGTCGTAATTCTCGAAGGCCATACCGCATTCCTGACCGGCAGGAACTTCTGCAACTTCGTCTTTGAAGCGTTTCAAAGTCTTGAGCTTGCCTTCATGGACAACAACATGGTCGCGAATAAGGCGGACACCCTCTCCGCGTTCCATCTTGCCTTCGGTAACACGACATCCGGCCACTTTGCCAACCTTGGAAATGTTGAAGACTTCGATAATCTCCGCATTGCCAAGGAAAGTTTCGCGCCGTTCCGGCGTCAACATGCCCGACATTGCTGCCTTCACATCGTCAACAAGATCATAAATGATATTGTAATAGCGAATTTCGATGCCTTGGGCTTCGGCTGCGTCACGCGCCTGACTGTTCGCACGAACGTTGAAGCCGATAATGGCAGCATTCGATGCTGCAGCCAATGATACATCGCTTTCCGTTATACCACCGGGTGCGGCATGGACAATATGGGCGCGCACTTCGTCATTGCCAAGTTTTTCCAGTGCTGACGTAATCGCTTCGACAGAACCCTGAACATCCCCTTTGATGACCAGCGGAAATTCTTTCATGCCGCTTGTCTGCATACGATTCATCATCTGTTCGAGCGAACCGCGCGAGCCTGCCTGCCGTGCAACCGCTTTTTCACGGGCAAGACGTTGACGATATTCGGCAATCTCGCGAGCCTGAGCTTCATTGGCGACGACTGCAAAACGGTCACCCGCCTGAGGCGTGCCCTGCATGCCGAGCACTTCTACCGGCATTGACGGGGTTGCAGCTTTGATATGGGCACCACGGTCATTGATGAGCGCACGAACACGACCCCACTCGTTACCGGCAACGATAATATCGGAAGGATGCAATGTTCCCTTCTGGATGAGAACCGTTGCAACAGCACCGCGACCGCGATCAAGCTGCGCTTCAATAACAACACCTTCGGCTGTACGATCTGGATCGGCCTTCAAGTCAAGAATTTCAGCCTGTAGCAGAATTGCTTCGAGAAGCTTGTCGATATTCTTGCCGGTTTTTGCCGAAACCTCGACTTCCAGTGTATCGCCGCCCATGCTTTCGACGAACACTTCATGCTGAAGCAGTTCTGTTCTGACTTTCTGCGGGTCGGCAGCCGGTTTATCAATCTTGTTGATGGCAACAATAATCGGCACACCGGCGGCTTTTGCATGGTGAATGGATTCAATCGTTTGCGGCATGACACTGTCATCGGCTGCAACCACCAGAACCGCAATGTCGGTCACCTGCGCACCGCGGGCGCGCATGGCTGTAAAGGCCGCATGTCCCGGTGTATCGATAAAGGTGATCTTCTGTCCCTTTTGTTCGACCTGATAAGCACCGATATGCTGGGTGATACCACCCGCTTCACCGGCCACAACATTGGCATGACGGATGGCATCAAGAAGCGATGTCTTGCCGTGGTCAACATGCCCCATAATGGTAACGACAGGCGGACGCGGTTTCAGCTTTGCCGGATCATCCGGAACATTGAAGAGACCTTCTTCAACATCCGATTCTGCAACGCGTTTTACCGTGTGGCCGAATTCTTCGGCAATCAATTGCGCCATGTCGGCATCAATCACATCACCGGGTTTCAACATCTGCCCCTGTTTCATCAAGTATTTGATAACGTCGACAGAGCGTTCGGTCATACGTTGGGCGAGTTCCTGAATGGTAATGGTTTCAGGAATTGTCACCTCGCGCGAAATTTTTTCACGCGGTTCCTGAATTTGCGAGCGTTTGAATTTTTCCTGACGCCGACGCATTGCAGCCATCGAGCGGCCACGCGAATTGCCTTCATCGTCAAGTGCGCTGTTCAGCGTGAGCTTGCTGCGGCGACGTTCGTCTCCGCCTTTGACGGCCTTTGGAACACGCACTTCCGATTTATTGCCACCACCGCGACGTGAACGATGTTCGTCCTCGTCATCGTCAACAATATTGCGTTTTGTGACAGGAGCGGCTGCGCGTTGTTTGGTAACGGGCGCAATGTCAAGTTCAATCGGGCGATTGGCAGCCTGTTTACCTGTTTTAGGCCGATGACTTTCTTTGGCTTTATGAACCTCAGGCTTCCTGACTTCCGGCTTTTTAACGTCGGCTTTGTGTGGTTCGTCCTTTTCCGCTTCATGGGCTGCGCGGGCTTTTGCATCTGCTTCAGCTTGCTTGCGCAACAATTCTTCGCGTTCTTTGGCGCGTTTTGCCTCTTCCAATTGGCGACGTTTTGCTTCTTCTTCGGCGCGCTTATGCTCTTCTTCTTCGCGTTTATGTTCTTCTTCTGCTTGAAGACGCGCCTCTTCAAGAGCACGCATACGGGCTTCCATTTCAGCCGAGGAAAGATTGCTGTGCGGATGCTGCAAGGAAACTTTTGGGGGCATTTCGGTGCGCGGTTTTACAGTCGGGGCAACGCGCGGCTTGGTCACAACCGGCTTGACTTCAACCTTCTCGTCCGGACGGGTAATTTTACGCCGCTTCGTTTCGACGACGACCGCCTTTGTACGCCCATGACTGAAATTTTGCTTGACCGTGCTGGTTTCAATCCCCGGACGTTTTAAGGTCAGCGTTTTTTTGGCTGTTTTCTTGTCGTTATTGTTTTCCGTCATTCCGTTTCCTTCACGGCTTCTACCGTCTTCTTTTCCGGCCTAGTGCTTACCATCGCGGTAGGCGACAAGTTTTTGCACCGTTTTAATGAATCCCTGCGCAAGCTTTATATTCAATAATGCAGCATGTACCACAGGATTATCACCAAAAGCCACACCCATTTCATCACTATCGAACAAAGTTACAACCGGAATATCTTGCCTATCCGGTCGCCTGACCGAGTAAATTGCCTGTTCAATCTTGCGTTTGCCATCAAAAGCGGCTTCCTTTGAATGCAAAACAAGGCATGCCTCACCCGCCCTTATTGCCTGCTCTACTTTTGTCGCACCGGTGACAACCGCACCGGCTTTCCGTGCCAAAGCAAGACGGCCGAGCGCTGCCTTGACCAAAAGTTTATCAACAAGATCGGCAATCCCCTGATCTACAATAATATCAGCCTTCAGGCTATGTGTAAAAGCCTTACGCCTGATTGCTTCTTCAAGCACCGATCGGGAAGCGGAAATCCATGCCCCCCGCCCCGGCAAATTGGCTTTTATATCGGGTACCAAATGACCGTCCGGTCCGGCAACAAAGCGGATAAGTTCTTGCGCCTCTCCACTTTTTCTTGTCAGGATGCATGTACGGTCATTCATCAATCAACCTGTCTTTCCTATTCTGCCGGTGTTTCTGTCTCGTCCGGTGTTTCAGCTTTCGCTTCTTCATCGGCCTGTTGATGATCTTCGTTATGAATATCTTCTTCGGTCATCCAGCCTGCTTTCAGACGGGCGGCAACAACCATTGCTTCGGCATCTGCACGGCTGATGTCAAAAGGTGTCAACACACCGGCAAAATTCTGTGTTTCACCATCCTTGCGCTCGCGCCAACCGGTAAGATCGTCAACAGCATAACCGGCAAAGTCTTCGATTGTTTTGACACCGTCTTCACCGACAGCCACCATCATAGCGGTTGTCATACCCGGCAACTCACGCAAATCATCCGAAACGCCGAGTTTTTTACGTTTTTTGTCAAGCTCGGCTTCCTGTTTGTCGATAAAGTCTTTGGCGCGCTGCTGGATTTCAGAAGCGGTTTCTTCATCAAAACCTTCAATCGAGCTGATTTCTTCCGGATCGACATAAGCAATTTCTTCAATCGAAGCAAAACCTTCGGAAGCAAGAACCTGAGCGACCATTTCATCGACATCCAGAGCTTCCATGAAAAGCTTGCTGCGTTTTGCAAATTCTTTCTGGCGGTTTTCCGATTCTTCCTGTTCCGTAAGAATATCGATATCCCAGCCGGTCAATTGTGAAGCCAGACGCACATTTTGCCCGCGCCGTCCGATTGCTAGGCTGAGCTGGTCATCCGGCACAACGACTTCGATACGTTCTGCATCTTCGTCAAGAACAACCTTGGCAACTTCTGCCGGCTGCAATGAATTGACGATAAAGGTTGCAGCATCAGGTGACCACGGAATAATATCGATTTTCTCGCCCTGAAGTTCGTTGACAACAGCCTGAACACGGCTACCACGCATACCAACGCATGCGCCGACCGGATCAATCGAACCATCGCGCGATACAACAGCAATCTTCGCACGTGATCCGGGATCGCGGGCAACCGATTTGATCTCGATGATACCGTCATAAATTTCCGGCACTTCCATGGTGAAAAGTTTCGCCATAAATTGCGGATGGGTACGAGAAAGGAAAATTTGCGGCCCGCGTTGTTCACGCCGGACATCATAGACATAAGCACGAATACGATCGCCATAGCGGAACGACTCACGCGGAATGAGTTCATCACGACGGACAATCGCTTCACCACGCCCAAGATCGACAATGACATTGCCATATTCTACGCGTTTGACTGTACCGGAAACGATCTCGCCGACCTTATCTTTATATTCTTCATACTGGTGATCGCGTTCGGCCTCGCGCACTTTCTGGACAATAACCTGCTTTGCTGACTGGGCAGCAATACGGCCGAATTCCATCGGAGGCAGGGGATCTGACAGAAAGTCGCCGATTTCTGCATCGGGTTTGCGTTTTTTTGCATCTTCAAGAGAAATCTGGGTTGCGTCATCCTCGACATTGTCGACAACTTCCAACAAACGCTGCAACTTGATTTCGCCGGTTTTGGAATTGATGTCTGCACGTATATTGGTTTCCTGACCATAACGTGACCGGGCAGCTTTCTGGATAGCATCGGCCATTGCAGAAATGACAATTTCACGGTCAATCGACTTTTCGCGGGCAACGGCATCTGCAATTTGCAGAAGTTCAAGCCTATTAGCGCTCACAGCCATTGATTCTCTCCTTTTTTGTGCCGCTTTACGGCATCGACTAAGTTATCTTTTTTCCGATTTCGGTTTGGACCGTTTCCGTTTGTCCTTACCGCTCGAATTATTTTTTTCCACATCACGATGATTATCATTGGCAGAATTGTCATCTACCCCGAGGTTATCATCGGGAATGGATTGTTGACGCAATGCTTTATCTTTTGCCAGCGCATCACGAATAAGATCGTCGGTTAAAACCAGATGCGCATCTGCAATATCTGTAAACGGAAGCTGAACCGCCAATGATTCCCCATAGGCAGCTTTATCGGTCGTCAGAACAAAACCGTTCTCGTCGACATTGCTGATTGTTCCGCGAAACTTTTTGCGCCCGTCCACCATGATCGACGTTTCAATTTTTGCAATATGGCCTTGCCAACGCGAAAAATCGGATTTTCTGACCAATGGACGATCAATTCCCGGCGAAGAAATTTCCAGATGATATTTGCGTTCGATAATATCTTCGACATCCAGAATGGGAGACACGACACTGCTGACTTCTTCACAGTCCTTGATTGTCATTGTGCCATCGCCACGTTCGGCCATAATTTGCAAAGTAAGACCATTAAGTCCGGATAGACGTACACGCACAATCCTGTAACCGAGAGGTTTTAGCACCGGAGCAACAATTGCAACCACTCGCGCTTCAACGCCTTTTTCCTCGAAAAGACGCGGTTCATCCAAATCAACTGTTTGTCCGCTCTCGCTCATACCCAACTTTTCCAAATACTGACAGGACCATTCCCGTAACAAAAAAGAGCGGGTTCGGAAAACCCACTCTTCATCAAACGATCAAGAATTTTCTACAATATACACCCGCTAAATTTTATTTTCAAGTAGAACCTTATTGAATGTTGAAAACAGTTCTTGAAAAGAACATTCCAGTCCGATCATTTTCTATTGCTGTTATTTTCTGACAAATGTGAGATAGGCAGGTGTTCGCCCAGCTTTCATCGCCTTTTCTTCATAGCGCGTTCCCGGCCACTCTTGAAACGGCAATTTCCAATCGTCCGGCGTCGATGCGGACCAGATAAAATCCGGATGGTGTGCACAATGGAAAAGCGTCCAATTTACATAAGTATCAATATCGGAAGCAAAGCGGAAAGGTGCACCTTTTTTCAACACACGAGCAAAACGGTCGAGATTTTTTTCGTTGACGAACCGGCGTTTCCAATGCTTTTTCTTTGGCCACGGGTCAGGATAGAACAGATCTATCCCTGCAATCGAAGATGATGGCAACCAGTCGAGCAATTCGGTCGCATCGTCATCATAGAGGCGGATGTGTTGCAATCTCTGCTTCTGGCCTTCCAAAGCGCCGAGCAATTTTGCCATGCCGTTAACAAATGGTTCTACGCCGATAAATCCCGTTTGTGGAAACCTGTCCATTTCATGGACAAGGTGTTCACCGCCGCCAAAACCGATTTCAATACGTACATCCGCGCCAACATGGGGCGCGTCACCATTGAAAAACAATTCGGCCAGTTGTTCAGGGGCAGGCTTGCTCAAATCCAGTTTAAGAAGGGGAAGCAATGTTTCTTCACGCTTGATCTGGGCGGCACGCAAGGCTTTACCCCGACGCCGTCCAAAAAAAGCTTCACTTGCCCGTTCTTTATGGCCGTCCATTACGCCTTAATCGCCTCTTTCAGTGCTTTACCGAGATTTGTCCGCTCCCACGAGAACGAACCATCGCGGCCGGGCTTGCGACCAAAATGTCCATAAGCGGATGTTTTGGCATAAATCGCTTTATTAAGCTCAAGATGTTTGCGAATCCCCGAAGGCGACAAATCCATAACTTTGCGGATAGCTGCCTCGACTGCACCTTCATCAACCTTGCCGGTACCGTGGAGATTAACATAAATGGACAAGGGCTGAGCCACACCGATGGCGTAAGAAAGCTGGATTGTGCAGCGATCGGCAAGCCCTGCTGCCACAACATTTTTGGCAAGGTAACGCGCGGCATAGGCAGCAGAACGGTCGACCTTTGTGGTATCTTTACCGGAGAATGCACCACCACCATGAGGAGCGGCACCGCCATAAGTATCAACAATGATCTTGCGACCGGTAAGACCTGCGTCTCCATCCGGACCACCGATAACAAATTTACCTGTCGGATTGATGTACCAATTACAATTATCGGCAATTTTTATATCGCTCAGAGCCTGACGGATATAGGGTTCGACAACCGAACGAACTTTTTTGGAATCCCATGTCGGGTCGATATGCTGTGTCGAAAGAACAATGGAAACCACCTCGACCGGTTTGTCGTTCTCATAACGCACAGTCACCTGACTTTTTGCATCCGGTCCGAGCTTGCTTGCCTCGCCTTCATCAAGATGGCGTGCAATTGACAATGTTTCGAGGATTTTATGGGCATAATAAATAGGTGCGGGCATCAAGTCCGGTGTTTCACGGCAAGCATAGCCGAACATGATTCCCTGATCTCCGGCCCCTTCTTCGCCCTGTCGATCGGATGCATTATCGACACCTTGCGCAATATCCGCCGATTGGGAATGTAACAAAACATCTATCTTCACGGTTTTCCAATGGAAACCTTCCTGCTCGTAACCGATAGCGCGGATAGCACGGCGAGCTGCCGAGCGGAAGCGCGAAGGATTGATAACCGGATTTCCCTTTTTATCGTGGACAAGCTTGCCATTTTTATCTTTTTTCAAAAGCGTATCGGGCACGCGAACTTCGCCGGCAATAACAACACGATTGGTTGTAGCCAAGGTTTCGCAGGCAACGCGAACAGACCAGGGATCAACTCCTGATTTGGCTGCTTCCTTATAGATCATATCAACAATTTCATCTGAAATACGGTCACAAACTTTGTCGGGATGACCTTCCGATACCGATTCACTGGTAAAAAGATAATTTTGATGAGACACGGGAAACCCCTCTAGAAAGAAGACGTTTACATTCTCTCCGGATACTCCGAAAAGAAAAACGACAGTTGCTTTATTTGCCAAGCTTGTCGAATTGCGTCAATGCTGTTTTGGTCTCTATCGCGAAATAAATGTGATATTCTTTATCTGTCAATAAAATTTGACGTCTTTTTCAAACATCGTTCAGGCATGTGAGACCCGAAGTAAAACAATAAAAGCGGATTTTTCACAGAGTGAACAAATTGCCTTCATCAGGGAAATAACAATAATGAAACGGGCAATTTTGATTAAAATTGCCCCCCGATTTTTATCACAAACCAGCCTAAAGCGTATTTAAAGTTTCGTCTTCTGAAAGGGCTTTGGCCAAATCAATGATTTTACGGCGAACTTTCGGGTCTTTTATATTGGTAAATGCACGCAAAAGCTGGATACCTTCATTGCTTGAGCAGAAATCCATGAAATTATTGTCACCCTCGCGAAAACCCTCGGATGAACGGGCGCCGGGAGCTTCTTCAAAAAAATAGGATACCGGAACGTCGAGAATTTCGGAAATCGCCTGAAGACGGCTTGCTCCAACGCGGTTCGTGCCTTTTTCATATTTTTGAATTTGTTGGAACGTAATACCGAGTTGCTCCCCCAGTTTTTCCTGACTGAGCCCAAGCATATTGCGCCGTAATCTGATGCGGCTTCCCACATAAACATCGGTAGGGGCGGGTATTTTTTTGGGTGCGGACATGATCTAACTTTCTCGCGTCAAAACTGATCCATCTTCACAAGTTTGAACCGATGCAGATGTTTATTGTTATTTAGGGGTTGCAGTATCGGTCCCCCGCTGGAACCACTCTCCATCCACATAACATCCCATTGGTTAGAACTTGTCAATCGAACGCGCATTTTTTACAAAACCAAATATTAAACTTAATATCAGTATAATAACAAATGGCATAAAAACTTGATTAAAATTCGGTTGCTTGCCCCATATCGGAACAATAGCCGGCGGAATTGGTGAATCAAGCACACCGATATTATTCAACTCCAACGATCGAACGATTCGCCCGTAGGGGTCAACAACGGCCGAAATTCCGTTATTGGCCGCACGGATAAGCGGAATTCCCAATTCGACTGCACGCAATCGTGCCTGATCGAAATGCTGATATGGCCCCGGTGTATTACCGAACCAGCCGTCATTGGTAACATTTAAAATTGCTTGCGGTTTATCGCCTTTGTAACCCATACCATCGGGGAAAATGACCTCGTAACAAATCATCGGCAGATAAACAAACCCGTCAGGCATTTTTACAGTTTGTCGTATTGAATTGCTGCTATACCCCCCTGCCATGACCGCCAGCGCATGAAGCCCTATTTTGTCAAAAAAACTCTGGAAAGGCAGATATTCACCGAACGGTACGAGATGCACCTTGTCTGAAGAGGAAAGGATATTTCCATTCCCGTCAATTGTCTCAATCGTATTGAAATATCTGTTGTTTTTGTCGTTGGGAGCACCGCTGCTGCGAACCGCGCCGACAATCGCCCATTGATGCGGTTTCAGTATAGATGCAATGCGCGTTTTTGCTTCAGGAACATAATCGAGAATATACGGCACAGCCGTTTCCGGCCAAACGATATAAGACAATTCGTGTTCTCCGCTTGAAAACGGCTCTTCACTCAATTTCATATGCGCTTCAAACATTGCATAACGCACTTCATTATCGAGTTTTTCATCCTGCTTTATTGACGGCTGAACGAGTCTTACCCATTTCTCTGCTTTGTCATAACTCTCGACCGGCAGAGCATTATAAAGGCGGATAGCACCAAAACCTGTATGAGCGGCAAAAAGACCGACGCCGATTGTCAATGCAATTTTCCGCCCGCTTTTGTCGAAGAGAGTGGCTGGCAAGGTATAAAGAAGCACCGCCAATGCATTCATGCCATAGAGCCCGACTACCGCGTCGGACTGCATAAAAAGCGGTGTTGGCATAATCGTGTAACCGATCGCATTCCACGGAAAACCGGTCAACAAAGTTGCACGTAAATATTCGGCAATGCCGAGCGCAAAAGCCAAAGTGAACAGACGCGACAACCCCTTTTTCCAGAACAGAATTGCGCATCCGCCCGCCAGCCCCCAATAAAGCGCTAAATAAAAGGGAAGTCCTAAAACTGCAAAAGGAATAGCCCATGCAAAGCTCAGCGGGTCTACAAGCATAGCACTTGCAAGCCACCAGAGCCCGAAAACAAAATAACCGAAACCGAAACTGAAACAGGTCAAAAAAGCAGCTTTAAAACGTGTTTTCCTGTCCGCTTCACCGCTTGTTACATCAAGCAGCAAGACAAGAACCGGAAAAGTAGCAAAAGCAATAGGAAAGAGATAAAATGGCGTCAGCGCAAATGCGGTTATTCCACCAGATGCAAAGCCGAGAATCTGCCGCTTGAACCCGCGCAATCCTCTCATATAAAGAATGGCTTTTGCCAAAATTTGCATCGTTCCTCCCCGCTATCTCGTCATAATCGACATTGAAGCGATAAACATAGAAACAACTTGAAGAGCATGAAAACCACATGCAATTATCGCCAACCCGTTAGTCAATAGCTGAAATTTAACCGTTAAAAACGGGCATCATAACATTCATTCAGATGGAAGATTGGCTCCTTCAAGCTTCTGGTGCGTAGTCAACGGTTGAATTCTAATTCGTTTGATACGGCGTTTGTCGGCTTCCAGAATACGGAACTGATAGCCGGGAACGGCTTCCACAACTTCGCCTTTTGCCGGTATCCGGTCCAATGTCGAAACAATCAACCCGCCAATTGTATCAACATCCTCACCATGTTCTCCCACTTTGAAATCCGGCCCCAATGCTTTTTCGACCTCATCCAGCTCGGCACTTGCGTCAACAAGCCATTTATTATCAGCCTCTTTGATAATAGACATATCAACATCGTCATGCTCGTCTTCAATATCGCCAACAACAAGCTCGACAATATCTTCCATTGAAGCAAGACCATCTGTTCCACCATATTCGTCTATAATCAGCGCCATCTGGGTTCGCGTCGCTTGCATACGTGTCAAAAGTTGCCCTGCCAACATGGAACCGGGAACAAAAAGCACACTGCGTATCAGATCAAGGTCACCAACCGGTTGCGACAAATCCACTTTGGAAAAATCAAGACATCCCTCTTTTTCGCCATTTTGAGCTTTATGGGTGATATAATTCAACACATCCCGAATATGCAGCATACCGCGCGGATCATCGAGACTTTCAGAATAGACCGGCATACGGGAATGGCCGGATTTTTCAAATTCGATCAATGTTTCGGCAAGCGTTGTTGTAATATCGAGCGCTTCTATTTCGGAACGCGGTATCATCACATCTTCCACGCGCGTTTCCCTGAGCCGCAAGATATTGTTCAACATGAGACGCTCTTCAGGAGAGAAAAGGCTGTTTGCTTCTCCTTCATCTTCGGAAAGAGCATCTGTCAGATCTTCACGCAATGTCGAATTATTGCGCGAGCGCAAAAAAGAAAAAAGATTGGCAAATAGCGATTTTTTCTCGTTGTTTTGCTGGCGCGAAGAATTTTGTCCTGTTGATGACCGGGAAGACTCTTCCTCGATTGAATTATCCGTTTTATCAGTCATGGTTCCTAACAAAAATCTCTTTATTCCAAATAAATCGGTTCATTTTTTATATTAACCCAAGAAATATATTATTCCAATATCTGTATGATTCGTTAATAGCAACGTTCATCTTCCCTGTTTATTCACTGTAAGGGTTGGAAATACCAATCTGCGATAATATTTTTATCTCCAAACCTTCCATTTGTTCAGCCTCTTCATCGGTTTGATGATCGTAACCCATCAGGTGAAGAAGCCCATGAACAATAAGATGGCCGAGATGATCGTCAAAACTTTTATTTTCTTCGCGTGCCTCGCGCTCGACGGTTTCAAAGGCAAGAACGATGTCACCCAGAATGGGACCCGGTTGTTGACCCGGTTTTACCGGAAAAGCGGGAAATGACAAAACATTGGTAGGCTTGTCGATATGACGCCATTGCCCGTTTATTGCACGAATGTCCTTATCATCGGTGAAGACAAGACTAAGTTCACTTTCAATCTTCCCGAAGCCGAGTTCAACCAATGTCGCCTGTAAGAGAGGATCGACAATCCGTCTCAAAGCCTCTTCGTTTTGCCAACCTTCAGCATTAATCGCTACATCAAAACGCACTGTCATCTGGATAAATTCTTTATTCTATCATTTTTTTGACTATGATTTTGTAAATTCGTTCGCGCATCACGGTCATAAGCCGTAACGATCGCCGTTACCAACGGATGGCGAACAACATCGGCTTGACTGAAATGTATGATCTTTATGTCTTCAATAGGTTCAAGGATGCGCATAGCCTCTGTCAAACCGGATTTTTGTCCGAAAGGTAAATCAATCTGGCTTGGATCGCCGGTAACGATCATACGCGAGCCTTCACCAAGCCGTGTCAAAAACATTTTCATCTGCATTGAAGTTGTATTCTGCGCTTCATCAAGAATAACTGCGGAATGCGAAAGCGTACGTCCACGCATAAAGGCAAGCGGGGCAATCTCGATTATATCGGCAGCTATTGCACGCTCGATCTTTTCGGCCGGCATCATGTCATAAAGTGCATCGTAAAGCGGCCTTAAATAGGGGTCGACTTTTTCCTTCATGTCACCGGGTAAAAAACCCAGCCGCTCACCTGCCTCGACAGCAGGGCGGGAGAGAATAATGCGTTCCACCAATCCGCGTTCGAGCAACATTGCTGCATAGGCAACGGCAAGATAGGTTTTTCCGGTTCCTGCAGGCCCCACTCCGAAAACAAGTTCGGCTCGTTGCAGCGCTCGCATATAAGCGTCTTGCGTTGGCGTGCGAGCGTAAATTGTTTTCTTGCGGGTCGAAATATGGGCGGGCGTTACTTTGTTGGTCGTGCCATTTCCGGCCAATTCGTGACCTCCGGTATCACCCGCCGACGAGGCAATCGCGATAGCCCCGTCCACATCCGACAACCCCGGCTGCATACCGCTCTTGGCCAGTTCATAAAGTTGATCCAGAGCCTGACGGGCAACCTCGATATCCTGTTTATTGCCACGAATTGATACTTCATTTCCCTGTGCGCGGATATCAAGTCCCAATTTTTGCTCGATCCGGGCCAGATTTTCATCGAATTGTCCAAAAACAACATTTGCCTGCCGGTTATCCTCGAAGACCAGCACAATATGGTCTGTATCGGATAGTCCGGTTGGAACAGGAACATGTAAGTCTTTGCCGGACTTTTTTATTTTTCCGTCTTCTCCGACTTTTACCGTTTTTTTCTTTCCGGTTGAATCGTTCAACCTTTTCTCCTCAAAAAACCGACACTGTTAGAAATATATAAAATTCCAGCTAAAAGAAAACATGCTTTTCATGCTTCTATACATGATGAATGCAATTGCTGTTTTCAATTTGCTGCATTGCCAAGAAGACTGTTAGAAGAAGCTTCTGTAATATTGACGGGTATGATTTCGCCGATTTTTGCATTTGTCAAAACGGCAACAGGTAACAACCACGGCGAACGGCCGACCATTTGTCCATCATGACGACCGGCTTTTTCGATAAGCACATTAACCCGTTTGCCAATTTTCGATTTCAGAAACCGGTGTTGCTGGTCAAGAATAAGTGCCTGTAAACGTTGCAGGCGTTCATCTTTCACCTTTTCCTCGACATGGCCTTTCATCGTCGCACCCGGTGTCCCCGGACGTGGCGAATATTTGAATGAATAGGCAGAACTATAACCGACTTCTTCAACCAGTTTTATTGTCGCCTCAAAATCTTCGTCGGTTTCGCCCGGAAATCCGACAATAAAATCTCCCGAAAAGGCAATATCGGGACGTGCTTTACGAATACGTTCGATCAATTTCAGGTAATCTTCAGCCTTATGCTGGCGGTTCATGGCTTTGAGGATGCGGTCGGAACCGGATTGCACAGGAAGATGCAAATAGGGCATCAACATTTCAAGATTGCCATGAGCATCAATCAGACTGTCATCCATATCGCGCGGATGGCTCGTCGTATAGCGCAAGCGCTTCAACCCGTCTATCTCGGCAAGTCGATAAAGAAGATCACCCAATCGCCATTGACTTCCGTTTTGTGAAACGCCATGCCAGCCATTGACGTTTTGCCCAAGCAAAGTGATTTCTTTTACGCCCGCCTCGACAAGCTCTTTTGCTTCATCGACAATCTGTTCGACCGGCCGCGAAACTTCGGAGCCACGCGTATAGGGCACAACACAGAATGTACAGAATTTATCGCACCCTTCCTGAACTGTCAGAAAAGCCGTGACACCGCGTTTTCTCACCGCCTGACGATTATGATGCGGAAGATGGGCAAATTTGTCTTCAACTGCATATTCTGTTTCAACAACCTTTTTGCCTTCACGTACTTTTTGCAACAGCTCCGGCAAGCGATGATAGGTTTGCGGCCCTACAACGAGATCGACTGTCGGGGCACGCCGTAAAATCTCGTCGCCTTCGGCTTGGGCAACACAGCCCGTAACACCGATTGTCAACGGTCTTGAAGGATCACGCTCTTCGCGCATAACGCGCAAACGCCCGAGATCCGAATAAAGCTTTTCGGCTGCTTTTTCGCGAATATGACAGGTATTGAGCAATATAAGATCGGCGTCTTCGGGAGACTGTGTGGCAACATAGCCTTCGCCGTCAAGACTATCACCCATGCGCTCGCTGTCATAGACATTCATCTGACAGCCATAGGTTTTGATATAGACCTTGCGGATATTGCTGTTTTTTTCTTTTGCTTCACTCATAACGCATTTTTATCCGGTTTTCTGGTAAATCTCAATCTTTTTACTCGTGTGTTTTTTTACTTAAGGATTTCGCACTCAAGAAGTTATTTTCAGAGGGGTATTTCAGGGGTTATTCTCAAGGCGCTTATAGTCAGTTTTTTACTCACGGGCTTTTATCCGGAAGCTTTTATTCATGGGCTTTTTGCAGATGGACACTTTACCGGTCTATTCTTCACCCATCCGCTTTTTGCTAACCGGCTTGTTGCTGAATGGTTCTACGCATTATCAAGGCATCACTATGGCCTTTGTCGGTTTGATAATAGCAGGGTCTGCGTCCGACTTCACCAAAACCGAAACTTTTATAGAGTGAAAGTGCCGCGAGATTATTTTCGTCAACCTCGAGAAAAAGTTCTTTAGCCCTTTGTTGATAAAGATACCTGAAAACTGCATCCATAAGTTTGTGTCCTATGCCTTTTGCCCTGAAACGGGGATGCACAGCAATTGTTAAAATTTCTGCCTCATCAACAACAAGCCGGCAAAGAACGAAACCCGCAACTTTTGCGGGTTTGCCAATGGGGCCGGCTGTAAAACCGAAGATTCGCGGGTCAGTTAAAAACGCGGAAAAAGTCGCATCATCCCAAGCGTGATAAAACGATTTTTTATGGATTTCATGTAGAACATCGCTATCGTCGACAGCAATCGGATTAACAACGAATTCGGTTTTTGAAAACAAAAAACCACTCATTTGTCTTTCCTTGGCAAGGAAAATCCCATCTGCGGCTTTGCATCTGCATCGCGCAAATAAAGCGGCTTGGGGGAGCCTTCCGGCAATTTTGACTGCGAAAGAATTGCAAAACTCACAACATCCGGCGCATCTATAGAAAAAATTGCATTATCATTCACTTTTGCCAAATTTCCGATTGTTTTGGCAAAAGGCCCTGCGAGAATGGCATCTTCGTCAAGTGTAGCAACCACATCTTCTGTCTCCTGTACCTTAGCAGGAGAAAGCGATTTTGAATTTTTATCAAAATCCTGCCGGTAAACCATACCCCGCCCTGCATCAATGAGCGAGATAATGCGCTTTTCAGGAAATTGGTGATGGGCTTCATAAGCTATTGCTTCAAGGGAACTGACGCCGATCGCCGGTTTTTGAAGAGCCAGCGCCAAACCTCTTGACGTGGCTACACCGATACGCACACCTGTGAAAGATCCCGGCCCGATATTGACTGCAATACGATCAACCTTATCAAGATCAAGTCCGGCTTCTTTCGTAGCCAGAATAATCTGGTCAATCAATTTTTCGGCATGCCCTTTTCCTATCTTGTCACTTACCCGTGCAACAAGTGAACCATCTGCCATCAATGCGACGGCACAAATCGAAGAAGCTGTATCTATGGCGAGTATAATCATTCGATGTTTATTAGATCATTGTTAATGAAAACAAAAGGACAGATAGGGTGGAATCAGTCGATTTTGAAGTCTTAACCGACAATCTATCAAAGATCGTCAGGCAAAGACTACATCACGCCAATCAGACGTCATCGTATCAACCGATAAGTTAAGCAAAATATTATCATTTGAAAAAACTATGAAAATATCTTGGAGATTGCGCATGTGATTCATTATCGTTGATAAAACACCTTTTCTTTTTCACGAAATACCGATGCAGCCTTAAAATTCGGGTCTCATGATATTTAACCTGTTGCTTGACAATCGCTGGCGTATTACAGGCAAACTTTTTCACGGATATTTTACCATTTTATTTTTACTCTAAAATATTCGATAAAATTTAATAACTTGTTTTAATTTTTATATTTATATTTAAAATTGCAACATAAAGTTGATTTGTTTTTTCAATCATTGAGTTTATTTTTAGAAATATAATAATTTTAAAAAAGTAAAATGACAAAAAATAGGTACATAATTTTATAAAAAAAACTTATCTATTCCATAACGGTTCGATATATGAAAAATAATACAAAAATAATTTGAATTTTTGT
This sequence comes from Bartonella sp. B10834G3, assembly GCF_016102505.1. Classification (NCBI taxonomy): domain Bacteria; kingdom Pseudomonadati; phylum Pseudomonadota; class Alphaproteobacteria; order Hyphomicrobiales; family Bartonellaceae; genus Bartonella; species Bartonella sp. B10834G3. Next base: position 615,052 of record NZ_JACFOM010000001.1, read on the forward strand.
ATTGGATTATTATTGATAAGGAGTATTCTATATATGCATCACCGCACTACCGTTGAGACAGCTTGACAATGGTAGAAATTCCAAGCGGAACTTTTTAGCGTTTGGTGCGTTTTATAATTACGCAATTCAGTTCAAGCGGAGATTAATTCGATATGCTAAAAACACATAAAACCCGTAATGATATGCCTTCCAACACAAAAACAACTGCAATCGCATTGTTGAACAAAAATCTGGCAACGCTGATTGATTTGGCACTCATTACCAAGCAGGCTCACTGGAATCTCAAAGGTTCAAATTTTATCGGTGTCCATGAAATGTTGGACGGTTTCAGAGATGCCATTGATGAACATGTTGACATTATTGCCGAGCGTGTCGCCCAGTTGGGTGGAACAGCGCTTGGTACAGTTCAGACTGTAGCAGGAGCATCGAAACTCAAGGCTTATCCGACCGACATTTACAAGGTGCACGACCACCTCTTGGCTCTTATTGAACGTTACGGCGATGCTGCAAATGATTTGCGCAAAGCCATTGACGAAGCAGATGACGCTGGTGATGCTGATACTGCCGATATCTTTACGGCTGCATCACGTGAACTTGACAAGAGCCTTTGGTTCCTTGAATCACACGTACAAGAAGCCTGAGCAATAGCATTTAAATAGTTGAACCGGATTGACCGGTTATCAAAAAAAGGAAGCAGCCGCTGTTGCTTCCTTTTATTTTTTTTAAAAATTTCAGGCCACTTCAATCCCGATAAAAGCGATTGAAATTAACCGGTCAATAAATACAAAAACGAAATTGTTTTTTGAGTTACGGAAACAGCTCCTGGCCAGATCGGTTGCCAACCGCGAAAAAAGCATCGGTTGCCAACCGAGGGAAAAAGCATCGGTTCCCAACCGGGAAAAAAGCATCGGTTGCCAACCCAGGAAAAAGCGCTTTGTGAATATTGTCTGCTCGCGTTTCCGGTGCGCCATCCTTTTACGATTTTAAATGCCCTCGACCGGATGGGAAAGTATGTAACTTACCGATTTTGAAACCGGAACACATTCGCTTAACGGCAAAACAAAGTGTCGAAAAAAGTGTCGAAACCTGTGTTTGAGATAACGACATGTTTCAAACACCATAAAATTCCGGCACCTTAGAATTCCGGCACCTTAAAATTCCGGCACCTTAGAATTCCGGCACCTTAAAATTCCGGCACCTTAAAATTCCGGCATTGAAAATTCGCCGCAGAAAAGCAAAGCCCCGCTTGAAGGCGGGGCTTTCCAAACTCGTTTATATTCAAGACAATTGCTATTATTGCGCAGGTGTAGCAGGTGTTTCAGGTGCAGCTTCTGTCGAAGGTGCAACCGGACTACCACCGGGAACCTGATCGATAATATCAGGCTGAACAATACGCCCCGAACCACCCATCATATTGTAGTTCAAGTGGGAAATTGCCCACCATGTACCACCAATAACGATGAATACGCAGAGTGCACCGAACCACATTGAGCCGACCATCCACTTCGCATCCGGACCTTCGTTGAGGTGGAGGAAGAAAACAATCTGAACGACTATCTGGATGAGAGCCATACCAATGAGGTAGATAACCTTGGTGCTCACTGCCCAGTTATCAAGCATTCCTTGCATAACAGGAATGAATGATGCGAGGGTTAAAATAACAGCCAGAATAAAACCGACCATGTATTTACCGGTTGTTACACCGTGTGCTTCTTCATGTTCGCTCATTATAGTGCTCCCAAAAGATAGACGGCGGTGAAGACACCTACCCAGACGATGTCAAGGAAGTGCCAGAAGATAGACAGACAGCTTAAACGTGTCTTGTTATCGCTATCCAGACCGCGACGGCCGAGATGTACAAACATCAATGCCATCCAGATCAAACCGGTTGTAACGTGAATACCGTGTGTGCCAACCAGCATGAAGAAGGACGACCAGTAAGCCGAAAGGACTTCCTTGCCGAATACCCGCACACCGGTTTCAGGGTCAACACCTGCATAAGCGGAAGGGTCAAAGAAGAAAACGGATTTCAGTTCACCGTTTTCCATAACGCCCCAAAGCAGCTTATGGAATTCATTCAACTCCATTCCGATAAATGCAAGGCCGAGAATGAAGGTAATAGCAAGCCATGTTTTAACACCGCCGATGTTACCTTTATGAACCTGCACCATCGCCATGCCATAAGTAATTGACGAGAACAGCAGCAAGGCTGTTTCACAAAGCACATAAGGCAGCTCGATGAAGTCTTTGCCGGCAGCGCCGCCGCCATAAGCGGAGGCGAACACTGCAAATGTAGCGAACAGAGTTGCAAACAGGATCAGGTCGGAAAGGATATAAACCCAGAACCCGAACACCATTGTCGAACTGCCGTCGTGGTGATTTTCCGCGTGAGCGGTTGTTACTGCTGTAGCGCTCATGCTTTTACTCCTTGTGCTTTGAGAACAGCGCTGAATTCGTCTTCAGTCTTCTGTACTTCCTCAGCCGAGATGTAATAGCCTGCATGGTTTCCATTAAGCGAATGAAGCAGAATGGTTACAATGAAGCCAACGAACGTAATTACAGCCAGCCACCAGATGTGCCATACGAGAGCGAAACCGAGCACCAACATCAACATGCCGGAGATAAAGCCAGCAATCGTGTTGGAAGGCATGTGAATCTTCTCGAAGCCTGATGTTTTACGATGCTCACCACGTTGTTTCATATCCCAATAGGCATCGTCCGCTTGAACGACAGGGACTGTAGCGAAGTTGTAAGCAGGAGGAGGACAAGAAATTGACCATTCCAGTGTACGAGCATCGCCCCATGGATCGTTCTGGGTAATCGGCAATTTGCCTTTATGCTTGATGCCATACCAGATGGCGATCAAAACCTGAAGAACGAAGCAAAGGATACCAAGAAGGATGATAAACGCACCTACAGCAGCTGTAATGAACAATGGCTGCCAGCTTGGTTCCATGTAGTGTTGCAAACGACGTGTTGCACCCATCAAACCAACTGCGTAGATCGGGAAGAATGCGACGTAGAAGCCGATGAACCAGCACCAGAACGAAGCAATACCCAATGCACGATTCGGCTTGACACCGAAAGCTTTCGGGAACCAGAACGCCAAGGCTCCGAGGTAGGCGAACACAACACCACCAAGAATTGTGTGGTGGAAGTGGGCAACCAGGAACAGGGAGTTGTGGAACTGCCAGTCAGAGGGAACAATCGAGAGCAGAACACCGGTAAGACCGCCACCAACAAAGGTGAACATCATACCCATGCACCACAACATCGGAGGTTCAAAACGGATGCGTCCTTTATACATGGTGAAGAGCCAGTTGAAGACCTTAACACCGGTCGGAATAGCAATAATCATCGTTGCTGTACCGAAGAAGGTGTTAACAGCTTCACCGCCACCCATTGTGAAGAAGTGGTGACCCCAAACAATGATCGAAAGGATCAGGATGACGAGAACAGCCCAAACCATCGAGGTGTAGCCGAAAAGACGTTTTGACGAGAATGTCGGAACGATTTCGGAAATGATACCGAATGCAGGAACAACCAGAACATAAACTTCCGGGTGACCGAAAATCCATACATAGTTGATCCAGACCATCGGGTTACCACCGGCGGTATTGGTGAAGAAGTTCATATCAAGATAACGATCGCCAGCAAGCAGAGCATAAGCAACTGTCAACGGCGGATAAATGATAAGGATAAGAACGTTTGAAACCAATGCGCACCAGCAGAATACCGGCATTTTCCACATTGTCATTCCCGGAGCGCGGCACTTGATAATGGTGGCAACAAAGTTGACCGCACCCATTGTCGTCGCGATACCGGATAGCTGTAGTGACCACAAATAATAGTCAACACCTGTATCCGGACTATTCAACAATTCCGAGAAAGGAGGATACATCAACCAGCCACCGCGGCCGAAATTACCGATACCGAGTGAAATGTTGATGAGAATTGCACCGGCGCATGTAATCCAGAAGCCGAGGTTGTTGGCAAATGGAAAAGCCACATCGCGAGCACCGAGTTGTAGCGGCAGAACATAGTTCAAAATACCGAACAATAGCGGCGTTGCCATGAAGAAAATCATGATTGTGCCGTGTGCCGAGAAAATCTGGTCAAAGTGATCAGGCGGCAAATAACCCGCATTCTCCGATCCAAGCGCGAGCGCCTGGTGTGTACGCATCATGATAGCGTCTGCAAAGCCACGGACAAGCATGACAATTGCGAGGACAATATACATAATGCCGACGCGCTTGTGATCAACAGATGTGATCCAATTGCGCCACAATATTCCCCACCAGCCGAGCAGCGTGATAGCGGCAAGAACAACGACTGCCAATACAACCACAACAAGGCAGGTGTATAGGACAATCGGCTCATTCGTTAGCGCGTGAAACGCTCCGGCTACAGGGTCTGTAAGTCTTCCAAACATTTTTCAACCCATATTAAATGAATTTCGGTTTGGAGGGGACGCTGCCTTTTCATAAGGTTAGGCCCCTTCCTCGATAATTTTATTTCTTCTGAACCACACCGGGATCAAATACGGAGCAGAGTTCACCCCACAGAGATTTCGCTGCAGCTAGTTTCATCTGATCTTCGTTGCAAGTGGTGCCTTCATCAACGCAACGGTTCACGATGCGGTAGTATAGACCTTTTTCAACTTGCGAGAAATAGCGAACCTCGGCGTCTTTTTGCTTACCTGCAACATCACCCATTTTCGGTGAGAAGGAAAGCTGGCGGTAGCCTGCACGGTCAAGCGTTTCTTTGCTTTCACGCGCTTTGGCAATCCAGTTGTCAAAGTCGGCTTGAGCCACAGAATTCCACTTGAAGTGCATTTCAGAGAAACCGTCGCCACTGTAATTGGCTGAAGATCCGTTGAATACACCCTTACGGTCAGCAATAAGGTGCAACTTCGCATTCATTTGCGGCATTGCATATAGAACTGTCCCAAGACGTGGAACCCAGAAAGCGTTAACCGAATTTTCAGAAGTCAACTGAACGAGAACCTGACGGTTTTCCGGTGCATAGATTTCGTTGATCGAAGCTACGCCATATTGCGGATAGATAAACAGCCATTTCCAGTCGAGTGCTACAGCATCGATCTGGAGCGGCTCCTGTGTTCCGGCAGCATCTGCGCTGAGAGGCTTTGAAGGTTCGAGCTTATATGTGAAATATGCTGTCAAACTTCCCAAAATAATAATAACAAGAATCGGAATCCCCCACATGAAGGTTTCCACTTTTTTCGAGTGCCCCCAATCCGGCAGATATTCTGCTTGGGTGTTGGTAGCACGATATTTAATTGCGAAAGCAACGACGGCGATCATTACTGGAATAACAATACACGCCATCACGATAACGCACGTAACAATCAAAAATAGCTCATGGCGCGCCACATAGCCCGCCGGGTTGAGAACATCAAATTCACAACCTGACAAGAGCAAAGCGGATATTAAAACGCCCAGCAGCCCTGTTAGTTTACCAAAGTTCTTCATTCCTACCTGCCTCTTTATATGCATTGCATATTATTGCACGAGGGTATTTCTATTCATTCGTCACGAAAAAGCAGCATTTTCCCGCTCTTCCGGTATTCCACATCAGACAGATTAATTGTCCCAAAAAGACATAGAAGCCCGATCTGGACTGACGTTGCCACAAAGACAATTGTGGCATCATCTAGGCACGTCTTACTCTTTAGGTGAAAATTCGCAAGGGTTTTGTCCCCCCCTGCGTCAATATTGCGCGGTTTTTCCGACGATTTCGGATTCACAAATCGCGTTGAACGATATATTCAACTGCGAAGCGGTATCCGGCACTTCCGCAGCCCGCGATGACAGCATTGGCCCGTTCCGACACAAATGAGTGGTGGCGGTAAGCCTCCCTTTTATGGATGTTTGATAGATGCACTTCTACAACCAATCCTTCAAACATTTTCAATGCATCGAGAATCGCAATCGAAGTATGGCTATAAGCTGCCGGATTGATAATAATTGCATCACTTTTCCCGATAGCATCCTGAATAAAACTGACGAGCTGGCCTTCATGATTGGTTTGTAAAAATTCGATGTCGAAACCGTGCGAACGTGCACATTCGCGAACGAGCGCCTCTATATCATTCAAGGTTTCGCGACCGTATATGGCCGGTTCGCGTTGACCCAGAAAATTGAGATTCGGACCATTTAAAACTGTAATCTTTTTTGCCATCGCCATTTGCCCCTCTTAGTTCGAGCTATTCACCCCAAGTCATCCAACATTTCCCGACTCTCTGCAATGCTTCCGTCGGAGATTTCAAAAAATTGTGCGCGCCCGTCCAATGCAGAAAAAAGTTGCCTGTCGGTTCCGGTCATGAATGTCTGTCCACCAAGACGATCAAGACTATCGAACAAGATCGCCCGACGATTCTTGTCAAGGTGGGCTGCCATCTCGTCGAGCAAGAGAATCGGTGTCATACCCGATATTTCTGCCGTTAATTGCGCATGAGCCAAAACAAGCCCTATCAGCAATGCCTTTTGTTCTCCTGTCGAACAAAGTGCCGCCGGCATATTTTTTGCCCCATAGAAAATCAGCAGATCGCTTCTATGCGGGCCTTCAAGAGTGCGACCGGCTTTACGGTCAAGCTCCCGTTTATCGTGAAGACGCTGTCTATATTCTTCCTCGACATCCACCGCCGATTGACGGGCAAGTGCCCGTTCCACGAGTCCCTCTATATCCAGAACAGGCGTTGGAAACGATTTTTCGCTGTCAAAATTTTCAATATCGGAGATGAGCCGCACAACATCCATACGCGCCGCCGCAATTGCAATTGCGAGTTCCGCCATCTGCATTTCCAAGGCATTGAACCAACCTTCATCACCATTTCCATCAGCAAGAAGGCGATTTCTCGCGCGCATTGCCTTTTCAAAATCCACCACACGACGCGCATGGGCAGGGTCAATTGCCAGAACCATACGGTCGAGAAACCGCCGTCTCTCGCTTGCCGGCCCCGTAAACAGCCCATCCATCGAGGGAATGAGCCAGCTTAGACGACAATATTCGGTCAATCGGTCAGAAGTTACACCTTCACCGTTTATCCGCACTTTACGCCCGCTGGATGCGATGTCACTTGCAGTTCCGATATTCACATCTCCGTAAAGCGCAGAATGTAATTGTGCGAAAATAACAAATCCATCAGTCCCCTTCTGATCGATTGCTCCCTTTTGAAGAAAGTCGGCGCCCTCTCCCGCCGTTATTTTTTCTTGAACAGCAGTTTCCAATTGTTGAAGACGGGTTTCGTCGGCACCGCCGGATGCTCTTTCATGACCGAAAACCGGTTTGGAACCGGCACTAACAACGTTGTCATAAGCCGCCCGACGTAAACCACGTCCGGGCGAAAGAAATGACAGTGCTTCAAGAAGATTGGTTTTCCCCGCGCCATTGTGACCGGTGAAGACGACAAGCCCATCGGAAAAATCGGCCGAAAAACCCCGATAGTTGCGAAAATTGGTTAATTTCAGTTGCCGGACAAACACCTTTACAGCTCGTCCGCCATATTTTTCCACCATTCGTTTCTATACACGCATCGGCATCAAAACATAAAGTGCATTCGCATCTTCACCATCCCGAATGAGCGTCGGCGCCCCGGAATCGGCGAGCATGAAGACCGCATTTTCACCGTTGAGTTGTGCCATAATATCAAGAAGATATTTTGAATTGAAACCGATTTCCAAAGGTTCGCCCTCATAATCGGCGACGATCTGGTCTTCCGCACTGCCGGAATCAGGATTGTTGACTGTGAGTGTTAATTGACCATTTTCGATTGTCAATTTGACGGCTCGCCCGCGATCGCTCGAAATAGTCGAAACGCGATCGACCGATGCAGCAAAGCTTTGACGGTTAATAGTGAGTTTCTTGTCATTACCCAAGGGGATAACACGTTGATAATCAGGAAATGTGCCGTCGATCAATTTCGAGGTGAGCACAACAGAAGCGATGCTGAAACGTATTTTCGTTTCCGAAACTTCTATTTTTATTTCGCTTTCGGCTTCTTCCCCCAACAGCTTTTGCAACTCGCCTACAGCTTTTCGGGGAATGATAACGCCCGGCATTCCTTCAGAACCGGATGGTGCATCGGTTTCGGCTTCGGCCAGACGGTGACCGTCCGTTGCAACTGTGCGCAGTTTTAACCCTTTATCATCTATCACATGGAAATAGATACCATTGAGATAATAGCGCGTTTCTTCGGTTGAAATAGCAAATTGGGTGCAATCAATGAGTCGCTTCAATGCGGATGCCGCCAATGTAAAACTATGGCTGAAGTCACCGGCATTGAGTTCGGGAAAATCTTCCTTGGGCAAACATTGCAACCGGAAATTCGACCGGCCGGAAACAACCAGCATGGCATTTCCGTCATCTGCGACCGAAAGCATTATCTCGCCACCTTCGGGAAGTTTACGGACAATTTCGTAAAGAAGATGAGCCGGAACCGTTGTCGACCCTGCCTGTTCGATATTGGCTGCAGTCGTTTCTGTCACTTCAAGATCGAGATCGGTCGCCTGCAATTCAACTCCGGAATTGACTGCGTTAATCAGGACATTCGACAGAATAGGAATCGTATTTCGTCTTTCGACGACACGATGTACTCGACCGAGAGATTTTAACAGATGGCTACGATCGACTGTGATGCGCATATTGGACACTCTCTATAACTAATTCTGCCATTCAACTATTTCTTGCCCGTAAAATTACACGCAATGATCCTTTAAAGACAAGGAATCACCTTGCAAGAAAACAAATTAAAAACAGAATGGCAATATTCTTGCCTGAAATGCAAGTCTTCGCCTGATTATCACATCCGGTATTCGGTTTGCAAATGAACCCATCAGGCTGACTGTTCGTCGATCAAACGTTTCAGCAATTCCAGTTCTTTGGCCAATTGCTGATCGGCTCCGACCATATCCTCGATCTTGCGCACAGCATGGAGAACGGTTGTATGGTCACGCCCGCCGAAACGCCGGCCAATTTCCGGCAAAGAGCGCGGTGTCATCATCTTGGCGAGATACATTGCAACCTGACGCGGTTTCACAATCGTGCGGGTCCGCCGGTTCGACAACAAATCCTGCTTGGAAACATTGTAATGGCGGGCGACAACACGTTGTATTTCTTCAATGCGAATCCGCTTCGGCTCACCGGAGCGCGTCAAATGATCCAGCAATTCGTCAATGCGGTTCAATGACAAATCGGGTTCAAAAGACTGGCGGAATAAAAGCTGGTTAAAAGCTCCTTCGAGATCACGCCCCGAACCGGAAACAGTTCTGGCAATATGCGACAAAACTTCATCCGGAATTGCAATTGAAGGATCATCATGTTGGGCAGCTTTCAAACGCTTGCGCAACATTTCAAGCCGCATATCAAAATCCGGCGACTCGATTTCCAATGAAACTCCACCCTGCAACCGCGAGCGAACACGCACGTCAAGCGACTCAAGCTCGGCAGGTGCCCTGTCGGCGGCAACGACAACCTGCTTTGCACTGTCCAGCAACATATTGAGCAAATGACAGAACTCGTGTTGAATCGACTTGCCTTGCAAAAATTGCATATCGTCAATGATGAGCAGATCAATGTCACGCAATTGTTCTTTGAAAGACAATGCATTGTTGTCGCGAATTGCCGTTGCAAAACGCCACATAAAATATTCTGCCGTCAAATAGATGACACGAACCGGCGTCGGACGTTGCAAAGCTGCAGCCGCAATAGCCTGTAAAAGATGAGTTTTCCCCAGACCGACAGCGGCATGAATGAAAAGCGGATTGAAACGCAGAGCACTTTTATGACTTTCCGCAATGGACCGCGCTGCAGCGAGAGCTACACGATTGGATGGCCCTTCGACAAAGGTATCAAAGGTGTAACGCGAATCGAGCGGTGAGCCAAAAACACTTTGCTGCGCCTCGGCCGGAAAATGGTCTGCCCGGTTATGGAGAGAAGAAGGTACAGAATTTTCCTGCTGAACGTGTGCATGATTTTCTTCGTCCTTGCGCGGTGCGGCGTGTTTTACTACACGATTCATGCCACGCACGACGACATCGACACGCAAGAGCGACGGGCATTCCTGCCGCCAAAGCTCTGTTAGAATTGTTGCATAATGGTTGGTAATCCAGGAACGCAGAAAAGCGGTCGGAACAGAAAGGCGCACCTGGCTTCGATTAAACTCGTCGAGCTGCAAACGCCCGAACCAGCTTGTATAAGCTTCATTGCCAACATGGACTTTCAACTGGGCCATTACCCGATCAAAAAGTTCGTCACCTTCACCTTGTGTTACCAAATGGTGTGCACCTTCACCCATTCCGGTTTCACTTGACACTATCCCATTCAAATTTGACATTTTACGCAACATTCTCTCTGACAACAACCGAAGGAAAACGACCGGTAACGATACCCTCAAGCCAACCGACGATTTTCGTCTTTATTAAAAATAAAACAACTCGCACAAAACAGACTTCGTGTTCGCTCAGTCTTGTTGAACCGATACACTTCCGCTTTATCCGACAAACCCTGTTAAGCCCCTACAAATTTTCGTTCGCGAGATCGGACATTGCCAACATGCTTCAAGACGCACCATCCAGCGCAGTGTCTTATTTCAGGCAACTTCCGAAACAAGCGATACCTCATCAACTGTTTCACCGGCAGAACGAACGTCCTATCATTATTCAAGCAGCAACGGAGCCGCCTGAACCGGACAGTCTTGCCAGAACAACAGCCAAAAGAAATTCCCTTCCGGCTCTCGTCTATCCCTTTCGCCGCATTTGGCGAAAGACTCATGAAACAGCTAGGAAAGCTATCCTTTCCTTCGTTAAACATACAAAAACGCTATCCATAATTGCAAGGGGTGAAAAATGTGCCAAATCGTCCCAAACGCCCGATCCTGACTGTGCCGTCTTTTAGCAATGAAGCGTAATTACTTTGATTCAATAAGCTTTTTTTCAAATGTTCCGGATAGTCTCATCGAGATAAAACCCCTTAAAAAAAAATTAAAAAAAATACTTGACAAAAACTATGGCGAACGGGGCTTGCGACAGCTTGTGGATAAAACAGGTAATTATCTGTTTTTAAACGTTTTTTAAACCAAAAAATTTAACGATAATTTATTCTAAAAATAGCATTTTTTACAGTTAATTTTTTTCTTCTTGACACAGATCAAATGCCAAAAAACCGGCATCCAGAAGATACCGGTTTGAAGTCAAAACGAATAAAACACACGCGGCCCATTTTGGCCGCCAGAGTTTTTAAAATCAGGCCGAAATAGTTTTCAACTTTTTAGCAAGACGTGACACTTTGCGCGATGCTGCATTTTTATGCAGAACACCTTTGGTCACAGCACGCATCAATTCAGGCTCGACTGCCTTGAAAGCAACTTCAGCGGCGGCTTTATTACCGGCAGCAACCGCATCATCAAATTTGCGCACAAATGTACGAACACGTGTACGGCGTGATTTATTAACTTCTGTGCGTGCTGCAATCTTACGCACTGCTTTTCTGGACGAAGGTGTATTCGCCATAAGTCTATCTCTCTCTTCTTATTGAACGGCTTTAAAGCCTAGAAACACAAACTGCGGCCAGTAGCCGCTTAATCTTGGCGGGCTTATAGCTTAATTCAGCCGCTCGCGTCAATGAGATTCTCTCAAATTGTCATTTAAAAATAAACGGGGTGCGATTCCACACCCCGTTTATCAATTTTTAAAACCGTCAATCAGCCTTCTTTGGCCAAATTGCGCAGAACATACTGCAAAATGCCGCCATTATGGAGGTAATCAAGTTCATCGACCGTATCGACCCGGCAAAGAAGCGGAACTTCCTTGACCGTGCCGTCACTGAATTGAACTCTGGCAACAGTTTTTTGGCGCGGCTTCAGATCGTTGATACCATCAATCGTGATAACTTCATCGCCTTTCAGCCCCAAAGAGCGCCAGCTCTGTCCATCCTCGAAGACAAACGGAACAATTCCCATACCAACGAGATTGGAACGGTGAATACGCTCGAAGGATTGAGCTATCACCGCGCGCACGCCCAAAAGATTGGTTCCCTTGGCCGCCCAGTCGCGGGATGAGCCGTTACCATATTCGATACCGGCAAAGACAACGAGTGGCACATGCTCGCTCTTATACTGCATAGCAGCATCATAGATCGATTCTTCTTCCTTGGATGGATAGTGAATGGTGTAGCCACCCTCGCGTCCATTTTCACCAAGCATGAAGTTACGGATACGGATATTGGCAAATGTGCCGCGCATCATCACCTCATGGTTGCCACGACGGGTACCATACTGGTTGAAATCGGCGGGTTTTACACCGTGTTCGATCAAATATTTACCGGCCGGAGAATCAACCTTGATAGAACCGGCAGGTGAAATATGGTCGGTCGTAATCTTGTCCCCGAAAAGTCCGAGGATACGCGCTCCGTCAATATTCTTGAGCGGTGCAGGTACTTTCGGCATATTTTCAAAATAGGGAGGATTGCGAACATAGGTCGACTTGTCGTCCCATGCATAAGTCTCGCCTGCAGGAACCTGAACCTTCTGCCAGTTTTCATCACCCTTGAAGACATCCGCATATTTCGATTCAAAAATCTTGCGGGTAACATTCTTTTCGATGAATTCCTGAACTTCTTGCGAAGTTGGCCAGATATCCTTCAGGTAAACCGGTTTTCCATCCTTGCCGGTTCCAAGAGGCTCTTTTGTGAGATCCTTGGTGATGGTTCCAGCCAAAGCATGGGCAACAACAAGTGGCGGTGAAGCAAGGTAGTTAGCCTGAACATCAGGCGAAACACGCCCCTCGAAGTTACGGTTACCCGAAAGCACTGCCGCAACAATCAAGCCCTTGTCATTGATGGTTTTTGAAATTGCCGGCGGCAGAGGACCGGAATTGCCGATACATGTCGTGCAACCGAAGCCAACAAGATTGAAGCCCAAAGCATCAAGGTCTTTTTGCAGTCCCGAATTGACAAGATAGGCTTCAACAACCTGCGAGCCGGGAGCCAGCGAAGTTTTAACCCACGGCTTGGATTTCAAGCCTTTGGCAACCGCGTTTCTGGCAAGTAGACCTGCCGCGATCAGAACACTCGGATTGGATGTGTTGGTGCAAGAGGTAATCGCCGCAATAGCGACATCTCCGTGGCCAATGTCGAAATCCTCGCCTTCAACCTGATAACGTGTTTTTTCGCCGGTTGTTTTCTTATATTCGTTGTGAAGAGCTGTGGCAAAACTTTTACCGACTTCTTCAAGCGGCAAACGCCCTTCCGGACGTTTCGGACCGGCCATCGAGGGCACAACCGTTCCCATATCAAGTTCGATTGTATCGGTAAACACCGGATCGGCCGTATGGGAATCATGCCACATGCCCTGAGCTTTTGTATAAGCTTCGACAAGTGCAATCCGCTCTTCTTTACGACCTGTCATGTTAAGGTAACGGATCGTTTCCTGATCAATCGGGAAAAAGCCGCATGTCGCGCCATATTCAGGGCTCATATTGCCGATTGTTGCACGATCGGCCAAAGTCATATGCTCAAGACCCGGACCAAAGAATTCAACAAATTTACCAACCACGCCTTTTTTGCGCAACATCTGCGTTACGGTCAAAACAAGATCGGTCGCGGTAATGCCTTCCTTGAGTTTGCCTGTCAGACGGAAGCCGATAACCTCCGGCAATAACATGGAAACCGGTTGGCCAAGCATGGCAGCTTCGGCTTCAATACCGCCTACACCCCAGCCGAGAACGCCGAGACCATTGACCATAGTGGTATGGGAATCGGTACCGACACAAGTGTCGGGATAAGCTATTGTGTGGCCATTTTCTTCTTTTGTCCAAACACATTGGGCAAGATATTCAAGATTGACCTGATGGCAAATACCTGTCCCCGGAGGAACCACGCGAAAATTCTTGAAGGCTTGTTGGCCCCATTTCAGAAAGCGATAACGTTCGCCATTACGCTTATATTCGAGTTCTTTATTGTGTTGGAAAGCGAGCGGATTGCCGAAATCATCAACAATGACCGAGTGGTCAATGACCAGATCAACCGGAACCAACGGATTGATTTTTTCCGGGTTTTCACCAAGTTTCACCATTGCGTCACGCATGGCAGCAAGATCGACAACCGCTGGAACGCCTGTAAAATCCTGCATCAAAACGCGTGAAGGGCGATAGGCGATTTCAGCGCCTGCTTTTCCTTTGTCGTTCAGCCATTTGGCGATATTTAAAATGTCGTCTTTCTTGACCGTGCGACCGTCTTCAAAACGTAACAGATTCTCCAAGAGAACCTTCATTGAAAATGGCAAACGGGAAACACCGGTAAGACCATTTTTTTCAGCCTCTGTCAGACTGTAATAAATATAGTCCTTGCCATTCACATGGAGCGTTTTGCGGCACTTAAAACTATCTATTTGAGACACGACTGTTCGTCCTTATATCTGTGCGAGCCTTAGCTCCTGGAACGAACGCCACAAACTGCGGGTCAAGATCGCAGCTACGGTGCGGGTGCAGTCATTTCCGCTGTCCGTTCCTCAACCGCCAGAACAAGCAGATTTGGAGACCGGCCCAAAAATTGTTCCACACCGACCGCTGGTATGGTAATTCTTTTATAGTTCCTTTTCTGGAACTGTTCCAGACGTAATCCATTAAAAAAAATGTGTTTACTTGTTTGAACGCGCCATCCATCCTAAGAAAGGTCAAGCAAAATCCGGTGGTTACATGGAAATAAAAGCAGTCGAACTCAGCGCAAAAAGGGGTGAAGAGGTCTTATTTCAGCACCTCTGCTTTACAATCCATGATAGAGAAGTGATGACGATTACCGGCCCGAATGGCATCGGCAAGTCAACTTTGCTGCGAATCATTGCCGGTTTTCTGCAAGCGAACGAAGGAACCATAGAAGCAAAAGAAGACGGGCAGATTTTTCCTGTTGCTCTCCTCAGTCATTATCTTGGCAGTCAAAACGCCATGAAAACGCATCTGAGCGTTTTACAAAATCTGGAATTCTGGTCAAATTTCGATGAAGCGCAATTGTTGTCGCCGATGGAAGCACTCGATCAGGTCGAACTTTCCGGCATTGAACATCTTCCCTTCGGTGTTCTTTCAACCGGACAGAAAAGACGCGTTGCCATTGCGCGATTGTTATTATCCCATCAGCCTTTATGGCTCCTTGACGAGCCGACATCGGGGCTTGATAAACATGCAAGTTCGATCTTTGCAAAAATCATGGAAGACCATAGAAACCGTTCGGGCATGATTATTGCCGCAACCCATTTGCCTCTTGGCATAGAAGAAAATTATAATATCTTACTTGATAATTATCTTCCCGATTTCGAGGAAAGCTGATGAAGGCTCTTTTCTTGCGCGATCTGCGTATTGCTTTTGGTCCGGGAAGCTCCTTGCTCACAGGACTTCTGTTTTTTGCAGCAATTATCATTATAACTCCGTTTGCGATCGGCCCCGATCAGGAAATTTTATCCCGCATTGGTCCCGGAATGCTGTGGATCGGAGCCTTGTTATCTATCCTTCTTGGACTGGATCGCATGTTCCAGACCGACCGTGACGATGGCAGCCTCGATCAACTGATATTATCGCGACATAGAAAAAGCTTGAGTCTCGTTGTTTTTACTAAATGTTCGGCTCATTGGTGTGGAACCATTCTGCCGCTCATTCTTTTTACTCCTGTGCTTGGATTGATGCTCGGTCTTGATGGAACAGCAATAGGCGGTCTAATGCTCACACTTTTATGCGGAACACCTGCCATTACCCTGATTGGTGCAGTCGGAGCGGCACTTGCAACCTCGCTACCGCGTGGCGGCGTATTGATATCGGTTATTGTTTTGCCGCTTGCTGTACCGGTTATGATTTTCGGGGTATCCGCTGCTTATGCTACCACCGCTCCGGGGATCTCGTTTATAAATCCGTTATTGTTTTTGATCGCACTGTCACTGTTTTTCTCGATCCTCGGCCCATTGGCTGCGGCTTTGACACTTGCTTCATTATCGGACTAGACATCACATCTTTGTCAGATTGGTGTCATATGTTGGCCTCTATGAAGAAAGATAATTGCGACAAAAACAAAACCCGATAATAAGGGACATCATGGAATTGATACAAAAAAAGACAAACTGGCTGCAATCATTAGCCAACCCGACGCGTTTCATGGGGTTGAGCGGTATAATTTTGCCGTGGCTCAGCCTTGTTGCTGTTATTGTTCTCGCCTGTGGCCTTTTCATGGTCATGCGTTCGCCAGACGATTATCAGCAAGGCATGACAGTGCGCATCATGTATCTTCATGTGCCTTTTGCATGGCTTTCCATGTGCTGTTACACTTTGATGAGTGTTTCGGCACTCGGAACTCTGGTCTGGCGCCATCCGCTTGCCGATGTATCACTCAAAAGTGCCGCTCCGATCGGTGCGACTTTTACCGCACTTGCCCTTATAACCGGCTCTCTCTGGGGGCGGCCAACTTGGGGTACATGGTGGGAATGGGATGCAAGGCTCACGTCTGTGCTCGTGTTGTTTTTGATCTATCTCGCTATTATTGCGCTTTCACGAGCCTTTGACGATCCGACAAAAGGTGCGAAAGCTGCCGCTATCCTGACACTTGTCGGCTTTATCAACATACCGATTATCAAGTTTTCCGTCGAATGGTGGAACACACTTCATCAACCCGCCTCCATTCTTCGCAAAGGTGGCTCGGCCATAGATAGCGCCATGTTATGGCCGCTCTTTACCATGGCTATCGGTTTCACACTGGCATTTTTTGCCCTCTATCTTGCCAGAATGCGTACCGAGATTACCCGTCGGCGTGTGGAAACAATGCAAAGAATGGCTGCGCGGCGTCTGCGCCAGAAGGAAAATGTAAAATGACCATTGAAAATACAACCGGTATTTCCGATCGTATCGACATCTTTCTGGGTCAGTTCGACCATACCCAGATTGTCAGCTTGAGCTATATTGTCTCGGCTGCCATTCTTTTGTTGCTGGTTTTATATATTTTCCTTGATGGCCGTCGTCAAAAAAACCGGCTGCAAAAACTTGAACAATCAAATGCCATCCGTGCCAACAAAATAAAATCGTGACGATCATGGACGCGCCTAAAAGAAAAATGAGTGTTCCGGTGATGATTGCCCTTTTCGGGCCATTCATCCTGTTTGTTGTTCTGGTTGTTATCATGTTCAGCCATATGGAAACGACCAATCCGGACACGGCCAATCTTGTTCCCAATGCACTTTCCGGCAAACCGGCTCCTGCAACCCGCTTGCCACTTCTTGGTCAAACCGGTTCCTTTAACCCTGAAGACTTCAAGGGACGTGTCACACTCGTCAATTTCTGGGGGTCATGGTGCCCGCCCTGCCGTGACGAACACCCCACCCTTATCGAAATCTCGAAAGACAACCGCTTTGACCTTGTCGGCGTCAATTACAAAGACAATCAGGAAAATGCCATACGCTTTCTTGATAATTTCGGAGATCCTTTCAAGCTCGTCGGCTTCGACCAAAGTGGCCGCGCAGCCATTGATTGGGGTGTTTACGGACCACCGGAAACTTTTCTTTTAAACCGCGAAGGCATTATTGTTTATAAACATATCGGGCCATTAACGCCGCAAATCTTTAAAGATGAAACATTGCCACAAATTGAAAAGGCACTGGATAGCAACACTTCTTCGGCCGATCATTCTTCTTCCCGGTAGCTTTTTTACCATGGTTCCCTTATTATGGAAGGAGCGCCGTTTGTGCCAGAACAGCAATCCAATCACATCGGCCTTTGTGGGGTTTCATTTTTGCTTTTGTGACACGCAAGGAAACATGAAGGCCACTCATGCTTCTGTCAAAAATGATGTTTTTGAAGAAATGCCCAATGCCCGTTTTCGCTTGGTAACGAGATAAAACGTCATTCTATGAAATATGAAAAAACCGGCAACCCATTGCCGGTTTTTCTCTTTAAGGCCTTTAAATCAACGTTATGCCTTTTAATCGCCGTTAGAGCTTTTAGACAACGTTAGAACTTTCAATCAACGTTCATCCTTTCGTTCAGCGTTCATTCTTTAGTTCAACGTTCATTCTTTAGTTCAACGTTCATTCTTTTGTTCAACGTTCGAGGCGCTCGATAAACCAGCGTGTGAGGTTGATCCAGACATCGTCTTTTTCGGCCAGATCCTCGACACCATGTTCGATATTGGGGTTGTCGTTCACTTCAATGACCACAATACCTTCATCGGTTTCTTTAATATCAACACCGTAAAGGCCATCACCGATACAACGGGCCGCCTTCAACCCGATTTCGACGACTGCCGGCGGAGCATCGGGAATAGCATAGGTTTTGAAACCACCTTCCAGCGGTTCGCCACCGTTCGGATCATGTTTGATGATTTGCCAATGGTGGGGTGCCATTTCATATTGGCAAACAAAAAGCGGCTTGCCACCCAATACACCGACACGCCAATCGAATTTGGTCGGTAAATATTTTTGTGCCAGTAAAAGATCGCTATCTTTAAGCCATTCATGGGCAAGGCGACGCAATTCTTCCATCGAGCCAACGCGTTTCACCCCGCGTGAAAATGACGAATCCGGAATTTTCAACACCATCGGGAAGCCGAGCGTATCTGCCGCTCTGACGAGATCATCATTGCCACCGATCATCACGGTGGGGGGAACCGGCACACCGTTTGCGCGCATCAACTCGTCAAGATAGACTTTGTTTGTACAACGGATCATCGACATCGGGTCGTCGATAACCGGCATATTTTCCTGCTCCGCGCGACGGGCGAAACGATAGGTATGGTTGGATATATTGGTTGTTTCGCGAATGAAAAGCGCATCAAAATTGGCAAGACGGGCAAGGTCTCTTGCGCCGATCGGTTCGACTTCCACACCAAGGCGGGCAGCAATTTTTGCCCAATGTTTCAAATCGGCAACGTTTGTCGGCGGCAACTCTTCTTCCGGATTGCATAAAACTGCAAATGTCCAACGCGGCGGAACTTTGTGGCGGGCTTCTTTCCAGGCCCGTGTCGTATAAGTTTCCATCGCCTTATAGAAAGCATCGCGGCTATCACCTTCAAGCTTTTGCCAATTGGCAAAACATATTTTGTGAATGCGTGCCCATTCACCCGGTATAACGTGAACTTCCAATGCCGGAGCCCGATACCAGTCAAACAAAAGGTGGCCGAATTTTTCAAAACGGTCACCCTTTATGTCATCCGAGCTATCGGCAATACCAAAAAATACCCTGATGATTTCCGGTGCGCGCGTACCGTCTCCTTTCAGGGCTTTGTTGAGACAATCTTCAAGTTCGGGAATGGATTTTTTATATAACCGTCGTTCCGACAGGTCGATCATGGTTTCGACCGAGGGCAACACACGATGGCCGCGCGCTTCGGCAAGCAGCGAACAATAATAAGCGCGGCTTTGATAGCGGTAAGAACGTGACAGGTTGATAATACGGGGACGTTGACCGGCAAATAGCGCAGGATTGGCCAAATAGTCACGATGTGTCATGACTTTGTGCGTCGTCGCACCATTATCAACGTCAGACACTCGTCCAGCAAGAATTACACAAATAGTCATAGAAAACTAGCTTTTCTCCAATATGACGGCTGCGCGCAAACCGTCTTTTCCAAAGCGCGCAATATGATCGAATACTTCATAATTCAAAGGCAGGTTTGCAGAATCGGCAATTGTTTCACCTTCGTCTTCCTCCACCCACGGGTCATGAATAAGAAAATGACTTCCGTCATCACCATGAACCAATACCCAATGGGGAATTTTTTCCCCGAACATATGGTAGAAACTGATAAGCACAAGCACCAACGCTCCGCGTGCAAGCGCGGCACGAATATCATCAAGAGTAAAAGCAGCAATCCGCACCGGAATGTGGGCTGCATCAGCCTGCTCGCGAAAATCGGTCTGTGCAATTTCCATTATCTCGCGTTTCTTGCGATCCCGCACCGAATTGATAAACAAAAATTCGTAGCTTGTCACGATGATAGTGGGTTTGAGACCATAATTATGTGCAAGAACGGCAAGCCCGAACGGCTCGCATCCCCCCGGCCCCGAAAGCATGAAAACCGTTGTCGCACCCCGCCATAGTCTAAGCTCGAAAACAGGATCAAGGCGTGATTGCGGATTGAAATATTTGAGTGCCATCATCAAACAGGCAGCACCGCAAGTAAATTCCGATGTTTGTTGATAATAAGGGACAGACGTTTCAACCGGTGTATCACCGCGCAAGGTCTTTTCATAACGCAGGGCTGGTGCATGATCGGCATAATAATCAAGATAACGGCCAATCGGTCGATAGTGAAAGCGTTCATAAAGACGAATTGCCCGTTCATTGTCTTCGCGAACTTCAAGGCGCATATAAACGCGCCCTTCATCAAAAGCCGCCTGCTCTGCTGCATCCAATAGTTGAGAGCCGACACCTTTTATTTTGCCGCCGGGTTTGACCGCAAGCGAGTAAAGGCGCGCAAGTGCCGTGCCTTTACGAAACAAAATCATTGCATAGCCGATAATTGTTCCATCAAGTTCGGCAACAATTGTTCTGGCCGTCGGACGATCAATCAAAGTACGGAAGGAACGCCGCGAAATTCTGTCGCTGTCAAAACATGCCTCTTCAATAGCAACCAACGCATCTATATCATTTACTGTTGCTTTGCGTTTTATCAATTCGCCCATTCACATACTCTCGATTTCCGAATGCCTTCTATCTATCAGATATAACATAGTTCATATAAGTGATTTTTTGCACTTGAATAAGGTTATATTCCGGCTTTTTCAAAAATGTCGCAAAGTGCCCCCATGGTTTTTCTGAAAATCGACAAATCACGTCATTGCGACTGGCCGATCTTGTTGCATTAACCATAATAAAACGGTAACACATTGAAAAATATAATTTTTATTTTTTAACCATAATTTAAATCTTAAACAAGTGTTGCATTCCGGTCATTGACTGGAAACCAAAGTTGGACTTTAACCTTTTGTTAACGATCTTTATCGTGACAGGTTAAATCGAGTAGAAAAATGGTGTTTGCGTTCAGAATATTAGGGGTGGTGTTTGTGGCACTCGTCGGCCTGACCACTGCTGCAAAAGCTGCTAGCGAATTTATGATTGTCACCGGACAGACTTCACAACCTATCGGCCATTATGAATTTTGCGAGCGTTTGCCCCGTGAATGTAAAATACGCAACACTGTACTCCAACCGGTAAAATTGACACAAAATGTCTGGGATATGCTGATTGACGTCAACCACAGTGTTAACGCCCGCATTACTCCTGCTACAGACATGGAACTTTATGGCAAGGAAGAATATTGGACTTATCCGGTAAATGCCGGTGATTGCGAAGACTATGTTCTGGAAAAGCAGAAAGAACTGCGTGACAAAGGCATTCCGCTTGCAAGTTTGCTTATTACTGTTGTGCGTAAACCTGATGGCGAAGGCCATGCGGTTCTGACCGTGCGAACCGATCGGGGCGATTTTATACTCGATAATCTGCATGACGAAGTCTTCAACTGGAAAGATACCGAATATACTTATCTGAAGCGCCAATCGACCCAATCCCCCGGAAAATGGGTAAGCATTGAACAGCGTGATGATATTGTTGTCAGTTCGGTCAACAATAATGGAAACTAGAAACTGTTCTGCTCCGGTCTTTTCAAACCTTTTAAAACCGGAGCTTTTCGACTGAACCTTCAACAACACATCCGGCAACGACAAAGCCGGTCAAGGCATGGTCGCAGCCCGAAAAAATAGCTGGCCTTTCAGGTTCTTTTCGGGTTCTATTGTCTCTTCCACTCCGGTGCGCCTTTCACGATAGACCGACAAAAGCTGCACTTTCGGATTCTATTCGGATTTTATTGTCTCTTCCACTCAGGTGCGCCTTTCACGATAGACTGACAAAAGCTGCACTTTCGGATTCTATTCTCCCTCCCGCTCCATTTTCTTTTTCGGGATAGACTTCCAAAAGATGATTTAAACCGTCTTGGCAGGTGGGCGAAGACCGAAATCCGGCAAAACCAACGGAAAAAATCATGTATCCGATGAGATCGACAGTGCCGTGCTCCGGCTCAATCCTTTGTTGGCCTCGTAAGTTATATGTTCAAGCCGGATTTATAAGTTCCAAGCCGGATAATCGGCTTGAACACAAAAAATCACGAGAAACCTTCACGACACAATTATTGAAGCAGATGAGTGGGAAGTTTGGTGTAACAATTTTCAGGCGCTTCCTGTCAAAAAGGCTTTCCTTCCAGAAACAGCCTTTCCAGACGTTTCATATCACCGGAAATATCAAATCCTCTTTTTTCCAACCATTGATCGTCAAGATAGGTCGAACGGTAACGTTCCCCACTATCGCAAATCAATGTCACGAGTGAGCCATGTTGGTGATTTTTAATCATATCGGAAATGAGTTCTGCGGCCGCATAAACGTTTGTTCCGGTAGAGCCGCCGCAACTGCGACCGATGAGACGACTTATCACACGCATGGCTGCAAGACTTGCCTGATCGGGAACCGAAATCATGCGGTCTATCACATCCGGCATAAAAGACGGCTCGACACGTGCGCGTCCAATTCCTTCAATCACCGATCGACATGACTCTATTTCCTTTATCGACCGGTCGGCATAGTGAAGGTGAAAAACCGAAGCTTCCGGATCGGCCACGCAAAGTCTCGTTGAAAATTTGCGATACCGGATATATCGCCCCAAGGTTGCCGATGTCCCGCCGGTACCGGCACTTGCAATAATCCAGTCCGGAACGGGATGCGGTTCTTTCGCCATCTGGCAGAAAATTGAATCGGCAATATTATTGTTGCCACGCCAATCGGTTGCCCGTTCGGCAAAAGTGAACTGGTCGATATAATAGCCCCCCAATTCATCAGCGAGGTTTTGTGCTGTCACATAAACCGATTTCGGATCGTCTATAAAATGGACACGGCCACCATAAGCTTCTATGGCAGCGACTTTTTGGGGAGATGTCGTCCTCGGAATAACTGTCACAAAAGGAACGCCGATCAGTTTGGCAAAATAGGCTTCCGAAACCGCCGTTGAGCCGCTCGAAGCCTCGACAATCGTTGTCTTCGGCCCGATTTTACCATTGCAGAGCGAGTAAA
Organism: Bartonella sp. B10834G3; assembly: GCF_016102505.1. Taxonomy (NCBI): domain Bacteria; kingdom Pseudomonadati; phylum Pseudomonadota; class Alphaproteobacteria; order Hyphomicrobiales; family Bartonellaceae; genus Bartonella; species Bartonella sp. B10834G3. The sequence goes on from NZ_JACFOM010000001.1 coordinate 638,151, forward strand.
GGAAAAGCGAACGCGCCAAACGGTGTTTCAAACTACCCGTCGGATGACAGGATTCATCTTTCAAATAAAGCGTTATCCCGCATGACGCTGGCAAATCATAACGGATGAGATGGGTATCGGCCGAGCGGTTTATTTCCGCCTCGATGATTTCTATTGCTTTTTTCAGCCAATCACGGCTGCAAGAATGCGGAGCATCATAGCTCGCGATTGAATCAATTTTATTCACTTTTGATCTTCCTTTTGGAGAGATCTGGAGGTTATAAAACCGATTATTAAATTTGAAGAAAATACAGTTTATTTTTTCTAATAAATAAATAAACCTTGGAATAAACATTCCAAGGTTTTCAATTTTATTAGAATACTATTCTCTTTGATATAATGTTTTATGCTCTTACGCGGCGGCGTTCCGACACCGGTTGGAAAGCAAGCTTTGCATGAAAAGCACAATAGGGGCCGGAGTCACCGGCATCGGCACCACAGAAATAGAAATCATCCGATAAAGGGTCACCGACCGGCCACTTGCAAGTGTTTTCGCTCAACTGCAAAAGGCTCAAATGCCGCGACATCGGAACAACAACATCGGTTGATGGTTTCTCTTCCACTTCCGAAACGGCGTCGGCAACGAAATCCAGTTTCAAAGCTGTGGCTCCGATGCTTGAAGGCTGTGGCTTTGCAGTAGCTGCGACAGCGGCAGCAACCGGCTGAACCGGCGTTGTACGTGTTGCACGCGGTGCCTGAGGAGCAGGATTAACGACGGTTTCCGCCGGTTTTTTCGTACGCGGTGTTGTTTTTGTGGTTTTACCGCGCCCCGACAGTTTCAATCGATGAACTTTGCCGATGACCGCATTCCTGCTAACTCCGCCAAGCTGGGCAGCAATCTGGCTGGCACTCAACCCGTCACTCCAAAGCTTTTTCAAAAGTTCAACACGTTCATCTGTCCAGTTCATACCGGCACTCCGTTCCTTATTTTCAATCATTGCCACCGGACTTGCAGGTGACACGACCATTTCCTTTTTCATCTCGTTAATTGCCGGAATCCATCAATGCGCTAAAAAGCGCAAAACAGTCTTACTTGTTATGATAATTATCCGGCAGAACCAGAAATGTTCCAGTTTTACGCTAACTACTACTATACGCTGTGACTCCATGACAAGAGTCTCCATAGTCATATATAGTGTTTTCAGACGTTTTCCCCAACTTGCGAATCACTTTTTTTACAAATCTCGAAAATCCGGTTCGCAAATTGCGATTTTTTCAAGATATTTTTTGAATGTGGTCTTTCAAAGGCATCAATTGACTTTTTCCCTGACAGGCAGGATAGTAAAAACAACAGTTTTCTCAGCGTCGTGATGATACACGGCGCTGTTAATGTTTTATATTGGATAAAAACGCTGTTTTTCAAAAAACCTAACGTTTCATTCAGAAAAACAACGATATTATCGTTCTTGCTATATCCGGAACCGGCTTTCGGCATCCGGCATAAATTATAATGGATAGGAGACCAGGCAATGACCCAAAACAATGCGCAACCGCTTTATGATACTTTTGCACGTATCGGTTTGCGCTTCACACGAGGAAACGGTGCCTGGCTCATCTCGGACAATGGCGAACGCTATCTTGATTTTACGTCCGGTATTGCGGTCAATGCGCTTGGACATAATCATCCGAAACTTGTCAAAGCCATTGAAGAACAGGCCAACAAGCTTTGGCATGTATCAAATCTTTTTCAATCTCCCGAACAGGAGAAAGTGGCTGAACGGCTTTGTGCAAACAGTTTTGCAGATAAAGTGTTTTTCTGCAATTCCGGTGCCGAGGCGATAGAATGCGCCATTAAAACAGCCAGACGCTATCAATATGTGAGCGGGCATCCTGAACGCTATGAAATTATTACCTTTGAAGGTGCTTTTCATGGCCGCACGCTGGCGACACTTGCCGCCGGAGGGCAGGAAAAATATCTTGAAGGTTTTGGCCCGAAAGCTCAAGGTTTTGTGCAAGTTCCGTTCGACGATGAAAAAGCATTGCGTGCTGCAATCGGCGAAAAGACGGCTGCCCTTCTCATTGAACCTATTCAAGGTGAAAGCGGGCTGCGTCCGGTTCCGAAAGAATTCATGCAATTATTGCGCAAGATCTGCAACGAAAACGGCCTATTATTTATCGTCGACGAGGTCCAAACAGGTATGGGCCGTACCGGCAAGTTATTTGCCTATCAATGGTCGGGCATAGAACCCGATATTATGGCACTTGCAAAAGGTCTTGGCGGCGGTTTCCCGATTGGTGCCTGCCTTGCAACCAAAGAGGCCGCAAAAGGCATGACGCCCGGCACCCATGGCTCGACATTCGGTGGCAACCTTCTTGCAATGGCCGCAGCCAATGCTGTGCTCGATGTCATGTTGGCAGACGGCTTTCTCGACCATGTCAATGCTATGGCCAATCTGTTCAAACAGGGATTGGCATCCATTATTGACCGGTTTCCCGATGTCGTAGAGTCAATTCGTGGAGTAGGGCTTTTAACAGGGCTTAAATGTGTTGTTAAAAACACTGAAGTTATTGCCGCTATGCGTGATGAAAAATTGCTGGGTGTTGGAGCCGGAAATAATGTTATCCGCCTTTTACCGCCTTTGACTGTCACCGAAGATGAAATCCGTGATGGCCTTCACCGTATTGAAAAGGCTGTCCAACTCGTTTCTAATGCCCACAAACAAAAATAGGCTTGATATTATGACGAAGAATATTCGCCACTTTACTGATCTTTCCATTCTGTCACCTGAAACAGCTCGTAAAATTATCGAACATGCAAAGGCGGTCAAAAACCTCCTTAAAAAGGGACAGTCCGAAAAACCCTTTATCGGCAAAACGCTTGCCATGATTTTCGAGAAACCCTCGACCCGCACCCGTGTGTCTTTCGATGTCGGAATGCACCAATTGGGGGGTGAGGCCATCATGCTTACCGGTTCGGAAATGCAGCTTGGCCACAGCGAAACAATTGCCGATACAGCACGTGTATTGTCGCGCTTTGTCGACATCATCATGATCCGGACGACGGCCCATACCAGAATGCTCGAACTTGCCGAACATTCCGATGTGCCTGTCATCAATGCTTTGACAGATGATACCCACCCCTGCCAGATTCTGGCCGACATTATGACTTACGAAGAACATCGTGGGCCAATTGCAGGCAAAACTTTTGCCTGGATGGGAGACGGGAACAATGTGTTACATTCCCTGATCGAAGCATCCGCATTGTTCAAATTCAATTTGAGAATTGCGACCCCCAAAGGCAGCGAACCGCAACAAAAATATGTTGATTGGGCTCGTCAACATGGTGCAGACATTGTTCTCACCAATAATGCTGAAGAAGCCGCCAAAAATGCAGACTGTATTGTTACCGACACATGGGTATCCATGGGGCAGGAATTCCGTGCCCGTGGGCGCAATGTTTTCCAGCCCTATCAAGTCAATGAAGCATTGATGAATTTGGCAAAGCCGGATGCCTTGTTTATGCATTGTCTTCCTGCGCACCGTGGTGAAGAAGTTGTCGATGCTGTCATTGACGGGCCTCATTCTGTTGTCTTTGACGAAGCAGAAAACCGCTTACATGCGCAAAAAGCTGTTCTTGAATGGTGCTTGCAGGCTTTGAAATAATACCTATCTATAAAGCTCATTACGAACGGTTCTCCTGTTTTAACAACTCCGGGCATTATGAAGTATTTGTTTGAACACTCTGTTCAAAACTTCATTCTGCTTGGAGTAAACTTCTTTCCATTCATCTAAAACAGTCAAAACCGTTTTGATAAACAAGCTCCATAGTTTTAAGGAAACGCGGTTTTGACGAAAGAAATGAATGTAAGCGACCAACCGGCTCAGGGTAAAAAAAGCCGTACCCTTGGTGATTTCAATTTTGCTGGCGATGATGCTGTTGTGCCCTTTGAAGTGGACGGCCTTGATGCGCGTGGCCGCGCTGTACAATTGGGAACTGCCGTCAACACTATTTTGTCGCGCCACCATTATCCCGAACCGGTAGCGCGGTTATTGGCCGAAGCTATGGTTTTGACCGTTTTACTCGGCACATCATTGAAATTTGAAGGGAAATTTATTGTCCAGACCAGTTCTGATGGACCGGTCAACCTTCTGGTATGCGATTTTAAAACCCCGTCCAGTCTGCGCGCCTATGCAAGGTTTGACGAAAAGAAACTTGAAGAGGCTGTTGCTTCCGGCCACGATGCCCCCGAAGAACTTCTTGGCAAAGGAACTCTGGCTTTAACAATCGATCAGGGTGAACATATGCAACGCTATCAGGGTATTGTTGCACTTGACGGCTCCAGCCTTGAAGAAATAGCGCGTAACTATTTCAAACAATCGGAACAGATTCCGACCGAGGTCAAGCTTGGCGTTGCCACACTTTTTGATCGTGATGAAAACGGCCAACCAAGAGAGAGCTGGCGGGCGGGCGGTGTGCTTGTTCAACATCTTCCGAAGTCTTCAATCGGCGAAGAAAAAGACCAAAAGATTGATAAACAAGCCCGTCTCGATCACTGGAGAGAAGTGAAAGCGCTTGTAGACACTGTCGAAAGTTCGGAAATGACCGACCCGCAAGTGGGAGCCGAACGATTATTGTTTCGGTTATTTCATGAACATGGTGTCAGGGTTTTCAATGCGACACCTATTCTGGATCAATGTTCATGCTCGCGTGAAAAAATAGAAAATGTCTTGAATACCTTCACGGCGGACGAAATAAATTCCAGTGTCGAAAATGGCAAAATCACCGTTAAATGCGAATTTTGTTCAACGGTTTATAATTTCAATCCGGATGAATTCCGGAAAACACAAGACGATGTTGCCGATCTGAAGGCAAAACAAAATTGATAAATGCAATGCAGCCAATCGGCTGCATTGTTATTCAGCTTCATTGGCATATGGAATTTCATTCCTCGAATGCAAACGGCTACAATCCCTTGAACCTGATTTATCGTATTTAATCAAAATCAAAAGCTGATCGGGTGCCGGACTTTTCGTCAAAAACAATTTTAGAGAAAAATGATAACCCGCGAAAATCAAACCACCAGGACAGACAAAACTCCGATATAGAAACCGGATTTTTAATTTGCCGAAATCTCCGGCAGCTCGATAATTTGCTTCTCGAAGGCGAAAAACATAAAAGATCATAAATAACAGTGAGGAAGTGCTTGAAGCTGATAAAATCATTGGATAGAGCAGGCCATTTCTCTTAAAATTGCCGGAATCATCCTGCTATTTTAACAAAACGGAATGCCTCATCGGCTTTTCGATTTAATGCGCAGTTTCTTTAAAATCTTTCAAATTCGCCCCATGTCGCCCATATTCAATAAAAAACCCAATTTAAAAAAAACGGAGCTTTGTGCCAATGCGCTTGACAGATGATGACCGCGCATTGCCGCCGCAACGAAGTTCCCGCTCCAAAAAGGGTAGAACAAGAGAAACCGGAAAAAGCCACGGCTTCATTTTCCGGCTTGTGAAATGGTGCTTTGTTTTAGCAATATGGGGTGCGATTGCGGTTGCCGGTTATGTGGGTTATGTCGCACTCAGAATGCCGCAAGCCTCGACCTGGGACATTCCCCAACGCCCGCCGAATGTGCGTATTATCGACCGTAACGGATTTCTGATTGCCAATCGCGGAACGACAGGTGGTGAAGCGCTTTCACTGAAAGAAATGAGCCCGTGGATACCAAAGGCCGTTGTGGCAATCGAAGACCGCCGTTTTTACGACCATTATGGTGTCGACCCTATCGGCATTGCGCGCGCAATGGTAACCAATATTATCCATAGCCGTAGCAAACAGGGCGGCTCGACGCTCACCCAACAATTGGCCAAGAATCTGTTTCTTTCTCCCGATCGAACATTGGAAAGAAAGGTGCAGGAAGCGCTGCTTGCGCTCTGGCTTGAGCATAAATACACCAAGGACCAGATTCTCGAAATGTATTTGAACCGCGTTTATCTTGGTTCGGGTGCTTATGGTGTCGAGGCAGCCTCAAGACGATATTTCGGAAAATCGGCAAAAGATGTTGATTTGATGGAGGCCGCAACTCTGGCGGGATTATTAAAAGCACCTTCGCGCCTTTCTCCCGCTCGTGACCCCAAAGCTGCCAATGACCGCGCCAAACTCGTTCTTGCTGCCATGAAAGAAGAAGGCATGGTGAGTGACGCCGAGGTAGCGATGGCAGAAGCCGAGCCGATGGCACGTCCTCAATCCTATTGGACAGGTTCGGAAAACTATGTCGCCGATCAGGTTGTTCAACAATTACCATTTCTGATCGGCGAGACAGATAAGGATATTGTCGTCGAAACCACGCTTGACATGACTCTCGAAAGAGCTGCCGAGGAAGCAATCCGCACACAAATTTCCGAAAATGGAGACAAACGCAATGTCAGTCAGGGTGCGCTTGTATCCATTGATAAAAGCGGGGCAATCCGTGCCATGGTTGGCGGTGTCGACTATGCGCAAAGCCAGTTCAACCGCGCGACCGATGCAAAAAGACAACCCGGTTCGACGTTCAAACCTTTTGTCTATCTTGCTGCACTGGAAGCCGGTCGTACCCCCAATTCAATCCGCAATGACGCACCAGTCAGAATTGGCAACTGGACGCCAAGAAATTACGGCGGCAAATATATGGGCGAGGTTACATTAACCACCGCCCTATCGCACTCGCTGAACTCGGTTGCCGCCCAATTGATTATGGAAGTCGGTACCGACAAGGTTATCGAAGTGGCTCACCGTCTCGGTATCCATTCGGCACTTTCGGACAATGCCTCTATCGCACTTGGCACATCGGAAGTAAGTCTGCTTGAATTGACTGGCGCATTTGTGCCTTTTGCCAATGGCGGTTATAAGCCGCAACTGCGTCTGATCTCGAAAGTAGAAGATACAAACGGTAAAACCATATATGATTTTGGCGAAATTACAGCCAATCGCGTTGTTGAACCGGATATTGTCGGCATGATGAATGCAATGCTTGAACAAACTGTCGAGAATGGTACAGCACGAAAAGCCGCGATTGACCGGCCGGCAGCCGGAAAAACCGGTACAAGTCAGGATTTTCGTGATGCCTGGTTTATCGGCTATACAACAGATTATGTCACAGGCATATGGTTCGGGAATGACGATGGCCATCCGATGAAAACAATCTCCGGCGGTTCGCTTCCCGTGCGCGCATGGAAATCCTATATGACGGTTGCCGAAAAATCATTGCCGGTTTTGCCACTTCCGGGCAATTACAACCTGCAAAATGCGGTTCCAGGAGGGAACGATATTTTGCCGGAAAGCGAACAACCGTCGACAACGCCTTATCCGGCTCCGCCGCCTGAACCGGGAAGCGGTGACGATTATTGGGCTTCCCGCCCTGCGGTCGATGTCGGGGCGCAGGCCCAACCGGTACAAACCAAAAAACGTTCATTCTTTGATTTTTTACGTGGCCGGTAACAAGGAATACGTTAAAAATATGCCAAGTCATGCGTTAAAAATATTCTATGTCTCTGGCAATTTGCCATCAACACGATAAAAGTATTTTTACGAACTCGGTATTTGTAAAATTCAGATAGGGTAAGCACATGCCAACAATCGTCAAGAAGCTGTGTTTTATCATACCTTTGGCTTTATCGCTGATTGTTGAAGCCGGAGCTGTTACCGTTGTGCCTGCCGGTAACCGTAACAGTGTGCAACCGCCAGTTCCCGGTGCCTCGGCAAAGCGCACGCGCGAACTTTCGACAAGTTATGCTGCAAAATATGCCAAAATCTATAATCTGTTAAAGAATGACAACAAGCTGAGAGCGCGCATTATCGCGGTTGCAAAAGATTACGGCATCAATCCTGTCCATATCGCCGGTGCAATTGTCGGCGAACATACCTATAATGTCGACGTTTATGACCGGTTACAGACCTATTATGTGAAAGGCATGTCCTATCTTAATCAGGGCGTGCAATTTGCCTATAATGGTGAGGACGTAACCGATTTTGTCAAACGCGAGCAATTTTCCCCATGTAACGGTTTGTCGGATAGTTATAGATTGTGGACTTGCCGTGAAAATATCTGGGATAAGGATTTTCGCGGCAAAACAGTTGACGGGAAAAAATACCCTGATAACCGTTTCAGTGCGGTATTTTTCCAACCATTTTTTGCCGGACAGACTTTCGGTCTGGGACAGGTCAATCCGCTTACAGCTTTGATGATGTCGGACAGAGTTAACCGGATTTCCGGTTTGCCCAAGCTTTCTGCGGAAAATGGCGGGCAAGTCTATAAAACCATTATGGATCCCGACCAGACTATTCCTTATATTGCAGCAACAATCCGCCAATCGATTGATGCTTACCGCCAGATTGCCGACTTTGATATTTCACAAAACCCCGGTTTGACCGCCACACTCTATAATACGGGAGGTGCGGAAGCGCGGGCGCGGGCATTGGCGGAAGAAAACAAGCGCGCACTGGCACGCGGCGAGAAACCGAAATTGCCGCAAGAAAACTATTATGGCTGGTTTGTAAACAGCAAAATCGGCGATCTTGAGAAACTGTTTTAAGGGCTTGGCCTTTTCCGCATTTGTGGGGTTAACGCTTTTTTTGATGTTACAAATGGATTTTCACCGTCGGCTCATAGGATTGCTTGATGCGCTTTCTAAGACATCCTCCATTACCTGATTAAGATGTCACCGAGAAAGTGATAAAAACCTTTTCACGAGCTTTGCGATATTTTAACAGCGCATATGCCGGTCTCTTTGCCAACGCACAAGATCAACTCGCACCCAAACAACGGGAAAAATAGAAAATCAACAGGTCGCTATAAAAGCAACACAAGCCATCTGGAACGGGTAACTTATATGAGAGAGGTAACCCGCACAGATTGAACGTGTTTAAAAATTTTGTTTCCTATGCTTCATTTTCAAAACAGGCAAAACGATCGACTTACGATCATCGGAAATTTTTTAAAACAGGCTTGTTGAAATTGTTACATTGCCTATTCCGCTTATCACATAATCAGATTTTCGTAATCAGATTTTTGCATAATCAGATTTTTGCTTGCCGCCGCAACCGGACATAGAGTGCACCTTTTCCGCCATGATTTCTCGGTGCATCATCAAATGAAGATACAATCTGGCGGAATGGAGCCGTTTCCAACCAATGAGGAACGGCTTGCCGCAAAACGCCTTCACTGCCATGTGACAAACCTTTTCCGGTAATGACAAGAACGTGGCGCAAGCCGCGATGGCGTGCAGACTGCAAGAAGTTGAGAAGCAGCGAGTAAGCTTCATCGCGATAAAGGCCGTGAAGGTCGACGCGTCCCTCGATTTCAACACGCCCTCGCGATATTTTACGATAGGTCGGTTTATCAAAGGCAAAGAGCTTCGGCAGTGTCTTTTGCCGATCGCTATCGTCATCCTTCACATTTTTCAATCTGGCCTGTCTTATAAGTTCCATCGAGAAAAAAGCAGGCATATCTTTCATTTCGACTGAAAGAATCGCGGACTTTGCCAAGGGAATTGCGGTCCTTCTTACTTGATCCCATAAAATGCGATCTTCAGGTTTCAGCCGGTCAATCTTTTCCCGATTATTGTCACGAGCCATCGTCATTCAACCTTCAAGTATACGACCGACGTCATCGGTTGAACCTAGCGTTTCTAAAGAAAATTACTCGCCATCTTCCGTGCCGATAATTTTCCAGTTCGGATCGCGCGATTTGACATTCCGTGCAAACGTCCAGATGTCTTTGATTTCAGCTATTGTTTGGGGGTCGCCATCTATAAGTTTCCGGCTGTCATCGTAAGTTGCGGAAATGATCTCGCTGGCGACCTCTATTGTCAATTGCGCAATGTCCGCCTGACAGGCGGCATTGACTATCTCTATCTTATCAATACCGACAAATGTGAACTGGACGTTTTCACCTTTTTTATCGCGCTCATCAATAGCTGCCGAAAATCCCGCATAAACCTCGTCGGATAAAAGCGATTTCAGTGTTTTCTTATCCCCTTTGGCAAACGCTGTTACGACCATTTCATAGGCCACTCTTGCACCATCCAGAAACGAATTGGGTGAAAATGTCGGGTCTTCCTTGCGGATAGCGCGCAATTCCTTGTTAAGGTCGCTGTTTTCAGGGGCAATTTTATCAATATCGGAAAAATCGTCGGCTGCTCTTGCTTCCGGTTTTGGTAACGCGATAACGTTATCGGACTCCTTCTCTTCCGCTTTTTCCGCTTGCCGCGAATAAGGGTCGAAAGGCGGCCTTTCAAAACCTGTGCGTTTTCCCAATACACTCCGTAGCTGCAAAAAAACCACTACAGCAATAATCAGGGCAATAACCAATACAATGTCGAAATCCATCTGCGCGGCCGATCTCCAAACTCGAAAAATGGGTATCACTACAAGAATGCAATGACAATCGTAGATTTAAATATATAGAACAGCAAAAGTCATCATTCAAATATGGCTTTTTAATCCCTATTTAAAGAAGGAATTATATTGCTGCTGTCATTATGCCTTAAAAAATCCGGAAAGGACAACATTGGTGAGAAATATCTACCGTAATACACCCAATATTGCCGGCCTATTTTTGCTTGTCGCAATTTTTATCGAGATTGCAGGTTTCATCATTGTTGGAAAAGAGATAGGTGTTCTTGCAACATTGGCGCTCATCATTCTGTCTATGTTTGTCGGATTTATTCTTCTGCGTATTCAGGGAATTACACTTCTTGCCAAAATGCAGCATGAACTTTCTGCCGGCCGCATACCTGACCGGGAACTTGCTCACGGTGCGTTGCTTATTCTGGCTGCTATTCTGTTAATCATTCCGGGTTTTGTCACCGATATTATCGGACTTTTACTCTTTATTCCGCAAATACGTGATCTCTTATGGAAGTGGGTGTCGAAAAAAATGACAGTCCGCGCCAGTTTTTCATCCGGTTTTAGAGAAAACAGTTACGATAATAACCATTCGCAAACGATTGATCTTGATGCCGAGGATTATCATTCATCCGATCCCGAACATTCTCCATGGCGTAAAGATGACGATAACAAGCGTTTAAATTGATAATAAAGCGAAAAATAGTGAAAGGCGGTTTCGCTTTTATTGCAACAATGTCCGCGACATGCTAGCCCGTATTATCTCTAACCCCTCATGGCGCAATTTGGCGCTAATAATAGAAGGTTTTTATTATGGCCGAAGGCGAAGCAAATAAAAATGGCGAAGCTCCCGTATTCACGGTTCTAACGCAATATCTCAAGGATTTTTCATTTGAAAGCCCGAATGCTCCACAGGCATTGAGACCACGCGAAAAAGCACCCGAAATCAATATCGGTATCAACGTCAATGCCAATCCGATGGAAGATGACAATTATGACGTTGTTCTTTCGCTCACTGCCAAAGCTGGCGAAGGCAAGGATATGCTGTTCAACGTCGAATTGGTCTATGGCGGTGTTTTCCGTGTAAAAAACATTCCTCAAGAACATGTTATGCCATTGGTTTTCATTGAATGCCCGCGTTTGCTCTTTCCTTTCGCGCGCCAGATCGTTGCCGACGCAACTAGAAATGGCGGCTTCCCTCCTTTGATGATCGACCCGATCGACTTTGCAGGACTGTTCCAGAAGCGCATTGCAGAAGAACAGGCAAAAGCACAGAAATCCAATCCTTCGTAAAAACTTGAAAAATCTGTGACTATTCCATTATTCCCGCGAAATTCGCGGGAATTTTTTTGTCCCTTCCCTATCCCCTCGCCCGACATTGACAACAGAATAAAGTGGCTTGCCAAAGATAAACAAATCGACGAATGCTTCCATCTTTTGTTATTTAATTTTTTAAACAAAATAGGTTTAAAAAACTGACCAAAGTACATTCCGCCCAATTGGTTGCAAAACGGAACTCTGTTGCTTGTTCAAAGCATAAAAAATCCGTTCACCCTTGCTTTTCTAGAATAGACAGGACAACCGCAGTCGCCTTGTCAAAACGGATTATAAGCGCCCAGCTCCAGTGATGAGTGATACGAGGTGATTATTGGCAAGAAGAAGTACCTGCCCGACTTTTTTTCAAAAGCAGGAGAGACCTCCCCATTCTTATCGCTGCAAAATAAGCTGATCGTTGTTTTAACCAATATGGATTTTTAAAAATACTGCTATTTTGGAAATCTTTATTCAGCCCGCTTTACCTGTCGCGCGGGTGAAGCTTCAGTAACGGCACTTTCCCGCTTTAGAATGAAAAACAGCAATTCAATTAAAAACCGGAAAAAACTATCGTATATAAAAAACCCGCCTCGAAAGGCGGGTTTCCCGATTTTTTAAAAGCCATCGCAGTCACCTGCGACAACAGGAGAGGAATGATTATTCCTGTTCCTGCTTTTTCAATGCAGCACCGAGAATATCACCGAGTGAAGCACCGGCATCCGACGAACCATATTGTGCAACAGCTTCTTTTTCTTCGGCAATTTCCAAAGCCTTGATTGAAACTGTGATTTTGCGGGTCTTTTTGTCGAATGCGGTAACGCGTGCATCAACCTTCTGGCCGACTGTAAAGCGTTCCGGACGTTGTTCGTCACGATCAAGCGACAGATCCGAACGACGGATCGTTGTTTCAAGATCATGGTCGACCAGTTTTACATCAATGCCATTGTCGTGGATTGCAGTCACTTCGCAAGTCACAACAGCACCTTTGCGCAATTCACCGGAAGCAACGGCTTCACCGACCTTGTCGCCGGAAAGCTGTTTGATACCGAGTGAAATACGTTCTTTGTCGACATCAACATCAAGAACAACAGCCTTGACAACATCGCCCTTGTTGTATTCCTCGATAACCTGCTCGCCAGGACGGTTCCAGTCGAGATCGGAAAGGTGAACCATACCGTCAACATCGCCTTCAAGACCAATGAAGAGACCGAATTCGGTTTTGTTCTTGACTTCACCTTCAACAACAGAACCAACAGGGAATTTGTTGGCAAAAGCTGTCCACGGGTTTTCAAATGTCTGCTTGAGACCCAAAGAAATACGGCGTTTTGCCGGATCCACTTCCAGAACAACAACTTCGACTTCCTGAGATGTCGAAAGAATCTTTCCGGGGTGAACATTCTTCTTTGTCCAGCTCATTTCCGAAACGTGGATAAGGCCTTCGATACCCGGCTCGATTTCGACAAAAGCACCATAATCGGTAATGTTTGTAACAGTGCCCTTGATCTTCTTGCCAACCGGATATTTCTCGCTGATGCCTTCCCACGGGTCGCTTTCAAGCTGCTTCATGCCCAAGGAAATACGATGTGTATCCTGATTGATACGGATGATCTGTACTTTTACAGTCTGACCGATCGACAGGATTTCAGACGGATGGTTGACACGGCGCCATGCCATATCGGTAACGTGCAAGAGGCCATCAATGCCGCCGAGATCGACGAATGCACCGTAATCGGTGATGTTCTTGACGACACCTTCAACAACCTGACCTTCTTCAAGGTTCTGTACGATTTCAGAACGCTGTTCGGCGCGGCTTTCTTCAAGAACTGTACGGCGTGAAACAACAATATTGCCACGACGGCGGTCCATTTTCAAAATTTCAAAAGGCTGCGGATTATGCATCAACGGCGTTACATCGCGAATCGGACGAATATCGACCTGACTGCGCGGCAAGAAAGCAACTGCTCCATCAAGATCAACCGTGAAACCACCTTTGACCTGACTGAAGATAACGCCTTCAACGCGTTCACCGGCGTTGAATTTTTCTTCCAGACGAACCCAGCTCTCTTCACGGCGGGCTTTTTCGCGTGAAAGAACAGCTTCACCCATAGCGTTTTCGATACGCTCGACATAAACCTCGACTTCATCGCCGGGCTTGAGCGAACCGTCTTTACCCTTGGCACCGAATTCCTTTAACGGAACACGGCCTTCTACTTTAAGACCGGCATCAATGATTGCCATATCTTTTTCAATTGCAATGATGCGGCCTTTGACAACCGAACCCTCGACGAGATCATTGGTCTGGAGGGATTCAGCCAAAAGGGCTTCAAAATCCGCTTTTGTGGGATTGTATTGTGACATAGAAACTCCTGAAGAAGTGCCTTCTGAAATAATAATGAATTAAGGCACGAGCGCCGGGTTAGTGTTAAAACGATGTTATTTTCCTGCCGCCCGTTCTTTGCGGGGTAGTTTGGCGCATGGCCGGAAATAACATTTCTCTTAAACTCTTCTACCGTTTTGCCAAAATCGGATCAATAATAGCACAAGCGGCAGTAAACGCGCCTTCTATACTCAATTTTGTTGTATCAAGCAAGTGCGCATCTTTTGCAGGTTTCAACGGGCTTTCGGCGCGCTTCATATCGCGTTCGTCACGCCGTTTGAGATCGGCAAGAATAGCATTATAATCGGCTTTCTCGCCTTTCTCCATCATTTCATTATAGCGCCGCTCGGCTCGAACTTCGGGGGCTGCAACGATATAGAGCTTGACATCGGCATCGGGACAAACAACTGTTCCAATATCACGCCCGTCAAGAACTGCCCCTTTACTTTGTTCGGCAAAAGCTTTCTGCATGTCGACCAATGTTTTTCGCAAACGCCCCATCACCGCCACTTTGGATGCCACCTCACCGATTTCATGTCCGGATAAATGCGCCCGATCAAGTGAACCGAAATCAATCAACGAAGCGGTTTTTACGGCAATATCTTCATTATCCAGCGGCAAATGGCGTTTTAAAAGCTCATCGGCAACCGCACGATAGGTCAAACCGGTATCGAGATAGGAAAATTTATAATGGGAGGCAAGTTTGCGCGCCAATGTGCCCTTTCCTGAAGCGGCCGGCCCATCAATTGCAATAATAAACGGCTTGTTCGGGTTCATTCGATATGCGCTCCCAATTTGGCCATCAGCCCCATAAATTCAGGAAAACTTGTTGCAATCATCCGCTTGTCGTCAATTGTCACAGGCTTTTCGGCTCCAAGACCAAGAACCAGAAAGCTCATGGCAATACGGTGGTCGAGATGTGTTGTGACAGTTCCCCCACCAATGTTTTTTGCCGAAGGGTCACCAGTCACGATCAGGAAATCTTTTCCTTCTTCACAATCAACACCATTTTTTTTCAAACCGTTGGCGACGGCTGAAAGCCGGTCCGATTCTTTGACCCTCAGTTCTGCAAGCCCTTCCATAACTGTTTTTCCCTCGGCAAAAACGGCCGCAACTGCAAGAACAGGGTATTCATCGATCATTGACGGTGCGCGCTCTTTTGGCACTTTTACGCCCTTTAATCGGGAGGAACGTACGCGAATATCGGCCACCTCTTCCCCGCCCGTCTGGCGTTTGTTTTCAAAGCTTATATCGGCTCCCATTTCCAAAAGCGTGGTGATTAATCCGGTGCGGGTGGGATTTAACAACACATTTTCTATTGTTATGTCCGAGCCTTCGGTAATCAAGGCTGCCACAATCGGAAATGCTGCCGAAGACGGATCGCCGGGAACGGTTATAACCTGCCCGTGCAATTCTCCCTGCCCTTCCAAATGGATATAGCGTACACCGTCATTATCTGTCTCGACCTCAAGGTCGGCACCAAAGCCCACAAGCATCTTTTCGGTGTGGTCACGTGTCATGACCGGCTCAATGACAGTGGTAATACCGGGGGTATTGAGACCGGCAAGCAAAACGGCCGATTTCACCTGAGCCGATGCCATAGGAACGCGATAGGTAATCGGGTTGGGTGTGACTGCACCCCATAATGTCAAAGGCAATCTGTCACCTTCCGAAGCTTCCACCTGCACACCCATCAGCCGTAATGGATCAAGGATGCGCCCCATAGGCCGTTTTGACAAAGATGCGTCACCGATAAAACGGGTCTTCATTGCATAAGTACCGACAAGCCCCATCGTCAATCTTGCTCCGGTTCCGGCATTGCCGAAATCAAGCGGTTGTTCGGGTTCAAGAAGACAGCCGTTGCCTGTCCCATGGATAACATAAACACCGTTATCCTTGGTTATTTTTGCTCCCATTGCCCGCATGGCATTGGCAGTGTGAATAACATCGTCACCTTCCAAAAGACCGGAAATGCGGGTTTCACCACTTGCCAGAGCACCGAACATCAAGGAACGGTGGGAAATGGATTTATCTCCCGGTATCCGGATATGTCCGGAAAGATTGGCAGATTTTTTTGACAAAGCGGGAAGTGGTTCAGACATAGCAAACGTATTTCTTCTTTTATACTGGAAAGCATGCTTCTAACATAAGCAGTTTCATACGTCATGAAAAAATACATCGCTTCAAGGAAATTGAACACGGGTCTTATTGTTTATCTTTGACAAAAGCATATTTTTGCGCTTAAGCACCGTGAGCGAATTTTTTGATTAATCTTAACGGCATTTTATGGGCGCGTAAATGCTCGCGTCCGGTTAAAGTGCTTTCAAACAAAGGCGCGTGTCTATTTTTATAAGCATGAGGCAAATAGAAACAGCACGACCAACCAAAAGAGGCTCGGTCCATGGCAAAACCTGAACTTGGAACCAAACGAATAGACCCGGAAACGGGCAAGAAATTCTATGATCTTAATCGTGACCCGATTATTTCACCTTATACTGGGATCTCCTACCCCAGATCCTATTTCGACGCCACAGCCGACGCTAAGGGCGAGGATGAGGAAGAGGAGACTGAGACGGAGGACCTTGACACGGCATTAGAAAAGCCTGAATTCATCTCGCTTGAAGATGCTGATGATGAAACAAAGGGTGGCGAAGATATACCCGATATTGGCGACGATGAGGATGTCGACCTTGGCGACGATGATGACGACGCATTCTTGCCGGATGATGAAGACGACGAGGATGACGACGTAAGCGGTATTATCACCGGCGGTAATAAAGTTCATAAAGACGACGACATCTGACGAGAATTAAAGGGAAATTGTTTTCTTTTATAAAGTTTGCAATTTCCCTCTTGATCTTTGGCGCCAGTCAATTTAAGAAGCCGCTCAGACAATTTGTCTTGATCCCTGAAGGTCACAACGTGACCTTCCCATATAAAATGGGGCTATAGCTCAGCTGGGAGAGCGCTTGCATGGCATGCAAGAGGTCAGCGGTTCGATCCCGCTTAGCTCCACCAATTCTTGAAAAACCGGCTTTAAAAAAAAAAGAGAGCTTCCACTGGCTCTAATCCCGAAGTTTTGCCGTTTAAATTTTTTTCCGGTTAGCTTATTTGCCGGTTAACTCATTTGCCAGTTAATTCATTTGCCGGTTAGCTTATCTGCCAGTTAACTCATTTGAATAAAGCCCCAATTCTTCAAAGTTGTTTTATCTTTTGATTTTCAACCGGCTTGTTCATTGCTTTTTCTATTCCGCGGGTTCCGGATTGCCATTTTTAAAACTTTACTGTTTTTGATGGTCCTTGGGAGGCCGCCTGAAACTGTTGGTAAAAAATCCGGTTTCTTCCGCACCTCGCCTGTTTCAATCATGAACAAAAACATGTTCGATCAATTCCATGTTTTCAAATTGGCTCGCAACCATGCGGCGATAAACTTGATCGCTTCACATTATCAATTATAAGACGATTGTCAGGTCATAAAAGGAATTTTGGAAAGCGTTCTTCAGTCACCAATAAAACGGTTTTCATTCAACCATCGGCAGAATTACTAAGGAGTTTGTCACAGAATTTATGTTGGAAGATATTTATAAAGTTATCCATGAAAGGCGCGATGTGCGCGACGAATTTTTACCCCGACCGCTTGATGAGGCTGTAATCACAAGGCTTCTTGAAGCGGCTCATTCAGCGCCTTCGGTAGGCTTCCAGCAGCCATGGAATTTCCTTCTTATCCGCGACAAAAAACGAAAAACACAAGTCAAAGAAATTTTTGATCGTGCGAGCGCCGAAGAAGCAAAAATTTTTAACGACGAAAGGCGAAAACTTTATAACCGCCTGAAATTACAGGGTATTGTCAAAGCACCTCTTAATCTGGTTGTTACATGTGACCGCTCGCGCGATGGCCGCACCGGCCTTGGGCGTTTTCATCATCCGCAAATGTCGGCCTATAGTTGTGTTTGTGCGGTCGAAAATTTGTGGCTTGCAGCACGGGCTGAAAACATCGGCGTCGGCTGGGTTTCGATCTATCATGATGACGAGCTGAAGGAATTGCTAAAGATTCCCCCCGAAATAGACATTATCGCCTATTTGTGTATCGGCTATGTCAGCCACTTTTACGACAGCCCCGAACTCGAACAAAAAGGATGGCGTAAACGCGTACCGCTCGAAAGCCTTGTTTACCACGAAGAGTGGCCCAAGAATGCGCAATAATATTGCGCAATAATACCGAATTTTTTTTAATTCTAATCTAATTGTGATTGAGCATTGGTGCAAAATGCGCTTAAAATCCTTGCGTTTATATGATCTGTGCGGCACAACCGTTGCTACATTGGAATTATTCAAGGAAATTCAAAATGCCTCCCTATCGCTCAAGAACTTCTACTCATGGCCGCAACATGGCCGGTGCCCGTGGCTTATGGCGTGCCACCGGAATGAAAGACGGAGATTTTGGTAAGCCGATTATTGCGATTGCCAATTCCTTTACACAATTTGTGCCCGGTCACGTACATCTTAAAGATTTGGGACAACTTGTGGCGCGCGAAGTGGAAAAAGCGGGCGGCGTTGCAAAAGAGTTCAATACAATTGCCGTCGATGACGGTATCGCAATGGGGCATGACGGTATGCTCTATTCCCTTCCCTCACGCGAGATCATTGCCGATTCGGTCGAATATATGGTCAATGCCCATTGTGCGGATGCTCTGGTCTGTATTTCCAATTGCGATAAAATTACACCGGGAATGCTGATGGCGGCTTTACGGCTCAATATTCCAACGGTTTTTGTTTCCGGCGGCCCGATGGAAGCTGGAAAAATCAAATGGAAAGGCAAAGAGCTTGCTGTCGACCTGATTGATGCCATGGTTGCAGCAGCCGACGACCATAACAGCGATTCCGAGATTGCCAATATGGAGCGGGCCGCTTGCCCGACATGCGGTTCATGTTCGGGCATGTTTACAGCAAATTCGATGAACTGCCTGACGGAAGCCCTTGGCCTATCGCTTCCCGGTAACGGTTCGATGCTCGCAACCCATGCCGACCGCAAACATCTTTTCGAGAAAGCCGGCCACCTTATTGTTGAACTGGCCAAGCGTTATTATGAACAGAATGACGACAGTGTTCTTCCCCGCTCGATTGCAACATTCAAATCTTTTGAAAATGCAATGACGCTTGATATTTCAATGGGCGGTTCAACCAATACGGTTCTTCATCTATTAGCCGCCGCGCAAGAAGGCGAAGTTGATTTTACAATGTCCGACATCGACCGGCTTTCACGCCACGTTCCGGTTATTTGTAAAGTTGCACCTGCCGTTGCCAATGTGCATATGGAAGATGTCCATCGTGCCGGTGGCGTTATGGCAATTCTAGGCGAACTTGATCATGCAGGTCTTATTCACAGCGAAGTTGCAACTGTTCATGAACCAACATTGAAGGATGCTTTGCGCAAATGGGATGTCAAACAGACAAATAATCCGGAAGTCCATGAATTTTATCGTGCTGCTCCGGGCGGCATTCCGACCCAAACACCATTCAGCCAGTCACGGCGTTATGAAACAGTCGACCTTGACCGCGAAAAAGGCGTCATTCGCGATGTCGACCATGCCTATTCAAAGGATGGCGGCCTTGCCGTTCTTTACGGCAACCTTGCCAAGGATGGGTGCATTGTCAAAACCGCCGGTGTTGACGACTCGATTTTGAAATTCAAAGGTCCTGCACGGATTTTTGAAAGTCAGGATTCGGCCGTGGTTGCTATTTTGAACGGCAAAATCAAACCGGGAGATATTGTGCTTATCCGTTATGAAGGTCCGCGCGGTGGCCCCGGAATGCAGGAAATGCTTTATCCGACAAGCTATCTGAAATCGAAAGGTTTGGGAAAAGCCTGTGCCCTCATCACCGATGGCCGTTTTTCCGGTGGTTCGTCGGGGCTTTCCATCGGCCATGTTTCACCGGAAGCTGCTGAAGGCGGCACAATCGGTCTTGTTAAAGAAGGCGATACAATCGAAATCGACATACCAAATCGCAAAATCCATCTTGATGTTGACGATGCTACACTGGCGAACCGTCGCAAGGAGATGGAACAGAAAGGCGACAAAGCCTGGAAGCCGGAAGAGGTTCGCAAACGCAAAGTCTCCAAAGCTTTACGCGCTTATGCAGCCATGACAACATCGGCAGCCAAAGGCGCTGTTCGCCAAATCTGATTTTAAAATTTTCTCTCCCGTTATGATTGGTAAATTGTAACGGGAGAGTTTTATAATCATTTTTAAAAATATATTGTCATTTTTTAATATACCGCGACTTTGAAACATGAAGTCGGCCTGAAATTATTTCCGAAACGTTAGGGGAACGAATGCCGGTTATTGATGTATTGGCAAAACATGCCAGTTTGACACCTGACAGAATTGCGATTTCGATCGCCGGAAATGAAATCACCTATAAAACTCTTTACCAACGAGCCGAAGCTTTCAGGCGCAATCTTTTTAAATTTAAAAAACGCCACCCCGATCATTTCGGTTTACCGGATGAAGGTCGGCTGGTGCTGCTCGCACTTCCAAACCATTTCCGCTTTGGTGAAATTTTTGTCGGCGGTTCGGCAAGCCCGCATTGCATTGCAGTTCTTTCTGTTGCCACGCCCCCAAACCAGATTGAAGAAATCATGCGTCGGCTTAATCCCGACATTGTCATTTGCGAGAACAAAGATTGCATCATTGCAGAAATTGCCCGCACCCTTGATTTGCCAGCACTTTATGTTGAAAAAGATACCGACACTCAATTAACTTATGACCGTTTTCTGGAAGGAACGAACCCCGATAAAAAGATAGACGATCTGCCGCTTAGGCCGTTTTTTATCGGTTTTACATCCGGCACAACAGGACTTCCAAAAGCTTTTATCAGAAACCGCCAAAGTTGGCGAAACTCGCTCGTGACCGGACGAGAGTTCTTCGGCCTCGACAAATTACATAAAGCGGTTGCTCCCGGTCCCATGGCGCATGGCGTGAGCCTTTATGCGCTCATTGAAACGCTAGATAGCGGCCAGACATTTGAAAGTGTCCGAAAATTCGACGTGGATGAAGTATTGAAGCTTCTGAAGACCGCCGATCGTTTTGTCGGCGTGCCAACCATGCTCAACGAATTGAGACAACGGGCGGGTGAGAAACAGTTGGTTTTTAAAGAAATGAAGCAACTTGTTACCGGAGCTTCAAAATTCGATCGTCAGCATTATATCGACGCCCGCGCGCTTTTTCCGAATGCGGAAATTTTACAATATTATGGTGCATCGGAATTAAGTTTTGTTGCAGTCAACAAAATGACACCCCGAACGCTTTCACATGAAACCTCCATGTCACCGGTGGGAAAACCGTTTCCCGGTGTCAAAGTCACAATTCGGGATGAAAATTTGTTACCACTCGCGCCGGATAAAATCGGTACTATTTTTGTCGAAAGCGATTTGATCTCGGATGGATATTTATGGGGTGACAATGGCAAATCATTTGTCCGTAACCAATATGGCGCTACTGTTGGCGACCTCGGCATGATGGACAAAAATGGCGAACTTTATGTGATGGGGCGTGCCGGCGGTATGATTATATCGGGCGGCAACAATATTTATCTTGCCGAAATAGAAACGGCATTGAAAACCATCCCGAATGTCGGTGAAGCAATTGCTTTCGGCATTGCCGATGACGTTTATGGAGACCGTCTTGTCAGTGTTGTTTCATTCAAAGATGCCCCGTTAACCGCAGATGAATTGCGCGAGTTTTGCCGCCCGTTAATGGAAAAATTCAAAATTCCGAAAGATTTCTATTTAATCAATCATTGGCCAATGACGTGGAGCGGAAAAATTGCGCGTGTGATAGTCAAAAGAATGGTTGAAGAGGGTGCCCCCGAAGTCACAAGGCTTTAAAAATGGAAGAGAGTAGAACACCTGTTATTATAGCGGCAGCGAGAACACCTATAGCGCGTGCAAATGGTGCGCTTTCATCTGTTGACGTGGAATATCTTCTAAGCCCGCTCATTCAGGCACTCGTCGAACGCACAAAGATCGAAAAAACCGGAATTGACGATGTTATGATCGGCAATGCTGCGGGCGGCGGGGGTAATCTCGCACGCCTTGCCGCTTTGACTGCCGGACTGCCGGTCGAAATTCCGGGTGTAACGCTTGACCGGCAATGCGGCTCAGGACTTGAAGCTGTTGTTATGGCATGCAGACTTGTTGAAGCGGGTGCGGGTGAAATTTATCTCGCCGGTGGTGCAGAGAGCGTATCAACTGCGCCGTGGCGCATAAAACGCCCGAAAACGCCGCGCGAATTGCCGCAATTTTTTTCCCGTGCCCGTTTTTCGCCGGATAGAATCGGTGACCCCGATATGGGAAACATGGCTGAAAATATTGCCCGACATTTTTGCATATCGAGAGAAAGGCAAGACCATTTCGCGCTTCAAAGCCATCAACGAGCTTTGAAAGCTCAAGCTGACCATCGTTTTGACGATGAAATCATACCCCTTCAAACTGCAAAAGGTCTATTTTCCGCTGACGATTGCCCAAGATCGGGTTTGACCGTGGAAACTTTGGCTCATTTGCGACCGGTTTTTGAACAAAATGGAACAGTCACTGCCGGAAATTCCTGCCCTTTGAATGACGGGGCAGCTCTGGTTCTGGTGACATCTCTCGAAAAAGCCAAACAATTGGGCATTCAATACGGAATTATTTTTATTGATAGTGCTGTAAGCGGTGTTGACCCCAATCTTGCCGGTATGGGACCAGTTCCCTCGACAAAAAAATTGTTACAAAGAATGAAGCTCGACAATTGTTCGGATTTCAAAGTCATCGAATTCAATGAAGCCTTTGCCGCACAAGTGCTTGCCGCCATTGACGAGTTGGATATATCGGCGGAACAAATCAACCGTGAAGGTGGCGCAATCGCCCTTGGACATCCTTTCGGCGCGTCGGGCACTTTTCTGACGATACGGCTTTTTTCCCAAATGAAAAATCTGGATGACGATGCGCTCGGCCTTGCGACAATGGGAATTGGTGGCGGGATGGGAATAAGTGCAGCTTTCAAGCCATATCACAAAGACTAAACTTCAATTCTCTTGAGCGGAAGCAAAATTGTAATAGTTCTTGCGAAAACCGGCTTGTTTAAAATACCGGCCTTCTTTTTTTGTCAGTAGAGGCGCGAATAATACAAAACCAATGCGATCAATAACAGCATTGGTCAATGTGAATTGAGAACTCCCGAATGGTTATTCGATATAATTCCCGTTTAACATCATCCCGTTCTTATTAAACAAAGACAAGCCTTGCCCGCTCTTCAAGTGCTTTAAAAAACACGCATTCCCGCCAATCGATTTTTTCAATCGAGAGCGTCAAGTCTTCAACCTTGCCTTTAATTTTCAGCCAAAGAAAGCTGTTTCAAACGATAGAGTTCTTCCAAGGCTTGCTTAGGGGAAAGCTCATCCGGATTGATTGCCTTCAAGGCTTCTTCGATTTTTGAAGTTTGACGGCTGTTTTCTGCTTCGCGCGCCAAAGCAACGGAAAAAAGTGGAAGATCATCTATCAATTTTGTGGCTTTACCGGCGACTTCGCCTTTTTCCAACTGATGGAGAACATCTTTCGCCCGCGACAAAACGGCCGCCGGAAGGCCTGCAAGTTTTGCCACCTGCACCCCATAGGAACGGTCTGCCGCGCCATTTCCCACCTCGTGCAGAAAAACAACATCGCCATTCCATTCTTTGACTTTCATCGTCACATTGTGAAGCCGATCAAGTTTTTCGGTGAGTGCTGTCATTTCATGAAAATGGGTCGCAAAAATTGCACGACAATGATTGACCTCATGAAGATATTCAATGGCTGCCCAGGCAATAGAAAGCCCGTCAAATGTCGAGGTTCCGCGGCCGATTTCATCAAGAATAACCAATGAACGCTCGCCTGCCTGATTGAGGATTGTTGCTGTTTCCACCATTTCAACCATAAAGGTTGACCTTCCATGGGCAAGATCATCGGCTGCACCAACGCGGCTGAAAAGCCTGTCGACAACACCGATATGGGCAGAACCGGCAGGAACGAACGACCCCATTTGCGCCATAATGGCAATCAGGGCATTTTGACGCAAAAATGTTGATTTACCGCCCATATTGGGGCCGGTCAGTAGCCAAATGGCACCATATTTCGCACCATTTTTAGGAGAAAGATCACAATTATTGGCAACAAACGGTTCTTTGGCCTGCTTTCTCAATGCCTGTTCAACCACCGGATGGCGCCCCGCTACAATCTCGAAATCAAGCGACTGGTCGACAAGCGGGCGACAATAGCCCTGTTCTTCCGCAAGACTAGCATTGGAGGCAGAAACATCAAAAACAGCAAGTGCCATAGCAGCTTGCCGGATGAAATCGGCTTGATCTGCAATTTCTTCAACCAGCTTGTCAAACAATTCAAGCTCGATTGTCAAAGCGCGATCGGCTGCATTGGCAATGCGGCTTTCAAGATCGGCAAGTTCTGTTGTGGTAAAACGCATGGCATTCGCCATTGTCTGGCGATGGATAAACCGGCTTTTTGCTTCATCCGTTTCCGTCAATGCCGGTGCCTGAAGCGCGGTGACTTCGATATAATAACCAAGAATATTGTTATGGCGGATTTTAAGTGCTTTAACGCCCGTTTCTTCCGCATAACGGCTTTGCAATTCGGCAATGAAGCGGCGTGATTCGTCCCTTAGGGTTCTCAGTTCATCAAGTTCCTGATTATAATTTTCGCGAACAAACCCCCCGTCCCGTTTCAACAAGGGCAGATCATCGGCGAGAATGCGATCAAGGTGGCTGTGCAAATCAACGGGTAATTTTTCAAGGATTGCAAAAGCATCGCCCAATTCTTGCGGCAGAAGTTGACCCGCAAACAGGTTTTTCACATCGCAAATAACAGCAAAGCCACGCTGGATTGCAGCCATATCACGCGGGCCGCCGCGACCAAGAACAAGGCGTGAAAGTGCCCGTGGCATATCCGGTGCGCTTTTCAAAATAGCCTGCAAGCCTTCGGCAAGCCGCATATCATTGAGAAAATAGGCAACCGAATCAAGCCTCTCGTTGATTGCAACCGGTGCAATCAACGGTGCCATCAGGCGTTCGCTCAAAAGTCTTGCACCGCCGCCCGTCACTGTCCGGTCAATCGCTTTCATCAAACTGCCATCGCGCTGGCCTGAAAGTGTTCGTGTCAATTCCAGATTGTTGCGGGTTGCCGGATCAATAAACAAAGAGGCATTTTCGTCTTCCCTTTGAGGACGCATGAGGGGCGGGCGTTCATTGATTTGTGTTTTTTCAACATAGCCGATGGCCGCAGAAATTGCCGAAAGTTCTGCACGATCATAGTGTCCCAGCCCTTCCAACGTTGCCAGTTTGAAATAGTCGCAAATATTGCGTTCGGCCATATTGCTATCAAAAAGGCTTGCCGCTTGTGGTGTAACGATACGACCTAGAATGTTGAATAAAGGCTTTAGTGCCTCGTCATGGAAAACACTATCGGCAACGATCAGCTCTTGCGGGTCGATGCGCATAATATCGGCAAGCAACCGGTCGGCATGGGCACGGCTTACTTTGAAAATTCCGGTTGAAATATCAATCCATGCAATCGCAAATTCCTGATCTTTTCCCGACTTGATGCGTGAAAGCGCCATAAGATAATTGGCTCGCGCCGGATCAAGCAGTTTATCTTCTGTCAGAGTTCCCGGTGTGACAAGGCGAATAACATTGCGTCGCACAACCGATTTGCCACCCCGTTTTCTGGCTTCAGCGGGGTCTTCCATCTGCTCGCAAACAGCCACGCGATAACCGCAGGCAATAAGTTTTTGCAAATAATCATCAGCGGCGTGAACCGGAACGCCGCACATTGGTATATCTTCCCCCAGATGTTTGCCACGTTTGGTAAGAGCAATACCCAATGCCTTGGAAGCTTCGATTGCGTCGTCAAAAAAAAGCTCGTAAAAATCGCCCATGCGATAAAACAGCAAATAATCGCTATTTGCCGCTTTTATTTCGATATATTGTTCCATCATCGGCGTGATACGCTCTTGCGAGCTATTCTGCTTTTCTCCGGTTGCGCCTTCTGTCATACTTTTTCTACCCTTGCCTTTTGGCTCGCCACCAAACAGCCTTTCATTTTATGTTCTATGAGGTTCCATAAGCTACATTCAATTTGAACGCCGTACCATTCAAAATCCAGTTTCATACAGAACTCTTTCCGACCAATGCAATTTTACAATTTATTGCCGAAAACACCCGAACAATATATTTGGAAACGAGAAAAAAACTTGGACTATTGTTTAAAGATAATCCATAATTTTGAATTATTATCGCATTTAGACCGGCTTGAATGCAGCGATCATATTCGCTACACCAGAAAATGATAGAAAAATGAGCAAAAAAAATCAAGAAAACACAGATAAAACAAAAACTTACAGTTCTTTAGAACAGGAAGCACTGGATTTTCACAGTCGCGGACGCCCCGGAAAACTGGAAATTGTCCCGACAAAACCGATGTCAACACAGCATGATTTGGCTTTGGCTTATTCGCCCGGCGTGGCCGTTCCGGTAAAAGCAATCGCAAAAGATCCCGCTTTAGCCTTTGATTACACAGATAAAGGCAATCTTGTTGCTGTTATTTCAAACGGTACAGCCATTTTAGGCCTCGGACATCTTGGTGCTCTTGCCTCCAAACCTGTGATGGAAGGCAAGGCCGTATTGTTCAAACGCTTTGCCGATGTTGATTCGATTGATCTGGAAGTTGATACCACCGATGTGGATGCTTTTATCAATGCGGTTCGCTATCTGGGGCCTTCCTTCGGCGGCATCAACCTTGAAGACATCAAAGCTCCCGACTGTTTTATCATTGAAAGCCGATTGAAAGAATTGATGAACATTCCGGTTTTTCATGACGATCAACATGGAACCGCCATTATTGCTACAGCCGGTCTTATCAATGCGCTTTATCTTACCGGACGTGATATGAAGCACACACGCCTTGTGTGCAACGGTGCCGGTTCTGCCGGAATTGCCTGCATTGAACTCATAAAAGCCATGGGTTTCAAGTCGGAAAATGTCATATTGTGCGACACCAAAGGCGTCGTTTATGAAGGCCGTCAGGAAAATATGAACCAGTGGAAGGCTGCCCATGCCGTCAAGACCGACAAACGCACGCTTGCGGAAGCACTTGAGGGGGCAGATGTTTTCTTCGGCGTTTCGGCCAAAGGGGTTTTGTCACCTGAAATGGTCAAATCCATGGCACCAAAGCCGATCATCTTTGCTATGGCCAATCCCGACCCTGAAATTACACCGGAAGAAGTTGCCAAAGTACGCGACGATGCCATTATGGCAACAGGGCGTTCGGATTACCCTAACCAGATAAACAATGTTTTATGCTTCCCTTATATTTTCCGTGGCGCACTTGATGTGCGTGCCAGCACGATCAATGAGGCAATGACAATTGCTGCGGCCAAAGCCATAGCCCAGCTTGCCCGCGAAGAAGTACCCGATGATGTGGCGGATGCCTATCGCGGCAGCAGACTTAAATTCGGGCCGCAATATATTATTCCGGTACCGTTTGACTCGCGCTTATTGTCGGCTATTCCGACTGCTGTTGCAAAAGCCGCAATGGAAAGCGGCGTTGCCGGCAAGCCGATTGCCGATCTTGAAGCCTATGCGCGGGATTTGGCTGCGCGGCGTGACCCGATAGCCGCAACAATGCGCGGCGTTTACAACCGTGTACGCCAGAATCCGAAACGGATTGTCTTTGCCGAAGGTGAAGAAGAACAGGTCATGCGTGCAGCCGTTTCTTACGTCAATCAAAAGCTCGGTAGTGCCATTCTGGTTGGACATGAAGATGTTATCGAGAAAAGAGCGAAGGCAGCCGGTATCGACCTTAACAGATCCGGAATAAAAATTGCCAATGCCCGCCTGTCCGATCGGAAAGATGCTTATGCAGATTACCTCTATAGCAAAATGCAACGAAAAGGTTGGTTGTTGAGAGATTGCCACCGTTATATCAATAATGATCGCAACCATTTTGCTGCTTGCATGTTGGCATTGGGCGACGCCGATGCGATGATTACCGGCGTAACACGTAATTATGAAACCGGACTTGCAGATGTCCGCCGCGTTATCGACGTAAAGGCAGATGAACGGGTTGTCGGTGTTTCAATGGCTATTTGCCGCGGTCGCACCGTTTTTATTGCCGACACGGCTATTTCCGAACACCCGAATCCGGAAGAATTGGCCGATATTGCCGAACAAGCGGCAAATTTTGCCCATGATATGAGTTATAAGCCACGCGTTGCACTTCTGGCATATTCTACTTTCGGTCACATGAAGGGTGAAGGTGCCCAACGTATTCAGGAAGCGGTCAAATTGCTTCGCGAGCGCAATGTCGATTTCGAGTTTGACGGTGAAATGAGTGCCGACGTTGCACTTAACGCCAAAATGATGCAGCAATATCCATTCATGGGCTTGAGCGAACCGGCCAATGTTCTGGTTATGCCGGGCTATCATTCGGCCTCGATTGCCAGTAAAATGTTGCAAGAACTTGGGGGCGCAACACTGATCGGGCCAATTCTTTTAGGACTCGAAAAATCGGCCCAGATTGTGCCACTGGGGGCGCGCGATTCCGACATTGTCACAATGGCAGCTCTGGCTGCCTATAATTCGACAAAATAGACCCATCCGGATTTTAAAGCCCCGTTTTCTCTAACGGGGCTTTAGTTGATTGCTTTATAAATAAATTCTTGAACTTTATAGCTGTTTAACGAATATGTCGGGGAACTGTTTTATTAAATAAATGCCCTGATTTGCTGAATTTTTCCCCTTATAGCAGCGCTATTTAATGCAATTTTTAACACTATGTCCTATTTTTATCGACGTGTAATATAAAGTGTTTGGCGTTTACCAAAAAAATCGAAATTCGAGTTTAATAAAAAAGATATAGTTTATCTTTTAAAAAACAGGCTAAATTCTGTCGCGTGAGCTTTTTAAAGGCAAGGATCAAATAATATGGCGGAAACTGCATCATCAATTAAATGGCTTCTTTCTCAACAAACGGAAATACGCTACCTTCCTGATACAGCTTTTCCAATCCGCTCGACCTTCAAATCGGAAGACGAGTTGCAGCAACTTGCGCATGAAATGGCCGAAGGTAAAAAAATTGTTTTGCCGGAATATACGCCATTCGATTTCAGAGAACGGCTCACCGAGAATTCCAAGCTCATTTTGCATACCTTCCGCTCGACCGATGCTGCCGCTCGCAATAACGAGACCATCACTCCGGCTGCCCAATGGCTGCTCGATAACCATTATACGATTGATAAAACCATCCAGCAGGCGCGGCGTGACTTTCCGCGTGCATTTGTCAAACAGCTTCCCCCTTATAAAGGCGAAAATGAACTGCCGAGAATTTTCGCTCTAGCCTGGCTTTATGTTGCGCATACCGACAGCAGTTTTTCGCTTAAAACTTTAACGGCTATGGTCAACGGCTACCAACAGGTTGCCGATTTCCAGATTGGCGAATTATGGGCTTTGCCTTCGGCTGTCCGTATGGTTCTCATCGAAAACGCGCGCCGGCTTTCCATGCGCATCGAAAAAGCCCGCCGGATGCGGCGATTTGCAAACCAGGCCGCTGACCAAATGGCTCTGGCTGAAAATGACAATGCACTTCAAAGCATTTTTTCAACTTACGAGGCACTTGTTGCCGACCCGACTTTCGCTGCCCATCTTCTCTATCGTTTGCGTGGCGCTTCTGTTGATTCAACAACAGCCTTGAACTGGCTTGAAGAGCAGTTACATCGTCATGGCAGCGACCCTGAATCGGCAACTGCCGAAGAACATTCGCGCCAATCAACCGGCGGTGTGACAATGGGCAATATCATTCGTGGCCTGAAAGCCATTGATGACGTTGATTGGACATATTGGTTTGAAACGGTCAGCCATGTCGATTTTCTGTTGCGCGAAAACAGCGATTTCGGCGAAATCGATTTTCCATCACGCAATACCTATCGCGTCATCATCGAAAAAATTGCCCGCCGCTCGCCGTTAACCGAACTGGAAGTGACAAAAAAAGCAATCGATATGGTCGAGGATGCAAAAAAAGACGGTGTCGCGACCGGAGCATCGGTTGCCTGGTATCTTGTGGGACCTGGACGAGAAGCTTTTGAACAGGCTTGCAATTATGATTGCCCGTTCTCGACGCGTTTCATGCGTGCCTTCCGCGCTATGAAAATTTTCAGCATTGCGGTTCCGGTTTCTGTCCTGACCATTCTCATTCTCATTGCAGTTTATGCATTGCTGCGGGAAACCGGTTTGAGCCATGCTTTGTCGCTAACTTTCACAGCACTGGCACTTTTCCCGACAATGGATACTGCTTTTGCGCTCTTCAATACTCTGGTTGCCTGGACTGTCGAACCGCGGCGACTGATCGGTTATGAATATAAGGACGGTATTCCTGAGGAAGCCAAAACACTTGTCGTCGTTCCGACAATGATAACCTCACGCGATTCTATTGACGAGCAGATAAGAAATCTCGAAGTTCACTATCTCTCGAACCCGCAAGGAGCCATTTATTTTGCCTTGGTGACTGACTGGGCCGACTCGAAAAAGGAAGAAACGGCAGACGATCGCGATCTCCTCGAATATGCGCAAAAAGGTATTGCCGATCTCAACCGTTATTATCGCGGTGACGGGCAGCCGTTATTTTTCATTTTACATCGCCACCGTTTGTTCAATCCTAGTGAAGATTGCTATATGGGCTGGGAGCGCAAACGCGGCAAGCTGCACGAGTTGAATCTGCTTTTGCGCGGCGATCGTGACACAAGTTTCTTCCCGACAGACCCACGTCTGCCAATGGATTGCCGGTTTGTCATGACACTTGATTCCGACACCAAGCTCACCCCCGAAGCGGTCACCCGCCTTGTCGGCAAACTCAATCATCCGTTAAACCGCCCCGTTATCGATCCCAAAACACATACGGTTAAAAGCGGCTATGGCATTCTTCAGCCGCGTGTGACACCCTCGCTTACCACCGGTGATGATGCTTCATTCCTGCAGCGTGTTTTTTCGGTCAATCGCGGCATTGACCCTTATGTTTTTGCCGTCTCCGATACCTATCAGGACCTTTTGGGCGAAGGAACCTATACCGGCAAAGGCCTTTATGACATTGATGCGTTTGAAATAGCGCTTGCCGACAAAGTGCGTGAAAATAGTGTGTTGAGCCACGACCTTCTTGAAGGCGGTTACGCACGTGTCGGCTTTGTGAGCGATGTCGAAGTGGTTGAAGATTATCCGACGGCTTATAATGTCGATGTTGCCCGTCATCATCGCTGGATCCGTGGCGACTGGCAATTGCTGCCCTATCTTTTCACCCGTCACAATATCAACCTTATTACCCGCTGGAAAATGCAGGATAATTTGCGGCGTTCTCTGACACCGCTCATGTGGATTATTGCCTCGCTTTTCGGTTGGTGCATATTGCCGCTTCATACGGCTGTGTTCTGGCAATTATTTCTGCTTTTGGGCATGTTTATTGCCCCCACACTTGGTGTTCTACGCAATATTATGCCGACAAGCATGGATAATTCCTTGCGCGGCCACTTCCAGTCGGTGTTGACGAATATTGCGACAAGCACGGCAGATGTAGCACTGCGCACGACCTTCCTTGCCTATTCGGCATTCTATATGGTTGATGCAATTATTCGCACGCTCTATCGCATGTTTGTTTCACATAAACATCTGCTTGAATGGAAAACGTCGGCAGCAACGCGTTCTTCACCCAACACGCTTTCCTATTATGTCACCACCATGTGGCCGGCTTCGTTAATTGGCATCGTTTCCATTGCGTTACCTGCCGCACTTCATAATTCGGCAGTTTTTGTGGCTCTTCCTTTTGGCCTTGCCTGGTTTTTTTCACCGCTCATTGCGTGGATTGTGAGCCGTTCGGCAGCCTTTCAGGACTCACTTGAAATCCGGCCATCCGACAAAAATGAATTGCGCCGTATTGCGCGCCGCACCTGGCATTATTATGAAACATTCGCCAATGCCGATAACCACTTTCTTCCTCCCGACAATTATCAGGAAGATCCCGTACCGGTTCTGGCACGCAGAACCTCTCCAACCAATATCGGCGTTTATCTGCTATCAACAGTCGCAGCACGTGATTTCGGCTGGGTCAGTTTTGATGATGCCATCCAGCGTATTGAACGCACACTCGATACAATGGATAAGATGGAAAGATTCCGCGGCCACTTTTTCAACTGGTATGAAACAGATACATTGCGGCCATTGGTACCAAGTTATGTTTCGACCGTTGATTCAGGCAATCTTGCCGGCCATCTTGTAACACTGGCCGCCGCCTTGAGAGAATGGGGTGAAGCACCATCGGTATTCTTACAAGGTGATCTTGCAGGCCTTCTTGATGTCAATGACATTTTGCAGGAAACATTAAACCTCATCCCCGATGACCGTCGCATTCTGCGCCCGCTTCGCAGAAGAATTGAAGAACGCATCGCCAATTTCCGGAGAGCCGTCCGCTCGATTATGGATGAACCGGAAACGGCAACATTCCGCACGGCAAATCTGACAACTGCGGCAAATGACATAGGGCGTCTTACGAGCGAGCTTGACGGCGAAATCGGCAGCGATGAATCACGTCATGCTGTTTCGTGGGCCGAATGCCTGATCGAGACCTGCGAAGCCCATACCCATGATGCCACAGCCGATCATGACACAGAAGCTCTCCGGAAAACTTTGAATGATCTTTCGGCGAAAGCCCGCCAGTTTGCTTTCGATATGAAGTTCGATTTCCTCGAACGTCAGGAACGGCGGTTGATGTCAATCGGCTATCGTGTTCAGGAAAACGAGCTTGACGAAAGTTGCTATGATCTGCTTGCTTCGGAAGCCCGTCTTTCGAGCCTGTTTGCCATTGCCAAAGGCGATGTCAAGGTCGAGCATTGGTTCCGTCTCGGTCGTATGCTGGTTCCGGTCGGCTGGAAAGGTGCTCTGCTTTCCTGGTCGGGTTCGATGTTTGAATATTTAATGCCACCGCTTGTCATGCGTGAGCCTTTGGGGTCACTCCTTGACCAGACAAACCGGCTTGTTGTTCGTAGACAAATCCAATATGCCAATGAACGCGGATTGCCATGGGGTATTTCGGAAGCAGCCTTTAATGCCCGTGACCAACAGATGAACTACCAATATTCCAACTTTGGTGTTCCCAGTCTCGGCCTTCAACGCGGGCTTTCGCGCAATGCTGTTATTGCGCCTTATGCAAGCATTCTGGCATCCCAATATATGCCAACCGAAGCAGTTGCCAATCTTGCACGCTTGCGCAAACTCGGTGCGCTTGGGGAATACGGTTTTCATGACTCGGTCGATTTCACACCGGCGCGTGTGCGTGAAGGCGAAAAATACGCCGTCGTCAAGAATTATTATGCGCACCACCACGGCATGTCTATTCTTGCAATTGACAATGTCATTTTCGACGGTCGCATGCGGGATCGTTTTCATAGCGATCCGGTGATCGAAGCAGCACAGCTTCTGTTGCAGGAAAAAGCACCCCGCGAAATTCCAATGGTTCATGCAAAAACGGCAAATCCGATGCGCAGCGATGCCGGCGGTTTTGAAGATGCACCGGTTCGCGTTATCAAAACTCCGCTCACCAAACCACGTTCGACAGTGCTTTTGTCAAATGGGAACTATTCGGTGATGTTGACCGGTAAAGGTTCGGGCTATAGCCGCTGGAACAATATTGCTGTTACCCGTTTCATGCCCGATGCAGCCGAAGACCAGCAAGGCACTTTCATCTTTTTGCGTGACCCTGCTTCCGGCCGCTGGTGGTCGGCAACGGGTGAACCAACGCGCGTTGCCGATGAAGAAGCTTCAACCGTTTTCACCGATGAAAAGGCCGAATATACAAAAACCGTCGATGGTATAAAATCGACCGTGGAATGTATTGTTGCATCCGAAGGTGATGGTGAAGGTCGACGTATCGAACTTATCAACACCACCTCGAAAGACCGCATCCTTGAAATTACTTCCTATGCCGAGCTGGTATTGACAACACCCGAAACGGATGCGGCGCATACTATCTTTTCACGCATGTTTGTGGAAACAGAAATTGCCGATCAGGGCGGAACAATTTATGCCAAACGGCGCAAACGCGACCCGAAAGATCCGGAAGTCCATGTGGCCCATTTTGTCACCGATACATCCGGTGCCATTCGTGATGCAGAAGCAGAAACCGACCGGCGCGTCTTTATCGGTCGCGGTCGTTCTATCCGCCGTCCGGCCGCTTTCGACCGTGGTGCGACATTGACCGGCACAGAGGGATGTGTGCTTGATCCTGTCGCAGCAATAAGATGTCGTGTGCGGGTTCCGGCACGCAAAAAGGCGGCTTTGATATTCTGGACATTTGCGGCAAATTCAAAAGAAAAGCTCGCCTCACAAGTTGAATATTACCGTCAACCGAATGTCTTCGAGCGCGAGTTTTCGCTCGCCTGGACCCGTTCGCAAGTGTCGCTTTATCAGCTTGGTATCAAGCCGAAAGAATCGGTCGTTTACCAGAAATACGCGACCTCGCTTATCTATCCCGATCGCACTTGGCGTTTGCCTTCGGAGGCGCTCGCTGAAAATCTTGGCAAACAATCGGATTTATGGCCGATGTCAATATCGGGCGACTTTCCGATCTTCCTTCTCAGACTTGATAATGAAGCCGATCTGGAAGTCTTGCGCGGGCTTTTGAAAGCGCATGAATATTGGCGGATGCGCGGACTGACTGTCGATGTTGTCATTTTGAACGAACGGGCTTTTTCTTATGCGCAAGATACCCAACGCGCGATCGAATGGATGTGCGAAGGTTATCGCAACCGCACCGCTGAAGCAGACGGACGCCAACATATTTTCACCATCCGTCGTGACCAGATGAACGAGCAGAGTTTTAAAACTTTGCTTGCAAGCGCCCGTATTGTTTTGCAAGCCCAAAACGGTTCCTTGTCCGAACAAATGCAGCGCATGGAAAATATTGATTCCGACCTTTCCCACCGCAACAAGGAGGACGAGGCTGCCCAATCTACCAAGACGCATACCAATGGAAAAGCAGCGCAACGCAAAAGCGGCAAACACGAAGAGATCGTTATGCCACTTGAACAAGGCCAATTTACATCTATCGGTATCATTGGCGACCAGCATAAATCCTGCCCGCTTCCTGATGGCAAAGACCTTGCTTATTGGAATGGCTATGGCGGTTTCGACAAGGATAATAGCTACGTCATTCGTCTTTCGGGAAGAAATGCAACGCCAAATCCATGGATTAACGTTATTTCAAACGAACATTTCGGTTTCCACGTTTCGGCAGAAGGGTCGAGCTTTACCTGGTCGGGCAATAGCCGCGATTACCAATTGACACCGTGGGCGAACGATCCTGTTGTCAATCGTCCGGGTGAGGCTCTCTATATCGTTGACCGCCACTCGTTAAAACGTTTCTCGCCGGTATCGGTTGTTGAATGTGATGACACGGCACTTTACGAAGCGCGCCACGGCCTTGGCTATTCGACATTCACGTCGAAACACGGAGCGATAAGTCTGGAATTGACCCATACCGTCGATAACAAACGCCCGATCAGGCTTTCGCGTCTTGTTATCAAAAACGATGACAAGAGTTCAAGAAGTCTGAGACTTTACGATTATGTCGAATGGGTATTGGGCACAGTCAGGGCAAAAGCTGCTCCCTTCATCATTCCCGATTATGACAAAAAACGCGGTGCGCTTTTTGTTCGCAATCCTTATCATACGGAAAAGTCCGAAGAAGTCAGCTTCATTGCGGCTAACAGCACACCTTCGAGTTACACAGCCGACAGAACGGAGTTCATCGGCTCGATCGGTACTGTCAAACATCCGCAAGCAATCCGTCAGGGAGAGGCGCTTTCCAACACGGTTGAAGCCGGACGTGATCCGTGCTCCGCACTTGCTTTTGATATTGAATTGAAAGCCGGTGAAAAGAAAGAGATCATCTTCTATCTCGGTAATGCACGGAATAGAGTTGAAGCCGAAAAATTGCTTGATAGCATACGCAAAGAGACTTTCACCTCTGTTCTTGAAAAAGAGAAAAAACAATGGACGGATTTTGTTTCCGGCCTTCAGGTCAAAACAAATGACCGTTCATTCGATCTCATGGTCAACAACTGGCTTCCCTATCAAACCTATGCCTGCCGCATCATGGCGCGCGCTGCATTCTATCAGGCAAGCGGGGCGTTCGGTTTCCGCGACCAGTTGCAGGATACTTTGTCACTCTTGCTGCTCAAGCCGGAACTCGCCCGCGAACAGATCATCAATGCCGCATCACGCCAGTTTCCGGAAGGCGATGTACAACATTGGTGGCTGCCCGATAGCGGCGCCGGTGTCAGAACATTGATTTCCGATGACGTGGCATGGCTCGGTTATGGTACTGCGCTTTATGTCAATAGCACGGGCGATCATGCGTTTCTTGATACAGACATTGCTTTTATTGATGGCGACAAGCTCAAGGAAGGTCAGCATGACAGCTATTTCCAGCCAGCCGTTTCGCCAAAAACCGCAACACTTTACGAGCATTGCGCACTCGCCCTTGACCTTGCAGTCAAACGTACCGGCGAACACGGCTTGCCGTTAATGCTGGGCGGTGACTGGAATGACGGAATGAATCTTGTCGGCATAGAAGGGAAAGGCGAAAGTGTCTGGCTCGGCTGGTTCCTTGGCACGGCTTTACAAGCTTTCATTCCGATTGCCGAAGAACGCAAGGATGAAAAGCGCGTCAAGACATGGACGCATCACCTCGAAACACTGACCAAAGCACTTGAAACCAGCGGGTGGGATGGAAAATGGTATCGTCGTGGTTATTTCGATAATGGAGAACCTTTGGGTTCACACACCAATGATGAATGCCAGATTGATACAATTGCCCAATCATGGAGTGTTATTTCCGGCATGGGAACGGAAGAACACCAAAAACAAGCCATGCAATCCATGCTTGACCAATTGCTGGACGAGAAAGGTCAACTTATACGCCTGTTCTGGCCACCATTCGACAAGACCGAGCTTGAACCCGGATATATCAAGGGCTATCCGGCGGGTATTCGCGAAAATGGCGGTCAATATACCCATGGCGCAATCTGGAGCATTCTGGCACTTGCCAAACTTGAGGAGAACGATAAGGCTTATCAGGTCTTTTCGATGATTAACCCGATTTCGCACGGGAAAAATCCTCATGTCTATCGTGTCGAACCTTATGTGATTTCTGCCGATATATACTCTGTCGAGCCACGGCGCGGTCAGGGCGGATGGACCTGGTATACGGGTTCGGCCGGCTGGTTCTATCGTGCGGCGACAGAAACTATTCTCGGCATTAACCGCAAGGGTTCCAAACTTTATCTCGAACCATGTCTGCCAAAAGATTGGCCGGGTTACGAAGCGACTGTCAAATTTGATAATGCAACCTATGTTATCAAGGTTAATCGCGGTAAAACGCCCGCTTTGACCGTTGATGAGAAGACGGTCGATAAACCTGAAAACGGCATCGGTCTGAAAAAGACAGGACATCATGAAATCAATCTGACGATCGATAAATGACTTCAAGGAGTCTAAAGACTCCTTGAAGCACCTCGCGAAGGCTTTACTTTCCTTTGTTCTTTTATCAAGGTAACCTTTTCTTGTAAGGTAGAGTCAACAAACAGATTGAAAGTGTTATGGCGCAAACCGATATTGCAGAACGTGTATATAATCACACATGGAAGCTTGATCCTATTATAAGATCGCTGCTTGATACCGATTTCTATAAGTTCCTGATGTTACAGATGATTTGGGGACTTTATTCGGATGTCGATGTGACTTTTTCACTGATTAACCGGACAAAAACGGTTCGGCTGGCAGATGAAATTGATGAATCGGAATTACGGGCACAGCTCGATCATGCCCGTACTTTGAAATTCACCAAAAAGGAAATGATTTGGCTTGCCGGTAATACATTTTATGGCCGCAAGCAAATTTTTACACCGGATTTTCTCCATTGGCTTCAGGGTTTCCAATTGCCTGATTACGAGCTGACACGTAAAGACGGGCAATATATTTTGAATTTCGAGGGGCCGTGGACACACACCACAATGTGGGAAATACCTGCACTCTCGATTATCAATGAATTGCGTTCGCGCGCGGCAATGCGCAATCTCGGACGGTTCGCACTCGATATTCTCTATGCGCGCGCAAAAGCGAAAATGTGGAGCAAGGTCGAGCGGCTTAAAAAATATCCGGATATTCGTATTTCCGATTTCGGTACACGCCGGCGCCATTCGTTTTTGTGGCAACGCTGGTGTGTCGAGGCTTTAAAAGAGGGAATCGGGAATTCATTTACCGGTACTTCCAATGTTCTTCTTGCCATGAACAACGATTTGGAAGCAATCGGCACCAATGCACATGAACTGCCGATGGTTGTTGCGGCCCTTGCCAATAATGACGAGGAATTGCGCACAGCTCCTTACCGGATTATGCAGGATTGGAACCGTTATTATGGCGGTAATCTTCTGGTTGCACTGCCTGACGCTTTCGGTACGGCGGCATTTTTACGCAATGCACCTCAATGGGTGGCAGACTGGACAGGCTTCCGTCCGGATAGTGCACCGCCGATCGAAGGGGGCGAACGCATTATCAAGTGGTGGAAAGACCACGGCAAGGACCCGCGTGAAAAACTTATTGTTTTTTCCGATGCATTGGATGTCGATACAATCGAGGAAACCTACAAGCATTTTCAAGGGCGTGTTCGCATGAGCTTCGGTTGGGGAACAAATCTGACCAATGATTTTGTCGGTTGTGCTCCCAAAGACATCAAAGAACTTGATGCAATTTCACTTGTTTGCAAGGTTACCCATGCCAATGGCAGACCGGCCGTGAAACTTTCGGATAACCCTGAAAAAGCTATTGGCGAGCCAAGTGAAATTCGCCGGTACTTGCAATTTTTCGGCAATGAAGAGCGCGTGGCAAAGCCGGTAAGGGTGTAAGAGCATTCCGTTTCCGGTTTAGCCTGTTCTCAGGATTTACCTCTATGTTTCATTGGCGGCCAATAACTTTCAGATAAAGCTTTATTGGCCGCCAATAATTTTCAGTTTAGAGTTAATCACACCGTTATCAGTGCATTTGATGGGCTTCGTGTTTTTACTAGCGCGAATTTCAAACCGCTTGCCTGCCGCAACTTTTATCTGTTATTGGTAATTGTCTTGGCGGGAACCGGCCTTTCATTTGCCGTTTCGACTAAAACAATTTGAAAAATCCCGATATAATAATGTTCCGGACATCTCATAGCTTATCGGGGTGAACAGTTTTCGTTCGCCAATATTTTGTCGTAAAAGTCCATTTAACCTCTTTTATCCTATAGCCTGTTTTATTACGTCGATTTTGTTTCTCTCTGCTATAGGCTGTCAATTTTCCTATTGTTGGCATCAATATCGCTGAAAACACATTATCTTTGCCCCAAGGGAAACGAAATTCGGAAAAACCGCAATTGTTTTCAAGATTTGATATGCCTTTCCTGAAGGTTCATTTCCATCCTGATTCAAAAAATGCCAATTTTTATCATGGTTGGATTTATCCGGTTTCGCCGAACCGACTTCCGGCGGGACTCCGGATAGAATGGTGTTGTTCATCCGGAAAAACCGGAATTTTATTATTGAAAACCGGCAGCATTATCCATCTTTGCCATTTTTGCCTGGAAGCGACAGGGGTAAACAGAAGGGCGAAAAGCTCATCGGGATATAAATTCGCATTCGCATATAATTGAAATCGACAGGCTATAAATTCAAAATGTCATAGTCGGACTTGTGCAAAATAGTGCAAGACAATTGCACTATGTTTATTAACCCGTCACAGAAACACCTGACATCTTAAATCTTGAATTGGCGACTGATTGTTAGAACACATCCCGTCACGCGCGGAAAAATCTGTCTTAAAAAAATCGGCTTTGTTAAACAAATTTCGGGAGATTAAAAGCCTGAGAAAAACCGGCCTTTAAACAAGGCCGGTCTGTTCAAATAAAGCGGGAAGGATAAAAGAGCCGTGCCGGATTTAAAGAACACAGATTTAAAGAACACGGCTTTAACGAACACAGCTTCTGCGCCGGATGTTTTCCGCAAACATTTGTATCATCCGGCACAATGAAATTCCGTCAAACGTCGAGATTCGAGACGTTAAGCGCGTTTTCCTGAATGAATTCACGGCGGGGTTCCACTTCATCGCCCATCAATTTGGCAAAAACCGCGTCTGCATCCTGTGCATCGCCAATTTTGACCTGCAACAGTGAACGGGCATTGGGATCAAGTGTTGTTTCCCAAAGTTGCTCGGCATTCATCTCGCCCAGACCTTTATAACGCTGCATCGTCAGCCCCTTTTTGCCATTGGCAAAAATGGTATCAAGAAGAGCAATCGGGCCAGAAATCGTTTCCGTTGTATCTTTACGACGAAAAACCGGAAGTTTTCCATAAATTTCATCAAGATGATGGGACATATTGTCGATCCGCTTGGCATCGGTCGAAGCAATCAATCCCATATCAAGAACGACAACATCTTTTACACCGCGTAAAACCCGCTCGAAACGGAGACCACCGTCGTCATTCACATGGCCGGTCCAACCGCGTTCCATATCTTCGGCAATCATATCAAGGCGAGCGGCTACACGATCAGCCGTTTCCTGCGCTTTTTCCTTTGTCGACAGAGCTTCCGGATTGAGCGCACCGGCAATTGCGGCCTGCTCGACAACGGTACGATTATATCTGGTATTTAAACCATGAAGCATATTTCTTATCACACGTGCATCTTCAACCAATTGGTGCAAATCCGCACCGGCGCGCATTTCACCATTGGCAAGT
The DNA here is from genome assembly GCF_016102505.1 of Bartonella sp. B10834G3. Classification (NCBI taxonomy): domain Bacteria; kingdom Pseudomonadati; phylum Pseudomonadota; class Alphaproteobacteria; order Hyphomicrobiales; family Bartonellaceae; genus Bartonella; species Bartonella sp. B10834G3. The sequence goes on from NZ_JACFOM010000001.1 coordinate 679,087, forward strand.
TCAAGCACACTGCCTTCAAGCCCTGCTTCGATCAACGATTCCTCAAACGCCGTTTCGTTCTTGATATATTGGGAAGATTTGCCACGCGTTACTTTGTAAAGCGGTGGCTGGGCAATATAGACATAACCGCGTTCAATCAATTCCGGCATTTGACGGAAAAAGAAAGTCAGTAACAGAGTACGAATATGCGCTCCATCAACATCCGCATCGGTCATGATAATGATTTTGTGATAACGCAATTTATCGGGATTGAATTCGTCCTTGCCGATTGAAGTGCCAAGTGCGGTAATCAACGTACCGATCATATCCGAAGACAACATCCGGTCAAAACGGGCGCGTTCAACATTCAAAATCTTGCCGCGTAAAGGCAAAATAGCCTGATTTTGGCGCGCTCTTCCGCTTTTGGCCGAACCACCGGCGGAATCACCTTCCACGATAAAAATCTCCGACTTTGCCGGATCGCGTTCCTGACAATCGGCGAGTTTACCCGGAAGTGACGAAATATCCAGAGCACCTTTACGGCGGGTCAATTCACGTGCTTTACGTGCAGCTTCACGTGCAGCGGCTGCTTCTACAACTTTGCCGATCAGAATTTTTGCTTCAGCGGGATGTTCTTCAAGCCAGTTGGAAAGCCCTTCATTAACAAGATTTTCAACCACCGGCCGCACTTCGGACGAAACAAGTTTGTCCTTGGTTTGTGATGAAAATTTCGGATCTGGCACTTTTACCGACAAAATTGCCGTTAAACCCTCACGACAATCATCCCCTGTCAAAGTGACTTTTTCTTTTTTGGCAATGCCGGATGTTTCCGCATAACCGTTGACCTGACGTGTCAATGCACCACGGAAACCTGCGAGATGCGTGCCGCCATCGCGTTGAGGTATGTTATTGGTAAAGCACAAAACTTTTTCATGGTAGGAATCATTCCACCACATTGCCACTTCGACATTCATGCCGTCTTTTTCGCCGTTAATATAGATAGGTTCGGCAATGAGCGGCTTTTTTGACTGGTCGATATATTTGACAAATTCGACAAGCCCGCCTTCATAATGCAATGTCTCTTCACGCACATCGGCATGTCTGCGATCTGTCAAACGGATGCGCACACCCGAATTCAGAAAAGCGAGTTCACGAAGACGCCGCTCCAATGTATCAAAATCGAACTCGACCATCGTAAAGGTTTCGGTACTTGGAAGAAATGTAACTTCAGTACCGGTTTCATCACCGCATTCGCCAACAACCTTAAGCGGCGCATCTGCTTCACCATGGGTGAAGCTCATTTCGTGGATTTTACCTTTACGTTTGATACGTAATTTCAACCAGACCGACAGCGCGTTGACAACCGAAACGCCAACCCCGTGAAGACCACCGGAAACTTTATAAGAATTCTGGTCGAACTTACCGCCGGCATGAAGCTGAGTCATGATGACTTCTGCGGCCGACACCCCTTCTGTCGGGTGAATTTCTGTCGGAATGCCGCGTCCATTATCAGTGACAGTGCAGGAGCCGTCGGCATTCAGTGTGACTGTGATAAGGGTTGCATAACCGGCCAGCGCTTCATCAATCGCATTGTCGACGACCTCATAGACCATATGGTGCAAACCTGAACCGTCATCGGTATCACCAATATACATACCCGGACGTTTGCGCACGGCATCAAGGCCTTTAAGAACCTTAATGGATTCGGCATCATAATCGCCTTCGTGATGCTGCGTTGTTTGGTCACTCATAAGTCAGTCCATTTCTGCTTTAAAAACATCGTGTTAAACCGCCTTACGAATCAAGACGGACAAGCTCGTTATTTATACGCCATGAGCCCTTATTTACCAAGTTTTTTCAGTATCTTTCCCGTGGATAGTGACCGTTGAAACCCTTTACCAAAGCGGTTTTTAAAGCCCGTTCGGCAGTATCCCGAAATATGAACGTTTTTGAAAAAATGAAAAATTAACCGGTTATCCAACTTCAAAAACTGAACAAACGACTTGTTCACTCTCCAAATTATGCCACTCTACGTAAAACGATATGAATGTCACAATCGAAATTAAACAAAATCATCCCTTTGACCTGCTACTGCGCGTTTATACGCGCAGCCCATTTGTTGAAACGGGGTGAACCCGTTTCAATATTTTCAGACGGTTTTTTCCAGTTTTCTTTAACGAAGTGATGAAACCGCCGGTTATAAAATTTCGGGAGCCGACACATTAGAGAGCGGCTGTTACAATGATTTCTACCCGATAAAGAGGAGAGGCGAGCTGCGCTTCACAAGTTGCACGTGCGGGAGCTGAATCTTTTTCAAGCCACGCTTCCCAAACCTCGTTCATAACGTCAAAATCAACCATATCGGCAAGCCAGATTGTTGCTGATAAAATGCGCGATTTATCGGTTCCTGCCTGTTTCAAGAGGTGATCGATTGCAGCAAGTGCTTCTACCGTTTGTTCTTTGGTGGTTTTTCCGGGGCTGCCAACTTGCCCTGAAAGAAAAACTAGACCATTATAAATAACGGCTTCACTCATCCGTTTATTGGCATCAATACGTTTTATTGTCATAATATTTTCCCTTGATTAATCCTGCATTGTCAGGCTGTTTATTTATTGGCATTTGACGGGCGAAAGTCTATTTCTTTTGCGTGCCATAAAGATGTTCCAATAGTTATTCACAAAGCCTGTATGAACCAAGACCAACAAAATCTTCCTGTTAACGAAGCACTTCCTGCGCTCGATCAAGCGCTTCAAAACAATAATAAAGCCATTCTTGTTGCCCCGCCGGGTGCCGGAAAAACCACGCTTGTGCCGCTCCATTTGCTAAAACAGGATTGGTGCAGGGATAAAAAAATCATTCTGCTCGAACCGAGGCGCCTTGCGGCTCGTGCGGCTGCCCGCCAAATGGCAATGCGACTTGGAGAAAAAGTCGGTGAAACTGTCGGCTATATCATGCGCTTTGATAAAAAAATTTCCAAAAGCACGCGCATTGTTGTGGTGACCGAGGGGGTTTATTCGCGCATGGTTCTTGACGATCCCGAATTATCGGAGGTAGCAGCAGTTTTATTCGACGAATTTCATGAACGCAGTCTTGATGCCGATTTCGGCTTGGCACTGACGCTTGATATTCAGGATGGTTTAAGGCCCGATTTGAGAATTCTTGTGATGTCGGCAACACTTGACGGGGCGAGAATTTCCAAAATTCTTCAATCGGCTCCTTTGATAGAATCAAAGGGGCGGAGCTTTCCTGTCGACATCGTCTACCAACCCCGAAAGGTCGGGGACAATCTCGAAGAATCTATGGCAAAAACCATCTATCACTGGTTGTCGTCACAACCGGAAAATATTCTGGCCTTTTTGCCCGGACAAAGGGAAATAAACAAAACTGCACGTTTGCTTGCCGATATGGTTGATAAAAATACCATTATTGCTCCTCTTTACGGTGCAATGGATAGTAAAGAACAGGATTTGGCAATCAAACCGGCGGAACGGGGCAAGCGTAAAATTGTTCTTGCAACCTCCATTGCCGAAAGCTCGCTGACAATCGAGGGCGTCGGCGTTGTTATTGATAGCGGGCTTTCGCGGGTTCCGCTTTTTGAGCCTGCAACCGGAATAACAAGGCTGGAAACGGTTCGCGCTTCGCGTGCGTCCGTTGACCAGCGCGCCGGCCGCGCCGGAAGAACTTCGCATGGCATTGCCGTGCGTCTTTGGCATGAAGGGCAAACATCTTCACTTCCCGATTATCAAACCCCTGAAATATTGACCGCCGATCTTTCCGGCCTTTTGCTTGATAGCGCAGCCTTTGGCATCACCGATATATCGCAACTTGTTTTTCTTGACCCGCCGTCAAAACCGCAATTGAATGAAGCACGCGAACTGTTAAAAAAACTCGATGCCATTGATGAAAATGGACGCATCACCGCCATAGGCGAAAAAATGCGCAAAACCGCCTTGCCGGTACGCTTATCCGCCATGCTTATCAAAACAAAAACCATTGAAGAAATGCATTTGGCAAGCGAAATTGCAGTTATTTTGACAGAGCGCGGACTTGGCGGCAACGACGATGATATTGAACGCAGAATTGAAAAATTCCGTATAGACAAATCGGACAGAGCAAAAAAAGCGCGTTTACTGGTCAAGCGTCTTGTCAAACAACAATATCCTGATAGCAGTGATGATATTGATAATTTACCCCTCCTTTCCGCCGACCAGGCGGGACGGCTTCTGCTTTTTGCTTGGCCTGACCGTGTTGGCAAAGCAAGAGGCAATAACGGGCGCTTTTTAACAGCCAATGGAAGAGGCGTAGTCGCCGACGAATTATCGCCGTTTTTCAAAACAGATTATCTCGTGGTTGCCGATATGATGGGAAAAGCCGAAGAGGCGCGTATCATTACAGCCGCAAAAATCGACGAAGAAACAATCCGCACTGTTTTGAACGCCAAGATAGAAGGCCGCACAGAAATTTCTTTTGACGCGCAATCGCATTCCTTGCGTGCGCGAGAAATTCAAAAAATCGGGGCGGTTGTTCTTGGTGAAAAAACACTTCCGCTGCCGAAAGGTGAAAAAGCCGATCAGGCTGTTATTATGGCTATCCGCCGTTATGGGCTGAACATTCTCCCGTGGACAAAAAAGACCATTGCTTTAAGACAACGGCTTCAGTGGTTGCATCAAGGGCTTGGAGAACCGTGGCCCGATATGTCGGATAAAGAACTTTTAGAGAAGCTCGATGACTGGCTTTTACCCTTCCTGACAGGTGAACCGCAGCTTGATAGAATAAGAGACAATAGCATTTATAACGGTCTTGTTTCGCTTGTGCCTTATCAACTGCAAAATGAAATAGATAAAAAAGCGCCAACGCATTTTACAGTACCGACCGGCTCTGATATTGCGATCAATTATGAAGGAGAGGCTCCCCTTCTTTCGGTACGTGTTCAGGAACTGTTCGGACTCGACCGGCATCCCGCCATTGCCGACGGGCATATACCACTTGTTCTGGAACTCCTTTCCCCCTCGCACCGGCCAATACAGATTACGCGGGATTTGCCGGGCTTCTGGCGTGGTTCATGGGCTGATGTAAGAGCCGACATGCGCGGCCGTTATCCGAAACACCCGTGGCCGGAAGACCCGCTTTCTGCGGCTCCAACGCGACGGGCAAAACCTCGAACCGGTTGAAATCCGGACAATAATCGGCTTTAAACACATCATACGGGATTAGCCCGTCGAACTTTCCTTGAATAAAAAGCGGGTAACGTCGCAAAGGTAAAATGATGGAAAAGGAATTTTTTCAACGCACCTCCACCTATTCGCGTCGTTTGCGTTCGACGACACTTGTGCGTATCCGTTGGCTTGCGATTTTCAGCCAGACAATTACAATTGCTTTTGTTTCTGTTTATCTCGGATTTAAGTTTCCCATCATTCCATGCACAATATTGATTGCCGCATCCATCTGGCTCAATATTTTTCTGACCTTTTTTTATTCCATCAATGACCGCTTGTCATCCAATGTTGCAACTACAATACTGGGCGTCGATATTCTGCAATATGCGGCTTTGCTTTATTTGACAGGCGGTTTACAAAATCCGTTTTCGGTTTTGTTAATTGCACCCGCCGTAATATCTGCAACGTCTCTTCCGCGCAAACATATCATTTTTCTCAATCTTCTGGTTATCATTTTTGCCAGCATTCTTTCAACCTATTCGGAACCTTTGCCCTGGTATCCGGGGCGGACAATCGAGACACCACGGCTTCTTGTCGACGGTATATGGACGGCAATTGTTTCGTTCCTCATCTTCACGACAGCCTATGGTTACAGAGTGGCGGAAGAAACCAGAAGTCTGGCCGATGCGCTCAGCGCCACGGAACTCATCATGCAGCATGAAAAACACCTGTCCGAACTTGATGGTCTGGCTGCCGCCGCAGCGCATGAACTTGGAACACCGCTTGCAACAATCCAGCTTGTTGTCAAAGAAATGTACAACGGATTGAAGGATGATCCTGCAATCGGCGACGATTTAAGTCTTCTTTTAAGCCAGACAGAACGTTGCAGAAACATATTGAAACGTTTGACGACTCTTTCAAGCCAGGGTGAAGACCATCTTTCACATTTGAGCCTTCTGGAGCTTCTTCAGGAAGTTTCGGAACCTTTACGTGAATTCGGTATCGACATTATTATCGAAAAGGGCGAAACGGTCGGTGACGAACCGGTTTTTCCACGCAATCCCGGTATTTTGTATGGTCTCGGCAATCTTTTGGAAAATGCAGTCGATTTTGCGCGCAGCAAAATCATTATCCAGTATAAATGGAATGAAAAATATGTTGCCTTGACTATTATTGATGATGGCCATGGTTATGACCCGTCAATTCTTGATCGCATCGGCGAGCCTTATACGACAAGCCGCCATGCCGACAGTCAGGGCGGGGGATTGGGACTTGGATTGTTTATTGCCAAAACACTTCTCGAAAGATCCGGTGCGCTTTTGCGTTTCAGGAATAGTCCGAAAAAAGAATATGGTGCAGAAGTTTATCTGGCATGGAGTCGAAAGAGCCTGACCAAGACCAAGACGATTTGACATTTTGTCGCAGTCAAGGCTAATGTTGACAGCCAAACGATACATTTGGACCTACCGGATAAAGGACAATGCATGACTGATACTGCACATAATCAGGACGCGATTGGAGCCGATACTTCATTGCTTCTGGTTGACGATGACAAGCCGTTTCTCCACCGTCTCGCACGTGCCATGGAAGCACGTGGCTTCAGTGTGACCATGGCCGAATCAGTGCAGGACGGAATCGCCAATGTGCGTCATAATCCACCCGCCTATGCGGTGGTAGATCTCAAATTGGGTGATGGCAACGGACTTGATGTCATCGAGGAAATTCGTAAATGCCGTTCTGATACCCATATGATTGTATTGACCGGCTATGGCAATATTGCTTCGGCGGTTAACGCTGTAAAGCTCGGTGCAATCGATTATCTCTCGAAACCTGCCGATGCCGACGATATATTCGGTGCTCTTACCCGCCACGCTGGCGAAAAAGCTCCGGTTCCGGAAAACCCCATGTCGGCTGATCGTGTACGCTGGGAACACATCCAGCGCGTTTATGAAATGTGTGATCGTAACGTTTCAGAAACTGCCCGCAGATTGAACATGCACCGGCGCACCTTGCAACGCATTCTGGCAAAACGCGCGCCAAGGTGAAATGATATTCTTCCGGCCGGAATAAAAGCGACGCGAACGAAAGTGACAAGAGCAACAATCCGGACATAGCAAGCCGTTAAATAATAACATATTCTGAAGTAGCGCTTGCTCGAAATTGCTCATTGGCAGCCAAAAGTAAAACGCGAAAAGCTTGCCCTTTCCGGTTTATTGTCAAATGCGCAATCAATCGGATTTTTCATCGCTATCAACAGCAAGATCAAATCCATCAAGCTCGGCTTTCGTCAGTCTTCTTGCTGCAACCCTTGAAAAACGCAACATGACCGATTTACGGGTTGCTGCCGACATACGGTGTTCGGGGGCGTCGCGCATGATATAGCCGTCAAACCCGTCAGCAAGAATAAACCCGCAACTTTCCGGAAACAGTTCCATTGGGACTTCGGCGTGGCTTGCGAAATAAAGTCTGTCACAATGGGCGCGATAATCCTGCCATTTATGATCTGCCTTCAAATCTCCGATTGATGATTTGATCTCGACAATAATCACTTCACCCTTGCGCCCTATTCCAACGAGATCGGCGCGCCTTCCGTCGGCAAGTGGCAACTCGCTTAAAACCGGAATGCCAAGCCGCAAAAAAAGCCTTTGTACGCCATGACGCACCATTAAAGCTTTTTCGGATTGTCGCCCATCGTCAAGAGGATGTTCTTTATGGAGATTGATAATCGGCATAACAGGATATTCGGATTTTTCCTTTCAAATCCCGTATAACGGGAATTGGTTTTATTTAGTAACTTTTTATCGACAAGGTTCCAGAACGGATGGTCGCAATAAACGTGATCGGCAAAAATTGACTGCCACCCGCTTATTGGTGGTTTACTCCTAATCCGTTCAACGTTTTTTCAATCATCGGCAACATTTTTTCAACAATAACAGTAACGCCTTTGTCGTTTGGATGTTTCCCGTCATCAAGCTGCAAATCCTGATGCCCTGCTACGCCTTCCAAAAAGAAAGGATAGAAAGCCGTATGATATTTGTCGGCAAGGCGCGGGTAGATGGCTTCAAATTGTCCGGCTTTGTCCTTGCCATAATTGGGGGCACTTTTCATGCCGACCAGTATGACGGGGATTTTGCGATCTTTCAGCCGCGACAACATAAAATCGAGATTATCCTCGGTTACCTTGGGGTCGATGCCGCGCAACATATCATTGGCACCGAGTTCTAAAATGACGAGGCCGGTCTGATCCGGCACCGACCAGTCGATGCGCTCTCTGCCACCGGTTGTTGTATCACCTGAAACGCCGGCATTGATTACCGATATGTTGTAATTTTTCGCCTGCAATGCTGCTTCAAGGACAGCAGTAAACGACTTGTCGACGGGGAGCCTGTAACCTGCCATCAGGCTATCGCCGAAACCGACAATCTGGAAAGGGCGTGGCGGGGCCAAGTCATCATCGAGAACCGGTGTTTCACTGTCTTCCCGCGCCGGTTCGTCAATTTGACCGGCTTGTTGGGCGGATGCAGGAAAAACCGCAATGCTGCCTAGAAAAAGCCCGATGAATGCACAAATAAAAGGCCGCAACATTTTTTACCCCTCGGCGTGAAGTATCGTTATAATCCTAGATCAGTTTGTGACATAAGAACAGGAGTTATTTGTGGCAAGAGCTTTGGTTGAACTCAAAAATATTGATCTTACTCTTGGTGAAGGTAGTTCTCGCGTTCACGTTTTAAAGAATCTGTCACTGGAGATACATCGCGGTGAAACTGTCGGTATTGTTGGCCCATCCGGTTCCGGCAAGTCAACATTGCTTATGGTGCTTGCAGGGCTAGAGAAAATTGACAGTGGCGAAATATTCATTGCCGATACGCGTATTGACAAGATGAATGAAGATGAAGCAGCGCTTTTTCGCGGGCAGAATATCGGCATTGTTTTTCAATCATTCCAGCTTATTCCAAATATGACAGCTTGGGAAAACGCCGCTGTTCCGCTTGAACTTTCGGGAAATGCCGACGCTTTCGATATTGCAAAACAGGAACTTGAACATGTGGGACTTGGCGAACGTCTCGATCATTACCCCGCGACATTATCAGGTGGCGAGCAGCAGCGCGTTGCCATTGCACGTGCACTCTCGCCCAATCCCCGCATATTGATTGCCGACGAACCCACCGGCAATCTCGACACCGATACCGGTAAAACCATAGCAGATCTCATTTTCAAACGTGCCGCAGAGCATGGATTGACAACCGTTCTTGTTACCCATGACAGAAGCCTTGCCGCGCGATGCGGGCGTCAGATTTATGTACGAAACGGTTTGATCGAAAAAGACAGCGGAGCGGCAGTATGAGCCTGTTTCAGGAACTTCGCCTCGCTTGGCGGTTTTGTTTGCGAGAAATGCGCAGCGGCTTGAACGGGTTTTATATTTTCCTGTGTCTTATTATATTGGGTGTTGCAGCCATTGGTGGTGTCGACGGTGTTTCGCGAAATATTTCCCGCGAAATTAACGATCAGGGGCAGCTTATCCTTGCCGGTGATATACGTTTCGGCCTGACCCAGCGCGAAGCAAACGAACAGGAATTGGCATTTTTCAAAGCCAATGGCAAAGTATCCGAAAGCATTCTTATGCGTTCCATGGCACGACGCGCCGATACAAGTGACAGCACATTGGTCGAAATAAAGGCTGTCGACAGCTTCTATCCGCTTTATGGTACGTTAAAGACCTTGCCACCGGCGGGAAACGAAGATCTGTTCAAAAAAGACGATCAGGGTTTTGGTGTTGTTGCCCAGAAACTTCTCATGGAGCGGCTTCAACTTCATATCGGCGACAAAATTAAAATTGGCGATCGTGATTTTACAATTCGCGCTGTTCTCGACGAAGAACCCGATCTTTTGTCGGAAGGTTTCCAGCTTGGCCCACGGCTTTTCATGTCGATTGATGCCTTACGTGAAACGGGATTGCTGGTTCCGGGAAGCTTGCGCAATTTTGTCTATAAAATTGCGCTCGACAATAGCTCCGACAGTTTCCTGCACGACCTCCAACACAATCATGAAAAACAGTTTTCGGATAATGGTTGGTCTATCCGCAGTCGCGTTGATGCCGCTCCGGTTTTGCAAAAAAACATTGAACGTTTTACAAGTTTTCTTACCCTCATAGGGCTGACAGCACTCATTGTCGGCGGCGTAGGAATTGCAAATTCTGTCAACGCCTATATGGACAAAAAACGCAAGGTTATTGCCATATTCAAAGCCCTTGGTGCACGTTCGCGTTTGATTATCGAAATCTATTTTTCACAAATCATGCTCATCGCGCTGATCGGAATTATAATAGGACTTGTTTTTGCGACGATCATTCCCTTTGCGGCAAGCCTTATCATTCGCCAATATCTACCTTTTTTCGGAGAAGCGCATTTTTCACCGATCAGTCTGGTACTTGCAATTATCTTTGCATTGTTGACGACAGCAGCTTTTGCCATTTTGCCTCTATCGCGTTCGCGCTTTACGTCCGTAACAACGCTCCTTCATCCTTTTGGCGGGGAAGAGGATAAAAAATCCGACAAATCCGGATGGTTGTTGACCGCAATATTATTGCTTGTAACAGCTACTCTCGCAATTTTAACCGCTTCTGACAAACGATTGGCCTTTATCTTCATCATCGCTGTCATCGTCGTCTTCCTCGTATTGAGAGGCGTTGCTTCGGCCATTACTTTTGCTGCACGCAAATGTGCCCATATGCGCTCAACGATCTTGCGCGTTGCTATCGGCAATATTTATCGCCCGCGCTCCATTACACCTTCGGTTGTTCTGGCACTTGGCCTCGGTCTGACATTGCTTGTTACGCTTTCGACAATCGATAATAATTTAAGAGCCGAACTTTCCGGCTCCGTTCCTGAAAAAGCGCCCGATTTCTTTTTCATGGATATTCTGAAAAGCGATGCCGAGGATTTTTCAAATTTTCTGAAACAATATGATCCTTCCGGAACCTTCAGGATGATGCCGACATTGCGCGCCCGTATTACAAAAATAAACGGTGAACCGGTAAAGAACAGAAAAGTAAAAGAAGAGAGTGAATGGGTCTTACGCGGTGACCGCAATATAACCTATTCTGAAACCATGCCCGAAAATACCGTTCTTTCCGAAGGCCAATGGTGGAAAAATGACAGTAACAAAGCCATAGAAGTATCGGTTTCCAATCGGGAAGCAAAAGGGCTTTTTCTAAAACTTGGCGATACGATAACTGTCAATATATCGGGGCGGGAAATAACCGCCCGCATCACCAGTTTTCGTCGTGTCGACTGGGACTCGTTCGCCATGAATTTTGTCATGATTTTTTCGCCGGAAGCCTTGAAAGGTGCGCCACATGTTTTTCTCGCAACTTTCAAAGAAGGGGGCAATCATCCGGTTGACGAAGCCGGATTAATGCGTGAAATCGCCAGCCGTTTTCCTTCAATTACGGTGGTTCCGGTTCATCAGGTACTTGATGACGCAAGAAAAATAGTTGATGAAATCGGCATAGCTATTCGTGCATCCTCGACAATAGCCATTATGGCTGCAATCCTTGTCCTGATCGGCATACTTTCTTCAACCAACCAGTCGCGCATTCATGATGCCGTTATCTTGAAAACTTTGGGAGCAACCCGCAAAATGCTCTTTAAAGCCTATTTTGCAGAATATGCAATTGTCGGCTTGGCAACAGCAATATTTGCATTTGTTGCCGGAACAGTTGCCGGTTCCTTGATTGGCCGATACAAAATGGAAATAATCAACATCCATTTTTCATTCACTTCCGGTATTGCCGTCATTTGCACGGCACTTATTCTGACCATCGGCTTCGGCCTTATCGGAACCTGGCATATATTGAGTGAAAAACCGTCACGTTTTCTAAAAGAATTGTAATCTATTCCGGATGATGCGAGACTTGTTTTTTTTCAAATTAATGCCCATAATATCAGATAGGCATGCTGGGGTTCCGCCAGCGGCGCCCGGGATTAGAATGGGGGAATCACTTTTTTTGAACCATTTTGCCCGACACCGTCCGGAACACAAGCTAAAGGATTATTTATATGGCTGATTTTAGAAACTTTCGCCCGACAAGCGCAACTCAGGCCGATGCTTCCATCGACATGGGACTGCGCAGTTATATGCTTGGCGTTTACAATGCAATGGCAATCGGGCTTGTTATTACGGGTATTGCAGCATTTGTTATCGCTTCACTTGCAACATCGAGTGACCCGACACCTTACATGTTGCCAAACGGCGTTTATCTGACATCATTCGGTGTAACTTTCTATACTTCACCGTTTGCTTATGTTGTGATGTTTGCTCCGCTCATTGCAGTGTTCTTTTTGAGCTTCAAAATCGGGTCGTTAAGCACAAGTTCGGCACGTATGCTGTTTTTTGTTTATGCAGCACTCGTAGGATTGTCGCTTTCATCCATTATTCTGCGCTACACACCTGCAAGCATTACACAAACATTCTTCATTTCAGCGGCCGCTTTCGGTTCCCTGTCGCTTTACGGTTATACGACAAAGCGTGATCTGACAGGTATGGGGTCGTTCCTGTTTATGGGATTGATCGGCCTTCTGTTGGCCATGGTTGTCAATCTTTTTCTGGGGTCGAATGCACTGCAATTTGCCATCTCGATTATCGGTGTTCTCATTTTTGCCGGTCTTACCGCTTATGACACCCAGACAATCAAAGTTATGTATTATGAAGGTGATGAAGCCGAAACACGTGGCCGCAAGGTTGTGATGGGTGCTTTGACACTCTATCTCGATTTCATCAATATGTTTGTCTTCCTGTTGCAATTCCTCGGACAGAATCGCAATTCATAAAGAATTCAAACAAAACCGTTCTTTAAACCCCGTCTTTTTTAAAGACGGGGTTTTCTTTTTAACGATTTTTCTTTTTCTTGAATTCTTATTCGTCTCTTCAAAAAAGTCCTTGTTCGCCTGTTTAAAAATTGGCAAACATCAGTGCTGCTTTCCGCAACAACACCTTCAATGACAAGCTCAGACAATTTTGAAGAGCTTCTTGTCAAAAACTTTCAGAACATTGCGGAGTTCCTTGCCGCGTTTCAGGATCAATCCGCTTGCTGCAATGACACTGTAAGCACCTTGACGGTTCGCCAATTTCGGGTTTTTCTCGACACGATAAAGCGGTATTTCAGCGGTTCGGCGAAAAATGGAAAACACCGCTTTGTCATCCAGATGGTCAATCGCGTAATCGCGCCATTCGCCGGCAGCCACCATTTGTCCATAGACACGTAATATCGCATTCAATTCGATACGGTTAAAGGCAACAGGGCCGGAATGTTTTTTGAAACTGTTTTGTGAAAAAGCTTCGATTATAATTGCTTGATCGTCGCTCATATCAACCATGGTGTTTATCTTCCATTTTTTGCAGGCGTTGGTGTCCCATTTTAAATGGTTATGCAACCTGTCTCGCGGCAATTAAATCTTTTATCATATTTTGGTGAAAAAATAGGTGGTAATAGTCTTCAATTTCAAGCGACAAAGCTTGTAGTTTTATAGCTGTCACTTCATATAATAATCAAAGCTTTCGAGCGGGGCAAATCTGCTTTCAGAAAAAATCATGGACATCCTTAAAAATAAAAAGTTCCATTGGCCAAGCCAATTAAGTCAAAAAGCCCTCCAGACAAGATTATTGCAGGCTGTCCGCAATCGTCATGGACACCGTCCGAAAGATGCCGATCGTGACACTTACGATATGGTCGTCGGCTCATACAATATTCATAAATGTGTCGGTGTCGACAATGTGTTCGATCCGGAGCGGATTGTACATGTCGTTGCCGAACTCAATCCCGATATTATGGCTTTTCAGGAAGCTGACAAGCGTTTCGGTGAAAGAATAGGTTTGCTTGATCCGGAACTTCTGAAATCGGAAACCGGTTTGGAGCGTGTACCAATCAATACAATGTCCCCACGCGGATTAGGTTGGCATGGCAATGCCCTTTTCATGCGCAATGGGAAAGTCAAAGATATTGTCCAACTGAAACTGCCCGGCGTTGAACCGCGTGGTGCGCTCATCGTCGAACTCGATATGCCAGTCGGGCTTATCCGCATTGTTGCCGCTCATTTCGGTCTCTTGCACCATTCAAGGATTCAACAGGCAAAGCTTATTTTGTCTATTCTGAAAAAACGTGAAATCATGCCGACAATCATGATCGGCGATTTGAACGAATGGAGATTGGGCAGAACATCGTCTCTCAAAAGCCTTGCTCCGTTTTTTGATTTGCGCTTGGGAACATTGCCGAGTTTTCCTTCGCGCTTTCCTGTTTTGGCGCTCGACCGTGTTTTTGCCTATCCGCATGAACTCGTTTCCAATATAGAAATCCATAACTCGCCGCTTGCACGGCTTGCTTCCGACCATTTGCCTATCAAAGCGGAAATCGACCTTGAGGGAGCAACCAAACTGCTCCAGGAACGGGCGAAACGTGAAACAGAAACATTTACGGAATAATTCCGTTTATAAAGCCGGAAAAACAGGTTGAAGCCGGAAAACGATTGTTTAAACGGCACTCCCCTGTTTCGAGAGGCTCGAAACACATCGAGCTCATCAGTTTCAGGCACTTAGTTTTCGTCAATAGAGGCCGATTTTCCGGTAGATAAAGAACTTTTATAACGACAATAGCCCCATGTCGCGACAGCGCAATCGACAGCTTGGAAAAATATCAAAGATAGGGCGAACCTAGCCAGATAACCCTGTCAATCAAACGCGAAAGAAATGGCCGATTTATAAGATCTTCCATTCTGACTTCACGCGCATCTTCCTGCTCATGCTGTATTTTTTCAGAAAGATAGCGGGCAAGTGTTTCGTCGAATATTTCCATATCAATCTCGAAATTCAATCTTAATGAACGCGAGTCAAGATTGGATGAACCGACATAGCTCCAGCGATCGTCGATCTCCATGAGTTTTGAATGATTGAAAGGCCCTTTTGCACGCCATATACGGCACCCGTCACGCAAAAGCTGATCGAATTGGGCACGCATGGCCCGGTCGACAAGTTTCAAATTGTTATTTCCCGGCACGATAATATCAACGTCGACACCGCGACGGGCGGCTGTTACCAGCGCGCTAATCAATTCCCTGTCGGGTAAAAGATAGGGTGTCATGATACGAATATGCTTTTCTGCAAGCGAGAATGCACCGATCAACATGCGTTGGTTTGTTTCGATCAAACGGTCGGGACCGGTTGGTACAACGCGGACGCAGACACCTTCATCGGATTTTTCCTTGATTGCCGGAATAGCCCAGATTTTGGTGTCGAGGTTTTCCCCTTTGGCAAAAGCCCAATCATTGGCTGCGACCGAAAAAATATCGGCAACAGCCGGCCCTTCCACGCGAAAATGGGTATCGTCGGCGGTTTTTTCACCGCTGAATGTCTGTGAAAAACCGGCACGGATATTCATACCGCCAGTAAAAGCAACACTCCCGTCGACAACCAGAATTTTTCTGTGCGTGCGCAAATTGGCATAAGGCAAACGTAAACCGATAATAATATTGCCGTTAAAAACCGCGACGGGGACTTTTTCACGCCGTAAATCACGGACAATCGAAGGGATTGAATAGCGCGCACCGACCGCATCAATAAGAACACGCACCTCGACACCGCGGCGAACAGCAGCAGACAAAGCTTCAACAAAAAGCTCCCCCATATCGTCGCGGTCAAAAATGTAACATTCGAGAATCAAACAACGCTTGGCCGCACCGATTGCGCTTAACATAGCACTATAAGCTTCATCGCCATTATCAAGAACTGTTAAATGATTGCCGCGCGTCATCCGGCCAAGGCTTACATGATCGCCAAGTTTTTTCATGGGCGCAGCAAGACGCCCGAACCGGTTCAGAATATAACTATCCGAACAATCATACTTATCGGCACGCGCATGACCTTTGCTGCCGGCGTGCCGGTGCCGTTTATAAACAACATTGTTATGAATGCGGTTGATACCGAAAATACCATAGATGACAGCACCCAAAACGGGCGAAAGCATAATGACACCAACCCACCCGATAGCGGTGCGAACCTCCTGCTTTGTCATAGTGGCATGGATTGCAGCACCAAGCCCCAGAAAAAACGACAATAAGGCTAGGATATGCGGCCAATAATTTTCAATAAACACATGCATTGGTTACTTTACTTTCATTGGTCTTCATAAAGGTCGATAACCGCGATAATGATGAACCTGCTTTTTTTCTATGTTATTTCTTTTTATATTCTATGATAACGGTAACGCGAAAATGGTATTGCCCATGTCAAATAGCAATGCCATAAAACGCATTCTTCTGAAACAGTCATTTTGAAAAGGAAAAACCGTCGTGAGTTCAAATAATTGGAATCCCCTGGATGGTGCAAGCGAGCTATCGGCGAAATGGGGGTGGTTTTTGGTTCTTGGAATTATCCTTCTGCTTGTCGGCATTGTTGCAGCATTTACTTTGCCATTCGCAACAGAAGCTGTCGCTATCTATATCGGACTTATGATGCTGGTGGGTGGTATTGTGCAGCTCATTCATGCATTCGGCGTTAAAAGCTGGGGACGTTTTTTCTACTGGCTGCTCGCAGGTATTCTTTATACGTTCGGTGGCATTGTCTGCCTTATCCAGCCAATTCTGGCGGCTGCCGTGTTTACATTCCTGCTCGGCTTCCTGCTTGTTGTAGCCGGTGTTATCCGTGTTGTTATCGGCTTCCAGAGCCGCGAACTCAAAGGCCATGGGTGGATTATTGCAGCCGGTATTATTACCGCTATTGCCGGTCTCGTTATCACAACCGGTTGGCCTGCCAACACACTTTGGGTTCTCGGCCTGTTTCTGTCGATCGACCTTATCTTTCAGGGATGGGGCTGGATCGGTTTTGCAATCGGCTTGCGGTCACTCAAAAATTTTGGCAAATAATATGCCAAAATAAAAAGGGGAAGACAGTGCTTCCCCTTTTTCTCTATTGCTTTCAGCTTAACCGTTCATAACAAACATTGGTTAACCCGTTTTGGACAAAACCGAGTTGACTGGCTGCCCCTTTGGACAAATCCAGAATCCGACCGGTAATAAATGGGCCGCGATCATTGATACGCACAATAATCGATTTTCCATTGAACTTGTTGGTCACTCTGATTTTGCTTCCAAGCGGTAATGTCTTATGCGCGGCTGTCATAGCGAAGGGATTCATCTTTTCGCCTGAAGCTGTTTTGGAATGCAATGCATACCAGGATGCACCACCGCATTGCCCACCATGATTGATATGACCATGACTAAGCGCCGCGTTACCAAAACTGGAAAAACAGACAACAAAAATTGCTGTCAGGAACGATAGAAGTCTTTTTTTATCGGTCAAAAAACACATATCCTGCTAACTGGTTAGAGTTTCGGGGGATTAAGCGAATGAGGTTTCTTAACCGATGGTTGTGTTGTTCACATGGCTGTGAAAAGGCATTTTTGCCATTATTATCAATTATTTGCCCTATTTTTGGACAAATTATTGTACAACTATGAGTTTTTAAAAAGTGTAGATATCAGACGATGAAAGAGTTCAATACTCCTGCACCATTGCGTATAGTTTATCTGGTTATAGGCTGTCTTATGGTCGTTCTGGGCATTATCGGAGCTGTTTTGCCCATTATGCCGACGGTGCCGTTTTTGCTTGTCGCATCCTGGTGTTTCGCAAGGTCATCTCCGCGTTTTCACAATTGGCTTCATCATCATAAAATTTTCGGCCCCCCTATCAAGCAATGGGAAGAACGCGGGGTCATATCGCCTTTTATCAAATTTCTGGCCGTCGGGGGGATGGCTATAGGATTTTGCTCGTTTATGTTGATAGCACAGCCGGTTCTATGGCTGGCGCTCGCAACAATTTGCATTTTGATTGTGATTTCGATTTATATCCTGACGCGGCCATCCCGTTAAAGAGCGTGCCGCCCCTGACGATTGAAAATAATTCGACCATTGCTTGAGCGGAATATATGAATGACCGGAATAACTGAATGACCCGAATATGCCGTTGAGACCGGCATTTAGCGAAAGAATTGAGCGGATTTTATCTGTCTTTTCTGTTGCATCAACTTGAAAAACCCGACAAGTGATAAAAGTCGGGAACTTCCCTTTCTTGAGCAAGCCAAAAATAATGTAGCCGAAAAATAATATTGAAAAATAAAAAGCGCGGAAAAAATCCGCGCTTCAATAAAGGGGAAAACTTTGTTCCCTATTTAACGAGCGTAACCCCGATTATTTTACGATAACCCCCGATTATTTTACGATAACCCCCGATTATTTTACGATAACCTTTGCGCCAACTTCCGCACGATTATAAAGATCTATAATATCCTGATTGATAAGGCGGATGCATCCGGATGAAACATTGGTACCGATCGTCCACCATTCAGGCGTGCCATGCAGCCTGAACATGCTGTCCTTGCCATCTTTATAAAGATAGAGCGCACGCGCACCAAGCGGGTTTTGCAAGCCCGGTTTCATTCCACCGGCAAATTCTTTCAATTCCGGCTGGCGTACCAACATACGCTGTGGCGGAACCCAGGCTGGCCATTCCGCCTTGCGTCCGATTGTTGCATTCCCCGTCCAACGGAATCCGTCACGCCCCACGCCAATGCCATAACGCATGGCCTTGCCATCCGGCATGATGTAATAAAGGTGCTTGTTGGCAGTATCAATAATAATTGTTCCCGGCTTTTCATCTGTCGGATAGGCTACAATCTGCCGGCGAAATTCCGGTTTGATCTCGTTTGCCTTGATTGCGGGAATAATAAATCCGCCATCATTAACCTGAGAATAGGCCGCAAGCGTCGATGACGAGCCTCCCGTGGTTGTACAACCGGCAAGTGTTGCACTAGCCAAAAGGCTGGCAGCAACCAGAATAGTTTTTACGCGCATATTCCCCTCTTCATTGTTTCAATCGAGATTGTTTCAATCAAGGCAGTTAAAACGAATCAGCTTCGTGTAGCCCAATTAAATACGTGATAATTAACAGAATGTTAACCTTATACAGTTTCCGTGATTTCGATTAAAAAACTTTTTACATCAAAATTCCAGCCGGAAAATACCCGCATAGAAATCGCAGCCGGTTTTTCCCGATAAACGTCTTTAACGGAACAGGCTTTTTGAAATTCTATAATAACTCGACTAATCACAGAAACCTGAAAAGAAATCCCGTATGAATTGGCTGTTCACCGAACTATAGGCACGTTTACGGGCTATAAGTTACTTTAAAAAGTAATGAAAAAATAAATCACCGGTTGAGAACTTCAAAGTCGACAATTCCCCATATTCAATTCAGGATTTAAATTGTTGTTTTCGGCATAAGGATTTTTTTATTGCTGATCTCGTATTTGTGATTCAACAAAACTTGTTTTTATTAGGAGAAAACGCCTTTAGACCTTAACATCCTTATCAGGATATTGATGGAAATTGTTGCGAAGGTTCCAGATTGCCATTTCGGCTCTTGGTTATCATTAAGCCAAATGGTGAATTTTCATCCGGCAAAATGATGAATTTTCATCCGGCAAAATGGTGAACGATCAGGCGGTTGATGAATATGAAATAGCGGGTGTTGTAATCAGGTGGCAAGAATTGGAGATTGCCAGATATTTTTCAAGAAAAAGAAAAAGGCCGCGCGGGAGGAGATGCGCAGCCTTTGATTCCGAATGCAGCTATGGGAGGAGGAGGTGCTGCATTCAACTTGCTGGATTTGGGAGGAGGAGTAATCCAGCAAGAGGAAAGATATTGCATGAGACCCCAAACAACAACCCACAATTATGCATAGCTGATATGCATTTAAAAAACCTTTGTTTTCAAAAAGTTACGATTAACGAAACGGGACAATGCCCCAATAGAAGCCGCGAAATGTTTTCAAAAACCAGGGTTTCACGTACCGTTTTTTTAAACGATTTAACTCACGCCGTATTCTTTGCGGGATCGGGCGCTTCACTCGTTTAACAGATTTGACCCTCTTTCGATCTGCAAGAATCGTGCTGGAAAGTCCGATCTGGATAGCGATAGCCGGAAACATCTGCTCGATATTAAGGGAACGGCAAACGCCGCATTCCGGATTATACATGATTTCATCAATCGGTGCCGTGACAAGTTTGATTTCGTCATATAGCCGTCTGGCGCAAGCTTTCGACATGATGTAACCACCGGAACAATAATGTTTGCTAACAAGTCGTCCCAATTTGTAATGGTCGGCAAGTTCGGTGTCGAATTTTTTTAAAACACAAACGATTCGTGCTGTATCAAGTTTAACAATGTCACACCCTTCGGGCACCCAATCATAGTTTTTCAAAAACAAATGGGCATGGGGCGAGAGTTTTATGTCATCCTCGAACACGGCTCCATAGAGATCATCTCCTTCGGCAATCAACCGCCAGCATTCGAGATGACTGAGAAAACAACCGACTTCCGCTCTTGCCAGTTTTTTAGGCCATTTGCGAACGCGTGTCAGCTCCTCGAATTGCTCTTCAGACAAAGAACGTCCATCAACAGCCTTGACGCGGATAAAATCGAGGCCTTCTTTGGTAAATACGCTTCTTATATGGGTTAACCTCTCTTCAGAGCGATCAAGATTAATCACATAGCATTTCATAGAGCTTAGGCCTCGGTGACAAATTACGCCTCAGCTTCTATCATTAAACGGGGTCAACACTCAAGTTGCTGATGAACGGATATGTGCTGCAATTGATATAAAGCCGAACGCAACGATAAAAAGAACAGTCATTATCAATACAATTGTCGATGCCGCATCAGAACCGATAAACGCGCTTGAATAAACGCCGAGAAAGCTGCTTATAACCGCAATGGCGATCGCGATAACAATCATCAATGAGAAACGTTTTGTTACAAGATAGGCAATGGCACCAGGCGCAATGAGCAATGAAATAGCCAATATTATCCCGACGGCTTTCAATGCCGCAACGATTGTCAGCGAAATCATTGTCAATAAAGCATAATGCAAAAACCGTTCATTGAGCCCTACAGCTTTTGCCTGAATGGGATCAAACGTAAAAAGCAGAAAATCGCGCCATTTTGCACCAAGGGTAACGGCCACCAAAACCGAGATGAAGAGAGTTTCAAAAATATCAATCCGGTTTACGCCCAATAAATGGCCAAACAGAATGTGATTGAGATGAAGTTCGCTTTCTATACTGGTTGCCAGAACAAGTCCCAAACCGAACATTGAAGAAAACACAACCCCCATGACCGTGTCTTGCTTGATGCGGCTATTTGCCCCCAAAAAGCCGGTGAGAACCGCACATACCATGCCAGCCAGAAATGCACCGAAGGCCATCATTGCCATGGTCACATCGGACCGGTTGATTGCCTCGGCACCGATAAAGGGGATAAGCCCCAAAACAAATAGTGCTGCCGGCGTCATCATATAACCGGCGACGACACCCGGAAAAACGGCGTGCGAGATTGCATCCCCCAAAAGCGACCAACCTTTCAAAATCAAAAAACAGGATAGCATTGCCATCGGCACGCCAACAATCATTGTAATCAGCATTCCCCGGATCATGAAAGGAAATTGGAAGGGAAACAAAAGCGTATCTATCATGATTGTACTTTCCTTGCACGCAGCCGTGCCGCAATGAAACCGTGTTTGGGCGCAAAGATAAAACTCAAAGCAAATAATAGTGCCTGCAACAATACAATCACGCCGCCGGTCTGGGCGTGGATCAGATAACTTAAATAAACGCCGACTACACTTGTGAGAATGCCGATCAGAACCGAAAGAACAATCAAACGCTGGAAACGATCGGTTATCAGATAAGCGGTTGCACCCGGTGTGACGACAAGACTGATAACCAGAAAAGCACCCACTGTCTGCATGGCCGCAACTGTTGAAGCGGCAAGCAGCGCAAAAAACAGAATTTTCAATCCCTTGGTGTTTATTCCGATTGAACGGGCATGATTTTCGTCAAAGAAAGTCACCATCATATCTTTCCATTTAATGAAAAGTATAACGAGCGAGACAACGCCGATCAGAGCAAGCTGGAAAATATCTACGGGGCTCACCGCCAGAATATTGCCGAGTACAATCGTGTCGATGCTGACAGCCATCGGCCTCAATGATTTCATAAACAATCCGAGCGCAAAAAAGGACGAAAAAATAAGGCCTATGATGGTGTCTTCTTTCAATTTCGTCCGCTCGTTGAAAAACAACATGGCGGTGGCGGCGAGGCCTCCCGAAAAAAAAGCACCTAGCGAAAAAGGCAGCCCCAACATATAGGCTCCCGCAACACCGGGCACAATCGAATGGGAAAGCGCATCGCCGATCAGCGACCAGCCTTTGAGCATCAAAAATGCCGACAGGAATGCGCAAACACAACCAACCAATGCGGAAACCCACATTGCATTTATCATGAAATCATAAGAAAACGGTTCGACAAGCCAGTCCATCATCACAGTCACTTTTTCTGTCGGGGATAAAGAATAAGCGGGCTTTCATCATCGCTGACAACGTCTGCGCCATTGGTCATATCCGAAGGTTTAACCATGTGGTGACGCAATGCACCACCAAAGGTCTCGGTGAGGTTTTCTTCGGTGAAAATTTCGGATGTCGGCCCATAGCCCAGAACCGTCCCTTTTATCAAAACGGTGCGGTCGCAAAATTCGGGTACAGAACCAAGATTATGTGTGGAAACCAGCATAACCGCACCGCTTTTGCGCATTTCTTTAAGCAATGCGATAATCTGGTCTTCGGTTTTGACATCTACTCCGGTAAACGGTTCATCAAGCAAAATGACCTTTGCTTCCTGCGCTATAGCGCGCGCAAGAAAAACGCGCTTTTTTTGCCCACCGGACAATTCACCGATCTGGCGCTTGCGAAAGGAAAGCATATTTACCCGCTGTAATGCATCTGTCACGGCGGCATAATCGACATCTTTGGGCTGACGCAAAAAGTTCATGTGGCCATAACGTCCCATCATGACAACATCTTCGACAAGAACCGGAAAATTCCAATCGACATCTTCCGATTGCGGCACATAAGCGACAAGATTTTTCTTTAGTGCATTGCGCACCGGCATATTGAAAATAGTAATGCTGCCGCGAGACAAACGCACAAATCCCATAATGGCTTTGAAAAGCGTCGACTTGCCGGAACCGTTGATACCGACCAATGCCGTAATAGAACCGGTCGGCGTCTCAAAGCTCGAATCGCGAAGGGCTGTATGGCCGTTACGGTAGGTCACTGTAATGTGCGACGCCGAAATCCCCACTGTGTTCATTTGGCTAGTCCTTTGGCAATGGTGGAGCTTGTGACTTTCAGAAGATCAATGTAAGTGGGAACAACGCCGTCAGCCTCGGACAACGAGTCGACATAGAGCACACCGCCATATCTGGCACCGGTTTCACGGGCGACCTGTTTGGCCGGTGCATCCGAAATTGTACTTTCCGAGAAAACAACCGGAATGTTATATTTGTTCACGGCATCAATAACATGTTTGACTTGTTGGGGCGTGCCTTGCTGATCGGCATTGATCGGCCACAGATAAAGCTCTTTCAAATTGAAATCACGGGCAAGATAGCTGAAGGCTCCTTCACTTGTGACCAACCAGCGCCGCTCTTCCGGCAAGCCTGAAAGTTCTTCCTTGATCGGATCAATCGTTGCTCTGATCTTGGCTTTGTATATTTCTGCATTTTGCTTGTAGGTTTCCGCATTCTGTGGATCATATTTGACAAATGCATCGCGGATATTGTCGACATAGATCAAAGCAGATGTGGGCGACATCCATGCATGGGGATTCGGTTTACCGTTATATGGCCCTTCATTGATGCTCATAGGTTCGACGCCGGTTGAAACAACAACACCGGGAACATCGTGAATATTATCGAAAAATTTCTCGAACCATAATTCCAGATTCAATCCATTCCACAAAATGAGATTGGCTCCTTGTGCCCGCATCAAATCTTGCGGTGTCGGCTGATATTCATGAATTTCTGCCCCCGGCTTGGTTATTGACTGAACCTCGGCTGCGTCACCGGCAACATTTTGTGCCATATCTGCAATAACCGTAAATGTCGTTACCGCCTTGAATTTTTGAGCGGCATGACCATCCACAATCGAAAAGAAACTCAAAGCCAGAACTGCGATTGCGGCTATGAATGTTTTGAGACCGACCTGTTGCAAAAAAGCAGGCTTCATTTCCAAAAATCCTCTCACTTGTTTTTTCTTATTGCAAATCATTTGCAATTTCTTTATTGCGTAACAGACCTTCTTAATAATTGCAACTGCAAACTATTTGCAAAAACGAGAAATGGATTTGTTCATTTTCAAGCCGACATTTTGGCGATAAGGAGCGTTTATGTTGGATTACACACGACACATCCGACCGATCGTCGAGAAGACGAAAAATAAAAGTCCGGTGCGTGACATCGTTTATGACATATTGGAAAATTGCGGACTTCGTGTAACGCGCCAAAGATTGATTGTCGCGAAATATATTCTCGATAGAAAAACAAACCTGATAGATGCCAACAAGCTTCATCAAGATATTGTTTGTGCCGGTAATGATATTTCACTGGCAACAATCTACAACACCCTGCATCATTTTACCAAAGCCGGACTGGTAAGGCCTGTTGCGTCTTCGGGGCAAAAATCTTTCTTTATGGCAAATTGCCGTAACAGCAGTTTTTTTCACTATGAAAGCGGTGAAGTCATTGCGCTTTATGGTCACGATCCGGATGTGCAAAAGCTCCCTCTTCCACCCGAAGGTTATGAAGTAAGCCATATTGATATTGCGATCCATCTCGTCAAAAAAAACGGTATCCGGAACACATCCGTAATACCGGTTACAAAATCCGACACTATTCACGCACGATAATCAATGGTCGATTTTTTGGCGCGTTATATTGCCCTGACGATCTATATAAAGCTTGAGGCGTTGATTGTTTTTGTCGATAACTTCCGCTTTCCAGCCTTCATGCTTTTCATCAAGTTCGTGAATTTTATAGCCGCTTTGCTCCAGTTTTGTGGTCAATGCCGACCAACTGATGCGTGCATTTTGTTCTGCAAAAGCAGAGCTTGCAAAACCGGAAAGGGCAATCGTCGCGGTAGCTGCTGCCAGTGCAATCATGCGCACAGTCTTCAATATCATCTCGTAATCCTCCATTTGTATTGTTGATCTGCCAAGCCACGAGAACCGTCAAAGTTTCTGTTACCCGTTTAATGCATATGGTTTTTATTATATTCGATACAAGAGCGACATCCGCTTCCGTTGCAAAGGTCCGGTTTTTCGGACGGCCAATCCGTCAAAATGCAATTTTTAATCAATGAACATTGCAAACATCTGCCGGTTTTAGCGCAAATTTGTCTGTTCAAAACACCGCATGACCTTAACCGCGTTTAAAACCAAGGGGAACGGAAACGGCCAATCGCTTTCCCTCCCTTTCATCCACACTTCATAAATCCTTAAAAAACAAGCCCGAAAAATGGACGTTGGCCGGTCAACTTTTATTTGTCAGCCTTTGTTTCAAGCCCCGCAAAACCTCCAATTACAAAATGGTCGATAACAAAACGGCCAGTGACGAATGCCCAATCCGGTTTTATAGGAGAAGGTCGGTCACCTGGCTTTGCACTCCCCATAAATTTGCCTCAAAAATTTCAAAGCAGAAAAAATCGGAAAAGGCGAAAGATAATTCAATCATGCCACCGGTTGGAGAACATAAAACAAGCAATTATTCCGCTCTATCCATGTCCCGGACACGCCGTTTTTTTAACTCATCCGTCTGAATTGCTATAATTTTATGCGTTATTATTTTGTGCCAAACATACGGTCGCCTGCATCGCCCAAGCCGGGAAGAATGTAGGATGCCGGATCAAGCGCACGATCGACCGAGGCCGTAAAAATATCAACATCGGGATGGGCGGTTTGCAACTGTTTGATACCCTGTTCAACACTTAATATGCACACAAACCGTATCTGTTTGGCACCGTGTTTTTTCAATTGGTCTATGGCTTTGACAGCAGAATTTCCTGTTGCAAGCATCGGATCGACCACAATAACCAGACGCTCGGAAATATCTTCGGGAGCTTTGAAATAATATTCGACAGCTTCAAGTGTATTATGATCGCGATAAAGGCCGATATGACAAACGCGCGCAGAAGGCAAAAGATCAAGCATACCGAAAAGCAACCCCTCGCCTGCCCTCAAAATCGAGGCAAGAACAAGTTTCTTGCCCTTGAGCATCGGGGCTTCCATCTCTTCCATCGGCGTTTCGATGTGAACGGTTTCAAGCTCCAGATCACGTGTGACTTCATAGCCGAGCAAAAATGCTGTTTCCCGCACAAGTTGGCGAAACTCGGCAGTCGATGTTTCTTTGCGACGCATCATTGTCAATTTGTGTTGGACAAGAGGGTGGGAAACAATTGTTAAACCCATAGACTTTTCTCCTCATTACAGCATTCTATATGTCGTATAAAACCATTCATGTGGAATGAAAAGGGTGAAGCGCCCCTGGTCCTACTTTTTCGTCAGAACCCATTCCCTAAACGGATAAGTTAGGTTAGAAAAAAGTCGGAATAAATTTGAAAGGTCACAAATATGACTGCTGAGACAGAGCGCGTCGGCGCAAAAGGCGGGATGGAAGAAACATTCGGTTTCAAGAAAGTCGACGAATCGGAAAAACAGTCGATGGTCAACGGAGTTTTCCATTCTGTGGCCAAAAAATATGACATTATGAATGATGTCATGTCGGTAGGTATGCACCGTTTGTGGAAAGATGCATTTGTTGCATGGCTTCACCCTTCGCATCTCGACGGGTATAAAGTTCTCGATGTGGCCGGTGGTACAGGCGACATTGCGTTTCGTATTGTCGAAGCTTCCGGTCGCCATGCCCATGCAACCGTTCTTGACATCAACAGTTCCATGCTGGAAGTAGGCCGCGAAAGAGCAAAGAAAAACGGCCTCCTTCCTTATCTCGATTTTGTCGAGGCGAACGCCGAAAAACTCCCCTTTGAAGATAATACATTCGATGCTTATACAATTGCATTCGGTATCCGTAATGTTCCCCACATTGCCAAAGCACTGTCGGAAGCTTACCGCGTTTTGAAGCCGGGCGGGCGGTTTATGTGTCTGGAATTTTCGGAAGTACAAATGCCGATTCTTGACAAGCTTTACGACATCTGGTCGTTCCAGGGCATACCGCGCGTTGGGCAAATGATTGCCGGTGACAAAGAATCTTATCGTTATCTTATCGAATCTATCCGCAAATTTCCCAAGCAGGAAGATTTTGCTGCAATGATACGGGCAGCCGGTTTTTCACATGTCAGCTACCGCAATCTGACCGGTGGCATTGCCGCAATGCACTCTGGCTGGAAGGTCTGAATGTCGAAACTTACCGCATCCTTCCGTCTTATGCGTGTCGGATTCATTCTGGCACGTGAAGGTGTGTTAAGCGCACTTCCAAGCGATGGATTACCTGCTACACTTGCATTTTTCCATCGTTTCGCCGGCTGGTTTGCCAGAAAAAGAAGTAAAAAAACCAACCGCTCCGAAAATATGTCGCGGGCAATGAACAAGCTTGGCCCATCCTATATCAAGCTTGGCCAATTTCTTGCAACACGCCCTGATATTGTCGGATCGGAAGTTGCAAAAGACCTGTCGAGCCTTCAGGATCATGTCGATACCTTTCCGCATGAACAGGCTGTGGCACAAATCGAAGGTTCACTCGGCCGCAAGATAGATGATCTTTT
This sequence comes from Bartonella sp. B10834G3, assembly GCF_016102505.1. Lineage (NCBI taxonomy): Bacteria > Pseudomonadati > Pseudomonadota > Alphaproteobacteria > Hyphomicrobiales > Bartonellaceae > Bartonella > Bartonella sp. B10834G3. The sequence continues at coordinate 706,938 of NZ_JACFOM010000001.1, forward strand.
TGTCGAATTCGGTCCGGCAATTGCAGCCGCCTCGATGGCGCAAGTTCACCCCGCAACCGTGCGCAATCCTGACGGGAGTCTGCGTAAAGTTGCGGTCAAGGTTATCCGCCCCGGCGTGAGACGAAGATTCGCAAAAGATCTTGAGGGATTTTATCTGGCTGCGGAAATGCAGGAACGCTATGTTCCGGCGACACGACGGTTAAAACCGGTCAGCGTTGTCGACACGCTTGCACAAACCACTAAAATTGAAATGGATTTACGCCTTGAGGCGGCGGCACTCTCTGAAATTGCCGAAAATACCAGAAATGATAAAGGTTTTCGTGTTCCCGCAGTCGATTGGGAGCGCACAGGACGTGATGTTCTGACCATGGAATGGATTGACGGCATCAAAATGTCGGATATTGACGGGCTTAAAGCCGCCGGTTTCGATCTCGATGCACTTGCCGTCACGCTCATGCAATCCTTCCTGAAACACACATTGCGAGACGGTTTTTTCCACGCGGATATGCATCCGGGAAATCTCTTTGTTGATAAAGACGGTTGTATTGTCGCTGTCGATTTGGGCATTACCGGAAGGCTCGGCAAACAGGAAAAACGTTTTCTTGCCGAAATTTTATATGGCTTTATTACCCGCGATTACCGGCGTGTCGCCAATGTGCACTTTGAAGCCGGTTATGTGCCTCCCCATCAAAATATGGAAAGCTTTGCACAGGCCAATCGCGCCATAGGCGAACCGATCCACGGTCAATCGGCTGAAACAATTTCGATGGCCAAATTGTTGACCCTGCTTTTTGAAGTGACCGAACTTTTCGACATGCAAACACGGCCGGAACTCTTGCTGTTACAAAAAACCATGGTGGTTGTAGAAGGTGTTTCCCGTTCGCTTAATCCCCATTTCAATATGTGGAAAGCCGCCGAACCGGTTGTAAAAGAATGGATTACAAAAAATTTGGGGCCTATCGGCATGGCAAAAGACTTGACCGAGGGGGCGCAATCGCTCCTTACTTTTGCCCGCAGAACGCCAGAGCTTGTCAGAAGCGTCGAACGCATCCAGAAAGGTGCTGATAAAATGGCGCAGAATGGCCTTCATCTTGATGATGATACACTGAAGAGATTTGCCCTGATGCAGGCAAAACAAAACCGTTTTGGCCGCTATGCTATGGTTTTGATCGCTGTTTGTATGGTGATTATCACTTATAAGCTTGTCGTTTGATGATAAAAAATCTGGTCAACCCGACAAGTTTGTTATGTGGCTTTAAACCGTATTGCGGCTGGCGGCCTCCCGCTTGATCCAAAATAATGGGTGGCGTTTAATGTCACAGAGCTGAAATTCCCGCAATTCGACATGACAAGCTCCCGCTTGATCCTGAATATTGTTGATCGCGGTTAAAGTGAGACAAGGCAGACGCTATAAAAGTTTAAAACTGCCTCTCTTTTTGCGGCAGCATTGTGCTCTTTCACGAGATCAATAAAACAGAGTCCACACTTAACCCGAAATTGTCATTTTACGCCGAGTTCAACGCCTTTTTTTGCCCTTGGCGTTCCCATACGATCTTTGAGCCAGCATTGCTTTCTTCTGGGGATGAACGAAAAAGCAATACACCGCTGGTCGGAAACACATCCTATGAAGCAGGTAAAATAATCGGTTTGTTCTATATAAGAGTAATCGCCACCGGTAATATCGACATTACTCATCGCCATAAAATCGGTTATTTTAACGCTATTCCTTTTGCTTGAGATAAAGGATGCAGCGGCGTCTTTATTGCGAATAAGGGCAACAACATCATATTTCAACATACAGGCATGAAGACGTTTGTGGTAGGTAAGTGCCTGACAACGCCCGTCATTTTCGCACATTTGCAAGCAATTATCGAAACTCACATGTTTTACAGAACGGTAATCAAACCCGATGGCATCGTAATTATTTTGATTAATGAACGTTACGGTAGGCTGATTAACGGGTGGTAGGTTAACATTGCCCTGAACGCCGGTAGGCGGATTGGAGGGAGGCAATGGCTGCTTTAATGTCTGATTGGCCTCGATGGTCGGCGTCGCGGCGTAACACAAAATTTTAAAAACCGAAGGCGTTGTTTTTTCGGTAATATCGGCAGTGGATGGAACAGGTGCCCCTTTATCATCGTCGGCATAAGAGACTTTAAAACCTTGTGCTTCCATAAACAGTGCCGCAACGCCTGCTCTGATTGCGAAGTTGACATTTTGTGCAATAAATCCGTTTTGATCGGCATAGTTTTTCGATAACACAGCAGTGGTTATACCGATAACATGACCATATCTGTCGATCACCGGACCACCAGAATTTCCCGGTTGAACCGGCGTCGAGATTTGTAAGTAACGCGCATCATTTTCAAGCCCCGAAAGGGCGTTGACATTGCCGGTCGTCATTTTGATCGAATCCGATAAAATCCCGTTTAGTGGAAATCCGAGCGCAATAATATCTTCACCCAACCGGATAACATCATGCCTTAATGCCAATGGCCGTGTTTGCACACCAGCCGATGCTTTTATCAGCGCAAGATCATCATGGGAATCCATGCGAAGGTCAACTGCTTCCCCCGTATTGCCGATTTCGACCCGTTGGCATCCTCTAACAACGTGTGCATTGGTCAAAATCCAGCCATCATCGGTAATCGCAAAACCGCTCCCGCTCGAAGACGGCTCTTCAGCCCATGTTGCTTCATTCAACGTGATCAATATCAATAAAAATGAAAGCAACCATGGAACAAAACAACGCATATATTTTCCCCATATGGATGAATTCTTGAATTACATCATTATAAGAGACAAGATCAGAGCTAATTTTATATATCAGATAAAAGACTTCACTCATAAAATTTTGAAAATCATTTTAATATTATAATTAACGACACATAATAAACCCAAAAACAATGACGCATGAAAACGAATGAGGAATAAAATAAATCCGGTTGATGCACTTGTCGTGATTGTTTGAAAAGGATAAACCGGATAAAATTTTGATTGCATTGATTGCTTATTTTGATTGTTCGGGAGGTTTTCCATGGCCAGTATTACAATTCGCAATTTACCGGATGAAGCGAAGGAAAAACTTCGTCTCAACGCTGCAAAAAATAAACGTTCTATGGAAGAAGAAGCACGGCTTTTATTGATCTCCGGTCATAGTGCCGAAATCTTTCCATCTGCGGCGAGCGCCAGAGAAATGCAATCATTGAAATCAAAGTCGATACTTTTGATTATAACCGGCGGAGTTGCGGCTTATAAAGCGCTTGATCTCATTCGCCGATTACAAGAGCGGGGAGCAAATGTTACTGTGGTGATGACGAAAGCTGCGACAGAATTTGTAACGCCGCTTGCTGCGGGCAGCCTTTCAGGCGGCCATGTTTTTACCGATCTTTTTCAACGCCAGGATGAACATGATATTGGACATATCAGGCTCGCCCGATCAGCCGATCTGATTGTTGTAGCCCCTGCAACGGCCGACCGGATTGCAAAAATGGCAAATGGCATTGCCGATGATCTTGCGGGAGCTATTCTTCTTGCGGCCAATTCACCGATTCTTATTGCGCCGGCGATGAATCCGGAAATGTGGAAACATCCGGCAACACAACGCAATATCAGCACTCTCATGACGGATGGTGTCAGAACGATCGGGCCGGAAATCGGCGAAATGGCTGAACGCGGTGAGGCAGGACGCGGTCGTATGAGTGAACCGCTCGCGATTGTTGCGGCTGTCGAATCCATGCTTGATTGTGGAGAAAAACCCCTTTCCGGCAAACATATCATTGTTACGTCGGGGCCGACCCATGAGCCGATAGATCCCGTGCGTTATCTTGCCAACCGCTCTTCAGGCAAACAGGGACATGCAATTGCCGCCGCACTTCACCATTTTGGCGCCCGTGTAACGCTCGTTTCAGGCCCCGTCAGCATTCCGGATCCGGATGGTGTTGAAACAATCCATGTTGAAACGGCAATAGAAATGCTCGATGCGGTAAAACGCGCCTTGCCTGCCGATGCCGCTATATTTGTTGCGGCTGTTGCCGATTGGCGCAGCGCCGAAAGTGCCACGCAAAAAATCAAGAAACAATCAGGCCAATCTGCCCCGACATTGAAAATGGTCGAAAATCCCGATATTCTTGCCACTATCGGCCATGCCCCGAACCGGCCGAAACTCATTATCGGCTTTGCCGCCGAGACCAACGACCTTATCGAAAATGCCCGCAAGAAACTTGATAAAAAGGGCGCCGATTTCATTTTAGCTAATGATGTTGCCATTGCCAAAGATGGTACAAGTATTATGGGTGGCGACTATAACCGGATTTCATGTGTGAGCCGGGAAAATGTCGAAACATGGCCGAAAATGAGCAAGGATGAAGTTGCACAACATATTGCTAAAAAAATCGCAACCTTTTTTGGCAAATAAACCGCCTTTTAATCTTTCAGCGCCGATAAATTACTATTTGAAATTCACATAACGACTTAATTCCGATTATTATATCATTAAGTCCTTAAGAGTATTAGGGTATTTAAAACTTGAATATTTCATAGACTATTGGATCAAGGATGTTGAAATAGATGAATATAAAATTATTTGGCTTGAGCATTATATTGGCGGGATTAAGTGCAATTCCAAACACTTATGCCAACTCCCCGTGCGGCGTGCCGGAGTTGACACAATGTCCTACACCGATTGATGAAACATTACCCGATGTCAAAGACATGTTAAAATGGAATTCGAGAGATCGGATTATCGGCTTTCGCAATAGCTACCGCTCTTATCCGGCTGATGTCTTCAAACATGGGACGCCGCGTCCTCTCACGCGCCAGATACACGATATGTCGAGCGTCAGTTATACGGTTGACGGTCATTCTTACAATTTGCAGGAATATGTAGAGCGCAACAAGGTCGTTGCGCTGATGGCGATAAAAAATGGTGTTGTCGTGCTGGAGTTTTACTCTCACGGCAATACGCCCCAAACCCTATGGACTTCTCGTTCGGTTGGAAAATCTGTTGTTTCCACTCTTGTTGGCGTAGCGATCAAAGAAGGAAAAATCAAATCACTCGATGATAAAATTATCCGCTACAACCCCGATGTCAAAGGCACGGTGTGGGCAAATGTGACCTTGAGGGAACTGTTGCAACATACGTCGGGTGTCGAATGGGATGAAAATTATGAGGATGATAATTCCGACTTTTCCAAACTCACCCAATGCGAAGCATTGGAAGAATCCTATTCTTGTGTTCATGATCTCGTCATCAACAAAAAACGTGGAATAAAGACAACACCGGGAAAAGTTTGGGCATATTCATCAGGTGGTGCATGGCTTCTCGGAGATACGTTGGAAAAGGCTGTAAAAATGCCTATCTCGAAATATTTGGAGGAGAAAATCTGGAAACCGTATGGCATGGTTAGCGATGGCGTATGGCAAAGCTATGTAAAAGGTAAACACGATAGCGGCGCCCATGGTTTTAATGCGACGTTGGAAGATTGGGGAAAATTCGGCCAGTTTGTTCTTTATAACGGTTTTGTTCCTGATGGCAAAACCATCCTGCCCGATCATTGGGTTGTTGACGCCCGCACATGGAGCAAAGCCAAAAATTCGGTCAATGAAAGGCATCCGGATGGAAGTTACGGCTATGCATGGTGGAACAATGCTGTGCCGGATTCTGCCAATAATGTTTCACCCAAACTTGGCCTGAGCAATTCCGAAACAATGTGGGGTATGGGAATTTTCGGGCAGATGCTGGTTGTCAACCAACAAGAGAATATGGTGTTTGTCCAGTGGTCATCGTGGGATAAAGCCACACCATCTCCTTTGGCAGAACCCCTTGAAACATCACTCATGTTCAATGCAATTACCAACCGGCTTAAGGAATAGACGTTCACAAAAGCCGATAACACCAAGGCAACATGTGTTCCAGCCTGAAGCGGATGTTTCAGGCTGAACCGGAACCTTTGTTGCCAATCCGTTTTGGCGGTTTATAGATTTAAAACTACCCTTTTTCGATTACCAATAGAAAAGGCTGATCGAACACAATCGGTTGCCGGAATGAACAATTGCCGAAAACAATTCGAGGCGGGCGAAAGCTCGAATTGATTGCGCCTTCAGCCCGCTTCCGATCACCTGACGGCGTGCCGGTCAATAAAAGTCGATATAATTGTTATCCGGATACTTATTATCCGGCCTGAATCAGTCCGGCCTGTGTTGCAAAATCTCTGAGTGAAAATTGTGCACGCGGGCCGGTTTGCTGGATAATGGCACTGGCACAAAGTGCGCCAAGCCGTGCGCTATCCATAAACGACATATCATTGGTATAACCGTAGAGAAAACCGGCAGCGTAAACGTCGCCGGCGCCTGTCTGGTCGACAACCCGTTCAACCGGATAGATACCGGCCGTGAATGTTTCTTGCCGCGATGTAATGATAGAGCCTTTGGCATTGCGTGTGACGCAGGCAAAGCCGCGAACGTCATTACGAATAGCGGTAATTGCCATATCGAATGACGATGTTTCATAAAGTGAAAGCAGTTCCGATTCGTTTGAAAAGACAATATCGACCGTGCCCGTACGAATAAGTTCGAGAAATTCATCCCGATAACGGTCTACACAGAAAGAATCAGAAAGCGTGATCGCCATCTGTCTTCCGTTTTCATGGGCTATTTTTGCAGCCAGTCGCATAGCCTGTTTTGCTCGTGGCGGGTCCCACAGATAACCTTCAAAATAAATCACTTTGGAATTGGCAACTTTCGTTGCTTCGACATCTTCAGGTCCGAATTCGACACAAGCGCCAAGATAGGTGTTCATGGAGCGTTCGCCGTCGGGTGTGTTGAAAATCATGCAACGTGCGGTCGACGCACGACCTTCCAGAGGCCGCGTATCATAAACAACACCTTGTCCACGCAGATCATGGGCAAAGACCTGCCCCAAATGATCGGCGGCAACTTTACCCATAAAAGCGGCCTTTCCACCGAGATTTGCAAGTGCCGCGGCCGTATTGCTCGCACTGCCGCCCGATGTTTCGATAGCTTGCCCCATACGTGAATAGAGAAGTTCGGCACGTTTTGCATCAATCAAATTCATCGCCCCTTTGATGATACCGTTATTGACCAGAAAATCTTCGTCCGTCCGGGCAATTACGTCGACAATTGCATTACCAATCGTCAAAACATCATATTGTGCCATCTCATTCTCCGTATTTTATTATCCTCCGCTCATTACCAGTTCAGAGCACAAAAGGCAGGAAAGCTAAAGTCCCTCTTGTTTCTTTTCGACCGCTTTCTATTTATATCCCCATGATTTTTGATGCAGCCTATCGCGCTTTTTCGCGTTTGTTCACACCGCCATTCCGTTCCATGCTTTGGAAAGCATTGGGCGTCACATTGCTTTTATTGGCAATTTTATGGTTCAGCTTGCGCGAATTATTCCTTTATTATGTTTGGCCGTGGCTGCAACAATATATGCCTGATTTTCCCGATTGGGCAGGCTGGCTCGGATTTGTTGCCGTCATTGTCTTTTCGGTGGGGCTTGCTCTGCTAATGGCACTGTTAATTGCGCCAATCACATCTCTGATCGGCGGTTATTTTATGGATGATGCAGCAGAAATCATCGAAAAAACAGATTATCCCGACGATCCGGCGGGGCATGCAATGTCGCTCGGCCGTTCGCTTGTCATCTCGCTGAAATTTCTGGCTTTGAGCATTGTCGGCAATATCATTGCCTTGATTCTCTATTTCTTCCCCGGCGTCAATCTCGTCGCTTTTTATGCAATCAACGGCTATCTGTTCGGGCGCGAATATTTTGAATTTGCCGCCTGCCGCCATCGCACAGAACTTGACGCCCGCCAATTCTATAAACAGAATGCGCTTTACGTATTTTGTGGCGGCCTTATCATTGCACTTTTTGTTTCTGTGCCGGTGCTGAACTTGTTGACGCCGCTGTTTGCTGCGGCACTGATGACCTATCTTCATAAAAGCCTGTCGATAAAAAAGAAGTCTTTGTCACAATAGATCAGGGACAATTTCAACATGTTCTCGACTTTATCCGACTTTTGTGACAACAAGAGATCATGAAGCCTCTTGTAAAAATATGCGGGTTGAAAACACCTGAAGCAATTAAAGCTGCCATCGACAATGGTGCGCATTATATCGGCTTTATCTTTTTTGCCAAAAGCCCGCGTCATCTTTCAATTGAAGAAGCAGAACTATTGCGCCCGCTTGTCAAAAAGCCGGTCAAGCTTGTTGCTGTTACTGTCGATGCCGATGATCGCTTGCTTTCAGACATTGTTTCTCATGTCAAACCGGATATTCTCCAGCTTCATGGCCACGAAACACCCGAACGCGTGAGACAGCTTGCAACCACTTATGGATTACCCGTTATCAAAGCTTTTTCTATCCGTGAGCAATCGGATTTCGATCAGGTTTCTGCCTATCGTGGTATAGCCGATATGTTTTTATTTGACGCCAAAGCTCCAAAAGGCTCACAATTGCCGGGAGGTAATGGTGTGTCTTTTGACTGGTCGCTGTTAAAGTCGCTTGACGAAGATAGTCAAACCGTGCTTTCCGGTGGATTGAGTGCGCAAAATGTGGAAGAAGCGATAAGGATTGCTTCTCCCGACATTCTTGATGTTTCAAGTGGCGTTGAAAGTGCCCCCGGTGTTAAGGACACAAAATTGATTGAAGGTTTTTTTGATTCTGTCAAAAAAGCCGTTGAAAATTAAGGAGACTGACGTGGAAAAGTCGGCTGAAATCAATTCCTTCAAGACAGGCCCCGATGAAGCGGGGATGTTCGGTATTTATGGCGGGCGTTTTGTTGCCGAAACATTGATGCCGCTTATTCTGGAATTGGAGAAAGCATATAACGAGGCCAAGGATGACCCGGCTTTCAACATCGAACTGAAAAATCTTTCCACCAATTATGCGGGCCGTCCGTCAAAACTCTATTATGCCGAGCGTTTGAGCAAGCATCTTGGCGGTGCAAAAATCTATTTGAAACGGGAAGATCTGAACCACACCGGCAGCCACAAAATCAACAATTGTCTGGGACAAATTCTGCTTGCGCGCCGCATGGGCAAAACCCGTATCATTGCCGAAACCGGTGCCGGACAACACGGCGTTGCAGCAGCCACCGTATGCGCGCGTTTCGGCCTGCCTTGTGTTGTCTATATGGGAGCCACCGATGTCGAGCGGCAAAAACCCAATGTTTTCCGCATGGAACTTCTAGGTGCCAAGGTTAATCCGATCAAAGCCGGAAATGGCACATTGAAAGACGCCATGAATGAAGCTTTGCGCGATTGGGTGAGCAATGTCCGCGACACCTATTATCTTATCGGCACGGCTGCAGGCCCGCACCCCTATCCGGAAATGGTTCGGGATTTCCAATCTGTCATTGGCAAAGAAGCAAGAGAGCAAATCCTTGAGCGCGAAGGCCGCCTTCCCGATCTGCTGATTGCTGCCGTTGGCGGCGGTTCAAATTCGATCGGCCTGTTTTATCCCTTCCTTGACGATAAAACTGTCAGAATTATCGGCGTTGAAGCCGGCGGCCGTGGCCTTAAAGGCAACGAGCACTGCGCTTCGATGACAGCCGGAAGTCCGGGGGTTTTGCACGGCAATCGTACCTATCTTATCCAGAATGACGATGGCCAGATTCTCGAAGGCCATTCGATTTCGGCAGGCCTTGATTATCCGGGCGTGGGGCCGGAACATTCATGGCTCAAAGACAAAGGCCGCGTTGAATATGTGCCGATTCTTGATACAGAAGCACTGGAAGCCTTCCAGCTTTTGACGCGCCTTGAAGGCATCATACCGGCGCTTGAATCCTCGCACGCGGTTGCGCAAGCCATCAAGGAAGCGCCGAAGATGGATAAAGAACAGATTATCATTGTCAATCTTTCCGGCCGTGGTGACAAGGATGTTCACACAGTCGGAACACTTCTTGGCATGAATATGTGAGTTTGAGAGAACGGCTATGACAACACGTATCAAAGAAACATTTCAAAAAGCCAAGAATAACAATCGTCCGGCTCTTGTGACCTATATGATGGCGGGTGATCCTGATTTTGACACGTCACTTGAAATTATGAAAGCACTTCCGAAAGCCGGTAGCGATATTATCGAGCTTGGAATGCCCTTTTCCGACCCGATGGCGGATGGCCCGACGATTCAGGCGGCGGGTATCCGCGCTTTGAAGGCCGGACAGACACTCAATAAAACTTTAAAACTCGTTAGTGAATTCCGCAAAACCGACCAGACCACGCCGATTGTGCTGATGGGATATTATAACCCGATCTATGTGCATGGGGTGGATCAATTTCTGGTCGACGCCAAAAAAGCCGATCTTGACGGTTTGATTGTTGTTGATTTGCCACCCGAAATGGATAATGAACTTTGCTTGCCTGCCGTCAAAGCGGGTATCAATTTCATTCGTCTGGCAACGCCGACAACCGATGATAAACGGCTGCCGAAAGTACTGGAAAATACCTCCGGCTTTGTCTATTATGTCTCGATGACGGGCATTACCGGTCAAGCCTTGCCCGACACCGATATTGTAGCGAAAGCGGTGGAAAATATTAAGAAACACACGTCTTTGCCGATTGCTGTCGGTTTCGGTATCAAAACCGGAGAACAGGCAGCAAAAATCGGTCGCGCTGCTGATGGTGTTGTGGTCGGAAGTGCAATTGTCAATGCCATTGCTTCTACTCTTGATGAAAATGGCCACCCGAAGGGTGATGCGGCAAAAGCGGCAAGCGACCTTGTAAAGCAATTGAGTGCAGGTGTATCGGAAGCCAGAAAAGGCTGAATTGAAGCTTTGCCAACAAACAGGATAAGGTGACATAGATGAACTGGATTACCAATTATGTTCGTCCGAAGATCAACTCGATGTTTGGTCGTCGTGAGATGCCAGAAAATTTATGGGTCAAAGACCCCGCTAGCGGTGAAATGGTATTTCATAAAGATCTCGAAAAAAACCAATATGTCGTTCCGAATTCGGGCTATCATATGCGTATGCCTGCAAAAGCCCGTCTGGAAAGCTTTTTCGACGATGGCGCCTATGAACTTTTAGAAAATCCGAAAGTTGTCATTGACCCGCTGAAATTCCGCGATGAAAAGCGCTATATTGACCGTTTGAAAGATTATCGCTCGAAACTCGGTGTTGACGACGATATTCTGAATGCACGTGGCACTATTGAAGGCCTCCCTATTATAGCCACTGTGCAGGATTTTGCCTTTATGGGTGGTTCTCTCGGTATGGCGGCAGGTGAAGCCATTATCAAAGCATTTGAAACAGCCATTCAGGAAAAACGGCCTCTGGTGCTGTTTGTGGCCTCTGGCGGCGCCCGTATGCAGGAAGGCACACTTTCACTCATGCAAATGCCACGCACCACTGTTGCGGTTGAAATGATGAAGGATGCAAAGCTTCCTTATATTGTTGTTTTAACCAATCCGACGACAGGTGGTGTTACCGCTTCTTATGCTATGCTGGGCGATGTTCATATAGCCGAACCCGGTGCGATGATCGGTTTTGCCGGTCCCCGCGTGATCGAGCAAACCATTCGCGAAAAGCTGCCGGAAGGATTCCAGAGCGCCGAATATCTCCTCAAACATGGTATGGTTGATATGGTGGTCTCACGACTTGAACTGAAGTCGACCATTGCAAAGCTTTTGCGCTTGATGATGAAATTGCCGGCTCCTGAACATCATGCGGGCAAACATCACGGTAATAAAGCCGCTTGAAATGAAATAAAATGACCGAAAATCGGGTAGACACGCTTATCAATAGCCTTCTCAAGCGCTATCCGAAAGGGTTTGACCTTTCGCTCGAACGCATCTCGCGGCTCTTGGAAAATCTTGGCAATCCGCATTTGAAATTGCCTCCGATAATCCATATTGCGGGCACCAATGGAAAAGGGTCGGCAGCAGCAACTTGCCGTGCGCTTCTTGAAAGTGCCGGATATAGTGTTCATGTCCATACATCTCCCCATCTTGTTCATTGGAACGAGCGCTACCGGTTGGGTGAAAAAGGTGGTGGCAAATTTGTCGATAATGACACTCTTGCCGACGCAATAGAACGGGTAACAAAAGCCAATCATGATGAACCGATTACGGTTTTCGAGTTATTGACGGCTGTTGCCTTTCTGCTTTTTTCCGAACATCCGGCTGATGCTGTCATTCTTGAAGTGGGGCTGGGCGGGCGTTTTGACGCAACCAACGTCATTAAAAAGCCCGCCGTTTCTCTCATTATGCCCATATCGCTCGATCATGTTGCTTTACTCGGTAATACGGTTGAAAAAATCGCTTTTGAAAAAGGCGGCATTATCAAAGAAGGGGTTCCGCTTGTCATCGGCAAGCAGGAAAGCGATGGTGCTATCGACGTTTTGACAACCATCGCGCAAAAACGCCACGCACCGTTTGTTGTTTATGGTCAGGATTTCCAAGCCTATAATGACCATGGGCATATGGTTTTCCAAAATGAAAACGGTTTGATAGAGCTTCCGCTTCCCTCGCTTCGCGGTGATCATCAAATTAGCAATGCAGCGAGTGCCATTGAAGCTGTTCTCCATGCCGGTTTCAAACTGACCGATCAGCATATTGCCAAAGCTATGCAAAATATTGTCTGGCCTGCACGAATGCAGCGCATCAGCCACGGCAAACTGATTGATTCTTTACCGGAAACGATGACAGTTTTTCTCGATGGCGGGCATAATCCGGCAGGTGCGAAAGTCATTGCACAAGAAATCAGGCACTGGAAAGAAAAAGGAGCGGGACCGGTGACGATGGTGGCCGGTATGATTAATACGAAGGATTCTTTCCACTATTTCAAAGAACTGAACGGGCTTGTCGACCAAGTTTATACTGTGCCGGTACTGTCGAGCGATAGCGGTGTAGCACCTGAAGAATTGGCTAAAGTTGTCCGTTCAGCCGGTTTGAAAGCACAAACCACCTCATCTATTGAAGACGCTTTCCAAAAAATTGCAGGTACAACACCTCGAAGAACTGTTCTTGTTGCAGGTTCGCTTTATATGGCCGGTGATTTTTTGAAGAAAAATGGCACACCGCCTCAATAAAATTCCGTGAATCCGTTCAACATTTAAAGAGAATAGTTCTAAAGACTTGCGTTCAGGACAAAACAAGTTAAACCATACAAAGGCAGAGATTGACGATTTTTGAGGAGTGCACCCTATGACGCTCAGTACCGAACTTTACCAACATCCCAAGCTTATTACCGTTTTTGGTGGTTCAGGTTTCGTTGGTCGCCATGTGGTCGAGACATTGACAAAACGTGGCTATCGCGTTCGCATTGCCGTGCGTCGGCCTGAAGTGGCTTATTATATGCTGCAAATGGGTGAAGTCGGACAAACCCAGATGCTCAAAACCAATGTACGCAATCGTGAATCTGTCGCACGTGCGCTGATTGATGCCGATGCAGCCGTGTTTCTACCCGGCCTTCTTTATGCGCAAGGCAAAAACAATTACAAAAATGTGCAGGTTGAAGGTGCAAAAAATGTTGCCGAACTTACAGCAAGTGCCGGTATTCCTCTCATTCACATGTCGGCTTTGAATGCCGATATCAATTCCAACCTTTCCTATCCGAAAACCAAAGCACTTGGCGAACAGGCTGTTCAGAAAGCCCATAAGAGTGCCATTATTATGCGCCCTTCGGTTATTTTCGGTCAGGAAGATTCTTTCTTTAACAAACTCGCCGATATGTCACGCTTCACATGGATGTTGCCGATGTTTGGCGGTGGCGAGACAAAGCTTCAGCCGGTTTATGTCGGCGATATTGCCGATTTTGTTGTTGCTTCTATCGAAGGACATGTTCCGACGGGCAAGATTTATGAACTGGGCGGCAAAGAAGTACTCACCTATCGTCACGCTATCGAGGAAATGCTTAAAGTTATCATGCGTAAAAAAGCGCTGGTTTCTGTACCCTTCGGAATTGGAAGCCTTATCGGTGGAATTTTCGGTCTCCTTGGAAAAATACCGATGATCCCGACAGTGACAACCTCCGAGCAGATCAAAATGCTCAAAAAAGATTGCATTGTTTCTGAAGAAGCAAAGCTTGAAGGGCGGACATTGGAAGGTGTCGGCATTAAGCCCAGAGCAATGGAAGCTGTTTTGCCTTCCTATTTGTGGCGCTTCCGTCCTCATGGGCAATTTGCCAAAAATACAAAGAATTACAAAAAAGATGTAAAAATCTGAAGACGGAATTTTTCTCTTTGAAATTCGCAAATAAAACGGGCGCTGCTGAAATAGCGCCCTTTATTTTGCATTCTCTATTCGCGTAAGCTCTGAAGATTGCTCGCAATCTGTCATCCTGAATTATTTCGTTTCAATGACGGGATTTCGGTCGTTCCAATAATACTTGTTATGTCGTTTCAATAACACGTGTTCTGTTGTTTCAACAAACTGCTCTTCTTAATGAATATTTTGACGCCATTCATTGCACTGTTAAGCTATAAAGCCTGACACCATTCTTAAAAGTTCCTCACAAAGGAAATATCTTTTTCCTCACAAAGGAAATATTTTTAAACTTAAGGTTGTTTTTATTATTATAGTTGAAAAATTTGTTCGCCAATTTTTTTGTATTTCTCTCCTCGTCGCTCTCCAATAGTCGCATCTGTTGCATATCTGCAATGAAAACAACGATTTTTAATAGACTATTAACTATTTTTAGAGCGGTGCGATTTAGACTGTGCTATATAGACACACATTGAGGGTTTTGGAGTTAAACCATGAAAAAATTGTGTTCTTTATTCATCGTTTTGATGTTTGCTTTTTCAACTGTAGCTTGTACTCAGAACGAAAAGACAGTTGCGAAATGGGGCGCTGGTGGTGCTGCACTCGGTGCTTTGGGTGGTGCTGCATTCGGTAAAGGTGGCAAGGCTGTTGCCGCTGGTGCTGCTATTGGTGCTGTTGCCGGTGGCTTGATCGGCTATTCACGCACCAAGAATCACGTTCGTTACTGCCATTATCGTGATCGTAACGGCAAGGTATTTGAAGCACGCTGCAGATAATTTAGACTTTGTATAACTTTGGAAGGCACGTAATTATGTTACGTGCCTTTCTTTTTAAGATTTCATTCGATGTGTTTATAATTTTTCCACTATATAAAGTATTTCTGGGAACTAAATTTCCTCGTTAGCCGACAAGTTTTATTAAAACGAATTTTCTATAATTAATTCGTGAGCCGTAACATTTTAACCCACTCCGGACAATACGAATTGCCAGAACAATAATTCTTAAGAGCGACAATTTTCGGAAAATCTGAAGCCGATTCAAGTTTGAAATTTTGTATCGCTATCAAAGTGATAGCCGCTATCAGAGAAAAACCAAGGCTGCTCCGAATGTAAGGTAAGGTTGAAGTAAAACTATCACTGTCCCAAGTGCTCAAAACTTGTAGAGGATTTGTAAAAATATCCCTGCCGGAATTATCTGAAATTTTATCTCCGGTGCGAAATAGGACATGGCTTTTTAACTGGAATACACTGTTTTCAAATCGCTACTTCAAACAGGTTATAAAAGTACGAGCATCCTGAAAGGCATATCTTCAGCAATTGGCAACGCGAAACGCTTAGCGATTTGTTACTTGATCGAAATTACAAGTTTTCATGTTTCTTTGTCGTAAACGTGTAAAGCGACAACAGCCGATCAATCCGGTTTTACAGTATCTTTTCCAAATAGATAATTGAAAGGCACATAAACTCTCTATGTGCCTTCCATTTTTATGTGTTCGGGTTCTTTAAAAAGCTTTTTAGACTAGCCTTGTTTGTTGCTTGCGGCTTTCATTCAAAAACCGAATCCCATGAACATGCCCGCTCGACAGCCTTTCGCCAGCCGGCATAACGTTTTTCTTGTTTTGCCACATCTTTGGAAGGTTTGAACACCCGTTCAACAGTTGCAACTTTGCGCAATTCATCAAGACTCGACCAATAGCCGACCGCTAGACCGGCAAGATAAGCCGAGCCGAACGCTGTCACTTCCAATATATGCGGGCGTTCGACCGGCTTTTGCAAAATGTCGGATTGGAACTGCATAAGAAAGTTGTTGGCGACAGCACCGCCATCAACACGCAATGTTTTCAGGTCTGTCTGTGCATCTGCCAACATAGCAGTGAGAACATCTTTGGTTTGATAAGCAATTGATTCGAGCGTTGCACGGGTAATATGATTACGGTTCACGCCCCGCGTCAGTCCCAAAATCGCGCCACGGGCAAACGGGTCCCAATAAGGCGCGCCGAGGCCGGTAAATGCCGGTACGACATAAACTCCGTTGGCCGTACCTACTTTTTCTGCAAAATATTCTGAATCTTCGGAATCAGTAAAAAACTTCAATTCATCGCGAAGCCACTGGATTGCAGCACCTGCCACAAAAATAGATCCTTCCAAAGCATAAGCCGGTTTTCCTTGAGCATCGCAGCTTAATGTTGTGACCAGACCATGGGTTGATTTGACAGCTTTTTTGCCGGTGTTCATCAACATAAAACAACCGGTTCCGTAGGTGTTTTTAGCCTGCCCCTCTTCAACACAGATATGACCGAACAATGCCGCCTGCTGGTCACCGGCAGCTCCGGCAATCGGAATACGCGTACCCCCACGCCCGCCAATGTTGGTTTGTCCGTAGATTTCGGAAGATGCTTTGACTTCCGGCAGCATGGAACGGGGAATATTCAATGCTTTCAGCATTGTTTCGTCCCAGTCCAGTTTATGGATATTGAAGAGCATGGTACGCGAGGCATTGGTATATTCGGTAACGTGAACGCGCCCTTGCGTCATATTCCATATAAGCCATGTATCAATCGTGCCAAAAAGCAGTTCGCCTTTATCGGCCTTTTCTCGTGCGCCTTCTACATTTTCCAATATCCAGGCGATTTTTGTTCCTGAAAAATAAGGGTCGATGACAAGACCGGTATTTTCCTTGATATAATCCTCAAGCCCTTCTTTTTTAAGTCTCGCACAAATATCGGTGGTACGCCGGCACTGCCAGACAATGGCATTATAAACCGGTTTGCCGGTGGCTTTTTCCCAAACCACCGTTGTTTCACGCTGATTGGTAATTCCGATTGCTGCAATCTCGTCCGAACTGATACCCGATTTTGCCAGAGCTTCTGTCAAAGTCGAACTTTGCGTTGCCCATATCTCGCGTGCGTCATGTTCGACCCAGCCGGGGCGAGGGTAAATCTGGGTAAATTCCCGTTGGGCGACACTGACGATGTTGGCATCATGGTCAAGAACCAATGTGCGCGAACTTGTTGTGCCCTGATCCAATGCAACGATATATTTTTTTTCGGCCATGAAAGCCTCCCTGTTCTATGGAAAAATGGCCAATTATCTTGCCAATTGTCCTGCCCGTTATCTTGCCAATTATCTTGCCAATTATCTCGCCAATTATCTTGCCAATTATCTCGCCAATTATCTTGATTGTCTGCGGGCAAGAGGTTCGCCGATCAACTTTGTGTAGAAAGCAGCCCCTAAACATCCCCCGATAACCGGTGCAATAAGCGGAACGAGAAAATAGGGTATATCTTTATTTCCCGTCATGACGCTCGTGTCCCAACCGGCGAAATAAGCAAAGAGTCGCGGGCCGAAATCACGAGCAGCGTTCATTGCAAAACCCGTCAGGGGGCCGAAAGCGCCTCCAATGACGGCAACCAGAACCCCGACAAGAAACGCAACCAGCGCACCGCGAGGTAAACCGTTGCCATCGTCACTTAATCCCAAAATCACCGCGACCAGAACAGCAGTGATGAAAAGTTCGGTCATAAAGGCTTGAAAGAGACTGATGTGAGGATTTGGAAAAGTGGTAAAAACACCGGCTGTATCAAGTGTTTTTGCTGTAAAGAGATTATAGTAAAGTCCATAGACAACGGCAGCAGCAACAAATGCCCCCAGAAATTGCGAAATGACATAAGGCAATATTTTTTGTTTTGGAAATTTTGCAAAGAAAGCCAATGCAAAAGTGACCGAAGGATTGAGGTGGGCTCCCGAAACACCTCCGGTCAGATAGGCTGCAAGTGCAACAGCCAACCCCCAAATAATGCTGATTTCCCATTGTCCGTAAGCGGCACCGGCCAGTTTTAATCCTGCCACACATCCCATTCCGATAGCCAGAAATAAAAATGTGCCGGTAAATTCCGCAACGCATTCATCACGTAAAGTATTCATATCAGACATGTTTTCTCCCCTGGTTTGCAGTCTGACGAGCTTTACTTCAATAGACGGCGAACCTTTTAGATGGTTTTATGTTTTTCAAGGTATTGTCTTAAAGCTTCTTTTTCTTTGTCATCAAAATAAAGGCCAAGTTTCGAGCGACGCCACAAGACATCGTCAACATCCTTTGCCCATTCTTCACGCATCATCCATTGAACCTCGGCCTCGTAAAGGCCATGGCCAAAATGTTGCCCTTTGTCCTTTTTGCCATTGTCAAAAATTTCCAGAGCTTCGGTGCCATAATTTCTTGCCAGACGACGATGGGTTTTTGCATCGAGATCGGGAAGAATGCTGGCAACTCTCGCTTCCATAACGGAAAGCGAATCATGCGGGAAATCGCCACCCGGCAGACTGACTTCGGCAGTCCATGCAGGTTTGCGCTTACCCAAAGCTTTTTCGATAAAGACGAGAGCGTCTTCCGACAATTTACGGAAAGTGGTGATTTTGCCGCCAAATGCATTCAGCATGATCGGACCATCATTTTCCCGCATTTCTTTCAAAACATAGTCACGCGTTGCTTCCTGTGCTTTTGAAGCACCATCGTCATAAAGCGGGCGAACACCCGAATACGCCCAGACGATGGAGTCGCGAACAACCGGCTTGGTGAAATATTCGCTTGCAGCCGAACAGATATAATCAATCTCTTCATCGCTGATGTGAACCTTCGCCGGATCGCCTTTATAATCGCAATCGGTTGTTCCGATCAGCGTGAAATCTTCCTGATAGGGAATAGCAAAAACAATGCGGCCATCCTTGTTCTGGAAAATAAAAGCGCGGTCATGTTGATAAAGTTTTGGAACAACAATGTGCGACCCTTTAACGAGACGAACCGGCGGGTGACCTTTAAAGCCCAAAGCATCCTGCAAGACGTGATTGATCCATGGCCCCGCCATATTTGCAAGATAGTCGGCAGAGACTGTCCACTCTTCACCATTCAATTTGTTTTTAAGGCCGATTTTCCATTTCTTGCCATCGGCTTTAAGCGAGACAACTTCGGTGCGCACCATAATATCCGCACCAAGTCTTGCCGCATGACGGGCATTGGCAACAACCAGACGTGCATCGTCAACGCGGGCATCGGAATACTCGAACCCTTTGACAAAACCCGGTTTCAGGGATTCGCTATAGTCTTTGGTCAGATCAAGCACCTTGGTGCGCCAAAGCTCCTGATGACGACTTCCCAGATGATCGTAAATGAATAAGCCCAAACGCAGCATCCATGCAGGACGCAACCCTTTATTATAAGGCAATATAAAGCGCAAAGGACGAACAAGATGAGGTGCCATATGCCAGATCACCTCGCGTTCCATCAATGCTTCTCTGACAAGACGGAAGGCATATTGTTCAAGGTATCGCAAGCCACCGTGAATAAGCTTGGTAGAAGCACTGGATGTGCCCGACGCAAGGTCATTCATTTCTGCCAGACCGACGGAATAGCCACGGCCAACAGCATCGCGGGCGACACCACAACCGTTGACGCCACCACCTATAACAAAAAGATCATAGTGTTTTTCGTTTTTCATTTAATCGACTTTCGACAAGGATGGTTTTCGTTCCTTAAAGGATAGAATATGGAAGAAATCAAATGTCAACTGCAAAGCGAAAAAAAACACCCTCTGTCGAGAGTTTTCGGGAAACCGGTTTCTGATTGAAAATAAAAAACAAAATATAATACCGGAGATACGCTATTTATCGGATATTGATTTTTGCCAAGGCTTTTCTGAAATCAAAAACATAAGAACGGGAACATCGAACGGCTTTCGCGTGTCGCAAAGAACGGATAAACAAGCAAGGTTTTAAAAAAGGCATAAAAATACCTTCATTTTTCGCCAGCTAACGCTTTATCCCGCTTAATGCTCCTCGTCACATACGGTAAAAATTAAGCCGGAGTTTCACTGGATTTCATGCCCGATCCGCTTTTTAAAAAATTCGCAAATACGCCCTTAATTTTCAAACCCAAGCTTTTTCCGGCGAGTTTCACCCGATCTCCTGAGGCGGCAAAGATCATTATCAATCACGTGATTTTTCGTTTTTTTGCGTGCCGCCATGAAAGTCAAACAAGTCGAAAAACCGCAACTCTTCAATCAATCCGCACCAACGGGAGTATTGTTGCAGTTACATTTTTTTCGTGTTTCCATCAAGAATCCGGAATCATTTAGAAAAAACAAAACATCCGCCCGATAGTTTGGTGAAATAAAACTGGCGACAACTTTTTATAGCTGAAAGGCCATTCAAGACAAAAATAGCGGTCTCGTCCTGCCAGATCTGCTTTGCGGAAAAAAAGAACGGAAATAAAATAAAGGGGCAAATCCGCTCTGCCCCTCAAGCTTTTTATAAAACTCTTCTCCCGACCCTTGAGATCAGGAAAGACTATTGGCGCAATGTTGCTCCGGTCGATTTTGCAACATTCTCGATAATCTTGTTTGCCAGAGCTTCAATATCCTGATCTGTCAACGTACGTTCATGGGGCTGGATTGCCACTTCGATCGCAATCGACTTTTTGTCTTCACCAAGGCTTGCACCCTCGAAGACATCGAACACTTCGACAGACTGGATAAGCTTTTTATCGGCTCCGCTTGCCGCGCGAATGACCGTGGCGGCGTTCACCGATTTATCCATAACAAAAGCGAAATCGCGCCGTATCATCTGATATGGCGACAGCACCAAAGGCGGGCGTGTTTTGGTTGCCTTCTTGCGTGGTTCGGGAATACGGTCAATATAGACTTCAAAACCGCACAATGGTCCTGTTACATCGAGCTCCTCAAGCGTATCGGGATGAAATTCGCCAAAGGTTCCAAGAATGATCTTCGGTCCCAATTTGATAACGCCCGAACGTCCCGGATGATACCATTCCGGCGCGCCTTTCTCTATCTGCACCTTTGAAGCATCAAGCCCGCAAGCGTCAAGCACACAAAGTGCATCGGCCTTGGCATCAAAAACATCGACCGGTTTGGCAGAACCGGCCCAAAAACGGCCTGAACCATCAAGCTTGTAAGTACCACGGCGGATACCACCGGCGACACGTCTTTGTGTTTCGGGCGTATTGCCTTCAAAGGTTGCCGAGATTTCAAATAGGCCGAGATCGGGAAAACCGCGATCGGCATTGCGCTGGGCAGCTGCAATCAAACCCGGAAGCAGTGAAGGACGCATATCCGACATATCGGCAGCAATCGGGTTCAATAGCTTCAATTCCGGCTTGCCGCCGCCAAATGCCTTGGCCTGTTTTTCCGAAATGAAAGACCATGTGATTGCTTCCATCAAGCCCCGACAAGCCAGAGCACGACGTGCGGAACGCTGCCTGATCTGTATTGTGGTGAGAATTTGCCCGCTTACAGAAGACGGCCTTTCCAATGGTTCCGGCTTGATATTGTTCAGCCCATGGATACGCATAACCTCTTCGACGAGATCGGCCTTGCCATCAATATCGGGTCGCCATGTTGGTACTTTTACCGTGACAACATCACCTTTGCCTTCCACAACAAAGCCGAGGTGCTGCAATATGGTTGTTGCCGCTTCATGGCTTAATTCCAGACCGGTCAAACGCTTGATTTCGGCAAACGGGAAGCGGATAATTTTTTGTTCAATGCTCTTTGCCCCGATTGTATGGGCTTTTGAAGGCTTGCCACCACAAAGTTTCATGGCCATTTCGGTGGCAAAGGCAAGTCCCGGTTCCATAAATTCCGGATCGACACCGCGTTCAAAACGATAACGCGCATCCGAAACTATGCCGAGAGAGCGCCCCGTTGCCGCAACATTGCGCGGATCCCACAAAGCGGATTCAATGATAACATTTTTCGTGTTCTCATCGCATCCTGTTGCTTCGCCGCCCATTATGCCACCAATGGATTCGACGCCATTATCATCGGCAATAACGCAATTATCCGGCCCCAAATCATATTCTTTGCCGTTAAGGGCGAGGAGTTTATCTCCCTTTTGCCCACGACGGACAGTGAGTTTTCCTTTTACCTTGTCGGCATCGAAAACATGAAGCGGACGGCCGAGATCGACCGTGATGTAATTGGTCATGTCGACAAGCGCATTGATTGGACGCAGCCCGATAGCAGTGAGACGGCGTTGCATCCATTTGGGCGACTGGACATTGTTAACATCACGAATTTCCCGCCATGAAAAGCCGAGACACAAAGGTGCTGTATCACCAAAATCGAGCGACACGGTTACCGACGGTTCTCCTTCTCCGGAAATAGAAGGAACTTCAAGCGGCTTCAATTTGCCAATGCCACTTGCTGCAAGATCACGGGCAATGCCATAAACACCCGTACAATCCGGCCGGTTCGGTGTGAGGCCGACATCAATAAGCGGATCGTTGAGACCATAATAGGCCGCAAATGCTTTGCCGACCGGTGCATCGGAGCCGAGTTCGATAATACCGTTATGTTCATTTGAAAGTTCAAGCTCGCGTTCCGAACACATCATGCCGAAACTTTCAACACCGCGAATTTTTCCAACCGACAATGTGACATCAAGCCCCGGAATATAAGCTCCCGGAGGGGCAAAAACCCCGATCAATCCGGCCTTTGCATTCGGTGCACCACAAACCACCTGAAGTGGCTTATCCTGACCCGTGTCGACAGTCAAAATCTGTAAATGATCTGAATCGGGATGTTTTTTGGCTGTCAAAACTTTGGCAATTACAAAAACATCAAAGCTTTTGCGGTCATCGACGCTATCAACCTCAAGGCCTATATCGGTAAGCCGGTCACAAATCTCGCCGAGCGATGCGTCTGTCTCCAGATGATCTTTCAACCAGGACAAAGTAAATTTCATTGTTCAAAACCTCTTTTCAAAACGCAAGACGCGGGTGTGAGTTTATGAATTGCTGAGACCGCCAAAAAGCGTCGGCACATCAAGCGGACGGAAACCGTAATGTTGGATCCAGCGTATATCGGCATCAAAAAATGCCCGCAAATCCGGCATGCCATATTTCAACATGGCGATACGGTCGATTCCCATTCCCCAGGCAAAGCCCTGATATTCATCAGGATCGAAACCGACATTTTTCAACACATTCGGGTGCACCATGCCGCAGCCCAATATTTCGAGCCAGTCATTGCCCTCGCCGAATTTTACTTCTGTACCGGAGCGGTCACATTGAATATCGACTTCCATAGAAGGTTCAGTGAATGGAAAGAACGACGGGCGAAAACGCATCTTCAACGAAGGCACTTCAAAAAACGCCTTACAAAATTCTTCATGCACCCACATAATATTGGCAATGGTCGACTTTTTATCGACAACCAGCCCTTCTACCTGATGGAACATCGGCGAATGGGTGGCGTCCGAATCCATACGATAGGTTTTCCCCGGAATGATAATGCGGATTGGCGGTTTTTGCTTTTCCATCGTACGAACCTGAACAGGCGATGTATGCGTGCGCAAAAGCCGCTTTTCGCCTTTCCCGTCGGGATTGAAAAAGAAGGTATCATGCATTTCGCGGGCGGGATGGCCTTCCGGAAAGTTGAGTGCGGTAAAGTTATAATAATCGGTTTCGATATCCGGCCCTTCGGCAATAGAAAAGCCCATATCGGCGTAAATTGCGGTGATCTCGTCAATCACCTGCGAAATAGGATGGATACGACCACGCGCTTCGGGGGAAAGGCGAACCGGCAATGTAACATCGACTGTTTCGTTTTTAAGCCGCGCCTCCGTTGCTGCACGCTTCAGTGCCGTGCGTTTTTCACCCAGAAGCTCTAAAACCCGATTTTTCAAACCGTTTATCACCGGTCCGGCTTTCTGGCGCTCTTCTGCGCTCATACCACCAAGGCTTTTAAGTTTTTCCGAAACACTACCCTTTTTACCGAGTGCACCGACACGCACTGCTTCCAGTGCCTGCTCGTCTTGTGCAGCGTCGATTGCCGCACAGATTTCTTTTTCCAGACTATCAATATCGTTCATGTCTTTGCCTGTTCTTTAAAGTGGATGTCTGTTTTTCAAATTGGAAGAAAGAAACTCCATAGCGCTTAACATACGTTTGCCATCGCCACCAAGATAAATAAACCTGGCCAACTTTAACGGAGTAATAAAAATAGAAAAAAACCGGACAATTTTTTCAAGTTGTTTCATGGTTTCAGGAGAAACCTGTTTTTTCCACGCCTCGAAAGCCGCATTATCGGTTTTGTTTTTTTTAAGTGATTGTGCCGACACTTGAAAAAATAACAACCACGCGTCACGCGCCTGAGCTGCGGCAATTGGCATCACTGCTTCCGGCTCTTCCTCGAAATCGAAAAACCCCAACTCGTTTCCTGCCATAAACATATCACGCGGATGCGGCCTGCCGTGGACAAGTCCGGCGTGATGTACTTTGCCCAAAGCTTCACCACATTGAACCAATAATTTTTCGTGTGCGTCAACGTCGTTCTTTTTCAAAAAATTAAGGCGTTTTTGCACCGTTTGGCCGACATCGGAAATCATTAAAGCAGGTCCGTCGACAGCAAGAATTTCGGGAACCGCGATACCTGCCTTCCTGAATTTTTCAATTTTGCGTATTTCCTGCGCATTCATGCCAAGAGCGTCACGCAAAGGCGAAGATTTCATAAAAGCTGCCGGTAATAAAAACGATAAACCGCTATGAAGCCGCTTGCCCCACGGGCGCTTTTCGATTCCCTGCCGTTTGACCCAGACCTTTTTGCCCTCGCGCATGACGCTGGCAATGCGCTTTTCCTCACAAGATTGAAAAAGCTTCTTGTCAGAATCGCTCAGTGGCTTGGATATCAAAGGATTTATCTCGCTCATAACGCCTCGAAAACAAAAACCCGCAACCGGTTTTAACCAGTGCGGGTTCCGAAAGAATGTTCTGTTTTTTAAAGGAACGCGACCGGCTTACTTGACGGCGCCTTCAAAAGCATTCGGTGTGGTTTTCTTCAAATATTCCAATGCCTTTTTTGCCGAAGCAACAAGCTTGGAGAATGTTGCAGGCTCATGAATAGCAATATCTGAAAGAACCTTGCGGTCGATCTCGATTCCTGCCTTGGCAAGACCGTCAATGAAACGGCCATAGGTCAAGCCCTCAAGACGGACAGCGGCATTGATACGCTGGATCCACAATGCGCGGAAACTGCGCTTGCGATTTTTGCGATCGCGATAGGCGTATTGCCGTGAACGGTCGACAGCAGCTTTGGCTGTACGGATTGTATTTTTACGACGTCCGTAAAAACCTTCAGCAAGTTTGATAACTTTTTTGTGTTTGGCGTGTGCAGTTACGCCGCGTTTTACGCGTGCCATGTCATAATCTCCTTAAGAGCTAACTTTCAAAGGCCGTTCGGCAAATAGTTTTTGATGATTTTCTTGGCGTCGGGTGCACCAAGAACCATGGTGCCACGTGCATCACGCAAAAACTGGTTGGAACGTTTGATCATGCCATGCTGCTTGCCTGCGGCAGCCGCCTTGATTTTGCCTGTAGCGGTAATTTTGAACCGCTTTTTGGCAGCCGATTTGGTCTTCATTTTGGGCATTTTGCTTCTCCATTGTTGTGATTGATGTTCGCACTGACCAAAGTACGAACAAGCATAAAAGTCGTCACGGCATGCCCTGCCGGACGGCTTGAACTGGGTTCTCTTAAAACACGGCCTCAAAAATAGCAAGCAGACTTTTATGCAAAATACTTTTTTTCATGGCGTAAAAGCCAGTCTTTGCGCCATAAACCGCCAGCATAACCGGTAAGCGTACCATCCGCCCCGATCACCCGATGACAGGGAATAATAATGGCAATCTGGTTTTGCCCGTTAGCCCGTGCCACCGCCCGCACTGCTGTCGGTCTATCCAATGCACGCGCCAATTCACTGTAAGAGCGTGTTTCTCCTGCCGGTATTTGACGCAAAGCCTCCCACACAAGGGGGGCAAAACCACCTGCAACTTTGGCAAGCGGTGTTTCAAAATGGCAGCTTTTTCCTTGATAATAATCGCCCAATTCGGCTTCTACCTTGTCGATGACACTGGTTCTTTCAAAACTGATAGACGAGCGGGTGACTGCCTGCAATTTCTTGAGCTCTGTCAACAGCCCCTTGCGGTCAAAAAATTCCAAGAGATGCAAGACATGTTGGTCACTGACGGCAAGCATTTCACCGATCGGCGTTTCAATCCATGCCGCTTTTAAAAGAGTGCGGTTTTGTATGGCTTTTGGTGGATGACCGATGAGCTTGAGAATTGCTTCACGAAAGCCGCTGCCCGAATCGTAACCGGCGGAAAGTTGCGCTTCGATTACCGGTTGACCGTGGGAAAGCAGCGCTGCACCACGGCTTGCTCTTTTCAAGCGTGCCAATTCCAGAAATGTCATGCCTATACGTCGCTTGAAAATGCGCCGCACAGTGGAAGGGTCAAATCCCAGTCGTACAATATCGTCTTCTGACCATATGTGATCGGGATTTTCATCAAGTCTTGCCATCAAATGACGAAAAAGCGGATCAACGTGGCCGCCTGCTTCCAGCGGGTGGCATTTCTGGCAAGGCCGATAGCCTTCTTCGAGACATGCAGCCGCGCTGTCACAGAAAAAGACATTTTCCCGCTTGGGCTTTCGCGCCGGACATGACAGCCGACAAAAAATACCTGTCGTTGTTACGCAGACAAAAACATGCCCGTCATAGGAGCGATCGCGGTTTATCAGAGCTTCATAAAGCTGGTCTGTATTATTGGTTAGAAGTGTCATGACCATTTATATAAGCCCAAAAAAAACAATTGTGCGCCGAAAATCGGGCGCACATTTTTATAAAAGTTAACCCCCATAGCCGATCAGGGCTGTCTGTCATTTCACTAGACTTTCCAACAGTGCCGATCCTGCTATTCCGACAAAGTATAATTTTTGTCTTTCATTTCATTGTCTATCCGGATTGCCGCAAACAGGATTAACCTTTTTCCGTTAAAGAGGAACCGGAGCACCATTGCCTTTCACTTCAACAAGCGGTGCGGGAATAGAACTTGTCTTAATGGCCGCCTTGCAAATATCGGCAATAATACAATGCACACAATCCGGTTTACGGGCTTTACAGATGTAACGACCATGTAAAATCAGCCAATGATGGGCGTGAGCCATATATTTTTCGGGTATTATTTTGACAAGTTTCTTTTCTACCTCTTCGGGCGTTTTTCCCGGTGCCAGTTCTGTCCGGTTACAAAACCGGAAAATATGGGTGTCGACGGCCATTGTCGGCTGGTTGAAAGCAACATTAAGGACAACATTTGCCGTTTTACGCCCGACACCTGGAAGTGCCATTAGAGCTTCTCTGGTATCAGGCACTTTACCGGCATATTTTTCGTTCAATATTTTTGAAAGCGCATAGACATTTTTGGCTTTTGCCCGCCATAGACCGATCGTGCGGATATAGCGGGCGATGCCGTCTTCTCCGAGAGCCTCCATCTTTTCTGCTGTATCGGCAACAGCAAAAAGCGGCTTTGTTGCCTTGTTTACACTTGCGTCTGTTGCTTGTGCAGACAAAACCACTGCCACAAGCAAAGTGAACGGGCTTTCATAGATAAGATCGCTTCTGGGATTTGGTCGCTGAACCGAAAACCGGCGAAAAATTTCTTCGATTTCTTCGTCCGTATAGGCGCTTCCCTTTACTGTTCCCGCTTTCCGGTTTCTAGCCCTTGCGCCCGTCATAACCTTTTAAAGCCCCTATCTTGAAGTTCGTTGTTCGACTTTCCATATAATAGCTAATGACAGAAAATGCCAAAATGGGTTTTCTGTTTAATAGTCGCTTCAAAGAGGGCTACCTTATGACACGCATGACACCATTTTCCAACCCGTTGCTGTTAGGCTTTGAAACAATGGAAAAAACACTCGACCGTTTAAGCAAGTCGGGTGAGGGGTATCCTCCTTATAACATTGTGCGTTTGTCCGGTGAGGAACCAAACGAACGGCTGCGAATTACATTGGCAGTTGCCGGTTTTACGCCGGAAGACCTTGATGTAACAGTAGAAGATAATCAATTGATTATCCGCGGGCGGCAAACCGACGATGAGGATTTTGAATATCTGCATAGGGGTATTGCTTCACGTCAATTCCAGCGGGCGTTTGTGCTGGCGGATGGTATAAAGGTGGGAGCCGCAGAGCTTAAAAATGGTCTACTTTCAATAGATCTTGAACGACCAGCCCCCGAGAAGCGCGTCAAACGCATTACGATCAGTGCCATTGAAGACGAGTAATGCGACAGGAGAACAAAATGAAAAACGAAAAATCTTTGTCTATGCAAGAATTTGCCTTACTCGGAGAAGGCGAGATCGCTTATCTGCGCAAAATCCGGACCGATGAATTAAGCAAAAAGTTTCCGAATATGCCGCCAATGACACCGGGAATTTCTCTTTGGGGACTGTTCGGTGCCGGCGGTGAACCCATTATTCTTTCCGATGTTCGCGCCAAAGCCCTTGAAGGCGCTAACGATCAGGAATTGAAAACCGTTACATTACAATAATCATAATGCTTCGCATGAGGATATGATACTTGTCCTATGCGGAGCTAATCCCTTTTCCTGAGCCACCGGATAAAAGGGGTATTTGCCATTCCCCGAACGGGCGCGGGTGTTATTCAACAGCGTTGACGAGTTAAAATCGCCTTCTCTTCGGGGTCGGTGAGCAGCCGTTTTCATTTTCCTTTTCGTGTTTCTTTTCATTTTCCTTTTCGTGAGGAAATTTTAAAAAGATAAGCTGCCACCTCAAGTAAACCGATATATCCGGTATTTGATACACGTTTTCAATTATATATTATTTAAAAGACCCGCTTGTTTTAAAATGCGCGCATAAAAATGCCGGTAACGGCATTATCAGTCTCACCTGCCGATTTTAAATTATTAATAATATGTTTATATTTTTTAAAAATTTATGCCTTATATTTTCAAACTTAATAATGAATATTTTTGGCACATTTTATCTCTCGTAAATTCAATAACTATAAAATTTTCGCTATCGTTCAAAATTTAAAATTTAGGTTTCAAGAATTATATTTATAACCGGTTTGCCAATAAATATTTAAATTTACGTTATCTATTTCTTTTTAACTTTAAATATCTAATTAAATAGTTTAAATTTAAAAAAATTAAGAGTTTTGACGTTAACTGATAGATTTATTGTAAAAAATTACGAAAGCATAATCGTTGTTAACAACTTTTAATATATTACTCGTTTATGTTCATAAGAAAGGTACTTTATGAGCATCACATATGCAAGCAGGGGGGAATCGGTCTTGCGCAGTCAGGCAATTAAAGCTTTTCTTATTTTTTCGCTCGTCGGGGGTATAGGATTATTCGTTTGTCGCTATTTGACAAATTATTTTCTATATTCACGGTTTTTCAATGATCGTTTCATCCTTGCGATGATGGAAAATTTCAACGGTGTTGTGGCGTTCGCTCTGTTCTTTGCTGAAAATCTTTTGTTTGCCGCTGTTTTTTCAATTTTTCCGGCAGTCTATCTTTACCAGTTGAAAAAGCTGCCGATCGTTTTTGTTCTGTCCTATTCCGTGGCGATTTATCTGGTGGGTGCTATTTCGATTGCATTTTATCTTAATCTTGCACGTGTTACGTTGCCGCTCGACTCTATTCTTGTCTATGTGTTGCTCACACCATTCCTTTATATAATTTTGCCGGTGTGGTTTGCTTATCTTGCCTATTGTATTTATTGGCTTGCACACACCGGAACGAGACCTTAAAAGTCATTTATCAAAGCAATGACTTGTGAACGTTATGACAGATCGTAATAAATCAACTCTTTATAGCTACCCTATGCGTGGGTTTGGCATTATTACAATTTTTCTGGTGCTGGGACCGGCCGTTCAAACAATAGTAGGAACTTATCTTCTTCATCCTTGGGTAGGCGGTTCAAATTTGCTTGTCGAAATTTTCGATGTTTTTAGTGATGATGCCTGCCCGAAACTTTTGGCCGGATATTCCTATTATATGCCGTCGGTGTTTTTAAGTGGTGTATTTTGTTCTCTCCCGCCTTCACGGGGATTAGGTCTTTCTCTTTCGTCCGCTATCTGGCGTACAATTCTGGTCAGTCTTTGCGTTGAAATATTCTACATTATTATGTCCCGCCCCTATATGCAGCATATGACGAGTGAAAATATTCTTCGCAACCTTTCTTATGGCTTTATCCAATGGATCTTTGTCGGCTGGGTTTGCTGGATTCTTGCAACCGGTTTCAGACTTGATAAACCTGTTGTTGATTGATTTGAGCCAACCGGCCCATACTTTATAAGAAACCCGTTATTGATTTATAATAACCCACATATCGACAGGGACAAAAGTGACACACTAATATTTGGAACACCGGAGGCTCCGGAAACCGCGTAAAAACCGTTTTCCTGTTACCTTGCCAAAAAGAAAACTCGAATGGGTAGAAAAACTTGTGCCATCTCTGATAACGGGAAGAAGAAAAAAGGATATTTATCTTGATTGGTAAGAAAGCCGACATAAAATTCCATTCCGTCGGTTTTTTGCAAGCCCGCATTCTCCAGTCTTTGCTTGTGGCTGTTGCGGCCATTATCATTTTACCTACAGCATGGTCGTTTTTTTTCCTGCTTTTTGGTGGCTGGTTTAAAACATTCGGCTTCTCATTAACCGTAGCTTTTTTCAGGCCTTACCAAATTTATCTTCCAAGTTTTATGACCGCTTGTATGATTGCTGTCATCCTTGCTTTGAGAAGCGCAAGCTGGGGAAGTATTTCTCTGCGTTTTTCTTTAATCACTTCGATAATCATGGCGCTTGTTTTCGACGGTTCCATTCGCGCCATGAAGACATTTTTCCCCGAACTTCTCGCCAATATCGGCATTTCCAATGAATCATTTTTCTATTGGGTGATAGCCTGGTTTTTCGCCGGTGTAGTATTCTGGCTCATCCTGAATTCGAGTGGCCTTAACCGTCGCTATAAGGAAATGGAACGTCCGCGCCTTGTCGATGCGGTGAAACTTGCAATTGTTTATGCCATTTATGGCCCCGTACTTTATATCATCATTACATTATGGATTATGGCGGGTGACAGTTTGAGCTATCTTGGAGCACGCGGGTCGGTTTCGGGCGAAATCAATACGGCCGGACTCATGCTCGTAAGCCTTACTGTCTTTTGCGGCGTGCGCAGATTACGCCTTCAAGGCTCGCTCACATGGCGTTGGCTTTTTATTGTAACAATCGCCATTTCTTTGATTTTCTGGATTACCGACAGTATTTTCGTGACAAAATCCGATTGGCAGGAAACCGGATTTTATGTTTTGGCAGTTTATCTTATAACGGCTATCAGTCTCACGATCATTGGCGGCGGACTTTTATATTTGCTGGGTGTACCATTTAACGGAAAACGCTATCAGACAATCGTTCGACCTTCACCGCGTTTCCAACACGGTAGCAGAAGCTTTTTTGCTATATTCGTATTCTTCATCTTTTTTGTCTGTGCCCCGCCGGTATGGCAATCGGGAACAATTTTATGGCGCGCATTGCTCTTTTCACTTCCACCGGCTTCGTTTTTTACCGCAAGCCTTCCGCTTGCCTACATCAATGCAGGTTTGGTGTTTTCCGGCTGTGTCGGTGCGATCGCTTTCATCTCGCAACAAATCAACTTCACTTCGGTATTTTTTGCAGCTTTCATTTGTGCTCTTTGCAGCCTGTTTTTGCCGATTAGTTATCTTGGCGTCAATTTCGGCATTATTTTTAACTTTATCGACTGGTCCATGCTCCTTCTCGCGCCGTGTTCGGCCTTCGGATTTTACGTTTTGAGCCTCTGCAAACAGATTGTAACCACGTCGGGAAATCGTTAGAAACTTGCATCGGTTTAAAACCGGCAAAAAAGAAAATCCCGTCTCGTCATTAGATCCTTATCTTCAAATCTTGTCAGATAAATGCCACCGTCAGCCTGACTTGATTCAAATGGTTGGGGAAATTGACTGATTGGTCAAATTGACCGGTTAAGACACAGAAATGGGAATGAATGGCTGTTTAACTTCATAATTGGTGATAATTCCGGTTATTCGGCGATGAAGCTTGTGTTTCTCATCCTCGCTGCACATTGCAGAACACCGCTGCCGGTGGTACAAATTATCAAGTTATTCATCAAGATTATTAAAATTGCCGGGCGGAGTGGTGTTTATGAAACCTATTGTGGCTGCGTTCATTTTTTGTCTTCCCTTGTGCTCGCTCGCCAATGGGCAGGCAGTTCCCGACAATGACCAGCCGACAAACTCGCGCACCGAAAGCACAACCGAAGCAATAAACAGCGAAAACAACCAAAAGAACGGGAACGACCAAAAGAGCGAAAATAATCAGAAGGACGAGAATAATCAGGCAACTGAAAATCAATCTGCGACACAAAATACAATGACCGAGCCGCCGGGAAAACCCATGGCTTTTACACTTCACAAAATTGCTGATGGTCAATGTCCGACATGTCGCTGGATCAGTGCCGAAGGGAACATCGTTCCCGATACGCCTGCACTTTTTAACCGTTTTCTTGACGATAACGGTCTTGGCGATCCTCTTTCATACCCTGATGATGTGTTGGTTTCCTTTCATTCCGATGGCGGGGATATTCTGGCGGCAATTGCTTTGGGAAGAGAGATCAGAAAACATCATTTCGATACAACAATCGGCGAAACGATTGTAAAACCGGTTGAGGATAAAGCCGCCGAAAACCACAGTGGGGATGGTGCCGCCAATGCGGGAAACAACGAGAACAATAACAACAATGCCGCTAAAGAAAACAGCGAAAATAAAACAACCTCGGAACGCGTTGAAGGAATTTGCCGTGAAGCTTGCGTTTGGGCCTTTCTCGGCGGGCGGGCACGAAATGTAGGCAATGGAAAATTGGAATTGCGCACCTATCGCCCGCCACTTGACGGTGCTGGTACATCTTCGGGTCAGGAAGTCAGTGTGCGCCAACAACAACTGGCCGACATTGCCTATATTGCAGATTATTCCCAGGAAATGGGATTTAACCCGTTGATCGCATTTTTGAATTGGGACAATGCCAATCCCCATGCTTTTTCAAGCGATGAAATACAAAACTATAATATTGATTTTTCACCGGACATTATCGGACAATGGCAACTCGTCCCGACAAATAACGCGCTCGTTGCGATTGCATCCAGCAATGACAAAAAAACTTCGGCACGGCTTTATTGTGACAGTCATAAAACGATGTTTTTGGAAATAAGTGCACCAACACGCTACAGCGCTCAAAATTACCAGACATATCAGCAGACTGTCTCGACATTGAATATCTGGGGAATGCCGGTAAATATCAGCAATCTACAAGCCAATTTATCCGATGGACGCGTGGTTTACACGGTCGAACTTCCTAAAAATCCGTTGCAAGATTGGCATGTCGATGCACCATTTCTGAGAGGAGATAATGCACCGGATGCTTTGAACGGCATTTTCAATATCGAGTTTTCCGATATGCCGGGGCTTAAACAATCTGCCCGTTTTGTTATGGCCAACTGTCCTTCAGCATCACATTGACAAAATTCCTATTTTTCCAATTTGAAAAAAAGTTCAAGAATTGCAAACGGTACAAAAACACCTAAAAGAAAAAATATGATTGCGACTGGCAATCTACCCAGTATTTCACTCACCCATCCGGTTTCATTGACCGGTCCTTGTGTAAGCATGAACATCTCGGCCATTGTTGTCAGATGGAAAACTCCGGTTTTGATAAAAACAATCAAATCGGACAAACCGTATAGTCCCGCAATCATGAAAAGTGGTACGCAAAAAGCGAGTGCCGTTAAACAAGCGGCGTTTTCTTTCTTTTCACGATGAATAGCGGAAGAATCCGCATCGTCATAAATAATCGGGTTTCCAAAATTATCATTTTCATAAAGATCAAGTTTGACCATCTTTATCTACCTCGCAGCATTTATAATGCTCTTTTAAACGGCAAAACTTGTGCGAGGATGGATCATAAAAAAAGACGGCCGGTGAAGTTCACCGGCCGAATCGAAATCAAAAGCTGAAAAATCTTTAAAAAATGAAAGAAAATTCACATTCTAAAGCGTGAAATAGCCTTTCCTGCGTTGCACCTATATTGTTATCGCTTCGCAATTTGCAAGGCTTTCACCTCTATCAGCGGTTTTTGTGATGAGCATTTGCCTTTTTGTGATGAACATTGGCCTTCTTATGATGGGCAACTGCTTTCTTGTGGTGATAAACTGCATGCTCTGCTGTATAGGCAGGAGCCAGCGACAATTTCGATACGCCAAGAGCAAGGTTCAACCCTTCATGTGCATCAACACTTAATGGCTGGAGCGTAAGTCCGTTGGCTGGACCAAAGCCGAGAAGCTGGCTGCCGGCACCTGCTGCCAGACTGATGCTTGAGCCGACGCCACCATAATTTCCTGCTAACGAACCATTGGAATGGGCATTGGGAGAAGTTGCAAGAACCCACCAGGTCATTTTCGTGCGGCCTGTTACGCCCAGATCAAGACCGTAATTTTCAATACGACCGACATAATGATCGTTGATCGAATGGCCACTAATCGGGATAAATTCGCAATTAAGCTCTTTTGAAGAGCTTACAAACTGCCCGATTCCGCCTTTGCTATCGCAAGTGAGTGTGCCCGAAACGAGACCTGTTGCACCGGCTTGTGTTTGCAAAGATAAAAGCGCTGTAGCTGCAAATGCCAAGGATGCCAAGAGTGTTTTCTGATGTTTCATCATTTACGTTCCTTCCTAAAACGCTAAATCCGTTCAACAACGAAAGTTACAAAACGTAGTTTCGACTGAAATATAGGGCATCACGCGCCGAAACTGAAATGTTTTAATAAATTATTACAAAGGTGTGAACTTAAATAAACGTTTTTCTGGAAAATCAAGGATGAGAGAGCACGAGCAAAAAGAAAAACCCCGACCATGCGAGCGGGGTTTCTGACCTCTTCAATCTTTGTGACTAAAATCTGTTTAGCCCATTTATCAAGGATGCGGCTCTGCCGGAGGTTCCGGTGCATCCGGCCCCTTCGGACCTTCCGGACCTTCTTTTGGACCCGGATGAGGCAAAGCATAACGTTCCAGTTTCTGTAATTGGTCAGCATCCAGAACTTTACGCAATTCACCTGCGGCAGCTTTGAATTTCTTGGCTTTTTCAGCGCGATCAAGTGTTCTGTCTGCAATCGGTTCGCCAAAAATCGGTTTTACAGCATCGGGAGCCGGTTTGGCGTCGGGTGCGGGTGGCGGCGGGGG
Source organism: Bartonella sp. B10834G3 (assembly GCF_016102505.1). Classification (NCBI taxonomy): domain Bacteria; kingdom Pseudomonadati; phylum Pseudomonadota; class Alphaproteobacteria; order Hyphomicrobiales; family Bartonellaceae; genus Bartonella; species Bartonella sp. B10834G3. The sequence continues at coordinate 742,300 of NZ_JACFOM010000001.1, forward strand.
AGTGACATCTACAAGATCAACCAGACTTGATGTGTATTTGCGCCAAGCATCCAACTGGTTTGAACGAATGCCGACAGCCGTTTCCATAGCGGAAAGCTTTTCTGCCATATGCATGCCTGCATGTGGTCCTTTAAAATGCCCCGGCCCTTTTTCAGGTCCTTTTGGCCCTTTATCATCTGGCCCCTTCGGATGATGGGGCGGTTTAGGATTATGTTGGCCATGTGGAGGTGGTGGTGTCGGTTCTGCCAAAGCAGAAGAAACGACAGCAGGTGCAAGCAATGACGAAGCAACTACTGAAGCAAGCAGTAATTTTTTCATTTTACACTCCCTTTTATAGAACAAGTAATAGAATTACTGTTATTAAACATATTGCTTAACCAATAATCTGGCCACACAAAAAGGCAAAATTACGGTAAAAATCGAGCAACTCTACGATCTTTCATTAATTCTTGGCAATGTAGGAAAAATTCCCGTTTCATTGCCAAACCATAAATGTGGTTCACTGTTTGATTCGGGCAATATCTTCTTTCGGTATTTTATGATCGACCACCTGCTTGCGATGGAAAATAAACAGCCCCGCAACAATGATAATAGCTGCTCCGATGATAATATAGCGATCCGGATAATTGTTGAAAAACATAATCCCGAAGATAATGCCCCAAAGCAAAAGTGTGTATTGCAACGGAGCCAATACGGAAGCCGGAGCAAGCTTCAACGACCTTGCTATTAAAAGATGGCCACAGCAGGAAACAATACCGAGGAGCGCCATAGCACCCCATTGCAACATTGTCGGTTCCCTCCATTGGGTGATTGTCAGAACCAGACCGACGATAAGAGCGCCTATTGTTTGCCAGGTAACAAGCACCGTGTCGGAAATATCTTTTAACACGCGGCTGAAAACAATGACCATCGAAAAACCGAAACTGCCGAGAAGCGCAAAAATTGATGGCCATGAAAGCATGGCTGACGATGGACGAAGAGCGATAATAACCCCGATAAAACCGACAAAAATCGCAAGACAACGCCGCCATCCAATGCGCTCGTTCAGGAAAAAGTGCGAAACCGCCGCCACATAAATGGGTCCTGCCATATAAAACGTAACAACGTCTGCCAACGGCAAATAAGCCACGGCTGCGTAAAACAGCCCGGTATCCATTGTTGCGAAAATTACACGCAGAAAAATAAGAAAAGGTTTTTTGGGTTTGAACAAATCGTCCGTCGAGACGGTCGTAAGCATCGGCCCTAAAATCAGAAATGCGCCAATCGAGCGTAATAAAAGAACTTGTCCCACCGAAAATGTTGCCACCAGCCACTTGCCCATGGCATCATTGGCAGCAAACATGAAGTCGCCCAACAACATCAATAATATGCCGACAAGCACAATGTGATCGGACATTTTCACCGCTTTGAACCAATTCATAGGATTGTCTCACGCATTATAAGTCATTCAAGGAATCACAGATCGGAAAGCAGAATTGACAGATAAGTAAAATTTTGTCCATTGCATTTTCTCCGCTTACAATAAGCAGGCAGACTATAAACCGGTAATGTCGGAAACTTGTTTAACAGCGCTTCCTGACCGGAATGAATCTTCATAAATCACGGTAGACCTAATGACATTTTTTCAAAACAGATAACAATGTCATTAGGTGAAACGTCTGAAATCTATATAGTGCTTAAATCGGAAATTTATACGTCCTGCTATCGTTTATGATGAATTCCGGAAGACACGGCCGGATAATCAATCACTCCAGCCTATAAAATTATAGTAAATAATGACAGATCGCTTTATAAACTTATGCTCATCCTCGTATAAAATGATAAAGCAACATTTCATTTAACGTCCACCAATGATCGCATCATTTTCAGCTTCAAGATCGGGAGAAAAAAATGGCCGATAAAAAACTCGAAGAAACCCATCTTATAAGCGATGTCAAACTTCCCAACGATGAAAAAAGCCTGAAAGCCATCATCAATGAGGCAAATGGTCAAATTCCCGTATGGGAAGGTGGTGTATTCATACCGCTTGCATTTCTTGTTCTGGGAATAGCCCTGATCGGCACCGCCTACCAGAATTTTCAAATAGGCAAAATGATGACAATGGTCATTCTGGGAGCTTTGGCAATTTTATTATTTATCATTCTCATCCGGACAATGATACGCCGACGCATACCCTATATGGTGCTGACACCGGAGGGTTTGGAAACCACAGTCTTCAAAACTCCTGTTCCGTGGCGCGGTATAACAGATTTCCAGATCAACTCTTCAAAAAGCAATTCGATGAATATTGCAGTCGGCATGGAATTTTTGATCGACGATAAATTTTTGCCCGAAGAAAACACGAAATGTCGCGGCGGTTCGTATTATGATAAAGCGAAAAAGAAATTGATGATTTCCGGCTTCAATTTCCGGCTTGAAACCAATCGCGATAAATTAATTAACGAACTTGATAAATATCGCAATGCTGCAATTGCCCGCCATAAACTGGAAATGAAAAAATATAAATAAATCTCTGAAGTCTTTTTCTCTCGCCTTTATGCCAAAAGGCGCATGATTGCGATGAATCATGCGCCATATATTTTTCAAAGCCGTTTACCAAGATCGGTCTTATTATATAAGATGTGGTTTCAGCGACGGCCACACCGGCGCAATTGCTGGTCATAACGACGTGCCATCTGGTCGGTCCGCTCCGCCGCCGACAAAATAGCTCCGCTTGCCCGACCACCGGTCCGCGCATAAGCACTATGTCCCATATAATAATTGAGATAGAGTGCATAAGCATTGTTAGGGTTGATACCGTTAAGTCTTACACTTTGACTATGATACCAGCCGATAAAATCGGCAGCATCTGCAAAATTGGTGCGCTTTGCTCCACGATTGCCCGTCGCACGGATATAATGCTCCCATGTTCCGTCAAGAGCTTGTGAATATCCATAGGCTGAAGACCGACGCTTCCATGGAATAAAGCCGAACAGTTTTTTGCGCGGCGGACGGGCATTATGTTTGTAGCCGGATTCGGTATTCATCGTTGCCATGATAATCGGCATCGGTATACCGTAACGGCTTTCTGCCTTTTTGGCCGATTTTTCCCAATTATTGAAAAAACCGTCCTTTTGGTCAAAAACGGCGCAAACATTACTTGTGTGCGTGGGAACTTTTGATGCGCAACCACCCAACACCGTTACGAGCGCCACGAGAAACACTATGCGCTTCATGATAAATACCTCTGTTTTAACTAACGAGGATATAGTGGTCGTCTTAACAGATTGTTAAGATGTTTGTTAACTATAATTCCAGATTTCTCGCCGTTAACGAGCATCACCGACGCCCATTGCAACTATTTATTTAGACTTGAAAATGAGAATTGTCCCAAAATTCTACTCAATTTAAGGACATTTCTCATGAAGTGCTTCAATCTGAAAGTTCACACGAATGGTTTGGGGGCTACGGCACTCGCAGGAACTTTGGGAATTAGCATTCTTTCCCTGACAGCTATTCAACCTGTTATGGCACAATCGGTTTATCTTTCCGGTGGTGGCGGTGGTGGCGGGTCGCTAACGGGACTTGGTGGCAATGGTGCGGGTGGTCTCATCGCTTCTACTAAACCTGACACTCCAAATTACGGTAGTTCCGGAACCGAACCAAACGGCGGCAAAGGCGGATTAGGCGGCTCTGACAGCATATCTGGGAAAAACGGTCTGACTTCGGAAGAGGCGGACACGCTAGGCGTTTCAGTATCCCCTTCTATAACAGGTTTTGAAGATGAAAAACGTGATGGTTCAGGCGGACAAGGCGGCAAAATCAGCGCCGAATTAACAAAAGATATAACAGTTGAAAGTATTATTCTTGAAGCCGGTAACGGTGGCGAGCCAGGACGAGATCAAGACAACACAACAGGTGCTTTGGGTATCGGCGGAGACGGCGGCGACGCGACGCTAACCGGTGACAATAGAAAAATTACTATCAATAATACTATAAGCCTGACGAGTGGCCGTGCCGGTGGTTCCGATAATCAAAAAAGCAAGGGGGGGTAATGTCGGTTTTACGACGGATAAAATTATCGTAGGTGCGGACAAAGAAGCGACGATACATCTTGAACGCAATGATGGACAACTTTTATTCAGAACCGGTGAATTTGACGCGACAAAAGGCGATGCGATTATCAATCTGGCTAATACCAAAACTTGGACCAGCAATAATAACGATGGTGTCAAATTAGGCAATCTGAAAATCGGCATGGGACGCAAAGTAACTATCACCGGAAATGGCGACTATTTTATTTCGTCATTGACAATCGGAAATAAAGTAGAGGACCCAAGCACCGAAGGTGAAGACGACAGCGCTGTTATTCAACCTGCAAAATTTTGGATTAACAAAGATCTGATTTTAGATTCAAAACCAAAAGATCCAAATTCAAAAGATCCGAATCCAGACGATTCAGCTCCTAAATTAATTTTCTATCTCCCTGAAAACATTCAAAATGGCGATTCTTTGTTGAAGATGACAGGCGATGGCAAAGTTTCAATCAATAATGCTGCGGTTGCGCTCAGACTTGCCGGCACCGATTTACGCCGTTTGAACCCTGGTGACCAGATCAGATTGATTGATGGTGACGTTATTGGAAATTCGTCAACGACAAAACAGACAGTTTCAAATGGTGCAAAAAATTGGAACTTTGATATTGCCACACAGAGAGAAAATCTGATTGCCTCGCTGAAAGGGCCGACATCTCCTACAAATACCGGTGACGAAACGGGTAAGGGGGATAATTCGGGACTAAGTGACCAATCCGGAAACAATAGTGATTCGGGTAAAGATAATAATTCCGGAAAAGAAAATGATACCGATAAGCACACCGATAGCGGTTCCGGCAACAACGGTTCAAATAACGAAAACTCGAATAACCAAAATAACAAACCTGATAGCAACAATCCGAACGATGGAAAAGGCAACAATGACCCCCGTCCGAGTCTTATCGGAAAAGATGATGGCAAAGGTAATATTTATACCGATGACTATGGTGCGGTAACAATTAACCGCGCTAAAGCAAACGCTTATTTCCAGAGCAACGCGGCAGCACTCAACGCTCTAAACTATGGTGCTGACCAGATTGCTTCGATTGACGATTATGTTCTACCGATGGATGTCAAAAAATTCGGTCAGACTGTTGAAGGCGTTGTTTTCCTGCAAGGCAGCGGTTTCAAGCAAAAAGTCGAAACCGGAAGCCATATCAAGAATGAAGGTTATCATTTGATGGGTGGCGGCGGTATCCGTTACCATGAAGATCAAGGCAATCTTCTTGCAACTGTCTTTATCGAACACGGCGATGGCGATTTTGACACCTACCATCAAAAAATTCATGGCAAAGGCGATTTCAGTTATACCGGTGGTGGCCTTTATGCCAAACAGACGTGGGATAATGGCTGGTTTATCGACGGTTCGGGACGCGCAGGACGTGTCAAACGGGATTTCAAGAGCGGTGACATCGTGAATGGCGGCTTTGATGATAAAAGTTCCAACTATTACGGCTTCCATATCGGTGGCGGTAAAGAGCTTGAAATTTCGACCGATAATAAACTGACTTTGAATGGTCGTTTGTTGTGGACCGAAATAGAGGATTTCTCTACTGTATCAAAAGCTCATGAACATCTCGGCTTCGACAGTGCCCGCTCTGTCCGCACACATCTGGGGGCGAGAGTTGACCATAGTGTTACCCAACAGGCAAAACTTTATGCCGGTGCGGCATGGGAACAGGAACTTGATGGCGAGATCGAAGGCAAACTCGACAGTTATCGCGTTGACAAGCCCGACTTCAGCGGTGCAAGTGCCGTCTTTGAAGTCGGTGGCAAATACGAGCAAAATCAGGGAATGCAGGGCTGGGTTGCCAATGCCGGTGTCAAAGGCGTTGCCGGCAAACGTGATGAAATTTCCGGTAAAGTCGGTGTTGGCTATCGTTGGTAACACTGAGAACCGGTGTTCGTGAATAAAATACAAGGTTGCGGCACAGAATAATCACTGTCTATGCCGCAACTTTTGAATGTGACCTCTTGATATTGCCGCTATACGCGTCACTGTCGATATGTCACTGGCGATATGTCATTGTCGATATGTCAGTGCCGAACAGGGCGAAATCTCTCTATATTGATTTTTTTAAACTCCGGCAGTTTTGTCGATAGAGTTCTAACAGCTTGCCTCGCTAGCCTGCCGTGAAAGATAAAGCTATTTTTGAATATCCAACCCCAGTTGCGGAGCCGGCTCTGTTGATGGCATATCGGTTTTATCCGGCTCTTTCAAATCGAGTTGTGCAATCCGGTCTCCACGAGTTTTGATTTTTCCGGTTGTCGTAAGAATATCCTCGACATCTTTGCAAGCGTTTTTAAAGTGACCTTGCAATTTGGTGACCCGATCATCGAGCCGCACAACCTCTTCCATCAAACTCCCGACCTGTTTTTGTATCAAATGCGCTTGTTCACGCATACGGGCATCTTTCATAATGGCTTGTACCACCTGAATCGATAACATTAGAAGAGATGGTGAAACAATAATGACATGCGCACGATTGGCCTTTTGTACGATTCCTTCAAAATCTTCATGAATTGTTGCAAAGATTGATTCCGAAGGCACAAACATGAAGGCTGTATCCTGAGTTTCTCCGGAAATAAGATATTTTCCGGAAATAGCCTTTATATGCGTATCCATATCGGTCTGGAACTGGCGTTCGGCAGCCTGTTTTTCCTGAGGCGTCGGCGCCTCGCGCATATTGTTCCACGCTTCCAGCGGAAATTTTGCGTCAATAACCAATGACGGGGCATGATTTGGCATAAAAACCAGACAATCCGGCCGTGTGCCATTGGAAAGAGTTGCTTGAAAAGCATAGGCATTGGGGGGCAAAGCATCGGAAATAATGGCTTCCATTCTGCCCTGCCCGAATGCTCCGCGGGTTTGTTTGTTACTCAAAATCGCCTGCAACTGCACAACCTGACCGGCAAGCGACTGGATGTTGTTTTGCGCCGTATCAATAACGGCCAATCTTTCCTGTAATCTGGCAAGATTTTCGTGTGTCGATTTTGTCTGGGCATTGATTGTCTGGCCGAGATTATTGCTCATGCCGGTCAACTGTTCACGAATCGACTGGTTGAGTTCGGCCTGACGGCGGCCGAATATTTCGGCCATTGTTTGCATGCGTCCTTGCATTTCGGCTTGTGTTTTCAAAAGCTCGTTCATGTGGATTTCGGCGTCTCTTGCCCGTTCTGCAACCTGTGTATCAAGAACCGATCGCCGCCGGTTAGCGCCAATAATTGTAATAACCAGAATAACGAGAATGGCAGCAAGGATCACAAGCAGGCAATCCATCAGATTAAAAGCAAAACCTGCAATTGTGAGCAAAGGTTGTGAAGTCGAATCAAACATTTTTCAAGATTAGCGGTTTTCCGGTCACAAAGCGATCAAAAGGCTGAGAAAATCAACAATATCACATTGACGTATGAAATGTGATTGATTACCTCTTCTTTATGTCGATAAAACCTTTAGTTATTCTCCCTGATCCTATTTTGCGCAAGGTTTCCAAACCGGTCGAGCGCGTCGATAAGCCATTGCAAAAATTGGCCGATGATATGTTGGAAACAATGTATGAAGCGCCCGGCATCGGATTGGCAGCAATCCAGATTGGCGAACCGTTACGTTTATTGGTGATTGATGTTGCCGGTAAAGATGAACCCAAGGCACCACAAGTCTTCATCAATCCGGAAATTTTGTGGCGCTCCGACGAGCCGAATGTTTATGAAGAAGGCTGCCTTTCCATTCCGGATTATTACGCGGAAGTAGAACGGCCGAAACGTGTACGCGTAAGCTATCTTGATCGCGAGGGTCAAGAGAATGAAATCGAGGCGGACGGATTGCTCGCAACCTGTTTGCAGCACGAAATTGACCACCTCAACGGCGTTCTGTTTATCGACCATATATCCAGATTGAAACGTGATATGGTCATTCGCAAATTTAAAAAACTGGCCAAAGAAAAGGCACAAAGCGGAGCGCGATTGTAATGTCTTTGCGGCTTGCCTTTATGGGAACGCCGGAATTTTCGGTTCCTGTCCTTGAAGCTCTTCATAAAGCAGGCCACGAGATTGTGGCTGTCTATAGTCAGCCGCCGCGTCCGGCAGGCCGACGCGGATTGGAGCTTACCCCTACACCGGTTGCCTCTGCTGCCGAAAAACTCGGCATTGAGGTTCTCACTCCCAAAAGTTTGAAAGACCGGCAAGAACAGGAACGTTTTTCGTCATTCAAGCTGGATGCGGCAATTGTTGTGGCTTATGGACTTTTATTGCCAAAAGCCATTCTTGAAGCGCCGCGCTTTGGCTGTTTTAACGGACATGCTTCACTTTTGCCACGTTGGCGTGGTGCTGCTCCCATCCAGCGCGCAATTATGGCCGGTGATAAAAAAACCGGTATGATGATTATGAAAATGGATGAAGGCCTTGATACCGGCCCTATCGCACTTTCCAAATCAATCAACATTGCCCCCGATATGACTGCAGGTGAACTTTATGACGAGTTGGAAAAAATTGCCGCTCCTCTCATGGTTGAAGCCATGGAAAAACTGGAACAAGGTGATCTCGCATTGACCCCCCAGAAATCGGAAGGGGCGACTTATGCCAAAAAAATCACCAAGGATGAAACCCGCATTGACTGGTCAAAACCGGCAAAAGAGCTGCAAAAACGTATATGCGGGCTTTCGCCTTTTCCGGGAAGCTGGTGCGAAATGGAATTTTCCGGCAAAAAGGAACGCGTCAAGTTATTAAAAGCTAAACTTGTTGATGGTTCTTCTCTTGGTGTCGGCCATGTCGACCCTGAAACCTTGACAATCCATTGTGGCGAGGGACGTTTACAAATTACACGCTTGCAAAAATCCGGCGGAAAAGCCATGGATGCCGGTACTTTCTTGCATGGCTTTCATGTCACTCAAGTTTATTGATATGGCGCGCTTCAAATTAACAATCGAATATGATGGAACCAATTATTGCGGGTGGCAAAGACAGGATGGCTTAAGAACTGTTCAAGCCGCCATTGAAGAGGCTGTTTTTGCTTTTTCCGGAGAAAAGGTAACCGTTTTTGGAGCCGGACGCACCGATGCGGGCGTTCATGCAACCGGTCAGGTTGCCCATGTCGATCTTGAAAAAGATTTGAGACCCGACAGGGTGCGGGATGCCATCAATGCACATTTGACGCTAAACAAGGAAAATGTCGCGATTTTAAAGTCGGAAAGCGCAAGTCAGGATTTCGATGCACGTTTTTCTGCCCGAAAACGCCATTATCATTTCATCATTTTGAACCGGCGCGCACCCGCAGTTCTTGAAGCAAACCGGGTCTGGTGGTTTCCTAAAAAACTGGATGCGGAAAAAATGGACGAGGCGGCAAAACGGCTTCTGGGACTTCACGACTTCACCACATTCCGTTCAAGCGAATGTCAGGCCAAGAGTCCGATCAAAACGCTGGATCAGCTTGATGTCAAACGCAGTGGCGATGAAATCCATATTTATGCAAGCGCACGTTCATTCCTTCATAACCAGATACGATCTTTTGCCGGAAGTTTGATGGAAGTGGGCGTTGGCCGTTGGACGGCAGATGACCTTGAAGATGCATTGAATGCCAAAGATCGCAGCCGCTGCGGCATGGTTGCTCCACCTTCCGGCCTTTATCTGACGAAAGTGGATTATTGATTTCAACAGAAGGCAGTTTTTACAAGATTGCCAGATAATCATATGTGTTTTAAAAAAATCAAATCCGGTAAAATTTTCCGTTTGTTCAACAGAAATACCTGTCACAATATTTTTTTTAAAAAAGAGCCTCCGGTTTTCAGGCGAAAAACTCTTTTTATGAGCGAAAATGGCGGCCTCGAAAATTTGGTTTCCCGAAATTATCATATGTCGGTGCTGATCTTTCACCTGTCGGTGCCGATCGTTCATTGACCGGAACGCTTATCAAAAATAGTTTTCTTCAAATAGCCGCCTCACCCACATAGCATTCAATCGACGATAGCCGATTATTTTGAAGCAATTTTGAAAAAAACAGCCACTTCTTCCAAGAAAATAACATAACATTTCCAGTATAGTTTTTACCTCCTCAGGCGACTTTAACCGCAATCTGTGAAAACAGTCTATATTTTTCAACAAAAAGACCAAAAGGCATTTTCTTTTTTGAATATGAAGTTTTATAGTCCTTCCATTGGGTGTTTTTTTGTGCCCGGCACATTTCGCTCAGAGGGATTTTTATTTTGTACAAGGCTTCCAACCGGTTTCAATAATTGTTTTTCAACTTTCTGTTCGGAAACGGTTGTCTATTAATAAGGGAATTATTGTGGCTCAGAAATCGAAAAAAACAGACCAGTCAAAACACGAAAAAGATGATGCGGGCATCAAATTAACAGTTGCGGGAAAAAAGCGCGTCTTCGATGTTAACGAACCGAAGCTTCCCGAATGGATTGAAAAAAATGCTTTGACATCAGGCAACTATCCTTACGACAAAAAAATGCCCCGTAAGGAATATGAAGAAACACTGCAAGCTTTACAAATCGAACTTGTCAAATTGCAGTCCTGGCTTCTTGAAACCGGCGAGCGGGTGGTTGCTCTGTTTGAAGGGCGTGATGCTGCCGGTAAAGGCGGTACAATTTTTACACTCCGCCAATATATGAACCCCCGTACTGCGCGCAACGTCGCTTTGCCAAAACCCGACGAAACCGAAAGTGGTCAGTGGTATTTCCAGCGTTACGTACGTCATTTTCCGACACATGGAGAATTCGTCACATTCGACCGTTCATGGTATAACCGCGCCGGTGTCGAATCGGTGATGAAATTTGCCAGCCCCGCCCAGGTTGAAACATTTCTTGCCGAAGCACCGACCTTTGAAAAATTGATTGTTTCGGACGGTATAAGATTTTTCAAAATCTGGCTCGACATCGGGCAGGAAATGCAATTGAAACGTTTCCATGAACGCCGCCACAGCCCGCTAAAACACTGGAAGTTCTCGAAAATGGATGAAGCGGGGATTACGCTTTGGGATGAATACGGAAAAGCTGCCGACCGCATGATAGAACGTACCCATTCCGCCATGGCTCCTTGGACAATTGTCAAATCCAACGATAAAAGACGTGCACGCCTTGCGGTGATCCGCCGTGTTCTTCTCTCTATCCCTTATGCTGATCGTAATATTTCGGCAATCGGTCCGGAGGATGAAAAAATTATCGGCGTCGGTCCGGATTTTTTGCGCCACGCCAGTGAAAATCTCATCTGAAGAATGAAACAGAATAGGCATTGTTGCAGTCAATGCCTATTTTTTCATATTGATACCGGAATATTTATGTTATGCGGATAATCACTATGCTGCATCATAAAAAGTCATTATCCGCAATGTTCGGTTTTTTGTGTCTCGTTGTGTTTTCGACAACGGGGGAAGCGGCCGATAGCGTGGCCTTGCCACATTTTTTTGATGCTCAGGAACGGCTCAATCACCCTGATCTTGGCACACTTCCGCGCCTTAGATTTCTTACAACTGTCGATTTTCCGCCGTTCAATTTTGTTGATAAAACGGGGCGACTCTCCGGATATAATATTGATCTTTTTCGTGCCATTTGCACGGAATTGAAGCTCGAACAGGTTTGCGAAGTAGAGGCTGTGCCTTGGGACGAACTTATCCCCCATATCAATAACAATGGGGGGGAAGCCATTATCGCCGGCATGAACGAAACACCTGAAACAGCCAAAAGCCTGATTTTTACCCAAAGTTATTTGCGTTTTCCTGCCCGTTTTATTGGCTCCGGAAATGTAAGTCTTACCGAACCGGTAGGAAAAAGCTTAAAAAAATACAAAATCGGTATCGTGGAAAAGAGCGCTCACGAAGCACTTTTTGCTGCCTATTTTCCCGGAGTTAAATGGCAAAAATTCGTAAATAATGAAAGCCTGCAAGCTGCTTTGAAAGCGAAAAGCATTGATCTTGCATTCGGCGACGGTATGGCATTCTCGCAATGGTTGAATGACCCTCAATCGGAAAATTGCTGCCAATTTGTTGGAGGCGCTTATATTGCTCCGCAATTTTTACAAAGCGGCCTTAGAATTGCGGTTCAAAAAAACAATCCGCAACTTGCCGAAGCGTTGAATTATGCTTTGAAATCACTGGAGCGCAAAGGAAAACTCACCGAACTTTATCTGCGTTATTTCCCGATCGGTTTCTATTGAAGGCTCTTCAAAAGGATTTTGAAAAATCCCCGAATAATGGTGCTATCTGACAGCACCATTATCAAGTTTTCAGCGCCACTATAAGCGGATGATGACTTTGCCGAAATTTTTACCCTGAAGAAGGCCGATAAATGCTTCCGGTGCGTTTTCCAAACCTTCAGTAATATCTTCACGATATTTAAGGTGACCCTTTTTCAACCATTCTTGTGCCTGAACAATGAATTCAGGTCTTTGCTGCTCGAATTCCCGCTCGATAAAACCGCGAACAAGCAAACTTTTTATAAGAATCGTTCTCATCAATTCCGGTAAGCGGTCAACATCGTGGCTCGCATTCTTGACGCCGTTATATTGGGCGATCAAACCACAAAGAGGTATACGGGCAAAAGGATTTAAAAGGGGAAATACCGCGTCCCACACCTTTCCGCCGACATTTTCATAGTAAACGTCAATGCCTTCCGGGCAGGCCTTGGCGAGGCGTTCGGCAAAATCGCTGCTTTTGTGGTCGAGCATGACATCAAAACCCAACACATCACGGCCAAAAGCACATTTTTCCGGACCACCGGCAATGCCGACTGCCTTGGCACCAGCGATTTTCGCGAGTTGCCCGACCATGGACCCGACAGTTCCGGTTGCTGCGGCAACAACCACCGTCTCGCCCTTTTTCGGTTTACCGATGTTGCGCATTCCGGCATAGGCTGTAAAACCCGGCATACCAAGAATACCCAAAGCGGTTGATAGTGGCGCGTCAAAATTGTCGAGTTTTTTTAAGTTTTCACCTTTTTCTATGCTGTAACTCTGCCAGCCGCTTGCCGAGAGAACCTTGTCGCCTTTCTTGAAATCTTTGTGGTTGGAAATGACAACTTCCCCCACAGTACCACCGATCATGACATCACCGATAGCAACCGGCTTATCATAGGAAGGCTCATCCGACATACGTTGGCGCATATAAGGATCCAGTGACAGATAAATGACCTTTATCAACACTTCGCCACTCTTCGGTTCCGGAAGCTTGACTGTTTCAAAAGCAAAATTGTCTTTAACAGGGAGTCCGTGCGGACGGGACGAGAGCACAATGCGTGTTGAACGGATTTCTTCCATTACTGATTTTCCTTTCGTATTTTCCAATCAAAAGATGGACTTCGGAAAGTCGGCTGTCAACAAACGTCAAGTTGGAATCTGTCCACGACATGCGGTCTATTTCGGGCGATTTGGCGTTTTCAATGTAATCGGTGGAAGATTGATCTGATAATGCATTGATATGATGCGGATAAAGGTACAAACCGCAATTGCTGCCCATATAGCAATGGTTGGCGATATAAGCCTTGCCGACCCTAAAAGAACAATAGCCGAGCCGACAATAGCGGCACTTGCATAAATTTCCTTGCTAAAAATTATCGGTGTGCGACCGGTCAAAATATCGCGTACACACCCCCCTCCTACAGCACTCGCACATCCGAGAATGATTGCTATCTGGATATTGCCGGTTATCTGATAGGCTTTGTCCGAACCGAATGCGGCAAAAAAACCGAGACCCAAAGCATCAAGCCAGAGAGTCGGTTTTTCCATACGCATAATCAGTTCCTGACAAAAAATGCCGAGCAATACTGCACCGATAATGGCGAGCAGATATTCGACATCGGTCAGTCCGACAGGTGGTGTTGCCCCCAAACACAAATCGCGCATGATTCCGCCACCGCAAGCGGTAGCCATTGCAACGACAAAAACGCCAAAAAAATCGAAACCTCGCCGGATACCGGCACTGGTACCACTCAACGCAAAAACAAAAGTGCCGATAACATCAATTGAATGAAGGAGCATCCGTCAACCTTTTAAAAATCGCATTGCTGTTTTAAGTTATCTTATAACGATTTCCATTTAATGCACATTCGCCTGATTGGTAGCAATTTCCCCGCCTTTTCTGTTTCATGCAAGAGGCCGCATGATTGGTAACCAAAGCTTCAAACGAATATAATGACCCCGAAAATTCTTACCCCTTCTATTGCCGGCACTTGCCAACAAGAGTTGGAGAATTTTCTGCGCAAATCTGCCAAACGGTCACCCGTTATCACGACTGTGTTTAATTAACCCCGAATACATCCTGAAAGATAAATTCTCTTCCCCCCAACATGGAAAATGGAGATCGGGGCGTAATGAAATTTTCAGAAAGAACCAGCCACGACCGGAGCAGAATAGAAATGTCGAAGTAGTTTTTTTGAAATGAATGTTTTTACGTGAATGTATTTATCTATCAGGAAATAAATTCAGGAAACAAAATATATAAGCATTCGACCCGATTTACATAAGCAAGTGAACTGATGAAAATGTTTCGACCGCCTCGATATGTCCATTCGCCGGATTTTACATCAATGCCCCGATTTCCAAACGTTGAACCAAAATTTTCAGCTCTCTTCGCCGAATTTGTCATTCACGAGTTTTTCAAGTGCATCAAGCACTTCGACGGCTTCCTTACCATGGGTTGTAACGTCAATATGACTGCCTTGAGAAGCAGCCAACATCATTAACCCCATGATCGAATTGCCGCCGACTGTCTGCCCGTCTTTTTCGACTTCCACAACAGCATCAAATGCATCGACGGTCTGGACAAACTTTGCCGATGCACGCGCATGAAGCCCGCGTTTGTTAGAAATAACCAATTGTCTTTTGAAAGAAATGTCCATTTTTCCCGCACAGAACTGTTTATCTATTCGTCCGATAACAACATGCTTGGAACATTGATATATTTTCTTCCGGCATCCTGAGCGGCTTTCAATGCGTCGATCAATTCAATATCATTACATTGGCGCACTGATGTGAGTTTGATAAGCATTGGCAAATTGACACCGGCAATCACTTCAATCTTGCCTTCCTGCATGATTGAAATAGCAAGATTGGAAGGCGTTCCACCGAACATATCAGTCAGAATGATGACACCTTGTCCACCATCGACCGAGGCGACAGCTTCAACAATATCATTTCGACGTTGATCCATATCATCATCAGGGCCAATACACACGGTGGCAAATTTCTCCTGAGGACCTACAACATGCTCGACCGCATGTAAAAATTCTTCAGCCAATCTGCCGTGCGTTACAAGCACGAGTCCGATCATTCACAATGCTCCTGTCACCAGCGCCCCAACTGTTTTGTCACTTGGAAATCAACAGTAAGTTCTTTATTGTGGCAGGGGTTTTCTTCCCTGCCAAGAAAAATCTTTATCCACGCAAGAAAAATATTGTTTTTCAACATGATTTAACTGGCTAAATTCATTTCTTCCAAGCTGTTTTGAAACAAAATGCTTCAATCGCCTGACAAATGGTGATCGCATCTGCACGATCCAAAGTCGGAAGAGTATAAAGCGGGCGTTCTATACCACAATAGGTTATTGTCTTACCCGAAGGATAGCGCTCGCCATCATTTGATAATAAAACTATGAAGTCAATTGCCGTTTCTCTGCGGAAAGGCATTTGATAAAGACCGGCTCCCCTGATTTCTATGCCACCGGCAAGTTCTTCCGGCACCTGTCCGTAAAGCTTTCCGTCTTGCGGGAATAATCGCGTATAATCATCACTGACAAGACAGCCATTATGCCCCGCCCATGAGGCGCGTTCAATCAAAGCCAGTGTAAGTGCCGATTTACCGGATGCGGAAGCTCCGGTAAGTAAAACACCTTTCTCCCCAAGGATAAGACAATTTGCATGAAGTGTGAGGGGATGTTCAGCGCTTTCGGACACAATCTGTTCCTTGTTTTAAAAGGGAATTATTATTTTTCGAGTGGCAAGACGATAATAAAACGTGCACCCAGTTTTTTATCAGGGTCTTTGTCGGAATAGATATTTTCCGCTGTCAAAGTCCCATTATGCGCTTCAATAATCTGGCGACTTATCGAAAGTCCAAGCCCCGAATTTTTACCGAATGACTCGGCACCCGGACGATCTGTATAAAAGCGTTCAAAAATCCGGTCGATTTTTTCGGCACGAATTCCCGGACCATTATCTTCCACCGTCAAAACCAGTTTTGAACCTTCGGCATGCATAGCAAGTTTTATTTTTCCGTTTTCGGGAGGAATAAAAGAACGTGCATTTTCAATCAGATTGGATACCACCTGCCCCAAACGGAGATCATGGCCTGCAACGATATATTTTTTGCCTCCATTACGCGGCTTTATTTCGAGTTCGATGGTTGCCGAAACCTTGTTGCGACGCACTTCTCTCGATGCTCTTACAATATTATCAAGCAAAGCAACCATATCCACTTTATCGGATGTCTCGCGTGCAAGTTCCGCATCAAGCCGCGATGCATCAGAAATATCGGTAATGAGACGATCAAGACGGCGCACATCCTGCTGGATAATATCGAACAACCGTTCGCGCGCCTCATGCGTTTTTGCAAGTGGCAAGGTTTCCACTGCACTTCTGAGCGACGTGAGCGGATTTTTCAATTCGTGGCTGACATCGGCTGCAAATTGTTCGATTGCCTCGATACGAGTGTAGAGCGCGTCGGTCATATCGCGGATTGATGTCGACAGATGCCCGACTTCATCTTGCCTGTCGGAAAAATCCGGAATTTCAACACGTTTGTTGGTGCCATGGCGGACACGGTCAGCCGCCGCCGACAATTTGCGCAAGGGATTTGCTATCGTATATGCAAGGAAAAGCGAGAGAACGAGAAGCACAGCCGCAACAACCGCAAAAACCTTGAAAATTGCAAGCCGTTCCGCCGTTACAATATTGTCAATATCGGATCCCGCTGTCGACAATAACAAGACACCGACCACCGAATGATAGCGTTGCACCGGTACAGCAACGGAAACAACCAGTTCACCTTGCGAGTTGCGCCGTTGTGCGGTTGCCAGAATTCCGTTCATTGCTTTGACAACTTCCGGATAGACCGCGCCATTTCCACCCAACTGATCTTTATCGACAACAATATCGTTTCCATAAATCGTATTGGTGAGCCAATTTCTGAACCGCTCCAGAATACCGGGTTTGTCTTCTGCAATGGGAGGAAGATTATAACTTAAAACCTGACCGCTCGAATAGAGCACCATTGAATCAAGAAGCAGGTTGGCATCTCTATCATAAATGCGGGCACGCGTTGTCTCTGGCGAAATGACATTGCGCAATAATGGCGCAACACGTTCCGGATTGATCGGAAAATCCCAATTTTCTGTCGATTCCGCTTTCGGCGTTATACTTTCGCCTGCCTGCAACTCCATCAGCTTTTCCGGATCAATCAGGATAGAATTGGTGTCAACCGTTGCCGAAGCGGCAATGGCACCGGCAATAATTTTCCCTTGTGTGCGTAAGGATTCTATTTTTGCATCAATCAACCCATCACGGAATTGATTAAGATACATAATGCCGACAACAAGCACACAAAGTGCTGCAAGGTTGAGAATAACGATACGACGTGTCAGACTTGAAAAGAGAAGTTGCTCGAAAAGATAATGGCCACGCCTGCGCAAGCGCCCGAAACGGGAGGTCTTGTGAGAACGCTTTACCTGTTCTGCCTTTTCGTCTTTACCCGCTGTTGCTTCCTCGGAAACCATCCGGTCGCCCGCACCTTTCAGAGCAAAGGCATATGACGGAACATATGCTTTTGCCGACTGTTAATAACCGTAACGATCCCGCCAGTCACCAAATAAACCGGTTTTGATCGGCGGGACAATCGTTATATCTCATTACCGGCTTTATACCTCACGAAACCGGTAGCCAACTCCGTAAAGAGTTTCAATCATTTCAAAATCGTTATCAACCTGCTTGAATTTTTTACGCAACCTTTTGATATGGCTGTCAATGGTGCGATCGTCGACATAAACCTGATCGTCATAAGCAGCATCCATAAGCGAATCCCGGCTTTTAACCACTCCTGGGCGCTGTGCAAGTGCCTGCAAAATGAGGAATTCGGTAACCGTCAAAATAACCGGTTCACCTTTCCATGTGCAAGTATGACGCTCCTGATCCATAACAAGATCGCCGCGTTCGATCGAAGTAGCGGCCTGGGTATTGGCCTTGACCGGTTCGCCGCGAGCCGCCGCACGTCTTAGAACCGCCTTGACACGTTCGACGAGAAGGCGTTGGGAAAACGGCTTGGTGATAAAATCGTCCGCCCCCATTTTCAGGCCGAAAAGCTCGTCGATCTCGTCATCCTTCGAGGTGAGAAAAATAACCGGCAGATCGGACTTCTGGCGCAAGCGCCGCAACAGCTCCATACCGTCCATCCGGGGCATCTTGATATCGAAGATTGCAAGATTGGGGGGTCTTGCTGTCAAACCTTCAAGGGCAGAAGCACCATCCGTGTAGGTCTCTACGCGGTAGCCCTCCGATTCGAGGGCTATCGACACCGATGTCAGAATGTTGCGATCGTCATCGACAAGTGCAATTGTCTGTGTCGTGGTTGCAATATCTTTCATAGTTTTCCGACTCTTTCTTGCGGTTTTATTTTTGCTGCAACATTCCATTCAATGTTTGAAACGTCGCTGTTTATTTTTACACATATGTTTTCTTTATATGGGTGTCTTGAACGCTTTTGCAAAACAAATGTGGTACAAATTGTGGCAGAGATCACGAAAGTCTTTGATTCAATAACGAAAAATGCCTTTCTTTGTCACGTCAGGATAAACGCGGGTCACATGGTGAAGTTTCATTAACTGCATCTTTTAAAAAAATTAAATTTTTTTAAATCGATTAAATATTTGATATTTAATATTTTTTCTGATTTTAGGAGGAAACACTCACAATCGTGTGGGCCATTTGTTGCTTTTAAGGGCAATAGCGGAGGTACTATGAAAGAGACTGGCATATTCAATCCAAAGGCTTCACTCAAAAGCTTCGGTTTTAAAGATTTGGGCAATGTTTACTACAATTTGAAACCGCCTTTTCTTTATGAAGAAGCAATTCGTCGCAACGAAGCGAAGTTGACAGCCGAAGGAGCGCTTGTTGCCTATACAGGCCAATTTACCGGCCGTTCAGCAAAAGACAAGTTCATCGTTCGCACAAAAGAAACCGAACCCAATATCTGGTGGGACAACAACAAACCGATGAGTCAGGAACATTTTGACCAGTTGTTTGCCGATTTTGTCGAACATGCCAAAGGACGCGACCTGTTTGTCGAAGATCTTATCGGCGGTGCGGATCATGAAAACTCGATCAGAGCACGCGTTGCCTCCGAATATGCCTGGCACGCCGTTTTCATCCGTAACCTCCTCATCCGTCCGGATAAAAAAGCACTTGAATCATATGTTCCGCAGATGACGATTATCAATCTGCCGTCTTTCCGTGCTGATCCGAAGCGTCATGGAACACGTTCCGAGACAGTCATTGCCTGTGATCTTACACGGCTTATCGTTCTGATTGGCGGCACATCCTATGCCGGCGAAATGAAAAAGTCGGTCTTCACCGCATTGAACTATATTCTGCCTGAAAAAGGCGTTATGCCGATGCACTCTTCAGCCAATGAAGGGCCAAAAGGCGATACTGCTGTTTTCTTCGGGCTTTCGGGAACCGGTAAAACAACGCTTTCTGCCGATGCAAGCCGCACATTGATCGGCGATGACGAACATGGTTGGGGCAATGATGGCGTCTTCAACTTTGAAGGCGGTTGTTATGCCAAGGTCATCCGTCTATCGGCTGAAGCGGAGCCGGTTATCTATTCCACAACCCAGCGTTTCGGTACTATTCTTGAAAACGTCGTTCTCGACAAAGATCGCGAGCCGGATTTCAATGACGGTTCTCTGACTGAAAATACACGTGCCGCCTATCCGATCTATTTTGTCGATAATGCAAGTAAAACCGGCAAGGGTGGACAGCCGAAAAACATCATCATGCTGACAGCCGATGCTTTTGGCGTTATCCCGCCGATTGCCAAACTCACACCGGCACAAGCCATGTACCACTTCCTGTCCGGCTATACAGCCAAGGTTGCAGGGACCGAAAAAGGTGTCACCGAACCGGAAGCAACGTTCTCGACATGCTTTGGTGCACCATTCATGCCGCGTCATCCTTCTGTCTATGGCAATCTGTTACGCAAGAAAATTGCCGAACACCATGTTGATTGCTGGCTCATCAATACCGGTTGGACCGGTGGTCCTTACGGCGTTGGCAGCCGTATGCCAATCAAGGCAACCCGCGCATTGCTGAATGCTGCATTGGACGGTTCGCTTAAAAATGTCGAATTCCGCAAAGATGAAAATTTTGGTTTTATGGTACCGAAAGCAGTTGCCGGAGTTGATTCAGCAATTCTTGATCCCCGTTCGACATGGAAAGACAAAGCCGCTTATGACGAACAGGTCAAGAAGCTTGCGGGCATGTTCATCAAAAACTTCGAGAAATTCATTCCGCATGTTGATGATGATGTGAAAAACGCAGCCCCCAAGGCCTGAGTTCAAAAATAAATAAATAATCAATTGAAAGCCCGGTTACTTTTACCGGGCTTTTTTATTGGCGTTTCGACGTTATAATCGCACAAATGAAAAGCGATACAGGTGAACTTTTTATCAGTGCGAAAATCCGCATACGCGAAAGCGATATTGCGGAAAGCTTTATTCGTGCTTCGGGACCTGGAGGACAAAATGTCAACAAGGTTGCCACGGCTGTACAATTACGCTTTTTCGCCTATCGGGCCGGTCTGCCCCACGATATATTTACTCGTCTCATAAAACTTGCGGGTCAAAAGGCGACGAAAGACGGCGAAATTCTCATCGAAGCATCGCGTTTCCGTTTACAGGAAAAAAACCGGCAAGATGCGCGAGAAAGACTGGTTTCGCTCGTCAAAAAAGCGGCTGAACCACCGCCGCCAAAACGACGTAAAACAAAACCGACCAAAGGTTCGATCGAGCGAAGATTGAAAGCCAAAAGCATTCGTTCAGAAGTGAAAAAGGCTCGTTCAAAAGTAACCAAGGATTGAAATCTAAATTCCTGCTCTATGTCTTTTGAATGAAAGCCGGAACACACGCTTCCGCTCTAACGATGTGCCGCTCCGCCTCAAAAGGGCAAGACGCGCATTTTCTTGAAAGGAGAATGCAATGGGACTTTTTAATTTCGTAAAATCGGTTGGCGAAAAACTTGGCCTTGGGGAACAAGCCCCTGACGCACAAAGCATTAAAACAGCTTTGGATGGCCTTAATCTTGGAACAGAGAACGTGAAAGTCGCGGTCGAGAACGGCAAAGCAATTCTGACTGGCGCTGTCAAAGATCAGGCAACACTTGAAAAGGCCATTCTTGCCGTTGGCAACCTTCACAGCATTGAATCGGTCAATACCGATAATCTCAAAGTAGAAAACGGCCAAAAACCGGCAAGCAGTCAAACGACACAGTCCGGCACTTCACAAACATCTTCAGCCTCTGCTGCCACACAATCGTCAGGTTCACAACCGGCAGAACCGCATTTTTATGAAGTGAAAAAGGGTGACACTTTGTGGAAGATTGCTGAAGAAGTTTATGGAAAAGGTCATGGCGACAAAAACAAAATTATTTTCGAGGCAAACAAGCCTATGTTGAAATCGCCTGAAAAAATCTTCCCCGGCCAAAAGCTGCGCATCCCCGACCTCAATCAGGCCTGATTATTTTATTACACCGCATACCCCGCGCATCCCGAAAAGTGTGAAGCGGTTTTCGGACAAGATGCGCGGGCACTTAAAAACCCATCCCGAAAAGTGTGAAGCGGTTTTCGGACAAGATGCGCGGGCACTTAAAACTCATCCCGAAAAGTGTGAAACGGTTTTCGGATAAGATGCGCGGGTAACCAAAACCCATCCCGAAAAGTGTGAAACGGTTTTCGGATAAGATGCGCGGGCACTCAAAACTCATCCCGAAAAGTGTGAAACGGTTTTCGGACAAGATGCGCGGGTAACCAAAACGCATCCCGAAAAGTGTGAAACGGTTTTCGGACAAGATGCGCGGGTAACCAAAACGCATCCCGAAAAGTGTGAAGCGGTTTTCGGACAAGATGCGCGGG
The DNA here is from genome assembly GCF_016102505.1 of Bartonella sp. B10834G3. Classification (NCBI taxonomy): domain Bacteria; kingdom Pseudomonadati; phylum Pseudomonadota; class Alphaproteobacteria; order Hyphomicrobiales; family Bartonellaceae; genus Bartonella; species Bartonella sp. B10834G3. The sequence continues at coordinate 764,481 of NZ_JACFOM010000001.1, forward strand.
CACTCAAAACCTATCCCGAAAAGTGTGAAGCGGTTTTCGGGATGACATCTATGAAGTTTGGACGAACTATCGCTGAAAAACAAGAACAGCCATTCCAGACAGGTTTTCCCCGCAGGACATAATGTTTGCCTGTCAAAAATAAAGATTGATAAATCTGTTTCTCTGACAGAGTGACCCGATCCTGGCCACCATTTGCTCATGTCAAATTTCCCTGACAAAACGTCACTATATAAGCCTTTATCCGCTGCAATTTTTCTGTTTTTTAAAAAATTCCACTCAACTGCAACTATTCACAAAAAGCGGAAAAGCCAAGCTGATACATCAAAGTCCATAGCATTATATACGGTCTTGAAGGAACTTCATCTTTTCGGTGCTTGAGCATGGCGAATGATGTCCAGCATCTTGAAGAGCCGTCAGAGTCTGTTTATTTTCAAAGGATGGATTTTTACGGCTTTGATTATTTTCCGAACTATTTCAATCGCACCGATCAGGAAAATCTGGTTGACGAAGTGAGAGAAATCGTCCGGCAAGCGCCATTATTTGTTCCCAGAATGCCAAAGACCGGAAAGCCGATGAGTGTCAGGCAAACCAATTGCGGAAAACTCGGCTGGGTTACCGACAAAGATCGCGGCTATCGCTATCAGGAAACACATCCTCGAACGCAAAAACCATGGCCGGAAATTCCCCGACAACTCCTAGAGTTATGGCAAAAATTATCGGGATTTTCCGCTCCGCCGGAAGCCTGCCTCATCAACTTTTATTCGCCGGACGCACGCATGGGAATGCATCAGGACAAGGATGAAGGTGAACTTGCCGCACCTGTTATCTCGATTTCTTTGGGCGATACGTGTCTCTTTCGTGTAGGAACGCCAGTCAAAGGCGGAAAAACCCATTCCTTACGGTTGAATAGCGGTGATGTTATTATATTCGGCGGCGATATGCGTCTTGCGTTTCATGGTGTTGACCGGATTTATCCTGAAACTTCTACACTTTTGAAAGTTCCCGGCCGTATCAATCTGACTTTGCGACGTATTACACCTGTCGGGTAAAATGGAAATCTCATCATTGAAGCTTACTCTATGAAGGTAGCCGCCCGACTATAATGGAAGCGTTTCACGTGAAAACTTCTCTTGGTAATGTCTTTAAATTCGTGATTACTTTTAAAAACTTGAATAAAAATCTCGATCAACAGAAATGCGTGACAAAATTCCGCCACGCATTTTATTTTTTCGTGAAAATTTTAATTCTAAAAGCAGTTTTTAATGCTGATGTTCTTCATGATTGGCATGCATTGAATCCGGTGCTTGTGCACCAATGCCCGAAACAGTAAAGACCACATCGACAGTGCCGGCTTTTTCAAAAACCATTTTTGCCTTGAACTCGTCACCCTTGTTCAAGGTTTTGTCGAGATCCATAAACATAACATGGAAGCTGCCCGGTTTGAATTCGACTGTTCCACCGGCCGGAATGACCACACCATCCGCCTGATGGCGCATTTTCATGACACCATCAGCCATTTCCATGGAATGGATTTGTGCTTTATCGGACAATTCCGACGATAGAGACACCAGCCTATCAGCTTCTTTACCATGATTGACAATGGTGAAAAAACCACCGGCAACTTTCGCACCATTGGGAGTTGCACGTGCCCAGACATTGGTAATTTCGATATTGCCGATTTTAAATGCGTCGGCAAAAGCACAATTGAAAGAACTCAAAAAAATGTAACAAACAGAGGCCGCTATCAAAGCAATGACTGCCTTGAATGAATTTGAAGATTTTTGAAAAGTGTATGACATAAATAACTCCTGATATTCGGAATAACATTCGATTACTAAAAAATTCCGGATGACCGCTACACGTGAAGTTTTGTATGTGGACCAAAAAGTAACGCTCGACGGCCAATAAAATCTGTTCAGGAAAATCTATGTGGCGGCGAGCGTGCGTCATATAGGCAAAAATTATATTGTCCAAGAAGTGACAATGCCAATAAAATGCCAATCGGCTCGCTTGACCGCTCCGATATTTCAAGGAAGTTATCATCGGGTCGGGATATTTGCAGTGCCGCAGAAAGAATGCACCCGCCGACACAACAAGCCGGCATTGGCGCATGTCCTGTTGGCAAGCTTTTTCTAGCGCCTGATGCCGAGCAAATTATGCCGCCATAGGATTTTCCGGCAGCATTGAAGCCGATTAAAGCAGCCTGCGCCATCACGACTGATTGAACAGTAATCGCAAAAACCAGCACAAACCGCGAAAGATGAAGTTTTACCGACCGCATAAGCTGCTCCGGCTCTTCTTGCCCATTCTCCGTTTAATCCGGATTTAGAATGCAGTAAATGTCAGTGTTGTCAAAGACCGCGTGATACCGGGTATATCAAGAATGTTGTCATTGATGAATTTACCGATATCCTTGCCCTCTTCGATATAGATCTTTGCCAGAAGCTCGAATTCGCCACTTGTGGAATAGAGTTCCGAAACGATCTCGCGCTCATAAAGTATATCGGCAACGTCGTAAGCTGTACCCGGTGCACATTGCAACTGGATGAATATTGGCTTCATGTTCATTCTCCTTTAGCCAAACAAACACATGAAACCGACAAGAAATCAACATACTTTCTTCGTTTGGAACTTGAAAACATGTTTATCACAGAACTCTTGCCGACAACATGCAGGGGCACATTTTCCTTTGTGTCCGACCGGTTGAAATATTTTTGTCCATGATTTTAACAGGGAAAAGCGCAATGATGTCAGCAGATTTATCAAATTCAGAGATTTTCTCTCATAAAACACGATAAATAATATTCAATATTATCAATTAAAAGTTTAAAAAATATCTCTATCCCTAAAATCCATTATATGATTTTTAAATATTCTATCCTTTTAAATATATGTATTTAAATGAAAAATATTATAATTTTTAACTTTAAATTATACCAATAAAATTAAAATTTAAAACAATTGCACGCTTTCCTACAATCGTTTATCTTTTATTTTTCAATGCCGGAAAGGGATTTGCCATGATTCCACCCATTCCTGTGCAAACTTATGTCACTGTAGCGGCGGCTACAGAGCTTACAAACCGTCGTGCAAAGAATCTTGATGGTGATTCAAGTTCCGACACTCTTGCAGAAACATTCAATGCCGTAACGCCGAGCACCTCTTCGCAGGCCGAAAATGGCGCACGTCAGGTTGCCAATCGCTTCAAACCTTTGGATAACCGGAAAAGTGCCGAAGAGATCGAGGATGAAGAAGAAAAGCTCCTCTATTTGCTTTCCGAAAAATTCGGCCTTGAAAAACCGCATGGCTTGCCAATTCAGGAAGCAGCAGCCTATCTGAAAGAAATTCTATATTCTCCCCGAAATACTTATGATCTTCGGGCCGTTGAAAAAGACCTCGGATTTGACCTCATCGGTATTTCATTAAAGGATTTTCTTGACGCGATGATTGATAGCAATAGCGAAGCAGCCACACGTGTGAGCATTGCTTTGAAAAACTTTCTCGACGATCAGGAATTGCAGTTCAGACAAACTGCCCTTGATGAGGATATAACAACCAATCCGGAAGACGATCAGGACCCCGGAATTTACTCCCCATACGAGAAGTAATTCTCCACCATTTCACATCAATAGACAGCCCTTTAACAAACAGGATTTTGACTGGACTGTCAGAATGTCATGTTCAAACATGAATTCTTATATTTATATAGTTTTGAACGATTGACCGAATGCATTCCATCGCGGTCCAAAAACACTGTCTCAAGCTTTTCTGAAGCGAATACGCGCCGAACGTTCAATCGCTGCAACAGTCAAATCTTCAAGCTCGAAATGCTCGCGCAAAATTTGTAAAAACATCAACTCTTCCTGCCTGACATCAAGATCGCTCGCCGCAACTTCAACAGCCAAGGCATAAGCTGTGTCACGCAATCTGGCGGAAAGAGCCGCACCGGTCATTTCAAGTATTCTTTCAAGTCCATCGTCAAGGCCGAGATAAGAACAACATTCGGCCGCCAAAGCATCAAGCCGCTCCTCGTCGAATCCACTAAATACCGGAAGACGCGCAACAATTTCGCTAATCAATTTCAGTTCATTGTCGCTCACCGCTGCGTCAGCAGCAGAAGTAGTGACCATAATGTATATTAATGCTTCTTGCGCAGTCAATATTTCCATAATCTTCCCCCTGATCGTATTCTTTCGAGGTTTTTTCCGGTTTTTTTCTTCCGATGATTGACGAAAAGCCGTTTGAGCCATAGAGCTTTCTTAAACGATTCAAATTCAGGATAAAACCCCATGTCAACAGACAATTTCATGGCAGAAAATCTTAATCAGGATGTCATTGATGCGGCAGCCCAATCCAGAGCATGGCCTTTCGAGGAGGCACGCAAAATTGTCAAACGTTACGAAAAAAAAGGCTACCCTGATACAGTGATGTTCGAGACCGGTTACGGGCCGTCCGGTTTGCCGCATATCGGTACCTTCGGTGAAGTTGCGCGCACGACAATGGTACGTCATGCTTTTCACGTTTTAACGGAAAACAAAGTCAAAACCAAATTGTTATGTTTTTCCGACGATATGGACGGATTGCGCAAAGTGCCGGAAAATGTCCCCAATCGTGCATTGATGGAGACCTATGTTGGTAAACCTTTAACGCAGGTTCCCGACCCGTTTACGAAAGATTATCCCTCTTTCGGCGCCGCCAATAATGCGCGGCTTCGCGCTTTTCTTGACCGTTTCGGCTTCAATTACGAATTTGCCAGCGCGACCGATTATTATACTTCGGGACGTTTTGATGAAACGCTCCTCAAAATGCTTGCCAATTACGATAAGATCATGGCTGTCATTATTCCGACATTGGGTGAAGAGCGGCGTGCGACCTATTCGCCATTCTTGCCGATCTCTCCTGTTTCGGGAAAAGTTTTGCAGGTCCCGATGATCGCCCATGACGCGAAAAAAGGCACGATCACCTATATCGAACCGGAGACCGGTGAAAAAATTGAAACCGAAATCACCGGTGGCAAGGTCAAATGCCAATGGAAAGCCGATTGGGCTATGCGCTGGACGGCTTTGGGCATCGACTATGAAATGGCTGGTAAAGATCTGATTGATTCTGTGGCTTTGTCTTCAAAAATTTGTCGTATCCTTGGCGGGACACCGCCGGAAGGCTTTAATTACGAGCTATTTCTGGATGACAAAGGACAGAAGATTTCAAAATCGAAAGGCAATGGCCTGACAATCGACGAGTGGCTCACTTATGCGCCCACTTCAAGCCTTGGCCTTTACATGTACCAGAAGCCAAAAACCGCCAAGCGGCTTTATTTCGATGTTATACCGAAGGCTGTTGACGAATATTACAGTTTTCTATCTGCCTACCCGAAGCAAAGTTGGAAAGACCGGCTTAATAATCCTGTCTGGCATATGCATAACGGCAACCCGCCGGAAGTGGATTTACCCGTATCCTTTGCCATGTTGCTCAATCTGGTCAGTGCATCCAATGCCGAGAATGCCGATGTCTTATGGGGCTTTATTTCGCGTTACGCCAAGGGTGCTACACCGGAAAACCAGCCTGAACTCGACAGCCTTGTCGGTTTTGCCATCCGCTATTTTAATGATTTCGTCAAACCGACTAAAAAATTCCGTGCACCGGATGCTGTCGAACGCGAAACTTTGGAAAAAATTGACCAAACCCTTGCACACTTGCCAGCAGATGCCGATGCCCACACAATCCAGAATGCACTGCTCGACATTGGCCGCGTGACAGAGCGTTATCAGGACCACAACAAAAAAAGCCCTGACGGGGGGCCAGGTGTTTCTGTTTCATTTTTCCAAATGCTTTATGAAGTTCTGATCGGTCAGGAACGGGGACCGCGTTTCGGCTCTTTCATTGCTCTTTATGGCATTGATGAAACGCGAGCCTTGATTGCTGACGCGCTCGCCGGAAAACTTGTCAACGAATAGATGGACACGGCAATCATCTTGAAAGAGGGCTTTTCACCCCTTTCAAGATGATTTTGAAGCAATCCGGTACAATTCTTGAAGACAAGCTTTAAGCTTGCCGCAAATTAATTGAAAATTTTCAGATAGAGGACACAAATTCCTCACTCTTTTTTAAAAAAAGAGGTAAAAGAAGCCGAATTTTATTATCGACCGGCCGATTATCAAAACAAACAGGTCGTGCAGGTAACGAAGTAACAGGAGTGAGTTATGAACGAGGCACAAGAGGTCGCGCGGCGCCGCACATTTGCTATTATCGCGCACCCTGATGCCGGTAAGACAACCTTGACCGAAAAATTGTTATTGTTCGGTGGTGCCATCCAGCTTGCAGGCGAAGTCAAGGCCAAGAAAGACCGTATCCAGACCCGTTCCGACTGGATGAAAATCGAACGCGAGCGCGGCATTTCGGTTGTCACCTCGGTTATGACATTCGAATATGAAGACCATATATTCAATCTGCTTGATACACCGGGGCACGAAGACTTTGCCGATGATACCTACCGTACACTGACGGCTGTCGATAGCGCTGTCATGGTTCTTGACGGAGCGCGCGGTATTGAACCCAGAACATTGAAGCTTTTTGAAGTCTGTCGCATGCGCGACATTCCGATTGTGACGTTCGTTAACAAAATGGATCGGGAGGCACTCGACCCATTGGAGATATTGGACGAAATAGAAGACAAGCTTGCACTTGATACTGCACCGGTAACATGGCCAATCGGATCGGGCAAAAATTTTGCAGGAAGTTTTGACCTTCATAACAATCTTGTACGCCAGAAAGACGAAGAAAAAACTCCGCGCCCTGTCAGCGGGCCTGAAGAAGCAGCTCTATTGCTGCCCGAACATGATCGTGCGGCTTTTGTTGAAGGCGTTGTTCTTGCGCGTGACGCATGTAAAAGATTTGACTTGAAATCGTTCCGTGAAGGCCAAATGACACCGGTCTATTTCGGTTCTGCTTTGAAGAATTATGGTGTGCGTGATCTTATCGACGCTCTTGTTGCCTATGGTCCAAGTCCGCGTGCGCAAGTTGCCGATACTCGCATTGTCGAGGCGACAGAGCCGAAAATGACCGGTTTTGTTTTCAAAATACAAGCCAATATGGACCCTAATCACCGCGATCGCATTGCGTTTTTGCGCGTTTGTTCGGGAATTCTATCCCGCGGCATGAAAGCAAAACTCGTGCGTACCGGAAAACCCATGACTTTATCGGCTCCGCAATTTTTCTTTGCCCGCTCCCGCCAGATTGCCGATGAAGCCTATGCCGGTGACGTTGTGGGAATCCCCAATCATGGAACATTACGAATTGGCGATACGCTGACAGAAGGCGAAGACATTCTTTTCAAAGGTGTTCCGAATTTTGCTCCGGAAATTTTGCGCCGTGTCCGTCTCGGTGACCCGATGAAGGCAAAGAAGCTTAAAGAAGCTCTGCAACAAATGGCTGAAGAAGGTGTTGTTCAACTCTTTATGCCTGATGATGGTTCGCCGTCGATTGTCGGTGTTATCGGCGCTTTACAAATTGATGTTCTGACCGAGCGTCTCAAAGTGGAATATTCTCTTCCCGTCGGTTTTGAACCGGCACGCTTTACTGTATGCCGCTGGATTTCGGCTGATGACAAAGCCGATCTTAACAAATTCATAGCCACACATAGGGATGCTATTGCATCCGATCTTGATGGAGATCCGGTATTTCTCGCTGAAAATAATTTTTCGCTCAATTATGAAGCGGAACGAGCACCAAAAATCAAGTTTTATACAATTAAAGATTATCAGACACGAAACATCCAGACTGCATAAAAGGAATTTTCCGGCTGTTTTTCAATCCGGTACTCCGGATTGTTGTACCATGAGAGACATTATCATCCGGTGACATAAACAAGTTATATAACGCTCTTCTCCGGTTTCCGGCCTGTTCAAATATCAAAAACAGGCTAAAAACCGGATTCAATCGAGATAAGCACAGAATCGCTCTTGAATTCCGGCAATCGGTGTTAATTGCAATTGCGCATCTCTTTTATAAATTCTTCATAATTTATATCCAGAAAATCAAGAAGCGTCATAAGCCGTGAAACGGCAATGCGATCCGATCCTTTTTCATATTTTTGAATTTGCTGTGGTGTAATACCTGCAACAGCCGCCAGCTCCATTTGTGTTACGCCATTTTTTTTACGAAAATGACGCAGTATTCCACCAATCTTCTGGTCACTTCGTGTTTCATTCCGCTTCAATGTTTGAACGTCTTCAGAGGAAATGTTACCGCCATTTTCCATATGATTCATCATTAACCCATCCCAATAAAAATATACCTTTGATCGATTGTCGCGGTTCATCGCGAAAATATGCAAAGCCCATTTTCTATTGATATTTCATCGAAAACGCCGCCTTGAATAACCGCCCCCCCAAGATTGACCGTTACCGTCCTTTCTGGGTTAAACAGAAAAAGTCTGTCGTTTCCCTGGACAGATCTATCGTCATGGCAGAATAACGCCAATCTAGCAAGTAGGACATATTCTAAAATTGAGAAATATTACATTTTTTTTGCAATATGTATCAAATATGCTTGATCCAATCATGATGATTGCAACAATTCTAAAAAATCGGTACCGGATTTATATCACCTGTTTATCAAAGAAAAACTTACAAAACGGACTATACAGAGTTTTATATCAAGTTGAATTTCAATCAGGTCGGGAAACCGTTAAACCGGAATTTCAAGTGTTATTATTGATAGCTATTCCCGACAATTACACTTTGAAAAAACAGTTTTTCTCTACGTTTTGTCTCACTGGATAAATTCTATCGGCTATTTTCCGGAATTTTGAGTTTTCCGGAAAGTTTCCGCTTATGCATGAGAAATTATGCACCGGACGCCGGATTGAAAATTGATAAATCGAACAAATAAAAACGACGCCATTCAAGAATAGCGTCGTTTAAAAATATAAAATATCGAAAAATTAGCGGATACCGTCTTTGATCCAGTCTGACAAACGGCTTTTGGGAGCAGCACCCACCATATTGGAGACGATTTCCCCATTATTGAACAATAATAATGTCGGTATGGAACGGACACCGAATTGCGTTGCAAGTTCCGGATTTTCGTCAATATTGATTTTTGCAACTTTGACCTTACCCTGTAACTCGGTAGCAATTTCTTCAAGCGAGGGCGCTATCATTTTACATGGACCGCACCATTCTGCCCAGAAGTCTACAACAACAGGTTCTGCCGACTTTAGCACGTCATTTTCAAAATTGCTTGTATCGACTTTTACAGTGCTCATTGATCTTTCCTTTGTGATTCCAATTTGTCTAAATTTGGCGTGCCAGACCGATTCCGTCAAGAGCAAGCTTTTTCAACCATTATTCTGCGGATAAATTACTTTTTTCTTTATTCATCAAGAAATCAAGTTTTTTGCCGTCGAGTTCAAAAACTTTCGGCCCGTCACTATAGATCAGCAATGTTCTGACGGTCTTATTCGGGTGAATGCTCATCAATAATGTTCGGTAAAGTGCCATTTGCAACATGTAGCTGTCAGGAATTTGCTGCTCGCGTTTGGGCGCACGACCGGTTTTGAAATCGCCCAGAACAATTGTGTCATCGCCATCGTTCAGGCGGTCTATTTGGCCGGAAACGACGTATTTCTTGCCCCTTATTGTGACAGTTCCCATCAAAGTCACTTCGGCACGCGCTTCTTTGGTAAACAAAGGGCGCAGTGCTTCACTATCCATAACCTTGAAGGTCTGTTCAAAAGCATCCTTTCTTTGTTCCTCGCTCCATTCAGGTGCGGCTTTTTCAAGATAGGCACGGGCTAACCTTTGCCTGTCTTCCTCCTTTATTTGCGGCAAATACTGCAAAAGCCGGTGAATGATTGTCCCGCGTTCGATAGCAAATGAAGAATTTGCCGGTTTTTCTCCCAGAACCGGTGAAATCGTAACATTATTTTTTGCCGCCGGTGCATTCTCGTCAATATCGAGTGAAGCACCTGAAGGGGTAAGCGGCTTAGGCAAATCGGTTTCCGGCTCCATACGGCTATGGAAATAGGAAGGAAGCGGAAAAGCGGGAACCGCTCTTTCTTCTTCGGCGGTTTTTGTTTCGACACTTGCACGTTTGTCATCCACGCAATAACGCCATGCCTTGATGTCGGGTGAAGGGCCGGCAATTTCTTCAGAAACCGGTATCAACGCTTCGCTGACAAGTTCACTCCACGTGCCGCCAACAACATTCTTTCCCCTATAACCACAAATAATAAGGCGGTCTTCTGCCCGTGTCATACCAACATAAAGAAGACGCCTATATTCTTCTTCGGCTTTCAATTTTAACGTATTGATATAATTGTCACCGAATGATGTTTTGAACTCCTTGGCGGGCTGCCACAAAAAGCTCTTCTTGCCATGACTGTCAATCTCGATGAATTTCGGTTCATGTTGTGCATTCCAGATACGCGAACCGGAATCGACCAGAAAGACAATGGCACTTTCAAGCCCCTTTGCCGCATGAACAGTCATAATACGGACTTCTTCACGGTTCTGGTCGAGTTCACGTTTGATTTCCGGATCGGAAAGCTTGATTGTTTCCAGAAAAGCCTGCAACCCTGGCAAACCGGTTTTCTGGATAGATAAGGTATAATCCATGAACGCATCAAGGACATCGCTTGCTTCCGAACCCAATCGCGCGAGAATTTTTGCCCGCCCCTGATCTTCGCTTAATATATGACTATAAAATTCATAGACAGGCGTTTTATCGGCAAGGTTTCTATATTTTTTGAGTAAAGCCAGAACAGATGCAAATTCCGGCTTCTCTTCACTATGGGCCTCAAGGCTATTAAACAGGCTTCCTTCGCGGTTTATAGCGATCCGATAAAGATCATCTTCATCAAGTCCGAAAAGCGGGCTTTTCAAAACAGATGCAAGAGAAAGGTCGTCCTGCGGTTGCAGAACAAATCGGGCAAGCGCCGTTAAATCACGCACCGCAATATGGCTTGCCAGACGCAAGCGGTCGGCACCGGCAACCGGAACATTGCGGTTTTTCAATGCGCGCGCCAAAGCCGGAACAAACTGGTCGCGTTTTCTCACCAGCACCATAATATCACTGGCTTTGACTTCTCTTCCCTGACCAGGAAGCATTTCATGATGATGAAGCCAATGGCTGATCGTCGTTGCTATCTCTTCGGCAAGGCGAACAGCCGGTGCATGAAGCTGGTCGACAGGTTTGCGCCAATCTTCCGGTTCTTCCACATCTATTGGCGCAATATTGTCCCAGATCACCACTTCACCGGGGTCATTGCGACGAACCGGCTCATGCACGGTTTTGATATTTTCGGCTGAAAGACCTTTATAATTTTCCGGTTTTTCAAATACCCGATCAACACTTTTTAAAACATCGGCTGTCGAACGGAAGGAATAATTCAAACGTATGTGGCCGAAAGATTTGCCAACGGCTTCGGCTTTTCTTTCGATAATGCGACCATTCGTTGCAAAATCTTCCGGCACTGCCCCTTGGAAAGAATAGATCGACTGTTTTTCATCACCAACGGCAAAGACAGTGCGGTTGACCTCTCTTTGTCCTTCCCCGACAAAAAATTCCTGTGCAAGAAGCTGGATTATCTGCCACTGGGAAGGGCTTGTATCCTGTGCTTCGTCAACCAGAATATGGTCAATGCCCCGATCCAGTTTATATTGTACCCATTGGCCTGCACCATCGCGTTTTAACAGATTAAGCGCCCGCTCGATCAAATCATCAAAATCAAGCAAACCTTCTGCCTTCTTCAAACTTTCATAACGCGCCAAAAGCCGGTAACAGAGCTGAAAGGCAGCCAAATTGAGCGGTACCAGTCGTACACGTCGCAATTTGTCGAGATAGAGAACGAGCTTTTCCTGACGCATTAACAAATCGTCTTCGAGCCATGGCAAAGCTGCAAGAAGTTTTTTTGACGCCAGATTGCTTATTTTGCGCGGATTTCCACTGGTAAAATAGGCAAGTTCGATGAATTTTATGCTCTCGCTATTATCCGCATTTTCTACAAGCTCCAATTTTTCAACGAAATTCTGGCTGTAAGAGTGGCCGAGACTTTTGAATGCTTTAATAGTCTCTTCCGAATGAAGCGCCGTTTTACGGATTTCATCAGTGAGATTTTCTTCCGTATCATCCGGAGATATTTGTAATGCTTTTTCCAGAATATGCTTGCCATCCGGTCCACTCACACGAGCGAGAAACGGACTTAAAGCCTGCCGTTTTTCGATTGCTTCGTCTAACAGCATAAAAAGTCCGCTTTCGCCCACAGTTTTCAAAACCAGCATCAAAGCGTCATGAAGAGAACTATTTTTTTGCAAATAAGCTTTCTCAAGCAGGTCACGACGCGCATTTTTTAAAAACTCGTCACGTTTGAGGTCGTCCATCATCTCGAAATGGCCGGCAATATTGGCTTCCAAAGGAAATTGATGAAGGAGACCTTCACAAAAAGCATGGATAGTCTGGATTTTTAACCCGCCCGGTGTTTCAAGAGCGCGGGCAAAAAGTCTGCGCGCTTCATCAAGCCTTTTTGTATCGGGTTTTCTGCCCTCAAGCGCGACCAACACCTCTGTCAATTCGTCATCATCAAGCTCTGTCCAGCCGGAAAGAGTCTGGAAAATGCGCGTTTGCATGACAGCAGCGGCTGCTTTGGTATAAGTGAGGCATAAAATCCGCGCCGGCTCGGTACCATTTAATAAAAGTCTGATAACCCGAAACGTCAAAACATGCGTTTTGCCGGAACCGGCATTGGCAGACACCCACGCACTGCTTTGCGGATTTGAAGCAGCCGTCTGATTTTTAATGGCATCTTCTGGAATTTCACGTTTGGTCATTCTTCACCTGCCGTATCAGAGCCGGCCGACCATTCGAGAACCCGCGCCAAATGGTCATAATCACCTTCATAGGTGGTCAAAGGTGGCATTGCTCGCGACAAATAGCCATGGGCGGGATTTTGATAATATTCCACCAGTTCACCCAATCTTGCCCATGCTTCTTCGGAAAGTTCGATTGCGGTTTTTTTGGCAGATAAAGAGATGCGCTCTTCTTTTACTTCTCCGTGGGCATTCAAACGGATATAGGCAAGTTCGGACGGTTTGATATTTTTAAGCGGAACAAAAGCATTGCGCGACAAAAGAGCTGCTTCCAACGCCAATTGCGGTGCCATGAGTGTTGCAGCCTGTTTCACGGAAGGAGTCGAGCCGGTTTTGAAATCAAGAATTTCGGCAAAATGTCCATTCATCACATCAATGCGGTCGGCACGTCCTGAAAGGGTTGCACCCTCCGGCACAATATGAACCGGACGAGCCGAAATTTCGACACATCTCTCACGCGGAGAAAGTCCTTTTTCCCACGCGATAATTGATGGCGCAAGAATTTCAAAACGTGGCCACCAAATAGCTTCAACATCAAGTGGAAGCTGCATCCGGTCAAATTCGGCACGCGCAATTTCAAGAAATTTTTGCAGTGCATCCGGTTTTTCCGGATCAATTTTCAGCAATGAAAAGCCCGCAACAATTGCATGATAAAGCGTGCCACGCTCGGCAACCGACGGATCGTGGATAAGGTCGTCAAGCGGCTTCAGGCGCAAAACCTTTTTGGCATAGATTGCATAAGGGTCGCGGCGTAATGTTTCAATTTCGGTAACAGAAAAATGTTTCGGACGTTGTTTCAATGGCGGGGTGGGGCATGGGCGCGCAATAAAATCGACATTTTTGCGACGATCGAGTTCCCGCGCCCAGTGGACAAAAACTCCGCCATGAGCGCGCATATCGGCGCTCGCTTTAGCGCCCACAACTGTTTCCAGTCTTTGTAACCAGCGCGACGGCACAGAAGGGGCATTATCAACTCTCAATGCCCTGCTCATAATGACTTTATCCATGCCCATAGCCATCTGAAAATCATGGGCAGCCAAACCGATCCGTCGCTCCGGAGGGTCAAGTGTCAATGTCATTTTCATCGGCCGCGACATGAACGGGTCATTGCGAGCTGTCGCCGGCCACGAGCCTTCATTCAAGCCACCAATGACCATTGTATCAACCGTTTGCAAACGCGATTCCAGTGCACCCCAGATAAAAAGACGGGGATGACCACCGGCAGAGGGGCTAACCGAGCGTGCAGCCATCAAAGCTTCAAGAATGGCCGGCCATTCGGAAATGTCGAACGTGAGGCCGGATTGATCGGCAACAAGATCACGCAGCAAAGATATAATGGCTTTTCCCGCCTCTCCTGCATAAAGCGCGTGAAACGAGCCTTGCTCGTTAGCACCAAAATTTTCCAAAACTTCAGTCGTGGCACGGGCAACCTCGTTCACCGACAGCGGTTCGCTTTCTGCCATCAATGTCACCAATGGCTGAACAGCTTTCACCAGAGAAGACGCAAGATTTCTTGCTTCCTCGATCATATCGGTATCAATATCGTTCATCCCGTTTTCATCTGTTGTGAGAGCGAGAAGACGCTCTTCAACAAACTGCTCACAGGTTGCAATATTGATTCTTCCGGTTCCCCCCCTTAATGCAAAAAGCTCGAAACGTTCGGCAATTTTTCGTAAAACCCCCCGTTCATATCCAAGCGAAGTCAATGGGTGTTTGAGAAGAGACAGGAAAGCCACCGGATCGCCGGGTTGAAACAAAGTTTGTAAAATAAGCCGCAACAAAGTTGCCGGTAGAACTTCACTTAAAGGAACGCCACCGGAATCATTGGCTTCAATGCCAAAACGTTTGAGTTCGGCAACAACACGGCGGGCAAGATTTCTGTCCCCTGTCACAAGTGCGGCCGTCTTCTTTTTGTCTTCGATCGCCTGCCTTAGCGCAACCGCGACCGCCAAAGCCTCTTCACGTTCATTGGCAGCCTCGATCAAAGAGACATCGGCAAAAATTTCATCAAAACCATTGCGTTTCAATTGTGACCATGTGTCGGTGGTCACAGCCGGTCGCAATGCTTCGGATAAAATTGCAGCGCGTTTTTTCTTGTTTTCCGAAGGCGCCCCGATCTCGTCAACGACATTTCTTGTCAGTTTCATGCGGTCGAACAATTTTTTGAAACTATATTGCGGATGGCCGAAAATGGAGGGGTCGTCATGCGTTTCATCAAGCGCCGCCCATTGGGCATCATCCATGGCAAGGTCGAGGCCTGGCAAAACAACCGCACCATTTTCCAATCCGCTTACCACTTTCAGCAAATCGGCAATGGCCGGAATCGAGCCATTGGAACCGGCCACAATAACAGGATCACGCGGTTTGTTACGCAAAAGCCTTTCAGTTTCCGCACGAATAGCCTGATTGCGCCATTCTGCCGGATTTATTTTCTGCCGCTCGGCAAGAATACCAGGCCAGGTTTTTGTTACAATTTCCAGAAAATCAAGTGTCACCTGCCACCATTCGGCGACCATATCGGGGGCGATATCTTCAAGTTTTGCCCAATCGGCGGACTCTGTCTCGACCTCGTCCATCAGACGGGCGAGATCTTCGGCAAGCCAGATCGCATCGGCTGTATTGGCCGGTATAATAATATCTTCACTGCCGAAGAGAGAGCGCACATGGGCAGGCAAATTCTCGCGCCATGGACGGATAAGGCGCGCCAATAACAAGAGCCGCTCGACATCGCCAATTTTCGGATTGAGCGACAAAGCTGCCGCTCCATTATCAAGGAAAAAAGCCGTATCTTCATCAACATCGCCCAAAGGGCGAATTGTCGGCAAAAAGCTTGAATGTGTCTTGCTCATTTCCACAAAGCAGGAGCGTAGCGTACGCGCGGCACGCCGTGTCGGAACATAAATAAGAGTATCTGCCAGAGCTTTCTGGATATTGCCGCCTTTGCCGAAATCTTTAATCAGGCGTCCCGAAAGAAGTGCATCAACAAAAGTTGGCAAAAACGGCGCACCGCTCGAAATCGAAAACAGCTTCGGCTTGTCTTTCACGCTATTTCCCCCCTTTGGCGCATCAGCTCCTCAACCTTGCTAATCATTGCAATTGTTCCGACAGTATACCAATTGCCATCCAATAGAAAACCATAAAGACGACCACGGGCAATCGCTTCGTCAAAATAGAGGTTGAGCGATTGCGGTTCGATTTTTGCAAATGCAAATATTTTCGGATTTACAATAAGTGCACCACCATAAATAACCGCCTCAGGTGCATTTGCGGGTGCGCGAACAAGTTTTTGCCCTTCACCAATCAGGAAATCACCTTTTTCAGGCCCCGCTGCCTGCGTGCGTTTGACCGTCATAAGCAGCATATCCATTCTATCGGGGTCAAAACGATTTGCCATTGCTTCAAGAGTTGGTGTGCCATGGTCGACCCAGAATGTATCGGCGTTAAGAACAAAAAACGGATTTTCTCCCAAAAGCGGCAAAGCTTTCACCACGCCTCCGGCCGAATCGAGAAGTTCCGCACGCTCATCCGAAATGGTTACATGCGGTTTTTTACGGCTTTCGACATGACTTTCGATGGAATCGGCAAGATAATGGACATTAACCACCGCTTCCTCGACACCGGCTTTTTCAAGGGCATCAAGAGCCCGGTTCAAAAGACTTCGACCGGCAATTTTTACCAGTGGTTTCGGTGTTTTGAAAGTCAATGGCCGCATGCGGGTGCCAAGCCCCGCAGCAAGCACCATAGCATGTGTTATTTTCATTTTTTCACTCTTCAACCAGTTTCGAGGCAATATAGAATTGACGCAATGATGAAAGAGCCGGATGTTCAAGATTGCGTTTCAAATAATCGCGGCAGTGCGGCAAATGTTTCAAATAAGCGGGCTTGCCATCACGCTTGTCAAGACGAACAAAAATACCGAGAATTTTGGAAACGCGTTGCGCACCGGCAATAGCATAGATGAGTTTGAACTGTTGTTCATCAAAGATACGAGCACCCTTTTTGCGTTCATCGCAATAGGCTTTGATGATACGCTCCTCAAGCGGGCGGCTAATAGCAACACGCGCATCTTGGGCGAGTGATACAACATCATAGGCTGTCGGGCCAATTTGCCCATCCTGAAAATCAATGAGACCTATTTTTTTCAAACCCTGTTCATTCTCCCGCCAGATAATATTGGGCGAATGATAATCGCGCATAACAAAACTTTGTTCTGCCTTTTCAAAAATTTCAAAAAGCGGCTCCCATAGCCGATAGAATTCTTGCTTTAGGGACTTACTTACCTCTGTTCCGGTAAGGTACGGGAAATACCAATCAAGAAGAAGGGAAACTTCTGCCCGTAAAACACCCCGATCATAAACCGGTATATCAAGTGTCAGATCATCGAATTTTTGATGTTTGGGCCACTCTTTCTGGTGAAATGAAGAAAGCAATTTTCCCGATTCGATATAGCGGTTTTCAATTGGTTTCCGTTCTTCATCAAGCACGCCGTCCCGCCCAAGATCGTCGGTAATGAGCAAACCTTTTTCCAAATCTTGCGCTAAAATTTCTGGCGCTATAAAACCATTTTTCAAAATCAGCCGGTCAATGCCGACAAACTGGCTGACCGATGTCGCAAGATGGGCAATTTTTCCATAAGACTGGCCATTTTGTTCGGGCATTTCCATTGCAGGTGCATTCATCAAAATTTCATGACCATTCTTGCCATAAATAATCTCGTAGGAACGCGCCGAAGCATCACCGGTAAAATAGCGGCGTTTGAAATTTCCCCGTTGACTGGATTTTAAAAATTCTCTTATTTCCAGCGAACGTTCGAGCCTTTCGGCAGCACGGCCTTCCGCCTCAATCGTTATTTTTCGACCATTTCCCTGATGCTCAAGAAAAATGGCAAAATCTGCTTTTCCCAATTCTCCTTCGGCTTTTTCCGGCCATTCGACAAGAACAACTCCGGCCTCTCGCGCCTCTTCAAAGCCAAGCTCGTCAATTTCTTCCGGTTCGTTAATGCGATAAAGATCGGCATGGGTGAGGTTGAATTTTGGCAAATCATAAACTTGAACAAGTGTGAAGGTAGGACTTGGAACATCCATCTCTTCATCATCTGCAAGGGTGCGAACAATAGAACGGGAAAGCGATGTTTTCCCTGTTCCGAGATCTCCTTCAAGCGTAACGAGATTACCCTTCTCAAGAGCTAGTGCAAAATCCTCGCCAAAGCGTTCGGTTGCTTTTTCATTTTCAAGAAATAAACTGAAAATCATTCTGTTTCCTCTGATTGAAGCAACGTTGCGGGTGAACGACGTTTGGCTGGAAAACGGCAAAAAACGGTTGTTCCTTTTGCATTTCCGGTTTCTATAGCGACACTGCCACCATGAAGCTCGACAAAGCTTTTGACAATCGAAAGACCAAGCCCTGCTCCGGCACGTGAACCATGATGGGCATGGGATGAAAACCGCTTGAAAACAGTATCAAGAATTTCTTCCGGAATTCCTGCTCCGTCATCGTGAACAGAAAAGACAATGTCGTTTCCATCCTTTTTGGCAGAAAAGGTAATAACACTATTGTCGGGAGCAAAATTGGCGGCATTGCTCAATACATTGACAAAAATCTGGCGTAGCCTTGCCTGATCTGCCGGAACCGTCGTGAGGCCATCTTCAATTTTTTCTTCAATTTGTACCGGACGGGTACCAAGACGCTCTTTTGTGCGTTCTGTTGCGAAAGCCATTGAAGCGGCAATATCGACATCTTTAATATCAAGTTCCATAATGCCGGCATCAAGTTTAGCAAGGTCCAGAATATCATTGACGATATCAAGAAGCGCACCCGATTCAGAAGCGATATGTTCGAGATATTCTTGCTGGCGGGAATTGAGCGGTCCGAATAACTGGTTCTGTAAAATATCCGAAAAGCCGATAATATTGGTAAGGGGGGTGCGCAATTCATAAGACACATGACGAACAAATTCGCTGCGCAATGCGTCGGCACTGCGCAATGCATCATTCTTTTCTTGCAATGCACGGGTGATATTGACCGTATCTGTTACATTGACAAAGGTCATCATGGTCTGTGCATTCGGCAAGGGCACCAACGCATAATCGAGAATAACGCCACTTGTTAAATCCATACGCCCCGAAATGGCATCCCGATTTTCACTAAAACCGGTGATAAATGCACCGAATGTATCCCATGCATTGCTCGTTGTCTTTTTCGCGCATTCGGCCTGAAGTTTTGAAATATGCGTTCCTTCAACTGTCAATTCGGCGGGTAAAGACCATAATTTGGCCAATGCCGGATTGGAAAGGCGCACACGCCCGTCCGGACCGAACAAAGCGACACCTTCGGAAAGATGGTCCAGCGTTTCGCCTTGCATTTCAATGAGGCTGTTATAACGCCTTTCAAGATCTATTTTTTCAGTAAGATTTTCAAAAAGCCATGTCACGCCACCTTGCGGATGAGGACTTGCCAAAACCCTGAGCGTGCGACCATCCGGCAAATTCCAGATCTGCTGGCTTGGCTCACCCGAACGATAGGCAGAAAAAAGCTCTTCCTTCCACCCCCTCCAATCGGGCTTTTCAGCAATAATGCCTTCTTCCCGCAAACGATCAAGAAGCAGGGTATGACTGGGTTCGCTTTCCAGAAAAACCGTATCCAACGGCCACAGCGTTGCGAAAGCCTGATTGGCAAACTTCAATTTTTGGTCGGGACCAAAAATGGCAACGGCCGTTGAAATCTGGTCAAGCGTTTCGGAATGTCCGCGCGCCATGCGCTTCATTTCTTCCGACATTTCTTCCATGGCGCTGATATCATGAGCAAAGGTTGCAACACCATCATCGGACGTCACTTGTGTGACTTCTAGGAGCCTGCGATCGCCTTCGACAATGGCATAGGCGGGGCCTTTGAAAAGCGGTTTATTTTCAAGGAGTTTCTTACGTGTCGCCTCATTAAACAATGAAGCTTCCTCAGCTTTTTCGGGGTCGTAACCGCTGGCCTTCTCAAATGCACGATTGGCATAAATAATTCTTTTATCGTTATTGACGAGCCAGACAGGTTCATCGAGCGCTTCAAGAAGAACATTACGCATTGCAAGCATCGTCTTCGTAAAAGCGGCATCCTTTTCAAGCCTGGCAAGCTGTTCCTGTTGGCCGGAAAGATCCTGAAAACGTAAAACCGCAGCAGTTCCTGCAATAAGACCGGTTGCTTCAACCAGTGTTTTTTGTTTCGTTGTCAAATAAAGAGTAAACGGCTGTGCCTCCTGCCGCAAACGGGTCAAGGCATCATCTAAAGCGCGCAGTTCGTTTTCATCAAGCCATTGGCCGAACCTTAATATGTCCTGAGAATTTATCCCCGCTTTATCAAGTGCAACCATATGGCCGATTATTTTCGGGTGAGCAACCGGCGTTTTCCAGATAACTGCACATTGTCCGCTATGTGTAAGCAAGAATTCATAATTATCAATTTCTTGCAAATAGTCGGTTTTGTCGTTTTTCTCGTCATTGGGCTTTTCAGAAGAAAGCCGGATAAAAATGCCGAGGCAGATAATGACTGCGGCGACAATAATTCCACCGAAAACAACCATTTGAAGGCTTGAACTGCCAAAATCGGAAAGTGCGTCGAAACCGGCAGCGTGACTTGCAACAGACATTGCCGGAAAACAGAATAAAGCAGCCAAAGCCGGCGAAATCCCCGTTAATAATTTGCTCTTATATCCACCTTTTGCCTGCAAAGTTGATTTCTCGATCATATCTAGCCGAATCAGCCTTAACCATACATGTCTATGCTTTTCAGGTGAAGTATCTTCAAAAAAACAAAGGCCGGGCATTTTTGCCCGACCTTTAAAATCAATATAGATGAACGACGTTCTGCAATAGCTATTTTAATAGCGATAACGATCGGGCTTGAACGGACCTTCAACCGAAACGCCGATATAGGCTGCCTGCTCTTCCGAGAGTGTTGTCAGTTTGACGCCAAGACGATCAAGATGCAAACGGGCAACTTTCTCATCAAGATGTTTCGGCAGAACATAGACCTGATTTTTATAATTCTCGCCACGTGTGAACAATTCGATCTGGGCCAATGTCTGGTTTGTGAAAGACGCCGACATAACAAAAGAAGGATGGCCTGTTGCATTGCCAAGATTAAGCAGACGCCCTTCCGAAAGAAGGATAATGCGTTTTCCATCCGGAAATGTAATCATGTCGACTTGCGGCTTGATATTTGTCCATTTCAGGTTTTTCAGTGACGCAACCTGAATTTCATTATCAAAATGCCCGATATTGCCGATGATGCACATATCCTTGACTGCGCGCATATGTTCAAGGCGAACAATGTCACGGTTTCCTGTTGCCGTGATGATAATGTCGGCGGTCGGAGCGGCTTCTTCAAGTGTTACAACCTCATAGCCGTCCATAGCTGCCTGCAAGGCGCAAATCGGATCAACTTCGGTGACTTTGACGCGTGCACCCGCGCCAGAAAGGGATGCCGCACAGCCTTTGCCAACATCGCCATAGCCGCAAACAATAGCAACTTTGCCAGCCATCATTACATCGGTACCACGGCGGATACCGTCAACCAGCGATTCTTTACAGCCATAACGGTTGTCGAATTTGGATTTTGTCACGCTGTCATTAACGTTGATTGCCGGGAACGGAAGGAGTCCTTGTTCCTGCAAATGGTAAAGACGATGAACACCTGTCGTTGTTTCTTCGGTCACACCTTTGATGGCATCACGTTGACGGGTGAAGAAACCGGGCGTTTCTTTCATGCGTTTCTTGATTTGGGCAAAGAAGATTTCCTCTTCTTCTGATTCCGGCTTTGAAAGCACATCCTCGCCATCTTCGGCGCGAGCACCGGTCAGGATATAAGCTGTTGCGTCGCCGCCATCATCAAGAATCATATTTGAAGGCTTGCCATCCGGCCATTGGAAAATAGCATCGGTATAGCTCCAATATTGTTCAAGTGTTTCGCCCTTGACCGCAAAAACAGGTGTACCACCTGCGGCAATTGCTGCGGCAGCATGATCCTGCGTTGAAAAAATATTGCATGAAGCCCAGCGCAAATCTGCACCGATCATTTTTAAAGTTTCAATAAGAACGGCTGTCTGGATTGTCATGTGCAGCGAACCGGAAATGCGGGCGCCACGCAACGGTTGAGAGGAGCCGAATTCCTCGCGGCAGGCCATTAGACCCGGCATTTCAGTTTCGGCAATATCGAGTTCTCTGCGACCATAGTCGGCAAGGCCGATATCCTTGATAATATATTCTTTGGCAGCCATTATGCACTCCTTGAAGATTTTTAGCTTCGGGTGATTTAGCAGATGTCGAAACGCAGCGCAACCGCGATATAAAGATTGCTTTATATCTCCAGTCAAAAATGCCCATACGTTTTATAATTCATTCAAAGTGCTTTAAATATATTACATGTTTATAGAATATAACATAATATTAATTCGTGATGTTCAGTAAATTAAAATAGCAGTTATATCATCAATGTATATTATATATGATGTTTATTTACATATCGAATTTATGAAACAGGATATTTAATTAACGATCATGTTTTTTATAAACGAGTTATCAAATTGAATAGCGATGAAAATCATGACAAATAATAATACTTAACAAAAGGATGTAATACTGGAAATTCTATCGTTCCGATTTTACTTTTTCTTAAAAAACAGGTTTTCGCCCTTCATCGGAAGTTCATCAAAGCGACCTTTCAATGCTTTACGCACCACCGCTTCCGAATTCGGTTTGAAGCGATCATGTGTTTCAATAATAACGAGACCAACTTTATCAATCCAGTCTTCATAATTTTTCTCGAAAAGCTCGTATTCAGCGCCTTCGATATCAACTTTCAATATATCAACAAAATCCATATCATATTGTTTCATGATGGTGGGAATACTGACTGCCTTAACAGAAAGCGCAGGATTTCCGTTTGATGCCTCGGTGCGAACCCCCCAGGCTCCAAGTGAAGCATGATTGTCATCCTCCGTGACCAGTGTCACCTCGCCATCTGTTGGCCAAATCGCAGCTTGCAAAAGAGAAACAGATTTGGAAAACTTTTCGAGATTTTTCTCCATAATCGAAAAGTTGACAGCATCGGGTTCAACCGCAACGATGCGCGCATCCGGAAATTTCTTTATGAAAAAAAACACGGAGAGGCCAATATTGGCTCCCAAATCGATAATCGTTTTTGCAGTCTCGGGAAGATTTAAACTGTCATATTCGTTATCCACGAATATCTGCTTGAACACACGAATATCCGAATCGTCGATTCGAAGCGATAAATCGGCCCCTTCAAACTCCATATTTAATACAATATGGCGGGCACGTTCATCTTTAATAAGGTTTTTTATAATCTCCACTCTGTCATCATTGATGACATATTCTTTTTTATTTACATCATTATCAAGAGACGATATTTTATTGAAAATTTTATCAAGTTTTTGATTTATGTCATGTGTTTCGTTATTCTTTAGTAGTTTATCTATATTATTTTCTATGCTCTCTAGTCTTGATATATTATGAAATACATTATCTGAAACACTTTCTATTTTAATGGATGCTTCTGTTAAATTTAAAGCTGTAACATTTGCCTTTGCCGTGATTTCATCCATCAATTCAGCCAGCGCATCGTGATTTTTTGTAATCAAGGCGATCAGCCTTTCACGCTGACGCTTGCATTCGTTTTCGCTATCGATATCGTTACTTAAAACGCGGTCAAGTTTTTTATCAACAAACTTATACGAGTTTTGGAGTTGATTTATTACATCCTGTTCCAATTTCTTATCCAAAGAAGTTATCTCGGATAGAAGTTGGTTTATTTTTAGATAGCGCCGTAATCCCGTAAAATGTTCTTCAATCAAAAGCTGTGTAACAGATAGGACATGTATAAATTCGTGATTAATCGGATTATAATTTTTTAAAGCAAAAAACGCTAATTGGATATTCTTGAAAATTTGGACTGCTTATCGGATTGAGATCCGAGCAATTTGCCTAGAAATGTTAACTCAATAGTTTCCGTAATTTGCAGAAAATTCACCTTGAACAATAACAATTTGATATATTTTTGTTCAGGAATAATTTTTTCCACAACCGTCATTTAAGAAACATATTACTCTCTGGCTTCTCGAAACACTGTCTGAGCTTAACTCTCGATACCTGTTTTTAACAAATATCAAAAACTACTTATATAGAAAAAAGCTGTAAATTTTTGACAAAAATAAGGAATGCAGTTTTGCTAATTGTCAAAGCGAGCCGACGTCAACCGTTTCAAATTATTTTTTTGAAGCCTAATTGTCTATAAAGCCTGTGCGTTGCAATGCATATCCTAAATCATATAACTCGTTCAGTCGCTGTTCAAAATTGGAGTCCGGTAACGAATTGAATATAGAAGCCCATGTTTTCATATCGGTCGGCAACCGCAAATCACGCCATTCATGATTCATACCGTTAAAATCTATTTTCTGTCTCAGATATTCCTCAACTACTCCTTGAGTTATCCCTTGCCAGAAAATACGTTTAGCCAACCATTTAGGCGACAATCGCCCCTTTGAAATATGGTGGTCAACGACAGAAGCAGGGGAGAAAACCGCTTTCATTCCGTTATAACGGATGACATCAACGACTGCTCCTTCTCCCGAAAGAAGAATAGGACCAATTCTCCCCAAATTTACCGGAAAACGACCGGCTGCATCCAGAGCACTCTTCCAAAATGCTATATTGCCCTCGCAAAGCCACTCGTCACCTTCAATCTCTTTCGTCTGACTGGACCAATTCAAGCATACTGAATAATTTCCGAGCCGATGATCGCTAAGCCAATCAGGACGTGGTACTTCCCAAACAGGCAATAGCTCTCCCCCTACAACTCCGACATCATTTCGCTGGAACGGAAGAAGAAGATTTTCAAGCCAACCACCTCGAAACGTTACATCGTCATCAACAAAGATGGCGATATCGCGATCCATATGTTCCAAACCGAAATTGCGAGCGTGAGACAACCCTACCACAGGTTGGAACAAATATTTCACACCTTGAGATTTATAACCCAGGCATATATTCTTTGTGTCGTCTGACGAATTATTATCAACAACAAGAACCTCGACAAGAGGTTGGCTATAAATAGAAAAAAAGGAATCCAATGTACGTTTCAAACTTCGTGCACGATTGCATGTGCATATAATGATCGTCGCTTTCTTTTCCAATTCAGTCATGTGGATGTAACTTTCCCTAATAGCTTGCGTATAGTTCCTTCAAGCCGCATCATCGGTCTAAAAATTTTCCACGTAATCGTAGATCTTGCATTTTGAAACTTGTGATAATCTTTTATGAGTACCTTGTACGAGACTCCGATCGAAGAAACAAGCTCATCGGCGCTATATTCAGCCGAAATGACATTCATCACATCACTTGCAACACAATCCCCGTTAGGAAATATACGCATGTATCGTTCTTTGTAAATTGGCAGGCTTTCTGCTGATGTTATGAGTTCTCTATGCCGGTCACCCGATAAATAAGAACTCATATTACGCAAACCATATCCGAATTCCAGATGCTGTTCTATTCCCCATTTCTTTCCGAATTCAAGCCATCCGTCCTGTCGATCCCGCAACTTTACATAAGTTGAATTGCTCAAATGTTCATGATTGCAATAGAATTCCGGGGTGTAAGCAACCTTCCAATGACTGTTATATTTCAAATTCAAGTAAAAATCTTCGTGTTCGCCGTTACATTTGAAGCGACTATCCCATTCAATACCGTCTTTAAAAATATCTTTACGCATGACGGCAAAATTCAGGCCAATGTCACATTGAAAAAAGGTATGCCCTGGCGTTTCGTATATGTGTGGTTTTATATAAGAAATAGGAACGGAGCAAAATGTCTTTCTTTCTTTATCAAGATAAATGAATTTTTCATAATAACGTTTCTGAAAATATACCGAGCTACCCGCTTTATGATGGTCAATGACTGCACCCGTGACAATTCCGATTTCCGGAAATTTTTTCAGCGCTTGAAGCGGAATATTGATATCTGTTTCGTCAGTGAATACAAAATCGTCGTCGCACAAAAGTATGAATTTGGTTTTTACAGCCTTTACACACTCATTACGAGCATAGGCGACACCACAATCAAAGGGCAATCGAAGACATTGGGCTTTATTTTTTTTGTAAAAAGACTCCAGTTTTTTTTGATCTCGACTTTGATCCCCAATAATAATTGGAATATCCTGATAAAATTTTCTAACCGAATTAATAAACCGCTCTACCAAATCCGGACGTTCTATCGTTGCACAAATAATAGAGACATCCATAACGCCACCAATACTGGAATTTTGAATATTTTTTTTGCTATTCATGGTTGTTAATTTCGTCTTTGCCTAATTATAGCAATGTTTAATTATAGCAATTCGCGGCTACAGATTTTTTACTATTTTATATGTGACGATGCGAAAAATTGACTAAATTTTTGGCCCTTCCTGATTCGCTTCGACTTATATATCATAGCACATTGGTAAGCAATCAACTGGTGATTGGACATGAGATGGGTAATTTTGTTCTTAACAAAATACTACTTAAGGTTGCATGTTTAATCGTAATTGTCTAGAAGTATTTTTAACGATAACTGATGTTAATCATTCGTAAGCGTTCCAGCACGGCGATCAGAATAAAGCAATAATATATAGCATGACAATAGCATGACAGATGATGGACTCTAATTTTTGCTACATTTACGCCAATATGTTTACATATGATGCTTATTTGAGATAACAGCTCTGATAACGCATATCTTCTTGCGCGGCACTTAAGGAATTAATAAGAAAAATGGTAAAAGTTTCTGTCATAGTACCGGTTTTCAATGTTGAAAATTTCATTGAAAAAACACTTGCATCAATTTGTAATCAGACTTTTTCCAATTTGGAAATTATCGTAATTGATGACGGAAGTAAGGATCGGTCTGGAGAAATTTGTGACCAATATGCTAAAAAAGATTCACGCATCTGCGTTTTTCATCAAAAAAATCAAGGCATAACAAAAACCAGAAATACCGGCATTAGACTGGCAACGGGAGATTATCTCTGTTTTGTGGATTCTGATGATTGGATTTCTGAAAAATTTATAGACGTCCTTGTTGCTGCAAGCGACAGAAACAACGCCGATATTGCTTTTACCAATCATTCGATTGTCCATCATGACAAGTGTTCCTATAGAGAAGACTATCACCAATCTCTTTATACTGAACCTGTTGAAAAAAACGAACTGTTATGCCAGATATTTTTTCCCGCAGTTCATGGGAAAATCTACAGACGTTCTTCGTTGATGAACCGTGAAATCTCATTTCTTGAGCAGAAAGGTTATAACGGATTTGCCGAAGACATTCTTTTCAATTTCGAGGCGCTAAACGGAGCCGAAAAGTTGATTTTTGTTCCCGATGAATATTATTTTTATAATCGCGATAATCCGAATTCGGTTTGCGCTCTTCCTGCCAAACAGAAAGCCAACAATGATGACCGGATGACCGTACTGGCAAAAATTTTTGCGATCGCATCCAAACTGCCTTATCGCCTTGATATATCCCCGACATTGAAAAAAATTGCCGAGCAGCATATCAAATGGGGAAGAAAAGATATGGCCCGCAAATTTATAAAATCGCCCTTTGTTGGCTTGAACGAATCCGAGAAAAACTATCTTCTGGAAATAGCTGCTGACATATCGGGTCAAAAAACCAACTTCGCCAAACGACTAATCAATTTTTTCCGTCGATAAGTAAGGTTCATGATGAAAAAAACATCACAATTGCCCAAGCGTCTTTTTTACGTCTGGTTTGGTGATGATATGCCGGCTGATGTCCATGCCTGTATCCAGACCTGGAAACTTGCCATGCCCGATTATGAGATCATCAAAATTGGAGAAGAAAAATCCAAGTGGTTTGATTTTAAAGCAACACTTGAACAATGCCAATGGTTGAAAGCCGTATATGACCGCAAATTATGGGCCTATGTCTCGGATTATGTGCGTCTCAAAGT
The DNA here is from genome assembly GCF_016102505.1 of Bartonella sp. B10834G3. Lineage (NCBI taxonomy): Bacteria > Pseudomonadati > Pseudomonadota > Alphaproteobacteria > Hyphomicrobiales > Bartonellaceae > Bartonella > Bartonella sp. B10834G3. The sequence continues at coordinate 792,362 of NZ_JACFOM010000001.1, forward strand.
TTTGCATGATTATGGTGGCATTTATCTTGATACCGATGTCACTGCGTCAAAAAGTTTTGATCCTTTGACATCTGAATCTTTGTTTATAGGCTTTCAATCACCTACGCAGGTAAATGGTGCTGTTATAGGAGGTATGAAACACCACCCTTTTCTAAAATCTATGCTTGATTATTACGAAAAGAACGAGATCTTCAAAGGACCGCGGCATCTGTTACCAGAGATAATGACATATATCCTGAAGAGGGATTATAACTTTTCTCCATTTGATAGTCGTCGCGTTTCCAAAATAACCCGATTATCGGATATAATCATATACCCGGAAGAAACATTTTACCCGTTCCGCTATGGCGAAAAATTCAGTGATAACTGCCTTACAAAAAATAATTTCAGTATTCATTGGTGGAAAGCAAGTTGGCGAACTGAAGAAGATATGGAATGGCTGAAAACAGGGCGCCTGACTTATTTGGAGAAGCTGAAGCAAGGACGTATTCCCCAACAAGTGACATCATCCTGTCCCAAATGGTTATATCGCGTTAAAAGGAAAAGTTTTGGTGTGAAATATTATATCTTCGGCTTGCCTCTTATTGTCGTGAGAAAACCACGCCACAGAGAATATGTTTATCTTTTTAATACAATTCCTCTTTACGGCAAATAAGAATGGCTCCAGCTATATCAGTTATTATACCGGTTTATAACGTTGCTCCATGGCTGCGTGAATGCCTTGACAGCGTTGTCTCACAATCCTTCACAGACTTGGAAATTATTATTGTTGACGACGGCAGTACTGATGAAAGTCGTCAGATTATTGCCGAATATGCATCCCGCGATAAAAGAATTACCGCTATCCGAAAGCAAAATGGTGGTTTGGGTGCGGCAAGAAACACGGCAATCCCTCTCGCAACCGGTGATTACATTGCTTTTCTTGATTCGGACGATAAAATTCGTCGGGATGCATATGAAAAGCTTTATGAACCGGCAAAAAAATACGATTGCGATATTGTATATTGTCAAACAGCCTATCTTGATGACCAAACCGGCAATATCACCGAGGAAGACAACCAGACCGCACTTCCATTGTTCAAAAAGTTCAGAGGAACACATCATTCCTTTTCTCTTGAGGAAATTGAGCCTGAAAAAATCTTTTCCTATGATTCATTTGTTGTCGCATGGAACAAGATCACCAAACGCTCACTCATCGAAAAAATAAATGCACGTTTTCCTGAAGGTCTTATTTTCGAGGATATGCCGTTTTATTTCAACACGCTATTGAACGCGAAAACGCTTTCTGTGGTCTGGGAACGATTGATATATTATCGTATCAACCGGAAAAATTCGATTATGAATGCCAGCAACAGACAAGGTGAAATTGTCGAGATTTTGCAGACAATTGCGCGTGAATTGCAAGCGACAAAATCCCGCACAGGATATGATTACAAAAATGCATTGAGCCCCTTTGCCTATCAGGAACTCTGTTACAAATTCAAACAGATCGACAGGAATAAACTTGGAAAACAGATTCTCGATCAAATCTTGACGGTTGACGACAGAAAACGCTTTGAACAGGAAATGCTTCGTAAAACATCATTTGTTTCAAAATTGATGTCGAAACTGTCAAGGCACAAAAAGTAGGAACTTGCCACTCAAGGCCGACATTCGCGCGTCGATCGTGTTTATAAACCGCAATGCCGTTCCGGTTTCAGATTCAGTTCCGGTTCCGATAAATTATAAAATTTCTTCATTCAAAAGAGGAAGGCTGTCGGTCGAGCTGCCAATGCTCTTCAACAATATAAGGCCCTCCGCCAATTGACTCATGTGAAGACATCATCACAAAGCGGTTAACCGGAAAATACCCCGTTTCAAAATGGCCATGTGAAGAAAGATAGGGCAATAAATCATCAAGCTTCACCTGTTTGAGGCGAGCAACTGTCACGTGAGGAATATATTTTCCTTTATCCGATTTGAGCCCAAGTCTTTTGGCAATACGATCAATGTCGCTTTGTAAAAGCAAGAGTTCCTCACATGGTTCTACACTTGCATAAATCGAATGCGGTGTTTTTGAACCGAAAACATCAATGCCTTTGAGGCGCAAATTGAAAGACTTTCTTTCAATGTGATCAAGTGCGTGAACGAGTTCGTCAGCCATCTCGTTGTTCATATCGCCGAAGAAGCGCAATGTAATATGATAGTCCTCGACTTCGATGAAACGCGCACCAGGTAAACCGCCACGCAACAGTGACAAGGACAATGCGGCATCATGCGGCACTTCCAATGCGGCAAAAAGTCGGGGCATCATGATTCCTTACGCGTTGTGAGTGACGATGAAACGAACGCCGGAAGGCCATTTCCGGCAAAAACAATATTCCTCGTTTTAATAATCTTTTTCATAGAAAACACCAACACTTGAATCGCCTTGTGCACCAAGTGCGCCTTTGGCTTTCAAGTTTTTGGAAATATCCAGATTGACTGTGCCTTTAGTGTTGCCACCCGAACCGGCTTCGACACCGAGATAGATATTATCGCGAATATAGCGACCGGCTTTAACACCGGTATTCCCCTGTTTATCGGTCACAACATCAAGATCATCGAGACCGGTAGTCGACCGTAAGGAACCGAGAAGCGACGTGTTGGTAACACCGGCAAGTTCAGCAGCAGCAGACGCAAGTTGGGCAATCTGGAATGGTGACAGTTCGCTGATCGAACGGTTGAAAATCAAACGGGCGAGAACTTCGTCCTGAGGCAAAACAGGAACCGAAGTGAAGGAAACATTGAGCGCATTGATCGTACCGCTAACGGTTACCGTCACCGTAATGTCACTTCCTTGCGTGGTCGCAACAAAATTGACTTCAGGATTGAGATTGCCAACGAGTGTCACCGTTCCTTCTGTGAAGGTGAGGCGTTGTGAAAGAATTTCAAACCGGCCCCGCAACATCTGGAAACCGCCGACAGGATGAATATCATTGACCGGACCGAACAAACCGATTTCACCACCCAATTCGACATCAAGCCCCATACCGCGAACAAAAATCTGGTTCGGTGCACGGATATGCAATTTCAACTGGACAACGGAAGGTTTTGCGGGCGTCGTTGCAACTTTCTGTCTACCGGTATCAATTTTTGCGCGTTCAAGCGTTGTTTCAATATCTTTTGTAAGATGTTTATGTTTGACATCAATCAGAGCTGCTCCACCGAAACGATCCGGAACGGTAATTTCAGCCTTTTCGATTGTAAGATCACCACCAATCACCGGATTATTTAAAAGCCCACCCGTCACTGTTAAAGAGCCATCAACGGTAGCAACAACCATTTCGCCATCGCTATAGCGTGTGTGATTGAGGCGAACGGTCATATCGGCGGGCATTCCGGCAGAAAAATCTGTCGAGATAGAACCATTGGCAGAAATTGTGCCGCCAGCAGATGATGAGGCGGTGGCACGATCGAGCACAATACGTTCGCCACTCAAACCGGCATCAACCACAATATTGTTCAGGCGCAAATTGCTTTGCGGATCAATAAAAGTACCATTTGCAAGAGCAAAACGACCATTCAATTCCGGTTTTGTGAAGGAACCTCTGATTGTCGCATCAACATTTGCCGTGCCGGAAATTTGCGTTCCACGTTCGGCAAGGAATTGATTGGCAATTGCCAAGGGAGCAGCACCCTTGACATGAAGATCAATGCCGTCGCCTTTGACCGGAATGCGGCCAGTTGCCGACATATTAAGCCCTTGCGCACCATTTGCAGTGAATTGTTCAAGATTAAGAACATTATTTTCATAACGCGCCTGAGCATTCAAACTGATTGGCGTAAGGCCGTTTTTTGCCAACAGATCGGCTCTCAAGCCTTGGCCTGAAAGATTGAATGTTGCCGTCGGTGCTTTCAACTGTCCGCCGACGTGGGCGTGACCGGAGACGGTTCCACCAAGATTCTGATTGGCAACAAAACCATTTGCCAGAGCAACGGGCAAGTTTTTCAAGCTTATATCAAGATCGAGATTTCCTGCATCCAGCGGTACTTTGCCACTGGCCTCAACATCAAGACCGGAACCGGAAATTCTTGTATCAACATTGACCGATTTGCCATTGGTTCTCCCTTTGGCATCAAGTGCAAATGGTGCGATCTTTTTGTCTTTAAGAAGGCCGATAGACAGACCTTCGCCTTTCATATCAAAGGCAACATCAGGTGTATCCGGCGTTCCTTTTATATCGGCTTGACCGGTTAAAGTACCGGTTGCACGAATATCCGGTTTTACCAGATTGGCAAGTGAAACGGGCAAATGATCCATTTGCAACTCTAAATCAAGTTTTGCTCCGCCATCGCCTTTAATCGAAAATTTCCCGCCATTGACATCCAATATCAAAGGCGAAATCCGATAACTATCGTCAAACAAAATCACCGAAGCCGGATTTGTAAGCTTTGCATGAACCGTATCCTGCGTAACGTTCAAAGAATCCAGCGCGATCGTCAGCCGCCGATTATCCCCTTGACCGTTTTGCACTTCATCCCCGTTTGCTGGAGGGTAGATCAAGAGACCGGAAAGGTCGGCCTTGATATTGTTCTGGACATCCGCAGAAACCTGGAAAGCGGTTTTTCCATCCATATCTTTTGCTGTCGCTTTTATCGTATTGACGACAAAATTGGCAGCACGAATATCCGAAGCATTGACAAAACCATTGACACGGAAAGCGCCTTTCGGGTCATCGAGCGTCAAATTCATATCAAGGCTTTCAACATGATTTTCACCAAAAACCAGTTTGTCGACGTGGGCTTTCAGACGACCGCTCTGTTTTCCTTCACTTTCGCTTAAATTAAAGTCACCCGTCATACTGCCATGACCGTCGGTGAGCAAAAGCGCACTCAATGTTGAAATATCGCGTGCATCGATATGGATATTGCCGTCAATCAGTCCTTCAAGATTTTGCTTCAGATTACCGTTCACATGGGTTTCACCGACGAGAATGTCGAGATTATTCAGACTTTTGAACCGGTCATTATCGGAAAAACTTCCGCTTAGCTTGAGTTTCTCGCCCCCGAAAAAGCCGGTACCGTCTACAGAACCGCTCAAATAAGTGGCGACAGGAGAGGTGTTATCAAGAACGGCATTGGCAAAAATTGCCGTATCCTGCATTTTCTGGCCTGATAAAGTTGCTTCTTTTATCTTCGCCCCAAGACTTAAAGCAACAAGACGGTTATGACCACGGGCAGCACCCTGCAATTCAACGGCTCCATGCATACGGGAATTCACAAGATTAAGGTCGGAAAGCGCAAGCTGATAGTCCATATCGGCTTCATCACTCGAGAAGCTGCCATTGGCTTCAAGTTTGATATGGTTGTTACCAAGCTGAAATTGGCGTGTTGTAATTCCGGTTTCGTCGCGTTTGAGGCCGCCCGATAGTCTTACATCGCCAGCCAACAAACGATCAAGCGTCTCATTGCCGGTTTTCAAAGCCACAGTTTTTCCGGAAAGGTCAAGATCGAAAGAACCACCGACAAGGCCGATGATACCATTTGCCTCAATATCGGCTGCCCCCGAAAGCGGTTTTCCGCTTAACATTGCCAAAGGTTCCAATGTATCGGCTTGAATGCCGAGATTTCCCTTGAATTGAAGCTTCTCGACCTGCCCCTTCAGCCATAAAGTGAGCCCGTTAGCGGAAAGATTGACAGTGCGTATAGTCACCGGCTGACGGGCGAGAATATCGGCATCGACTTTCAAATTGACCAATTTTCCCAAGGCATCCGAAATCTTGCTCTTCGGCGTTGCCATGCCGTTGATTGCGCCGCTGATCTGCAACCCGACATGACGATTATTCACATCATCGAGATTTTCGGCATCCCCGCCCATATCAACAGTAATATCATGGGCAATGAAATTTTCGTTTGCAAAATTATTGACGATAAATTGCCCACTCCACATTGAGCTTTCATTGCGCCCATAATCAATATTAAGAGCTATATTATCGGCACGTGTCTTGCCTCCGGCGACAGGCAAAATAATTGCCTCACCTGTTTGCGCTTTGACTGATGCTTTGACCGCCAAACGGCGCAAAAAACCATCCGACAATGTTTCTGCATTTGCCGCTATATGAACGCCCTCACCATTGATCGAAAATTTGTCAAGGCGAAAACCGCCGTCCTTTTTCAGCAAAGCTGCCAATTCAAGCTCTGTCCTTGCCCCGAAAAATGCCCGATATTCGTCCGGCATCAAAAGGACAATTGGCCCCGACAGGTTAACATTTATCGATTTTCCGCTTTCTGTGCCCTGAAGCTTGAATTTGCCATTTAATACCGGATCGGCACCGGCTTTCATAGAAAGACCAAGCTCGAAATTATCAAGCGGTCCTTCGCCTTTTGCTATCAAAGCAACAGAGGGGCGATTTTTTATTTTTAAAAGATTGGCAACAATGCCGTTTTCCGGCTCCGAGACTTCAATATCGATTTTTGCCTTATTGGTGCTGTTGGAAATATCGGCCAACACGTCGAAATTGCCGGGCTTGTCCAGACGTTTCATAACAAGTCGGGCTGCGAGATCACCATCGGCAAGGGTTATACCGCCTTGCAACGACACTTCGGAAGGAAGATTGAATAGTGGCTCTCCGAATGCAACTGTCTTTGCATCAAGCGATTTGATGCTTATTGCAACTGGCAAGTCCGGTATAGAAAAACCCTTGGACTGTGGGCTTGGTGCCGAAGTATCAGGCAAAGGTTTTCTGAAAATATCAATTTTTTCGGCTGACAATTCGTTAATAGATACTTGTCCGCGTAATAGTGCCAAACGATTCCAGTCAAGCTTGGCATTGGTGATCTTGAGCCAGACGCCTTGTCGATCGGCAATCGTAATCGAGCCGATTGTGGCATTCGACGACAAAGCCCCTTCAATATCGGCAAAACGGATTTGCCGGTTGGGTGAGGAAATCTTGCTTTCAATAAATGACAAAACCCACGACTTTTCGGCCGCAGCCGTATCATGACCGGCGGGTGAAGAAGTCTCGGCAAAGCTTGCCGTCAAGCCTGCAAAGATCAGGAACAATGCGGTCATAAAAGCTGAAAGTGAAAAATTTTTCATCATCAGAACGCCTGCCCTATGCCAACATAAAAACCGAGATCGGGGTCACCGACCGCACCATCAAGAGGTGCTGCCACATCAAAACGCAATGGTCCGAGCCCTGTCATATAACGAACACCAATACCGGCACCGACTTTGGTATTTTCGGAAAAATCCGGTGTGGAATCAGCCCCCACAACACCGGCATCGACAAAACCGACGAGACCGATTGTATCGGTCACCATTGTGCGCAGTTCCGCCGACCCTTCGACAAGTGAACGGCCACCAATTGTATCGTGCGTATCGGTTCTGATACCGATATTGCGGTAGCCATAGCCACGTACCGAACCACCGCCACCGGCAAAGAAGAGCATATCGGAGGGGATTTCGCGCGCTTCCGGACCGGTGATCGAACCGATCTTTGCCCGCGTTGCAATGACATAGCGATCTTTTGCATCAAGTGAAAAATAGGAACGGCCTTCCAATGTCATCTTGCCGATAAAGTTTCCATAATGAATTTCGTAAATCGGTTCCAGAACAGCTTCGCCATAAAGACCATGTTTCGGATTGGATTTGTTGTCACGGCTGTCATAGAGCAAACCTCCCAAAAATCCGACTGTTGTAAAATCGCGATTGCCGAAATAATCGTCTTCCGATTTGGTTTGGGCGGCATTGAAATAAAGACGTCCGGATAATTCGTCGCTAAAAATTTGCGTTAAACCGAGCTGTCCAGTAATGCCTGTGGTTGTATAATTATCAAGAACTTCACGTTGCCCTTTGAGGCTTGCGACAAAATCGGTGTCAGGCGTAATAATACCCGGACGGGTGAAAGTCGTTCCTAACAGATAACTGAAATTTTTCGGATTATACGAATCATCCTGACTGCCGCCAATGCCGCTAATCTTGGCATCAAAACGCAAGCGTTCCGCATGACCGAACAGATCTCTGTGCATCCAATAGGCTTCAAGGCCTGCGCCATCAAGTGTTGAATAGCTGCCGCCAACGCCGAAACGATGGAGTGGCCGTTCTTGCACCGTAAGATTGAGCGGCAAACTGCCATCAGCCTTGATCTTGTCTGCTTCCCTTACATTGGCAGCACGAAATACATCAAGCCGCGCAAGCCGCTTATTGGCCTTGGCAATATCATCGGGGTCATATTCCTGCCCCTCTTTTAATCCTGTCATCCATGCAACATAGGCTGAATCCATGCGCGGTTTTTCGCTGACGTTTTTAACTGTCAAGGGACCATAATGTGCCTTTTGACCGGGCAGAACCTCGATATTGGAATCGACAGTGCGACTGGCATGATCGGCAACCACATCACGATTTTTTACGCTAGCCTTGGCGTAACCCTGCTGGCGCCAGCCCTCGATGGCTAGCTGTTCCGCCTTGAAGACCGAACCCGATTTTGCAACATCCCCTGACGCATATCCTGAATCGGCCGGAAGAGGAACTTTGTCTTTTTTGTCGTCGGTTTTTGGCGCGAGATCATGAACGCTTGCAACACCGAAATGATATTGCGGTCCGGTATCAATTGTGATGACAATGTCGGATTGGTCGGGCAATTCTGTATCTGGTCGAATATTGGCTGCTTCTGCGCCATTTACAGCAATGCTGATTGTTCCCCCGTAATAACCATCGGCATAAAGGGCTGCCAGAATTTTCCTGTAATCACCGCGCGCTTTGGCCAAAAGTCCTGCAGAACCGGAGGCAGCTTTATCTTCATCCTCGACAAGTGAAGACGCTGCCTTGACAATTTTTACGCCCGCTTCCGGTGCATTCGGAGCATTGGTCACTTTAACTTTATAATGTTTGGGAACACCGATAACGTCGGAATTTTTGTCGGTCTGGTCTTTCTTTCCCCATAAATGGATACCGAAAAGATCAAAAGCAGTTGCTGCTTGCGGGTAAGAAAAAGCGAGTGCAAAACAGGCTCCGAAAGCGACAAAAGCGCTTCCCCTCTTCAACCTCGACTTTGTACTCGTTGTTACCAAAACACTTAACTCTTTATCGCAAAACTCTGAAATTGACCCGTTTATTCACCGAATATAGCGCCCCATAGTTCCGATTCCACGTTTTTGCCGACGGCAACAGACAAACATCACCTGATGTTTTAAATATGTCTTTTTCTTCGATACCATAGGTTCTTGTCTATTCATACACAACCAAACATGATTTTGCTTCATTTTCGTCAAGGAAGTGTTAAGCGTCAATTTTCAACAGGATATAAAAACAACTATAAATTTATTATTTGTTCATGAAATGTTCTTGATTTTCACTAAAAATAATGGTTGTCTCATTTTGATACAACTCACATGAGAACAAGACAAATGGTTGCACGTATTACGACTGTTGCCTTTTCCGGCATTGACGCTTTACCTGTTGATGTTCAGGTTATGATTGCCAATGGTAAAATGGGGATGTCGATTGTCGGCCTTGCCGACAAGGCGGTTGCAGAAAGTCGCGAACGCGTGCAGGCAGCACTTCATGCCTGTGGTTTATCCATGCCGATCAAACGGATTACTGTCAATCTTGCACCGGCCGATTTACCCAAAGAAGGTTCGCATTATGATCTGCCGATAGCCGTCGGGCTTATGGTCGGAATGGGGCTTTTACCCCCTGAAATCGGGCAAAAATACGTTGTCATGGGTGAATTGGGGCTGGATGGTTCTATCGCACCGGTGAGCGGTGTCTTGCCCGCAGCCATGACCGCTGTCGCTTCCGATAAGGGGCTGATCTGCCCCGAAAAATGTGGGCCGGAAGCCGCCTGGGCAGGATCCGACATCGACATTTTAGCTCCTTCAAGTTTGCTTGCTCTGGTCAATCATTTCAAAGGTTCGCAATTTCTTTCGCCGCCACAGCCACGCCAATATATTGTTCAGAATAATTTGCCTGATCTTGCCGACATAAAGGGGCAAAATGCCGCCAAACGTGCACTCGAAGTTGCCGCTGCCGGACGCCATAATTTGTTGTTTGTCGGCCCTCCCGGAGCTGGCAAATCCATGTTGGCCGAGCGTTTACCTTCCATTTTACCGCCGCTCGATGCCCGTGAACTTCTTGATGTTTCGCTGATTGCCTCGATTGCCGGAGAAACAACGAACGGTTCTGTTTCCATTCATCGGCCTTTCCGTGCGCCCCACCATTCGGCATCCATGGCCGCTATGGTCGGCGGTGGCATTAAAGCGCGCCCCGGTGAAGTTTCACTTGCCCATAATGGTGTGTTGTTTCTCGACGAGTTTCCCGAATTTTCGCCACAGGTTCTCGATTCTTTGCGCCAGCCGCTTGAAAGCGGAGAATGCGTTGTTGCGCGTGCCAACCGGCATGTCAGCTATCCGGCGCGTATCCAGCTTGTAGCTGCCATGAACCCTTGTCGTTGTGGTATGGCAGGAGAACCGGGGCATGTTTGCGCCAAAGGCCCGAAATGCCAGCTTGATTATCAGGCACGCATTTCCGGACCATTACTCGACCGCATAGATTTGCGTATTGATGTGCCGGCCTTATCGGCACTTGAACTTATCAAACCGGCAGAAGCCGAACCAAGCCGCATTGTCGCCGAGCGCGTTAGAAAAGCACGAGATATACAGAGTAAAAGATATGCAGAACTGGGAATACCCCAAATCCGCACCAACGGCGATTGTCCTGCAAATCTGATCGAAAAAGTTGCTGTTCTTGATAGTGCCGCAACAATATTATTACAAACGATAAGCGAAAAAATGCGCCTTTCAGCGCGCGCCTACCATCGTGTCCTGAAAGTTGCTCGTACGATTGCCGATCTTGACGGTGAGACGCATCTTACCAAACGCCATCTTGCCGAAGCAGTTTCCTATCGTTTGGGAAACGAGCGACTTGCAGCCGTTGCCTGAATTATTTTCTGAAATGTTCCAATATTACTGAATATGTTGCATGAAATATTGATGAAGTAAAAGACTATCATTTGTGACTATGATGGTCTGTGCCACTACACATTCATCCGTTTTAAAACATCATAACAATCTTCCTGAATTTTTCAGAAAACAAATAAAATTTATGAGAAGAAGTGGTTTTAGTGCCGGTGCAAGTTTTTGAATGTTTCGATCAGAAACAGAAAATTGCCTGCACCATAATTCAAAACATTTGCACTACAATGCTTGAGGCAAACCGGATTTATGTAACCGCATTTATATAAATTTGCGGTATTCCGATTTTACCTGAAAAGATAATTAACCTATAATAAAATTATTAAAAAATTAAATTTCATTACAATTAAAAATAACGTCAATATGAAAAATAACTTAAATATAACAATAATTATATATGTTAATTAAAATTTTAAATAAATAAAACAAATTTATTTAAAATTATAATAATTAGAAAATTGAAATTTTATATAAAATATTCATTTCTAATATGATAAAAAACTTACATTTTTTTCTTCAATATCCCATCATGAAAAACCGAAGAATTGAAGATTAACCGATAAACGGACTTTCACCTATTCAAGTCATGACAATGGTTTTCTCTCAATCCTGCAAAAAGCAGGAGCGAAATTTCTCAAATATTAAAATTTCGCAGATATTTCGCAGATATAAAGACAGTAGCATTATCGAAGACGGGTTGGACGAAAGTTTTAATGGAAATCGCGGGATTTTGGCAGAGCACGGAACTGACGGGGATGGCGGGCCACAGGTTCGCTTTCAATTGCTGCAAAATGTTCGGGAATTTCGCTCAGATTGATAATGTCCATACTTCTATCTTCTATATGGGAGGCAACAAGATGGGTAACACCGGAAGAATCGCGTTGTATTTTACCTGTTATCAATAGGAGTTTTCCCCCCATGACCTCGCGGCGAAAGCGCAACATTATTTTTGGCCAGACAACAATATTGGCAATGCCGCTTTCATCTTCCATTGTCAAAAAGACCACACCTTTGGCGCTGCCGGGCTTTTGCCGGACTGTAACAATACCGGCTATTGTTGCAGAAGATCCACCTGCAATTTCCATTGCCTCATGACAGGTAAGCACACCCTTTTTCACAAGGTCATTTCGCAAAAAACTGACCGGATGGGCTTTGAGCGACAGTCGCGTTGTTTCATAATCGGTAATAACATGTTCGCTCAATTTCATCGGCGTAAAGATAAGCGGCTCTTCTTCACCGAGATCGGATTGTTGTGCTGCCGCAAATAATGGCAAATTTCCATGATCGGGCAAACGGCGCACTGCCCATAAAGCCGAGCGCCGCTCTTTATTGATACTTAAGAAACAATCGGCATCGGCAAGAAGTTCAAAGGCGCGTTTTGGTAGCACCACCCGACGATGCAATTCTTCAATCGAAGAAAACGACCCTTCGGCCTGTTGAAGTTCGATTCTTTTTCCCCATTCAATGGCAAAACCGCTGATTTGGCGAAATCCCAATCGCAAAGAAAAACCATTGCCGTTTTTTTCCAGACAATGGTCATAATGGCTATGATTGACGTCGACTGGCAAAACCTCGACACCGTGATTGCGGGCATCCCGAATAATCTGGGCGGGGGCATAAAATCCCATAGGTTGGGAATTAAGAAGAGCAGTCGCGAAAATTTCCGGATGATGACATTTGAGCCAAGCCGAAACATAAACAAGGTGGGCAAAGCTTGCGGCATGGCTTTCAGGAAAACCATATTCACCGAAACCTTCAATCTGCTTGAAACAATTTTCGGCAAAATCGCGCTTGTAACCTCGCCTGACCATTCCCTCGACCATTTTTGCCTGCATGGTATGAATGGTTCCAACCCGCCGGAATGTTGCCATGGCACGACGCAAAAGATTGGCTTCATCGGGAGTAAATTTGGCGGCTTCTATGGCAATGCGCATTGCCTGTTCCTGAAAAAGTGGCACGCCCAAGGTTTTCCCCAGAACACGTTGCAATTCGTCAGGCGGGCCGAATTGTGGTGAAGGTGAGGGATAAACAACTTTTTCCATATGGTTGCGACGGCGCAAATAGGGGTGCACCATATCGCCCTGTATCGGGCCGGGGCGGACAATAGCCACTTCAATGACCAGATCGTAAAATTGTTTCGGTTTCAATCGCGGCAACATGTTCATTTGTGCCCGGCTTTCAACCTGAAAAACTCCGATTGAATCGCCTTTCGACAACATTTTATAGACGCTTTCGTCTTCCCGCGGCACATCATGCAAGCCAAGGCTGATATTTTTATGACGTTTCAAAAGATCAAAAGCTTTGCGGATCAAGGTCAACATCCCCAAAGACAAAATATCGACCTTCATCAATTTGACAGTGTCGATGTCATCTTTATCCCACTCGATGAAGCTGCGGTCTTTCATGGCAGCAGGGCCGATCGGTACGGTTTCGTCAAGCCTTTGCTCAGTCAAAACAAAACCGCCGACATGCTGTGACAAATGCCTTGGAAAGCCGACCAATTCATGAGCAAGACGTACCGTCAGACCAATCATCCGGTTTGTCGGGTCGAGTCCTCTTTGAGCAATCTCTTCATCGCTCACTTTTTTACCGGACGTGCCCCAGACAGTCGAGGCAATCGCTCCTATAATATCTTCGCTCAAGCCCAAAGCTTTGCCGACATCACGAATGGCACTGCGACTGCGATAACAGATGACCGTTGCAACAATTGCAGCTCTATGGCGACCATAACGGCGATAGATATATTGCATCACTTCTTCGCGCCGCTCATGCTCGAAATCGACATCAATATCGGGTGGCTCGTTACGTTCTTCGGAAATAAACCGTTCAAACAACAGATCAATCTGTTGCGGATTGACATTGGTAATGCCCAAACAGAAACATACTGCCGAATTAGCGGCCGAACCGCGCCCCTGACAAAGAATGCCTTGTGATTTTGCAAAACTGACAATGTCATAAACAGTCAGAAAATAAGGAGCATAGCGAAGCTTCTTGATAAGCTTCAATTCTTTTTCCAGAAGTGGTTTTACACTGTCATAAGCTGTTTTTGGAAACCTTTCAGCCATGCCTTTCCAGGTCAATTCTTCCAGATAGGATTGGGGCGTTTTACCGGCAGGAACCGGCTCGTCCGGATAGGAATAGGAAAGGTCATCAAGTGAAAAGGAAATGGGAGCTACAAAATCCTGTTGCGTCTTGATTGCTCCGGAAAAATTCCGATAAAGCCGTTCTATTTCTTTCACCGGCTTCAGATATTTTTCGCTATTGGCTTGAAGCACAAATCCGGCTTCGTCAATTGTTTTATGAAGGCGGATTGCTGTCAGAATATCTTGTAAAATGCGCCTTTCTTCACTGTGATAGAGAATATCGGCAGCAGCAATGAGGCCGACGTTAAAGTTTTTGGCCATTGTTGCCAGATATTCGCCATAGCGGGCATCCTTGCCGGTAAAATTCATCGGCAAACCCAGAAAGACTTGCCCCTTTGCCACCTGTTGCAAATTTTTCAACGTGTCTTCCAGTTTTTCGCCATCTGTAACAATGATCTGGAAACCGCGCGCACGAAACAAAAAATCTTCAAACTTTAATTGGCAGGCTCCTTTTTCGCCGGATTTTGCTTTTCCTTCACTCAACATCCGGCACAACATGCCATAAGCTTTTCTGTCTCGTGGATAGACAACAAGATCCGGCGTTCCATCCGAAAACACCAGCCGGCAACCGACAAGATAGCGGAATGAAGGGTCAAGTTTTAAAACTTCCCGTGCCATGGCAAATCCGCGAACCACACCGGCCAATGTGTTTTCATCGGCAATGCCGATGCCGGCATAGTGGAGACGTGCCGCCTCGCCCACCAGCTCTTCGGGATGGGAAGCGCCTTTTAAAAACGAAAAATTGCTTCTTACAGACAATGCAAACATGTTGACGCCTTATTTTGTCCGGTCGTTTCTTGGCGGAAAGATTTTTTTGCCCGACGTAAAGACAAGTTTTTCAAAAAACCGGACTTTCTGGTAGAGAACAAAAACCAACGCATAATGCGTAAACTTGCCTTTAAAACTTCTGGAAACTGAAAAATTTCAGGCAAATAATCCATGCAGAAACCACTTGGTTTTCGGATATTCGCCATAACGGAATATCCAGAAACGTTCGCCATTTTCATCTTCCACGCGATAATAATCACGATCGGGACCCGAATGTTTCCACCATTCCGCACTGATACGTTCAGGCCCTTCGGCAAGGCGGATTTTATGGATAACCCTTCGCCAGCGAAAAGAAGCTGGCGGATCATCCGGCAAAGCGGCAATGACATCAATAGGCTGTGGCGGGCAAAAAAGCCTGATAGGCCGTTCTGGCGGATTGGAATGAAGAGGAGAAAATCCTTGTGCCTTCAATTGTGCATCCAAAGCTTTCAAAGCTTCGGTGTGCGGTTTATGGTGCTGCGCTACCCCCCAAAAAGCTGCATATTCGGGAATATGACTTTCTTTGCTACCGGCAACCAGAACATGATCTGCCCCCAGACGGGTTGAAAGCCGATCAACCAGTTGCCCGATTTCTGCCGGTTCGAGATCGTCATTGACAAGCTCTGTCTGAAGGGGGCGAAGGGGAGCGGAACGACTTGCCGAAAGAGCCAAAGTATCATAGCCATATCCCGCATCAAGCGGTGTCTTCAAGCTTTTCAGCCGTTCCTCAAGAAGCGACAGGAATTGTACGGGGTCGCTCAAAGGGCGACCGGTCTCAATGCCTATCCGGTCAATATGTCCATCAACCCGATAAAGGATGATGTTTATCATCAGACACCCCAGACCGAGCTTCGTCAGACGCTTGAAAAACTCTTTTGCCAGAACAAAAAACTGTTTTTCAACCATTGTTACATCAATCAACGGCTCTTCCAAACGTAATGACAAATAAAGGGATGGAGGCGGGTTTATGAATGAAAGCGGTTCCTGTCTTTTTCCATAAAGCGCATCAAGGCGGGCAGGCAAAACTTCGCCAAAGCGTGCAGCCAAAGCTTTTGGTGAAACCGCCTGAATATCTTTCAAACAATAAAATCCGGCACGGCGAAGTGCCATCTGGACATCCGGCTTTGCTTCAAGTGCCGGTAATTTCAGCCGATCCAATGTTAAAACAAAATCTTCTTTTGTGACAAAACGGTTGACACCAAAACGGGCAAAAGCCCGTGCGGCTGCCGGTGTTATTGTCAGTGCAGAGAGTGTCTCAAGCCCCAGCCCCTTATAATAAGCGGTCACTTTTTCGAGCATTTTTTGTGGCCCCCCGAAAAGATGATCGCAGCCTGTTACATCGAGTATCAAACCAAAGGGAAGGCTATAGGCTACAAGAGGGGTGAACCGTCCGGCATTTCGGGCGAGATATTGAAGATAGTCCTTGTCGGCCTCTTCCGCTTCATTGACTGTTTCTATTCTTTCACAAAGGCTGCGTGCATGAACCAGAGAAAGCCCCGGATAAAGGCCGGCATGTATAGCCGCCTCATTGACACAAACAAGCCTAAGTCCGTGAACAGAACGGCCAACAATTGCAAAAGGTTTTGTGAAATCCGGTGCTTTTTCAGGCGGCAAAACCGTCTTCAGACGGTCTATTGGCAGGCGAGGAAAAGCGAGTGCCAAATAGAGCCGGCCGTGTGTGCCGTATTTCTTGGGGGTTTGTAAAAATCTGGTCATGGATGTTCCATTGCATCAACCAATGTCCGGTATATCCGGTTCTATTTCGCAAAAGCGTGACATCATAATTTGTTAGCCCCGGTGCTTTTGCACCCGAACTTTCAGAAGGAGCTGATTTGATTTGCCAACGTGTGGCAGCGTTGCTGTTTTTCAATGCTTCTTTGCCAAGCACCAGAACAACCGGCGAATGTGCTTTTTCTGCTGCCAGATGCAAACGTCGGGTGGCTGTAAAATCAAGCGCCCGACAAGCCCCCGAAAGGCTTAACAACAAACCGCCCACTCTGGACGTTGCCAATGCATCATCAGCCGCTTTCAATACATCTTCGGCTTTCGGACAACGCACCAGAATAAATCGCGCCGGATCAAGCCCGAAAGCAGAAATACCGACCGGATAAGGAATGCCATATTCTATTTCTGTGCTTTCTTCTTCCAGCCAGATGAAAGGGCAATTCGCCTTTTCATTACGTTTGAGAAGACCGAGAGAAAAACCGGTTGCACTATTCATGGCGGCTGGCCCTGAAATAACTTCATGCAAGGCATAAGAGGGAAATGGGCCGGCCATAAAATCGGCTGTTTCGTGACCGAGATTAAAATAGCCTTCAGGAAGAACAGGCTTTTCTTTGCCCTTCCTCTTGCCATCTGTAGAAAAAGCGACAGGCTTTCCTTCAATGCGGGCAATGAGGCGGCGTAATTGGGCTATATCCGGCATAAAAGACTCACACAATGTTCTTGTTTTGTTCTATTATTGAATCGAATATAAATGAGAGTCAAGCGCCGAATTTTACAAAAGAAATTCCTCTCTTCAATTTTGAAATATCTTTTGACAAGTCAATTCCTGAATATCCCGTAAAAAGGATTCCTGAAACGGGAAACTTGTAAAATTATGCGTCCTTCCTACTTCTATCATTGTTAACGGGGCGTGCTTTGAGAACATTTTTCCTTATGGGATTTTAAGATGGATAAAAAAACAATTGATAAAATTCTGAAGCCCGAATCAGAAGAAACGCAAAAAAGCCGCGCTGCAAAAGTACGGGCGACTTTCTGGAAAACAGTTCGCAAAGCGGCTGGCCACATTCCTTTTATGGAAGATGTTGTTGCCAGTTATTATTGTGCATTCGACCCTCAAACACCGACACGTGTACGCGGCATTCTTCTTGCAGCACTCGCCTATTTTGTGATGCCTTTCGATCTTATCCCCGATATGTTGGCCGTTATCGGCTTCACGGATGATATTGCAGTCCTTACAATTGCGATTTCCGCAGTGCGCGCCCACATTACCGACGCGCATTATCAGGCAGCCCGCAAAATATTGGAAAAAAACCCGATTGAAACGCCAAAAAAATAGTTTTTCCGCAGAAATTGATATTTTTACGCGAAACTTCACCTTTTGGTAACCATAAACTAGTCAAAATTGCATGTAACAACTGTCGGCATGTTGCAAGAATGATATGCCGGTTTTTGAAAATCGCCGGTTTGAAGCCACATGGCTTTGCCAATAGAAAATTAAAAGTGAGCTGAGTATACGATGTTTGGAAAAACTTTTGTTGCTGCGTCTGTCATGATTATGGCTATTGCCGGAACTGCTTCGGCACAAACACCAACACGCATCAACCAATTCGATGCATGGGGTGCCTATTCCTATAAATCCGGAAACAACACAGTATGTTATGTGCTTTCCGCCCCGATCACTGCGGAACCAAAATCGGTCAACCATGGCGACAATTATTTCCTCGTCAGCAAACGTGCCGGTAATCCGGTTACATATGAACCCCAATTCATGGCGGGTTATGCCTTGAAGGATAAAGTTACCGTTTCTGTTGACGGCAAGAATTTTGAATTCTTTACCAAGGATTCATCGGCATGGGCAGCTTCGCCGGCAACCGAAAGCCAGCTTGTTGCAGCTATGAAAAATGGCTCCAATCTTTCTGTCAAAGCTGTTTCCCAACGTGGAACAAATACGAGCTACACCTATTCCCTGAAAGGAATTACGGCAGCCCTGAATGCTGCACAGAAATGTAAATAAATAAAACTTTTTGTTTTTCATCAATTTCAGGCACTGCAACATAATAATACCATGTTGCAGTGTTTTTTATGGAGCATAAGTGTGGTGACGTTTGTTTGCTTTTGTGCTAAATGCGCATGGCAGAACTTTATTCAGAGCATTTGAAAGTATGAGCGTATCCTACGATCTTAAACCTATTGGCGCGGCATCACTTTTGCGTCCGGCAAAAATGGATGAAACAAAAGCATCCCTGATCGGTCTGTCGCGCGCTGAAATGGCTAGTGCTTTACAAGAAATAGGCGTTCCGGAACGTCAGACGCGTATGCGTGTGAGCCAGCTTTGGCATTGGCTTTATGTGCGCGGTGTTTCCAATTTCGACGATATGTTCAATATTTCCAAGGATATGCGGGAAAAAATGAAAAAGCATTTTTCCATCGCGCGTCCGGAAATTGTCGAAGAACAAATATCCAACGACGGAACTCGCAAATGGTTGTTGCGCTTTCCTTCCCGTGGAGCCGGAAAACCCGTCGAGGTTGAAATGGTCTATATCCCCGAAGAGGGGCGCGGTACTTTGTGCATGTCCTCGCAAGTGGGATGTACGCTCACATGTTCGTTCTGTCACACCGGAACCCAAAAGCTGGTTCGCAATCTCACGGCGGAAGAAATTCTTGGACAATTGCTGATCGCCCGCGACCGGCTCGGCGATTTTCCTGATAAAGACACGCCAGATGGCGCTATTGTACCGGCAGAGGGGCGCAAAATCACCAACATCGTCATGATGGGAATGGGCGAACCGCTTTATAACTTTGAAGCGGTCAAACAGGCATTGTTGATTGCTTCGGATGGTGAAGGGCTGTCACTTTCAAAACGCCGTATCACATTGTCAACATCCGGCGTTGTTCCGGGAATTTTCAAAACCGGTGAAGAAATCGGCGTTATGCTTGCCATATCGCTTCACGCAGTTCGCGACGAGTTGCGCGATATATTGGTTCCCATCAATAAAAAATATCCTTTGGCGGAATTGCTTGATGCCTGCCGCGCTTATCCGGGGCTATCAAATGCAAAACGGATAACGTTTGAATATGTCATGCTCAAAGATGTCAATGACAGCCTCGACGATGCCAAACGGTTAATCAAGCTTCTGAAAGGTATACCGGCTAAAATCAACCTTATTCCTTTCAATCCCTGGCCGGGAAGCAATTACCAGTGTTCGGATTGGGAACAAATCGAACGGTTTGCCGATTTAATCAATCAGGCTGGCTATGCTTCACCGATTAGAACACCGCGCGGACGTGATATTCTTGCTGCATGCGGGCAACTCAAATCACAATCGGAACGTTTAAGAAAGTCGGAACGGTTAAAACTTGAAGCCATGATGATTGCCGGACACGGCGACTGAAAATGGTGGCTCGAATAGGAAGTGACATGAAAAGTATTACAGCATTCCACATTACATGGATTTTGGTCGGTTGTATTTTTGCCGAAGCGGCATTTATGATTGTACAAATCGGCTTGACTGTTTTGTTACTCGAACATGACATAACATTACATGATTTATTGTCACCGAATAATCCGCTTTATGATATTCCGCCGCATTTCATGATTGTGGGTATTGTCTTTATTGCAGCGATTATTTATGGCGAACACCGCCATTTCTACAAAATGCACTATTATTTATTGTCAGCCGTCATTGCCGCTATTCTTTATTTCATCTCGCTCTGGTTGAGTGGAATGGCGCTATCTTTCGGAGAGACTGTCATCAATCTCGTTGCATCGCTCGTTTCCGGCGGGGTTTACTGGTGCATCACACCGCGTCGGTATAACCGTCGCACTTTGGCAGCTCTGAGACATCAATAATTCGACCACGCTAAAATAATTTTACCGCATCAGTCTTGTTAACCGGGTAGCAAATTTTGCAAGCCCGGTTTTTCAATTTCCCAAGTCCGGAAAATTTCCTATCGCCGGTTTTCAATTATTATCCATTAATTTAATGGGCTTTATTCAAGTCTTGCGTTCCTGGCGCAAAGCATGTTCCCTTCACCCGCTTCCCAAGGCTTCCCAAGACAATATTTTATATCGGGTCAATTGTAGTTTTGATTTTCTATTGAAGGCATTATTTTGCTCTTCATGCTCTGTAGAGCCGGGATGCTAAACAACCTATAAAATCGGATCAGGAAAAATGGTATCCTCGAAACAACAAACGCCGGTGGCGTTCTGCAAGCCGGTCTTTCATTTTGCCGTCTCTTACCATTTGGCGCAATTTTTCAATGTGCTTACGGCGCAATTTCGGCGAAGCACGACGCACCATCGGCCACAAAATCCACGGCAAGGCAAAAATATGAAACATCGCAAAAACAATGATTGTTGCGACCTTCGACGCCATAAGATAAGACCCGCGCGAGCGCAAAATGTAATAAGGAATGCTGGCGCATATAGCTACGAGAACCGCCCATAAAGCCGGTATGATAATAGCCAGAAGAAATACCCCGAATTTTCCCAGATTGATGAAAAATGTCAGGTTCCAAGCGTGGATAATCCAGTTCGACAGACCAAGCAGACCGACCAACAAGGCGCCATAAATAAAGATAACAAACATGATGAGAAAAGTAAGCGGCGCGGCTATACCCTGCTCGCGAAAGCGGTCATCATTCTGATGGGCCAAAGAGGTCATTATTTTGTCCTGCCATTGAAATTTACCGGACATATCAACTTAAATCCGGTCATAAAAGCCTATCAGTGGTCTTGTTGCCGGTCAACTCTTGAAAGCTAAGCTACCTCACCAAAAAAATAAATGCCCGCAATCGGTATTGATTCCGGGCATATAGAATATCTCAAGCAATCAACGCGATCTCAAGCAGCATTCGACGCAGCCGGATGCTGGGTGAGAAACGTATGAATGGCTGCCGCATCATGTGTATTGCGCAATTTTTGCACCATATCACTATCACGCAAAACGCGGGCAATGCGCGAAAGTGCTTTTAAATGATCGGCACCGGCACTTTCAGGTGCCAGAAGCAGAAAAACAAGATCAACCGGCTCGTCATCAAGTGCCTCGAAGTCGACCGGTGTTTCAAGACGGGCAAAAACCCCGATAATACGGTCGACATTATTAAGTTTGCCATGTGGAATAGCAATGCCATTGCCAACGCCGGTGGAACCAAGCTTCTCCCGCTGGAGAATCGTTTCAAGCACCGTGTGTGCATCGAGCCCCGTCAAAGAAGCGACTTTTTCTGCCATAATTTGCAAAACCTGTTTTTTGGAATTTGCCTTAAGTGCAGGAATAACCGCTTCAGGTGCTATCAAATCACTGAGATCCATGTGGTTTCCTTTTTCCATCCCGAATCCTCTCTCAAGCTGACAATCATGCCCGGAGAATGAAAGGGTGTGGATGATTCCCTTTTTATCGTAGTTGTAAAACCGTTAAGGAAAAGGTTTTTCCCCGATTCAAGCTTTATTGGTGATGGATGACGGGTCGATCCAACCGATATTGCCGTCTGCACGCCGATAAACAATATTGATTTTTCCATCGGCTGCATTGCGGAACACCAGAACAGGGTTATCCATCAAATCAAGTTCGACAACAGCATTGGCAACAGACATATCGCGCAATGTCATGGATGTCTCGGCAACAATTGTCGGCGCATAATCTTCCGGCAAGCCCTCGTCTTCATCGGGCACCGGTTCCATAATGTGGTATGCAAATTCGGCAAAAGCGGCATTATCATTCTGCTTGTTGCTGCGGGATTTCAAACGCCTTTTATAACGACGAAGACGTGTCTCCAACCGTTCTGCTGCCGCATCGAAAGCGGCTTGCGGGTCTTGTGCCTGACCGGTTGTTTGCAACACTGCTCCGGAGCTTAAATGCAATACGCATTCCGCCGAAAAACGTGAACCCGATTTGACAACGGTAACATGTCCGGTAACGCCGCCGGCGAAATATTTTGAAATCGCATCATTGATACGGTCTTCAATCCGCGTACGGAAAGCTTCACCAATATCCATGTGCTTTCCTGAAATGCGCAAGCTCATTATAAACCTCGTTCATAATTCGTGATTTTTGCAGTTTAACGACATCTTCGAGAGGAAGCAACTCAAAGCACGCCCTTTTCCTGAAAAGACAGGAAAACCGCATTTTCTGGGCGGGCTTCTAGTCATTTATCAACAACAAGTCAATCGACAAACTCATTCTGGAATTGTTCCAAGTTTTGCCTTTTTTTCTCTTCTGCGTAACACCGAGGAAGATATATTCATTACTTCTCTATATTTAGCGACAGTTCGTCGGGCGAGAACTATATTTTCTTTTTTGAGCAATTGAACAAGTGTATCATCGGAAAGAACATGATCGACGTTTTCATTGTCTATCAGCTCGCGAATACGATGGCGAACAGCATCGGCTGCGTATTGCTCGCCTCCTTCGGTCGATTGCAAAGCAGCCGAAAAGAAACTGCGCATCTCGAAAATGCCGCGCGGCGTTGCCACATATTTATTTGCTGTTACACGACTTATTGTCGATTCGTGCATGTGAACCGCTTCGGCGATTGTCGCAAGTGTGAGGGGTTTTAAAAAAGAAATGCCGCGCCGCAAAAATTCCTGCTGATGGCGAACAATCTCGGCACTCACAGTAATCAATGTTCTTTCCCGCTGATCGAGCGCCTTTATCAACCAATTGGCATTCTGGACACAGCTATTGATGAAACTGCGGTCAACACTGTCTTTACCTATTTTGACAGCATAATCCCGATGAATAACAAGCTTTGGTAAAACCGCAGGATTCAGTTCGACGAAAAATTCTCCATTCGGCCGTTTTGAAATAATCACATCCGGTATGACAGGCACTGCTGTCGATGTATTATAGGCGGTGCCGGGTTTCGGATCGAGACCGCGAATCTCTTTTAAAATATCCGAAACTTCACTTTCATCGAGACCGGAAAGCCTGGAAAGCATTACAAAGTCCCGCCTTGCCAGAAGCGGAAGATTTTGAAGCACAATTCCGATTGCCGGATCCATGCGATTTTGTCGCTCAAGCTGCAATGAAAGACATTCACAAAGCGAGGTTGCAAATATTCCCGGCGGGTCGAATTGTTGAAGGCGTTTCAAAATATTTGAAACCAATGTTTCGGCTACCGAAAATTCTTCGGCTACTTTTTGAATTGAACCGGTAAAATATCCCGCGTCATCCAGATCGCAAGCGAGATAACAGGCAATGTCGTGTTCATTTTTATCTTTGAAGGCAAAAGCAATCTGCTCGGCAACAAAATCCTGTAAATTCGGCTTTTCGGCAATCGACTCGATAAAATTGAAATCTTCGATTGGTAAAGCTTTCGCGGAAGCACCCGTCCATTCAGAGGAATAACCGTCTTTTTGGTTCCCGTCAAATGTCGGGCTTTGTGAAATACCGACCTCGTCGGCGCCATCAAACATGTTGGAGAGTGTTTCAGGATCAAATGTTTCGTATGGCTGCCCGTCTTCGACAATTTTTTCTTCCGGCATTTGCGCGACACCGGAAAAATCTTGAAATTCGCCTTCTTTGGCGCCCACATCATCTAAATTGCCGCCATTATTGTCATCAACTGCCAAGCGTTCAAGCAACGGATTTTTTTCCAACGCTTCCTCGATGAATTGTTCCAATTCACCGGCAGTCATCTGCAAAAGTTTGATGGATTGCATCAACTGGGGTGTCATCACCAGCGACTGCGATTGGCGTAACTCGAACGATGGTGACAGCGCCATAAACCTTAATCCTCCCCAATGGACCCCGCGCGAAACGGTAAATGAACATCACGCAAACGAACCGACATGTTTAACTTCGGTCGGATAATTTTCGTAAAAATCTATCCTTCAACGAAAATGGTATGATCCTTGCTTGTCAACTAAAAAATGATAAAAAATCAAAAGCTGCGTTTCGGCTTGTGCATTTCAACAATTTTTATATTTTTTCACCGGTGTGCGATGTGTTCGTCATGTGCGATGTGTTCGTCAAATGAAATCAATGAATGAACATTCAATTCGTTGTGTCGTTGTTTCCGACAAGAGAAAACCAACAAACGGATTTTATTTGACGATCCGGTCAAACCGGATTGATTTATCAATAATCACCCGCCGTTTTTTGATATTTCATTCCTCCATTTCGCGTTTTTTATTTCCTGCTTGCTATTTCCCGCTTTCTTTTCTCGATTGGCACACTGCCCCCCGTAACCGGAAATAAAACATTGCCATGCGGATTTTTCAGCATGAAAAACAACTATTCTGTTTTGGCTCGCATCCGGAAAGCATGTGCAAGCATAGGCACATGTCAGAATTTGATTATGAAAGAGCGGTTCATCGCCACCAACCGGTTTTTGTTCGGTTGTTTATCATGTGCAAAGGACAGCCGCTTTACCACGATCTATGTGTTTTACAGTGTTAGCGTGTTTTTTTAGCACCTGCCGCTTATAGCTGATAATGCAAAAACATCCCCGCGCGCCCATTACAAAGCACATTGGAACATATTTTCAAAAGTTCCGTGCATTTTCACCTTGCGCTATTAATTGCCGAAAAAAATAAATAGTGCCGGCGACAGCCTCAGGAAGGCTTTGGCATGTCTTATCCAAACCCCGCCTGTTGGAAAATCTGTCGCCATCAGGAAAGACAAGCCTTGCTGCACGCCATAATTTTTTTAATGACAAGCGCTTTCAGCCATTCTTGTCATCAAACATAATTCAGGCAAACACGAAGAACTCAGAGAGAAAATTGATCGCCGAGATAAAGCCTGCGCACATCCGCATTGGTGACAATATCATCCGGCTGGCCATGGGTGAGAACCTGACCATCATGGATAATATAGGCACGATCGACAAGCCCCAGTGTTTCACGAACATTATGGTCGGTCACCAGAACGCCGATGCCGCGGCTTTTCAAGTGCCGTACCAATTGTTGAATGTCGGCTATCGCAATCGGGTCGATACCTGCAAAAGGTTCATCGAGCAGCATGAAGTTCGGACGCGAAGCAAGCGCACGCGCAATTTCCAAACGCCTTCTTTCGCCTCCGGAAAGAGCCAATGACGGGCTTTTGCGCAAATGCGCAATCTTGAATTCATCAAGCAGCGCATCAAGTTCTTCCGCGCGTTTTTTGCGGTCTTTTTCGACCACTTCCAAAACCGCTTTGATATTATCTTCCACTGAAAGACCACGGAAAATAGAGGCTTCTTGCGGCAAATAACCAATACCCAAACGGGAACGCCTGTACATCGGCATATCGGTGACATCAAAACCGTCGATTTCAATGCTTCCGCCATCCACTTCGACAAGTCCTGTCACCATGTAGAAACAAGTCGTTTTGCCGGCTCCGTTGGGGCCCAGAATGCCGACAATTTCTCCGGCGCGCACACCGAAAGATACACCTTTTACAACCTGACGCCCGCGGTAGGTTTTCGTCAAATCGCGAGCAACCAACGTTCCTTTGAGGCGTTCTTTGAGGCTTTTACCCGAACCATCTTCATAGGCTATTTCTTCAAAAGCCATTTGCGAATCACTTTGTGACATAAAACGCTCATTTTCCGTTTTGTTCGTTGCGATTCATAATGATCGATACACGACCATTTTGCCCCGCCGATTTACAGCTTTCGAGAAAAGCTTTGCCTGTATCCATATGGGCCGTCAATTTACAACCGGTTGCTACATTATCACCATCTGCCAAAATGACGCGTTTTCCTGTCAAAACCATCAATTTCGATTTGCCATCGAAAATACCTTCATCGCCGGTCGCGACCTGTGTGGCTGTTTTGATATAGACTTTGCCGGATGCTTCCATTTTTTCAACACCCGTCGAGCCAAGGCCACCGGCACCGGCGGCGGCTGTTTTGGTGGCAGCATCCCCTTTGCCCTGATCGGAAGTGTCGCTTGCTGTTGCGGACTTGTCTTTATTGGCATCGTCAGGTGCTTTGGCGTAATGCACAATCAATTTGGACGTGCGCAAAATCCGGTCGCCCTGCACAACAGAAACATTGCCGGTAAAAATTGCGACACCGTCTTTGTCACGCATTTCCAGATTATCGGCGTTGAGTTCAACCGGTTCTTTCCCGCCCGAAAGATTAACCCCGAAATTTGTCTGTTGAGCCCATAAAGGCATTTGTCCGAGGCTCATGAAAGCCAATCCTGTTGCCGTCACTGCACCAAGCTTAGAAAAATATTGCTTTAAAGGCTTCATTTTACAATCCTCGAATAAACGAAACACCGCACATTTTTAAAATGGCAAGTGCCCCTCATTTTATTGCGCATTTGCGTTGTCAATGACAAGACTGACACCACGATTAAAAAACAACACTTGCCCATTATCACGAATTTGTAAACCGTTCGCTTTCAAATGTTGCCCGCCACGACGAATATCAACCGGCTTGTCTGTGCTTAATTGACTTGTCGCCAGGTTGACATCGGCAGCATCAAGCTTTGCGACCATTCCATCATTTGTTTTTACTTCAAAAGGTTTATCGAATTGCAGGCGACCATTGACATTGTCATAGAACGCGCCCACCGCATTGACAGCGGCTTCGCCACGTTCGCCCAAGGGGAGTGTCGCAATAATCCGTTGCAGTTCGATCATACCGGGATGGTGCGGATCCTGAATGGCCTTGTCGGCTTTGAGCGAATAGGGTTTGTTGGCCGAAGTATAGCCTTCAAGCTTGGGGTCGGTCATCGTCAATTGCCCGCCACTGCCCTGATCTCCGTTCAAAACAACGAGATCGCTCGTGCTCGGCGTTGCAAAAAATGTAAACCAGGAAAAAACCAGAGCAATAATAATAGCCACGACCGGCAGTAAAAATTTCAATATGTGGACACGCACTGAATGACGACGTGCAGCATCAAAAACAGCATCAGATTTGAAGCTCGGTGAAAATATTTCTGAACCGTCGTCCATCATACCTCTGAATTTTTCCTGAGTTTTACAAAAACAAACGCCTAGACGAAGTTCCCATATACCAGTTCAATATTTAGAGCAATTCTGCTTTCCATTCAACTTTTCATTGGACTGCCTGTTTTTATCAAATGTCAAAAGCCCACAAGGTAACGTTAAATGTGGCAAACTGCCTTTTTCAAAATTTTTTACCGAACACAAATATTTTTTAATCAAATAACGTTGACGAAATGCGATAGACAGACAATAAACTATTGCGTTAACTGGATTTTGTAGTGAATGATAAAGGACTTCTGGCAAAATTTTTGAACAGGAATTCAAAATGCCTGCCAGTCACGGGATCTGAAAATCGGCGAATCGTTATGATTCGTTGTTTTTTAGCGGGTCATTGTCACTATGCGGATCAAAATTGGAGGCTGTTTTGATTAAGTCGGAACTTGTGCAGATTATTGCTAACCGTAACCCTCATCTTTTCCAGCGGGATATTGAAAATATTGTGAGTTCTGTATTTGATGAAATATCTACCGCTTTGGCCGAGGGAAAACGGGTAGAGTTGCGCGGATTCGGGGCTTTTTCGGTTAAAAACCGGCCTGCACGCTCCGGCCGAAATCCGCGTACGGGTGAATCGGTCTCGGTTGAAGAAAAATGGGTACCGTTTTTTAAAACCGGCAAGGAATTGCGTGACCGCTTGAACAACGAGTGAAATCATGAATCTGAAACAGATTGTTAGTCTGATAATACTGATACCGGTTGGCATCATCCTGATTGCTTTTATTATTGCCAATCGGACAAGCGTCGCGTTAAGCCTTAACCCGTTTGATACAACAGATAGCAATCTTGTCTATCACGCTCCGCTGTTTGTGTGGCTGTTTCTGGCTCTGGCAATCGGCATTATCATAGGTGGTATAACAGTCTGGTTTAGCCAACATCGCTTCCGCAAAGCCCTGAAAGACACGCAAACCGAATTGCAAGGGCTTAAAATGGATATGTCGAAAAAGTCGAATTTGACAACGACCGAATTGACAATCGCCGACCATTCTTGAATCTGCCAAGCATTTTTGAAACTACCAAGCATTCTTGAAACTACAAAACAATGGAAAGCATCGTGTTTCGATTCCGCTTCACCATTGAAGAACACTATTTCACATAAATTATTCGCTCTCGAAATAGAATCTCCGCATTAAAAGAAGCCGACGCGCCTATAGAGGTTCGGCGCGGATATAAATGGATGTGAAAATTATTATTCTTTTAATTTTTTCGTCCAGCATAGGCGATTACATTCGCGCAGATTTTTATTTTACACCCGCCTTCCTGGTTCAAAGTTTTGACCAACTTTTACATAAATCGACATATCGAGGCGTTATAACCAAAATCCAAACCTAAAATTATGCTCAAAACACAAAATTATAGCGAGCCCATGTCAATTATAGTGAACCCATGTCATCCATTTAAAAATTCAAAGACCATTTTGATGATTGAACGGTTTATTGACCGGATCATTCAGGATTGCGATGTTGCAAGAAAAATATACCTTTTTGGAAAAGATGTTTTATAAGCAAAGAACGTTCTGTTAATTATGGAAAATGCAAGACTTGTGAAAGCACAACACCCGAAAGACAAGAAAAGGGGAATGAAAACACCGCGCAACGGTGCTGCCCCCTATGCTCCGAAAAAGGCTCTTGAGACAGGAAACAAGCCTGAAAGACGGAAAGCTGTGCACGCCAATAATTCAGGCAATTATCGCAAAATCGTCGAACAGGATAACACGAGACGCGAGAATCAAAAATTGCAGCCGGAAAATAGGGGCGGAGAAGCACCAAAAATCAAAAGCCGCTTCCTACCTCGCCCGTCAGGAAAAAGGCCAGAAGAAAGATTACCGGTTATTCTGGAAACAAGTGCGAACGAGAATTACGCATTGATCGACAGTGGTAATGGCCTCAAACTCGAACGTTACGGCAATTTGCGCATTATTCGCCCCGAAGGACAAGCTTTGTGGCAACCGGCATCAAGCGAAAAAGAATGGCAGGATGTCGATGCGATTTTCACCGGAAATACCGATGAAGAAGGCATGGGGCGCTGGAATTTTCCT
Organism: Bartonella sp. B10834G3; assembly: GCF_016102505.1. Classification (NCBI taxonomy): domain Bacteria; kingdom Pseudomonadati; phylum Pseudomonadota; class Alphaproteobacteria; order Hyphomicrobiales; family Bartonellaceae; genus Bartonella; species Bartonella sp. B10834G3. The sequence goes on from NZ_JACFOM010000001.1 coordinate 821,944, forward strand.
AAACAACCCCTTGGCGAAACATGGCCATTGTCATGGGACGGAATGCCGTTTCTCGGCCGCTTTACGTCATTTCGCCATGTCGGTGTCTTTCCCGAACAGGATGCCCATTGGCGTTTTATGGAAGAGCTTATTAAAAAAGCAAACCGCCCCGTCAAAGTATTGAACCTTTTTGGCTATACCGGCCTTGCCTCGCTTATTGCGGCAAGAGCGGGAGCCGAAGTCACCCATGTCGACGCGTCCAAAAAAGCGATCTTATGGGCCAAAGAAAATCAGGAAGTTGCACATTTGACAGATCGCCCCATTCGCTGGATCTGTGATGATGCGATGAAATTTGTCGAACGCGAAGGGCGCCGCGGCAAACATTATGACATTATTTTACTTGATCCGCCGGCTTACGGGCGCGGCCCCCATGGCGAGGTGTGGCAACTTTTCGATCATTTGCCCGAAATGGTCAAAGGATGTCGCGCTATTTTATCCGACAACCCGATTGCCGTGATATTGACTGCCTATTCTATTCGTGCCTCATTTTTCGCAATCCACGAATTGATGCGTGATGAATTTACCGGCCTTGGCGGGCGCATCGAATCGGGTGAACTTATTTTGCGTGAAGAAAAAGCACAAAGGGCACTTTCAACTTCTCTTTTTAGTCGCTGGATTTTTTAATATGACAACACAAAAACAACACGGTCAGGTTAAAGAAATTACCTCGCTTGCCAATCCGATCATCAAGGATATGAAATCCTTGTCGCTTAAAAAAAATCGCGATCGTGAAGGCGTTTTCATGGCCGAAGGGTTGAAGCTTATTATTGATGCTCTTGATCTCGGCTGGACAATACGCACACTTCTGTTTTCCAAAGCCGGTCTTGGCAACCCGTTAATTGAAAAAACGGCAGCCCGCACAAAAGCTTCCGGTGGTCTCATCATCGAAGCAAACCAGAAGGTTATGGAATCGGTAACAAGGCGCGACAATCCGCAAATGGTGGTTGGTGTTTTTGAACAACGCTGGCGTGACATGTCTACCTTCAACGCAAAGGGAGAAGATGTCTATGTTGCACTTGACCGCATCCGCGATCCCGGCAATCTTGGAACCATTATCCGCACAGCCGATGCAGTAGGTGCAAAGGGACTTATCCTTGTCGGCGATACAACCGACCCCTATTCGCTTGAGACTGTACGTGCAACCATGGGGTCGATTTTTGCCCTTCCGCTTTTTAAAATAAGTGCCGACGAGTTTTTAAAATGGCGCACCGGATTTCATGGTCAAATCATTGGTACACATTTAAAAGGTTCCGTCGATTACCGCACAATCGACTATAACAAGGGGCCTATCATTCTTTTTATGGGCAACGAGCAACAAGGCCTGCCGGATAATCTTGCCGATAGCTGCGATCAGCTTGCGCGTATTCCGCAGGCAGGACGTGCTGATTCACTCAATCTTGCTGTGGCAACCGGTGTCATGCTTTATGAAATCCGCCGTCATAACCTGACACTTGATCCACGCGAGGCTCGTTCATGAAGGCAAAATCCCTCATCACACTTATAGCGGGGCTTATCATCACTGTCGGGCTTGACCAATTAATCAAATATTGGGTGGTCAATACATTGGCAGTCGGGGAAGAAATCGACCTTTTGCCGTTTCTTTCACTTTATCATGCCCGCAACCCCGGAATTGCTTTTTCAATGTTGTCATCCGTCTCCGATTGGGGGCTTATCGCATTGACATTTTGCATTATCTGCTTCGTTATCTGGTTATGGAAAAACGCCGGTCCGGAAAAATCACTATCGCGATTTGGCTTCCTGCTGGTGATCGGTGGAGCCATCGGAAATCTGATAGACCGCATACGTTTTCATTATGTCATTGATTACATTTCTTTCCATATCGACGATGTTTTCTCCTTTGCCATTTTCAACCTTGCTGACAGTTTCATAACGGTCGGCGCCGTCCTCATAGTGGTTGACGAATTGCTCCATTGGAAACGGGAAAAGCAAAAAACTAAATAGGTTTTTCAATAATCATCGCGCAGATGAACGAGCTTTTCCATTTTCATAAAATATACGATTGTCAAAAAGTGGTCTTGCAACAAGTCGGCTGGCTAGTTTTGACCGCTTTTCAAATTTTTATAAAATAGCTAAAATTCCGCTTTTAAACCGGTCATTTTATAAAGCCGCAGAACCGCGACAATCTCGATTTTTTATTGATCCGTTTGCAACGCAAAAAGACAAAAAAGACCGGAAAGACATATCCGTTTTTGACACATTGCGAGCCCGATAAAGCCCGATGCCATTTTTTTGACAGAATGAAAACCGTTTCTTTTCGTCGGAAAACTATAAGCAAGCGATTGATAACAATAAAAAAGAATAATCATTTACTTGTTATTTACTATATTTCGGGCGGAATGTGCATTGCCTTGAAAAAATCACTTTCCCGTCATTGTCATGCAACAAGAGAGTTCTAAATCGACAACATGACATGTTGTTGATTGCTTTTGATCGACAGCGCTTCAATAGGAGCATTGAAATGGTAGCTTATGCAAGGACAGTTCTCGAACAACCGGATCATCAAAATTGCGATACGAGCGATACACTTGTACTTGCAACATTCGGTTCTTTGGAAGCCCGTTTGCGGAGATTATCACATGACCTTATGCCAAAAGTTCCGGCGTCAACAAAAGGCCATATATCCGATGATGGCGACCAATGGTTGATGACTGTCAATGATATTGAAGACCCGCAAAATCTTCTTGCAAGCTGCTGCATGACACTGACAAACGTGTTAGGTGCCAATCAAAATCTTGAAGCGACAAGCCTCGGCGACAGTTTCGAGGTTGAAAGCGGCCGGAATGCCTCGGTTTTTTTGACAATTTCACCGTTTAAATGTTTCGACAAAGCGAAAGCCCATCGTGCCCAAGGGCTTTTGTGGCAGGCAATTTCCCGCTTCTGCCTTCTCCAGAATGTCGATTACGTGATTGGAAGTCTGGCATTCAACAGCCGCTACCCTGCCGCACATGCATTGGAACTTTCCTATCTCTACCATTTTTGCCGCTCGCAATCAGGGGTTCATTTGCGCGCCGCCCATGGTGTGACAATGGATATTATGCCAGAAGAAGCAATCAAGCCCGATGAGGTATTTTCTTCGCTTCCGCCCATGCTACGCTATTGCTTGCGTGTTGGAGCCAAAGTTGCCGACAATGTGGTTGTTGACCGCGCAAGCAATGAAACCCGCATATTTTTGTTATTTCCTGCCAAAAAAATTATCGGCTGAAACAATACGCATGAAAAGCAGAAGTGTTTTTTGCCACCAAACCAAAGTTCAAAAACGGAAGTCGTAAAATGCTTCCGTTTTTTGTTTCCAGAGTTATTTGAAATTCGCTCATCCGCCGCATCCAAAAACGGCTAACGCACTTGATTTATTGACAAATTTTTTAAAAACCCGCCAGACGACATGAGACCGTGTTGGTGAATGAACGGGGTATCTTATTTTTGCAGTTTACCCCTGTTTAAGCCAGATAAGCTTAATTTAGTTGGCATGTTTGGCTCCAGAATGTTTTTTATCATGATGTCCAACATCACCTGCTTTCAGCCAATGGGCGGAGATTGCATTATATTCGCCGTTTTTCTGCATCAAATGCAGCCATTGGTCGACATAAAGTTTCCAACTGATGTCGCCTTTCGGGAGCATGTAGCCCTTCTCGAAAAACTCCAAAGGCTTATCGGGATTGACGGCGCATAAAGTCGGATAATACCGTTTTTGATAAAGTGCTTCGGATGCATCGGTAATCATGACATCGGCTTTTTTGTCGACAAGATTTTTAAAAATTGTTGTATTGTCATGAAAAAGTTCGAGTTTGGCATTCGGCATATATTTTCTGACAAATGCCTCATTGGTTCCGCCTGCCGGCTCGATTGCGCGAACACTCTTTTGGTTAAGTGCATTTAACGTGTTATATTTTCTTGCGTCTTCACAACGGACAAACGGAATTTTACCGTCCACTCCAAGTGGTTCAGACATATAAACCTTTTGTTGGCGGGGAAGCGAAATGGAAATCCCACCCATTGCAATATCACATTTATCGTCAAGAAAATCGGCCATCAGCGTTTTCCAGCTTGTCGGCACAAATTCAACCACCACACCAAGAGATTTGGCCAAAGAATGCGCCATGGAAATGTCGATGCCTTCGTAAGTACCATCCGTTTTCAAAAAACTATAAGGTTTATAGTCGCCGGTGGTGCAAACGCGTAATGTTTTGATGTCGAGGACATCATCGAGTTTCGACGCATCTGCGTCTGTCAGCGTTAAAAACGAACACCCCCAAAAAAGCATCATCAGAGTTTTCTTCATCATCATTCCCATCCGGCAATTTAATATGTGTTTTTGTTTTATCCCCGTAGATTTGAATTATAGCTCTTCTAAATTTGGCCACTCAACTTTCAAGCAAACCAATAAAAGCACCAACTGCTTTGGTTTTGAAGCGTTGCGGGTTGAGTAACAGTAAAAAATCACGTTTTACGGATAAAAAATTCAACCTTTCAACAAGCCCTGCGGCAAGCAAAGCCGAAACCGCACGTTTTGAAATGGCAGTCAGAGCATTTGACGCAGCTACTGCCGAAAGCACCGCTTCATTCGACGGGAAAGTCTGCATCACCTCAAGATCGGTGAAGTCATAGCCATGGTTTGCAAGTGCCTGCTCGAAAATTGCCCGTGTTCCTGAGCCATTTTCACGCAAAATCCACGGAAAAGTCGAAATATCTTGAAACTTCACCGACGGTTTAGTTGTAAGAGGATGGTTTTTTGCGGCAATAATGAACAATTCGTCATCAGCCACTTTTTGACGATGAAGGCTTTCATTTTTGATAGTTCCTTCAGCAAAACCGATGTCTGTTAGGCCTGATAGAACAGCATTTTCAACCTGTTCGGTGTTGCCGATCGACATTTTGACCGTTATTGCCGGATATAAATTGCGAAACTTTGCAATGACCGGTGGCAAAAAATAATTGGCGATTGTCTGGCTCGCATAGAGACCGAGTGCTCCACGTTTAAGCCCGCTAAATTCACGCAAAGTTGTTTCGGCAAGTTTGACTTGCGCCAATGTGTGGCGGCAATCCTCAACGAAGACAGAACCCGCATCACTCAACTGGATACGCCGTCCAATGCGATTAAAAAGGCGCACCTGATAATGTTCTTCAATCATGTGGATGGCACTGGAAACGGCTGAAGGTGTCAACAAAAGAGCTTTGGCCGCTTCGGTCAAATGCTCGCGTTCGGCGACAGCCAGAAATATCCGCATCTGTTCAAATGTAATCATTGCCGTGCCAATGTTCGATCAAATCGAACAATTCATAACATATTTGAAAATTGATTACATGATTAAACCGCGCTAGCAGATTTTAAAAAAGGATATTTCACTATGACAAGCCGAGTTCAGGCAATTTTTTTTCGTTTTGCACCGGGCATCATATTATGCGCAGTTATTTCGGCTGTGGCCATTGTTCTGGAAAAGCTTGAAAAACTCATCTTCGGCGAGGCCTGGCTTGAAAGTCTGGTTCTTGCCATCCTGATTGGCGCAATCATCCGGACAATCAAAGGCATTCCATCCCAATATGCTGAAGGGGTGGGATTTTCGGCAAAAATTCTTCTTGAATGCGCGGTTGTGCTCTTGGGGGCAAGTATCAGTGTGAGCGCGGTCGTCGCTGCCGGTTTCGGATTGCTTGTCGGTATTATCGTCATTGTGGCCTGTGTGATTGCCGTAACTTACGCAATTGGCAGACTTTTGGGCCTTGGCCCCCGTCTCGCCTTGCTTGTAGCTTGTGGCAATTCGATTTGTGGAAATTCGGCGATTGCCGCTGTTGCACCTGTCATCAAAGCAGAAGGCTCGGATGTGGCTTCATCAATTGCTTTTACAGCAGCACTCGGTATTGTTGTTATTCTGGTCTTGCCACTTGCTGTCCCGCTAGCGGCCTTAAGCTTTACACAATACGGCGTTCTTGCCGGTATGACTGTTTATGCTGTGCCGCAAGTTTTGGCTGCGGCAGCACCTGTTTCACTTATCAGTGTCCAGACAGCGACACTTGTCAAACTTGTCCGTGTGTTGATGCTTGGGCCGGTGATATTTGTGATCGGCCTCATTTACGGCCTCGGCGCCAACACCAAACTCAAATTCGGCAAAATGGTGCCGTGGTTCATTATCGGCTTCGTCATTCTTTTGCTTGCCAATTCCTGTAATATTATTCCCCAATTGGCACTCGATACCATGGCTTTTGTGGCAAAAATCCTGACTGTTATTTCAATGGCTGCTTTAGGACTGGGCGTTGATATAAAGGCTTTGAAAAAATCCGGACCGCGGGTTGTCCTGACAGCTTTCATATCCATCATCATTCTGGCGACCGCAAGCCTGACAATGATCTCGCTTCTTCATTTGTCATAAATGGCCGGTAGTGCGTAAAAGGCCGCTATATCCAAAATAAAACAGCCCCGAAGGGCTGTTTTTGATAGACTATATGCACTCTGTTAGTTTTGAAACTACAGAATAAACCGCGACAAATCGGCATTGGCGGCAAGGTCACCCACTGCTTTTTTGACATAAGCGGCATCAACCTTGAAGGTTGTTCCCGATTTATCCGGTGCTGTGAAAGAAATTTCGTCAAGAACGCGTTCCATCACTGTTTGCAGACGGCGGGCACCGATATTTTCCACAGTAGAGTTCAAATCCACTGCTATATCGGCGAGAGCATCAATGGCATCATCGGTAATTTCGAGTGTCACATTTTCGGTCGCCATCAAAGCAATATATTGCTTGATAAGACTGACTTCCGTTTCGGTCAGAATGCGGCGAAAATCTTCCCGCGTGAGCGCATTAAGCTCGACCCTGATTGGCAAACGTCCCTGAAGTTCCGGCAACAGATCCGAAGGTTTCGATACGTGAAACGCACCGGACGCGATAAACAGAATATGATCGGTTTTAACCTGACCATATTTGGTGGCAACTGTTGTTCCCTCGATTAAAGGTAACAGATCGCGCTGCACACCTTCACGCGAAACACCGGCACCGAGGCCGCCTTCACGGGCGGCGATCTTGTCGATTTCGTCGATAAAGACAATACCGTCATTTTCAGTGGAACGAAGCGCTTCCTGAACGATCTGGTCCTGATCGAGAAGCTTGTCGGACTCGTCTTCGATCAATGGTTTGAATGCATTTTTGACCGTTGTTTTCCGCGTCTTCGTGCGTCCGCCCATTTTACCGAAAATATCGGACAAATTCATAATGCCCATTTGCGCGCCCGGCATACCCGGAATATCGAAGGTGGGGGCATTATTCGGGCTGTTATCGGCAATCTCTATTTCAACTTCATTGTCATCAAGCTCGCCCTCACGCAATTTTTTGCGAAAACTGTCGCGGGTTGCGGGACTTGCAGTTTTGCCGACCAGCGCATCCAGAACACGTTCTTCAGCGTTGATGTGGGCTTTGGCTTTCACCTCTTCACGTTTTTTCTCACGGACAAGATTGATTGCCACTTCAACAAGGTCGCGAATAATCTGCTCGACATCACGGCCGACATAGCCGACCTCTGTAAATTTGGTGGCTTCAACCTTGACAAAAGGAGACCCTGCCAGTTTTGCAAGGCGGCGGGCAATTTCGGTCTTGCCGACACCGGTCGGCCCGATCATCAGAATATTTTTCGGCATTACTTCTTCGCGCATCTCGCCTTGAAGTTGTTGCCGCCGCCACCGGTTGCGCAATGCAATAGCAACAGCACGCTTGGCATCTTTTTGTCCGATAATAAAGCGATCAAGCTCGGAAACTATTTCGCGGGGGGAAAATACAGAACTCATCTAAAAGTGCTCTCTCTTTCACACGTCTTGTCAGGTTTTACGCATGACTGACAAGAAGTGACATGGAAACATTCAATCATTATTCGGCATCAAGCGTTTCAACAATAAAATTGCTATTGGTGTAAACGCAAATATCGGAAGCGATCTTCATGGCTTTGCGGGCAATTGTTTCGGCATCCATATCGGTGTCGATCAGTGCACGCGCTGCCGAAAGAGCAAAGTTGCCGCCCGAACCGATTGCCATAATGCCATCTTCAGGTTCAAGCACATCGCCAAGCCCTGTCAAAGCCAGCGTCACATTTTTATCGGCCACCAGCATCATTGCTTCCAGTTTACGCAAATAACGATCGGTGCGCCAATCCTTGGCAAGTTCAACACAGGCGCGCATCAATTGGTCGGGATATTGTTCAAGCTTGGTTTCAAGCCGTTCAAGCAAGGTAAATGCATCGGCTGTTGCACCGGCAAAACCGGCAATAACCGATCCATTCTTGCCAATACGGCGTACCTTTCTTGCATTACCCTTCATGATTGTCTGCCCTAATGTCACCTGTCCATCGCCGGCAATGACAACCTTATTGCCTTTGCGCACTGTAATGATGGTCGTGCCATACATTGTATCGGGCTTATGTTCTGTCACAAGTAAACTCCTTTTATCCACACGCTCCATCCTCGTTAAAAGCAATGAAAAGCGGCTATATAGAGTGCATATTTAGGAACTCGCACATTAAAACTCAACCATATTGACGAAGACATTTTAAAAACCTTCTTACTTTTTAAAAAACGCTTCGGTCATTCCGGAACCCCCATTCAATGATGACTTGCAATGAATGCTCATTGTTGGTGTGAAGAAATCCTGCTAAGGGTTGGCCGGTATGAACATTCAAAGGAAAACAGAAAATGCCATTGCCGAGGGTTGCTATAGGTGCATTGGGCGGCACAATTGCCATGGTCTCCGGGGAGTCCGGTGGTGTGGAGCCTGAACTTTCGGCAGAACAACTCACCCGATCGGTTCCCGGAATTTCGGGATTGGCTACAATAGATGCCGAAACATTGGCGAAATTACCAAGCGGTTCACTCTCCTTCAAAGTGTTGTTTGATGCTCTTGATTGGGCAAATAACCAGATTGATAAAGGTGCAAAAGCTGTCATCCTGACGCAAGGCACCGATACACTTGAAGAATCAGCATTTCTCCTTTCACTTTATTGGCAAAAACCCCAGCCGCTCATTATAACCGGTGCTATGCGCGCACCGATGGCAGCCGGTGCCGACGGGCCGGCCAATCTTTTATCCTCGTTACTCGTGGCAATAGATGAACAAAGCGTGGGCCGCGGCGCTATGGTGGTGATGAATGACGAAATCCATTCCGCCTATTTTGTGAGAAAAAGTCATTCGCTTAAAGTTGAAACATTCAAATCAGGTTTAGTCGGCCCGCTTGGCGTGATTGTCGAGGCAAAACCGGTATTCTTCCACTCTATCGATAGACGACCAAAACCGCTAAGCCTGCCGAAAACGCTTGATAAAAAAGTTGCCCTTGTCGAAGCCTGTCTTTCTTCAGGCGGAGATCATCTTGAACTCGTATTTTCAAGCGGCATTTATCAGGGCGTTGTCGTTGCCGGTTTCGGATCAGGCCATGTCAGTTTCGAGGAAGCCGACATTATTAAAAATTATGCGGGTACTCTGCCGGTTATTGTAGCAACACGGGCCTATAGCGGGCCAACGAGTGAAAGAACCTATGGCTATAAAGGCTCGGAAATTGATCTGATGAAAGGCGGCGTGCTGATGGGCGGTTGGCTTTCCCCCTTAAAAGCGAGGCTGTTATTATGGGCTCTTCTTTCAGCCGGTCATGATAAAGAGAAAATTGAAAAAGAATGGGGTCACTGGCAAATCGGTGAGACAGTAAAAACCGTTTGAAGTCACAAAAGCGGTTCGCCAATGAAAAAAACGTGAAAGCAATTGGATATTTTACACGAATGATTTAACATATTTTACTTCAAAAGTGACGCTGATAAAGCTTATAAATAATACCGCTTCATTAAGCCTTGTGCTCATCGTCAGGTTTTGAAAATAATAACGGGTGAAGCACCTTTGAAGCTTCTTGGAACGGGAACAACATGACGCGCACAGCAACTATAAAACGCAAAACCAATGAAACCGATATTTCGGTTTCGGTCAATCTTGACGGTACGGGAATATTTGAAATTGATACCGGCGTAGGGTTTTTCAATCATATGTTGGAACAACTTTCCCGCCATTCATTGATCGATATGAAAATCAAGGCTGTCGGTGACACCTATATAGACGATCATCACACAGTGGAAGATTGCGGAATCGCATTGGGTGAAGCTATCAAACAGGCTTTGGGGGAGCGGCGCGGCATTCGCCGTTATGCTTCGCTTGATCTCGCTATGGATGAAACCTGTACGAGAGCGGCCATTGATGTATCAGGGCGCCCGTTTCTTATTTTCAAGGTCGAATTTCCGACACAAAAAATCGGCTCGTTCGATACCGAATTGGTCAGAGAGTTTTTTCAGGCTTTTTCCCAGCACGCCGGAATTACGCTTCATATTGTCAATCATTATGGTTTGAATAGCCACCATATAGCCGAGACCGCATTCAAATCGGTAGCCCGTGTTTTACGTGCTGCAATCGAGGAAGACCCGCGCCAGAAAAACGCTGTACCCTCGACCAAGGGCACTTTGAAAGGCTGATAAAATGCAAGTCGCAATTATCGACTACGGCTCCGGCAATTTACGCTCGGCCACAAAAGCTTTCGAGCGCGCAAGCCATGACCATGGCATAAACGCAAATATTATCCTCACCAATCGGGCAGAAGATGTTATGAAAGCCGACCGCGTGGTTTTGCCAGGTGTCGGTGCCTATGCCGATTGTCGTACCGGACTTGATGCCGTTCAGGGAATGGTTGAAGCTTTGAACGAAAGGGTGCTGAAGGGCGGCCATCCCTTCATGGGGATTTGCGTTGGTATGCAGCTCATGGCTTCCTGCGGAATGGAAAAAACAATCACCAACGGTCTTAACTGGATTAAAGGTGATGTCACTTTGATAAAGCCTCAAGACGATGCTTTGAAAGTGCCCCAGATCGGCTGGAACACCCTCGAACTGAAACGGAGCCACCCACTATTTTCCGGCATCCGCACCGGTGAACAGGGGCTTCATGCCTATTTTGTCCATTCCTATCAACTTGATTGTCAAAATCCTGATGAATTATTGGCAGTAACCGATTATGGCGGGCCGGTCACAGCAGCAGTTATCCGCGACAATATGTTCGGGACGCAGTTCCATCCGGAAAAAAGCCAGCGTCTCGGCCTTCAACTCATTGCCAATTTTCTGGAATGGAAACCATGATTCTTTATCCTGCAATCGATCTTAAAGACGGCTTTTGTGTCCGCCTGAAACTCGGCGATATGAACAAGGCAACGGTTTATAGTGCCGATCCTGCCGCGCAAGCCCACCACTTCCAGTCGGAAGGTTTCAAATGGCTTCACGTTGTTGATCTCAACGGTGCATTTGAAGGTGTTACAGTCAACGGTTCGGCCGTTGATGCAATATTAGAGGCAACAACCAATCCTGTCCAGCTTGGTGGCGGTATCAGAACCCTTGCCCATATCGAAAACTGGCTGAAAAAGGGGCTCGCCCGCGTAATTCTCGGCACTGTTGCTGTCAGAAATCCTCAACTGGTTCGTGAAGCTTGCAAACTTTTTCCGGGAAAAATAGCCGTTGGTATTGATGCCCGCGGCGGCAAAGTTGCCGTTGAAGGGTGGGCTGAAGAGTCCGAACTTTCCGCCCTTGAACTGGCAAAACGTTTTGAAGGCGCAGGGGTTTCCGCCATTATCTATACCGATATTGATCGCGATGGCATCCTCACCGGTATCAACTGGAATTCAACCCTTGAGCTTGCCCGTTCTGTGACAATACCGGTTATTGCTTCCGGCGGTCTTGCCTCGATGGAGGATATAAAACGGCTTTGTTCACCCGAAGCTGCCATATTGAACGGCGCAATTTCGGGACGCGCTCTTTATGACGGGCATATTGATGCGAAAGAAGCATTGGCATTGATTGACGAGGCAAATAAAAAAGCCGGAAAGAGTGGGCAATTATGACACTCAAAGCGCGTATTATTCCTTGTCTTGATGTTAAAGACGGACGTGTCGTCAAAGGAGTCAACTTTGTAGATCTCGTTGATGCCGGTGATCCGGTTGAAGTTGCAAAAGCCTATGACAGCGCAGGTGCCGATGAATTGTGTTTTCTCGATATTACAGCAAGCAGCGACAATCGCGAAACATTGTTCGATGTTGTTGCCCGCACGGCCGACCAATGTTTCATGCCTGTCACGGTTGGCGGAGGTGTGCGCACTGTAAACGACATACGCAAACTTCTGCTTGCCGGTGCCGACAAGGTGTCGATAAACACAGCCGCTGTTAAAAACCCCGATTTTGTTGCCGAAGCCGCCGACAAATTCGGCAATCAATGTATTGTGGTTGCCATTGATGCCAAAGAGGTCGCAGGCAACGGTAAAAACCGGCGTTGGGAAATTTTTACCCATGGCGGCAGAAACCCGACCGGTATTGATGCTATCGAATTTGCCCGCCTTGTTGAAAAAAAAGGTGCCGGTGAAATTCTGCTCACCTCTATGGACCGTGACGGGACAAAAGAAGGCTATGATATTACATTGACCCGCACCCTTGCCGATGCAGTGGATATTCCTGTTATTGCATCAGGCGGCGTTGGAACACTCGACCATCTTGTTGCCGGTATCCGTGACGGACATGCAACGGCGGTGCTTGCCGCTTCAATTTTCCATTTCGGAACCTATAGTATCGGTGAAGCAAAACATTATATGGCAAAAGCCGGCATTCCGGTACGTCTGGATGAATTCGGAGAAGGTGAATGACTGATTTTAGTTTGCATACCCTTGAACATACGATTGCCGAACGTGCAAAAGTTGACGATGGCAGTTCCTATACGGCAAGCCTCGTACAAAAGGGAATGGGACGTGCTGCCAAAAAAATGGGTGAGGAAGCGGTTGAAACTGTTATCGCCTCGATTGATGAAGATGACAAACATTTCATCAGCGAGAGCGCCGACCTGATCTATCATTTGCTGGTTATGTGGCATATACGCGGAATAAAGCTTGATGACGTTATCAAAGAACTTGCAAGGCGCACAGCTCAATCCGGACTTGAGGAAAAGGCATCCCGAAAGAATGGTTGATACACCAGAGCCTACTCACCAATCCGGCGACCTCGGTGATTTTGTTTTCGGCCGTTATTCGCCCTATAGCATTTTTACTGCCTATGAATGGTCTGTCTTTCGTGCCGATACGCCACTGACCCTGACCTTTGACGAGGTCAAGCGATTGCGTTCCATCGGTGATCCGATTGATCTTCATGAAGTGCAACGCATTTATCTTTCCCTTTCCCGCCTGCTTTCGACCCATGTCGAAGCAATCCAGATGCTGTTTCAAAAACGCAAACGTTTCTTGCGCACACAAGACACAGCTAAAACACCGTTCATCATAGGTATTGCGGGTTCGGTTGCGGTTGGTAAATCAACCACCGCCCGCATTTTGCAAGAACTCCTCAAACGTTGGCCATCCAGCCCCAAGGTTGACCTGATAACAACAGACGGTTTTCTTTACCCGAATGCGGTTTTACGAGCAGAAAACAGGATGGATAGAAAAGGCTTTCCTGATTCCTATGATGTCGGCAAACTTTTACGTTTCCTTTCCGCAATCAAAGCAGGCATGGGTGACGTTGTAGCACCGCTTTACTCCCACGCGGCCTATGATGTTTTGCCAAACGAGCAGATCGTTGTCGACCGGCCGGATATTCTTATTGTCGAAGGTATTAACGTGCTTCAGGTCAGGGATTTGCCGCGTGATGGAAAAGCCGTGCCATTCGTTTCCGACTTTTTCGATTTTTCTATTTATATTGACGCAAAAACCGAAATTATCCGCCACTGGTATATGGAGCGGTTCCGCCGTTTCCGGCTCACAGCTTTCCAAAATCCCCAGTCATTTTTCCATCGTTATTCAAAAATGACCGAACAGGAAGCGATGGCGGTTGCCGAAAATTTGTGGAACACAATCAATCTGAAAAATCTTGAAGAAAATATTTTACCAACACGGCCACGTGCCGATCTTATCTTGCACAAGGGTAGCGATCATCTGGTGGAATATGTTGCGCTTAGAAAATTATAGGTGAATTATGTCGCGAATATTGGCTCCGATAACATCTTGCCCGATTGAATTTACAACAGAACAATCCGAACACAGCCACCCGATCATTCTGGTCGCAGAAAATGATTTCTCCTTTGCTTCCGAAGACACTGTTGCAGGCTCGTGGGCAAAAGCCAATCACTTCACCGGCAAAAGCGGTGACATATTGGTGGTTCCTGATAATGACGGGATAGCTTCCAGAGCCTACCTCGGAGCGGGCGACGGTAGCGATGCCTTTATAACCGGAAATTTGTTCAAACAATTGCCGGAAGGTGAATGGCATTTTGAAAATTTGCCGGAAAACCCGCTTAATCTTTTTCTGGGACTTGGGTTAGGAAGTTATAAATTCCGCCGCTATCTCCAGACAAAAACACATAAAAAACTTAAAATCACCCTTCCTGACAATATTGATAAAGATGAACTGAAACGTCTTACTGAAACAACATTTCTTGTTCGCGATCTCATCAATACACCGACCAATGACATGGAGCCCGACACAATCGAGGAAGCAATACGCCAATTGGGAAGAACTTACGGCGCGACTGTTACAAGTATTTGGGGAGATGATCTTCTCAAACAGAATTTCCCGATGGTTCACGCCGTCGGGCGTGCCGGCTCGGTAGCCCCGCGTATTATCGACCTCCGCTGGGGAGACGAGAACCATCCAAAAGTGACATTGGTGGGAAAAGGAGTGGCATTCGATAGTGGTGGCCTCGATATAAAATCAGCAAATGGCATGTTATTGATGAAAAAAGATATGGGCGGAGCTGCCAATGTCATGGGGCTTGCCCGCCTTATTATGGATGCAAAACTCCCCATCCGGTTGCGACTTATCGTTCCCGCTGTTGAAAATTCGATTTCCGGAAATGCTTTTCGGCCCGGAGATGTTTTAAAAAGCAGAAAGGGATTGACTGTCGAAATCGGCAATACCGATGCTGAAGGGCGACTTATTCTGGCGGATGCGCTCGCCTTTGGCGACGAGGAAAAACCGGATTATCTTTTCGACATGGCAACCTTGACCGGTGCGGCACGTGTCGCATTGGGACCGGATATCCCGCCCTTTTATTGCAACAATGAAAATCTCGGTCAAAAAATCTCCCGCATTTCAATGGAAATTCAGGATCCGTTATGGCAATTGCCACTCTGGAAACCTTATCAGAAAAAACTTGCCTCCCGCATTGCCGATCTCAATAATGTAACAACGGATGGATTTGCCGGCTCTATTACGGCTGCTTTGTTTTTACAGAAATTCGTCGATCAGGCGGCAAACTGGGCACATTTTGATATTTATGGCTGGACACCGACGGAGAAACCGGCCTTCCCGATTGGTGGTGAAGCCCAAGGGATTCGTGCTCTTTATACAATTCTGAAAGGTCTTTGATGGATAAACTTGACCCGCGTCTTCATGCTTATCGTCCCGACCTTGCCGACGAAGCTTTGCGTGGCAAAGTAGAAGCATCCCGCTTTGTGGCCGGTTCTTTGAAGCGCATTGTCGCACCTGTTGCTGCTCTTTACAAAATTCCGGACGCGCTCTCAGAACGCCAAAGCGAATGTCTCTTCGGCGAGAATGTAAAAGTCTTTGAAGAAAAAAACGGCTTTTGCTGGGTTCAAGCCCAACAAGATGGCTATGTCGGTTACGTTGAGCAGTCAAAAATCGGTTCTATTGGTAATCAACCCACCCATCGGGTGAACGTGCCACGCACTTTCCAATATCGTGATGCGGACTTGCGCAGCCCCATGATTAGCCCTTTATCCATGGGAAGCCGCATCAGCGTGGTTGCAGAGGCCGAAACACGCGGCACCCGTTATGCTAGGCTTGATAATGGAGGTTTTGTTGTTTTCAACCATATCATGCCTGTCACCACGGTGGCAGATGATTATGTAACAATAGCAGAGTCTTTCATTCACACACCCTATCTTTGGGGGGGCAAAAGTGGTTTGGGAATTGATTGTTCAGGCCTTGTGCAACTTGCGATGATGATGACGGGACGAACAGTCTTGCGTGATACCGATATGCAGCAGGCAACAATCGGAAAAAATATTTCGCCGGATGACGGCCTCAAACGCGGCGATCTCGTCTTCTGGAAAGGTCATGTAGCCATTATGATTGATTCCGGAACGCTTATTCATGCCAATGGCGCATCAATGGATGTGAAAACAGAACCCCTAGATCAAGCTATTGCACGCATAGCGCTTCATCACGCCCAACCGACTTGTTATCGCCGTCCGGATTAAAGAAAAAAAATTATCATACCGGTGTTGTGGCTCACAGATTTTCCTGAACCCGCCCGCACCTGTGGTTTCACCAAAGCTGCCGAAAGCCGTCATATTACCAGTCCGGCTTTCGGGCGAGGCATAACACTTCCGGAAGAATGGGTGGGAGTTCGGCTCGTTGAATGGAAAAACCGGTCGAATTGACACCCGACGGTCTCATTATGCCGGAAGCGGCGATATATCGGGAACAATCCACCAGCTTCTCAAACGGGTGGCCGCGCGAAAAAGATGATGCCCGACCGGATTCGGGAATAGCGACAAGTGTAGCATTATCGATAACGTTTTTTCCGCAATGTTATAAAAAAATGAATGAAAAAGCCGGTATTTTTCATACCCGTGTCATTGCCGGAAGTAATAGAAGCGCAATTCTTTTGCTTGCAAATGATGAAATAGATCTTTTATTGGCCTATTCCGGTTATCATACGAGACTGCGCGCCAATCCGAAGAAGTTCAATTGATTGACAATTGCACATGAAACACTGATCCCCGTCAGTGTTGTTGATAAAAACGGAAAGCCCGATATTGACCGGAATGACAGAACAGCCTGATCCATTTTTTGTTTTTTACCGCCAACCTTGAAAACGATTATCGCCCGTCATATCGCAAGCTTGGATGAAAAGCCGAATCTGCATGGCGTGCATGAAACCCACTCTTTCAGTTCCTTGGTCGGGCTAAAAGCTACCGTTACTGGTATGGCCTTTCTACCCTATCAACTATGTAAACCGGCAATAGATAGCGGGCTGATCGTGGAAATTGAAAATTTTGCATGGCTTATGCCGCAGGGGACATTGCTCTTTATCGTAAAAAATTTTCAAACCATCCGATCGTTGATAAAATATGGGCTTATTATGTCGACGACCGTTTAAAATAAGCACAAGTATATTTACCTCATTCCGGTTTGGAAATTGATAAAACTGGTTGTTAAAAACCGGTCATATACACGTTTTATTGCGTGAAATATCCGTTTAAATAATATAAAGGCGGTCTTGACTGTATTCGGCTTGGACGAATTTTCGAAAAACCTGAAACCGGCGAGGGGGAAAATGGGGCATCAAGCTAGCGAAGGTAACCGGTCAATCCGGCAAAGCATCAAGGAACACTGGCGCGAATTTGCTGCCGCAAGTGCCGGTAATGCATTGGAATTCTATGATATTCTGATCTATGGTTATTTTGCGATTACAATCGGGAATTTATTCTTCCCGAATAAGGACAGTGCCGTATCATTGCTGATTGCTGTCGGAACATTCGGTATATCATTTATCACCCGCCCACTCGGCTCGATCGTATTGGGAAGCTATGCCGATAAAGCCGGACGGAAAGCATCTATGTCTCTTTCCATCTCGCTGATGGTTATCGGCACTGCAATGATAACCTTTTGTCCTACTTATGAAACCATCGGAATTCTGGCCCCGCTTATCATCATCATAGCGCGTATGTTACAAGGATTTTCAACCGGCGGGGAATTCGGTTCGTCTGTTGCTTTTATGGTAGAACATGCCGGAATTGACAAACGTGGATTTTTTGCCAGTTTCCAGATGTCGACACAAGGGCTGGCAACCGTTTTTGCAGCCGGTTTCAGTGCCCTGCTATTTGCTCTTCTTTCTCCCGAACAGCTTAATTCATGGGGTTGGCGTCTTGCCTTTGCCTTTGGTTTGTTAATCGGTCCGATCGGCTTTTATATACGCCGCGGTGTTGCCGAAACAGCCGATTTCGAGACTGTCAAATCCAATCGCCCGAAAAATACGCCTCTACACGATCTCTTCAAATATAATTGGCATGATATTCTGCTTTGCATTGGAGTTGTAGCGGCGGCAACAGCATTCAATTACGTACATAAAATTTACATGCCAACCTATGCGATCAAACAATTGCATTTACCCGAAACTTTTTCTTTCATCGGAGCAGTGATTACCGGATTTATGCTGTTAATCGTCTCGCCGATGGTCGGCACGATTTCCGACCGGTTCGGACGTATCCGGATCGTCGCTATTTCATTCGTATTTCTTGGTGTTACATCCTGGCCGCTATTCTATATTCTTAACGCAATGCCTACACCTGCGGTACTCTTTGCGGTACAGGCTTTTGTCGGTTTTCTTCTGGCGTGCGGCCTTGCGGCAATACCTGCACTTATTGCCGAGATTTTCCCGACCAATGTGAGAAGTACCGGTCTTGCAGTCAGTTACAATCTGTCCGTCACTATTTTCGGCGGTTTTGCACCGCTGATAGCAACCTGGCTTATTCAGACTACGCATAACAACATGTCGCCGAGCTTTTACGTCATGTCCACGGTTCTTCTGAGCCTGATATCAATCCTCCTATTGGCTCGTCGCCATAAAGCGACAGATAAAAACAAGGATTTCGGTTAAAATCATGAATACCAATCTCGAACAATATCCGATCGAATTGCCGTTCCCCGACCTGTCGGCGTGGAAACAAGGTAATTGCGGGGTCGATTATATTTATCAGTTCAAGTCGGGGCATCCCGGTAAACACGCTATGATTATGTCGCTCATCCATGGCAACGAAATCAGCGGCGCATTGGTTGTTGACAAGCTCTTGCGCGACAAATTCAAACCCGAACGTGGTACACTTACTTTGGGTTTTGCCAATGTTGCCGCCTATGAAGCATTTTCTCCCGATGCACCCGATGCTACACGATTTCTTGACGAAGATATGAACCGCGTCTGGAGCGAAGAAGCCCTTGATGGATCCCGTGACAGTCTGGAATTGCGTCGGGCGCGTGCGTTACGCCCCGTTGTCGATCAGGTTGATCTGTTGCTGGATCTTCATTCTATGCATGAATCCGATCCGGCAATCATGATGGGGGGTTACCTTAAAAAAGGGGAAGATCTCGCCCGCCAAGTCGGTGTTCCTGAATATATTGTGATGGACAAAGGCCATAAAGCAGGAAAACGGCTGCGTGATTACGGTGATTTCGGCAATCCGCAAAGTCCCAAGGCTGCAATTTTATTTGAATCGGGTCAACATTTTGAAAAACAGGCCTACCCCGCAGCTCTCGATGTTGCTGCGCGATTTTTGATGGTTGCCGGTATTGCTGATAGAAAAACCGTTGAACATTACCTCCTGCCAACAGCTCCACAACAACAGAAACTGGTTGATATTACCGAAGCTGTTACAATCAAAACAGATAACTTCCGTTTTTCCGACAATTTTAAAGGCATGCAACTGATCGGCAAAGCTGGCACTATCATAGCCTATGATGGTGACGAAGAGATCAAAACGCCTTACGACAATTGCATTCTCGTTCAACCGTCAATGCGCCATGCCCGCAAAGGTAACACGGCAGTACGTCTGGGAAGGCTCGTTGAATAAAATCCGGAATATAAATTTGAATGGCGGTTTTTTCCCGCCATTCGATTAAAAACCTTCAACGACAAGTTTGCCGACCGAGCGGTGCGTTTCGATCAAACGGTGGGCTTCTCTCAAATTGGCAGCATTGATTGGCGACAAAACCTTTGAAAGCGTGGGAACAAGCTTTTTCTCGTCGATCAATTGCGCGACATGATGCAGAATTTGTCCTTGGCGCGCAATATCGTCTGTCACGAACATGGAACGGGTAAACATTGATTCCCAATGAACCGAAACGCTTTTCATCTTTAGCGGGTTAATATCAAATGTTTTCGGTCCATCAATAAGACCAAGTCGTCCTTCGGGGGCGATAATATTGACATATTGAGGTAAATAACCGTCGGAATTTGCTGTCGAAAAAATGAATGACGGATTGGGGAAGCCGATCTTTTCAAGTTGTGGAGCAAAATCTTTTGTGTGGTCAATGACGTGATGCGCTCCCATCTTCAACGCCCATTCCTGTGATTGCGGGCGGGAAGCGGTTGCAATAATTTCAACATCGGAGAGTTGGCGAGCCAATTGAATGGCTATTGACCCCACTCCGCCAGCACCGGCAATCATCAAAAGGGCATTTTTGCCATTGTGAACCGGTTTCAAAATATCAATGCGGTCAAACAACATTTCGTAAGCGGTAAGCGATGTGAGCGGCATAGCAGCGGCTGTCTTGAAATCAAGACTTTTCGGCTTTAACGCTACCAGACGGCTATCAATAGCTTGAAATTCACTGTTTGAACCTTGCCGGTTGATAGCACCGGCATAAAAAACTTCATCTCCCTCGTGAAAACCGGTAACATTTTTACCAAGTTTTTGCACAATGCCGGACGCATCAAACCCTAAAATTCGTGGGTTACCGTCAAATGGTTTACCGGTCTGGCGCGTTTTCACATCAATCGGATTGACCGAAACAGCCTTCACCGCAACCAGAAGGTCGTAATCGCCGATTTCCGGCATTTCCAAATCGAAATCCTGCAAGGACCGATCATCAGTAATCGGCAAATTCTCGAAATATCCGACGGCTTTCATAATGGTTTTCCTTTGGCGAGAAACATTTAAAACATCTATAAAATGGCTAGGGTAGGAGCCAATTGCTCTCCTACCCTACCAATTTAGAGTATTTTTGAAAGAAAGCCAATTCAACCTGACAAATCAGTGATCGCATTATTTTGCATCTGATAGAGATGAACAATGCCAAATAGAACCGGAATTTCAAAAGAACCCGAATTATTTGGCAATTTTTTTCTGATCTTGTGATGAATCCTCTAAATGATCAATATCGTCGAAATCGGGATCTTTGAACTGTAAATCATGGAGGTGCTTATAAAGGCCGCCTTCAATCTTCAACAATTGATGCTGGGTTCCCTGTTCGACGATCCTGCCATTTTTCATAACAACAATTTTGTCGGCACGCGAAATTGTCGAAAGCCTGTGGGCTATGACAATGGTTGTGCGGTTGGTGGTCAAACGTGCCAAAGCTTCCTTGATTAACGATTCGGATTCCGAGTCGAGAGCACTTGTCGCCTCGTCCAGTATCAGAATTTCACTATTGCGCAACATAGCGCGTGCGATAGCAATACGCTGTTTTTGACCACCCGAAAGATTGCCGCCATTATCACCAACATCGGTGTCGTAACCATCTGGCAGTTCCATAATAAAATCATGTGCATTGGCAAGCTTGGCAACTTCCTCTATTTCTTCTTCGGTCGCCCCTTCGCGCCCTAACCCGATGTTATAGCGGACAGTGCCTTGGAAAAGAAACGTATCTTGCCCGACATAAGACATCAATTCGCGCAATGATTTGAAACTGGCATCACGAATATCCTGACCATCAATCAGAATGCGGCCTTCCTGCGGATCATACAGGCGCATGATAAGGTTAATCATTGTCGATTTACCCGATCCGGAAGGCCCGACCAATGCCGTCATCTTTCCTGCCGGAATATCAAGAGTGATGTCATGCAGAACCATGTGATCCTTCACATAGGAAAAGCCGACATGTTCAAGCCGGACATCGCCCTTCGAGCGGTCAAGATCAACCGGATTTTCTTTTTCCATAAGGGTAAGCGGATGATCGAGAATTTCAAACATCATACGCACACCGATCATGCCTGATTCGATTTTGACACGCACATTGGCAACCCGCTTTGCCGGTTCATAGGCCAGAAGGAGTGCGACAATAAATGACATCAGCTCGCCTTGAACGCCAACTCTTTGCGTCGCCATATAACCGGAAAAACAAATAACAACAGCAATTGCAATACCGGCAAGAGTTTCCATAATCGGACTGGTTGCAGCTTCCAGCTTGGCAATGCCGTTTGAACGTACTTCGACATCGGTAATCGCCTTATTCATGCGCCGTTTCATCAGCTCTTCGAGCGAGAAAGCTTTAATGACACGAATGCCGATTGTTGTTTCCTGCATAACTTTAATGATTTCAGCAATGGAAGAGAGTTCCTTTTCCATTAACCCGCGAACGCGCTTCAAAACCTGACGGACCCCGATAAAAGCGATAGGGCCAACCGCTAAAGCGACAATGCTGAGTAGAAAATTCTGATAGAGCATCACTGCAAGAAGGCTGATAACCGAAAAAAGATCACGTACAAACGTGGTTACAATCGTATCGATAATGTTGCGAGCAGCATTTGCATTTTGCGTTACACGCACAAGCAGATCGGATGAAGACGTATTCTGATAGAAAGCAACGCCTTGTTGCATAAGGCGCGAATAAATACGGCGCTGTTGTTCTGCAACGATACTGTTTCCTGCCTTACTCAAAAAATAGGTCTGCGCAAAAGTGGAAAATCCTTTGATAATAAAGATAACCGCCACTCCGGTCGAAACCATCGCAATGACCTTGAAATCATTCGCTTCGATGATGTGATTGACCACATCACGCATAATCCAGGCACTTGCGCCGGTCGTAGCAGATATGACGAGCATTGATATGATTGCGCAAATATACCAGAATGCATGTTTGCGGAAATTATCATGCAGCAAACGAACAATCAGTCTTTTATCAAATGATGATAACTGTTTCTTTTTAGCCATAAATAGCCGAACCTTTTTAAATGACTGCCTCTAGTAACAGATAAGTAGAAGCATCATCAACGAGCACTACTGGTAGCTTGTTCCTATCCTGTTGAAGATCGAGATGCAAGAATTCCATCCACTCTGCCATATGTTTCAAGTTTAATGGAACCGACGGTTATGTGCAATATTACGCGTTTATGTCATTTTGATCAGTACATTATCTCAAAAGTGCACAGATGCCGGACGCCTGTGGCTTTTCCTGCCTGTCAAAAAGCCGCCACCTGATTTTGTGCACATCTTTTTAAAAAAATCCGCCGATTCATTATTTTTAAAACTGCCCTTATAGGCTGCAAGCTCTTATGTCGGGCCAGCGCCTATGTCCGACCGGTTGTTATGTCGACTCAGCTCTTAGACCTGAAACGGGAACCGGATTGCGAATTGCCGTCATTGCGATTCGATATATGGTTGAAATGTCCGGATTTTATACAGCTTTGCCAAAAAATATAAAATAGCCCCGACGGCAGGCTCTCAAAAGCCGCTCATCGGAGCTCAAAAAGCGATACGGAAGGTTATCCTTCGACTTCCGGCACTGTCGAGAGTTACTTCTTCTCGTCGTTTCTCAGTTGTATGCTATCGGCTGTCTTTTCAATTTCATCGCTATAGGCAGCCAATGTTCCCTTCTCGCCGGTTGCGTGCATGAAAATCGGATGCCCGTCATTGCCCACAGCCGCATAAATAACAAGATCTACCGGATCGCCTTTCATCTCTGCTGTCGCCTGCAACCTCAAACCGGGGTGGCCAGCGAACTTTGTGTGCGAGGTCTTGCGATCTGCGACATTGTTAACGGTCCCTTTGATAGAGTTAAGATAATTATCGACAACCTTGTCGAGAGGAGCACCCTGAGCCGTTTCAAGCCCCTTTGTCACCACAATATCGGGACTTTCAGCACTATCTTTTGTATAAGCCGGAATGGTCAACATTGCCGAACTGTTCATAATGGAGCCAACAAATTCAAACGGCGGTTCAACACCAAAAGTAAATGGAAGAGCGCTTAATTGATCGCCTTCATCATTATGACGGGCAAGCGAAACGGATGCGAAAATCTTCATCGCATCATCCAATGCGAAATGTTCTGTTTCAGGAGCCTGTACGGTAATCACGTAAGAAGCATTCTGTGCAAAAAGCATTGAAGACCATTTATCAAAAACACCATTGGCGGCAGTTTGCTTTCCCTGATAAACAAGCAAAGCATTACCATCACGCGATTTCGTGCGGGAACGTGAAGTAATGGAATAATGATGATTATCCATAGCGGATATGAATGTTTTTTCGTCGTTAAATAACTTTTTCACACTGTCACTGGCTGGCGGCATTGTTGCAACGATAATAGATGCACCGGACTTTTTGTCTATAAAACCGCTAAAATCGGTTGTCAGAGTAAAGCTGTCGGGCACACTAATATAGACCGCTGTTCCCGGAACTTTCTGGTATACAGCCGCTTCCGCAGCCATCGGCGCCAGACATAAAGCAATAACAGCTGAAAAGAAACTTATTGGTTTATACACTTAAACATACCTCCAGCATGGCAAACTATCTAAATGTAACATTCTGTCCGAACAACACTCGTGAATATAATATAATAAATAAACGCATTTCAGAAAAAAACGTTCATCATAAAATGCCATCAAGAGCGGTCATTCACGGAAATGTGATGCGCTATGTTACTTTTCCTGAAACCGTAACAAAAATAGAGTACGATGCCAATAAGGTTCCACAACAGAAAATAATATTGGGTTTTCGATGGAAGGCTGAAAAACAGATAAACGCAGCCTATTGCACTGAGCGGGCCGACAATAAAGACCAAAGGTGTTTTGAATTTTCTGGGAACATCGGCTGCTGTTTTGCGTAAAACAATCAGGCATATGCCAACAGAAGTGAAGGCAACCAGCGTTCCGGCATTGGCAAGTGCAGCTATTTCATCAAGTCGGAAAAGCCCGGCAATTGCGGCAATAATGACGGCGGTAAAAAGCGTCGTTGCAACCGGCGTTCCGGTTTTTGCGTTGACGCGCGAGAGGAAACCGGGAAGGGTTCCATCGCGTCCCATAACAAAAAATATACGTGTCTGGCCATAGAAGAATGCCAGTAACACTGTCGGCAATGCTATAACAGCCGCAATGCCGATCAGACCGGCAATGCGGTTCGAGCCTAATGTACGCAAAATATGGGCAAGCGGTTCTTCACTATGCGCAAAACTGGTGTAATGAAGTGCACCTACTGCTCCAAGGCCGACGAGAACATAAATGATGATACACGCAATCAGCGAACCGACGATACCGATAGAAAGATCCCGACGCGGTTGTTTGGTTTCCTCGGCAGCGGTTGCAATTGTATCAAAACCATAAAATGCGAAAAATATAATAGCGGCCGCAGCCATCACACCACGTTCTACACCATCCGGTGACATGACTTTGGAAAATCCGTTCGGCATGAAGGGATGAAGATTTTCAAGATTGAAATGGGGAAGTGTGACAATAATAAAAAGTACCAAAGCTGCTATTTTGATAACAACAAGGAACAAATTCAATGTCGCACTTGCTTTGGTACCAATCATCAACATGCCGGCAATAACAAAAACAATAAACACAGCCGGAAGATTGACAAACCCGTGCACACCGGTTGCCGGATCTACTGCGTTGTAACCTGCCGAAAGCCAGAACGGCAAATGAACGCCGATGCCGTGCAAAAATCCTGTTGCGTAAGCCGACCAGCCAACGGCCACAGTGCTGACCACAAGTGAATATTCAAGAATAAGGCTCCACCCGACAATCCAGGCAATCAACTCGCCTAATGCTGCATAGGAATAGGTATAGGCTCCGCCTGCTAGCGGAATAAGAGTTGCAAGTTCCGCATAGGCAAAAGCGGCACATGCACACACAACACCGGCAATGACAAAGGATAACAGCACGGATGGCCCTGCTCTGTCGGCACCAATACCGATGAGGGTATAAATACCGGTCCCGACAATTCCACCGACACCTAACGCGACAAGATGGGGCCAACTTAATGTCGGAATGAGTTTTCGTTCCCTTTGTGACGTTTGCCCAATCACCGGTTTACGTCTAAGCCATCCTGACATTACATATAATCCCTACTCTTGCCGCATAACCATGCTTTCTATATTTCAAAAAAACATGTTTCCCTTCGCGGTATAAAACTCGAAACACAACTTCTATGCTTTGAACAGCATAAAAACAAAATACGATATGTTTACTATTTCATTTGCCGATTAGGGTTTGCAACTAAAAGTTAATAAAAAAGCACCGTTATCAACGGTGCTTTTTAAAAAATACACAAAATTATTTGGGCGCAATAACCATCATCATCTGTCGCCCCTCAAGTTTTGGCTCGGCTTCAACTTTTGAAATACCGGCTGTATCCAATTTTACACGTTCGAGAAGCTGCATGCCCAATTCCTGGTGCGCCATTTCGCGGCCACGGAACCGAAGGGTAATTTTGACCTTGTCGCCACCTTCAAGAAATTTTCCGATTGCCTTCATTTTTACCCCGTAATCGTGGGTATCAATGTTCGGCCGCATCTTGATTTCTTTGATTTCCACGGTCTTCTGTTTCTTGCGCGCCTCGGATGCCTTTTTCTGGTTCTGATATTTCAGCTTTCCAAGATCAATGATTTTGCAAACCGGTGGTTCGGCATTTGGAACAATCTCGACAAGATCGAGACCTGCCTCTTCAGCCATTGCTAAAGCATCTTGCGTCGGAACGACCCCGTGATTATGCCCCTCATGATCGATAAGTTGTATACGAGGAATGCGGATATCCTGATTGGAACGCGGCCCATCTTTTGGGGTTGGCGTTGTTTTAAACGGTCGGCGAATGGTCGATTCTCCCTATAATAGTTTCAATTATCCAGTTCAGATACAATTTATCCTTTAAAACCTGTGTGATAACTTGATTTACCCAAGATTTCACACCGGATATTTTATTTCAGTCGAATAAATTCATCTGTTTTTCGTCATATACAAATTAACGTTCAAAAACAACCGAAATGCTAGGCTTTTATTGAATATTGGCTTTAAAGCGGCATTAAGGGTTTATGTTCGCGATTTTCCGGCTAAAATAAGTCTATCTATAATATTTGTTATCGTTCCGGCGATGTAAGGAGTTTTTCATGCAAAATGGTGATCTTGAATTTTTAACTGTCGGCCATCAAAAACTCGCAATACGTGCCCTTGAAGGAACAAAACACCCCGGTTTGATGTGGCTACCGGGTTACCGCTCGCACATGATGGGGGGGAAAGCCGTTGCATTGAATGCATTTGCAGAAAAAAACGGCTATCCGTTTTTGCGCTTCGATTATTCGGGCACTGGCGAATCGGAGGGCGATTTTTATAAGGGAAGCATTTCCTTGTGGTTAGAGGAAAGCCTGACGCTTTTTGAAAAATTTTGCCGCGGCCCGCAAATTATAGCAGGTTCATCAATGGGTGGATGGATAGCGCTTCGCATGGCGCAGGAATTGGCAAAGAAACACATTCCGCTTGCCGGTTTGTTGCTTCTCGCCCCTGCACCCGATTTCACCCGTGACCTTGTTCGCCCGCAAATGACAAGCAAACAAAATCGGGAACTGGAAGAACGCGGCTTTTTTGAAGTCCCTTATGAAAACGAGACGGAACCGGTTCCTTTTACCAAAATCTTTCTTGATGACGGTGATAAAAATCTGGTTATGGAAGGCCTTATCGATATTCATTGTCCGGTTCATATCATTCAGGGAATGGCCGACAATGAAGTGCCTTATCAGCATACGCTTGAACTTGTCGAACATCTGCCTTTCGATAATGTTACACTCACTTTGATTCGTGATGGCGAACACCATCTCTCCCGTCCGCAAGATATTGCCGCCATCCTCAACGCTTTGGAGATGCTGATAGCAAACGGTGCGCGTTGAATATGCCTGATCGATATGACAAGGAAAGAATAAAACCGGTTCTTCATTTTAGACGAATTGATTAAAAGGCAAAAACGGAAGAGAATAAAACGGATTTCCTTTTATTAGGAAATCCGGCTCTACCCGCCGATATGTTTGCGGTGGGTGTGACATGGTTTCAGTCCGTTGTGATAATAATTTTCCTATAATATGATTAAATCTCTTCAAAAAACGCTTTCATTTCCTAAATAAGGCCCATGTTTTCTCGCCTCTCCCGCTCGCCTGATTTGAAACCGGAAAAGCTGCAATTGACACTTCAATTGTCAGACCGTTCCTTGCCGCTTACAATCGTGAAAACTGCGCGCGCAAAAAGGCTGACATTGCGCATAGAAGCCGGCGGAAAAGGCGTTCGCGTCACTGTTCCTCCGAAAACATCGGAAAACGAGATTACGAGCTTCATTGAACGTTATAAAGGTTGGATAGAAAGCCGCATTTCCCGTTTGCCAGCGCCTCGCAATACTCCGATGTTGAAAGCCGGTGCTGCTATACCTATTCTGGGCCATCCCTATGAAATCATACATCGGGAAGGGCGGGGCACAGTCACCATCATTGCCGATGATAATGGTAAGGGTGGAAAAATAATTGTCTATGGTGACGAGCGTTATTTACCAAGGCACATTGGAGACGCACTTAAAAAACAGGCCGCTCATATTATTGCTCCGCTTGTCGAAAAGCATTGCGCTACCGTAGGCCGGAAGCCGGTTTCCGTCCGCTATAAGGACACCAGAAGCCGTTGGGGGTCGTGTTCTGCTGACGGGCATTTGTCATTTTCATGGCGAATTGTGATGGCTCCTTTGGGAGTTATCGACTATCTCGTTGCCCATGAGGCTTCCCACCTTGTTGAAATGAATCACAGTTCCAAATTCTGGGCTTTATGCGAAAAATTATGCCCGCGAACGAAAGAATGTAAAGCATGGTTGAAACGCAATGGACAAGCCTTGCACGCCATTGACTTCAAATAGATCGGTTGAATGATCGTCAATTATTACGCGTCAAGCCCCATTTGCCAGAATTCGGTTTCGAGACGCGTAGCCGTGTTGAAGATTTCGCTCAAACGTTGAAAACGCACTTCCCCTTCATATTTTTCCGCAAGCTTGTTGAAACTATCAATAAAGGCTATCACCCCTTTGATATATTCTTCGCTTTCGTAATTTTTAATCCATTCCGAATAGGGATTGCCATTAAAGACAGTGGTTTTGGAACCTGCAAGCCGCAAGCCGACTTCGGCATAACCGGCAACGCAGGGCAATAGAGCGGCCATCAAATCAAGCCGGTCGCCGGCATATCCGACATCGAGAACATAGCGCGTATAGGCAATTGTTTCCAATGCCTCGGTTGCTCTACTCATTTCCTGTTCGGAAATTCCCCATTTTTTGGCATAAGCGACATGAAGCGGCATTTCTTCAATAATGGATTTGAGACCGTCAAGTGCTTCCCTGATATCTGCAATATTTGTCGATTTTGCCGCGAGAAGCGCATAACCGCGGGAAAAATGAACCAGAAACAAATAGTCCTGCGTCAAAAATTTTCTGAAACATTTCTCGGCCAATGTTCCCGCTGCCAATTGATTAACAAAGGAATGGCCAACATAAGCCTGCCACAGCTCGCCAGCCTTCATCCGCAACTTTCCGAAAGGACCTCGTTCAAAATCGGGTTTTTCCATTAATCCTCCGCTATATCGGCCTGACAGGACTGTAAAACGACTTTTTCTGCCTTTGACTGGTCGTTATCTTTATAGGTAAGACTTGCGTCGTTCCCCTTTATATGGAAACGATAATTATCCTGATCGTCAACAGCAATAAAAAGCCTTTCCGGCCCTTTGACATCTTCATGCATTGCTACCAATTTTCCATCAACAAAAATAACCGCATAAGAATCATCTTTATCTTTGATAAAAATCGCCTGCAACGCCACACCACGTTCACAAATATAGGTTTGATTACGCACTGAAGAAGCTTGTGCATTGGCCGCAAAGCCATAAAGAGCAGCCAGGATAAATGTCATAAGGAAAGTCTTTTTCAACATTCTTCAAGCCCTTTTGAATGAAATCAAAATTTTTTGGAACTTTATATTCGGCCACTCGTTTAGTGAGCACCAGGACGAAACCTGGTATCCCCCAAGGTGCCCGATAGAGTTGCCCCCGCTTGTCTAGTCGGGCACCCCTTTCTTCTCATTATACGCCTCCTCCCATATAATGAGGACTAACCTACTACAATCGGTGTTCCAACCGGAACCCGATTGTAGAGGTCGATAATATCCTGATTCATCAGCCTGATACAACCGGATGACATTGATTGCCCGATGGACCACCATTCCGGTGAACCATGGATTCTATATCCCGTATCGCGCCCGTTTTGATAAATATAAAGCGCGCGCGCACCAAGCGGGTTGGTCGGCCCCGGTTCCATACCATTACGATATTCGACAAGTTCGGGTTTTCGACCAATCATTTCAGCAGGCGGTGTCCAGCGCGGCCATTCACGTTTAAACTGGACATTGGCACGCCCCGACCATTGGAAACCGGCTGCACCAATACCGACACCATAGCGCAAAGCATCGCCGTCAGGCTGGATGAAATAAAGAAAATGATCTTTCAGGCTCACAACAATTGTACCGGGTGGTTCACCTGTCGGATTGGGTACAATCTGCCGCAGAAATTGCTTTGGAACTTTATCATAAGGTATGGCGCTAAGCGTATAAGGACCTTCATGAACGGCCGCATACATTTTGTCGGGCGTTGTAAAACCTTTATCAATTCCGATCGGGGGGCGCGGGATTGCTCCGGTGGTCATATTACTATAACCATCTCCCAAAATTCCGCTGCTTGTGCAGCCACTCAAGACCCCGATAAAAGCTGTTCCGCTTCCGACAAGGAAAGTGCGGCGAGTCAAAGAGGGGCATGATTTTTTCATAAAATACCTGAACTCGTCTTCAAAAATTTGCAATTCAGAACGGATTCAATTTCCGATCATTTCCGTTCAACCAATATTCAACTTTTGCGATAATGCATAAGGATGGTTTCCGATTGGTTAATTCTGTTTTAAAACTGCTTCCACAAGTGCACACCAGAAAATTGCTCCATCCACCAGATTGCGATCGTCAAAATTATAGTGAGGGCTATGAAGGCTTGCACTGTCGCCATTGCCGAGAAAGAAAAATGCTCCCGGTCGGGCTTGTAGCATAAAGGCGAAATCCTCGCTTACAGTGGTCGGTATTTCATTCTGGACGATTTTATCAGCTCCCAATCTCTGTTTTGCGACATCGAGAGCAAAATCACTGTATTCAGAATGATTGACCAGCGCCGGAACCAGCCGGTCATATTGCACAGAAGCGCGCGCTCCGAAACTTTGCGCCTGCGCTTCAACGATTTTTTTGATCCGGTCTTCAACAAGATTTTGAATATCTGCCGAGAAACTGCGCACCGTTAGTGAAATTGTCACACTATCCGGAATGATATTGAATGCTTCACCACCATGTATCGAGCCGGTCGATATAATGGCTGATTGGAGTGGCGGAATATTTCGGGAAACAATCGTTTGCAATGCCATGACGATTGAAGACGCTACAATGATCGGGTCGATTGCAGTTTCAGGGCGGGCTCCATGACCACCCTTTCCATAAACGACAATTGTTACGGAATCGACAGAGGCCATCATTGCATTTTTGGTAAATTGGATTTTCCCTTGCTCCAATCCCGGCCAATTATGTAGCCCATAAACCGCATCACAAGGAAATCTTTCAAACAATCCGTCTTTAATCATAGCCATTGCACCGGCACCGATTTCTTCGGCCGGTTGAAAAATAAGATGCACTGTTCCATCAAAATTTCTTGTTTCGGCTAAAGCGCGCGCGGCTGTAAGAAGTGTCGTTGTATGCCCGTCATGGCCACAAGCATGCATCACACCTTCATTTTTGCTGGCATATTCGAGATTTGTTTCTTCCCTTATCGGCAAAGCGTCCATATCGGCTCTGATGCCGATGGACTTTCGCCCATTGCCATTTTTCAATGACGCGACAATACCGTTCCCACCGACGTGACGTGTGACTTTATAACCATATTGTTCGAGAAGTTCTCCGACACGAGCCGATGTTGCCGTTTCCTTTCCCGACAATTCCGGATTTTCATGAACAGTATGTCGAAAAGCTGTCATTTCCGGCAAATAGGAGAGAATCAAATTTTCGATTGTTTTTTCAGTCATCTTTCCCGTCCCCGTTGATAATCCTGCCTATTATGGATGGTGTAAAAGATGATTATCAAGAAATGACCAACCAAATTTTCTTTTTGTCCGGATATATTTTCTCGCTACCCGATGTTTCCCGCCGGTTGATATTCGAGAGAATTGGCGAGGTGCGATTGCATATAAATTGCATATAAATTGCGTAAAAATAGTCTTTCCGAATGAAAACCCGCCTGTTTCCTGTAAGCAGCTTTAAAAAAACAGACGGGCAAGTAGTAGATGACAAGTTGGTTTTCCGGCTAGATGCAACGAATATCTGTTGAATATCCGGTTTGCAAAAAAGCAACTTGAAATTTTAAATTTTCAAGCTTTGGCGAGATATTTTTCAACCAGCGCACCCCACAGGGTTGCTCCTACAGCAATACCATCATCGTTGAAATTGTATTGGGGAGTATGGAGGCCTGTACTGTCGCCATTACCCATAATGATATAAGCACCCGGAACTTTCTCCAGCATATAGGAAAAGTCTTCACTCGGAGTTAGCGGCTCGGCATTTTCGACGACATTTTTGTCGCCGACAATCTGTTTTGCGACGTCCAGCGCAAAATCGATCGATTCGGCATCATTCACGGTAACAGGATAGCCACGTTCATAATTGATAATGGCTTCGGCACCATAGCTTTCGGCCTGCGATTTGGCGAGTTTACAAATCCGTTCCTGTAACAGTTTTCTCACATCCGGTGAAAATGCGCGGATCGTCAGCTCCATCTTGACTTCTTCTGGGATGACATTGGAAACACTGCCACCCTTGAACATACCGACAGTGATAAGTGCGGCCTCAAGCGGTGGGACATTACGGGAAACGATGGTTTGCAAGGCCATAACGATAGACGAAGCTGCAACAATCGGATCAATTGTTGTTTCCGGCCGTGCCCCGTGACCACCTTTACCGCGAACTGTAATATAAGCGGTATCGACAGAGGCCATCATCGGCCCCTTGGTGAAACGCAATGTTCCGGCAGGAAAGCCCGGCCAGTTATGCAGGCCGTAAATCCGGTCGCATGGAAATTTTTCAAACAATCCGTCATCAATCATTTTCTTGCCGCCGCCAAGACTTTCTTCAGCCGGCTGGAAAATAACGCGAACTGTGCCATCAAAATTCCTGGTTTCGGCAAGATAACGGGCGGCAGTCAGAAGAATGGTTGTATGCCCGTCATGACCGCAAGCATGCATGACACCTGCATTTTTACTCGCATAAGGCAAATTCGTTTCCTCTTCTATCGGAAGGGCGTCCATATCGGCACGGATACCGATGACCTTTTTGCCATTACCGACTTTCAATGTGCCAACAATGCCGGTTTTACCGACACCCCGCACAACGTCAAAGCCCCAACTTTCAAGCAGGCTCGCTACTTTATCGCCGGTTTTATGCTCGTTAAAGCCCATTTCAGGGTTTTCGTGAATTTGGTGGCGGATTGCCACCATTTCATCAATGGTTTTCTCAATGTGTTCGCGAATATGTTTCATAGATTTAAGTCCTATATCCTACATTTTTCGGGAATGTAGCCTTCAAAAGTCATTTCAAATATGTTTCAGCCAATGAAACCCAATAACAACCACCAAGAGGCAGCAACTCATCGTTGAAATTGTAATTGGGACTATGCAAAGGTGCACTATCTCCATTTCCGATGACAACATAGGACCCTGGCACTTTTTCCAACATAAAGGCAAAGTCTTCACTTCCCGATGGTTTCGTCATATTGTCATCAACATGGTCGCGCCCGAAAACTTTTGCCGCAACATCAACAGCAAATGCCGTCTCTGCTTCGTGGTTGACGAGCACAGGATATGAACGTTGATAATCAACTTCAGCGGTTGCACCAAAACTTTCCGCCTGTAACTTGGCGAGACTTTCGATACGCGATTGCAGTAAATCCCTTACGTCCGGACTAAAGCAACGGACAGTGAGCAACATTTCCGCACTATCGGGAATAACATTTGCGGCAAATCCTGCATGAAAGCTGCCAACAGTGACAA
Source organism: Bartonella sp. B10834G3 (assembly GCF_016102505.1). NCBI lineage: Bacteria > Pseudomonadati > Pseudomonadota > Alphaproteobacteria > Hyphomicrobiales > Bartonellaceae > Bartonella > Bartonella sp. B10834G3. Next base: position 855,891 of record NZ_JACFOM010000001.1, read on the forward strand.
CGGCTGTTTCAAGCGGTGGCACATTTCGCGAGACAATCGTTTGCAGGCTTGAAATGATCGCAGCACTTGCTGCTATCGGATCAATTGCCTTATCCGGAACAGCACCATGTCCGCCCTTGCCAATCACTTTGATTTTGACAGTGTCGCTTGAAGGCATGAATGCCCCTGTATTAACAGAAATTTTGCCGGTTGGAGACCCCGGCCAGTTGTGCATACCAAAAACGGCATCACACGGGAATTTTTCAAAAAGGCCATCGTCGATCATTGCTTTTGCACCGGCAAAACCTTCCTCTGCCGGCTGGAAAATGAGGTTGAGTGTCCCGTTGAAATTCTTCGTTTCGGCAAAATAGCGTGCGGCCGTTAACAACATGGTTGTGTGGCCGTCATGACCACAAGCATGCATTTTGCCTTCATGACAACTGGAATATTCAAGATTGGTCATTTCTGTAATCGGCAGAGCATCAAAATCGGCACGCAAACCAATGGATTTTTTGCCATCGCCAACTTTCAAGCGCCCGACAACACCGGTCTTGCCAAGGCCTGTAGTAACTTCATAACCCCATTTTTTCAAAAGATCGGCAATAACTTTTGCCGTTCTATGCTCTTCATAAGCTGTCTCCGGATGGGCATGCAAATCGTGGCGCACAGCTTCCATTTCCGGCACATAGGCTGCCATGGTTTGAAGAATTTTTTTCGCGTTTGGCGAAAGGTGTTCATTACTCATCGGAATTCCCCTGTTTTCTATCATTAAATCTCATTCTCTAAATCTCGTGGCGCTTTTCATCGAAAGCCAGATATGCCGCCATACCAACGACGATAGCAACGCCAAGATACCAGAATGGCGCCATAATATTGCGGTCGGATATTTTAAGAAGAAATGTTACAATCATCTGTGCTGTACCACCAAAAATTGAAACACCGAAAGCATAAATAACCGCCGTTGCAGTTGCTCGAATTCTCTTCTCGAATGCTTCTATAATGAAAAGAACCGATAAAGTTAGCATCAACCCCATACAAATCATTGCCACGGTGTAAAAGGCAAGAAAAACATGCATATTTTTCACAAAGTGGAATGCAAAATAGGACGAGATAAAGGTGACCGCCAGAACTGTGACAGCCGCGCCTTTACGCCGCTCCAACCGGTCGCAAAAAAAGCCTGCAAAAACAGTTACAACGATAACAATGACACTTGCATAACTCGATACAAGGAACGATTGCGAGTTTCCGATTTCCGTGACCGTTTTCAGATAATTCGGCATAAAAAACACCAAAATATACATCATGACGGTTGACGGGAAAACCATAAGAATACCGAGTATCGTCTGTTTTGTATGTTGGCTGATAAGCTCTTTGAACGGATGTATTGTGTGTGCTTCAGCAGTTGGTGCCTTATATGTTTCCTTGATATGGGCGCGGATATAAAGCCCGACAGGAATAATAAGGAGTGAAAAGATAAACGGTACGCGCCAACCCCAGCTTTCCATGGCTTCCGTGGAAAGACACCCCATTAATAAGGCGGCGAGCAGTGAACCGGATAAAGTACTCAAGCCTTGTCCGAAAAACTGCCAGCTCACGAAAAATCCGCGCTTGTTACGTTCGGCCGATTCCATAAGAAGCGTTGTTGCCGCGCCAACTTCTCCACCAGCTGAAAATCCTTGACAGAGACGCCCCAAAACAATCAACAGTGGTGCAAAAATACCGATTGCTTCATAAGGTGGTGCAAATCCTATCAAGGCACTGCCAATGGCCATCAATACAATTGTCAGTAACATTGCGGCTTTACGCCCATGGCGATCGGCATAGGCACCGATAATAATACTGCCTAATGGACGCATGACAAAGCCTACGCCGAAAACCGATACCGATATCAGCAATGAAATCAGCTTATCTTCAGAATTGAAAAAGACGTGTCCGATAATAGCGGCAAAAAAACTATAAACCGTAAAATCGAACATTTCGAGAAAATTGCCGACACCTGCTCCGACAATCAATTTCGTTTTACTACCGACAGGTGTAAGGGCAACATTCCCCTTATGATTGTCAGGAGTATCTACCAATCCGGCCATAATAGTTATCCCTTGATAATTTCCCCACCAATTTAACCCGATCGACGAAATTCGGGCACGCAATTTCTTTAGCAGCCGGATAAAAATATTAACAATATATTTTCTTAATTATCATCAAATTGGTGAATAATAATTGTAGATACTGTTTGAAACAAAGGACAATAGCAATGATGACACTCAAGGATCCTGTAGCTTTGGCGCAGGCACTTATCCGTTGTCCATCTGTTACGCCGCATGAAAACGGTGTATTAACGCAAGTTCAAACATGGGCAAAAAGCCTTGGTTTTTCTGTTGAACGACCCATTTTTACAGATAAAAACACACCCGATATTGAAAATCTTTATGCGCGTATCGGCAAGAACGGGCCGCATCTTGCTTTTGCCGGTCATACCGATGTTGTACCGGTTGGTGACGAAAAAGCGTGGAATTTTCCGCCATTTGAAGGTGCGATAAAAGACGATAAACTTTACGGCCGCGGTGCCGTTGATATGAAAGGTGGAATTGCCTGTTTTATTGCAGCGGTTGCCCGTTATTTGGAAAAAACTCCGCTTGAAGGCTCGCTCAGCCTATTGATAACAAATGACGAAGAAGGCCCCGGTATTAATGGCACGATAAAGCTTTTGAAATGGGCAGCCGACAAAGGCGAAACGTGGGACGCAACAATTGTTGGCGAACCGACAAACCCGAACCATTTAGGTGATATGATTAAAGTGGGTCGGCGCGGTTCGCTTTCAGGGGTTATCACAGTGCAGGGAAAGCAAGGGCATGTTGCCTATCCTGAACGTGCTGCCAATCCACTTTATTTGACGATCAAGCTGTGTGAAGCCCTGAAAAATACACCCCTTGATGAAGGTTCAAGTCATTTTCAACCAAGTAATCTTGAAATTACCGCGATTGATACGGGCAATCCGACAACCAATGTTATTCCGGCACAAAGCACGATCCGTTTCAACATCCGGTATAATGACAATTGGAATATCGACACGCTAAAACAGGAAATTGAAAACCGTTTGGCTAAAGTGAAATTGCAGCATGGCAATGCATCTTCGGCAAGTTACCAGCTTGACTGGATGGTAAGTCCGGGTGGTGTATTTTTGACAAAAAACGAACGGCTGGTCAGTCGTTTGAGCGCCGCAATTGAAGCTGTGACAGGCCGTACTCCGGAATTATCAACCTCTGGCGGAACATCCGACGCAAGATTTATCAAAGATTATTGCCCTGTTGTAGAGTTCGGGCTTGTCGGGCAAACCATGCATATGATCGATGAGTGTGTTTCCATTAAAGATCTTGAACAGCTCACAGAAATATATGAAAAATTTCTGGAATTTTTCTTTGCCGATAACAGCAATGAATAAATAACGGCATTGCCCGATATTCAATATCCGGTTTTTATTGGAAATGAAACTCGCGCCCATAATCAAAAAGACGGAACAAATAATCAAATAACAGAACACAAGCCCGAAAAGGCGGACTATGTTTCCGCCTTTCTTTTTTTCCAAAAAGGTCATGCATAAAAGGCCATGCATAACATGACGTTTCTATGGAGAACTTGTCAGTTTTTGCTGTTATCGGCGTTATTGCCGCCAATGCCTTCAAAAAATTCTTTCATACGGGCAAAAAATCCGTGTGACTGCGGCGAATTTTCATCGACTGACAATTTGTCGAACTCTTCCAGCAACTCGCGCTGCCTTTTACTCAATTTTTGCGGCGTTTCAATTGCCACCTGAATATAAAGATCGCCGGTTGTCTGTTGGCGCAAAACCGGCATACCTTTGCCTTTCAACCGGAATTGCCGGCCATTTTGCGTTCCTTCCGGTACTTTGACACGTGTTTTCATGCCATCAAGTGTGGAAACTTCAAACTCGCCTCCGAGTGCGGCTGTTGTCATGGAAATAGGCACACGGCAGTAAAGATCGGCTCCGTCACGCTGGAAGAATTCATGCGGTTTAATAGACAGGAAAATGTAAAGATCGCCTGCCGGTCCGCCATGGCTTCCGGCATCTCCTTCCCCTGCGAGACGGATACGTGTTCCATCTTCAATTCCTGCCGGAATATTGACAGTCAATGTACGCTCTTCTTCTATGCGCCCCTGTCCATGACATTTCGGGCAAGGATCCTTGATCGTTTCGCCGCGCCCCTGACATGTCGGGCAGGTTCTTTCAATCGAGAAGAAACCTTGAGCGCTACGAACCCTTCCTGTTCCGCCACAGGTTGCACAAGGTTGTGGTTTTGAACCTTTCTTGGCTCCCGTTCCCGAACAAAGATCACAGGTGATAGAACCCGGCACTCTGATTTGTGCGGTTTTACCGTGATAAGCCTCTTCCAGAGTGACTTCCATATTGTAGCTGAGATCGGCACCACGTTCGCGCCCGTCAGCGCGTTTGCGCCGTGCACCGCCCATCATCTCGCCAAAGAAGTCTTCAAAAATATCGGAAAAACCACCGGCAGCAAACCCGCCGCGTCCGAACGGATTTCCACCACCGCCACCACCATTTTCAAAAGCGGCATGGCCGAAACGGTCATATGCGGCACGCTTTTGCGGATCTTTTAAAACCTCGTAGGCTTCGCCGATTTCTTTGAATTTCTGTTCCGCCTCTTTGTCGCCCGGATTCCTGTCGGGGTGGTAACGCATGGCAAGTTTACGAAAAGCAGATTTGAGCGTTTTTTCATCGCATTCCCGTGAAACGCCCAATGTTTCATAATAGTCAATTTTCATCACTTATTCCTGCAGTTCTTCTGCCGTTCACTGATGAGACGACATTTGCCATATTTGTTTCCGCTCAGGCTGTTGTCATTGGTTCTTTGAAACAGATTATAGTTCCGGTTTCCATTGCGAACGGATTGGTTGTTCCATAACAAAGCCCGCCCTTTTGATTAAAAGGTCGGGCTTTTTTTCAATTTACAGAGACATAAGAGCAATTATTTCTTATTGTTCTTATCGTTATCGTCGACCTCTTCAAAATCCGCATCGACAACATCATCGTCCTTATGTTCTTCTTTTGCCGCATCGTGTGCAGCGTCGGCTTCAGCCTGTGCTTTTGAAGCAGCATACATTGCCTCGCCCAGCTTCATGCTGACTTCGGACAATTTCTTGGTTTTCTCAGGAAGACTATCAACATCATCCGATTCGATAGCTTTCTTGACATCAGCCATTGCAGCTTCAATTGCGGACTTGTCTTCAGCCGAGACTTTGTCACCATAATCGGCAAGCGATTTCTCGGTTGTATGAACAAGAGCCTCTGCCTGATTCTTGGCTTCAACGCCTTCACGACGTTTCTTGTCATCGGCAGCATGAGCTTCGGCATCCTTGACCATCTTGTCGATATCGGCATCGCTCAAACCGCCAGAAGCCTGAATGCGGATCTGGTGTTCTTTTCCTGTGCCTTTATCTTTTGCCGAAACACTGACAATACCGTTGGCATCAATATCGAATGTAACTTCGATTTGAGGAACGCCACGCGGTGCGGGCGGAATACCGACAAGGTCAAACTGGGCAAGCAACTTGTTATCAGCCGCCATTTCACGTTCACCCTGGAAAACACGAATGGTTACAGCATTCTGATTGTCTTCCGCAGTCGAGAAGGTTTGCGACTTCTTGGTCGGAATTGTTGTGTTGCGTTCGATCAAGCGTGTGAACACGCCACCCAATGTTTCGATACCCAAAGATAGCGGTGTAACATCAAGCAACAGAACATCTTTGACATCGCCTTGCAAAACGCCACCCTGAATAGCAGCACCCATTGCAACGACTTCATCCGGGTTGACGCCTTTATGCGGATCCTTGCCAAAGAAGGTTTTTACAATTTCCTGAATCTTCGGCATACGGGTCATACCGCCAACGAGCACGACTTCATCAATATCGCCAGCGCTCAAACCGGCATCTTTCAATGCAGCCTTACACGGGTTGATTGTGCGTTGAACCAGATCTTCAACCAATGACTCGAATTTTGCACGGGTCAATTTCATGGTCAGGTGTTTAGGACCGGTTGCGTCAGCAGTAATGAACGGCAAATTGATTTCCGTTTGCTGCGAAGAGGAAAGCTCGATCTTGGCTTTTTCGGACGCTTCTTTCAAACGCTGCAAAGCCAATTTGTCTTTTCTCAGATCAATGCCGTTTTCTTTCTCGAATTCTTCGGCAAGATAGGTGACCAGGCGCATATCAAAGTCTTCACCACCAAGGAATGTATCACCATTGGTCGATTTAACTTCAAAAACGCCATCACCGATTTCGAGAACCGAAATATCGAATGTACCGCCGCCCAAGTCATAAACAGCAATTGTCTTACCGTCTTTCTTGTCAAGGCCATAAGCCAAGGCAGCAGCCGTAGGCTCGTTGATGATACGCAAAACATCAAGGCCGGCAATCTTACCGGCATCCTTGGTTGCCTGACGCTGGGCATCATTAAAATAGGCAGGAACTGTAATAACCGCCTGCTCGACTTTTTCGCCCAAATAGGACTCAGCCGTTTCTTTCATTTTCTGCAAGACCATTGCAGAAACCTGGGAAGGTGAATATTTCTTGCCTTCTACTTCAACCCAGGCATCACCATTTTCCCCTTTGACGATTTTATAAGGAACAAGTTCTTTGTCCTTGGTAACCATCGGGTCATCAAACCGGCGGCCAATCAAACGCTTGACCGCAAAAATAGTGCCTTCAGGATTGGTTACAGCCTGACGCTTCGCCGGCTGTCCAACAAGACGTTCGCCACCCTCTGCAAATGCTACAATAGAAGGTGTGGTACGGGCACCTTCCGAATTTTCGATAACTTTCGCGTTTTTGCCATCCATGACGGCTACGCAAGAGTTTGTCGTACCTAAGTCAATACCGATTACTTTTGCCATTTCTACTCTCCATTCAGCAAGCTGTCGGGACCTCTAGCGAGCATTCCTGTCAGACAGCTCCTTATCATATGAAAAGCCCGTAATGGCCACTCAAAAATCGGCAACCATAACGAACCTCGTTGAGGCGTATATAAGGGCACCCCTGTAGACGTGCAAGAGATGTTGAAAAGATTCATTTGATAAAGCGGTTTTTTAAAGGTTTTTCATGCAATTGAACGGCATTTATCATGCATTTTTCCGGCAAAACTATTGTTTCTTTGGCGCTCACAAATTTTCAAAAAAGCCGGTAAAGCTGTTCATAATCGTGTCCAATCCTGCTTTCAAAGCTTATCAAGATAAAAAACAACGTTCTGTATTTGCAAATAAAATCCGATTATGTTTCTATGACCGCGTCACAAAGCAAATGTCCTCGTGCAATTTCGTGACTTGAATAAAGCACTGTTTGGAACATTTCTTTATTGATGGTTCTAAAATAAAGAGTTTTAACAAAAGCAGTGTGTGATGACATGGAGCATCAACGCTTCAAAAACAGGAGAAATTAAAATGAAAAAGATTCTCGCAGTCTCTTTGGCTGGCCTATTGGCAGCAGGATCAATGGTATTGGCCGCCGAAGCCCGTAATGCTTCAGGTGACGGTTCGGTTGAAGACAGCTATGTAGAAGGTCAAAAGGCAAAAGCACCGGAAGGCAATGTCCATCACGATCACGGTGGCAAAGCCGGTCGTCACGATGGTGATGGTTCGCGCGAAGACAGCTATGTTCCGGGTGAAAAGAAAGATTCGCCGTTGGATAAAACTGTGATTCAGGACGACGAAAAAGGTGAATCCGACGACGGTACACCGAGAAAATAATTGCAGTTTTTTAAAAAAACGAGGCGGGTTTAACCCGCCTTTTTTAATCCACCTTCACATGGTTCAACAAAACCATTCCGGCCAATTCCGTTTGGCCTGACAAATCCCGCTTCGGTTTCCACTTTAAAACCGGCGCCGAGGCATTCAAAAAAACCGGTTCAAGCACCTTTGCCCGCCAACAAAAACCATCATCGCCGCCGCTTGATAGGCGCATAAACTACATAAAATTTGCTGAACTTTTTTGCCGGTTATGCGGCTCTTATTTTGCCGGTTCGGCGGATATGGCTTGTTCTTTTTCCACCATTTCATCTTCTTCCGACATTTCGCGGGACATCCGGCAAAAATACCGAACATTAGGCTCGAATACCGTCAGAAATGCCGAACCGGACAAAATTTCCAGCTTTTAACCGGCTTTGACATTGTGGCTTTGCTTTGAATCGCGGGCAATCAGCGGGAAAATCCGGCGGAAAAAATCTCCCTCCTTTACTCCTTTGCCCCTTTTTCCCCCCATTTGCCCCGCTTTTGAAAACGGCAAAGTGCGCAGGCTCATCAAATGTCACGATCGGCGTGATGATGACAAACGCCCCTGCCAATTGTGCCACTCACATAAAATGCAAATGGCACGTTTTCGGATGAAACAAAAACCGGATGCAACCGGATTTGCTCGCCATTGTTATTCATTTGCCATCGTTGTTTTGAAAAACCGGTCTATTTCAAATCGTAAAACTGGCGGATAATGTCCCAACCCTCGTCGGCACTTTCGACGTAAGTTATCAATTTCGCGTCATCGGGCGAAATTGTTCCCTGTTCGGCAAGATATTTCACATTCAGCACATTTTTCCAGAATTCACGCCCGAACATCAATATGGGAACACGTTTCATTCGACCCGTCTGAATAAGCGTTAACGCTTCAAACAATTCGTCAAGAGTGCCGAAGCCACCCGGAAAAATAGCAATCACCTTTGCGCGCATCAAAAAATGCATCTTGCGCATCGCAAAATAATGGAAATCAAAACAGAGGGCAGGTGTTACATAGGCATTCGGTGCCTGTTCATGGGGTAAAACAATATTAAGCCCGATACTGGGAGCGCCGACATCGTCCGCGCCACGGTTACCGGCTTCCATCACACCGGGACCACCGCCGGTAATAATGACAAATTCATGATGGCCGGTAGAGGCCGAATAAAGCGAGCAAAGTTGTGCGAATCTGCGCGCCTCGTCATAATAACGGGAGGCTTTTTCAAGATTTTGCTTTTGTTCGGGATTTTTTGCCGATCGGGCTTCTTTACCGGGTTCGGGAATACGGGCTCCGCCAAACAGAACAACGGTCGATTTGATACCATGTTCGACAAAGCCGACTTCCGGTTTCATCAGTTCCAGACCGATTCTTACAGCACGCAACTCGCGCCGCATCATGAAATCTTCATCGACATAGGCAAGGCGATAAGCTGGTGAACGCGTTTGGGCCGTATCGGGAACTTCATGAACTTTACGGGCATCCTCTTTCGAGTGCCGAAAAGGTGTCCAACCGTTTTTTTCGCCATTAGCCATTCAGGATCTTCCTTTTCATTGACCACAATTGTTTCTTGCATTAGGCCGAAGAGAATAAATGCTGATGCTTTCGACTTACTTAACGGAGACCTAATGCCATGACCAATCTGTCCCAACTGGAATCCATCATTGAAAAGGCGTTTGATGAACGCGAAAAAGTCAACATCCTGACAAAGGGAGAAATACGCGAGGCGGTCGACCATGTGCTCGACCTTCTCGACAAGGGAAAACTGCGCGTCGCCGAACGTGAAAATAACGGCAACTGGAAAGTTCACCAATGGCTCAAAAAAGCGGTTCTGTTATCTTTCCGGCTCAATGCCATGGGACTGATTTCCGGTGGTCCCGATCAATCTTCGTGGTGGGATAAAGTTCCATCGAAATTCGACGGCTGGAACGCCGACAATTTTGAAAATGCCGGTTTCCGCGCGGTTCCGAACGCTATTGTGCGACGGTCTGCCTATATTGCTCCAAGCGTCGTTTTGATGCCGTCATTCGTCAATATCGGGGCTTATGTCGGTGAAGGCACAATGGTCGATACATGGGCTACTGTCGGCTCTTGCGCGCAAGTGGGTAAACACGTCCACCTTTCTGGCGGAGCCGGAATTGGCGGCGTTCTGGAGCCGTTGCAGGCAGGTCCCACAATCATCGAGGACAATTGCTTTATCGGTGCGCGTTCGGAAGTTGTAGAAGGTTGTATTGTCCGTGAGGGAGCCGTGCTCGGTATGGGCGTTTTCATCGGCAAATCGACAAAAATTGTCGACCGCGCAACCGGCGAAATTTTCTATGGCGAAGTACCGCCCTATTCCGTTGTTGTTGCAGGAACCATGCCGGGAAAACCACTTCCAAATGGCGAGGCTGGCCCCAATCTTTATTGCGCCGTCATTGTCAAACGGGTCGACGAAAAAACCCGCTCAAAAACATCTGTCAACGAATTGTTGCGCGATTAAAAAACCGGTTCTCCGGAATCTGTTTTTCTGAAACATCAGTGAAACCGGTCAAAACCGGTTTCTGTTACATTGTTGATCGAAGTCGTTCAAATTTTGTTGATTTAATCATACCGATCTACGCAATCAAACAAAACAAAAAACAGGTGAAAAAGCATAATGCCTCTTCACCTGTTTTCCATTTCAAGCACCTGTTTTTTTACAGGCAAATAAGTGCAGCAGAGTATGCGGGGGTGTAACTCTGCTGCGCCGGGTCATGGTCATAAGAATGACATAACCCAACTGGTTATCAGCCCCCTAAGGTCCGAATATCAAAACCTTTTTTGAAATTTATGAGGCAAATTATTAACCGGCTTATTATTTTGCGTCAACACCCAAACGCGATAAAATGCGAGAAATAACCCTCGTCGCAGCATCTTATGATTGAAGCCTTTATTCCACGTGCAGTGTAGATTGCATTATTTTGGATTCAACCGGTTTGGAGATCCAAAAACGGGGAAAATTGATAATTAAATCGATTAATTTGCCCTCGAATGCGAATCAGTTGCTTTTTGTGGTTTTTTATAAGAACCGTTTTTCAAACGTTCCTTTTCAAGGTCTGATAGTAGCGGATAGTCTGGCACTAGCAAATTCAAAACGTCCTTCCACTGCGGCAGTTGATTAGTCTGTCAATTGTTTTCCATTGCAATGATTTTTCCGGCATTTTCGGGCATTTTTCCGGCATGTTTTCTTTCCGGCATATTTTCTTTCCGGAAGTTTTCCGGCAGTTTTTTTGCCAGATTTTCAAATCAAGTTCAGCTTTGTCGAAATTTCCGGTGTGTTCAACCCGATGTGTTCAAAAAAGACGGAATATTTTTCAACCTGAAATCACGCAGATCATTTTTAATGATCTTAAATTGATATTCAACGTAACCAGCCCCATGCATTGCAGTTTAACGTTCAATGCTCACAAACGGCTATTACGGTCATATTCCATAAAAAAGTGATTAATCGTTCATTTTCAAAGCTTGAATAAACGCCTCTTGCGGTATTTCAACCTTACCGAATTGGCGCATACGCTTTTTGCCTTCTTTCTGCTTTTCGAGAAGCTTACGCTTGCGGCTGACATCGCCACCATAACATTTGGCTGTCACATCTTTACGCAAAGCGCGGATATTCTCGCGAGCAATAATCTTGCCACCAATGGCGGCCTGTATCGGGATCTGGAACATGTGTTGAGGAATGAGTTCCTTCAATTTTTCACACATTGACCGGCCACGTTTTTCAGCGGCAGAACGGTGCACGAGAACAGAAAGTGCATCCACCGGCTCTCCATTCACAAGGATAGACATTTTGACGAGATCACCTTCACGATAGTCCGTTACATGATAATCGAAGGATGCGTAGCCTTTCGAGATCGACTTCAGACGGTCATAAAAATCGAAAACCACCTCGTTTAGCGGTAAATCATAGGTAACCATCGCACGAGTGCCGACATAGGAAAGGTCAACCTGAACGCCGCGACGATCCTGACAAAGTTTTAAAATTGCGCCGAGATATTCATCCGGCGACATAATCGTGGCGCGTATCCACGGCTCTTCAATGGAAGCAATCTTCACAATGTCGGGCATGTCGGCCGGATTATGCAGCTCTTTGACTGATCCATCGGTCATATTAATGCGGTAGACAACAGAAGGAGCCGTAGCAATAAGGTCGAGATTGAACTCGCGTTCGAGCCTTTCTTCAATGATTTCAAGATGCAAAAGCCCTAAAAAACCGCACCGGAAACCGAAGCCCAAAGCTGCGGACGTTTCCATTTCAAAAGAAAAACTTGCGTCATTCAAGCGCAGTTTCCCCATCGCCGCACGAAGATCGGCAAAGTCGTCGGCATCAACCGGAAACAGGCCACAGAAAACCACCGGCTGGGCAGGTTTGAAGCCCGGCAAAGCATGGTCGCACGGGCGATGATCTTCGGTAATTGTATCGCCAACGCGGGTATCGGCCACTTCCTTGATAGAGGCGGTAATAAAACCCAATTCGCCCGGCCCAAGTTCGTCAATGGCGGCCATTTTGGGAGTGAAAACACCGACACGCTCGACCGGATATTTTGCATCGGTTCCCATCATGCGAATTGTCTGGCCTTTTTTCAAAACGCCGTCGATAACACGCACAAGAACAATGACACCGAGATAGGCATCATACCAGCTATCGACCAGCATTGCTTTCAGCGGTTTATTGCGATCGCCCTCCCGCGGTGCAGGCAATTTATGAACAATCGCTTCCAGAACCTGATCGACTCCCATACCGGTCTTGGCAGAAATTTCAATCGCATCACTGGCATCTATGCCGATAACTTCTTCTATCTGTTCTTTGACGCGTTCCGGTTCGGCGGCGGGCAAATCAACCTTGTTAAGGACAACGACCAGTTCATGATTATTGTCGATTGCCTGATAGACATTGGCAAGCGTTTGTGCTTCCACACCTTGAGACGCGTCAACAACCAGAAGCGACCCTTCACAGGCCGCTAGAGAGCGTGAAACTTCGTAAGCAAAGTCGACATGACCCGGTGTGTCGATCAGATTCAGAATGTAGGTTTCACCATTTTTTGCTTTGTAATGGAGCCGCACCGTTTGCGCTTTGATGGTGATGCCGCGTTCGCGCTCGATATCCATGGAATCGAGCACCTGTTCTTTCATTTCACGTTGGGCAAGACCGCCTGTCATCTGGATGAGCCGGTCAGCCAAAGTTGATTTTCCGTGGTCGATATGAGCCACGATGGAAAAATTCCGTATATGGTCGCGATCTATTGTCATGAAATGCGATTTAGCAAGGAACGCAAAGAAACGCAAAGCCGAAATGAACGTTAAAAAGCTTGTTCATGGAAATCTTTTTCTTTCCACAGAAGTGGTTCCAATCGTCGCCCGAATTTTACCTCGAATATTGTCGCTGTTTTTCATTTCGGGAAAACGATAAAACACAATATGACTTTGTGACTTCCCGTCATTATGGGGCATTTTGCTGCGGCAATGCTCATAAAACAATGCCAACAAAAGAGTCGGTTCAATTTTGAAATGCCGACGCTACACACATTTCAAATAATCCACTACGAGCAAATAACACAGTCAATTATAAGCAGATCATTCTCACTATACGGGTAGTTTTTGAAAAACCGGCCTTTATGCTTTCAGCCTGCTTTATCTATTGCCGCTGCATTTTCCGGCTTTTTCGGTTTCAACTCGGAAACCAGAATGCCGATAATAATCAACAGCGCACCAAATAGTGCCGATTGGGCTAAACGCTCGCCTGCGATTCGCCCCATCAGGCCGGCCCATATCGGCTCGCCAGTGTAGATGATGGTGGCGCGTGTCGGCGAGACCGATTTTTGTGCCCAGTTCATCGTAAGCTGTATCAGCGCACTCATTGCAGCCAGACCTGAACCGGCCAAAACCCAACCCCATGAAAATGAAGGAACAGTTTCGCCATTGAACGGCATTGCAGCAAAAGAAAAAATACCGGCAATAAAAAGCTGCACAACAGTAACACGCCGACTATCGACCCGCCCCGCAAAAAGGCTGATAAGAACAATTTCCGAAGCAATTGCAAATGCCGATAAAAGAGTAAAAAATTCGCCTTTTGAAAAGGCCAAGCCTTGAAATCCCTGACCGGATACGAGAAGCAGACCGATAAAAGCAAAAGCAATGCCGATAAAACTCGTGAGCCCCGGTTTTTTGCGCAAAATCGCCCATTGTAACAAAGGGACCAAAGGCACATAAACAGCGGTAATAAACGCCGACTGACTGCTTGCAATTGTCTTTAATCCGGCTGTTTGTAAGCCGTAGCCGAGGCATATCGGCAAACCGATAACGATACCGGCGAAAAACTCGTGAATTGTCAAGTTTTTGAGGCTGCGCCAAAAAATGGCACTGGCAAACAGACCGGCAAGAATGAAACGGAATCCGACGAAAAACAGCGGCCCGCTTGAACGCATAGCGAGCTGGACGATAAGAAAAGTCGTTCCCCAAAGGAAGGTAATGCCGATCAGGGCAAGTTCTTGCCTCGTCAGAAGAAAGATCGACTTCGTTCCGTCTCCGGTCATTCAGCAGGCCCCATTGAGGCGACCTACCAGATCATGGAGAAAAGTTTCCAGTTCAACAGCTTCAAAATCGACGAAAGCCGGAATTTCTTTATCCTCGTTATGACCAACCAGAATTGTCGTCATGCCGAGTTCTTTACAGGTTGAAAGATTGGCAAGATTGTCTTCAAACATTGCCGTTTTTTCCGGATCGATTGAAAAATGTCCTAAAAATCTGTGATAGGCTTGCCGGTAAGGCTTGGGCAGAAAATCGGTAAATGTCACATCATAAATGCCGTCAAAACAGTTTTCCAATCCACGATGTGCCAGAACACGGCCAGCGTGAGCACGGTCACCGTTTGTGAAAATGAATTTTCGTCCGGGCAAACTTTTAATATCTTCGGCAAGCTGCGGATCTTTTTTTAACGGCGAATAGTCGATATTATGAACATCTCTCAAATAGTCTTTTACATCGACGAAATATTCTTCGATCATTCCACGTAGAGCGCCGCCATAAGTTTGCCTGAAATATTGGCGAAATTTTTTGACCTCTTCATCATCGTCAAGTTCCAACTGTTTTTTGACATAGGCACTGATACGTTTGTCGATCTGTGCCCAAAGCCCGCTATTACGCGGGTAAAGCGTATCATCCAGATCAAACACCCAGACATTGATGGCTTTTAGCCGTGAAACCGCTTGTTCGTTCATCATGGCACAATCAACGTACCCGCGCCGCGTTCGGTGAAAAGTTCAAGCAAAACAGAATGGGCCGTTTTGCCATTCAGAATAACAACGCCTTCAACACCACGATCAATCGCCTGTATGCAGGTTTCAACTTTCGGTATCATGCCGCCCGATATAGTGCCGTCATGAATAAGCGTTTCACATTGTTTGACTGTCAATTCTTTATAAAGAACACCGTTTTTGTCGAGAACACCGGGAACATCTGTCAGGAACAACAGACGCTTGGCTTTTAGCGCACCGGCAATTGCACCGGCAAAAACATCGGCATTGATGTTGTAAGTGTTGCCATCCCTACCCGGTGCAACCGGCGCAATGACCGGTATCATCTCGGAGCGGGCAAGCAGATCAAGAAGTGTGCGATCAACTTCCACCGGTTCGCCGACAAAACCCAAATCAAGAATACGCTCAATATTGGAATCGGGATCGATCACTTTTTTCTGGGCTTTTTCGGCAAAAACCATATTGCCATCTTTGCCACAAAGGCCGATAGCCCATTCGCCTTCGGCATTAATCATTGCAACAATTTCTTTGTTGATCGAACCGGCCAGAACCATTTCGACGACTTCGACAGTTTTGGCGTCGGTTACACGAAGTCCACCTTCAAACTTCGATTCAATTCCCATTTTTCCAAGGAGTTTTGCAATTTGCGGGCCGCCGCCATGAACCACGATCGGGTTGATACCGGATTGCTTGAGAAGCGCAATATCGCGGGCAAAAGCACGACCCAGTTCAGGGTCTCCCATAGCATGACCGCCATATTTGACCACAACTGTCTTGTTCTCGTATTTCTGCATATAAGGCAAAGCTGCAGAAAGCAGCGCAGCCTGTCTTTCAGCAACATCGGCAGCGTCGGTCGTTAAATCATCCATTAAAATCGCCCTCCTCGGAGTTACGGAAAGATTTGAATCGACATTTTCATATCAAGAAATTTTTCCGTCTCAAACCGTTAATACATGTAATTACCATCACGTTATCGCAATGCGAGGTATTTTTCTATCAATACAATTTAACACTGGACAGAATTTTTTACCCCGCCGGTTCTGAATAGATAAATTTGCTTGTCATGCTTTAAAAATTGGTCGAGCGGGAAAAAACGAAAATTCTGTAACCGAATAAACAAGGGGCGGTGCACCCGCGAAAAAATAGAGTAATAAGGCTAACGTTGCGGCTGTGACAGATTTTAAACGGCGATCATTTTGGTCTTGAAGGCTATAAATGCTATCCGGTTTTTCCGTTTCACTTAACGTTTTTACTTAACGGTTTCTCTTAGCGGTTTTTGGCAATAAAGAAATCGATAAAAGCACGAAGAGCTGCGCGCATTTTTTGTTGCGGATAATAAATGTAAAACCCCGAAAATGGCGGTGTCCAATCTTCCATTACTTTTACGAGCTTGCCCTGACTGATC
Source organism: Bartonella sp. B10834G3 (assembly GCF_016102505.1). NCBI lineage: Bacteria > Pseudomonadati > Pseudomonadota > Alphaproteobacteria > Hyphomicrobiales > Bartonellaceae > Bartonella > Bartonella sp. B10834G3. Next base: position 872,343 of record NZ_JACFOM010000001.1, read on the forward strand.
TCGTCTTTCACATAATTTTCAAATATATAAGCCAATCCGGTATGCTGAAGCACTGCGTCGATAACCAATTGATGGCTATTGACGACGAGCTGTTCGGGAGGAGTAACCGTCAATTTTTTCCGGCCTTTCTCGAATTCCCACACATAAGTGCGTTGTTCGTTGAAACGATATAAAATTGCTCTATGGTTTTTCAAATCGACAGGGTGGCAGGGAACCGGATGGTTTTCAAAATATTTTGGCGTCGCGACAAGAACGCTTTTTAAATCGCCACCAATTTTAGCAGCAATCATATCTTTTTCGACATGTTCGTGAATGCGTATGCCTGCGTCATAACCGGATTTTACAATGTCGACAAACCGGTTATCAATCACGAGATCAAGGACAATATCGGGATAGGCTTCTGCGAATGCTCCAAGATAGGGAGAAATAAGAAATTTTGCTGCCGAATAGCCGGTATTGATCCGCAAAAGACCGGAAACATTGTCATGCGTTGCTTTTGCCGCGTTAAAACCGTCTTCTATCATTCCCAAAGCGGAAGCCGTTTGGCGAATGAGCACTTTTCCGGCAGGGCTTAATCCCAGACTGCGAGTCGTACGGTTAAAAAGCTGTACATCCAAACTTTCTTCCAATTTTCCAATCGCGTAAGATACGGCAGAAGGTGCAATATTCAGCCTTTTTGCGGCGGCGCGAAAACTACCTTCTTCAACGACTGTTTCAAAAATCAACAAATGGGAAAGCTGTTGACGATCCATGGTTTTTACTTTTTTCTATTGTTCTAATTATTCGATCACATTTAGCAAATTAAACAGGATAAACAAACAGTAATAATTCTTCTAGATTCGTTACAGCGGTAAAAACATAAAGATAACAAAAAGGAATTGAGTATGAAGAAACGCAAAATCGGTGCATTGACTGTCTCGGAAATCGGACTTGGTTGCATGGGCTTTACACATGCTTATGGCGGCGATGATGAACAATCGGCGATCAAAACATTGCATCGTGCGGTTGAACTTGGCGTTACCCTTTTTGATACGGCCGAAATGTATGGCCCTTTCAATAATGAAATTCTTGTCGGTAAAGCGCTAAAACCATTTCGCGATCAGGTGGTCATTGCCACAAAATTCGGTTTTAAACTTGAGCGTCAGCCTGATGGCCACATTGATGCCACCGGTGTTGACGGGCGACCGGAACATGTGCGTGAGGTTGCCGAAGCCTCGCTCAAACGTTTGGGCGTCGATGTCATTGATCTTCTCTATCAGCATCGGGTTGATCCGGATGTGCCGATTGAAGATACGGTCGGTGCCATGGCCGATCTCGTCAAAGAAGGCAAAGTGCGTGCGCTTGGCCTTTCGGAAGCAAACAGCGAAACGCTAAGACGCGCTTCAAAGGTTCATCAGATCAGTGCACTCCAAAGTGAATATTCGCTCTGGACACGCGATCCCGAAAAGGAAATTTTGGCAACATGTCGCGAGCTTAACATTGGCTTTGTCCCGTATAGTCCCTTGGGACGCGGTTTTTTCGCCAGTGATTTTACAACCAAAAGCTTGGCCGCTAACGATTTCCGTCGTTTGCTGCCGCGTTTTCAGGAAGGTGCTTTTGAAAAAAATCGGCAGATTATTACCGAAATGGAAAAAATGGCAAAAGAGAAAAATGCCACCGTTGCACAGCTTGCACTGGCATGGGTTCTAAGCCGTGGCGATTTTATCGTGCCGATACCGGGGGCAAGAAAAATCCGCCATCTGGAAGACAATGTTGCTGCCACCGAAATTCAACTCACAAAAGATGATTGCGTGCGGCTTGAAAATATTGTCAGCCCCGATAAAGTTGCCGGAAAACGGTATGATGACAGCCGTTTGAAATTGGTTGACAAATAACCGGTTTCCGATTTTTCAACAGGATTGCTCCGGCTTAAAGTCTATAGGCCGGAGCAGATCTCATTCCGTAGGATGAGACAATCAATCATTTTACACGTCTGCTTAAGACCCGATTATCAAACAGAAAAATCGCGCACAATTTTTCAACTTATCGAAATTATAGCGGCCAACAGTGGTATTCTCGCCCAAATTAAAATATTTGCCGGTATGCAACGCCAGCCTGTTTCTTGTCTGCGCATTTTTATATGTTCATCTCTTATAGCAAAGAAATGCGACATCCGGGAAATGTGAAAAACCGTCTTCGATTATCAAATTCTTGAATCCGGTTTTCTATTCAAGGAAAATTTGGACAGCCGGAATCTCCGCCGGTGTCCGATTGATTTTTCATTATCAACCGGATTTTCAAACGGCCGATTACTTCGGATTGCAGCAGCTTTCCTAGCCAATTTGTTCCAATGTATATGGCAAGGCATCACGCTGGTTATAATTGACCGTTAAACGATGTTTTAGCGGCGGTGCTGCCCTGTTCGGACACCGCGTGCGTGGACAAATCCTGCACGAAATGCCGATCGGTTCATAGGCTGCATTATTATCAAGATTAAGGCCATCGGCATAAACAAATTGCGACGCATTCGATATTTCACAGCCGAATGCCAAGGCATAATGGGGATGCGGACTATGGTAACCGCCATTTCTTTTCACTACCTGAACAGCCAGACAAAGATAGCGCACACCATCGGGCGTTTCGGCAAGTTGGCGGATGATGTTGCCCGGCGTTTCAAAAGCCTGATGTGCATTCCATACCGGACAGGCCGCGCCATAACGGCCGAATTGCAATTTCACAGCACTATGACGCTTGGTTATATTTCCGGCACGGTCGATGCGCGCAAAGAAAATCGGCACACCCTTCAGACCTGGCCGTTGCAAAGTTGAAAGCCGGTGACAAACCTGTTCCAAAGAAACGCTGAAACGGGCGGCAAGCAATTCTATATCATGACGAAGCGCACTGGCTGCACGCATAAAAGGTTTATAGGGAAGAATGAGCGCACCGGCAAAATAGTTGTAAAGCCCGATGCGACATATTTCATTGGCTTCCTCCGATTTGAAAGATGCTTTTTTGATGATTTCATCACAAAGCGGATCCGCTTCAAATCGTGCAAGTTGGATAGCCAATTCAAAAGTGCGTTGTTGCGGCGCTATATAAGGATTCAAAGTCAAAATACGGCTCACCGGATCATAACGGCGTACCATACCATCGTCAGCAGTTCCCCAGTTGACACTGACCTGATATTTTTTTTCAAGCCGTTCGATAATGGCCGAATGATTATCGCGTTCCCCGATACCGATTTCGCCCGCAAGATCTTCCGCACTCCGGTCGAGGTCATCAATATAATTATCCATAAAATGGAAAAAGTCGCGCACCTCTTCATAAGGTAAAATTTCTGTGAGCCCACCCGCTTGCAACCATCCGTCTGTACTTGCCAATTGTTCGGAAGCCAGACGATAGGCCTGATGGCAAGTAATCAAAGCACGCGCAAGGCCAGGGGCATTTTGTGTAATAAGCCGCAATTCCTGCATAGCTGCGCGGTGATTCTTGAATAGAGGATCGGTTAAAGTTTCGCTCAGAGCGGAAAGCAGCCGGTCGTCCTCACCCGAAGAAAGACTAGAAATATCAATATGAAATTTTTCAGCCAAAGACAGCAGAACCGCAGCCGATACAGGCCTTTGATTGTTTTCGATCTGATTGAGATATGAAGTGGAAATACCTATGCGCTCGGCAAAATGAGCCTGCGTCAATTTCTGGTCTTCCCGCAATTTACGAACTTTTCTTCCAATATAGAGTTTTCCGATAGACATTTTTTTCACAATTTCGCAATTTACAATTTGCATTTTTATAACTTATGCATTCGCACACGATCAAGCTTTATTATTTTTTTCGCTGTGTTAGCCTTGGATTGTCGGAGGAAAAAAAGCTTTGTCTTTTATGAATAGGATATATGTGGGAGGAAAAGAAAAGGCAGCGTGGGAGAGCGCGCCTTTTCTTTTTTTTTACCTTTATTGGTTATCTCTACAACATCAACAAAACAGTAAAATCTGCTCTTTAAAATTTTTTAAAAATCATGAGAGTCATAACGGATAGATTATTTTACTGGGAAAAACATAGCGCAGTCCATCCGGAACAGCCCCGAATGAGAAATAAACATCAGATACTCTACATAAAACGACCGGAAATATGCATTATGCAGACACTTCGTCCATAACCGGCCATATGAATTCAACTTAAACGAAATGTCGCAATCCCGCTCGATTTCTATTTCCGGCTATCTCGCTCGAAAAACCGGCATTCACCTTGCCAAAATCCGGTTCCTGCTAAACAACACCAATTTGCATAGAACTATGTTTCAAAGAAATTCTATTCCCGCAAAACTTATAAAACGAACAAAAGCCGCAGAACCGGAATCTGCCGCTTTGTTGGCAACAACTATAGCAAAGCGATGACTTTCGGGGATGACTTTCAAAAACAACTTTCAGGGACAACTTTCAGAAACAAACAGTGTTGCTGCAATCTTCAACTTATTTTAGATGTTACAACAACAAATACCTCGATTTTCTCTCCGGAAGAAGGCTAAAGACACAGCAACCGGAGAGGTTATTCGAGGTTTCATTATAGTAAGGAGTTTTATCTGTGCGTCACTTTGGTCGTTTAAATCATGTAGCTATCGCCGTACCGGATCTTGAACAAGCCGCAGAACTTTATCGCTCGGTCAATGGCAATATCACCACTGTACAGGAATTGCCGGAATACGGCGTAAAGGTTGTTTTTGTTGAACTATCCAATACCAGACTGGAACTTATGACACCTTTGGGCGACCATTCGGAAATTGCGGATTTTCTTGAAAAGAACCCTTCTGGCGGCCTTCATCATATTTGTTTTGAAGTTGAAAACATTTTAGAAATGCGTGACCAGTTAATAGAAGAGGGAATTACAATTCTGGGTGACGGGAACCCGAAACCGGGTGCTCGTGGCAAACCGGTATTGTTTATTGACCCGCAAAATTTTGATGGCACATTGGTCGAATTAGAAGAGCAATAAGCACGAAAAACGCTTTGCTATCTATCAAACCGAATGGGGGCTATCTATCAAACCGAATGGGGGGCTGCCTCAAGAACGGTTGCACCGGCAATAGAAAACAACCTTTTTTCTTCTTCGTCCATTTTCTTGTCGGTAATCAATGTCCATTTGGCAGGACACTTTGCCCAGCAATGCTGTTCTGCCCGATTTATTTTATCAGCATCAGCCATTACGACTGTGTTACGAGCCCTTTGCATCATTGCTTCTTTTAAAATAGTCTGCTCCAGACTTGCTTCACATAAGCCCAACCCCGGAACGACACCGTCAGCACTCGTGAAAAAATAGTCTGCCGTAAATGATTCAAGATTTTTGATCGCAAGAGCGCCGAAAATGCCCATACTGGTATTCCGGCATTTACCGCCGATTATTGTCAGTTCCAGATTCGTTTTTCCTTCAAAAAGCGGCACCAGCATAAGGTTATTTGTAATAATGTGAAGTTTACGCTCTTTCAATAAAAGCCCTAACGCGCAGACTGTCGAACCGGCGTCAAGTAGAATGGTGTCGCCGTCGGAAACCAATTCATTGGCCTTCTTGGCAATACTATGTTTGCTATCGCTATGACGTGCCATACGCTCGACAAAAGACGTTTCCGGCACAGCCTGACTGAGCACCGCACCGCCATAGGTTCGCTGAATATGGCCGTTTTTTTCAAGTTGTTGCAAATCACGCCGGATTGTTGAAGCAGACACACCAAATTTTTCTGCCATTGCCTCGACATTGACAATGCCGACCTTGATCGCGTGGATGAGGCATGTGAGTCGTTCCTTGCGGGTCATAGCAGCTTTGTTCTCCAACAAAAAGACTTTGAGTTCAGGAATATATATTCCTGAACTCTCCGTCTTTATTTTGCAACATAAGTCCTATCCGTTTCAAATAGAACTTGCTGTTCGTCTATTCCGGTTATTATACCAGATGACACGAAACAAAACTACAAAAACACTATTCCGTTCGTGGTGCGAGTTCGGCAGCCTGCCGCAATGCTTCGACCATCGATTGCTCGTCGGCAATTCCCTTTCCGGCAATATCGAAAGCTGTACCGTGATCGACAGATGTACGAATGACCGGTAGACCAACCGTAATATTGACGCCGCTTTCAAGCCCTAGAACTTTTATCGGTATGTGTCCCTGATCGTGATACATGGCAACAACCATATCATAATCACCCCGACCGGCGAGATAGAACAATGTATCGGCAGGAAGTGGCCCTACAACATTCCAGCCTTTTGCCTGACAAGCCTTGACAGCAGGAACGATTTTCTTTTCTTCCTCGCCGTAACCGAAAAGGCCATTTTCTCCGGCATGCGGGTTGATTGCACAAACAGCAATCTTGGGATTTTTCATGCCACGCTTGACAAGAACATTATGCCCACGTGAAATTACCCTTTCGACAAGACCGGGTTCTATCTTCGCAATTGCGTCAATCAAGCCGATATGCGTCGTAACATGGATGACTCGTAATTTGGGCGAGACCAGCATCATGGAAACTTCCGGCGTATGGGTGAGATGGGCCAGAAGTTCTGTATGTCCGGGAAAGTTGTGTCCTGCATTATGCAATGCTTCCTTGCAAAGTGGAGCCGTGCAAATAGCATCAGCCTTGTTATCCATGACAATTTCAGCCGCCTTTTTTATATATTGATAAGCGGCCTCGCCGGATTCTTTCAGTACAACGCCGAATGGATGATTGGCTTTCAACAATTTCAAATCAAGACAATCGACTGTGCCAAATTCACATTTTGCTTCCTCGACATCGTTTATCGAGCGGACATCAAGGCCAGCGTGAACAATTTTACCTGCTTCTTCCAGACGCAATGCATCGCCAATGACAACAGGCGAGCACATATCATAAACATCTTTATGTTTTAGCGCTTTCATAATAACTTCCGGCCCGATTCCGGAAGGATCACCCATTGTAATTACGATTTTCGGCTTATTCATCAAAGTTTTCCTTTATTCCTTATGTCGGAAAGTCTGTCGAAAATTTTCACCAGACTGTTTTCATCACCAAAGGCTCCCGCTTTCGTGGCGATTGGTACGACAATTTTTCCACGCGTTATACCGAGACAAACACCTGCTTCAATCTCGTCTTCCAAAGTAATGCCGTTCACTCCTAATGCATCCATCAAATAAGTTGCAGTTTCACCACCGGTTGCGGCAAAACCGGCGAGATCATTCCCCACACATTGAAGTGCTCCGGCAAGATCGAGAGCAAGCCGCGATCCAAGTGACATATCAACATTCTTACCCACGGTAATTTCAACCAATATATCATCGCCCTTTCGCAAAGCCTCTGCCACGTCGTGCGAAAAACCGGCAATCCCTGCTCCTCCTTCTATGAGAACATCCGGATCAACAGGGAAATGCCGCAGCAAACGGGTATCCAACAGCTTCTTTGCGCTCAGGCGGGAAGCTTTGGCCAACGACCCCACCACAATCATGATGCCACCTTCATTTTTCACATTTATTATGGCGTTGCGCGGCCTTGCAGGGCATCTTGCAGCAAAAGCGTGCGCAAGACCTGCACTTCCTATAAAGAAATGTGATGAATCCGCTTTGGAAAAAGCATTGGCAATCTGTTGCAGATCTTCGGGCGTTTCGGCATCAAAAATAAAAACGAAATCTCTATTTTGCTGCTCGATATTCTCAATATAGGCAGACAGTCTATTGGCGTCTTGCCTTAAGGTTTCGAGATCTATAACAAAAGCTTTCAAACCGACATCATGAAGAATCTGCTTTAGATCGGATGTCGGATAAGTATGGTCACGCGCCCAAAGCTCGGTATTTTCCAGCTCGATATTGTTGACAAAAATCTTTCCGCCTCTGGTGGTACGCTCTGTCGCAGGAAATGCCGGTGCCAGAACGCCCACGGCACGCCCTGTATGCTGTTTCAGAAAATCGGACGTTGCAGCAATGACAGCTCCCGGTTGCCCCCGTAATGTCGAATCTATCTTACAAAACAGGAATGCTTTCGGCGACCAGAGTTTTTCCAATGTTTGATGCTGGAGACGAACACTCTCGCTTACATTCAATTCCCGACCGTCAATATTATAAGAAAATATTTGTGCCCGATCTGTCAGCGAAGGATAGGCATTCTTCCAGCCGACGGTCGCTGTTGCTCCCTGACGGCAAAAGGCGATTGCACAATCGGCTGCACCGGTGAGATCATCTGCCAGAATAAGCCAGTTTTTCATAATGCCACTCCCTTATTCCAAACCGCTTTCTTCTCCGGCTTCTGCTACCGGTCTCCCGTATTTTTTAGAAACCCAGGCTGTAACGAATGGCACTAATACTGTTGTCACCACAACGCAGGCCGCAACAAGCATTGTTGCCGGAATTGCTGCATCTGCATAAGCCGGATTGGCGGAAGCGACAATTGCCGGTACGGCGGCAGCATTACCGGCTGTGGATGCAGCCGCTACACCGGCAACACCTGTGCCGCCGGTTAACCTGTCGGCAAAAAACAGCGGAATTCCGGTAATGATGACCACGCCCACTCCCATGGCAAGTCCTAGAAGTCCGGCTTGCCAGACCTTGGAAAGATCAAGTGAACCTCCAAGGGCAAAAGCAAAAAACGGAATCATCACACCGCTGGCTTTACCAAGAAATTCACGCATTTCCTTGTCGAGATTACCCAATATCATTCCGACAACCAGTGGTAAAATGCTGCCAACCAATGCTTGCCATGGGAAGGCAGAAAGCCCCGCCACTCCTAATGTAATCATAGTTAGAAACGGTCCTGACTCCAAACACATGATCGTATAGGCTCCGACATCGCGCGGGCGTCCGTATTGCCCCATCAGTGCCATATAAAGACCGCCATTTGTATCGTTCAGAGCTGCCACCAGTGCCAAGGTCGAAACGCCCGCAAAAATACCGGAAGTAATTGGCATCTCACCTAAAAACCTGCCGGCAATAACACCAACCAGAATGGCTATGCCCACCTTCACGATAAATAATGTTCCACCTTTTTTAATAATGTAGGGAGCTGCTTTAAAATTGATGCTTGCCCCCATACAAACATAAAAAACTGCCAGTATCGGCAACGAACCTTTAAAAAGCGCTCCGGTGAATGAACCGAAAAACCCCGGCGCTTCAGGAAAAAAAGTAGCTATCACTGCACCAATCAGGAGGGGAACAACCATCATTCCTCCAGGTACTTTTTCAATCCCGCGTTTTATAGGTATTTGCATTTCGATTCACTCCCTGAAATTTGCCTCCACAAATCGAGACAATTCGTACTCTTCAAGGATATTAATTGCGTATTTTGCGCAGTTCGTCAATTGTAAATGCCAATATTAAGCTTAAAAATGCGTATTTTGCGCAATTAAAGCGCGGTTATTGTTCATTTTGTGCTTTTTATAGACATAATTGATATTGTTGATTTGAAAGAACTTTTTCTAACAGAGAGGATTTTTCACACTATCAATTGTGCAAGAGACAACTGCCACACCATTTCTATCAAACGAAGAAAAACATATAAAACAGTAATATCGGGCGGGAGTGGTATCACTCTGACAGAAGCCTGAAATGGCGAACATTTTATAATATGACAGGGGGTTATAATCGTCATTTCATAATAGTCACTTCATAATAAATGGGTTGATAACCATCACGTCACAGCTCGCTTGATCTTTATCGGGGATTTTTCATCACCTGTTAAAGCCAGTTAAACCCTATTCAATATTGAATTTTTCAAGCCGCTCCGGTCACGCCCCTCAAGCTATAAATAACGCGAATAAAAGCGAATAAAAAAGCTCAAGCCAGTTCGCTGATAATATAATTCAGCACCATGCGGCCTTTTCCGGTTGCACGGATGCGGCTATTGCCCACCATTTCTACAAGACCTTGTTGTTGAAGATCGGCAACTTTTTTCTGGTTCAATCCTTGAATCGCCAGTTTCTCGTAGCGGGCAAGATCAAGCCCTTCGGTGAGGCGCAGACCCATCAAGACCATTTCTTCCGCCTGCTCACTTTTTGTCAAATGTTCTTCTTCAACAATACCGTGACCTTGTTTTTCAACCAGTTCCAACCAGCGTTCGGGGATTTTTTCAGTGATCGTTACCAATCGCCGATCCGGAAAATCGCCATTTGAAATAGGAAGGAACCTGCCATGCGCCCCCGGACCAATACCGACATATTGCTGGTAGCGCCAATAAATGAGATTGTGTTGCGACTGCGCATTGGCGGCTGCATGATTGGATATTTCATAAGCAGGAAGCCCGCGACTTTCGGTTATTTCCTGTGTGAGATCATAAAGATCGGCACTCAAATCCGCCTCCGGCAATTTGAGCTTTCCGGCTTTATAGAGCCTGTCAAACCCCGTGCCCTCTTCAATGGTCAATTGATAAAGCGAAAGATGGTCGGCTGCGAGATCAATTGCTTCTTCCAGCTCATGTTTCCACGAATGCAATGTCTGGTTGGGGCGCGCATAAATAAGGTCAAAGGACAGTCTTGGGAAAATCTCGCGTGCAAGACCAATAGCAAAACGCGCCTGTTCGACATTATGAATGCGCCCCAAGCGCTTCAATTCGTCATCGTTTAACGATTGGACGCCCAAGGAAAGCCGGTTGACACCGGCTGAACGATAACCATGAAAACGCCCGGCCTCGACGCTTGAAGGATTGGCCTCCATTGTAATTTCGGCATTGTCCACAATCGGCCAATAGCGATCAATGCTTTTCAGCAGTGATTCGACTGTTTTTGGCGACATCAGCGATGGCGTACCACCGCCGATAAAAACAGTCGTTGCCTTATGGGCTCCTGTCCATTCACGCACTGTTGCCATCTCTCTTGCAAAAGCTTTGGCAAAACGGTCTTCATCCACGCCTTTCAACCGGACATAGGAATTGAAGTCGCAATAAGGACATTTGGCGGCACAAAACGGCCAATGGACGTAAATACCGAAAGGTTCGTCCATCAGTTTTCCAGTAACGCTTCGGCAAATTGTTTGAAAGCCCGTGCGCGGTGTGACAAAGCATGTTCGTCGCCCGGCTTCCAACCATGTTTTTCCTCTGCCGTCATTTCACCGAATGTTTTGTCATAGCCTTCCGGCTGGAAGATAGGATCAAAACCGAAACCCTTTTTGCCACGCGGCGGCCAGACCAAAGTACCTTCGATTTCACCACGAAAATATTCCGCATGTCCATCAGGCCAGGCAAGGCAAAGCACCGAGACAAAACGGCCATGCCGTTTATCAGGCGTTGTTGCACCTTTCTTTTCCAATGCATCTTCAACTTTTTTCATCGCTTTGTCGAAATCGCGGTGTCCGTCAGGTTCTATCGCCCAATCGGCAGTATAAACGCCGGGTGCCTTGTCAAGAGCGTCTGCCTCAAGTCCTGAATCGTCCGACAATGCCGGCAGCCCTGTCGATTTGGCAGCAAAAAAAGCCTTGATATAGGCGTTTTCTTCAAATTTCGTGCCGGTTTCTTCCGGTTCTTCCAGTCCCAATTCACCTGCCGATGTGGTTTCAAACCCGAACGGGCCAATAAGATCGGCTATTTCCCTGAGTTTGCCGGAATTATGCGTTGCAACAACCAGTTTTTTCCCTTCAAGCTTTCTCATCGATAATCACCTTTCAGGAAGCTATCACTTTCTTCTGCAATTCAATCAAATCATGAATGCCGCTTTTAGCCAGAGACATCAATGTTGAAAACTGCTCTTCACTGAACGGATCGCCTTCTGCAGTGCCCTGTATTTCAACAATTCCGCCTTTGCCGGTCATCACGAAATTGGCATCGGTTTCGGCATTGGAATCTTCTGCATAATCGAGATCGAGCACCGGTGTTCCCTGATAAATACCGCAGGAAATTGCTGCAACATGGTCTTTCAGTACCTTATTGCGCAAGACCATCTGGCGCGTTTCCATAAAGCCAAGACAATCATAAAGGGCAACCCATGCGCCGGTGATTGATGCTGTGCGGGTTCCGCCGTCAGCCTGAATAACATCACAATCAATCGTAATCTGCATTTCGCCCAAGGCTTTCAAATCAACGACCGAACGTAACGAGCGGCCGATGAGACGCTGGATCTCCATGGTGCGCCCACCCTGTTTGCCAGAAGCGGCCTCGCGGCGCATTCTTTCACCGGTCGAACGGGGCAACATACCATATTCGGCGGTAACCCATCCTTTGCCGGAATTGCGCATCCAGTTGGGGACACGTTCTTCAAGGCTTGCTGTACATAACACATGGGTATCACCGAACTTGACCAGACATGACCCTTCGGCATGTTTGTTCACATGACGTTCAAACGAAACGGCACGCATCTCGTTGCTGGCACGATTGGACGGGCGCATAAATATTCCTTTCCCTGAAGCGTTGTTTGAAGCATCTTTAGACCATTTGACCCGTGTTTGGCAAAACTTATATAGAAGGAAAGAAATTCTGTCATTGAAGGAATATGATGAAACACGCCACCATTCCGGATGAATTGAAAAGTCTCGACGAAAGATCCCGCGATATTTTCAGGCGAATTGTCGAAACCTATTTGAGCGAAGGAGACCCGGTCGGTTCGGCCAATCTGTCCCGACAATTGCCACAAAGCCTTTCTCCGGCGACCATTCGCACAATTATGAGCGATCTCGAACATCTCGGCCTTATCTATTCGCCCCATATTTCTGCCGGTCGTATGCCGACACAATCGGGCTTGAGGTTTTTTGTCGACGCTTTTATCGAAGTTGGCGACCTTCCGGAAGACGAACGCAAAGCCATAGAAACACAGGTGGAAGAAGCCGGTCATAGCCAATCGGTCGAACAATTCCTGACCGGTGCAAGCCAAATTCTATCCGGTTTATCACGTGGTGCCGGACTGGTTTTGTCGACGAAAAACGAAGGAACACTCAAACATATCGAATTTGTGCGCCTCGATTCGTCACGCGCCATGGCAGTTCTCGTAACCCAAAATGGTGATGTGGAAAATCGTATTGTCAATTTGCCCGAAGGGGTAACATTGTCGCAATTAAGCGAAGCCACCAATTTTCTGAACGCCCATATTCAGGGACGAACTTTAAGCGAAGCCAAGGCTGAAATTTCACGACAAAAGGATGAAACCAAGGCAGCTCTTGATGAATTGTCGCAACATCTCGTCGATCAGGGGCTTGCGGTTTGGGGGGGTGAAGATCAGGGGCGCAAAACCCAGCTTATTGTGCGTGGGCGCGGCAACCTTCTTGAAGATGTCAAAGCCGCAGAAGATATTGAACGTTTGCGCCATCTTTTTGATGATCTTGAAACACGTGAAAGCATGATGCAGCTTCTTGACCTTGCCGAGGAAGGTTCAGGCGTGCGTATTTTTATCGGTTCTGAAAACAAATTGTTTTCGTTATCCGGCTCCTCTCTTATCGTTGCGCCTTATTGCGATTCAAACCAGCATGTTCTTGGCGCTCTCGGCGTTATCGGGCCAACCCGTTTGAATTATGCGCGTATTGTTCCGATGGTCGATTATACTGCCCAACTTGTCTCGCGACTTCTCAAGTAGATGTAAATCAAACGCCGGTAAATATATTAAAACTTCCGCTTCTATTGCACTTATCGGCTAGAGATGGGATACTTTCCAGATAGGCCCTGTCATTGTCCGCCCCTTTCCGCAAGCCACATCTGTTTTATGGGCTGCATTTGTTTTACGGAAAGTACAAAGGAGAGCATCCCATGAAAGCCGTTTTCATCCATGCCGTTGTACTACTGAATGCGTTTTTATTTTTCACTCTATCCGGATTTGCCGAACCAGTGCATTTTGTTCTGGCACTCGCCCGCAGCACAACAACGCCGGCGGAAGAAACATTTACCTATGCCATTCCCAAACAACTCGGCTATTTTCAGGAAGAAAATATCAATCCGTCCTTGCTTTATACGGATGGCTCCACAGCAGCTCTTCAGGCAGTTGCATCCGGTTCTGCCGATATTGCCTATGCGTCATCTGCCAATATTGCCGCTGCCGTTGATAAAGGTGTGCCTTTAAAAGCATTTGCCGGAATAACGGTTAGATGGCCTTATTTTATCGGTGTCCCGAAAGGCTCCACTATAAAATCCATTGCTGATCTTAAAGGAAAACGGGTGGGCGTAATCAGTCTGGCTTCGGCTTCTTATGCCGATTTACGGGCGAATTTGAAAATTGCCGGCTTGAAAGAAAGTGACGTTACAATTGTCCCCGTTGGTGCAGGTGCACGTGCGGCAGCAGCGCTCAATGCGAAGGATATAGACGCGGTTGACAGTTATTCCGACAGTTTTACCGTTATGCGTCAGAACGGTGTCGAATTCGATCTCTTGCAACGCCCTGAAGAAATGAACCGCCTTTTCAGCGTTACTATGGTCACAAGCCAGAAGATATTCGATGACAAGCCACATGAACTTTCGGCTTTTGCACGCGCTGCCTATAAAGGCATGATCTACACCAAACTTTATCCCGATAGTGCCTTGAAACTTGCTTTCAAAGAATTTCCGGAACTGGGGGGTGCTGATAACCCGACAGGACAGGATGCCAAAAATACAGCCGAAGCAATGGCCATAGCACTTGCTGATTCGACACCGGCTGACAAACCGGATCCGGCAAGTTGGGGAAAATGGCTTGATATTCCTGATGAACGCTGGCAAGCAGTTTTGTCTTTTGCGCATCAAACAGGTTCAACCGAACGCCTGCTTCATGTAAAAGACGTTTGGAACAATTCCTTGATGCCGGAAATATACAATTTCGATATCAAGGCAATTGTTAAAAAGGATTAATCCGTCTAAACCCACGGTTATTTACCTGAAAGATCGAGAAAACGTCTATGCCGTCTGTCAAAAAACCCCTTATCTCCATCAAGGGATTGCACAAATGCTATGAAAGTAAAAAAGACGGCACGATCGATGCGTTGAAAGATGTCAATCTTGAAATAGCCGAAGGTGCTTTTGTTGCACTCGTTGGGCCATCCGGTTGTGGCAAAACGACTCTGCTTAAAATCCTTGCCGGTCTTGTTGACAATTTTTCCGGCGAAGTCATGCTTAATGACATCGCCGTTACCCGCCCTTCGCCGGAAGTAGGCTTTGTCTTTCAGGACCCTACGCTGCTTCCGTGGCGCACAATCCTGCAAAACATCCTCTTGCCGGTCGAATTGATGCATCTTGACAAAAACCAATATTATGACCGTGCTTTGATGTTGATGGAAACAGTGGGGCTTAAAGGGTTTGAAAACAAATTGCCGACCGAGCTTTCAGGCGGAATGCGACAGCGTGCCGGAATCTGCCGTGCCCTTATTCGTGACCCGAAAGTCCTGCTTATGGATGAGCCATTCGGGGCGCTTGATGCAATGACCCGCGAAGTTTTGAATGGCGAATTGCAAAATATCTGGCTTGAAAGCAAAAAAACCGTGCTTTTTGTTACCCATTCCATTCCCGAAGCGGTATTTCTTGCCGACAAAGTGGTGGTGATGAGCCCGCGTCCCGGTCATATCGAGGAAATTGTCGATGTCAAATTGCCCCGCCCGCGCGAACTTCAGGAATTGACAGATAAAAAAGTCGGAAAAATTTTAGGCCAAATAAGACAACATTTTGAAAATTTTAGTATGAATTGTTGAACTGCCGTTGCATATCCATCAAATCCTGTGATTGAGAAATCGGCAAAACCGCAGAAAGGCTGGCAATGTCTAAAAATGAAAAAACGCTTCAAGCATTGCTTGTTGTTGTTGTTTTTATTCTTGTTGTCGGCTTCTGGGAAACATCCGTGTGGCTGTGGCAGGTTCCGAACTATCTGTTGCCACCGCCCAGCCGCATTTTTTCCCAGCTTGTGCGGCTGCTGCAGTCAAGCCTTTTCTGGGATAATCTCGGTGTTACAATGGTCGAAGTTTTGCTCGGCTATATTTGCGGCTTGGTGCTTGCGGCAATTCTCGGCATTGCCATTTCGCAAGTTCGCGTTTTCCAGCTTGCACTTTTGCCTTATATCATTGCCTTCCAGACGATACCGACGGTTGCTCTCGCGCCGATCTTTCTGCAATGGTTCGGCTATGGCATCACATCAAAAATTGTTATGGCCGCACTTATCTCGTTTTTCCCGATGCTCATCAATGTCATTGCCGGTTTACAATCGGCAGGACGCGAAGAAATACAGATGCTCAAGGCTTTCGGTGCCAACGAAATACAGATTTTGCTGAAAGTAAAATTGCCTGCTTCCCTGCCGTTTGTATTTGCAGGTCTCGGCCTTGGCATTATCTTTGCCCTGATTGGCGCGATTGTTGCCGAATTTGTCGGCGCTCAAAAGGGGTTGGGCAAAATGCTTATGCAGTTCAACGAGCAGTTCAACATTGCCGGTCAATTCGCCATTCTTGTTATTCTGGCACTTATTGGTGTTATCATGCATCTGATTGTCGGTTTCGCAAAACACAGAATCATTTTCTGGGATGGACAAAGATAACCGGATTTTTTGCCACCGGCTCGCAACATATCGCTTCAAAAAAACGTTATAATCAACGCGCAAAACAAAGAATTATTTGTTTCTTTTCCTGACATTTTAAGGAAAAATTGCCTTAAAATTTGAAAATGACACTCTGAATCACAATTTAAGCGAAGAGAACTTTCTTTTATGCGCAAGTTGAGTTAGATACTCTTAGAAACGCTCTAAAGAGTGTGAAGTTCGATTATTGGAATATACGGAATAGGCTTAGAGTTATGCGGATAAGGCTTGGAACACGGAAAAGTGCGTTAGCGCGCGTGCAAGCGGAAAGTGTGGCTAAGCTTTTGCGGGAGCTTGATCCTACGTTAACAGTTGAAACTGTCTTGCTTGGCTGTGTAGGTGACAAAGATAAGCACACGAGTTTTCAGGATATAGGCAATGTCGGTGTTTTCACCAAGAGTGGTGAAGAGGCGTTGTTGAATCGGGAAGTGGATGTTGTTGTCCATTCTTTGAAAGATTTGCCGACAGTGCAGCCCGAAGGGCTTGTTCTGGCTTCGGTTCCCAAGCGTGAAGACCCGCGTGACGTTCTTTGCGGCTTGAAATTTGATGATATTCGCAGCAATCATCATAAAATCGGCACCGGCTCCATTCGTCGTGCTGCCCAGCTCAGATCGTTCTTTCCGGATATCGAGATTGTGCCGGTTCGTGGCAATGTACCGCCGAGATTGCGCCGTGCGGTTGACAAAAACGGTATTGACGCAACAATTCTTGCGGCTGCCGGATTAAAACGGCTTGGCCTTTTTGAAGACAGTATGGAATGTCTCAATCCGCAAATATTCCCCTATGCTGTTGCCCAAGGGGCTCTTGGTATAGAATGCCGTCAAGGCGACCGCGATATTCTAAGACTGCTTAAAGCAATTGAATGCAAAAAATCGCGTGCCGAAACCGACGCCGAACGTTCATTGATGAAATATCTCAATGCCGGATGCAATTTGCCTGTGGGTGTTTGCTCGACGTGGAAAAACACAATGCTTTATATGAAAGCCACCGTAACGGGCGTTGACGGCTTGAAGCAGATTGTCGATTACGCAACAACTTGTACTTATGGCGTTGAGGAAATGGGCAAGGTTCTGGCGGAACGGCTACTTGATAAGGGAGCCGGCGAGCTGCTAAGAGCCTGCACAGTCAATAGCAATAGAAAAAAGGTCGAAAGCCTGCTAAAAGCTTGAATCCCGACAATTTTTCAACCGGCTACCAATTATCGGTTAAAAGCGGGGGGCTGAACGTATTTAGACTGTCGTTTTACACGGTTTGCCTCTTGATTTTTCTCGCTAAAATTTCGATATCGAATTTAACAACTATTATCGAGAAGTAGGAATCCTATGTCTGAGGAAAAAAAGAAGTCTGGCGAAAGCGATATCAATAACCGTGACATAAAGAATCCGGCTGACAGAGATGCATTGAAACGTGCGGCCGATGATTTCTTGAAACAGCGCAAGGAAGAAGCGAAAGCCGAAGCCGAGGAAGATCAGGTTACCGATGAAGGGGCTGATCCGGTTGCTGCCATGCAGGCAGAAAATGACGAACTGAAAGATCAGGTTTTGCGTCTCGCGGCTGAAATGGAAAATTTGCGCCGCCGCACTGCCCGTGACGTTGCCGATGCACGGTCCTATTCGGTTGCCAATTTCGCACGCGATATGCTTCAGGTTTCGGATAATCTCAACCGCGCCTTGCAGGCGATTCCCGAAGGAGCCCGCGAGAAGGATTCAGGGCTAAATGCTTTGGCAGAAGGCGTCGAAATGACAGAACGCGCCATGATGGCAGCGTTGGAGCGCAATGGCGTGAAAAAAATCGAACCTGAAGGGCAGAAATTCGACCCGAATTTTCATCAGGCTATGTTTGAAATCCCGAATACCGATGTGCCAAACAACACCGTACAACAAGTTGTTCAGGCCGGTTATGTCATCGGAGATCGCGTATTACGTCCGGCCATGGTCGGTGTTTCCAAAGGTGGGCCGAAAGAAACCAATACGAAAAGCACGGAAAACGCCGAGCATAATGACAAGAAAGCGGATTAGAGCCTGTTTGCGCTTTAACCCGTATAACTGTACAAAAAAAGCTGTCAGGAAGCCCTCTGTCGAGGTTTAGAGTGTCGATCCGTTGTTCAGCTCTTTATTAAAGGCGGTAAAATTCCGCCTTTTTTTAATTTACAACAGTTCAAGCCTTCTTTTTTCTGAATGCTTTCGGGAAACTTCATCGTTTCATTCTCGTTGCACCGCGTAGAAACATTGTTCCTGAAAGGGGAATTGGTCGAGCCGTAACGTGCAACCATACCGGCTATATTTATCAAACAATCTATGAATCTATATCCATTATCCGGCAAGCATTTGGCTTCGTGATTGGCAATTTATAAATATGGCAGTGATGGAAGTTGATTATGCATGGGCATAATTCCTGAATAGATTACCGGCTTCCAATCATTACAATAACCGGCTACGTTCAATTTATTTAGAAACTGCCCTTCAAACTCTCTCCATGAGACAAGTGCCAAAACAATATAAGGGCAAAGACAATCTTGCACATTCCGTCATTTTGGCAGTTGAATAAAAATATCTCCGGTTCTTACCCGAAGCTTCGGTCTTTTTACCAGAATTCAGCCAATGTTTTAAACAATGACGTTCACGGCGATAAAAGGATTATGAATGCGTTCCGGAAAGATTATCCGGTGTAGTTGTCAGCTTTTCCTATCAAAAAAAGCTATTTCAATTCGCAACAACAAAACATGAATAGGCTTGTGCTGTTATTTTGCCACAAGCTGCATTTGCTTCACTTTCGCTTCCGAATGAACCGAACCTGACGCGATAAACCCTTTTTCCGTCAACAGTTGCCGGTTCGACATGGCCGAGCGATGCAACATTTGTATCGGACAAAGATTTTTTTATTGTTTTCAAAAAGCCTTCCGCTGAACCTTTATCGGGTAACGCGGCCACCTGAACAATGTAATTTCCCGACATTTCATTTTTTAGAATGTCGGTGACTGTCTTTTTGCTATCATCGGCATAAGCCATTGTCGTCGGGCTGGTTTCAACTTTGACTGTTTTTTTCACCGGAATAGAAATAGTAGAACGTGTTTCTACAACAGTTTTTGCCGGTTCGGTTGCGCGATTGCCACGTTGGGAAACAGAAGCTGTCACAATCTCGGCATTGTTTGTATCCGGTTGGACATTCTTTGGCTGTGGTTGTCCACGCCAAGCCGATTGGGCTACGTTCCATTGGGCAAAAATACGTTTTTTCGTCGACCGGCTGGCACTCCCCATATAGGCATTTGCAAGCAATACAACGACATCATCACGCTGACGGCCTGAAGTACCGCCAAGCACCACAACAACCAGTTTTTTGCCATCCTTGGCGATAGTTGTGGTAATTGTAAAACCTGCAAGACCGGTAAAACCGGTTTTTAATCCGTCTGCACCGTCAATCCTGTCAAGAACACGGTTGTGGCCTTTATAAACCTGACCGCGATAACTGAATTCGCGCTGACTGAAAAGGTGATAATATTGCGGGAAATGGTCACGCATGGCAATTGACATCAAAGCAATATCGCGGGCTGTCGATACATGTCCTTGTGCAGGTAGACCATTGGCATTTCTGAAAGTCGTGTTCCGCATGCCGAGAGATCTTGCTTTCAAAGTCATAACACGCGCAAAATTTTCTTCGCTCCCGCCCAGATATTCGGCAGCAACAACGGCCGCATCATTGGCCGAAAGAACAATCATGGCATTGACTGCATCCCGTACCGAAATTCTGGAACCGGCAGGCAAGCCCAGTTTCATCCTCGGTTTGCTCGCAGCATATTTGGAAACCGGCATTTCGGTATTCCAACTCAACCGGCCGCTTTGGATTGCATCGAAAACGAGATATAACGTCATGACCTTGGTAATTGATGCGGGTGCCCGTATTTCATCCGCGCGATTTGCATAAAGGACATTTCCGGTATTGGCATCAACCACAATTGCCGGAAGCTCGACAGCATTCGATTTCGCCTGAACTGATGCAAGAGTAAAAAACAAGACGCTCGCAACCGCAATGATTAACGCGATCGAAAACCGTAAAACTTTAAAAAGACGCATCAGTCTACCCTGCCTGAACCTAAGCAATATGAAACAAGAAACGCAAAAAACCTAGCTCTTTCTATCATGCTGCATAAGAACGTTTACGTTAAGACCCGCTCCTGTAACAACGTTAATTTTTAGTAAATAACGCCGGTGAGTCGTATTTCATAATTTTTGTTATACAGGATTCAAGATGATAATCAACCTATCGGTTTCAACACGGATAGGAGATTCATCATAGATACCATTCATTACTATGTAATTTCTATTCATTTTTAACATAGGCTGCGTTTTCTGTATTTTGACTGATCGTTTTAACCATTAAAAAATTAAATATTATTTTATTATTACTTTATCACTCTTATGTGTCATTGTAACAAAACTTGAAGACAAGCCGGATAAAAAGCCATGCTTTTTATCAAACGGGATGCTGGCACAGCTTTATAATTCATCCGGTATTTTCGATAACTCTATCTGCCGAAGTTCGAGGGTTAAAAAGAAGAATGCACGAACGGGTCAATGACCTGTCAAACGTCATTTGTTGATCTATTTTTATGGATTTGCTTTCACAAGTTTTCTTGCGACCAAAATACTTGAGCAAACGGAAATACAAAAATGAAACCCGATCCTGTAAATGCAAAAAACTGCAAGCTTGCTGCAAAAGGGCGACGCCGTTCTTCCATATCTGCATGAACGGTGTTGGCGGGTCAAATTGATTCCCGTTCATTTTTCGCTTCAACCGGCGACGGGATATAAATTCGGGATTGACCGACGATCAGATATAAACAAAAATTCGCGAATTTAAAAAACCTCTCAATTTACGGTCCAGCAGGCTTTTACCCACTGGAATAACCATTTCATTTCGAGGAAAATACGATGGTGTCCGCGGTGGGATTCGAACCCACGACCCCAGGATTCATACCACTTCGACTTTCGCCGCCGGTCAAAACTATGACCGTTTGTGGTCTGGACTGTCCCTTCACCATTGGCAAAAGCCTTTAGGTGCTGCCCGTCCAGTCTCTACACCTTCCCTTTGTGAGGGCTTGGTTCGGGATTGGCAATGGCTATAAAAAGCCAGAAGCGTTCCCCGACTTTGAGCAGATCCGCTTCAAAAGTTTCCTTTAGAGGCGCCCAATTTATTTCAGGAATCCTGTGCTCTATCCTGCTGAGCTACGCAGACTTCATCGTAGTCGAAGCATTAACCAATATGACTGCTTCGATCAATCATTTTTCACCAAGTTTTTGTTTAAGAAATGCCAATACTTTTTCCGGCGGTACGTTTTTGGCAATGAATGATTGGCCCAACCCGCGTGTGAGAATAAAAGTCAGGCTACCGTGTTCGACCTTTTTGTCTTGCGAAATAATTTTCATCAATGTTTCAGCATCCGGCACACCACCGGGAACATCCTGCAAGGCAACAGGAAGGCCGACAGTGCTCAAATGGGTTTCAACACGGGTTGCAACATCGGCCGGACAAAGGCCGAGGTAATTTGAAAACTGGTGCGCAAGAACCATGCCGATAGCGACACCCTCGCCATGCACAAGTCTGGCCGAATCATAATTTGTGACTGTTTCCAGTGCATGTCCAAATGTGTGCCCCAGATTCAATAATGCACGCTCGCCCGACTCATGTTCGTCATGGGCGACCACTTCGGCTTTTGAACGACAGGATTGCGCTATAGCTTCGATTCGCTCATGTCCTCCCAGAAAAATTTGCCGCCAGTTTTTTTCCAGCCATGAAAAAAAGTCGGGCTGATTGATTAAGCCATATTTGGCGACTTCGGCATAACCGGCTCTGAATTCGCGTTCAGGCAGAGTATCAAGAATCTCTGTATCGGCAATGACAAGTTTTGGCTGATAAAATACACCGACAAGATTCTTTCCTTGCCGCGTATCAATACCGGTTTTGCCGCCCACCGACGAATCAACCTGAGCGAGAAGTGATGTCGGAATCTGGATAAAGTTCATGCCGCGGCGCACAATTCCGGCTGCAAATCCCGCAAGATCGCCCACCACACCACCGCCGAAGGCTATAACAAAATCGCCCCGCTCCAGATGATTATCAAGAATTTGATCTACCACGTTTTCCAGCGTTTCAAAGCACTTCGATTTTTCGCCTGCCTTGACCACGACCGGTACAACATCAATGCCGCTATCGCGCAAACTTTGTGTCAACATGCCAAGATGCAATGCTGCAACATTTTCATCCGTCACAACGACAACGCGTCTTTCCGGAAAACGGCTGGCAATTTCCTTGCCTGCCGAGACAACCAGACCGGGTCCTATCAGAATATCGTAACTACGTTTCCCCAAGGTTACTTTAACTGTCTGATTTTCCATTTTTAAGCTGTCCTTTATTGCTGTTTCCGGATTTTGAAAGATAGCTTTCAACCGAACGCACGACATCGCGTGCCACCACGTCACGACGCGTCTTCCGGCTGTTTATGCGAATGTCGGCCAAAGCATAAACAGGGTAACGTTCTGCCATAAGTTTTTCCATAAAGGCACGCGGATCAGGTCTTTTTAACAAAGGGCGGTTTTGACGGTGGGAAACCCGTTCCATCAATACATCAAGCTCCGCATGAAGCCAGATAGAAATACCCTTTTCGGCAATAGCACTGCGCGTTTCCCCGTTCATATAGGCACCACCGCCCGTAGCAAGTACCATCGGCCCGTCTTTCAACAGCCGTAAAATCACACGCCTCTCAAGATCACGAAAAGCCGGTTCACCATAAGACTCGAACAATTCGGGTATTGTCATGCGTGCCGCCTGCTCGATCTCGTAATCGGCATCATGAAAAGGAAGCTCCAGCATAGTGGCCACACGTTTGCCGATCGTTGATTTGCCTGCCCCCATAAGCCCTACAAGGACGAGCGAACGCCCGTCCAGATGAGACATCAGACGATGCGCTGTTTTTGCCATCGGGCCAGTTTTTGAAAATCTGCTTTTCATGATTTTGTTTCGACATTTATCGCAGAATAAGTCAATCCCTGTTAATCTTTATAAGGCATGATAGTGTTTATAACCTTTTCGATTTTGGATAATTTTCTCTTGCCATGCCGACTCTTACCCGTTTGTTACTCGCCCTCGTCATATTGGTTGCGCTGATTTACGGTGCAATGGTCGGGCTTGTTTATCTCGTAAAACCGGTAACCACCGATATAACAATCGAAATTCAACCGGAAAACCTGCATTTGCGTGATCGTGCGTCTATCTCCCCAACGACAGAACAGAAATTGCCGACAAATAATGAGGCCGATATGCAGCAAATGCCCGATGGCAAACCGTTGTCGAAAGATGAAGCGGGTAGCCAGACAGACAGCGGGAAAGATGATCATTCGTCAATATCCGAAAACCGGCACAGCCAAGAGTCTGGCGAGCGGAAAGAGCAGAAGCCGGACATGTCGGAAGGCGGCTCGCCCGCACAAAGGAATGGCGGCAACAAATGAATCTTGCAGCAACAATCGACAATTTTCTTGAAATGATGAGTGCCGAACGTGGTGCTTCAAAAAATACTCTTGAAGCCTATCGCCGTGATCTTTTTTGGGCAAATGAAGAACTGGCGGTGTTCAAAACAACGCTGTTGGAAACAAGCGGGGATGAGCTCGCCAAAATATTGGCGTCTATGCAACATGACGGCTTTGCCGCAACGTCGCAAGCACGGCGTTTATCGACTTTACGACAGTTTTTCCAATTTCTTTATGCGGAAGGATTGCGCAATGATGATCCTTCAAGCGACATTGATACCCCGAAAAAGCGCGCGAATTTGCCGAAAATCATCAGCGAGAAACAGGTTAGTAACCTGCTTGATCTCGCCGAAGCAAATGCCAAACGTGAAGATGTATCACCGGTTGAACATAAAAGGGCTATGCGTCTTCATGCAATTGTCGAATTGCTTTATGCAACGGGCTTGCGCATTAGCGAACTTGTGAGCCTGCCGGTTCGTATTGTTCGTGGAGCGCCGGATTTTTTGCCGGTTCGCGGAAAAGGTTCCAAAGACCGGCTGGTGCCACTTTCGCAAAAAGCCAAAGAAGCCGTCAGGCAATGGCTGGAATTACGTGATAAAACCTCAGGCAGCACCAGTCCCTATCTTTTTCCTGCCCATGCCGATCAGGGCTATATCGCGCGCCAACTTGTCGCACGCGAATTGAAAGCGCTTGCCGTTGAAGCCGGAATCAGCGCCCATAACATTTCACCGCACGTTATTCGCCATGCTTTTGCAAGCCATTTGTTGCAACATGGTGCAGATTTGCGCGTTGTTCAACAGTTGCTCGGCCATTCCGATATATCAACAACACAAATCTATACCCATGTTCTGGAAGAAAAGCTGCAAAGTCTTGTAAATGAGCATCACCCGCTTGCCGAGCGCTCTCATGCAGAGTAAAGAAAATGATATATTATTTATAAGACAGCGTGAAAGCTTGAAATAAGCCGTCAAATGGTATGATAAAAGCCGAGTAACACGATAAAAGTTGGAGCCGATGTATAATTATCTTGATTTCGAAAAGCCGGTTGCTGATCTGGAAGGGCAAATCTTTGAACTGAAAAAAATTGCCCAGGAAAAAGGTAGCGTCGACATGGGCGACGAAATATCCCGTCTTGAAGAACGCTCGCAAACGGCCTTGCGTGATCTTTATAAAAAACTTACTCCCTGGCAGAAGGCCCAGGTTGCACGTCATCCCGACAGGCCGCATTTTCTTGATTATTCAGCCGCACTCTTTACCGACGTAACACCCTTGGCCGGTGACCGCAAATATGGCGAGGATGAAGCCATTCAGGCGGGTTTTGCCCGTTTCAATGGACAGGCGATTGCCTATCTCGGACAGGAAAAGGGGTACGATACCCAATCACGGCTACGCTATAATTTCGGTTCGGCCCGTCCGGAGGGATACCGCAAGGCCGTAAGAATTATGGAACTGGCCGACCGTTTCTCGCTTCCGGTCATTACTCTGGTTGATACAGCCGGTGCCTATCCGGGTGTAAGCGCTGAAGAACGCGGACAGGCAGAGGCTATCGCACAGTCAACCGCCGAAACGTTACGATTAAAAGTCCCTGTTGTTTCTGTCATTATTGGCGAAGGTGGTTCGGGCGGGGCTATTGCTATTGCCGCAGCCAACAAGGTCTATATGCTGGAACACGCTATCTATTCTGTCATCTCTCCCGAAGGGGCTGCTTCTATATTATGGCGTGATGCAACGCGAGCAAAAGATGCCGCAACTTCAATGCATATTACCGCGCAGGATCTTTATAAACTGAAAATCATCGACGGTATTATTCCCGAACCTCTGGGTGGCGCGCATCGCAATAAAAAAGAAGCCATTGATGCAACTGGGCAAGTGATCGAAGCTGCTTTGAAAGGCATGGCGGGGAAAGATGGAGAGACATTGAAAAGAGAACGTTGGGATAAATATCTCGAAATCGGACGCTCCCTTTCATAATCCGGTCGTTCATGGTCGTAACCATCGAAACGTTGTGATTGCGGAAGCTCGTCTGCAATCGTCCACATAGCCGTTTATAAGAGACACTTATATTTTATTTCACGTGATATATTTTGTTTCACGTGAAAACATCTGTTTCAATGATTGGATGTTTGACCTGAGCATTATTTATATCGCGCTGTTTCAATGTTCGATAAAATTTCCGATCATTCCTGATAATTGAAAAGCGCCTGTTATCGACTTCCTCAATTATTCTCGTCCAATTTTTAAAAATAGAAGAAGAATGCCGGAAACATATTGGCATTTCTTCAACAGAGCGGTTGAAATATTTAAAATGCCGGTGCCCCCCCGAATGGTCGACCGCCGGATAGCCGATGAATTTTAGGCTTATCGCATTCCACAACCTTATAAAATTCTTCCGGTTACAAGCCAATGGGGATCACCATTCAGTAGAAGTTCACGAAACCCCGATCGTGAATAGATCACTTGGTGTGCTCAAATGGTATATGGTATGTTCAAATAGATGCTCAAACCGTTTCCACCCTGTTCATATTGTCGTTTTCCAACCGAACAACAAAATAGCGAACCTATCCGGAAGTTTTACTTTCATAAATTCCCGCAACAAACAGTTTTGTTTTTCCTGACGGAATAAAGGACTTACCTATTCCCTACCGCGCATGCTTTTTCTCAAACACTGCGCATGTTTTTTCTTAAACAGGTCGGCCGGTTTTGACCGAGTTAATGTGCCCAATGTCATTATTCTGGTTTGACGTGAAACAAAGGGTAAAATCCGTTCCATTGTGCGTTTTGAAACAGCTATACAACCCTCGGTCGGTTTGTATTCAGGGTGTGCGAGATGAAAAAAAATAGCGCTACCACGTTTTTGTATCCGGCAACGGATATTCCAATCCGGTATCAGTGCAATATCGTAGAGCTTATCATCACGAAAGAGTTTTTCTGCGCTATTTCTGTAAGGCAATCTGACAGGACGATTATAATTTGCGTCCCATGGCTCATCGCACCAGCCATCGGAAGGTTTTATACGGTGGAGCTTCATCGGATGATGTGGTAGGCTGACAAAACCGCTTTTCCTGAAACCGCCAAGAATCGGCATAACAGCAACAGGCGTTGCACCATCGCCTTCCCGCTTCCTTGCAGTGAACCCGCTTCTTCCCAATGCACAAGGAAAACGGTATTGACCAATTGCCAAGATCCCTTTTGTTGTTGTACCGCATTTCTTGCGCACAACGATAAAAGGAACAATTTTTGGTGTTTTTAACGAATTTCTGATGAAAGACACTTGCATGACGTTCAGTTTTTCGTGATTGTTGACTGCAATTATTACATAACGCGTGAAAGCGTTTTTTATAAGGACTGAAAATGACCGATCGCACCCTTTTGATTGTAGATGATGACGAGGATCTGCGCTCTATTCTGGTAGAGCAACTACAAATGCATGAAGAATTCAATGTTCTTCAGGAAAGTACGGCTGCAAAGGGTCTCGAAACCGCCAGAAACGAGAATGTAGACCTGATTATTATGGATATTGGTCTGCCTGATCTCGACGGGCGTGAAGCGGTAAAAAAATTGCGTCAGGAAGGATTCCGTGCACCTATCATCATGTTGACCGGCCATGATACCGATTCGGATACCATTCTCGGCCTTGAAGCCGGTGCTAATGATTATGTAACAAAACCTTTCCGTTTTGCAGTTCTTCTTGCCCGCATTCGCGCCCAGTTGCGCCAACATGAACAAAGCGAAGACGCAACATTTCAAGTGGGGCCTTACACTTTCAAACCGGGGCAAAAGCTGCTTATCGACGATAAGGGAAGCAAAATACGGCTAACTGAAAAAGAAGCTGCCATTATCAAATTCCTCTATCGTGCCGGTGACAATGTTGTAAGCCGTGACACGCTTCTGGAAGAGGTGTGGGGATATAATTCGGGTGTAACAACGCATACGTTGGAAACCCATGTTTATCGCCTCCGGCAAAAAATCGAAAAAGATCCCGCAAATGCGCAGATATTGATAACTGATAGCGGTGGCTATAGATTAAATCCGTAACGTTTTGGCAAAATAGACATATAACTTTATTTGCCAAAACCGGCACTTACGAAACGTGACGCAATGAATTGGCCGAAATAAATCGTCAATTCATAAAAATAGGGAGTTTTCGTTGGCGATTACCGACGACATTGCTTTATTGGAAAAATTCGATTTTTTCAGCAAAATGACGACTGAACAATTGCGTTTGTTGATTTTTGGAGCAGAACGAAAGGAATTTGCCACCGGAGAGATTATTTTCACAGAAGGACAGCCCGCTGAAAGCGCCTATGTCGTTCTTTCCGGAACGGTCAATCTTTATCGGCAAAATAGCCAACCCAACCAGCCAATTGACATCATCAACAAAAATGCCCTGCTTAACGAGCTTGCTTTAATCACGAAAGTCAATCGGCCGTTCACCGCAATAGCGCAAAGCAATACGAAAACACTGAAAATAAATCGTATCGTATTCCTGAAGCTGATAAGTGAATTTCCTGAAATTACCCAACATATATATGACTATGTAAGCGAGCGTATGCGCGAGCTTGCAAGCAATATCAACCATCTCACCGATTTGAAAAAAAACTGAACAGAGTTGTTGCTATTATCCTGTTTGTTTCCCCGTTCATTTCTTCTCTTGCTTTTCAACGAACTCTATATAATCCCCGAAAAAATAATCCCTGAAAAAGCCACCCCCGAACAGTTTACGGCCTTTTTCTATCAAATCGACGGGGCTT
Organism: Bartonella sp. B10834G3; assembly: GCF_016102505.1. Lineage (NCBI taxonomy): Bacteria > Pseudomonadati > Pseudomonadota > Alphaproteobacteria > Hyphomicrobiales > Bartonellaceae > Bartonella > Bartonella sp. B10834G3. The sequence goes on from NZ_JACFOM010000001.1 coordinate 901,035, forward strand.
TGCTTATTGACCATTTTGGCCGCCGCCCCTGATTTTCAAAAGTTCAAGCTTTTAATCTGCCGAATGTCACAAAAGTAGCGGCGTAAAAAGTCGAGGATTATATGGGAAAACAAAATCAATCCGGTTTTAATGAACCCATTTTGCAGTGACGCACTCGAATGGCTCAGTTGGCTGAATCATTCCGTATAATATCGGCAGCACGAAATGATTTGCGATTGGTGATTTGCGGAGATAAAGCCGGTACAAATACCCGACGTGACTGGCGACGATGAACCAACAATCCCTGAAATAAGCGTTTTTGAGCCTCGCAAACAATAATACCGCCAAAATAAGGAAAAAAGCTCCGCGCCAGAGGCTCGTAAACCGCAGAAAAACCGCGTGCCAAAGCACCACCGGAAGGTGAAAAATAAAGTGCTTCACCGATTTTGACGACGCTGAAATTGGTTTCATGCAATAATTGTAACAATTGTTGGCGGCTATAAGGTTGGCCACTGCCAAAAGGCGTATGGTCATTGCGCGCCCAGAGGCCCCGCCGGTTGGGTACAACAATAATGATACGGCCATTCGGAGCAAGCACACGCCACATTTCGCTAAGCATTTCACGTGCATTTTCAGCAAATTCCAGCGAATGAATCAAAATAATGCGGTCAACTGCGGAATCCGATAACGGCAAATCTTCTTCAAATACCAATGCGGTTGCGACTTTGTCTGCAGATGGCCAGACACATGCCCCTTGATGGGCAGGCATGAAAGCAAAACATCTTTCAGCGCGATCTTTCAATTGTTCGAGATAGGGCGTTACATATCCGAGTCCCAGAACCCGTTCACCGGCGACATCACAATTTTTTAAGGCGAGCTTGTTTGTAATGGTCGAAAAAACTTTTTCACCAAGCGCTGTCTGATAAAAGGATCTGAATGTCAGTATATCCAAATAGGATCCTTATTCTCTCATTGTATATCGGCCGTTGCAGAAACCGGCGCCTGTGACTGGACCGGTTGTGCGGACTGCACATTCCTATCCCAACAACCAAGATTTTTTCCCCGCAAATTATGTGCATCAATATCAACAAGTGCACGTTGGTCGTCTTTCATCATATAATAACGCGTTCTCGTCTTTACATTGATTTTTTGCCAACCGGCACATTCTGTCGGCAATTCCACCTTCTGGGTCGTAATTTTTTCAGTCCATGCAGTCGCTTGGGTAGCACATCCCGTAAGCATCAGAAAACATGGCAGAAATAATGTTTTGGCTGATATAAAACGATTCAAACTGGCCATGAATTATAATCCATTCATTCGATATTCGTGCATTGTCCGAAAAATGACAATAACAAACTTTTCCTTCAAAATAAAAATATTCGTTAATTTACGGTTAAAATCTGACAAAAGCATGAAATTATCAAAACCCTGTGAGACGCTTTCCCCTGAGTGGAAAAGTGGTTAGGCTCGAACAATCACTTTTGCCAATAGACAATACGTTTCTTGCCGACAGAGAACCGTTGAAAGGACACTCCATGAAATATCGTGCTTTGGGTAATACCGGTTTCAATATTGTACCTCTGGTTTTCGGGTGCAATGTCTTCGGCTGGACGCTGGACGAAAAACAATCCTTTAAAATGCTTGATGCGATTTCGGAAAGCGGACTTAATGCGATTGATACAGCCGATGCCTATTCAACATGGGTTGAAGGAAATAAAGGGGGAGAGTCCGAAACCATTATCGGCAACTGGTTGAAACGAAATCCTTCAAAACGGGATAAATTCTATATATTCACCAAAGTCGGCTCGGATATGGGGGGCGCCGGACACAAAGGTCTTTCTGCGCGCTGGATCGAACAGGCTGTCGAGGATTCCCTTCGTCGTTTGCATGTCGAATTTATTGATCTTTATCAATCGCACTGGTTTGACCCGGAAACCCCTTTTGAAGAAACACTGGAAGCTTATAGCAAATTGCTGAAAGCGGGAAAAATTCGCGCAATTGGCTGTTCCAACATAACGGCAGAACAGCTTGAACAAGCAATGATTGTCGCTAAAAATAACAATCTCCCCTCTTATCAAACTCTCCAGCCCGAATATAATTTGTATGATCGCAACACATTCGAGGGGCCGCTTGCCGATACTGCTCGAAAATATGGGCTCGGAGTCATTACCTATTATAGTCTCGCTTCAGGATTCCTTTCCGGTAAATATCGCTCGAAAGAAGATCTTGCCGGTCATAAACGTGGTTCAAGAGTTGAACAATATTTGAACCCCCGCGGAATGCGGATTTTGGACGCTCTTGATACAATCAGTGAAAAGCATAACGCCAAACAGGCTGAAATTGCCCTTGCCTGGCTTATCGCCAAACCGGCAGTAACCGCACCAATTGCCAGCGCTACCAAGATTGACCAGCTTTCCAGTCTTGTGAAAGCAGTGACAATCAATCTGAACAATGAAGATATTGAAATACTCGATCAGGCAAGCCGCTATTAATAGCTTCAATTCATGAACCGGAAAGTATGAGGAAGTTCTTGCAGCAAGCACGAACTTCCTTTTTATTCGGTATGCGTTTTCACAAATTATGTTCGCATTAGAAAAAAATTTTATTTTTTTGATGTGAACAATATTTTTTAGCTATATCATTCTAAATTTTGGCTTTATCCTGATAATCTAGAATTGCCGCAGCCATTCCGGCGGTTTGCGGATTTGTCATCTTAAATATCTTCAGGGAGATCGGTCATGACGGATAAACATTCGGAGAAAAAAGGGCGCGGCATCATTTATAATTCTGTTTTGGATACGATCGGAAACACGCCGCTCGTCCGCATAGACCATTTTGCCAAAAATAAAGGCGTAAAAGCCAACCTTCTGGCAAAGCTCGAATTTTTCAATCCTTTGGCAAGTGTCAAGGATCGTATTGGTTTGGCTTTGATTGAATCATTGGAAAAACAAGGAAAAGCTAAACCCGGCAAAACAGTGCTGATAGAACCCACATCCGGCAATACCGGTATTGCGCTTGCTTTTGTTGCTGCTGCCAAAGGTTACAAGCTGATTTTGACAATGCCTGAAACCATGTCTGTCGAGAGACGTAAATTGCTGAAGTTTCTCGGCGCCGAACTGGTATTGACCGAAGGCGCAAAAGGAATGAAAGGTGCGATAGCCAAAGCCGAAGAGCTGGCCGCCGAAAATCCCGATGCTATTATTCCCCAACAGTTTGAAAATCCGGCAAATCCGGAAATTCACCGTCAGACCACAGCCGAGGAAATCTGGAACGACACCAATGGCAATGTCGATTTTCTGGTAGCCGGTTTCGGTACGGGCGGCACTATTACCGGAATTGGTGAAGTGATAAAAAAACGTAAGCCCGATTTTAAAATCGTTGCTGTAGAACCGAAAGATTCTCCGGTTTTATCGGGTGGACAACCTGGCCCACATAAAATCCAAGGCATCGGCGCGGGTTTTATACCGAAGATACTCAACACCGAAATAATTGACGAAGTTATTACCGTTTCAAGTGATGATGCTTTCAAGAATTCACGCGATCTTGCTCATCTGGAAGGAATTCCCGTCGGTATTTCGGCCGGTGCAGCATTGACTGCCGCTATCGAGGTGGGCAAACGTCCGGAAAACGAGGGAAAGAACATCGTTATCATTATTCCCGATTTTGCAGAAAGATATTTGTCTACCCTGCTTTTTGAAGGTCTGGATTAATCATCTGAAAGTCAAATTTCCCGTGCCGACTTCAGGCGGCGTCGACCGTTAACAGTACCATCATGATGGGCAATGAATGAGTTCGGCGAAGAAGTGGAAATAACGCGATTAGCCGTCCGGGCACGTCTCGGACGGATTTCTCTTCCACTTTCCCTCACACGTGGAGGATAACTCAAACCCGTTTCATCGGCCTCAAAAAAACCTGTTTCATCGGTCTCAAAACTTGACAAAAAATCGCTGTCATCAATTTCCATGATAATTACCCTTCATGATCGAGAAAGCTGAATAGACGACCCCAATGAAACTAAGCCTCTTCAGCAACGGGCTTATTCATGTAAAAAGATGTATAAAATGTCTGGAAAACTTATTGGCTGTCGTGTTTTTTGAGCCAATCCTGCATTTCAGTGATTTCTTTTTGCTGTGCAGAGATAATTGTTTCGGCCAATTTTCTGGCTTCCGGATCCTTGCCGTATTGCAATTCGACTTCCGCCATGTCGACAGCCCCTTTATGGTGGGCCAGCATCATTTTGATAAAATCGACATCAGCATTGCCGCTCATTTTGACCGACATATTCTTCATCATGGATTCATTAACTTTATCCAAAGCCGTTGAAGATGCAGACAAAGTTTGAGAAACAGCCGATGCTGCCCCTTGTGCTTTATCAACGATATTCTGATTTACATTTTGCGCTGCCGAATAACCGATAGAAGCACAAGAAATACATAAGGCTGCAATAATTTTTTTCATATCTCATTCCTTTTCACAGTCGATATAACGTGTTAAATTCAATATAGTTCCATGAATAAAGAATAAAATTTATCTAAATCATTATTTCTTACAAAAAAACTAATTTTATTTCGTTTTTTGTAACAACTGCGTGACCGGCTAAATGCTTCAACTCAATGGATAGAAACAGACTGTCCAAGAAAGTGTTAGAGAAAATTATATATCAATAATAACAATAGGTTATAATAATTATGCAATTATCAATTAAAATTTTTCGCGCTCCGACAACGCTAATCCGGCCGCTTTGAATAGAATAAAAGCCTACCTTTTTCCGATTTATTAAACGAGAAAAGAATCCCGAATTTTCACAATCCGGCTAATATTTATTTAAAAATACTTATACTACACTTGATAATAATGAACACAAAAGACGGGTTTTATTATACTGATAAATGTCGATAACCGGGTGCCGGAAGACGATACATCCGAGATGACATATAGCCATTTGCACTAAAGAGGCAATTTCCATTAGCGAGCCAATTTTCGTTATCGGCGCAATTTCCATTATTGATGGAGCAAAAGAAAGTTTCAGACTCTCCGGCCTGTAAAAGCGGCAGCAATTCCGGCATTCAAAAAACAAACTGCCGACAGACAATCTGCCGGAATATTGACGTCGTCATTATCAATATCAATCGAACTTCAACAATCGTTCGAGATATTCTTTCTCGCTATCGGGTAGTGCAGATTGACCTAATTTTTTGCGGATTTCATCGAGGATGCGGCGTGCACGTTGCATATCGCTTTCTTGCGGAATACCATTTTTTTCTGTCTGATGGCCTGCCGAGCCGAGTTTGCGCCCAAGTGGATCTTTTGAAAGCCCATCGCCATTTTTACCATCATTGCCATTTTTTTTCATGGCTTCCTGCATTTCTTTCATCAGCTTGCTTGCGCCATCACGCATTGCATCCAATGCTTTTGACTGTTGGTCTGCCGAGCCGCCGGCATCTCCCTGCTGAAGGGCTTGACCGGATTTATCCATTTTATTTTCGGCATCCTTCAGGCCTTGCCCCGATTTCAAGCCTTTATCAGTTAAATCCTTATCGAATTTTTTTAATTCCTGCTGGAGTTCGTCTTGCCGTTTTTTCAAATCATCAAGATCTTTTCGATATTCTTCAGGAGTCTTTTCTCCGCGCTCGCGTTCGTCCTCAAGTTTATGGGTGTCGTTTAAAGTCTCTTGCTGCTTGCGCATCAAATCGCCAAGCTTGTCAAGCTGCTTTTGCATTTCGCTTGTTTGGCTTCCCTCTTCCCCCGATCCGCCACGACTTACTTGAAGATTATCCATGAGTTGCTCAAGTTCGTTCAAAAGCTGTTCAGCGGCTGTGTGGTTGCCCAATTTTGCCGTATCTTCAAGTTGTTTCAGTTTTTCGGCAAGTTCATCAGGTGAAAGATTTTGTGCCTTTTCGGAAGGCTTTTGGCCAAGGCCATCGTTTTGTTGCTGTTCGGCAAGTGCGGCAATATAGTCATTCATCGCCTGACGCAAAGCCTCTGTCAAACGTTCGATTTCTTCAGGCGAAGCGCCATTTCTCAAAGCGTCACGCAATGCCGCTTCGGCTGCTTTCAAGTTTTTTTCAGCCTGATTGACATTGTCTCCCTCGATACCGATGGCTGTCTGCCACATAAAATCGGCTACATTTTTCAGATCTTCATCGGTTTCTGCCAGACGAAGTCGTGTCCATATGCTACGCAATGCCAAATAATGGGTATAATTATTGATTGTTTCTTCCGGCCGCAACGTTAAAGCCGACAACATATCAAGAACCCGATCGCGCGAAAGTGTATTAAGAGCCAGCAGGCGACGTTGTTCAACCACGGCTCGCGCAAGCGGATTGCCGAAATTTCTTTGCGGCAATGTGATAGTTCGGGTTTCACTTCTTCCCTGATGACCGGCACCATCTTCTGCAACCAGTGTCATATGCACTTCCGAACCTGCCCAAGGATGGATACTGACATCTTGCACTGTACGCGCATCCCCTTTTCCGCCACGCGGAATCAGCAATTTTATATCAGGCGCATCATAAAGAGGAAGTCCGGTTTCCTTAACAGACGATGTCGGGGTGATTTCTACGTAAGCTTTCTCGACACCATAATCATCATCAAGTGCATAATTGAGTTCCAGCGATCCGTTGAGAATGCGCCCCGGTTCCTTGGTCAGTCTGATTGTCGGTGCACGATCAACCACAACATCAAAATTCCAGTTCTTTTCATAATGGCGGGTTTTTAATGTCAATTCACTCGACGAGAGCAAAATTGTCTCGAATGTCCGGCTATTGGTTTTGGTCGTATCATGCTCTTCAAGAGCGCCAATATTTTCTGTCTTTCCGGTTTGTTTATCATGCAATTTCAATGTTGCGTCGCCACCATCAACCAACCGGATAGTCACTTTGCTTCCTTCCGGAATTTTTGCGCCCTGAAGGTTGCTTTCGGTGAGATAAAGAGGTGCTTTACCGGTATAGGCTGGCGGGGTAACCCAGGCATCTACCCGCATTCTAGACAAATTGACCGGCCGCGAAAAATCAAAAAGATCAGCAATCCTTCCGCCTGACGTGCCTGAAGAATAGGCAAAAGCTGTTACTGTGAACAACACCACCAGCGCCCGCAATGCCAGGGGGTCAGACCGAGTCATACCGGTTTCGGGAACGCCTGTTTTCAGGTTTTGCAGCTCACCGGCCATACGGCGTTGATGTTCGGCCCAAAGAGCTTTGGCAAAAGCATTGTTGTCATCATTGACCGGCTTATCATACAGCGTTTCGAGTGGCCGGTTTTTCAGGCCGCTTGCCTGTTCAATCCGGCGGTCGATGTCGTGTCGCGAAGGAAAATGGAAACCGGATATAAAAAGCAGCGAACCGATTGCTATAAAAAGCAATGCCCAAAGCACGATCACATGTGGCCAATAGGAAAGATAGTTGAAAAGGCCGAACCATGTGAGTGACAGCAACATCAACAAGACGAGAACGCATGTAATGACACGTGGCCACAGGCACTCGAATGTCAGAACACACCAAGCGGCAGCTCTTGCTCTGGCAAGTGCCGATAACCGGAACCGGAAAGGGTGTTCATGATTGAGCAAAATTTATGTTCTTTCCTTCGCGTTGATTTTGCATATCATAACAATGAAACCGGCAAAGGAGAATCCCTTTGCCAGAATGTTCGGCCGATTTTACCTGAAAACCGGCCGTTTCGACATCAGGAATTTTCTACCCATTCAGGGACACGATCGAATTCTATCAGCTCTTCATATGAAATACGCGGGCGAATAATATCAAAACGACTATCACTCACCAACACTTCCGGTACCAACAGCCGTGTATTATAGGTGCTTGCCATAACGGCACCATAAGCCCCTGCGCTACAGACCGCCAGCAGGTCACCGGCTTTTGGCGAAGGAAGAAACCTCCCAAGCCCCATATAGTCACCCGTTTCGCAAACCGGACCGACAATATCGGCCATCATCGGCTTATCACTCTGCTTTGGCTCTTTTACAGGCACAATGTCGTGCCATGCATCATATAATGTCGGTCGGATAAGATCATTCATCCCGGCATCGACAATAACGAAATTTTTTCCGGCTCCATGTTTTATATAGATGATGGATGTAACCAGAATGCCCGCATTACCGATGATATTACGACCCGGTTCCATAATGATCTCGACATTAAGAGGCGCAAAATGTTTTTTGACAACATTTGCATATTCGGCAGGGGAAGGTGGAGGCGTATTATCATTGCGAAAAACAATGCCAAGCCCGCCGCCGACATCAACATGGCGAATATCGTGCCCCTCGTCGCGCAGGACATGAACAAAATCGGCAACGAGTGAAAAAGCATCCTCAAAGGGCTGCAAATCGCAAATCTGGCTGCCGATGTGAACATCCACTCCATGGACATCAAGACCGGGGAGTTTTGCTGCCTGTTCGTAAACGTCACGTGCTACTGCAATAGGAATGCCGAATTTGTTTTCAGACTTTCCGGTTGCTATTTTTCGATGTGTTTTGGCATCAACATTGGGATTGATGCGCAAAGACACGCGTGCCTTTTTACCCAGTGCAACAGCACGCGCGGATAATTGCTGCAATTCCGGTTCTGATTCGGCATTGAAACAATGAATATCATGACCAAGAGCAAAGTCGATTTCTTCAACGGTTTTGCCAACACCAGAATAGACTATCTTGTCGGCAGGAATACCGGCTTTGAGCGCGCGTCGCATTTCTCCGCCCGATACAACATCTGCACCGGCGCCTTGTTTTGCAAGCAGGCTTAAAACTGCCTGATTGGAATTGGCTTTCAGTGCAAAGGCGACAAGTGCATCGGTGTCGGCAAAAGCATGACGATACTGCTCGAACTGGTTCACAATGGCTGTTGCCGAATAGCAATAAAACGGGGTTGGAATTTTTTTTGCTATATCGGCAATTGCTACATTTTCTGCATGTAGAAAGCCATTACGATATTGAAAAAGCTGCATTTAGTGCCTCTGCTTAATCAATGGATCAAGAATAAACGGTTTTTCTACTTTCGGTTTTTGAACCATTTTGCCGTTAGAGTCCTCAATCATCGTGGACGGCGGCGGTTCAAGCGGACCTTTACGCCCGCAACCGGCCAAAGCCACGCCACAGATTGTGACAATCATCAAACCGGCCAGAGTTTTTTTCATGATCGCGTCTCTTTCCAAAAAGCTTGTCCCATTCAAAAATAGCAAGCGTTATGCTCGTTGCGAACTATTTCAAATCTATTCCTATTCAATCTATTCTTTGTGTAGCGTTCAAATTCAGGCTTTGGCAAGGCGTTTTTTCCAATAGTCGATTTGGCGACGCACTTCTTGTGGGGCGGTACCACCATAACTTTTGCGACTTTGAACCGACTTTTCAACACTCAAGACATCAAAAACATCTTCTGTAATATCAGGGTAAACAGTTTTCAAATCTTCCAAGGTAAGATCGGAAAGATTACATTTTTTCTTTTCTGCCAGAGCGACCGCGTGACCGGTAATATGATGCGCTTCACGAAATGGCAGACCCAATTTTCTAACAAGCCAGTCAGCAAGATCGGTTGCAGTCGAATAACCCGAACCGGCAGCTTTTTTCATAACGTCGCGGTTGATCTCGAGATCGCCAATCATACCTGCCATTGCAGCAAGCGATAGTTCCAACGATTGGGCGGCATCAAAAACCTGTTCTTTGTCTTCCTGCATATCTTTTGAATAGGCAAGCGGCAGACCTTTCATAATGGTCAACAAAGCAATCAGTGACCCGTTGATCCGTCCGGTCTTTGCGCGAACAAGTTCTGCCGCATCCGGATTTTTCTTTTGTGGCATAATGGATGAACCGGTCGAAAAAGAATCAGGCAAATGGATAAAGTTGAATTGTGCCGTTGACCAGATAACAATCTCTTCGGCAAGGCGCGAAAGATGGGTGGCGCATATGGCGGTTGCACTTAAAAATTCGAGTGCAAAATCACGGTCGGACACACTGTCGATCGAATTTCTTGTCGGCTCCCTGAAACCCAAAGCCTTTGCAGTCATGAAACGATCGGTGGGAAAGCTCGTACCGGCAAGGGCGGCTGCTCCCAAAGGTGATTCGTTCATCCTTTCACGTGCATCATGCATACGCGACAAATCGCGGCCGAACATTTCAACATAGGCCATTAAATGATGGCCAAGAGTAATCGGCTGGGCAACCTGCAAATGCGTAAAGCCCGGCATAAGTGTTTCAACTTCCTGATCGGCACGACCAAGCAATGTTTCAATCAGATGTCTGATAGACTGTATTGTTTTATCGGTTTCTTCCCTGACCCAGAGCCGGAAATCCAAAGCGACCTGATCGTTTCTCGAACGGGCCGTGTGAAGCCTTCCGGCAGCCGAACCAATCAATTCGGCTAGGCGGGCTTCAATATTCATATGAATATCTTCAAGTTTGCGCGAAAAGACAAATTTGCCGCTCTCGATTTCGGCGAGAATGGTTTTCAAGCCTTTTTCGATCTCGTCATAATCGGCAGCCGATATAATACCTTGAGCTGCCAACATAGCGGCGTGTGCCGACGAACCTTTAATATCTTCTTTATAGAGTTTTTTATCAAAACCGATCGAAGCGTTAATCTCTTCCATAATGGCCGCCGGTCCTGAGGCAAAACGACCACCCCACATCTGGTTGCTTGATCCACTGTTGTTCATATATGTTAGCCCCCATCGAAAGGAAGAAAAAATGGTTGCAAGAATTCTAGAAAAAGCAAAATTTTCCGGAACATTCCGGAAAATCATTGCCAAAACTACACTTGGTGCCCTGAGCATATACGCGATAATGATGGGGTCTGACAACCAAGTTTACTCTTTTCCTTCGCTGATTTCTGTTGCCCATGCCGAAGCCGCTTCCCCCTGCACCGGAAATGCCGGAAAAATTGATATGATTAAACAATCGGCAAACGGTTTTTTCAAAAATATGCGTTTTTCAGACGAACCTTATGATGCGCGCAAACTCGCCTTCAAAGATGAAGCCGGTAAAGATCACACATTGGCCGAATTTTCCGGCAAAACCCTACTTGTCAACCTCTGGGCAAGCTGGTGTGTACCCTGCCGCACCGAAATGCCTGAACTTGCCAATCTCAAACGTTCCATTCACAGTGATTCATTCGATGTCATGGCCATCAATATTGATAAAACAGCAAGCGACGAAAAAGTGAAAGACTTTTTGAAAAGCATAAAAGCCGACAATATTGTTTTCTATCGTGACCAATCCATGGATGTTTTTAATGAAGTGCGCAAACAGGGCTTGGCTGTGGGACTTCCCATTACCATGTTGATCGATAAAAATGGGTGTTTGCTCGGCTCTTATAACGGTTCGGCACCGTGGAGCAATGCCGATTCGGAAAAACTGATGAAAGCGGCAATGGAAGCCGATAAAAAAGACTGATTACCGGTTTTCCATCCAAAACAGCACCGAACACAATAATCAGTATATGAAATTGCCGGTTGGAAACCGGTCAAAGCCGGTTTTTGGTAAAATCGGTCTCATAGCCTTGACGTTTTTTGCGTTGCACAGCCAAATCAAGCGCGCCAAGAAATGCCGAGCGGTCACGGCCGGAAAACGGGCGCGGGCCACCGGTTACGACACCACTTTCCCGCAAATTTTCAAAGAGATTACGGGTGGCCAATGCCGCGCCTATTGTGGCCGCGTCAAAGAGCCGACCGGACGGGGAAATAGCCACTCCACCCTTTTTGACCACACGATCGGCCAATGGCACATCATTGGTAACAACAATACTGGCCTCGTCGGCCTGTTCTGCAATCCAGTCATCTGCCTTGTTGAGCCCTTTGTCGACAATAACAGCTTCAAGAAAATCCTCGTTCGGTATTCTCATGAAGCTGTTCGAGACGATAAACGTTTTGATATGATAACGTTCGGCTACACGATAGGCTTCTGCTTTCACAGGGCAGGCATCGCCATCAAGAAACAACTTTATTATCGGTTTGTCCGTCATTGTTTTGCTGTTTGAGCCCTTCTTCTTTTTCCTTGTTCTGTTCTATCGCGCGCACCAATTGGCCAGGCTGTTGCTGGCGGTTACGATAAAACATAATGGCTGCGTTGATTTCTCCACCGAGAATAAAAATGGCACTCAGCATATAAAGAAAGATGATTGCCACCATGATCGAGGCAAGCCCTGCATAAGTGGAAACATAATTGGCAAATGTCGCCAGATATTGTGCAAATAGCATGGAAGCCACAACCCACACCACCATGGTTACACCGATTCCGGGCAAAATATCGGCCAGTTTCCGCTTTCCGGCAGGAAGCCATTTATGGGCAATCAGCAGGCTAATCAACAAAACAACCACCGCAATGGCATAACGCCAGATGCGGATTGTGCCGACATATTGGGCAATCACCGGATAATCATGTTGAAGGATATTGATGACAAGCGGTGCCAGAACCAGAAGAAAACTGATAACCATCAGGCCGATCGTGCCGACAATCACAAAAAACAGGCTTTGAAACCGGCAGAAAAAGAGACTGCGTCTATCAACCACGCGATAGGCACGATTGAGCGCTGTTCGCAATGCTTCCACACCATTTGAGGCAAAATAGGCTGTTCCGATGACCGATATTGTCAACAGACCACCGCGCTGAATGGTCATGACATTGACGACTTCCTTGACAATCGGGCCTGCGATAGCATCCGGCAACATTTTCAAAAGCGCATTCACGCTTTGCTGGGTATAGGCACGTGCTCCGATAAAACTTGCAAGCGATGTTGCAAAAATCAGAAAAGGAAACAGCGCCATCAAACCGGACAAAGCTATATGACTGGCAAAAGCGCTGCCAGAATCACGGAAATAGTGGCTGACAGCGTTATATAAAATGCGCCAACAAAAGCGTAAGGGTCTCAGCGTCAAATCAATGTCTTTCCCGTTAATGAACCCGCACCTAACGGGCAAAACGCACAGACTACCGTATAAAATTATTTTAATTGAGAACGCAATCTATACAAGCATTACAATGAGCATTTCAATGTTTTCCCGTCATTTGATAACGTCACATAAGTTTCATGGACATTGGGACGACAAAAGCTATCTATATTTTCAAATAGAAAATGGCTTCTCAAGGAACTTAAAAAATGGTCAAAATCAATAAAATCTACACGCGTACCGGTGATGATGGTACAACCGGTCTTGTTAATGGTCCCAGACGCTCGAAAGCCGATTTACGCGTTGACGCTTATGGTTCGATAGATGAAACCAATGCAACAATAGGCCTTGCCCGTCTTGAAACCGTAAGCGATCTCGACAAAATGCTCGAAGAAATACAAAATGATCTTTTCGATCTTGGAGCTGATCTTGCAACCCCTGAACAAAGCGAAAATAAAGGCGATTTACGCGTTCTTTCTACCCAGACAAAACGGCTTGAAGATGAAATCGACAGATTGAATGAAAAACTCTCGCCCTTGAAATCATTTGTTCTGCCCGGCGGATCCAAAGCATCAGCCTATCTACACCTTGCCCGCACTGTTGCAAGACGTGCCGAACGCATCATTGTCGCATTGAGCGAGCAAGAAAATGTCAATAAAGATGTTCTAGGCTATATCAACCGGCTTTCGGATTTTCTGTTTGTCGCTGCCCGTTATGCTAATGATTGTGGCAAAAATGATGTATTATGGGTACCGGGAAAGAATCGCTAGAGGAGGAGCACGCGCATGATAAAGACGGTCGCTATTGTCGGAGCAGGGCAAATGGGTGGAGGAATTGCCCAAACTGTTGCGACTGCCGGTTTCGAGGTTCTTCTTTACGATATTTCTGCCGAACAGGTTGAAAAAGCAATTTCAACTATAAAATTCAATCTTGCCCATCTGGTCAAAGCCGGAAAAATGAATGAGCAAAGCCGCCTTGACACAATCAAAAGGCTTTCAACCCGACTGACTCTGGATGAATTGAAGGGAGCCGATCTTATCATTGAAGCTGCCAGCGAAGATGAAAATATAAAGCGGGATATTTTTATCGGACTGTGCGAGAACCTTTCACCTTCAACAATTCTTGCGACCAATACCTCTACCATTTCCATCACCCGTCTTGCTGCAACCACAAACCGTCCGGAAAAATTCATTGGCACGCATTTTATGAATCCGGTGCCACAAATGAAGCTTGTTGAAGTGGTGCGCGGCATTGCAACAAGCGAAGAGACCTACTCGACAATCTGCGATTTTGTCACTTCAATCGGAAAAACTTTTACCGTTACTGAAGACTTTCCGGCCTTTATCGTCAATCGTGTCTTGGTGCCGATGATTAACGAGGCAATTTACGCTCTTTATGAGGGCGTGGGGGATGTCAATGCTATTGATACAGCTTTGAAACTCGGTGCAAATCATCCGATGGGGCCATTGGAACTTGCCGATTTTATCGGACTCGATGTCTGTCTTGCTATTATGCATGTTTTGCATCAGGGATTGTCCGACACGAAATATCGCCCTTGCCCGTTATTGATAAAATATGTCGAAGCCGGCTGGTTGGGGCGCAAAAGCGGCCGCGGTTTTTATGACTATAGCGGTAAAACGCCTATTCCCACACGTTGAGCTTTTTCCGGAACTTTCCGGCTTAAAATGCTCTGAAGAAAAAAAATTGCAACAAACAGGCTTTGAAATTTGAACCCCTGCGGGTTTGATATTCATAAGTCCATCATCCGGCTTCAAAAAACAGTTCGGATCGATTGTTATTGGTTCGCGGTTAAAGTCTTGGCCTGTTAGGCGACAAAAAGCTGCAAGAATAATTTGGAAAGTCGCCTGTTAGCTTCGCTTTCCTCTTTTTTCTTCTGCTTGAAGATATTTTTCTGCAAAACTTTATCAATGGATAATTTCAAATGAACGGCAAAAAAGCCGACATCTTAAAAAACGGATTACCGCCAACAATGTAAGCACGTGAAATTGCCCGACAGAAATCGGTTTCCTCAATCAGAACGGCGCTATTGGAGCGCTGTAAACAGCTATCCACACCGCTTTTGACAAAGGCAAAAGAATTTCCGTGAAAGAATCAGCTACGCAATTTTTCGGGTATGATACGATCAGGTGGACGGTGATGATCGATAAAAGCTTTGATATTGATGATAACTTTTTCACCCATATTGATCCGGCTTTCAACTGTTGCAGATGCCATATGCGGTAAAAGCACAACTTTGCCCAGATGCGCCAATTTTGCCAAAGCCGGACTGAAGGCCGGTTCTTTTTCAAATACATCAAGTCCTGCACCTGCAAGTTTGCCACTTTCAATCTGCCGCGCAAGTGCATTTTCATCAATAATTTCGCCACGGGCTGTGTTGACGATATAGGCTGTATCTTGCATTGAAGCGAGCCTTTCTTCCGAAAGGAGATGATAGGTCATTTCGGTAAGCGGGCAATTGATCGAAACAATATCCATTGTTTTCAACATTTCATCGAGATCGGCCCAATAGGTCGCTTCAAGTTGTTCTTCGATTTTTTCGCTCACGCGGGAGCGATTATGATAGTGGATCGAAAGACCGAACGCTTTGGCTCGGCGTGCAACGGCTGTGCCTATACGACCGAGACCAATAATGCCGAGCTTTTTTCCGTAGATACGTCGTCCCAACATCCAGTCAGGAGACCAACCCGGCCAGACGCCGTTTTCACTCAGCACATTGGCTCCCTCGACAAGGCGACGTGGCACTGCCAGTATAAGCGCCATTGCCATATCGGCTGTATCTTCTGTTTGAACATTCGGGGTGTTGGTCACAAGAATGCCGCGGCCGGTCGCCGCATTAATGTCGATATTATCAACACCGTTGCCAAAATTGGCAATCATTTTAAGATTATTTCCTGCCTGATCGATAAGGTCCTTGTCAATAACATCAGAAATGGTCGGAACCAGAACATCCGCGCGTTTGACCGCAGCAACCAGCTCTTGTCGAGACATTGGCCGATCCTGTTTGACGACTTCTGTATCAAAAAGCTCGCACATACGCTTTTCAACCTGATCCGGAAGTTTGCGTGTCAAAATGACCAATGGTAATTTTTTCCCCTGCATAGAAATCCTCGAAATATTTCCAGTGTTTTGCCCGAATGTTGAGACCTCTTTAACCACCGATGTGCCATAGGATCATCAGACTGTCTTGAGTCTGATCTGTTATAGCAGAAAAGAAATCAAAGAACATATGAGAAGAAAGGCATGCACAGTGGACAGTTTCGACAAGTTCCGTTTTTCAACCATCGCGAAAATGCTCGTCTATTCCGCGTTGACGGTCTTTTCTACATTATCTCTTTCCGCTGTAAGCTGTGCACAGGAAGAAACCACTCAGGAAACTCCCGCCAATGTGGGGCCTAGCGGTTTACCATTGCCGCGTTTTGTTTCTATCAAACCGGCACGGGTCAATGTGCGCGTTGGTCCCGGACGCAATTATACGGTTGTGTTTTCTTATCAAAAACAAGGATTGCCTGTGGAAATCACGCAGGAATACGATCAATGGCGGAAAATTCGCGACTCGGATGGTGATGAAGGTTGGGTCTACCAGTCCCTTTTATCGGGTCATCGCACAGCCATGATAACGCCTTGGCAAAAAGATAAATCCAAACTTGCCCCCATGCGTCAGGAACCGAGTGAAAACGCACCGCTTGCTGCCGAACTTGAACCCGGTGTCATTGGCACTATTCATAAATGCGACGGAAAATGGTGCGAGCTCAACATAAACCATACGCGTGGCTATGTAGCTCAGGATCAACTTTGGGGTGCTTACCCTGGCGAAAAAGTCAAAGATTGACATGTTTACCCACATAACCGGAATTGAAATTGCTTTCACCGGTTTTATCCCGTGGAGAAATTGATAGGCTTTCAAGCGGTTTCGGGAAAAAATTTACGCACATCTTGTCCAAAAACCGTTTCACACTTTTTGGGATGTCGCTTTTAAAGTGCACACACATCTTATCCAAAAACCGTTTCACACTTTTTGGGATGTCGCTTTAAAGTGCACGCACATCTTGTCCAAAAACCGTTTCACACTTTTTGGGATGTCGCTTTTAAAGTGCACGCACATCTTATCCAAAAACCGTTTCACACTTTTTGGGATGTCGCTTTTAAAGTGCACACACATCTTGTCCAAAAACCGTTTCACACTTTTCGGGATGTCGCTTTTAAAGTGCACGCACATCTTATCCAAAAACCGTTTCACACTTTTTGGGATGTCGCTTTTAAAGTGCACACACATCTTATCCAAAAACCGTTTCACACTTTTTGGGATGTCGCTTTTAAAGTGCACACACATCTTGTCCAAAAACCGTTTCACACTTTTCGGGATGTCGCTTTTAAGTGCACGCACATCTTGTCCAAAAACCGTTTCACACTTTTTGGGATGTCGCTTTTAAGTGCACGCACATCTTATCCAAAAACCGTTTCACACTTTTTGGGATGTGCGTGTGGCGATGTGCGTGTGAAAACCTTATCACCTCAGACAACCTTCACCACCAGATCATCCAGTCCATCAATATGGCCTACCAATTCATCACCTTTTTGCACCGGCCCCACGCCCGCCGGCGTTCCCGTCATGATAATATCTCCCGCCCGCAACACGAATAATTGCGACAAATAGGCAATCATTTCAGGAATTTTCCAGATCATCTCGTTCAGATTGCCCGACTGGCGACCTTTACCGTTCACCGAAAGGGTTATCGAACCTTCGTTCATGTCTTTGGTTTGTGATTTTTCAATCAAATGAGAACAGGGAGCCGAATGTTCAAAAGCCTTTGCGGTTTCCCATGAGCGCCCCGCTTTTTTAAGTTCGGCCTGCAAATCACGTCGCGTCATATCAAGGCCGACAGCAAAACCGAATACGCAATCGTCTGCCTCTTTCGTTGTCAGATTTTGTCCACCTTTTTGAAGAGCAACAACAAGCTCTATCTCATGTTCAACATCATGACTTTTCGGCGGATAGGGGAAAACACCGTCAAATACCAGATTATCGGGATTTTTCTGGAAAAAGAACGGCGCTTCCTTTGACGGGTCATGACCCATTTCTATCGCATGATTTGCATAATTGCGACCAACGCAATAAATTCTGTGAACCGGAAAACATTTACTGCTCCCTTTGATCGGAATGCCGACAATTGCAGGGGGAGTAAATATGAAATCACTCATTTCTTTATCCTCTCGTTTGAAAGAAATTTTCGGAAACTTTCGGAAACTTTCAAGACCGGAAAATCCGGATGACCGGCTTTTATGAAAAATCGGACTTTATAAAGTTTTTAACCGTTTTTCCGAATACAAATTTTTGCAATTTTCAAATTTATAGCCATTTTTCCCGACGGGATGAAGTCGATATTTATTTAACTTCGGTCACGATCAGACGGACAGCAAAAGCTGTAAAAATTCCGGCCATTAAAAAGTCAAGTATTCTTACAAAATGCGGGTTTTCTTTTAAGGCTTTGGCAAATTTGTCGGCAGCCAATACCATCGAAACCGTGAAGGGAAGGGAGATGGGAATGAAAGAAGCTCCGAGAAAAAATATCTTTCCGGGCGCATGCGGGTCGAGCGCATCAACAAATTGCGGCAAAAAGGTCAAATTAAAAAGAAGCACTTTCGGATTTAGAAGATTGATCGCAAGACCCGTAAGGTAATTCCGTCTCACACTGAGCTTCTTCTGCTTTTTTCCGTCGACCAAAAAATTCGACCGGTTCAAAAGCGCTTGTAGCGCAAGCCATAAGAGATAGACGGAACCGGCCACTTTGAGGATAAAAAAGGCCATTGGCGAGGCTATTATCAACGCCGATAGGCCGACAGAGACCGCAAAAACCTGAATGATAATGCCGGTTGTACAACCGGCAATGCAAGCAAGGCCTGCCGCTTTTCCCTGCGATATGGCACGGCCGACAAAAAGCGCCATATCGGGACCCGGAATGAGCGTCAAAATGATTGCTGCACCGGCAAATTCCAAAAACACATGGGCGTCAGGCAAGAAAGACATGGTCATGATCTCTCGTTAATCATCTTTGTCTTATTGTTTTATCAAACCATTTCAATCTGTTTTTATAAGTTTTATGTAAGAAAAAATTTTTGATTGCTTGCATGGTTGCTATCTCCTGATAAAACAGCTCATATCAATTCAATCGGGTCAATCAATTGGGGCCATTAATTATCGGACAGAAAAAATGGAAAAGTGGAAAGACGTTAAAAAAGTTGTACTGGCCTATTCAGGCGGCCTTGATACTTCAATCATATTGAAATGGTTGCAAACCGAACTCGGTGCTGAAGTTATCACCTTCACAGCCGATCTGGGGCAGGGCGAAGAGCTTGAGCCGGCACGCCGCAAAGCCGAAATGCTCGGTGCCAAACAGATTTTTATGGAAGATTTGCGCGAAGAATTTGTTCGCGATTTCGTATTTCCGATGTTTCGCGCCAATGCGGTTTATGAAGGTGTCTACCTTCTTGGAACATCAATTGCCCGCCCGCTCATTTCAAAACATCTGATTGAAATTGCCGAAAAAACCGGTGCCGATGCTATTGCCCACGGTGCGACAGGTAAGGGCAACGATCAGGTTCGTTTTGAATTATCGGCTTATGCTTTGAACCCTGATATAAAAATCATTGCTCCATGGCGGGACTGGAATTTCAAGAGCCGTACAGAGCTTCTGGATTTTGCACAAAAACACCAGATTCCTGTGACCAAAGATAAACAGGGTGAAGCACCATTTTCGGTTGATGCGAATTTGCTGCACTCGTCTTCAGAAGGTAAAGTGTTGGAAGACCCGTCACTTCCGGCTCCCGAATATGTGCATTTACGCACTGTCTCGCCTGAAACCGCACCTGATAAACCGACGATTATCACCATCGGCTTCAAGAATGGCGACGCCGTTTCAATCAATGGCAAACAAATGTCGCCGGCAACTTTGCTGACCGAACTCAATAAATATGGTCACGATAACGGTATCGGCCGTGTTGATCTGGTTGAAAACCGCTTTGTCGGTATGAAATCACGTGGTGTTTATGAAACGCCGGGCGGTACAATCCTGCTTGCAGCCCACCGCGCAATTGAATCGATCACGCTTGATCGCGGTGCAGCTCATTTGAAAGACGAGTTGATGCCGCGTTATGCAGAGTTGATTTACAACGGCTTCTGGTTTTCTCCCGAACGCAAAATGTTGCAGGCTGCAATAGATCTGTCGCAGGAAAATGTTGAAGGGGAAGTCAAGCTGAAACTCTATAAGGGCAATGTCATTATTGAAGGTCGCAAGAGTGACAAATCGCTTTATTCGAGTTCACTCGTTACATTTGAAGATGACCACGGCGCCTATGACCAGAAAGATGCTGCAGGCTTCATCAAATTGAATGCTCTGCGCCTTCGCACCCTTGCTGCACGTGATCGCAAATAAGCATTTTTATCCATATTTTACAAAAGCTCCGGAATGAATCTTCCGGAGCTTTTTATTGCCTTTTGTCATCTCCAAATCTAACCTGAATTTGGAAAGTTACGTCGTTAAAAGATTTCTCAAAAACAACAAAAATACCGATCATCAGGTGCTTTTCGTCCCATGTGCCAAGGTGAAAGACCCCGAATTGCCGGCTAAAGGATTGTTTTTTCCCTTATGCAGGACTAAATCCAAAACAGAAATAAATTGGAAAGGCTCCTTGGATGAAACAAAATCTTGGTAGCGTTGATCGCATTATCCGTATTATTATCGGTGTTGTTCTGCTTTCTCTTATTTTCATTCTTGATAGTGGCGCGCGCTGGTTTTGTTTAATCGGCCTTATTCCGCTTATCACTGCAATTATCGGTTTTTGTCCGCTTTATAAAATATTCGGCCTATCAAGCTGCCCTTTGAAACACTGATAAAACGATTCGCCGCTTTGGTGTACATTGACCCAAAAACTTCAGTCCGTTAGCGGGTTCCCATGAATAGTAATTCGGGAATTTGGATGATGCTCGGATAAGTCACTAACATCATTCCGCCAGTAAAACTCAATACGAAAATAATTGTTGCGACGATGACACCGGTTGCACCATTCATAAAAGCCGGTGTTTCAATCGGGTTCCGGTTTATCGGCTTTTCGTCGCGGTCTTCCGGATCATCATCTAACGTGACAATGAATAAGCCGAGATTGAGAAGTGGTATGACCAGGAGCCAGGCAGCGCCTTTTTTACCGAATCCGTCCCGCGCACGGGAAACAGAAAGGTACATGGCGATATAACCAAACAGAAATGGCGGGATAGCTGCAAGCAAAACCAGAAATGCCAGTGGCAATGTGCCAATTAATCTGAACACTAGCAAATTGATTGCATAAGTTAATAAAACATAGCCCAAAAACGCAAAGGCAAGTATAAACATATAGGGGATGCGATAAAGCGTCTTCAGACTGATATTGGTAAAATAGGCGAGCACAGCTCCAAACAGAAACGAAAGCAGAAGTCCATCCAGTGAAAGAATAAAACCTTTAATAGAAAAAATGTAACTTAACATTTCTATTACTTCTTTCTGAAATTGCAGTTCGAGTAATTACAAAATTTCGTTGAATAATTCCGCCTTTTAAAAAACTTTTTTAAACGACCATACTTCTCTTTTCGGAGAATAGTATCGTTACCCGAACCGGGCTATATATATACCCCGATCGGGATTATATCTCAATCGGGATCGGGACGTGAACAACAATGCAATTATAAGATGAATGCCGATTGAAAAACACGTCGCTTTTAGCTGTTATTATTCTTTAAATATTGTTTTATCTGAATACTAGTGACGATCGACCGAAACGCCATTTTTATCAATTGTCAATTCAACGCCGGATGGTTTTT
Organism: Bartonella sp. B10834G3; assembly: GCF_016102505.1. Classification (NCBI taxonomy): domain Bacteria; kingdom Pseudomonadati; phylum Pseudomonadota; class Alphaproteobacteria; order Hyphomicrobiales; family Bartonellaceae; genus Bartonella; species Bartonella sp. B10834G3. The sequence continues at coordinate 922,771 of NZ_JACFOM010000001.1, forward strand.
GCTGTTGTTTCTGTTGGTAAGTCTTATAACCCAAGCCTGCAACAACAACGATAAGAATGCCTATAATAAGAAAAAGGAAATTCCGGTTCATCAAATTGCTCCCTGTTCAAAGTAATAGGGAGCAATATGGAGCACTATTTTCTATTTCAAGGGCAGTATTACCCGGTATTCAATTCAGAATAACCGGAATAACACTTTCAGTATGGCTCATTTTAATGGGCTTCATCCCAATTTTTTGCTGCGCGCGCATCGACTTTCAGTGGTACTGTGAGAGACAATGCCGGCATAGTGGCATTTTCCATCACGTCTTTTACGAGAGCTATTGTTTTTTCAACCTCGTTCTCCGGCAACTCGAAAATCAGTTCATCATGAACTTGCAACAACATTTTTGCCGACAAGCCGGCTTCCTTCAGCGCGTCATCCATTTTTATCATGGCGCGACGGATAATATCGGCAGCAGCCCCCTGAATTGGTGCATTAATTGCCGCCCGCTCGTTAAATGCACGCATTTGCGCATTTTTTGAATTGATTTCCGGATAATGGATACGACGCCCGAAAATTGTTTCGACAAAACCATGTTCATGCGCATAGGCTTTGGTTTTTTCCATATAGTCCTTGATACCGGGGAAACGTTCAAAATAGGTGCGGATATATTGGGCTGCTTCCTCGCGCGGAATCGACAATTGATTGGCAAGACCGAAGGCAGAAATGCCATAGATAATCCCGAAATTGATCGCCTTGGCGCGACGGCGAACCTCCGGTGGCATACCCTCGATCGGCACACCGAACATTTCCGATGCCGTCATTGCATGAATATCAAGGCCATCTGCAAACGCTTTCTTCAGTGCTTTAATATCGGCGACATGGGCAAGAACACGCAATTCGATCTGGCTGTAATCGGCCGACAATAGCAAATTACCGGGACCGGCGATAAAAGCGGCACGAATTTTTCTTCCCTCTGTGGTGCGAACCGGAATATTTTGCAAATTCGGATCTGACGAGGCAAGCCGTCCGGTCGACGTTGCAGCCATTGAATAGTTTGTATGAACGCGCCCCGTATCAGGTAAAATATAATTCGGAAGAGCATCCGTATAAGTCGATTTCAATTTTGTTAGCTGGCGCCAATCAACAATCTTGCGGGGTAATTCATGGCCCTCGGCCGCCAGATCTTCAAGCACCTGAGCCGATGTTGACCATTGACCGGTTTTGGTTTTCGAGCCACCTGGCAAACCCATTTTGCCGAATAAAATTTCACCCAATTGTTTGGGCGAACCGATATTGAACTTTTCTCCCGCAAGTTGATAGATTTCGTCTTCCAAAGCGGCCGCCGATTGGGCAAGCTCGCCGGATAATCGTGACAATAATTGCCGATCGACCAGAACACCGCGTTCTTCCATGCGCGCAAGAACGGTCACCAATGGCCGCTCCAGACGCTCATAAACACGGGTAACACCGCGCGCGACAATTTGCGGTTTTAACACCCGCCAAAGTCGCAACGTAACATCGGCATCTTCGGCCGCATATTGTGTTGCCCGTTTCAAATCGACGGCTGCAAAACCCGTTGCCGTTTTTCCACTTCCGGCAACCTCTTTGAACGTAATCGGCTTATGTCCCAACCAACGCTCTGAAAGTGCGTCCATCCCGTGGGTCAAAGTTCCGGCATCCAGAACATAGGAAAGCAACATCGTATCGTCGAAAGACCGGATTGTGACCTGATATTGTCGCATTACCAGCCAATCATATTTCATATTTTGCGCAATTTTGAGAATTGCAGGATTTTCCAAGACCGGTTTCAATAAAGCGACCGCTTTTTGTGTATCAATTTGTCCCTTCAGGCGTCCGCCGCCCAGTAAATCATTGCTACCATCGACATGGTTAAGTGGCACATAGGCTGCTTCACCGGGATTAAGACCTATAGAAAAGCCGACAAGTTCCGCTTGCATCGGATCAAGTGAAGTCGTTTCGGTATCAAATGCAAAGAATCCCTGTTCCAAAGCCCGATCAAGCCACTGTTTCAGTTCGGCTTCGTCCGTTATGGTGTGATAAGCGGTGGTATCTATTTTTTCTGTGAGTGCTTCTTTTTTACGTTTTTCTGCAAGAAGCTGCGGGGTGTTTTCCTGTGCACCGTCAGAGCCGCTTTTTTGTTCTTGTTCAAGATTGCCACTCGCTTCCGGCGCTCCGCCGACATCCGAACCCACCTCAAGATCAGGACCGTGGGCACTCTTGCCCCATTCGACATCAAGATTGACCGGCTCGATCAAAGCTGCATCACAATTGGTCGCTTCTGCAACACGGCGCGTCAAAGAATTGAATTCCATTGCTTTCAAAAAGCCGATAAGGCGCGGCCCGTCGGTTGGTTCCAATAGAAGCCCATCAAGACCGATTTCAAGCGGGACATCGGTTTTCAATGTTACAAGTTGACGTGCCAATCTTGCCTGATCGGCAAATTCAATGATATTTTCACGACGTTTTTGTTGTTTGATGTCTCCGGCATGAGCCAAAAGCGTATCAAGATCGCCGAATTCATCAAGAAGCTGGGCTGCTGTTTTCGGGCCAATACCAGGAACCCCTGGAACATTATCGGTGGAATCGCCGGTAAGAGACTGCAAATCAATCATCTTTTCAGGCGGGACACCCCATTTTTCAATAACTTCTTTAATGCCGATCGGACGGTCTTTCATGCCGTCATACATCCCGACCTGTTGATTGACGAGTTGCATGAGATCCTTGTCGGAAGAAATGATTGTCGTTTTTGCACCACTTCGTGTAGCCGCAGAAGCATAGGTCGCGATAATATCGTCAGCCTCATAACCTTCTTTTTCAATGCAGGGTAGATTGAAAGCGCGGGTTGCCTGCCTGATAAGGCTGAATTGGGGAATAAGATCTTCAGGTGGAGTAGGGCGGTTCGCTTTATATTCGGGATATATCTTTTTACGGAACGTTTCCGATGAATAGTCAAAAATGACAGCAAAATGCGTCGGCACAACGCCAACTGCTGTATCACGCGCATCACACAGCAATTTCCAGAGCATATTGCAAAAACCCGCCAGTGCACCAACAGGCAAACCGTCTTTTTTCCGTGTTAATGGCGGCAAAGCGTGATAGGCGCGAAAAATATAGCTTGAACCGTCAACGAGAAAAAGGTGATCATTTTTGTGCATCGTCAATCCTGACATCGAATTTTGAAAACATTTTATAGTCTAAAAGCATATTGAACCAAAAAAGCCCATCGGCAAACGATAGAAAATGTGGAGCGCGCAAAATTTATCGTCAGGTCCTTATAGGTTCTTTTCACGCATTTGTTACAAAATGTTAATATAGTTGCCCTTGAAAAGCCATTTTTAAATTCTTTTATATGACCTATCGACACTGCGTCGATATGTCCGGTTGTCCGGCTTTGTCCCCCGCCGTTTACCGGATGCAACAGTCTACTTTCCCTCTCCGGACTGTTGATTGAAGTGCAGTAAAAAAGGCCGTTGTGGTTTCCCCCTCTCCACAACGGTCTATTTTTATAAACCGGCCTATTTTTATCAAAAGACCGCCTGAAAACAGGTTCTAACAAGATCGAACAGATTCAACTGCAATAAAGTCGGTTGCAAGAACATCTATAAATCAATCATTAGAATAGGCGCCGCTCGATTGTAAATTCGCTTTTTAGCTAAGTTTCAAAGGTGTTAGCCGGTTTTTATAAATTTCAAATCGGTTCTGTCGGAAATTGATCTCATTTTTTTTGAAGATTTCACAAAAACCAATCCCCGCGTCAGGATATTTCCGATTTTGCCGTTATTCGGCTTTTGCCGACGCTTCAATTTTTAATGTGGCTCCACATGGCTTTTTCGCCGATTTTTGCAAGCAAAGCGTCATGGGCAGCTTTATCTTCTTCGCTCAAACGGCTTGGCAGTGGCTGAGGGCGAGTTTTCAGAACAATTTTACTCTGATCTTCGTTTTCGTTTGATTGGCTGTCAGCTTTTCCACCGTCAAATCCGAGAGCACCCTGTTTGCCGCCAATAAGTTCGATATAAACATCGGCGAGAATTTCAGAGTCGAGCAAAGCGCCATGTAGCGTCCGGCGTGAATTATCAATACCGAAGCGTTTACACAAAGCATCCAGAGAATTCGGCCCCATCGGAAATTTCCGTCGCGCCATCGCCAATGTATCAATAATACGATCAACACTGATAAGAGGTTTATGAATACGCCCCAATTCCGCATTCAAAAAACCGAGGTCGAAATTCGCATTATGGGCAATCAGTGTCGCGCCTTCGATAAAGGAAAGAAAATCATCGGCTATTTCTTCAAATTTCGGCTCGTCCTTGAGGCGCTCATTGGTAAGACCGTGGACTGCCACAACCTCGTCAGGAATAATCACACCCTGAGGATTGAGATAGACATGAAAAGTTTTATCAGTGAGATAGCGATCAACCATCTCCACACAGCCGATTTCGACAATACGGTCTGTTTCTTTGTGAAGGCCTGTTGTTTCAGTATCAAAAATAATTTCTCTCATAAAAACCTGCTCTCACCTACTCTTTAACCTGCCTTGACTTGCATTGCTGTTTTTGCACGAATTGCACCTTCATAATGGATTATTTCCTATCTTTCTTGCATTTTGAAGACGCAATAAACAACAAATCCCGTTTCCGATGCTGTCGTTTCCTATATTCGCGTGAAACCGACCGGAAGGATGAAAATCAAAAAAAATCGACGCAAAAACGTTTTGATGATTCCTACATCCTATCTCTGAAAGAAACTATGGATAATCCGGATATAACATCGCCAAAATCTGCGATTAAGTCGTCATTTCAATTTTACAAAAATTGTCACCTGAAAATACCCTTATTTTTTATCGACGGGCAGTTTACTTGCCGGTCAAGCGGGCAATCAGATGTTTTACCTGTTCTCTGGCGTCATCAAGGCTCTTGCCGGTATCAATAACAAAATCGGCACGCCTTCGCTTTTCTTCATCGGTTATTTGACGAGACAAGATGCGGTCGAGTTTCTCATCATCCCAGCCGCTGCGGGCAAGCACACGTTGCCGCTGGATTGCAAGCGGAGCCGAAACAACCGCTATTTTGTCAACCCGTCCTTCCGGCCCCGTTTCAAATAATAAAGGAATATCGAGAACCACAAGCGGGGCACCCTGATCGCGGTGCTTTTTGACAAAATCTTTTTCTTTTTTGCGTACCAGAGGGTGAATGAACTTTTCCAAAACGGAAAGCTTTGACGGATCTTTGACAATTGCTTTTGATAATTTTGACCGGTCTATCCGGCCATCAGTCAGACAATCGGGGAAAATACGGCTTAAATTTTCGATAACCTCTTTACTTTCGTAAAGTTCATGAACAGCCTTGTCGGCATTATAAACAGGAACACCGGCTTCCTCGAAAAAGCCGGCCGTTGTCGTTTTTCCCATGCCTATAGAACCTGTAAGCCCAAGGATAATCATTTATTCGCCCATTTTACCCAGAATTTCTTGTCGTAATTCATCGTCCACAACAGGTCTTATTCCAAACCAACGTTCAAACCCCGGTACAGCCTGATGAAGCAACATTCCGATTCCATCGACATAATTGAGGTTCTTGGCTTTGGCTTCCAATAGAATTGGCGTCATCAAAGGGGTATAAACAATATCTGTCACCAGAACAGACGGCTTTGCCTGATCGAGATGGATAAACGGTTTGCTATCTTTTTCGATAAGGTTATTTGTCATCCCCAAAGATGTCGTATTGACGATTAAATCCGCCAGAGGAACGAGATCATCTATTTCGCTCCAATTGCGTGCTTTTACCTGATTGCCAAAATAACCGGCAAGCTTTTCGGCACGTGTTCTCGTCCGGTTTACAAGATAAATATTGTCAAAACCGCGTTGTTCGAGTGTATAGATAACTGCCCGCGCTGCCCCTCCGGCACCAATAACAAGTGCCGCATTTCCACCCCAACCGGGGGCAAAATCGTCAAGATTGGCTTTAAAGCCATAGCCATCGGTATTGCTTGCACAAAGTATGTTATTCTCGAACCATAATGTATTGGCAGCACCTATCCTTAATGCAGCCTCGTCTTTTTTTTCGGCAAGGCGGAAGGCTTCTTCCTTATGGGGCAGCGTAACATTGCCGCCGCAAAAACCTTTTTTTTGCAGCGAATTGATAAATGTTTCAAAATTTTCCGGTGTTACCTCGACCGCATCATAAGTTCCGGCCAACTTATATTTTTTGAGCCAAAAACGATGGATTTGCGGTGAAAGGGAATGCCCGACCGGATAGCCGGTTACAAAAGCATGGGGAATTTCTGTCGTTATATGTGTCATCTTATTGAATGATGATTCCTGTCTCGCGTAATTTCTGCAACAATAATAAGAGAGGTAAACCGATAATGGTAAAATAATCTCCTTCTATTTTATCAAATAGCTGGATACCCAAGCCTTCAACCTGATAGGCACCGACACTTGATTGAACATTTTCTCCTGCTTTATCAATATAATAATCTATAAATTCGGGCGATAATGAACGGACAGCCATTTTCGCAGTCGAAAGCCCGACCCAATCGGCTTTACCGGCTTTTGCCAAAGCGATGCCGCTATGAAGATAATGTGTTTTTCCCGATAAAGCGACGAGGCGCTGGCGCACGCCCTCAAGATTTGAAACTTTGTGGAGTGCTTTTCCTTCAAGATCGAGTGTTTGATCGCATCCGATAACAAGCGCATCGGGAAACCGGCCGGAAACATCTTCAGCCTTTTTTATTGCCAATTCTTTGGCAAGCTCTTGAGGCGTGATTTTCTTTAAAGCTATTTCGAGTTCACGTTCATCTAGTTTTGCTCCTTCAACACCGAATTCGAGACCGGCATTTTCCAGAATCGATTTTCGGAACGGGCTTAATGATGCGAGAATGAGCGGTTTATGTGGCATAATTTTTCTTTTTATCAATATTCAGATCTGATGATCGCGCAGGTAAAGTTCGAGAATTGCAGTTGCTGTTTCCTCGATAGAACGGCGTGAAACATCGATAATAGGCCAATTGTTGCGCATGCAAATCTGTTTTGCATTATTGAGTTCCTGCGCGATGCTTGCCCTGTCGATATAGCTTTCAGTGGTGAGACCTCCACCGATATTGCGACTTTGCCGCACCTGACTTATCCGGTCGGCAGAAGCAATAAGACCGACAATTAACGGTTTTTTTGACAAAAAGAGCTGATTGGGTGGTTCAACACCCGGCACCAGTGGAACATTGGCTGTTTTTATACCACGATTGGCAAGATAGATACTTGTCGGCGTTTTTGACGTTCGCGAAATTCCGACGAGAATCACATCGGCATTTTGTAAGCCATCCGGCAATTGGCCGTCATCATGATCCATTGTGTAATCGAGTGCCTCGATGCGCTTGAAATAATCTGCATCAAGTTGGTGTTGGGCACTGGCACGCCGGTTTGCCGGCAGCCTTAAAAAGGAATGAAATGCCTGAAAAACCGGATCAAGAACAGAAACCGAAGGCACACCCATTTTATCACATGCCGAATGTAATAAATGCGCTATTTTTTCATCCACTATTGTATAAAGCACAATTCCGGGGTTCCGGTTGATCTGGCCAATCACTTCCTGCAATTGGGCTTCGTTACGAATAAGCGGATAAACATGTTCGATTGCACGCGCTTCTACATATTGCGAGGCCACAGCACGACCTGCCGACAGGAGAGTCTCTCCGGTCGCATCAGAAATCATATATAAATGAAAGTCCAATTTTTCTTTTGTCACAGGATTCACAGGCCCTTGTTGAAAGATGTGCAAAGAAACAAGCATTTTGTGCACACCAAAAAAATGTGAGGATAACTCCATGATGTTATACACAAGCCAATGCATTGTGGGAAATTCAAATTCACGCTTTTGGATTATGGGGAAAACCCTGTTTCGTTAAAAATTTATAGCACCCTTTATAACCAATCGTAAAACAAAGAACCTGCTTGATTTTATATATCATTTTGCAATTTATCGGTTAAATAGAGAGGCTCTGAAAAAAGCCGCTTTGTAATTTTTTAAAATTCCGCCAAATCTGTGGATAAAATAAGGTTAATAAATAATTAACAGAAAACACAGACTCTAAGAATCAGAATCCCAGATTCAAAATAATTTCTTTATTGAAACCCACTTATGGAAAAGCCAACATAAGCCATGACAAAAAAACTTATTGAAGTCTTAAGTGGTAAAACACTTTCTCCGCCACCTGTCTGGTTGATGAGACAAGCCGGACGGTTTTTACCCGAATATCGTGAGGTGAGGAAACAAGCAGGAAGCTTTCTTGATCTTTGCTACAATCCTCGCCTTGCTTTTGAAGTCACGATGCAACCGATCAGACGATTCGGTTTTGATGCAGCAATCCTGTTTTCGGATATACTCGTTGTTCCTCATGCTTTGGGGAGAAACTTACGTTTTGAAGAAAAGAAGGGACCGATTCTTGATCCACTATCGGTCAATGAAATTGAAAATTTGAATGTCGAAAAGGCTCAGGAAAGACTGGCTCCAAGTTTTGAAACTTTATCTCTTCTCAAAACCGCTTTAGCTCACGATACAACGCTGATCGGATTTTGTGGCGCCCCCTGGACAGTGGCAACCTATATGATCGCCGGACATGGCACTCCGGATCAGGCTCCCGCCAGATTGTTCGGTTTCACTCACCCTGAAGCAATGAAAACTCTTCTCGAAATTCTTGCCGACGTTTCAGCCGATTATCTTGTCAATCAGGTCAAATCCGGAGCCGAAGTTTTACAGATTTTTGATTCCTGGGCAGGCGTTCTTGATGAACAGAGTTTTGATGAATACGTCATTTATCCGATCAAGCGGATGGTTCAACGTATCAGAAAAGTTTTTCCCGAAGTTCCGATAATCGGTTTTCCGAAGGGTGCCGGCGCGCTTTACGAAAATTTTGCCCGAAAAACAGGGGTAACCGCTATCGGACTTGATTGGTCTGTTCCGCTTTCCTTTGCCAAAAAATTGCAACAGATAACGCCGGTTCAGGGAAATCTCGATCCTTTGCGGCTGGTTTCGGGTGGCACTGCTCTGGAAACAGGAATAAATCATATTTTCGAGAACCTTGGACATGGGCCGTTGGTTTTTAATCTGGGACATGGAATAACACCACAAACGCCTATCGAAAATGTTGAAAGACTGGTCAAACTGGTGAGGAATTTTAACAAATGACAAATTCTAAAACGCATATGACAACGGGGACAATCTGGCTTCGCGCCATCGTTTCACTCTTGATTGTCGTGGTTGTTTTATGGGGGTTGTTTCACGTGAATCCTGATGAATATCCGGATTCGACTTTATGGATCAAATCTTTTCATGTGATTGCCATCATCTGCTGGATGGCGGGAATGTTTTATTTACCACGTTTGTTTGTCTACCATTGTCAGGCCGAAATCGGCTCGAAACAATCCGAGACGTTCAAAATAATGGAAAGACGGTTGTTGCGGGCAATTATCAATCCCGCGATGATTGCGTCTTGGGTAACAGGCTTATGGATGGCCTGGAAAGTTTATGAGTTTCAAGGCGGTTGGCTTCATCTCAAACTTCTTGCTGTCGTTATTTTATCGGGCTATCACGGGTTGTTATCACGTGGGGTTCGCCATTTTGCCGAAGATAGAAACAATTTTTCTGAAAAAACCTGGCGCATTTTGAATGAAGTTCCCACTGTTTTGATGATTATTGCTGTGATTGCTGTGATTGTGAAACCGTTTTGAATGAAATTTTCTTGATTTCTTCAGACAAGGGCATTAGATGGAGCTACCCTCCTTTTTTATTTTCCATAGTTTCTGAACAAGATACTTTTCAAAGGAAAATAATATTTCCACGATTATAAGAGTTTATATTGGATGCAGAATATTCAACAGATGAAACTACAAGAGCTGAAAAGTAAGACTCCGGTCGAGCTTGTCGCTTTTGCCGAAACGCTGGAAGTCGAAAATGCTTCGTTAATGCGCAAACAGGAATTGATGTTTGCCATTTTGAAAAAGCTTGCCCTTCAGGATGTTGAAATTATCGGTGAAGGTGTTCTGGAAGTTTTGCTCGACGGTTTCGGGTTTTTACGCTCGGCCGATGCCAATTATCTTCCGGGTCCTGATGATATTTATCTTTCCCCTTCGCAAATCAGGCGGTTTTCATTAAAAACCGGCGACACTGTTGAAGGACCAATACGCAGCCCCAAAGAAGGCGAGCGTTATTTTGCTCTGTTAAAAATCAATACGATCAATTTTGAAGATCCGGAAAAAATCCGCCATAAAATCCATTTTGACAATTTGACACCTCTTTATCCGAACGAGAGGTTGAAAATGGAATTGAATGACCCGACAAACAAGGATATGTCGGCAAGGGTAATTGATCTTATCTCGCCTTTGGGTAAAGGGCAGCGTGCACTGATTGTTGCACCGCCAAGAACCGGTAAAACAGTTCTTTTGCAAAACATTGCCCATTCAATTACAGCCAATCATCCGGAATGTTTTCTGATTGTGTTGCTCATTGATGAACGTCCGGAAGAAGTGACCGATATGCAACGTTCGGTCAAAGGCGAAGTTGTTTCTTCAACATTTGACGAACCCGCATCCCGTCACGTTCAGGTTGCCGAGATGGTCATTGAAAAAGCAAAGCGCCTTGTTGAACAAGGGCGCGATGTGGTCATTCTCCTTGATTCGATCACCCGGCTTGGTCGTGCCTATAATACGGTTGTTCCTTCATCAGGAAAGGTCTTGACCGGTGGTGTCGATGCTAACGCTTTGCAACGCCCCAAGCGCTTTTTTGGTGCAGCCCGCAATATCGAAGAAGGCGGTTCGCTCACGATTATTGCTACGGCTTTGATAGATACCGGAAGCCGTATGGATGAAGTTATTTTTGAAGAATTCAAGGGAACCGGTAACTCGGAAATCGTGCTTGACCGGAAAGTAGCCGATAAGCGAATTTTCCCGGCAATGGATATTTTGAAATCCGGAACCCGCAAGGAAGATTTGTTGGTTTCCCGTCAGGATCTGCAAAAAATATTTGTTTTGCGTCGTATTCTCGCTCCAATGGGCACAACCGATGCAATCGAATTTTTGATCGATAAATTGAAGCAGACAAAAACCAATGCGGAATTTTTCGATTCGATGAATACCTGATTTGGTAATACCTGACTTGGGAATACCTGACTTGGGAATACCTAATTCGGAAATAGCAAATTTGAAAACACCTGATCCGGTGATACTTGATCGGCAACTTTACACTCCGGATAATATCCGGAGATAATGTCTGACAGATGTTTTTTAAAAAATAGACCTAACAGTTTTTCCGTCCGGAATTTTTTTTCGGACGGTTTTTTATTTTTGATTTGGCCAAACAACGGCGTCAAGCGAAGCTCGAAGGAGTTTTGCTAAAAAATGAATGGTCTCTTCTGTTTCAAATGGCTTATAGAACATTTGTTGAATTGTTGAACTTTTGTCCGTTCAAAATGAAGCGGGCGAGATTGTAAAGCACATTCCGCAACGAGGATAATGACTATGGATACTATTTTTGCTCTATCAAGCGGAAAACTTCCTTCGGGGGTAGCGGTCATCCGCGTTTCGGGAGATATGACTAGAGCAATCGTTAAGACATTGCTTGGCAAAATTCCGGCGCCCCGTGTCATGAGTTATGGCAAGCTTGTAGCTCAAGATGGTGACTTTCTCGATAGTGCTTTAACGGTGTTTTTTCCCTCACCACACAGTTTTACCGGTGAAGATTGTGCCGAATTTCATCTTCATGGTGGAAAGGCCGTTATCGACCGGTTTTTGAATGAACTTGCAAAGTTCGATTCATGTCGGTTGGCCGAACCCGGTGAATTTTCAAGACGGGCATTTTTTAACGGCAAGCTTGATTTGACGGAAGCCGAGGGACTGGCCGATCTCATTGAAGCAGAAACCGAAAGCCAGAGGCGGCTTGCCATCATGGGCGCAAGTGGCGAACTTGCGACACTTTATCGACAATGGCGGAGCGATCTTATCAAAGCGCGTGCCATGATCGAAGCTGAGCTTGATTTTTCCGACGAGGAAGATGTACCGGGTTCTGTGAGCGATATTGTTTGGGATCATTTACAAAATTTAAGCCGGTCAATCTCGGAGTTTATCATAAAAAGCGAACGTGTTGCATCAATGCGCGACGGGATAAAAATTGTCATTGCCGGTGCTCCGAATGCGGGAAAATCTAGTATTATCAATAAGTTAGCTGGTTTTAATGTGGCCATTGTAACAGATGAAGCCGGCACAACACGCGATGCTTTGGAGACGCGTATTGTGATTGATGGCTATCCGGTTTTGATGACTGATACAGCCGGCTTGCGAGAAACCGATAACAAGGTTGAAAAACTCGGTATCGAGGTCGCCTATGATCGTGTGAAAGACGCAGATCTCGTACTGCTTGTTGATGATTTGGCACATCCGGTTCCGATAAAACTTCCCGAAACCGATGCGGAAATCTGGCATATCGGAAATAAAAGCGATTTGGCAAACGGTTCAATAAGAAAATGGCCAATCCGGTTTTCAACCAAAACGGGGGAAGGGTTTGATGCTTTTGTCAAAGCTATTGCATCTTTCTGTTCAAGATTTTCATATGATGTGGGTGAAGTGGTCACCGCTAGAAAAAGACAATTAGCATTGCTGAAGATTGCTGTCTCCGAGATAGACAATGCGGTTCAACATTCCAATCTCGATTTATCGTTGAGAGCCGAACATTTACGACTCGCTGCCGATTCGCTTGGTCGAATTACCGGAGACATTGATGTTGAAGACATATTGGATGTTATTTTTTCGCAATTCTGTATTGGTAAATGATTTGAATAAGAGAGTGCGAGTAATTTTTCCGCTGAAAAACAGTGATTCACGTGAAACATTTTAAAAATAAAATGTTCAATCTTTAAAAATAATGATTCACGTGAAACATTCCATGTGTTAGACAGGTGAGATAATTCGTGCACGTTGCAAAGCACACTGATATTCCGCAACAAGGTATGGTTCTTTGTTTCACGTGAAACGTTAAAACTTTAACGGTGTTTGTATAAAATTGGCTGATAAATTTGATGTAATTGTTGTCGGGGGCGGACACGCCGGATGTGAAGCTGCTTCTGCTGCTGCACGTACCGGTGCAAAAACGGCGCTCATAACCTATCATTTTGCTTCCATCGGGACGATGTCATGTAATCCGGCAATTGGTGGACTCGGAAAAGGCCATCTTGTGAGAGAAATTGATGCACTTGACGGGCTGATGGGTCGTGCAGCAGATGAAGCCGGAATACAATTTCGTTTGCTTAACCGGAGAAAAGGCCCGGCGGTCAGGGGGCCGCGAACGCAGGCAGACCGCAAGCTCTATAAAAAAGCTATGCAGACTTTGATTTCGGAACAGCCCAATCTCACGGTTATAGAAGATGAAGTCATTGATCTTATTGTAAAAAATGACACCGTCGCGGGTGTCGTATGTAAGACTCGTGGAACAGTTGAATCCGGTGCGGTTGTCTTGACAACGGGTACATTTTTGCGTGGCCTTATCCATATAGGTGAAAAAACATGGCCTGCCGGAAGAATGGGTGAAGAACCCAGTAATCTTCTGGGAGAACATCTGGGGCAATATGGTATTCGTTTGGGACGGTTGAAAACGGGTACTCCTTCACGCTTGAGTAAAAAGACAATAGATTGGGACAATCTTCCAAAGCAGAGTGCTGACGAGGATCCTGTACCGTTCTCGTTTTTGACTGACAAAATTCGTCAACCGCAAATTGACTGTGCTGTTACAAGGACCAATCATAAAACCCACCAGATCATAAAAGATAATATTCATCGTTCGGCGATGTATTCGGGTGCTATTAAAGGTATTGGTCCGAGATATTGCCCTTCGATTGAAGATAAAATTGTAAAATTCGGCGAGCGTGACGGACATCAGATATTTCTGGAACCGGAAGGACTGGATGATGATACGGTCTATCCGAACGGCATATCCACATCTCTGCCGGAAGAGGTTCAACTCGATTTTATCAAAACCATTGAAGGGTTGGAACACGCCAAGGTGTTGCAGCCGGGCTATGCAATCGAATATGATTTTGTCGACCCGCGCCAACTTTATGCAACATTGGAATTGAAAGCACTTCCCGGCCTGTTTCTGGCCGGTCAGATCAACGGAACGACAGGTTATGAAGAGGCAGGAGCACAAGGTTTACTTGCAGGATTGAATGCTGCAAACAGAGCTTCAGGGACAGATCAGGTAACGATTAGCCGGTCAACGGCCTATATCGGTGTTATGGTTGATGATTTGATTACGCGTGGCGTCAGTGAACCTTATCGTATGTTTACCTCTCGTGCAGAATTCCGTTTGTCTCTAAGAGCGGATAATGCCGATGAGAGGTTGACACCATCGGGATTAAAATGGGGAATTGTAGGCTCGCTGAGACTGAAGAGTTTTCAACATAAACAGGATTTACTGGATAAAGCCCGTCATCTGTGTCAATCGGTATTTATCACGCCAAATGAAGCGACAGAAAAAGGATTGCAAATAAAACACGACGGAATTCGCCGGAATGTTTATGATTTGCTTTCCTATCCGGAAATGTCACTCTCGCGTTTGAGTGAAATTTGGCCATCACTCAACCAGATTGATAAAAAAACGGCCGAAACATTGGAAATTGAAGCGCAATATGCGGTTTATCTTGATCGTCAGGCACAAGACATTGCCAATCTTCAGCGCGATGAACAACTCCGTATTCCGGCAGAACTCGACATTGATGTGATTTCCGGTCTGTCGAATGAACTGAAAGGAAAAATCCGTCAGCGCGCGCCTCAATCAATCGCCGAGGCACAAAAAATTGACGGCATGACACCGGCAGCTCTGTCTCTTATTATTACCCATATCCAGCGGTTACACCGCGAAAACCGGAGAAGCGCCTGATGATTGAATGGGTAGAAGAAAAATATCAATCATTGCTGCAAATTGTACCTTCGGTTTCACGTGAAACAGCAGAAACTTTGATGGCATTCGAGGAGGCGGTTAAAAAGTGGCAATCCCATATCAATCTGATTGCAAATGCGACTTTGCCCGATCTCTGGAAACGGCACATTCTTGATAGCGCACAAGTCGCCGGATTTAAGCCACAAGCAAAAAACTGGTGTGATATTGGTTCCGGTGGCGGTTTTCCCGGAATTGTCATAGCCATTCTTTTAAAAGACCAAAGCGGTTTTCATATTGATCTCGTCGAAAGCAATAGCAAAAAAGCTGCATTTTTAAGAAGTGTCAGCGCCGAATTCAATTTGCCTGCTACAGTTCATACATGCCGTATTGAAACAAGTTACATCCATATTAACAAGCCGGAAATTATCACGTCACGTGCCTTGGCATCGCTCGAAAAACTTTTTGAGTTGACACAACCCTGGTTCGAACAAGGCGCAACCGCCCTATTTCAGAAGGGCCGTGATTATAAGAAGGAAATAGCCGAAGCAGAGAAAAACTGGACATTCGATTTTAAAGTTCATCAAAGCAAGATCGATAAGCAGTCTGTTATTCTCGAAATTAGCAAGATCGATTCACGTAAGGGGTGAGAGAAATGAGCGACACACGTATTATCGCCATTGCAAATCAGAAAGGCGGGGTTGGCAAAACAACAACAGCTATCAACCTTGCTACTGCGCTTGCGGCCATCGGCGAGACTGTATTGGTTATGGATATAGACCCGCAGGGGAACGCCAGCACCGGACTGGGAATAGATCGTAACAGGCGCCCGCTATCTTCTTATGATGTTATTGTTTCAGGTGCATCGGTCAATGACGCCGCTTTGGAAACAGAAGTGCCAAACCTTTATGTTGTGCCTTCGACACTCGATCTTCTTGGAATCGAAATGGAAATTGCACCGGCAAATGACCGGATACAACGGCTACAAAAAGCTTTGCGAAAAAATCCTATGGTGACAGAGAAGTTTTCTTATATTCTGATTGATTGCCCCCCTTCCCTCAACCTTTTGACACTTAATGCAATGGGCGCGGCCGATTCCGTTCTTGTGCCTCTGCAATGCGAATTTTTGGCACTTGAAGGCTTAAGCCAATTATTGGAAACGGTAAAACAGGTTCGCAGTTCCCTTAATCCTGCGCTGGAAATACAGGGTATTGTGCTCACTATGTATGACGGCCGTAACAATCTTTCCAATCAGGTTGTAGAGGACGTACGCTCCTTTATGGGAGACAAAGTCTATCAAACCGTTATACCACGCAATGTTCGCGTGTCGGAGGCTCCTTCATTCGGTAAACCGGCTTTGCTTTATGATTTGAAATGTGCTGGCAGTCAGGCCTATTTGCAACTTGCTTCCGAAGTCATCCAACGCGAACGCCAATTGCGCGCCGCTTGAATTTTTTAACCTATTGAATAATCAAGGAAATAAAGATGAGTGACGATCAATCGAAAAAACGGCTTGGACGTGGTCTTGCTGCTCTTATCGGCGATGTTGATCTTGGTATTGATAAACCTGCCAATGCTCCGAAAACATCGTCGGAACGTCAGGTTCCTATCGAATTTATTTCCCGTAACCCGCAAAATCCGCGGCGACACTTTACCGAGACCGAGCTTGATGATCTCGCCCAATCTATCCGTGAACATGGCGTGGTTCAGCCGGTTGTTGTTCGTCCCTCGCCCGACCATCCGAACCGGTTTGAATTGATCGCCGGTGAGCGTCGCTGGCGTGCTGCCCAGCGCGCAAATCTCACTGAAATACCGGTTATTATCCGCGATGTCGATGATCGCACGGCTTTGGAACTTGCCATTATCGAAAATGTCCAAAGAACCGATCTCAATCCGTTGGAAGAAGGCATGGGTTACCAACAACTGATTGATGAACATGATTATACACAAGCCGATCTTGCACAAGTGATCGGCAAAAGTCGCAGTCATGTTGCCAACACATTGAGATTGTTGAAACTTCCGGCCAAGGTGCAACAATTCATCAATGATGGCCAATTGTCGGCAGGCCACGCGCGCTGTCTGATAACAGTCGATGACCCTTTGGCACTTGCCGAAAAAATTATCCGTGATGGCTTGTCTGTGCGTCAGGCCGAAGCTCTGGCAAATGGACAATCAACCGCAAAGGCAAAAAGACGCACACCGAGCGAAAAGGATGCCGACACCAAGTCGCTTGAAAAACTGCTTGCCGATGTCATAGGCATGAAAGTTGCCATCAAACACGGGAAAAAAGGCGGGGATGTAAAAATCCATTATTCTTCGCTGGAACAGCTTGACGATATTTGCAGGCGTTTACAAAACTAGGGCGGGTTGCAGTCAATCTCGCACCCCGTTTTTTCGGGAGAGGTGACGCTTGACGTTATCGGGCTTTGAAGTTTGTGTAACGGCATGTATTTTCGTGTGTGGCGATGTCTTTTTCACTCCGGAAGCTCTCCAAAGTCGCTCTTATCCATGTGAAAATTCTTTGTAACATTGCTTATCAAAATGACATCCGGTTTGTCCCGATCGTAAAAAAATGACCTGAAAAGAACATCGAACAAGAGCCAAAATATATTCACGGAAAATTATATAAATGTCTCCTATAAGATAATACAAATAACATAAATCTCTTTTCTTAATGTGGAAATTTATATTTTTAAAAGTATTGTTTAGGTTTAAATATTTATAATTTACTGAACTATTACATTTATATCTGAATACGATGTTTTGTTTTATACAAGTCCGGTGTTTAACTGATCGCGTTACGAAAAAGCACAGGAAAAAATTAATCAAATCTTACACTATTCAAAGTAGTCCGGATTTGACAGTCGGCAATAAAATTCTATTGTTCGAGAACCTTACGAATGCGGTCGGCAAATTGTTTTCCGAATTCGAGATTTTCCTTTGAAACTGTTGTGCTGTCGTCAAATATTGCATCCTGATCTTCAAGCGAGGATGCAGCAGCCAGGCTTGCTTGTAATGCCAGATAACCGACAACGTAATCTTTTGGTTCAAGCGCATTTTTTTTCAAAATGTTCATGACGCGCTCATCTTTTGAAATGGTTTTAACGAGCCCGTCAATACTACCATCATTACCGGTTTCGGATTCCGAAAGCCTGATCGTGGACTCCGACATTTCCTTCTGGACATTTTCCATCTTCGCCAGAAAAGCTTCATTCAAAGGATATTCCGCTACAATCTTAGGATTACCCGTTGGAGAGAGATAGAATTCGCTTTGCTTGTCATTCTGCTTTGGCGCATCTTCGCCAAAAGCGGCAACCGGAAAAACAATCAAACAAAGGGCAATCACAAATCGCTTGATAAACATTCAGAAATGATCCTTGCGTTTTCTTAATTCGGCAAAAACAGCGACATCCGAAGCATTTTCCATCTTCAATGTTTTGCGTATATCGGGGTCATTACAGCGTAAAAAGGGATTTGCCGCTTTCTCGCTTTTGATCGAGCTTGGGAGCGAGGTTTCACCGACTGCGATAAGCCGGTCAACAGCAGCAGCGCGATTGATAAGCGCAACATTATCGGGATCGACCGAACGTGCAAACCGCGCATTTTCTTTGGTATATTCATGCCCGCAATAAAGCTTTGTCTCGTCAGGAAGAGCTTTGAGCTTTTCAAGCGAAGAAAACATCATCTCGGCTGTTCCTTCAAACAGTCTTCCGCAGCCCAGAGAAAACAACGTATCACCGGTAAAAACCAGTTTGTCATGAGGAAAATAATAGCAGACGGATCCAAGCGTATGACCGGGAGTTTCAAGCACTTTGACATCGAATTTTGCAAATTTGCAGCCTGATTGTTCATTGACCGCTTCATCAAGTCCACCAATTTTGTCGGCTTCACGCTCAGGTCCGATGATTTTCGTACCATAAACGGCTTTAAGTGCGGTAATTCCTTCGATGTGATCCATATGATGATGGGTTATGAAAAGGACATCAAGCTTGTAACCTTTGCGGTCAAGCGTTTCACGGATTGTCTTTGCATCCGGCGCATCAATAGCCGCAGTCAGTCCGCTTGCCTCGTCATGAAGCAGCACTCCGAAATTATCACTGCGGCAGATGAACTGTGTAATTTCCATTGTTTCAATCCCGTCCGTTTTTGAAATTCCCGACCTATTCATCGAGCTTTGTCTGTTTCACACCTATTGGCGAGGTTGCATGTTTCATGACAATCGGCATTTGTGCAATCATAAAAATAATGGTGATCGGCATGACACCGAAGACCTTGAATGTCGTCCAGAAATCATTGCTGAAATTTCGCCATACCAATTCGTTCAACACGGCAAGAAAAATAAAAAACCATGCCCAACGACGGGTTAGAATTTTCCAACCCTCATCATCAAGTTGAAAGGCAGAGTCGAGCACATAACCGAGAAGCGATTTATTGAAAGCGAGACCACCGAACAGGATAAGGCCGAACAGTGTGTTGATAATTGTCGGCTTCATCTTGATGAATGTATCATTATGGAGCCAAAGCGTTAAAGCCCCGAAAATCAAAACAAACACACCGGAAATAAGCGGCATGATCGGGAGTTTTCGTGCAATAATCCACGAGGCGACGAGTGCGATAACAATGGCAACCATGAAAATCGCCGTGGCAGGAAAAATCGGTTTTTCAAACCCCTGAAACAGGCCGACATGTTTGATAAGCCATTCGCCTTTGTAGTTGGCAAAGAAAAACACCACCAGTGGCCCCATTTCGAGAACGAGTTTGAGCGCCGGTGACATATGAAGCTCTTTCACCGCTTTGGTATCTTCCGGATCGGGTTCAAAAAGTGAATTGGTCATTCGTGTTTTCCTGCTATTGCTTCGGCAAAGTCCGAAGCTGCAAAGGGTTCGAGGTCATCAATGCCCTCTCCTACCCCGATAAAATATACCGGCAACTTGTATTTTGCCGCTATTGCAACAAGAATGCCGCCGCGCGCTGTTCCGTCAAGTTTTGTCATGACAAGGCCGTTCACACCGGCAATGTTGCGGAATATTTCCACCTGGTTCAGCGCATTCTGGCCGGTTGTCGCATCAAGTGTTTGCAAAACAGTGTGTGGCGCATCCGGATCATGCTTGCTTAAAACACGCACAATCTTGGCAAGCTCGTCCATCAGTTCGGTTTTATTCTGCAACCGTCCTGCCGTGTCAATGATAAGAACATCACTTCCGGCAGCTTTGGCTTTTTCATAAGCGTCATAGGCAAGGCTTGCCGCATCGGCACCGAGTTTGGTTGAAACAACCGGTGCATTGACACGGTCTCCCCAGATATGGAGTTGTTCGATAGCAGCCGCACGAAAAGTATCACCAGCCGCGAGCATCACCTTTAATCCACCGGCGGTAAGCTTGGCCGCCAATTTTCCGATTGTTGTGGTTTTTCCCGTTCCATTCACACCGACAACCAATATGACATGCGGCTTATGGCTCAAGTCCAGTTCAAGCGGGCGGGCAACCGGTTCAAGTACTTTCTTGATCTCGTCACTCATGATCGTGCGTACTTCGTCGGTTGATATATCTTTACCATAACGACTTGATGCGAGAGTATCGGTAATACGGAGAGCGGTTTCAAGACCAAGATCGGCCTGAATGAGTACATCTTCGAGATCTTGCAATGTCGCTTCGTCAAGCTTGCGCTTGGTAAAAATGGAACTGATCGAATCACCAAGTTGACGGGATGAACGGGCCAAACCGGTTTTCAACCGTTCAAACCATGACATTTTTTTAGGTTCATGGAGGGGCAAATCCGGTTTGCTGACCTTGTTTTCGTTGCTTGTTACCTTGTCGGTAATTGTTACGGTGTTGTGAGCAGGAAGGTTGGTTCCGGCCTCGGTTGTCTCTACCCTTTGTGAACCGACAAACTCCGCTTCCGGAATTATCGGTTTTTTTGCCGGTTGATTTTCAACCTTTTTCTTTTCGGTTAAATCGGGTTCCTGATTTTCCGACGGAATATCCGGCCGCTCTTCTTTCGTTTCGACCGGTTTTTTGTTTTCGGTGTTTGTGGCTTCGCTCTGTTTTTTTGCCTGAGCTGCCTTATAGGCTTC
Organism: Bartonella sp. B10834G3; assembly: GCF_016102505.1. Classification (NCBI taxonomy): domain Bacteria; kingdom Pseudomonadati; phylum Pseudomonadota; class Alphaproteobacteria; order Hyphomicrobiales; family Bartonellaceae; genus Bartonella; species Bartonella sp. B10834G3. The sequence goes on from NZ_JACFOM010000001.1 coordinate 943,762, forward strand.
AAAGGGTGACAAAGCGGGTGTTGCCGCATCTTTTGTCACATCGTTGTCTGAATCCGTTTTCGGGTTCGAGCCAAAAGAAAAAACTTTTTTAAATAAACCTTTAGCCATAAAAATCCCCGGTCAGGCAGCGTTACGTTCGTCGAGCTTGGCAATAAGCTTGTCACCATCCTGGCCGACAATGTGGCCTTTAACAATGGTTCCGGCAATTGCACCGTCGATTTTGGTCAGTGTGAAATCCTCCGTACGGCCGATTCCATCATGTTCGACAAGAATCATGTGTTCGGTGTTTTGTAAATGCTTGAGATGGTCGTTATAGGCTTTTTGCCCCTTTTGCCGCAGTTTTTCCGCTCTCAGTTTGATAATATGCCGATCAACCTGCGGCATACGGGCAGCCGGCGTGCCTTCCCGCGGGCTATAGGGAAAGACATGAAGATGTGTCAGTTTACAATCATCAACGAGTGCCAATGTATTTTCAAACATTGCATCGGTTTCGGTCGGAAAACCGGCGATAAGATCGGCGCCATAAACCATTTCGGGGCGTCTGTCGCGTAAATCATTGCAAAACCGGATTGATTGGTCGCGTAAATGGCGCCTTTTCATCCGTTTCAAAATCATATTGTCGCCAGCTTGAAGCGAAAGGTGCAAATGCGGCATTAACCGTGGTTCATAAGCCAGTAATTCCATCAATTCATCATCGACTTCTACTGAATCTATCGAAGAGAGGCGCAAACGCGCAAGATCGGGAACGTTTCGCAAAATCGAACCGACAAGTTTTCCGAGCGTTGCCTTTCCGGGAAGATCAGGTCCATAGCTGGTAAGATCGACACCGGTGAGGACAACTTCCTGATAACCGTTTCCGTTAAGGCGTTTTATCTGTTCGACAACTGCACCCATTGGAACCGAGCGTGACGGACCCCTTCCATAGGGAATAATGCAGAAAGTGCAACGATGGTCGCAACCGTTTTGCACTTGCACGAAAGCGCGCGAATGACCTTCGATCGAGTCAACCATATGGGGCGCATTTTCTTTCACTTCCATAATGTCGTTGACTTTGAGTTTCTCGTAATTGTTGACACCGAAATCAGGGAGCTGACGATAGGAATGGGCATGCAGTTTTTCTTCATTCCCCAAAACCAGATCAACTTCATCCATATCGGCAAAATCCTGCCCCAGAGTTTGGGCAGCACAGCCTGTCACAATGATACGTGCAAGCGGGTTTTCGCGCCTTGCTTTGCGAATTGCCTGTTTTGCCTGACGGACGGCTTCAGCCGTGACAGCACATGTATTGAAGATGAAAGCGCCGTTTTCCAGCTTATCAAGGCCGGCTTCAGCACTTTCTTTGCGCATGACTTCTGATTCAAATGCATTCAGCCGACAGCCGAAGGTGACAATTTCAGTTGCCATTACGAAATCCTTTGATATTCACCCGAAACCGGATCGAACTCCCCGCCAAACTCGAATTCCGTTGGTCCCGTCATGATGATATGGTTGTCTTTATCCCATAAAATATCGAGTTTTCCACCCGGTAAGGTTACCGTTACATGCCGTTTTGTGAGCGCACGTCTTGATGCGGCAACAGTTGCGGCACAAGAAGCGGTGCCACAGGCGCGTGTAAGGCCTGCTCCCCTTTCCCAAGTCCGCAAAGTCAAAGAAGTGGGCGATGTGACATGGGCAATCGAAATATTGCAGCGTTCGGGGAAAAACGGGTCATGTTCAAGTTCGGGACCGAATTTATCAAGAGCTATTTTCTCTATATCATCGCCAACAAAGAAAATTGCATGCGGGTTTCCCATAGAAACAAGCGAGGCATCACGAAGCGGCCCGCGACCGATAGAAGCATGATTTGTGTCGTCGATAGCGTGTGACACAGGTATTTCCTGCCATTCAAGATGGGGAATCCCCATATCGACCGATACCAAACCGTTTTCACGACGTTTTGCCCTGACAATGCCGGCAGCCGTGTCCAGTTTGAAATCATCACCCAGATTTTGGTTATAGAGCCATTCAACGACGCAACGTGTACCATTTCCACAGGCCTGAGCCTTGGATCCATCCGAGTTCCATATCACAATGTGATAATCACCACCGGATTTTGTCGGCTTGTGGACTGCCATTATCTGGTCGAACGCCGTATCGCGTTTTTTAGAAAGAGCAATCGCTGCCTCCGGCGTAATGTCTGTTTTGGCCTCGCGCATATCGGCAACAATTATCTCGTTGCCAAGACCATTCATTTTTTCAAAAGGGATCATATTTGCCATCTACCTGATATTTATTACGATAATATGGCTGAAAATCCAAAAAAATTCCAGCACAAGCACTTTTTACAGTCGGAATAGACCGGAGATATATAAAACCCGGAGAATATAAAACCCGGAAATGTCTAAAATATTGACCGGATTTTGAAAATGATTGCGGTTGTCTGTGTTAAAAGCCGGTTTGCGGCCATATTTTATTGCTCTTTCCGGTAATTTCTCGATTTAAGGTAAACAGCTTTCCGGAATGAATAAGTTTTAAAAAAGTATAATAAAAACAATATGTTATAAAAATCCTATCAATACTGGTTATTTTTCTCATCGTATGAAAGTCCCGTTCATTGTCCGCTTTCTTTGTGAATCATGAAGAGAAGCGGATGTTTTTCTTTTTTTCTGATACTTTTTTGCTATGTATAGTCTTTAAATAAAATTTAACCATCATGCCTTTCCTTTGTACGGATTTTACTGCGCAATCATGCGATTGAAGAAAGTAGGAATATGACAGTCTCGAAGAATTCACTTCTGGTGTTGACAGTTATGGCAACAATGCTTGCCGGTTGTGCGAATTCGCGATTCGGCAACAATGGCGGTGGTGAGCCACCGCAAGTCGTTATGCCGGGACCGGCAAGTTCGGGCGGTGTCAGTCAATCGGAGTTGCCGCCGCCGGATAATTTTCCGTCAGCGCCTAATAATAGCGTAAGTAGCAGTATCCCGCAGTCGCAAACCGATGTAGCCAGTCTTCAACCACCTGCAAACGCTTCCGATTTAACGCCCGGAGCCATTGCCGGTGTATGGAAGGCGTCGGTTGGCGGGCTGAATTGCCAGATTGCAACACCACAGACCAAATATGGTCAAGGCTATCGCGCCGGACCGTTGCATTGTCCTGAAGCCTTCACCAAGGTTGCGTCATGGGCGGTAAGCGGAAAGCAACTGAATTTCTATGATGGTGCAGGTAGTCCTGTCGCAACACTTTATTCTGCCGGACCAAGCCGGTTCGAGGGAAATACGGTAAACGGTCAAGCCGTTATCTTGAGTCGTTAAACAGTTTTCGGAGAGGCCATAAGGCCTCTTCAATTTTTTGATACAAGGAGGGGCTTGTTAATGGGATCGATGCGTGAGCGCTATGATGCTTTGGTTGAAAACGGTGAAATCAGCCGTGATGAAGCACAGATTGCCTTGATTTCCCATTTTGACCGTCTTCTTGACGAGCTTTCTGTCAAGCGTGTATCGCAAAAAAGTTCGCCGCTCGGCTGGCTTTTTGGCAAACATAAAGACAATCATTCAGGTGTGCATGGCCTCTATGTTTACGGCGAAGTCGGTCGTGGCAAAACCATGCTTATGGATTTGTTTTTTTCCTGCCTGCCCGATGGCGACAAGAGGCGCGCCCATTTCAATGATTTTATGGCAGATGTGCATGATCGGATAAACCGTCACCGACAGGCATTGACACGTGGCGAAACCAAACAGAACGACCCTATTCCTCCGGTTGCTTCAAGCCTCGCCAAAGAAGCGAAAGTCCTTTGTTTTGACGAGTTTACCGTTACCGATATTGCCGATGCAATGGTGCTTTCAAGGCTGTTTACCGCTTTATTCAAGGACGGTGTAACGCTTGTTGCCACTTCCAATGTTGCACCCGAAAATCTTTATAAAAACGGTCTCAACCGGCAATTATTTTTGCCTTTCATCAAGATTCTCGAAGAAAATGTCGAGGTTTTCAATCTTGATGCCGATACAGATTACCGGTTGGAAAAAGCTGATCGAAAGCCGGTTTATATTACACCGCTCGGCCATGTCGCACAGGAAAAGATGGATGCAGCATGGGCACTCATTGAACAAGGGCACATAGCAAAACCGGAAATTGTCGATGTTCGCGGTCATCCGGTTCACGTGCCGCGCGTTGTAAATAATGCTGCCCGCTTCGATTATATAGATCTTTGCTCCGTTCCCTTGGCTGCTGCTGATTATCTTGCTTTATCAAGCCGTTACGATACTTTTTTCGTTGACAATGTGCCGATTATGGATGACGAGCACCGGAACGAGACAAAACGTTTCATTTTGTTGATTGATACGCTTTATGATCGTCATATCCGTTTGTTTATTTCGGCGGCGGCAACTCCCGATAAACTCTATCAGGGAAAGAACCAGACGACCGAAACATTCGAGTTTGAACGTACTGCATCACGTCTTTTTGAAATGCAAAGCGAGGAATATTTGGCCAATTGGAGTGAAAAACAGGTCAAATAATGCGAAAAAATCGCCCAACACGTGTAAATTGTGTCGATTTGACGCACAAAAGTGAAGAAAAATTGACGTTTACGTAAAGTGAATTCAATATAACCGTTTGAATTTATTGGATTTCGATAATTCTATTGTAATTTTCCACGATTCAGCCTATCGACGATAGAGGTGTAGATCTTGAAGCGGCGTATCGACGTGACAAAATCTATACGGGAGTTTTAACAAACCCGACTTTCTATCCGGTCTTTCGAGCCAGGTAAAAATGAGGGGCGTTTGTATCACGTCGGAGAGGAGCAAATCTGCTTTACAATTCCGACAATTTTTTAGGGAAGAAACCAGAATGGCACGCAATAAAATAGCTCTCATCGGTTCAGGTATGATCGGGGGCACATTGGCACACTTGATAGGTCTCAAAGAACTTGGCGACGTTGTCTTGTTCGATATTGCCGAAGGTGTACCACAGGGAAAAGGTCTTGATATTGCCGAATCTTCACCGGTTGAAGGTTTCGACGCCAAATACACCGGCGCCAATAGCTATGCAGCTATCGAGGGAGCCGATGTTATTATTGTGACAGCAGGTGTTCCCCGTAAGCCCGGAATGAGCCGTGATGATCTTCTTGGCATCAACCTCAAAGTTATGGAACAGGTTGGCGCCGGAATTAAAAAATACGCTCCCAACGCATTTGTTATCTGCATCACCAACCCGCTTGATGCAATGGTTTGGGCTTTGCAAAAATTTTCAGGTCTTCCGGCAAACAAGGTTGTCGGCATGGCCGGAGTTCTCGATTCCGCACGTTTCCGCTATTTCCTCGCTGAAGAATTCAAAGTTTCGGTTGATGATGTAACGGCATTTGTTCTGGGCGGTCACGGCGATTCAATGGTACCGCTTGCCCGTTATTCGACAGTTGCCGGTATTCCTTTGCCTGATCTTGTCAAAATGGGTTGGACAACCGAGGCAAAGCTTGAAAAAATTATTCAACGTACCCGCGATGGCGGTGCAGAAATTGTCGGTTTGTTGAAAACCGGTTCTGCTTATTATGCTCCGGCAGCATCGGCCGTTTCGATGGCAGAAGCTTATTTGAAAGATAAAAAGCGTGTTGTACCGGTTGCTGCGCATCTTTCCGGCCAGTACGGCGTTAAAGACACATATGTCGGTGTTCCTGTTGTTCTGGGCGCTGGTGGTGTCGAACGCGTTATCGAAATTGAACTTGATAAGAAAGAAAAAGAAGCTTTCGATAAATCTGTCCATGCTGTTCATGGACTTTGTGAAGCTTGCTTAAAACTTGCACCAAACTTGAAATAAGTGGGGGATTGCCCCACTTTTTCATTCACATAAGTCGGATATACCGATTTTCCGGGACCGGACTTTCGGCCCATAATAGAAAAGGAAAAATGAATGAATATCCATGAATATCAGGCCAAGCGTCTGCTTCATGAATATGGCGCACCGATTGCAAACGGTGTTGCTGTCTATTCTGTAGAGCAGGCAGAGGAATGGGCAAAAAAATTGCCCGGACCGCTTTATGTCGTTAAAAGCCAGATCCATGCTGGTGGCCGCGGCAAGGGTAAGTTTAAAGAACTTGGTCCCGATGCTAAAGGTGGCGTCCGTCTTGCAAAATCGGTTGAAGAAGTTGTTGCCAATGTCAAGGAAATGCTTGGCAAAACACTTGTCACCAAGCAGACGGGTCCGGCCGGAAAACAGGTAAATCGTCTTTATATTGAAGATGGTGCCGATATTGAACGCGAACTTTATCTGTCAATTCTCGTCGACCGTACAGTCGGAGAGATCGCTTTCGTCGTTTCGACAGAAGGCGGCATGGATATCGAGACCGTTGCACATGATACACCGGAAAAAATCCTCACCCTTCCGATTGATCCGGACAAGGGCGTTACTGCTGAAGACAGCGCAAAACTTTGCGATGCACTGAAGCTTGATGGCGTTGCTCGTGAAGACGGATTGAAGCTCTTTCCGATTCTTTACAAAGCTTTTGTCGAAAAAGACATGAGCCTTCTTGAAGTCAACCCGCTGATCGTCATGAAAAACGGCCATTTGCGGTTGCTGGATTCAAAAGTATCGTTCGACAATAACGCACTTTTCCGTCATCCCGATATTGTCGAGTTGCGCGACACTTCCGAAGAAGATCCGAAGGAAATCGAAGCTTCCAAACATGATCTTGCCTATATTGCTCTTGATGGCAATATCGGTTGCATGGTCAACGGTGCCGGTCTTGCTATGGCAACGATGGATATCATCAAGCTTTATGGCGGCGAGCCGGCAAACTTTCTTGATGTTGGTGGCGGTGCTTCCAAAGAACGCGTAACTGCCGCTTTCAAGATTATTACAGCCGATCCCCATGTGAAGGGCATCTTGGTGAATATTTTCGGTGGCATCATGCGTTGTGATGTTATTGCCGAAGGTGTTCTGGCTGCGGTCAAGGAAGTCGGTTTGAAGGTTCCTCTCGTTGTCCGTCTTGAAGGTACAAATGTCGATAAGGGTAAAGCTCTTATCAACGAGAGTGGTCTGAATGTCATCTCGGCGGATGATCTTGATGATGCCGCCAAGAAAATTGTTGCAGCCGTGAAGGGAGCTTGAAGTCATGTCGATTCTTATCAACAAGGATACAAAAGTTCTCGTGCAGGGTTTGACCGGTAAAACCGGTACGTTCCACACCGAACAGGCACTTGCCTATCATGGAACCAAAATGGTTGGTGGCGTTAACCCGAAAAAGGGTGGCGAAACCTGGCACGGTTCCAATGGCGAGGAATTGCCGATTTTTGCAACAGTTGCCGAAGGCAAGGACAAGACCGGTGCCGATGCATCTGTCATTTATGTTCCGCCGGCAGGTGCTGCTGCTGCAATTATGGAAGCAATTGATGCCGAAATAGGCCTTATTGTTTGTATCACGGAAGGTATTCCGGTTCTCGATATGGTCAAGGTCAAGGCGAAATTGAGAAAATCGAAGTCCCGCCTTATCGGCCCGAACTGCCCCGGTGTTCTCACACCCGATGAATGCAAGATCGGCATTATGCCGGGATCGATCTTCAAAAAAGGTTCGGTCGGTGTTGTATCGCGCTCCGGAACTTTGACCTATGAAGCTGTTTACCAGACAACGGTTGAGGGTCTCGGCCAAACAACAGCCGTCGGTATTGGTGGCGATCCGGTCAAAGGCACAGAATTCATTGATGTGCTGGAGATGTTCCTTGCAGATGACGAAACCAAGTCGATTGTTATGATCGGTGAAATTGGTGGTTCTGCCGAGGAAGACGCTTCCCAATTCCTGATTGATGAAGCCAAGAAAGGGCGCAAGAAACCGGTTGTCGGTTTTATCGCCGGTCGTACAGCACCGAAAGGCCGCACAATGGGTCATGCCGGTGCGGTCATATCGGGTGGCAAAGGTGGAGCCGAAGACAAGATCGCTGCTATGGAAGCAGCCGGTATTCGGGTTTCCCCGTCGCCCGCACAAATCGGCAAGACTCTCGTAGAGGTTCTTAAAGGCTAATTACAAAAAAGCCACTCGGACGGCCGGTTCGGGTGGCTTGAATTTTTAACAGAAGCAAATGCTTCTTCAACACCAATTCGTAGGGTACTCCCACGGATATCAAGGAGACGGAACAGGCGTTCCGGCAGAATATATGGCAAGGCAGGACCAGACAAACGATCTTTTTGAACAAACTTCGTTTTTATATGGTGGCAATGCTGACTATATAGATCAGCTTTATGCCGAGTATGAGAAAAACCCCGCAAGCGTTGATCCGCAATGGCGCGAGTTTTTTGAAAATTTGAAAGATAACAAGGAAGATGTGCTCAAAAATGCTGAAGGCGCATCCTGGCAGCGTGACAATTGGCCGGTAAAACCGGAAGGCGAGCTGGTATCGGCTCTTGACGGCGATTGGTCGGCTGTTGAAAAACACATGGGCGACAAGCTCAAAGGCAAAGCAGCAGGAGCAGCCAAAAAAGGCGGCTCGGCTGTCAGTGATGCCGATATTATTCAGGCTACACGCGATTCAGTGCGCGCAATAATGATGATCCGCGCCTATCGTATGCGCGGCCATCTCCATGCGAAACTCGATCCGCTACAATTGCGTGAAGCACCGGAAGATTATAACGAATTGTCGCCTGAGACCTATGGTTTCACAACGGCTGACTATGATCGCAAAATATTTATCGATAATGTTCTCGGTCTTGAATATGCGACCATTCCACAAATGCTGGAAATATTGAAGAACACCTATTGCAATACAATCGGTGTCGAATTCATGCATATTTCCGATCCGGCAGAAAAAAGCTGGATTCAGGAACGGATCGAAGGCCCGAACAATTGGGTATCGTTCACGCCTGAAGGCAAAAAGGCGATTGTCCATAAGCTCGTCGAAGCCGAGGGTTTTGAAAAGTTTCTGGATACAAAATATAAAGGGACCAAACGTTTCGGTCTTGATGGCGGTGAATCGCTTATTCCGGCTCTTGAACAGATCATCAAGCGCGGTGGTGCTCTTGGTGTTGAAGAAATCGTTTTCGGCATGGCTCACCGCGGGCGTCTTAACGTTCTCTCGCAGGTGCTCTCCAAGCCCCATCGCGCAATCTTCCATGAATTCAAGGGTGGCTCTTATAAGCCTGATGATGTTGAAGGTTCGGGCGATGTGAAATACCACTTGGGTACTTCTTCCGATCGCGAGTTCGATGGCAACAAGGTGCATTTGTCACTTCTTGCCAACCCGTCACACCTCGAAATTGTCGACCCTGTTGTTATCGGCAAAACCCGTGCAAAACAGGATTTGCTCGCCGGTCCGAGCCGCAGTGATCTTGTTCCGCTCAGTGAACGGGCGAAAGTCATGCCGGTTCTTATCCATGGTGATGCGGCTTTTGCAGGGCAAGGCGTTATTCAGGAAACATTGGGTCTTTCGGGGCTGAAAGGTTTCCGTGTTGCCGGTTCTATCCACTTCATCATCAATAACCAGATCGGCTTTACCACCAATCCGCGTTTTGGTCGCTCGACGCCTTATCCGTCAGATATTGCCAAAATGATCGATGCGCCGATTTTCCACGTCAATGGCGATGATCCGGAAGCTGTTGTTTATGTTGCCAAGGTTGCAACAGAATTCCGCATGATTTTCCATAAACCGGTTGTTATCGACATGTTCTGCTATCGCCGGTTCGGTCACAATGAAGGTGATGAACCATCCTTCACACAGCCATTGATGTATAAAGCCATTCGTGGTCATAAAACCACTTTGGAACTTTATGGCGAGAAGCTGGAAAAAGAAGGCCTTATCAAAGCCGAAGAACTCGACCAGCAAAAGCGCGAGTGGCACGACAAACTTGAACAGGAATTTGAAGCAGCCACTTCCTATAAGCCCAACAAGGCCGATTGGCTTGATGGCACATGGACAGGCTTGAAAGCCGCCGACAATGCCGACGATCAACGTCGCGGTGCAACCGGTGTGCCGATCAAGACACTGAAAGAAATTGGTGAACGTCTGGTTGACATTCCTGCCGATTTCCATGTTCACAAGACCATTAAGCGCTTCCTTGATAACCGTGCAAAAATGTTTGAAACAGGTGAAGGAATCGATTGGGCAACCGGTGAAGCTCTGGCTTTCGGTTCGCTCGTAATCGAAGGTGCTCCGGTTCGTCTTTCCGGTGAGGATGTCGAACGTGGTACATTCAGCCAGCGTCATTCTGTTCTTTACGATCAGGAAAACGAAAACCGCTATATCCCGTTGAATAATCTCAAAAAGGGTCAGGCCATTTATGAACCTGTCAACTCGATGCTTTCGGAAGAAGGTGTCTTGGGATTTGAATATGGATATTCGTTGGCGCAACCGCTCGGCTTGAATTTGTGGGAAGCCCAATTTGGTGACTTTGCCAATGGTGCACAGGTTCTTTTCGACCAGTTCATCTCGTCTGGCGAACGCAAATGGTTGCGTATGAGCGGCCTTGTTTGCCTGTTGCCACACGGATTTGAAGGTCAGGGACCTGAACACTCTTCAGCCCGTCTTGAACGTTATCTGCAACTTTGTGCAGAAGATAATATGCAGGTTGCCAATTGTACGACACCGGCAAATTACTTCCACATCTTGCGCCGTCAGATCAAACGCGATTTCCGCAAACCGCTGATCCTGATGACACCGAAATCCTTGTTGCGTCATAAACGCGCTATTTCTTCGTTGAGCGATATGGGAGCCGATACAACGTTCCATCGCTTGTTGCTTGATGACGCCCAACAGCTCAAGGATCAGGCAATCAAGTTGCAGAAGGATAACAAGATCCGTCGCGTCGTTCTCTGCTCTGGCAAGGTTTACTACGACCTTTACGAAGAGCGCGAAAAACGCGGCATTGACGATGTCTATCTGTTGCGCGTCGAACAGCTCTACCCGTTCCCGGCAAAAGCCTTGATTACTGTGCTTTCCCGCTTCTTGCAGGCGGAAATCGTCTGGTGTCAGGAAGAGCCGAAAAATATGGGTGCCTGGTCGTTTATCGAACCGTATCTTGAATGGGTACTGGCTCATATCGGTGCGAAATATCCGCGCGCCCGCTATGCCGGTCGTCCCGCAAGCGCTTCGCCGGCAACAGGGCTCATGTCGCAACATCTTCAACAGCTTGCCGCGTTCCTTGAAGACGCGTTGGCTTAATTCTCAAATCACTCTGACGTATGGAAAAAAATTATGGCTAATGAAATCCGTGTTCCTACTCTGGGCGAGTCCGTTACTGAAGCAACCATTGGGAAATGGTTCAAAAAGGTTGGCGATGCTGTCGCTATGGACGAGCCGCTGGTTGAACTTGAAACTGATAAAGTGACAGTCGAGGTTCCCTCGCCTGTCGCCGGAAAACTGACAGAAATCACTGCCAAAGAAGGTGACAATGTCGAAGTTGGTGCGCTTCTAGGCGCAATTGAAGCCGGTGCTGCCGGCAATGTTGCTCCGCAGCCGAAAGCTGCACAACCGGCTCCGAGTGCTCCTGCACCACAACCGGCAGCAAGTGCACCGGCAGCCGCTTCCGGCTCGATGCAGCCAGCTCCTTCAGCAGCCAAGCTCATGGCTGAAAACAATCTGTCGGCCGGTCAGGTTGACGGTTCGGGCAAGCGTGGACAGGTTCTCAAAGGTGATGTTCTTGATGCACTTGCGAAAGGCATTTCGTCGGCTGCTCCGGTTGCAGCACCGCGCGCGGCTTCCCAGCCGCAAGATGCTGCACGTGAAGAACGCGTCCGCATGACAAAATTGCGCCAAACAATCGCCCGTCGTTTGAAAGACGCACAAAATACCATGGCAATGCTCACCACTTTCAACGAAGTGGATATGACGGCTGTTATGGACTTGCGTAAACGTTACAAGGAAATGTTCGAGAAGAAACATGGCGTCAAGCTCGGCTTCATGGGCTTCTTCACCAAGGCTGTTTGCCATGCTTTGAAAGAAGTTCCTGCTGTTAATGCCGAAATTGATGGTACCGACATTATTTACAAAAATTATGTTAATGCCGGTATTGCCGTTGGTACAGCCAAAGGCCTTGTTGTTCCGGTTGTCCGTGACGCAGACCAGCTTTCAATCGCAGGAATCGAAAAAGAAATCGGTCGCCTCGGTCGTCTGGCACGTGATGGCAAGCTTGCTGTCGCCGATATGCAAGGTGGCACATTCACCATCACCAATGGCGGTGTTTATGGTTCATTGATGTCCACACCTATCCTGAATGCACCTCAATCGGGTATTCTTGGTATGCATGCCATCAAGGAACGTGCTGTCGTCGTCAATGGTGAAGTTGTTGCCCGTCCGATGATGTATCTTGCTCTTTCTTATGACCATCGTATCGTTGATGGTCAGGAAGCTGTTACATTTCTCGTTCGCGTTAAAGAATGCCTTGAAGATCCGGAACGTCTTGTTCTCGATCTTTAAAAAGGGATAGTCGCAAATGAATGCACCAGCAGCATTATTGGCCATAAGTGTCATATTGTTGTTGGTGCATATTTTTTTGCAGGCTTTTCTCACAACACGTGAATTGGGGCGAAGCTGGAACGCCGGACCAAGAGATGGCGGAGAAACACCGAAATCTGTTTATGCCGGTCGGGCAATGCGTGCCAGCGCCAATTTCCGCGAAACTTATCCGGCATTTCTGGCATTGATGTTGCTTGGTGATTTTGCACCCAATAATATCATGTTGACCGTGGCCGGTGGATCTATATGGGTCATAGCAAGAATTATCTATATTCCGCTTTACCTTTCGGGCATCCCCTATATTCGTAGCATTGTCTGGCTAATTTCCATTTTCGGATTGGTTATCATGCTTGTCGCTGCTTTCTGGAGATGATTGATGGCTCCTTATCTGGTCGAATGGTCAACATTGATGGCTGTGTTCGCAATTGCGGCAATAACACCGGGTGCCGATTTTGCATTGATTTTGCGCCAATCTCTGGTTCATGGGCGTAAGGCTGCTTTTGCGACAGCTTTCGGCATTGGCGCGGCTTTGCTTTTTCACGTGAGTTACACAATTCTGGGACTTGGGTTGCTCATCTCGAAATCCCTTATTCTGTTTAATGTCGTTAAATGGCTCGGTGTTCTCTATCTTCTCTATATCGGCATTAAAAGCATCACCTCGCGTGGTATTGCTGGTGGAGAAAATGAAAATGGAAAAAGTAGGAAAACACGGCAGAGTTTGAAAAAAGCATTTTTTGCCGGATTTACCGTTAATGCTCTTAATCCGAAAGCGGTGTTTTTCTTTCTTTCGATTTTTTCGACATTTGTCGCACCGGTAACGCCTATGGCCGTCAAGTTCGGCTATGGTTTATCGATGTCGGCACTTCTTATTGGATGGTTCGTTTTGGTTGGCATTTTTATGACGACCCCTGCCATCCGCTCATTATATCAACGCGCCGCCAAATGGATTGATCGTCTTTGCGGAGCAGTTTTCATCGCATTCAGTATCAGGCTTATGTTTCAGAAAGCCTCGTAAGTTTTAGAAAATTCAGGTCTCAGCGGCCGTAACGAAAGGAAAAAGAATGTCTTATGATGTTGTCGTAATTGGAGCAGGTCCCGGTGGCTATGTTGCAGCAATCAAGGCTGCGCAACTCGGACTAAAAACAGCAATCGTTGAAAAGCGCGATACATTGGGTGGTACATGTCTTAATGTCGGCTGTATTCCTTCCAAAGCTTTGCTCTATGCTTCAGAAACTTTTGCCTCGGCTCAACATGGTTTCGAGGCTCTTGGGGTTTCGGTTTCCAAACCCAAACTCGACCTTGCGGGCATGATGGCTCACAAGCAGAAAACCGTTGATGGTAACACAAGCGGTGTCGCTTTTTTGATGAAGAAAAACAAGATTGACACCATTTACGGCACGGCCAAAATTCTTGGGGCAGGCAAAGTCGAAGTTGCTGCCAAGGATGGCTCGAAGCAGACTCTCGAAACCAAAAATATCATCATCGCAACAGGTTCCGACGTTGCCGGTATTCCGGGGCTGAAGATCGATATTGACGAAAAAGTTATCGTTTCCTCAACCGGAGCTTTGTCGCTTGCCAAAGTGCCCCAGCACATGGTTGTTGTCGGCGCCGGTGTGATCGGTTCCGAGCTTGGTTCGGTCTGGAGCCGGCTTGGTGCAAAGGTAACGGTTGTCGAATTCCTCGACAAAGTTTTGGGGCCGATGGATGGTGAAGTGTCCAAACAGTTCCAGAAACTCATGGAAAAACAGGGCACCGAATATAAACTCGGCGCAAAAGTAACCGGCGTTGAAAAAACCGCATCCGGTGCAAAGGTTACCTTTGAACCGGTCAAAGGTGGTTCGGCTGAAACTCTTGAGGCCGACATTGTTCTAGTTGCAACCGGTCGTCGTCCTTACACGGAAGGGCTTGGTTTGAAAGAAGCCGGTGTAACACTGGACGAACGTGGTCGGGTGAATATTGATTCACATTGGCAAACGAATATTGCCGGAATTTACGCAATTGGCGATGTTGTCAAAGGTCCGATGCTTGCCCATAAAGCGGAAGATGAAGGCGTTGCTCTGGCTGAAATTCTTGCCGGTCAAAAAGGCCATGTCAATTATGATGTCATTCCGAGTGTCGTTTATACCGAGCCGGAAGTCGCATCTGTTGGTAAAACCGAAGAAGAACTCAAAGCAGCCGGTATTGAATATCGCGTTGGCAAGTTCCCCTTCTCGGCCAATGGTCGTGCCCGCGCTATGTTGAAGACCGACGGATTTGTAAAAATCCTTGCTTGTGCCAAGACCGACAAGGTTCTGGGCGGTCATATTCTCGGCTTCGGTGCCGGTGAAATGATCCACGAAATTGCTGTCTTGATGGAATTTGGCGGTTCGTCGGAAGATCTGGCACGGACCTGCCATGCTCACCCGACAATGTCGGAAGCTGTGAAAGAAGCTGCATTGGCTGCTTTTTCAAAACCGATCAATATGTAAGCGAATTGACATATCATTCAAAAAAGGCCGCCTTCGGGTGGCCTTTTTATTGTAATTAAACCGGATTTATTAGGTTACTCCGGAATTTTCAGGTCAGGTTGGAAGAGAAGCGGCAATTTTCTCTGACAATCGGGGTTCAATCACGAAAATACGTCAATATTATTCGTATTAATGAATGCGATGGCAAAACTTTGCTTTGAGCTTTGTCGGTTAAAGAAGCTATTGTTGATTTAATAAAAGTGACCAAACCGGATAAACGGAAAAAGCCGTTATCCGTTACCTGTCGCAAACAATAGGGTGAGGGCGCTATTTCTGATCTTGAAGAGCCTATCTTAGAGAGTAAATAGGGTCGCGACAAAAGAAAACCTTCTGCCGTTTTGTTGCGTTTAAAATTGTCAGAGTTTGATAGGGCTAACCTGATAGCCATGTTTGCGTAATTGTTCAACAAGGCCACTATCGTCAACCATATGCGCCGCACCGACCGCTATGAAGCTGTTTCCTTGTTCAATCAAAGGAAGTGCGCGTTCAGACATGCGTAGATTGCGTTTAGTCATTAAAATATCTTTAAAAATGTCCTGATCTTTTTCGCTGACCGTCGTTTTGAACATGGTATCAAGAGCCAATATTTCGCCAATGCGACTTTGTTTATAAAGTTGCATTTCCGTATAAAACAAATTGGCGTAAAACTTGGGATTATCGAGGTAGTCTTCAATCGAGTTCGCCTGAAAACTCAACGGTAATTTTTCAATCGCCGATAATTGTTCATCAACTGTTTCAAGGCCGAGAACCGGTTTTCCAAGTTTTTTGGCGTTTTGCCCGATTTCTACATCAAGTGCATGGTATCCATAGGCTTCTCGACGCGCTTCACAGGCCGGAAGGCTCAATGTCATCCAGATGAACCATGGCTTGTTATTGGCAATAAGCTGAAAAGGTAGGCCGTGGGCTTCAAATGTGGTTTTAAGCTTTTGGAATTCTTCCCTCGAAAGCCCGTCCTTGAAACTCTCGCCTTTTTTAGGCGTAAGAAAATCGGGCGAGGCCGCAAGCTTTGTTGCCATGGCTTTACCATTATCATCGGCCGCCTCGCTCAGTTCGAGGGCGACACGATCTGCATTTTCGAGCGCGGTTTTAACCGACGGAGCAAGATTGACAATGGCCGGATCGCTAACATGCATTGTGCCGAAAAGATAGGACGGTCTGGTTCCTTTCTTTTCAACCTTCCAGAATCGCGCATTGCCATTTTTTATTTTTTTGGCACGGTTCAGAAATTTCCGGTTTTCCTCTTTTGAAAATTTTTCGGTTAAATCCTCGCCGGAGCAGATAGGCGGCTCTTCATGTTTTTTTTGCTCAAGCAGCGCCTTCGGTAAAAATTTTTCAAAAAATTTTGGTTGTGACGCTGTCTCTTCACTGCTTGATGCCGGTGAAGAAAAGCAAAAAGTGCCGGCAAAAAAAGCAAAAAGAAAAGCAAAACGTCTCGAAAATCTTGCGATCGTCCTGAAATTTATTCGGCTTTTCTTTTTCATCACAGCCTTCCGGTTTATCAGCTCGTGTCAGTCATTAAAGCTATAAATCAAGCTTTTTATCTTCTTTTCCTTCGCGGATTCGGGTGGGAAGCCCCATTTCATCAAGCTTCTTCAGAAATGGTTTCGGTGGCAATTCTTCCACATTGGCCATGGTTTTTACATCCCAATCACCAAGTGCAACCAATATGGCCGCTGCAACGGCCGGAACACCGGCTGTGTAGGAAATAGCTTGTGAGCCTGTTTCAAGATAAGCTTCTTTGTGGTCGGCAATATTATAGATGAACAGTTCACGCTCTTTGCCGTCTTTTTCACCCTTGATAAGGTCGCCAATACAGGTTTTGCCGGTATAATCGGGTGCAAGCGAAGACGGATCCGGTAAAACAGCTTTGACCACTTTGAGTGGCACAACTTCCAGACCTTCAGCCGTTTTTATAGGCTGTTCGGATAGAAGTCCAAGATTTTTCAACACATTGAATACGGTGATGTAACGTTCACCGAAACCCATCCAGAAGCGGATATTCGGCACATCAAGATTCTTTGACAAAGAATGGATTTCGTCATGGCCGGTCATATAGGTATTGCGCCTGCCGACAACCGGCAAATCCCATTCATGACCGATTTCAAACATTTTGTTTGAAACCCACTTGCTGTCCTGCCACGACCAGACCTGACCGGTAAATTCGCGGAAGTTGATTTCCGGATCGAAATTGGTGGCAAACCAGCGCCCGTGACTACCGGCATTGATGTCAATAATGTCAATATCGCTGATTTTATCGAAATAGTCGTGATGGGCAAGCGCTGCATAAGCATTGACCACTCCGGGGTCAAATCCTGCACCGAGAATGGCCGTTACTTTACGGGCTTCACATTCTTCGCGGCGCGGCCACTCATAATTGGCGTACCAAGGGGGTGTCTCGCATATTTTTAGCGGGTCCTCGTGAATGGCGGTATCAATATAGGCTGCATCGGTTTCGATACAGGCCGACAGAACCGACATATTGAGAAAAGCCGAGCCGACATTGATAACAATTCGGCTTTTTGTTTTGCGAATAAGGTCTGCTGTCGATTTTATATTCATTGCATCAAGGTGGTGAGTTTCAAACACACCTTTCACCTTCATGGATTTTTTCTCTTTTACAGATGCAATGATCGACTCGCATTTTTGCAATGTTCGTGATGCGATATGAAGATCACCGAGAATATCGTTATGTTGAGCACATTTATGAGCAACCACCTGAGCTACTCCACCTGCGCCAATAATCAGGATATTCTTTTTCATTCCCGGTTTATCTCCTAAATCTTGTTTTAAAACCTTTGTTTAAGCTGGAGCCTTTTTCAAGAAAGGCTGTCACGGTAATCCTTATAGCCGAATTCTCGTTGAAGACGAATGGTTCCATCCAATTCTTTTATCGCAATAGCGGGCATATTAAGACCGTTGAACCAGTTTTTTTTCACCATTGTATAACCGGCTGCATCTTCTATTGACAAATGATCGCCGATTTTCAGCTTTTCGGGAAAACGGAACGTTCCGAAAATATCACCCGCAAGGCATGATTTGCCACAAATCATAATTTCATGCGCCCCCTGATTTGGCGAAATTTTTGCTTTTTCACGATAAACGAGAAGGTCAAGCATATGGGCTTCGATCGAACTGTCAACAATCGCGAGATCTTTGCCATTATGCATGGTGTCGAGCACGGTAACTTCGAGTGTTGCGCTATTGGTAATAGCCGCTTCTCCCGGTTCAAGATAAACCGTAACGCCATATTTATCCGAAAAACGCTTGAGCCTGTCGGCAAACGCTTCAAGCGGGTAATCTTTGCCGGTAAAATAGATACCGCCGCCAAGGCTGATCCATTGCACGTGGTGAAAAAGTTGGCCGAATTTCTGTTCTATATCGGAAAGCATCCGGTCAAATAACGAAAAGTCGCCATTCTCGCAATTATAATGAATCATGAAACCGTTTACGAGCGGCAAAACCGCTTCGATCTTTTCATAACTTGTCTCGCCAAGACGACTGAAAGGACGGGCAGGATCGGCAAGGTCGAAGCCGGAACAACTGACCCCCGGATTTAATCGCAAACCCCTTTCGATATTTTCGGATTTTTTTGCAAATCTGTGAAGCTGGTTGATGGAATTGAATATGATTGTATCGGCATAAGAGATTGCCTCATCAATCTCGTAATCGGCCCAAGCGACGGAATAGGCATGGGTTTCTTTACCGAATTCTTCTTTTCCCAAACGCAGTTCATAAAGCGATGACGATGTGGTGCCATCCATATATTGCGCCATAAAATCGAAAACGCCCCATGTTGCAAAACATTTCAACGCCAAAAGCGATTTTGCACCCGACAAATCACGAAGGCGCGCAATTTTTTCCATATTGCGCAGCAACTTTGATTTATCGACAAGGTAGTAAGGCGTTTGAAGCATTTTTCAATCCTGTAATGGCCGGTTTTGTATGATGGCTTTCAAAGCCTCGAACACATATAGAAACACATTTCTATAAGCGCAAATATGTTCTTCATTAACTATAGCAAAAAAGAGTGCAGTTTTCTCGATTTGATGTCTGCTATAGTCCTCATGTGTCGTTCTGGGAAGGATTCTTAATGCCTAAAATCAATAAATCTTTTTGTTTTTTTGTTGGACTGCCATTGGTCGGATTGGTTACAGTTTTTTCCACATTGGCGGCCGACTTTGATGGAAACATTGCAGTTGCACAAAACTCCAGAACAACCGAACCTGCAGCCGTAACCAGCCAGAGCCGTGGCGAATTGAACGGTTTCAAAGGCTATCGTCACCATCGTACCGGTTATAAAAAACATACAGATGGCTGGTGGTATCCGGAAGCAGCATTTGAGCCCGGAGCACATGCCGATAGCAGCAATGTAAAACTTAAAAAAACGCCACAAAAATCCAAAAAAGAAGATGACAAGCCATGGCTTATCAAAAACCATGTCGATTTTTGCTCGTCAAAATATAAATCTTATACAAGTTCCGACAACAGTTACCAGCCTTTTGACGGCCCGCGAAAACAATGTGTATCGCGTTATTACAGCCCGAAATGAAAATCGTCCGGTTGATGGAAATCGGGCTTTATAAACTCCCCATTCCGGTGAAATGAAGAAATTTAAAAAAAACGACAAATTTTTCCCGATTAAGCTTTTGAAAAGGCTTGCGTTATATGCTTGAAACCATCCAATATAAAACTCAGGTGATACCGATTCATTTCCGGTGACCTATATAGAAACGAGGCCCCGAAAAAGAGGATGGTTTATAGATAATGACAACACGGGAAGCAATCTTGATATTGCTGGTAATACTTCCCTTTGTCGGTAGTGCCATTATCGGTTTTTTTCGTTCTACAGCAAAAAACAATGAAGCATGGTTTGTCGGTGCGATTGCGCTTATGGCACTGTTTTGTACCATCATGCTTTATCCGACCATTTCAGCCGACAATGTTATAAGATTGGATATTGTCTGGTTGCCGCAATGGGGGTTGAATTTCACCTTACGGATGGATGGTTTTTCCTGGTTGTTTTCGGTTCTTATAACGGGTATCGGCCTGCTCGTTGTTGTCTATGCCCGTTATTATATGAATCCGGCCGACCCCGTGCCGCGGTTTTTTTCATTCCTGCTTGCCTTTATGGGGTCGATGCTCGGAATGGTATTGTCGGGCAACATTGTTCTCCTCGTTGTCTTCTGGGAACTCACCAGTATTTTCTCGTTTCTTTTGATCGGCTACTGGTATCATAACGCAAGTGCGCGTGACGGCGCACGCATGGCTCTGACGGTGACAGGGTTTGGCGGCTTTGCGCTTCTTGTCGGGATGTTGATTATCGGTCACATTGTCGGCAGCTATGATCTCGATGTGGTGTTGAAGTCGGGGGCACTCATCAAGGCAAGTCCGCTTTATATTCCGGCACTTGTCTGTGTGCTTCTCGGAGCATTGACAAAAAGCGCGCAATTTCCGTTCCATTTCTGGCTTCCTAATGCAATGGCCGCGCCAACGCCGGTTTCTGCCTATCTTCATTCGGCAACAATGGTCAAAGCCGGTGTGTTTCTTATGGTGCGGTTCTGGCCGGTACTGGCGGGAACAGAAGCATGGTTCTGGATTATCGGCCTTTGCGGTTTGATTACGCTTTTGATCGGTGCCTATTTTGCTATGTTCCAACAAGACCTTAAAGGTCTGCTTGCCTATTCGACAATCAGCCATCTGGGGTTGATAACCACGCTTTTAAGTCTTGCAAGCCCGCTTGCTTGCGTTGCAGCAATTTTTCATACCGTCAACCATGCCATCTTCAAGGCATCGTTATTTATGGCTGCGGGCATTATCGACCACGAAACGGGAACCCGCGATATGCGCAAATTATCGGGGCTTTTCCGCTATATGCCGTTTACCGGAACGCTGGCGCTGGTTGCAAGCGCTGCCATGGCAGGTGTGCCGCTTCTCAACGGCTTCATATCGAAGGAAATGTTTTTTGCCGAAGCTGTTGAAGTCCATCTGGAATCCTGGCTCGACAAGATTACACCCTATCTTGCAACGCTGGCGGGATTGTTGAGTGTTACCTATTCGGTACGTTTTATTCATGGGGTGTTTTTTGGCGGAAAACCGCATGATTTGCCAAAAACTCCACACGAACCACCGCATTTCATGCGTTTTCCTATCGAATTATTGGTGTTTTTGTGCCTTCTCATCGGTATATTTCCGGAATTTGCTATCGGTGGCATTTTGGGAACAGCCGTCCATTCGGTATTGGGGGCAGAAACGCCACATTATGATCTCGCTCTCTGGCATGGTTTCAATACGCCGCTTGTCATGAGCCTCATTGCTTTGATAGGCGGGCTCATACTTTATATTCTCACGCGCAAATATCTGAAATCCTGTGAAGGTGGCCCGCCATTTTTCAGACATTTGAAAGGGCAGCGTATTTTTGAACGCGTATTGGTAACAATATCATGGAAATGGGCGCGTTCGGCGGAAGCTTTTCTTTCTACCCGTCGCCTGCAAGTTGAAGTGCGCTGGATTATCCTTGCGCCAATCGTTGCACTCTTGTTGTTGATTGCCGGAAATCAATGGATTGATGCGGGAGCATTGCCGCTTTTCCCGCTTGATCTGCCATTTTTAATAATCTGGTTGATCGGTGGTGTTTGCGCAATATTGGTTGCATGGCAGGCAAAATTCCACCGCTTCGCTTCGTTGATACTTCTGGGTGTCACGGGGCTTATGACATGTGCCACATTCTTGTGGCTTTCCGCCCCCGACCTTGCCTTGACACAACTGGTTGTGGAGGTTGTCACAACAGTTCTTCTGCTTTTGGGGCTTAGATGGTTGCCCAAACGCTTGCAGGCTCCTGACCCTATACCGGATGGTTTTAGACCTTGGTTGCGAAGAGGCCGCGACTTCCTTATCGCTGTTGCAGGCGGGGGCGGGCTTGCGTGGCTTTCCTATTGTGTGATGACGCGCCCGCAGGGCGCAACGATTTCCGACTTTTTCCTCACCCATTCCTATGCGGATGCCGGTGGGCGCAATGTCGTCAATGTGCTTCTCGTGGATTTCCGTGGCTTTGATACGATGGGCGAAATAACGGTGCTTGGTATTGTGGCGCTCACCGTTTTTGCCCTGCTGCGTCGCTTCCGTCCGGCCGTTGAAAGTATCGAGGCCCCCACACAACAACGGGTTCAGTCAGCTTTTGACGAGGCAAGACCCGATCGCGAGGTCGGAGACACAGTTTCCGATTATCTTGTTATTCCGCGCATCATCATGCATTGGCTGTTTCCGGTTATTATGGCCTTTGCCGTCTATTTGTTCATGCGCGGGCATGATTTGCCGGGTGGCGGTTTTGCCGGCGGTGTCACCATGGCCATCGGATTTATTTTACAATATGTGGCATCGGGAACGCGGTGGGTGGAAAGTCATCTGACAGTTTTACCACTGCGCTGGATCGGTTTCGGTATTCTTCTGGCATTGGTAACCGGTATCGGTTCGTGGTTTTTCGGCTATCCGTTTCTTACCTCCTATTTTCAATATACGAAGATTCCGTTTATCGGAAAAATGCCGACAGCCAGCGCTATGGCATTCGACCTCGGTGTTTTTTCACTGGTGGTCGGTGCAACCGTGCTGATGCTCATCGCAATAGCCCACCAATCAATCCGGCATTATCGTGTTGGTAAACGCACAATCCGTAAAGAGGAGGAACGCTGATGGAAATTGTTCTTTCTTTGGGGATTGGTGTGCTTGCCGGTTCAGGAATCTGGCTCGTTTTGCGGCCAAGAACCTATCAGGTCATTCTAGGGCTTTCACTTATTTCCTATGCGGTCAATCTGTTTATTTTTTCGATGGCGCGTCCCCGCTCGAACGCAGCACCGATTGTTGACCCCTCCAATCCTGTCAATCCGGCAAATTATGCCGATCCGATACCGCAAGCGCTGGTTCTTACAGCCATTGTGATCGGTTTTGCGACAACCGCATTGTTTCTTGTTATTCTGCTGGTTTCACGCGGTCTAACCGGTTCGGACCATGTCGATGGAAGGGAAAATAAATGATAGAAAATTTTCTCCAACATCTCGTTATTTTGCCCATCCTCCTTCCTATTGCGACTGCGGCACTTCTCCTTTTTTATGATGAAAGACGCCGCAAACTCAAATTATGGATAAGCCTTTCGTCGATAGGGCTTCTCATTCTTGTTTCTATCGGGTTGATCGGGCGCGCTATTGATTTTTCACCTGAAGCAGAGGTTTATAACCTCGGAAATTGGCAAGCGCCTTTCGGAATAGTTCTGGTGCTCGACCGGTTAAGTGCGGCGATGGTTTTTCTGGCAAGCATTCTTGCGGCAGCTTCATTGGTTTTTTCGGCTGCCCATTGGCATAAAGCCGGTCCGCACTTCCATTCTCTCATGCAATTCATGATTGCCGGTGTAAACGGCGCTTTCCTGACCGGAGACCTGTTCAATCTTTTTGTGTTCTTTGAAGTTATGTTGACAGCATCCTATGGGCTTGCCCTTCACGGTAGCGGGCAGGCGAGGGTGCGCGCCGGTATGCATTATGTGGTGGTCAATCTTATTGCCTCTTCGTTTTTTCTGATCGGCGCAGCACTCATTTATGGTGTTTGCGGAACATTGAATATGGCCGATCTTGCCTTGAAACTCCAAACTCTCAAATCGGCCGATCGTATTATTTTCGAGTCCGGCGCGGCAATTCTCGGCATTGCCTTTCTGGTCAAGGCCGGCATGTGGCCACTCAACTTCTGGCTGACACCGACTTATAGTGCTGCGGCGGCACCGGTTGGAGCAACATTTGCTATTTTAAGCAAGGTCGGCATTTACGTTGTTTTGCGCCTTACATTACTGGTTTTCGGAACGGATGGCGGAACTTTAAGCGGTTTTGGCAATGACATATTGTTTTATGGCGGCCTTGCAACTTTGATATTCGGCTTTATCGGCGTGCTCGCAAGTCAGGCTCTGGGAAGACTTGCTTCTTATAGCGTTCTGGTGTCGTCGGGAACACTGCTTGCCGCTATCGGAACCGGCAATGCTTCACTTACCGCTGGTGCGCTTTTTTATATTGTTTCCTCCACTTTGTCTCTTGCGGCATTTTTTCTGTTGGTCGAGCTTGTCGAACGCACTCAGGACACAGCAGCCAATGTTCTTGCGGTAACAATGGAAGTTTACGGCGAAGACGAGGAAGATGAAGAGGATGAAGTCGGCACTTATCTTCCGGCAACGCTTGCAATTTTGGGTGCATGTTTCGGAATAACGGCCATTCTCATTATCGGTATGCCGCCATTTTCGGGGTTTGTCGCAAAATTCATGATGATTACCGGTGTTTTCAATCCGGACGGGTTGAATGGCGATGGTTACCAACCTAGCGCGCGGGATTGGACTTTTGTTGCTCTTCTCATTTTTTCCGGTTTTGCCGCACTTATCGCTATGACAAGAACCGGTATCCGCACTTTCTGGGCTTCGATTGAAGGTAAAGTGCCACGCGTACAAGTGATAGAATTTGCTCCCGTTGCAGGTTTGCTCGGCTTGTGTCTTCTATTGACCATTGCTGCCGGTCCGGTTGCCGATTATATGGGACAGACTGCCAGAGAATTGCATCATCCGCAAAATTATATCGGCAGTGTTTTGCCACAAAAAACAGTCACAGCAAGCCGGATCTCGTCAGAAGAAATAACGGCGGGGTTTATTGATAAGGTTGAAGTTGAAAGGGGTATGGAATGACCCGCATAATCCCCTATCCTTTGTTGACCTTGTCGCTTCTTCTCATGTGGATGATTTTGAACGGCTTTACCTTGGGGCAGGGCGTCATCGGTATTGTCGTTGGCATTGCGGGCGGGTTTTTAATTCGGCTTTTAAAACCGCAGAAGGTGCACATCCATAATTGGAGTTCTGTTATAAAGCTGTTTTTCCGTGTTACGCTGGATATTGTGAAATCGAATTATGATGTTGCCCTCTATGTGCTTTTTAACGGAACAAAACGGAAAAAATCAGGCTTTATAACGGTTCCGCTGGCACTCAAAAATCGCACAGGACTGGCTGTTTTATCCTGTATTATGACGGCAACGCCGGGGACTGCCTGGATAGCCTATCACAGCAAGGAAAGCAGTCTTCTTGTCCATATTCTCGATTTTGATATGGATGATGAAAATTATTGGAGAGATTTCATTAAAAACCGTTATGAAAGTCTGCTTCTGGAGATATTCCAATGAGTATTGTTATTCTTTATTGGGGCATCAATATTTCGCAACTGTTTCTGGGATTAGCAATGATATTGTCGTTCATACGGCTTGCACGCGGTCCCCGTGCACAGGACAGAATTTTGGGGCTTGATGCACTCTACACAGCGACATTGATGTTATTTGTCACCTTCGGCATGCGTACCGGCACGACAATCTATTTCGATTCCGCATTGGTTATCGGCCTTTTGGGATTTGTTTCAAGTTCGGCTTTGGCGAAATTTCTGATGCGCGGGGAAGTGATCGAATGATTGAAGACTTTCCTCTTTGGCTTTCTATTGTCATTGTGTTTTTCCTGCTTTTAGGCTCAGGGCTGACATTGATCGGCGCCATCGGTCTTAATCGTGCAAAAAGCTTTTATGAACGTTTACATATGCCAACGCTTGGAACAAGCTGGGGTGTCAGTGGCATTATCATTGCCTCGATCATCTATTCAACGGTAAGCGGTCACAAACTCATTTCCCATTCTATATTGCTTGCCATATTTATTATCGTAACAACACCTGTCACACTCATGTTGTTATCGCGGGCAGCTATGCAGCGCGATCAATCCTCCAATTCAACCGAATTGCCGGAGAAAATGCGCTATCAAAAGATCGACGATAGTTTGCCGACGCCGCAAGAGCTTCTTGAAAAAACGCCGAGCCTTGATGATTTCAAGTAAATTGTGAAACGTGCAGTCATATATTGTTCGGGCAAATGCCGAAGCAATTATCCCGCATGATTGATAATGTGACTACCTGATTGTGGCTTAAAAAAAACCGGCGAATGTTTTGCGCCACATGCCCTTCAATTCTATCGCCGGAAAAGCCGCAATCCTATATCCGGACAATAGAAAATCGAATTATGGAAAAGAATGCAAAGAAGCGCATCTGGTTCTGTTCAAATGCGCTCCCTTTTCAAAATGGGTTATTTTTTCAGATCTTCGGGGTGTTTGCGGGCAACCTGACGACCAAAATCGGGTGCGTCGACTTCCTGTCCCGCATCAATAATGCCGCGTCTTACGGCACGTGTACGCGTGAAAAGGTCAAACAGAGCCTGCCCATCTCCCCAGCGGATTGCGCGTTGGAGCGAAGCAAGGTCTTCACTGAAACGTCCGAGCATTTCAATAATAGCGTCTTTATTGTTCAGGCAGATGTCGCGCCACATTGTCGGATCGGAAGAGGCAAGACGGGTAAAATCGCGAAAACCGGAAGCCGAATAGGCAATAACTTCGGAATTGGTGACTTTTTCAAGGTCGCTTGCCGTGCCGACAATGTTATAGGCAATAAGATGTGGCAGATGCGATGTGATTGCCAGAACCAGATCGTGATGTTCGGGGTCCATTCTGTCAACTTTTGCACCACAGGCTTCCCAGAATTCGGTCAATTTGGCGATTGCTTTTTCATCCGTATCGGGAAGCGGTGTCAAAATGCACCAGCGATTGATGAAAAGGTCGGCAAAACCGGCATCGGGACCGGAAAATTCTGTACCGGCAATAGGGTGACCGGGGATAAAAATAACATTATCTGGCAGTTCCGGTTTCATCTGGCGAATAACCGAAGCTTTGGTAGAACCGACATCGGTAACAATGGCACCGGGTTTTAGATGTGGTGCAATTTCTTTTGCGACCTGACCGGATGAACCGACCGGCACCGAAACAATAACGAGATCGGCATCTTCAACCGCTTTGCCATTGTCGGTGGTATAGCTGTCACCCAGTTTGAGTTCGCGTGCCCGCTCAAGCGTTGTGCCTGTGCGGGTGGAAATGGCAATAAGATCGGCCAATTTTTTTTCACGGATAACACGGGCAAGAGAAGAGCCGATAAGGCCGATACCGATAAGGGCGATTTTTTTAAATTTCACTTCAGACATTTTTCTACTTCAAAAAATTTTTCAATGTGGCGACAACGCCGCGATTTGCTTCTTCGGATCCAATGGAAAGGCGCAACGCGTTCGGAAATCCGTATCCGGTAACGCGGCGCAAAATATACCCGTTGGATTTCAGATAATCATCAGCCAGAGCAGCCGATTTTTCCTTGTCTGCCGGAAAATGGATGAGCAGAAAATTGGTGACAGAAGGCGTAACCTTGAGCCCCAAAGCCTCGATTTCATGTGTGAGCCAGGAACGCCATTTTGAATTATAGGCTATCGCATTCCGGATATAGGCACGGTCACGAAAAGCAACACTTGCAGCAGCCTGTGCCGGAACACTGACATTGAAAGCTCCACGAATACGGTTGACCGCATCAATGACATGAAGAGGCGCATACATCCACCCCACACGCAAACCGGCAAGTCCGTAGATTTTGGAAAATGTGCGCGTCATGACAACATTTTCATTGGCCGAAACAAGTTCGACGCCGGTATCGTAATCATCCTCGGTAACAAATTCGGCATAGGCACCGTCAAGAACTAAAAGTACATTTTTAGGTAGCCCCGCATGAAGTCTTTTGACCTCGGTTGCTGTCAGATAAGTGCCCGTCGGATTACCGGGATTGGCGATAAATACGATTTTTGTTCTTTCTGTTACTGCGGCAAGAATAGCGTCAATGTCAATGCGGCAGTCTTTTTCTTTCACAATAACAGGTTTTGCGCCGGTCCCTCTGATTTGTATCTCGTAAACGCTAAAGCCGTGTTCGGTCATGATTCCTTCATCACCGGCTGTAAGATAGGTATTGGATAAAAGACCTAACAAATCATCCGAACCGTTTCCCGCCATCAAATTGCTTCTTGCAAGCCCTGTCACTTCGGAAATGGCTTCAAGAAGGGGTGTGGCCGAACCATCCGGATAGAGTTCAAGATGTGCTGCGGCCTGACGATAAGCATCAATCGCTGCAGGACAGGGGCCAAGCGGCGACTCATTGGAAGAAAGTTTGAAAACTTTTCTTGTATTTTCGGTCTCGCTTGATCCGGGAACGTAAGCTGCAATATCCAGAATACCTTTTCTAGGCTGTGGACGGTCAACAAGAACATCTTTTTTCATCGATATTTATCCGGTCTGGTAGTTTAATATTTTAGGAAATACCCTTGCTTTCATCGGAAGTCGAGAGAAATTCTTGACATTTGTCAGAGGAGGCGACTAGCTATTCTTTTTCTTTCAAGACGGTGCAACCGACATGACACAAATAAAATCGTCCGGAAAATCTTCCGGCGCGAAAAATTCCCAAGCCGATTTTCCTGACAGTAAAGTAGCGCTGTTCGGGCAAGACGAGCCGCTACAGCTTGATAGCGGCGTTGTTTTATCGCCTTTCCAGATTGCCTATCAGGACTATGGCACATTGAATGAAGACAAAAGCAACGCCATTTTAATCTGCCATGCCCTCACTGGCGACCAGCATGTTGCCAATACCCATCCGGTAACCGGAAAGCCCGGTTGGTGGGATATATTGGTGGGGCCTGGTAAAATTATTGATACCGAACGCTATTATGTAATCTGTTCCAATGTGTTAGGGGGGTGCCTCGGCTCGACCGGTCCGGCATCGAAAAATCCGAAAACGGGAAAACCCTATGCACTCGATTTTCCTGTCATCACGATAGGCGATATGGTGCGCGCGCAGGCAATGCTTGTCGAAAAACTGGGAATCAAGACATTGTTTTGTGTGGTTGGTGGTTCCATGGGCGGAATGCAGGCATTGCAATGGGCTGCAGCCTATAAGGAAAAAGTGTTTTCATCTGTCATTCTTGCAACCGGCGCGCGCCATTCGGCACAAAATATCGCTTTTGATGAAATTGGCAGACAAGCCGTTATGGCCGATCCCAACTGGTTGGGCGGGCGGTATCTCGAAGCGGGAAAACGCCCGACAAAAGGCTTGGCAGTTGCCAGAATGACAGCCCATGTGACCTATCTTTCGGAAGCAGCACTCCATCGTAAATTCGGGCGGAATTTACAAAATAGAGATCAGATAACATTCGGTTTCGATGCCGATTTCCAGATTGAAAGCTATTTGCGTCATCAGGGGATGACATTTGTCGAGCGCTTTGATGCCAATAGCTATCTTTATTTGACGCGTGCGATGGATTATTTCGATCTTGAAGCCGAATATGGCGGCCATCTGGCAGACGCTTTCAAGGGTTCGCGCGGGCGGTTTTTTGTTGCTTCGTTTTCCAGTGACTGGCTGTTTACCACCGCACAATGCCGTACCTTTGTGCACGCACTCAACGCTGCCGGAGCGCGGGTTTCATTCGTTGAAATCAAAACCGACAAAGGCCATGACGCTTTTCTGCTTGATGAACCGGTGATGTTTTCTGCCATTCACAGTTTCCTGACAGCGGCTGCAGAACAGAGGGGATTGACGGCATGAACGAGGATGAAGAATTGTTGTCGGCGTTAAAATCCCGTACCGATTTTGAAGTAATCGCCAATTTTATCAGGCCGGGGGCGCGTGTTCTTGATGTCGGTTGCGGCGATGGCAGTTTGCTTTATCTGTTGCAAACGCGGCGCAATGTCGATGGACGCGGTGTCGAATTGTCGCAACAGGGTGTTGACCAATGTTTGCTTAAAGGTCTCTCGGTCATTCAGGGAGATGCCGATAGCGATCTTATCTATTATCCTGATTCCGGCTTCGACTATGTTGTTCTGTCACAAACCTTGCAGGCAACGCGCAATCCGAAAGCTGTGCTTGAACAACTTTTGCGCATCGGCGAGAGGGCCGTTGTCTCGATTCCCAATTTCGGTTATTGGCGCGCCCGCGCACATCTGCTTTTTCTCGGTCGTATGCCGGTTACCAAAGAGCTTCCCTATAGCTGGTATGATACGCCGAATATCCATTTCTGTACGATTGAGGATTTTGTCGATCTGGTCAATGAAATAGGGGCAAAAATAGAAGAAGCGGTGGTGTTGAACCGGCAGGGAAAACCCGTCAAACGCAAATTGCCTTTGGGAGCCTGGAATTTGTTCGGGCAGCAGGCAGTGTTTCTGTTACATAGATGATGATGAAAGCCGAAAACGATCTTCCGACTTTGGTAAGGGATCATCTTGCTTGTTGGGATATTCCAGATAGCGCCCGCATCGACCTTCTTACCATATCGGAAAATGCGACTTTTCGGGTAACGTTCGGGAACGAGACGAGAATTATACGGGTTTATCGGCCTTCCTATCATCAAAATGATGAAATTTTATCCGAACTCCTTTGGCTTCAGGCAATCGAGCAATCCGGCATTGTGACCGTTCCACATCTTTTCGTTTCCCGTTTTGGTCAATTGTTTGTCGAAGCGGGCATTTTCAGGCTTGCCTGTTTTTCTTTTATAAGCGGTCATGAACCGCAGGCGGATGACAGACTTGTGCGCCGGTTTTTTGAACTTGGTAAAATTTCCGCCAAATTGCATCAACAATCTATAAATTGGGTAAGGCCGGAAAGGTTCAATCGTAAACATTGGACTTATGAAACAATGATCGGCCCGAATGCTATCTGGGGAGATTGGCGAAAGGCCGAAAATCTTCAGCCCGCTGACCGTGAAATTCTTGAAAATTGCGATAGAATGCTTGAATTTTTTTCTTCAACTTTTCCGAAAGATAAAGCCCATTACGGTCTTATCCATGGCGATTTGCGGCTTGCAAATCTGTTGATTGATGGCGAAAACCTTGCCGCGATCGATTTTGATGATTGCGGCTTTTCATGGTTCGGACTGGATCTTGCCAATTCTTTGAGCTTTATTGAAGATAATCCATTTGTACCAAGCTATATCAGTGCATGGCTTCAAGGCTATGGAGAAGTGATGCCGGTAAACCGGGAAATGGCAGATATGATTGTCCACCTCGTCATGATGCGCCGTTTGCAACTGACGGCTTGGCTTGAAACGCACAATCAAACGCCAACAGCTGAAAAACTTCGCAAAACTTTTTTGAAAGGCACGGTTGAACTTGCGCGAATCTATCTTGAAAAAGTTAGCCCTCTTGCTGGTCGATCAGGGCAACGCCTTTAATTTGGGCATAAACGTCCATTCCTTCTTTAAGCCCTAATATTTGCCATGAATGGCGTGTGAGGCGTGAAAGAAAATGCGCTCCCTCTCCATTGCCACCCAATTCCAGTTTGACCAGAACTTCAAAATGCCCCTGTTCCCGCATTGTCAGAATACGCGCCGGCATCACATTGAGGATCGAGCTTTTCAGCGGTTTTTCGACAGCAAGGCTCACATCATTGGCAGCAATGCGAATGCGCATTTTTTTCCCCCCTACAAAAGGTGCGGACGGGGCAATGAACGTGCCGCCCGGTACATCCACTTCGACAAGGCCGGTATGTTCGTTATAGGATTTGACATAGCCGTCAAGATTGACAGCGGCTTCGCGAGTATTGGCAAGCGGCAGATCAGGATTTGCTTCGATTTCTCTCAAACTGCCGGAGGCAATAACTTTGCCACTATCCATCAAAACCAATGTGTCGGCCAACCGTTCGACTTCGTAAATATCATGGGTGATATAAATGATCGGCATTGAAAGACGGTCACGCAGACCAATCAGAAAGGGAAGGATTTCATCTCTCGACCGTTTGTCGAGTGCCGATAGCGGTTCATCCATAAGGAGAATCTTGGGATGCGACAAGAGTGCGCGGCCAATCGCTACACGTTGACGTTCACCACCGGAGAGATTGTGGGGTGCCCGATCGATAAGGTGGGCAATATTCAAAAATTCCACCACTTCGTCGAATGTCGGCGAGAGATTGTTTTCGCCTTTCGCCATAGCAAAGGTAAGGTTCTTTCTGACAGACAAATGCGGAAACAAACTGGCTTCCTGAAAAACATAGCCGAGGGGACGTTTATAAACAGGAACGAAACCGGTTTCGTTCTGCCAGCATTCATTGCCGATTTCGACTTTTCCTGAAAACCGGTTAAGTCCGGCAATGCCGCGTAAAACAGAAGTTTTCCCGCATCCGGAAGGGCCGTAAAGCGCAATGACGCCGCGAAGCGGGGCATGAAATGAACAATCGAGCGTAAAATTGCCCAGTGTCCCTTTAAGATCGACAGAAATAGTTTCACTCATAATGTTCGCGCCTGCATGAATTTTTGCAAGAGTGAAACAGTAAGAATGATGCAGAATGAAAAGATAACCATAATGATTGATAAAACATTGGCTTCATGCATTTGACCGGCTTCGACATAGCTCATAATGGTGGTCGAGATCACGGCCGTCTTGCCGGGCAGGTTTCCACCAATCATCTGCACAACACCGAATTCGCCCACTGTATGGGCAAAGCCCAAAACAGCGGCAGTCATAAAACCGGGGCTCGCAATCGGAAGCGCTACTTTCCAGAATGCTTTCCAGGGCGAAGCACGCAACGTTGCTGCGACCTCCATCGGCCGCTTTCCCATAGCCTCGAATGAATTGCGGATGGGTTGAACAACAAAAGGCATGGAATAAATGACCGAGCCGATGACCAGCCCTTCAAAAGTGAAGGCAAATTTATCCATGCCGAACCATGGTGCAATAAAGCCACCCGGTCCATTAGGCCCCAGAAATACCAGAAGATAAAAGCCCAGAACCGTTGGTGGTAAAACCAAAGGTATGGAGATAATGGACGCGACGATTTCTTTTCCATAAGTTTTGGATCGCGACAGCCACAAAGCAATCGGCGTTCCGATAGCCATCAGAAAAAATGTGGTTACCGTCGCCAATTCGGCCGTAAGCTTGATCGCGGTCCATGTCTCATTGGAAAGAAGCATCATGCTTGCTACTTTGTTTCCGGCAGGGCGTAGCCATATTTTTTGATAATGGTTGCTGCTTCCGGACCTTTGAGGAAGCTCACAAAAGCCTTTGCCGCTTCATTATTTTCACCGGTTTTCAAAAGCACGGCATCCTGACGGATCGGGTTATAGTCGGTTTGAGGAACAACCCATTTCGAGCCGCCTTTTTCATTGATAATCTGCGAAAGAGCGACAAAGCCGATTTCGGCATTTCCGGTTTTGACAAACTGGTAGGCTTGCGAAATGTTTTGTCCTTCGACAAGTTTGTCCTTGATTTTGTCGTGAACTTTGAGCGCATCCATGGTTTCGACAGCCGCCTTGCCATAAGGGGCAGCATCGGGATTGCAGAAGGAAATGTGGGTGATTTTGCTATCCGTCAAAGTTTCAGGACCCTTTACAAGGTCATCTTTTGCGCTCCACAACACCAATGTGCCGATTGCATAGGTAAATTCGGTTCCTTTGACACCATAGCCTTCTTCAACGGCCTTGGTTGGCCTTTCGGTATCGGCTGCAAGAAATACCTCGAAAGGAGCACCATTCTTTATCTGTGTATAGAAATTACCGGTGGCACCGAATGAAAGTGTTGCCGTGTGCCCGGTCTTTTCTTTGAATTGTTCGGCAATTTCCTTGACGGGTTCGGTAAAATTGGCAGCCACCGCAACAACGGTTTCACCGGCATGGGCAAAGGTTACACTTGCCAGCAACAGACCTATCGATAAAGCGAGTTTGGATTTCATTGCCTTCTCCTAACATGTTGCAATAATGATGTTTTCAGCCTTGATAAGCGCAAGAACAGGTTGATTGGCCGTAAGTCCTTTAAGTACTGGGTCGTCCGGTCGGGTTGTTGCAATCAATGTTTTGTCTTCACCAATTTCAACGTTAAGCTCGACACTTTTTTTGCCAATCGTTATCGACTCTAAAATTCCCGGAATCCGGTTTTGTTCAGAAAAATCTTCCTTGTCTTCAAAAGGTACGACCCTCACAAAGGGTGCTTTGATAAGAGCTGCAACCTGCCGCCCCTTGACAAGTCCGAGCCGTTCGACACTTTTTTCGGTAATTTCGGCTTTGATTTCGATTTTTCGGGAAATACCGATGGTTACAAATGCGGCGGGCGGTGCACTTTTGATGGTTAAAATATGGCCTGATAAAACATTGCGCGCCGAGGTTCTCATCATGAAACCTTGTAAAAGCCCTGTCGAACTCAGACCTATTTCCGACAGATTATCGGAGGCTTGCTTCATCATTGTGGCAAGTCCGGTTTCAAGATGGTGAAAAGTTTCGATGAGTTTTAGCGCTTCCGGTGTCAGGGTAGCACCACCACCATTTTTCCCGCCGATGTTCTTTTTCAAGAGCGGTTTTGCAACGAGGTTTTGCATGGCGCCAATGCCATCCCATGCCGCTTTGTAGCTAAGCCCGACAGAACGGGCGGCGGCAGAAATCGAACCTTCACGGCCGACAGCCTCAAGAAGCTTGATACGCTCCCGACCGACCGAGCCGATATGATCTTCTGTGAAAGATAAGGTTGCTTTGACCGACATAGATACACCATTCTGTTATATAGATTAACTATATAACGTTCATGACGAAAGCAAGGTTTCCGCACCAATTTTTCTAAAGCCGGTTTTCCATGTTTTTCCGGTGTTTTATCGAACGACTATTTGAGTGGCCGATTAATAGCCGCGCATCCGGTTGACTACGGTCGGCAAGTTTCCGGTTTTTCGCCAATGAGCTATATTTTTTGCCACAATTTTTGCGGCACTTTCTTTGTTTGTAGGAGCCGAAATATGGGGGAGTACGGTTATATTTTCATTTTGCCATAAGGGCGAATCGGGCGGCAAAGGTTCCTGATCGAAAACGTCAAGAACCGCATGATCGAGCTCATGTTTATTAAGAGCCTCAACAAGAGCATCAGTATCAATAACAGGCCCTCTGGAAAAATTGATAAGGCTTGCTCCCTTTTTCATATGGGCAAATTCGTTTTTTCCGAGAAGCCCTGTTGTTTCATTGGTGAGCGGTATAAGCAGAACGACAATATCACTTGTTTCAACAACTTGCATAAAACCGGCTCTTCCACTCGAACATGTGACATTATCAAGTGTTTTTTGGCTCTTTGACCAACCGTTTACCTGAAATCCGGTAAGTGTCAGCAATTTGGCCGCAGCTTTTCCCAATTGACCTAAACCAAGAAGGCCGATTTTCCATTGTGAGGCGGGCTTATAGCTATGCGGTTGCCAGAGTCGCTTTTGTTGCTGACGATGATAGCGCGGCATATCGCGGGTTAAATAAAGCGTCCACGCAAGAACAGCTTCGGCCATGGCTTCGGTCAAAGCGGGATCAACGAGCCGGACAATCGGTGGTGCATTTTCGGGTAATTCCTTCACCATCCGTTCGACACCTGCCCATAGGCTTTGTATCCATTTCAGATTTTTGAGTTTTTTCAATTGGTCGGGATCGGGGTTTGCAACAATGGCAAGTTCGATTGCGCCATAATCTTCCGGTTTCAAATCGTTGAAATCTACAATCTTTTCATCGCCCAAATTTTCGGAAAGGACTTTTAACCAGTTATCTCTTTCGGTTTGTGCGCTACGGCTGACAAAAGCGATCGGTTCTGCCATCGGATATTTTCCTCATGAAAAAAAGCGGCATGAATTGATTGGCCGCGACATCTCGGCTATTGCTGCTCTGTCAAATCTGCCTTAAGTTCAGCCAAAATTCCATAGTGATTTTTAAACGCGGAAAATGATCGTCCGGAAAGACTGGAAGACTTCCGGTTTCTAAAACCGGAATATCCGGATTCTCTCCGGCAGGATAAATGTTTTCCACTGGTGAATGATGTTGAAGAGGTTAAAATACGATGACACGCACCGTTTATGTCAACGGCGATTGGTTTGATGAAACAAATGCCCGGATTTCGATTTTTGACAGGTCTGTCATGTTTGCCGATTCCGTTTATGAAGTCACCTCTTTTCTTGACGGAAAGTTTCTCGACTTTGACGGACATATCAAAAGGCTGAAAAATTCTCTGAAAGCGCTGGAGATAGAATTCAACGTGGATAGAGATGAATTTCTTGATATTCATCGCGAGCTTATCAAACGAAACGGTCTTGATAACGGCACTGTCTATCTTCAGGTTTCGCGTGGCGCCGGTGATCGTAATTTTGTTTATGACAATAGCGAATTGAAACCTTGCCTTTTCATGTTCACCCAGACAGGCATTGTCAAAAATCTCGATAAAATGCCGCAGTTGAAAATGATATCGGTGAAAGAAGGCCGTTGGTGCCGCCGCGACATCAAGACGACGCAGCTTCTTTATTCGTCATTGACCAAGACTCACGCCCATGCCGAGGGTGTTGATGATGCTGTTTATGTCGAAGATGGCTATCTGACCGAAGCAACCTCGTCCAATTTCTTCATTGTCGATGGTCAGGGAACACTCATAACCCGCCAATTGGATCACTCCATTTTGCCCGGTATTAC
This sequence comes from Bartonella sp. B10834G3, assembly GCF_016102505.1. Lineage (NCBI taxonomy): Bacteria > Pseudomonadati > Pseudomonadota > Alphaproteobacteria > Hyphomicrobiales > Bartonellaceae > Bartonella > Bartonella sp. B10834G3. The sequence continues at coordinate 980,036 of NZ_JACFOM010000001.1, forward strand.
CCGCGGTACGATTCTCGAACTTGCCCGCAAAAACGGCATTAATGTCGAAGAACGGCTCTTTACATTGGAAGAAACTTATGCCGCCAGTGAGGCGCTGATTACCTCGACCACCAATTTTGCCGCTCCTGTTTTGAGCGTTGACGGGCGTAAAATTGGCGATGGTAAGCCCGGAAAAGTAACAATGCGCTTACGCGAACTTTATATCGAACACGTCAAGCGCAGTTAGAGCTTTTGTTTAAAATGGGTTCTAGTTCTGGCGCTTTGATTGGACAGCAAGCGCCAGAAGTGCCTGCCGGATAATCGGTTCGGCAAGAGCTGTATTTTGCCTGCTTTCAAGAACAGCTTTTTGTAGCCGTTCCATGGCTTCCGCAATCCGCTTCAAGGTCCAACGGTTGAGTGCCTGTTCCATGATCTTTTGTCGGCGAAAGAAAATAGGCGGACGTGCCGAAGCAATGGCCGAGGAGGGTGTCTTTCCCTCGACTTCCACTTGCTGGCGCAAAAGTTGCAATTGTTGGAATTGTCTCTCGGCTGCGCTTAATATCAAAAAAAGCGCGTTACCGGTTGCAACCTGACGGTCGAAACGGTTGTTGAAGCCGACGAGATCACCAATGAGCACAGCATCAATCATTTCATCATAAGTGAGGCCGCTTACATCGCTGACGGCAGCTTTTACATCATCAAGTGTAATCTCGTCTTTACCCATTGCGTAAAGGCAAAGCTTGTCCAATTCACTACGCGAGATAAGCCGGTCACCCCCCAGACTTTCTTTGAGCCATTTTCTTGCTTCAAGCGAAATAGCAAGGTGATATTCACCAAGAACCTCGTCGATCAGCCCTTCAAGCGAGCGTGCATCATCGGCATAACAGGGAAGCGCCATGGCTGACGCTGCCGTTTCCACAGCCGAGCGCAAACCGGCACCTTTTTTAAGGTCTCCGGCTTCTATCATCAGATAAACATTTTCAAGGCCGGTTTTTGCAAGTTTTTTGATAACTTCGGTGAGATTTCGTCCATTGCCGGCGTTTTTTATCGAGATGAGCCGCTTTCCGCCAAACAGCGAAACCGTATGGGCTTCGTCAAGAAGACGCGTAGGGTCACGTTCAAGATCGGCCGCTTCAAGCCTGATATTGGAAAACGGGTCATCAAGTTTGACACCTGTTAGCTTGGCAAATTTCGACGCCCGTTCGGAAACAAGCCCCTTATCGGGACCGAAAATCAGAACAATGGGGTATTGCGCTTGTAAACGTGAAAGGAAACCGTCAACCTCATGAGCTTTTTTCTGCGCCATGTTAATCCATCAGCAGCTTGTCATCGTCGAGCGCTTCACCTCTGACCTTCTGGAACATGCCGACAAGGTCGCTCACATCAAGACCTTTGCGTTCTTCTTCGTGCACATCAAGTATCACCTTTCCACCATGCAGCATAAAGGTACGATCACCATAATCAAGTGCCTGCCGCATAGAATGGGTAACCATCAAAGTGGTCAGATTATTTTCCTTGATAACTTTTTCTGTAAGTTTCATGACAAATTCGGCCATTCCCGGATCAAGTGCGGCTGTGTGTTCGTCAAGCAGCAAAACATCGGCATCCGACAAGGTGGCCATAATTAACGCCAAAGCCTGACGTTGCCCGCCCGAAAGACTGTCCATCCGGTTCTGGATGCGGTCTTCAAGTCCAAGACCGAGAGCGGCGATTCGGGCGCGGAATATTTCGCGGTTTTCTTTTGTCAAAGCCGAACGCAACCCCCGCCTTTTCCCGCGACGGGCGGCAAGGGCAAGATTTTCTTCAATGGTGAGGGATCCGCAACTTCCAGCTAGCGGATCCTGAAAAACCCGTGCGATCATGCCTGCCCGTTCGGCTGTCGATTTTCTTGAAACATCAATATTGTTGATAATGACTTTGCCTTCATTGGGCAAAATATCTCCGGCGAGAACCCCAAGCATGGTCGATTTGCCGGCACCATTCGAGCCGATAATGGTTACAAAGCTGCCACGCTCAATTTTAAGGTTGAGATCGATAAGCGCCTGTTTTTCCAAGGGCGTTCCGGCTTTGAATGTTACGCCGATATGTTGCAGTTCAATCATGCTTTTTTGCCCCCAGATAATGCGGCAAAACAAGAGTCAATACCACAATCAAAGCGGTAATAAGCTGCAAGTCTGTCGATGTATCAATGCCAAGGCTGCTGCCTTCAAATGCAAATTGCACAGCAACGCGATAAAGGACAGAACCGACAATGCAGCTTATGATAATCAGTAAAAGATTTCGGGTTCTAAACAATGTCTCGCCGATAATAACGGCAGCAAGCCCGAACACAATGGTTCCTGCACCTCCCGTTATGTCAGTGGCGATAGCGGTCTGGATATAAAGCGACCCGCCAAGAGCAACCAGAGCGTTGGATAATCCCATACCGGCATAAATGAGAAGCGCGGTTTTGATTCCTTGAGCTTTCGCCATACGCTGATTCGTTCCGGTTGCCCGCATGGCAAGGCCGATTTCACTTTCCAGAAAACGCCAGACAAGAAAAGCAACAATGATGACGAGTATGCCAACAAAAAGCGGGCGGATAATCATATCCGGCAATCCGAACAGATTATAAAACGGTGTGAGCGCGGTATCTGCCAAACCCAGATTGACATTCGATACCCCCATAATTCCCATAATGCGAAGATTAATGGTGTAGAGCGCCGACATTGTCAAAATGGATGCAAGGAGGTTCAGAATGCCGAACTTCAAATTCAAAAGTGCGGTAACAAGTCCGGCAATCATTCCGGCAACGAGTGCCGAAAACATGGCAAACCACGGATTAAAACCACATAGAATCATAACACCGCAGACGGTCGAGCCTAACAGAAACGAACCGTCCACTGTCAAATCCGGAAAATCGAGAATCCGGAACGATAAATAGACTCCGATAGCGACAAATGCATAAACAAGCCCGAGCTCGACAGCACCGGTAAAGGCAAACATACTCATGAGGCAATTGCCCCGCTTGCAATTATGTCAGTATCGAAAAATTCCACCGTCAGGATACCTTATTTGTTGATAATTTTTGCAGCCCGATCAAGTACCGGTTGGGGAATCACAACCCCCATTTTTTCTGCAGCTTGAAGGTCAATCGCCACATTTTTTCCGTCCGGTATGACAACAGCGATGTCTGCGGGCTTTTCACCTTTTAAAATGCGGCCAACGAGTTTACCCGCCTCAAGCCCCGAATCATAATAATCGATTCCCTGGGCTGCAAAGGCGCCACGTCCAATCGAACTCGGATCAGCCGTAAAAAGCGGTGTTTTTGATTCGGCTGCTACTTTTGTTGCTCCTTCAAGCACCGAGATAATTGTATTGTCTGTCGGTACATAAATCATATCGACTTTGCCGATAAGGGCGCGGGTTGCTGCCTGCACGTCGGATGATTTCGGTGCAGCCGAGGGGATAACCTCTATGCCGTCTTCTTCTGCGAGCTTTTTCAAAACATTCAGGGTCGAAACCGAATTGGCCTCGGCAGCATTATAAAGGTAGCCGAGTTTTTTCAGATCAGGTCTGATTTCTTTCAAGAGTTTTATATGTTCTTCAACCGGCGAGCGGTCGCATATGCCGGTGACGTTTCCACCGGGGTTTTTCATATCCGGTACGAGCTTTGCTTCAACGGGGTCTGAAACAGCTGCAAAAACAATTGGTATGTTCTTGGTCGCTGCGAGCATGGTTTGTGCCGACGGCGTTGAAATGGTCACAATCACATCCGGCTTGTCGCCAACAAATTGGCGGGCAATCTGGGTTGCTGTGGAAATGTTTCCCTGTGCTGACTGGAAGTTGAGAACAAGATTTTCCCCATTCTTGTAGCCCTGTTGTGCGAGGACATCCTCTACGCCTTTGCGCACGGCATCCAAAGCTGGATGGGCAACAATCTGCGTAATATCGACTTTCACTTTATCGGCTGCGAATGAAAAATTTCCCAATGCCAGAATAGCTGCGGCTGCCAGAACCAAACGACGCATAATCACTTCTCCCTCTAAAACCTCTTAAAAGCTTTATTGGAGCCATGGCCGGAAATCAATATTTTCAACGATTTTTAAAGCATGAAAAACGAATATTGAAAGAATTTTATTTTTTATGTTGCAATCGTCGCAAGGTTGGGTCATATAGGCACGACCGAAGCGAAGCGCTTCCGGTTTGTGAGCGGGTGTAGCTCAGGGGTAGAGCACAACCTTGCCAAGGTTGGGGTCGTGGGTTCGAATCCCATCGCCCGCTCCAATAAATCTTGAGAGAATCAAGAATTAGACAAGCGCCGTAAGGCGCTTTTTGTTTATGTAAAATCACGCCAAACCAATTCGGAACCAAATGAATTAAAATAAGCCATTTTGTTTGACCAGTTGTCGCGATTATAAACAGAAAGCAATACGAGAAATGGCTATCCAGGCGACTGCGGCTCCGTCTATGTTGTCTTTGAATTTTCTTTGTGCATCATTCTGTTGCCTGCGCCATCTGTATGGGGTGGCATATTGGAAAAGTACCACTGCGATACTGAATGAACGCCATACAAAAAGCGGACAAACAGAATCACCCTTTCCATTGATTCAATGCAGACGTGAAGTTCATATCTGAAATTGGAAGCGGCGCAGGTGTGTGATCGCAGAAAGAATTATGTATTTTGTGTTATCACAATGAAAAATCTATATTTTATAGAATGATAATGACAACCTTAGATGAAATTTCGCTCAATACTATTTATTAAAGAGTCAAGCGATAAAATTCATAAAAACATCGTTATGCACAAAGGAACATTAAATATCCACAGTTTCGTATTGATTTTTGTTAGGTAATAATCCATATGTACCTTAATAAGACCCACCACGCCTCGGAAAATGATTCGTCATTGAACTGCGCACCTGGTGGGTTTCTGCTTTTATAAACTTAAAAAATAGTTTAAGCAGTATTTATGCAATTTATAAAACCGCCAATAAGTATAGATGAACAAATAACGCTCTTAAAAAGGCGTGGCATGTTGATTCATGACTATGATCGAGCCGTGCATTATCTAAAACATATAAGTTATTATAGATTGCGTGCATACTGGTTACCTTTCGAGATAAAATGCGATGTTCCTGATGAGCATGCTTTTAAGGCAGGAACTTCTTTTGAGGATGTTGTTGATTTATATGTTTTTGATAGAGAATTACGTCTTTTAATAATGGATGCTGTTGAGCGTATTGAAGTTTCAATACGTGCGTCATGGGCTTATTATTTAGCCACTACGTATGGAGCGCATGGTTATTTAGACCCAAATCTTTATGCAAAGCCTGCTCAGTATGCAAAAGCTTATTCGTTATTGATAGATGAAATAGATAGATCAACCGACACCTTTATAAAACATTATAAAAATAAATATAATGATCCAACGGAGCCTCCTATCTGGATGACTGCCGAAATCATATCTTTAGGGCAATTGTCAAAATGGATTGCGAATTTGAAATCCCGAAAAGATAGGCAATTAATTGCTAAAAATTTTGAATTAGATGAAAGCGTGTTTATATCTATAATTCACCATCTCACATATATAAGAAATATATGTGCTCATCATGGTAGATTATGGAATAAAAGTTTTATCGTCACCATGAGAGTACCTAAACGTCCGAATTCTTTAAATTGTTCGATGAATGGTAAAAATTTAAGAAACATTTACAATACTTTGTGTATTATAATTTATCTGTTGGAAATAACTGCTCCTAATACACAATGGAAAAATAAGTTACATGAATTACTTGACCGATTAAATGTTGATCTAAAACCTATGGGCTTTCCTGATGATTGGAAAACATTTCCAATTTGGAAAATTGATATGTAACACCTGTAAGCCGTGTAACACCATAAAAATAACATTGGTTATTGTCCAAAAGCATGTGACTTTGTCGGGAATATCAATTCTCATCCTCAAGATCTTTGCAACTATCAAAACAACCTGTTATTGAACTTATGAATGTGGTTGCTATGTAGAAAACAGTTCTCTTTAAAAAAACGCAATCAGCCGCGAGAAATCGGGTTTGCTGTTCTAAACAGGAAAAACACATAATGACCAAAAAAATTACGCAATTTTCCGGAATCAATGCCCTGATGGGAGGCGTTTTTGAAGGTTTATTTCCCATATCGGAGATAAAAAAGCATGGTCATTTCGGTTTGGGCTGTTCTGACGGTTTGACAGGGGAAGTCATCATAGATTGTTGTCATTTTCTTGATGCCAAGGGCAATAAGCCATTGCGCATAATGGATGATAACGAAAAAATGCCTTTTGCCCAGATTACGACTTTCGAGCCTGAAGCAAGTTTTGAAATTTCACAGTTATCGAAAGCCACTTTATATCAGGAATTATCCAGACATCTGAAGTTTGACAATGTATTTCTGGCGCTGAAATTGGAAGGCAAATTCGACCATTTGAAAGTGAGAAGGCCGAGGGAGCTTCAGCAACGCTTCAAGAATGCATTGGAAGTTGCAGAACATCAAATTGTTGAGGATGTCGAAGATGTCGAAGGAGAACTGATCGGATTCTGGACTCCTGAATTTTTCCAGAACATTTCGGTTGCCGGTTTTCATCTTCATTTCATCGATAAAAGCAAAACATCGGGCGGGCATGTCATTGATTTTTCAATCGAACAAGGCACTTTGGCATATGAGGTGAAATACGGGTTGGATATCGAGCTATCAGACAAGAGAGCCTATCTCGACCATGATCTGAAAATTGCAGATATGGATAAAATTATCAAAAAAGTTGAAAATTGAGTGTTTTATAGAGTGATGCCGTGAGGACAAAAATCGGGAAAGCCTTTTATAGCCGGAAGAGGTGCATGATCGGGATGAAATTGGTTTATCTATATGCTCTTGATCCGGATCACTTTTCATTAAAACAGTTTGTCTGAAGCATAAGGTTATCAATCGGGCTCATTGCCGATCATCCGGTTAGCCGTCATTGACGGGTTCAATCCGTTATCGGAAAACGCGCAATTTATATTTGCGACGATGCGGCTATCTGTGATTTAATTTTTGTCCAAAACTGTTAAAACATAGACAACAAGTTCCATTTCGTTTAAGCCGGAAAGACTACCGGGGAGAACAGAAAATGGATGCTGGCAACGTTAATCTTCTCAAATTTTTGGAAGATGCCCGCCAATTTATCATTCCGATTTATCAACGCAAATATTCGTGGACATCAACACAATGCGAACAATTGTGGCATGATATTTTGCGCGCCGGTAGAGCAAATGACAATGCAGGCCATTTTCTTGGAACAGTTGTCTATATCGCGAATAATGATGCTCATAATGCGCCGTTACTTGTGATTGACGGTCAGCAAAGAATAACCACTTTGACATTGCTTTTATTGGCACTTGCCAAAACCGTTGGAACAAAAGAACCTTATGACGGTTTTTCGGCTCGTAAGATATTCAATTATTACCTTGTCAATGAATATGAGGACGGAGATCGGCATAACCGTCTTCTTTTAACCGAAACCGACCGCGATACATTGTTGGCGCTTGTTAATGACACGCCTTTGCCGGCAGCAGAGTCGGAACGTATTTTGGCAAACTACCATGATTTCGAAACTCAACTTGCCAGGCTCAATGAACAGGAATTAAAGCTTCTATGCCGGGGAATTGCAAAACTTCTTATTGTTTATGTGGCCCTTGCCAGAGGGCAAGATAATCCGCAGCTCATTTTTGAAAGTATGAATTCGACAGGTCTGCAATTGACACAGGCAGACCTTATCCGGAATTTTTTTCTTATGGGACTGGAGCCGGATCAACAGACGCGGCTTTATCGTGCTTATTGGCAACCGATGGAAAAACTTTTCGGGCAAGAGGCCTATGACACAGAATTCAACAGTTTTATGCGGCATTATCTGACAGTCAAAACCGGTTCAATTCCGCGGCTGGATGAAGTTTACGCCGGCTTCAAGCAGTTTGCACGCACTGACAATATTAAAACAATCGAGAACATTGTTGATGATATGTTGCGCTTTGCCCGCTATTATTGCGCAATGGCTCTTGAAGAGGAAAATGATAAAGAGCTGGCACAAGCTTTTTTTGATTTGAGCGAACTTAAAGTTGACGTCGCATATCCTTTTTTGCTGCCGGTTTATGCAGATTATGCCAATGGCACCCTTGAAAAAGGTTATTTTCTCGAAATTGTCCGTCTGGTGGAAGCCTATGTGTTCCGAAGGGCAATTTGTTCGATTCCGACCAATTCGTTGAATAAAACCTTTGCAACGCTTTATCGTGATATTGATAAAAGTGATTATCTCGAAAGTGTGAAAGCGGCCTTCAGCCTGATGACGTCTTATAGGCGTTTTCCGACAAATGAAGAGTTTAAAGAAAATTTCCAGCACCGTGATCTCTATCATTTCCGCAGTCGGTCTTACTGGTTGCGCCGGTTTGAAAACTTTGGTCGTAAAGAGCGGGTCGCCGTTAATGATTACACAATCGAACATATTATGCCGCAATCAACACCATTGCCGAAGGATTGGCAAAAAATGCTCGGGGAAGATTGGCAACGTGTTCAGGAAACATGGTTGCATACTGCCGGTAATCTGACACTAACAGGATATAATTCCGAATATGGCAACCGGTCATTTGAAGACAAACGCACGATGCGAGGCGGATTTGCCGAAAGCCCGCTCCATCTCAATAAAGGGCTTGGTGAACTTCCGGAATGGACAGAAAAAACAATCATAGCGCGGGCGAAGAACCTTGCCGATCAGGCGGTCAATATCTGGCGTGCACCGGATATATCCGAAGAATCGCTTGAACGTTTCAAACCGGAAAAACCGGTTTTGAAATCATATACAATTGCCGATCATGCGTTTTTACAAAGCGGCATTACACGAGAATTGTTCGAGGCCTTCCGCAAAGAAATACTTAATCTTGATGACAATGTGCGAGAGGAATTCTTGAAGCACTATATCGCCTATAAAGCGGAAACGAATTTTGTTGATGTTTCGCCGCGATCAAAACAGTTAATTTTGAACCTCAATATCAAGCTAAACGAGCTTGATGACCCACGTGGTCTTTGCCGTGATATCTCACAGATTGGTCATTTTGGAACCGGTTTTGTGGAAGCCAAATTCAGGTCGCTGGATCAACTTCCTTATATGGTTGGTCTTGCCCGTCAGGCACTTGAAAAGCAATTGGGCGATGACAGTTGAATTTGAACCGGCTTGTTAACCCCGTTTGCTTTGCGCTAGATAAAATGAAATAGTTTTTAAGGGAAGTCGTGAAATGTCCGAGAGCCAACAACAGCGTCAAGCATTGCATCGCCAAATCTGGCAAATCGCCAATGATGTGCGCGGTTCGGTCGATGGCTGGGATTTCAAGCAATATGTGTTGGGCACATTGTTTTATCGTTTTATGAGTGAGAATTTCTGCGACTACATTCAAGCAGGCGATGAAACGATCAATTATGCAAAAATTGCAGATAAAGACATTCCCGACGAAACGCGTATTCTTGCGATAAAGGAAAAAGGTTATTTTATCGCTCCCAGTCAATTGTTTGAAAATGTCGTTGCAACGGCCGACCAGAATGACGAGCTCAATATTGACCTCAAAAAGATATTCGACGCTATTGAAAATTCCGCCAACGGGCATCCGTCCGAACCGGATATTAAAGGCCTTTTTGCCGATTTTGATACAACCAGCAACAGATTGGGAAATTCTGTTCAGGATAAAAACAAAACCTTGGCCAAGGTGCTAAAGGGGGTAGCGGAATTTGATCTTGGAGATTTTCAGGATAATCACATTGATCTGTTTGGCGATGCTTATGAATATCTGATTTCCAATTATGCTGCCAATGCCGGTAAGTCCGGTGGCGAGTTTTTTACGCCGCAAAGCGTGTCAAAACTTATTGCTCAACTTGCCTTATATGGTCAGGACCATGTCAATAAAATATATGATCCGGCAGCCGGTTCCGGATCTTTGTTGCTACAGGCAAAGAAGCAATTTGAGGAACACATTATTGAAGAAGGATTTTTCGGTCAGGAAATCAACCATACCACCTATAACCTCGCCCGTATGAATATGTTTTTGCATAATGTCAATTATGACAAATTCGATATTGCTTTGGGCGACACATTATTGGATCCGAAACATAATAATGACAAACCGTTTGACGCGATTGTTTCCAATCCCCCTTATTCGGTTCACTGGATTGGCAGCGATGACCCGACCCTTATCAATAACGAGCGTTTCGCGCCCGCTGGGGTGTTGGCGCCAAAGTCAAAGGCGGATTTTGCTTTTATCCTCCATGCTTTAAGCTATCTTTCTCCCAAAGGGCGCGCGGCAATTGTCTGCTTTCCCGGCATTTTTTATCGTGGCGGGGCCGAACAAAAAATTCGCCAATATCTGGTTGATAACAACTATGTCGATACCGTTATTGCTCTGGCTCCCAATCTGTTTTTCGGCACCAGCATCGCGGTTAATATTTTAATTCTGGCAAAAAACAAGCGGCATACTGAAACGGCCTTTATAGATGCCGGTGATATTTTCAAAAAAGAAACCAATAATAATATCCTGACAGAAGACAATATTGCCGAAATCTTGAAGCTCTTCGCTGATAAGCAAGATGTCGATTATAAAATGAAGATGGTTTCTTATGAAGCGATCAAGGAAAACAATTATAACCTTTCTGTAAGCTCTTATGTGGAACAGGAAGACAAAAGCGAAAAAATCGACATTCAAAAACTCAATACTGAAATCAAAGAGACGGTCAAAAAAATCGATAAACTTCGCGCTGAAATCGACCAGATTGTCGCGGAGATAGAAGCATGAGCCAATCAATCATAGAAAAGCTGCTCAAAGGCGCCGAGGTCGAGTGGAAGCCAATAGACGAAATTTTTACATTAAAAAATGGATATACACCCAGTAAATCTGTTAAAGAATATTGGATCGGCGGAACGGTTCCTTGGTTCAGGATGGAAGATTTGCGGGCGGGGGAGCGTATTTTAAAGGACTCTGCTCAAAAAGTTCATATCAATGGAGTGAAAGGCAAATTATTTCCTAAAGACTCAATTATCATGTCTACATCGGCAACAGTGGGAGAGCATGCTCTTATACTAACCGATTTTCTATGTAATCAACGTTTTACAAATTTTTCCGTTAGGGGAAAATATAAGACGCTTTTAGACATAAAATACGTTTATTATTATTTTTTTGTTATTGATAAAAAAGCGCAAGAAAACACCAGTATATCAAGTTTTCCTTCCGTCCAGATGGATAAATTAAAAAAGTGGATGTTTCCTATACCGCCATTATCTGTTCAAAAGGAAATTGTCCGGATATTGGATGCGTTTACGTCTCATACCGCAGAACTTACCGCAGAGCTTAATCAACGTAAAAAACAATACAACTATTATCTCAATAAATTACTTACTTTTTCTGACGATGAAGTTGAATGGAAGTCTTTGGGTGAAATGTTGAAGAGGACAGGTGGAACTTCAATAACGGCTGAAAAAATGAAAGAGCTAAACAAAGCCAATGGAGCTTTGAAAATATTCGCTGGTGGACGAACTTTTGCTTTTGCAGATTTTAATGATATTCCTGAAAAGGACATTAATAAATATCCTTCTATAATCGTAAAGTCGCGAGGAAATATTGAATTTGATTATTATGATAAACCATTTTCTCATAAAAAAGAATTTTGGTCCTATCATTCGGAAAATGATAATATAGATATAAAGTATATATATTATTACGTAAAAAATAAAGAACAATACTTCCAACATATTGGCAATAAAATGCAGATGCCGCAAATTTCAATTCGTGATACAGATATATTTTTAGTTCCCGTTCCACCAATATCGGTTCAGAAAGAAATTGTACGGAAATTAGATTCTTTTTTGACGTTAATAACTTCGATTTCTGAGGGGTTACCAAGGGAAATTGAATTACGAAATAAACAATTTGAATATTATCGGGAGAAGTTGTTAGATTTTCCTAAACCCGATTTGGAGAATTAAAGTGGGTGAAAAAAACTTTGTTTGTACAAAAGATACACTGAAAAAGATTGCAGAGGGGTTAAAGAAAAATTGTGATGGACACGAAAAAAATCTTAAGACACATTTAATATACGCATTTAATGGGACAGGGAAGACAAGGCTGTCACATGAATTTGAAAAGCTTGTTTCTCAAGAAACTAGGCTCACAGAAAACAGAATTCCAATACTAAACTACAATTCAGATTTTGAAGATATATTTTACTGGGAAAAGGGATCATCCCATAAATTGGTAGTCCAAAATAATTCATTCCTTCATTTTATTATAAACGAACAGGGAGAAGAGAACAATATTGTTTCTTATTTTCAAAAACTTATAGGTAAAAAAATAGACATTAACTTCCATATCAATGAAAAAGATAATCCTTCAGAAGAAACTACGAAAGACTGGGTAACGTTCGATTTTATGGCGGGAGATAATGAAACAGATCACAATATAAAAATTTCGAAGGGAGAAGAAAGTTGCTTTATCTGGAGCATTTTTTTTAATTATATTCAAATCGCCATTAGAGAAAAAACGGTGTCAGATAATGACACGAAAATGACTAACAGATTTGATGCGTTAAAATATATTTTTATTGATGATCCAGTTAGTTCTTTGGACCAAAATCATTTGATTGAATTGGCTATGGATTTAGGCGAGGTTATTCGCAATTGTAATGCGGTGGGGTTAAAGTTTATCGTTACAACACATAACACATTATTTTATAATATTATTTATCACGAAGTTAATAAGAAGAAAGGGTATTTTTTAACTCGGTTTGATGACGGTACTTATGAACTTGCTGAGAAACAAGGAGATGCGAATAACGCATTGAGCTATCATCTTTATTTAAAAGATATTATAGTTAAAGCAACGAAGAATAGAAACATTGAAAAATATCACTTTATGCTACTTAGGAATTTATATGAAAAGACAGCGATGTTCTTGGGATATGAGAGGTGGGGAGAAATATTACCTGAAGAGAAACAATTATACTATAGCAGAATAATGAATTTTACTAGTCATTCCAAATTGACTGATGAAGAATTTAGAATTCCATCAGAACAAGAAAAGAATATGGTGAATTTTTTAGTTAAACATCTTATAAAAGAATATAAATTCTTTGAAGAGCAAAATAAAGATGAGCACTAAGATAAAAACGATTGCCGAAACAAACAATTTTATTGTGCTTGATCGTTACGACACCATGGATCGAACAGGTGCTACCTACCAGACTGAAGCCGATCTTGAAAATGAGCTTATAAAAGATCTGTCTTCCCAAGGCTATGAATATTTGCCTAAGCTCACCTCACACGAAGCATTACTTGTAAATTTGCGCGAGCAATTGGAAAAATTGAACTCCGTGAAGTTTTCAAACAGTGAATGGCAGAGGTTTTTAACCGAATATCTTGATCGCCCAAGTGATACGATTATAGATAAAACCCGCAAAATCCAGAACAACCATATTTATGATTTTATTTTCGACAGTGGTGAGATAAAAAATATTTATCTAATCGATAAAAAAAATATTTTTCGCAACCAGCTTCAGGTCATCAACCAGTTTGAACAAGAGGGTACCTTTGCCAACCGCTATGATGTAACCATTCTGGTCAACGGCTTGCCATTGGTTCAGGTGGAACTCAAAAAGCGTGGCGTTGCTATACGTGAAGCATTCAACCAGATTCATCGCTATACCAAAGAAAGCTTCAATAAAGATAATTCGCTGTTCAAGTTTTTGCAGATATTTGTCATTTCTAACGGTACGAACACACGTTATTTTGCCAACACCACCAAGCGCGACAAAAATAGCTTCGATTTCACAATGAATTGGGCGCGTTCGGACAACTCGATTATATCCGATTTGAAAGATTTTACCGCTACATTTCTTTCAAGGAACACGTTGCTCAATATACTTATAAATTATTCGATTTTTGATGTGGAAAATACGCTGTTGATTATGCGCCCCTATCAGATCGCCGCAACAGAACGTATTTTATGGAAACTCAAATCCGCCCATAACGCTAAAAAGTGGCACAGTACAGAAGGCGGCGGCTTTATCTGGCATACAACAGGTTCGGGAAAAACGCTGACCAGTTTTAAAACAGCGCTTATGGCGACCGAGCTCGATTTTATTGACAAGGTTCTCTTTGTGGTCGACCGCAAGGACCTTGATTATCAAACGATGAAAGAATACCGGCGTTTTTCGCGCGATAGCGTTATCGGATCCAACAACACGGCCGGATTGAAGTATAATGTCGAGAATAATGATAATAAAATCATCGTTACGACCATTCAGAAACTCAACAATCTGATAAAAAGTGAAGATGATTTGTCAATCTATAACAAGCAGGTCGTGTTCATTTTTGATGAAGCGCATCGATCGCAATTCGGGGAAGCACAAAAGAACATTAACAAGAAGTTCAAGCAGTTTTATCAGTTCGGTTTTACAGGAACCCCGATTTTTGAAAAAAATGCTCTAGGCGCCCAAACGACCGAAAGCGTTTTCGGCAAATTATTGCACAGCTATGTTATCACCGACGCTATTCGTGATGAAAAGGTTTTAAAATTCAAGGTTGATTATAATAATGTGCGCCCGCTTTTCACCAAAGTGGAAAGTGAACAGGACATTGAAAAGCTCTCGGCTGCGGAAACCAGCGACGCATTGCTGCACCCCAATCGGATTAAAGAGATTTCACGTTATATTCTCGACAATTTTTCCATCAAAACACACCGCAATGTACCAAATGGCAAAGGTTTTAACGCCATGTTTGCAGTTTCAAGCGTGGCGGCTGCTAAAGCTTACTATAATTGCCTGAAAGCCTTGCAAAAAGACCGCGATCACAGTTTGAAAATTGCAACGATTTTTTCTTTTGCAGCCAATGGCGAACAAGATGCACTTTGCGAAAAACTACCCGATGCTAAAGGCGAAATTGCCGACGAGAGCTTTGATCCGTCACAGCTTCAACAGTCGGATAAAGAATTTCTAACAGCAGCAATCAACGATTATAACGAAGAATTTAAATGCAAGTTCAGCGTCGATAGTGAAGGCTTCCAGAATTATTATCGTGATCTTTCTTTAAGGGTAAAAAAACAGGAAGTTGATCTTCTGATTGTTGTCGGCATGTTTTTGACCGGCTTTGATGCACCACAATTGAATACTTTGTTTGTTGATAAAAATCTTCGCTATCATGGCCTTATTCAGGCCTATTCGCGCACAAATCGCATTTATAATGCAACCAAAACATTCGGCAATATTATAACCTTTCGTGATCTTGAACAGCCGACAATCGATGCCTTGAAACTTTTTGGTCAAAAAAATCATGACGACATTGGAGCTATCGCTCTTGAGCGGAGCTTCGAGGATTATATCAGGGGCTATACGGACGAGCTTACAGGCGAGCGACACCGTGGCTACATCGAGATTGTCAACGAACTCGAGAGCCGGTTTCCCAACCCGACTGCAATTCATACGGAAAAAGACAAAAAGGACTTTGTCAAACTCTTTGGCGAATATTTGCGCATTGAAAATATATTGCGAAATTACGACGAGTTTACCTGTCTTAATGAACTTAAAAAAATAGACATTGAAAACCCTGAAGATGTTGCCGCTTTACAAGCAAAATATCAGATTGACGATGAAAAATTGAAAGAACTGCAAGAGATTGACGTTCCGGACATTCGTCTCTTGCAAGATTACCGGTCAACCTACAACGATATTCGCGATTGGCTTCGTCGAGAAAGAGAAGGTAAAAAACCGGACGATATACCCGATATATGGGAAGACGTCGTCTTTGAAGTCGATTTGTTGAAATCGCAAGAAATCAATCTTGATTATATTCTCGAACTTATTTTTGAAGAGACCAGAAAAAACAAGGATAAGGCGACGATTGTTGAAGAGGGACGCCGGTTGATCCGCTCAAGCGTGGGAAGCAGAGCCAAAGAAAGCCTGATTGTCGATTTTATCAATCACGTCGATTTCGATAAAATTCCCGATAAATCAAGCATTATTGACGAGTTCTATCAATTTGCACAAAAAGAACAGGCGCGGGAAGCCGAAGAACTGATTGCTTCCGAAAATTTGCGGGAGGATGCCGCAAAACGCTATTTGGCGACCTCTCTAAAGCACGAATTTGCCAATGAGAACGGCACTGACTTGAGTGAGGCTCTTCCGAGAATGAGTCCGCTTAATCCGCAATATGCGTCAAAAAAGAAAACAGTTTTTGATAAAATTTCCGCTTTTGTCGAAAAGTTCAAAGGCATTGGCGGAAAAATTTGAAGACCGTATATCCGATCAAAGACATGACATCAACAAAAGTCTGGTTGGTTCGCGGTCACCTTTTCAAACAAACGAATTTCCGTGAGCGCTGTATTTTTTAAAAAATTATGCAAATCAAACATTTCTGAAATGGAAAATGGGTAAACCACGACCAATGCATAATAAGCCGATAGATCAATCGCAAAATAAATCTGCAAATGATCGCATAGCGAAAGCGAATATCGTGGATTTTATTCGTTGGATGCTCGTTCCCAGGATTCTATTTCCATCATTTGAATGATAAGCCGTGCGTTTCAAATCTGGATAATGTGGCAAGAAAAATCATATTATTGCCAGTTTCATTCAAAGTGATATTAAGATGTGGATGTTTCATGAGACCAAGGCTTCTTTTGACTGGTCTATAAACTGAAACCTTCTATATAAACCCCTTACTGGAGAAGCCTTCATAAAGGATTATATTGATGCAATCCCTAAGCAAATTAAACCAGAAACTATCGGAATATGTACCTTTTCGTATTATTCCCGGTATTATTTGTGTGCTCATTTACTGGGCTTTATACATGTCGCCGAAGCCTGCCGGTTTGACCGCAGAAGCTTGGCATTTTGTAGCCATTTTTGTGGCAGCTATTCTTGGCATCATTCTCAAGGTTATGCCTCTTGGCGTCATGTCGATGATTACGATTGCCGTGGTCATGTTGTCCAAGGTGACATCACCAACCTCTCCGAAAGCTGTTGCCGATGCGCTTGGTTCGATGGACAATGCACTCATATGGCTCATTGTTATTTCGGTCATTGTTTCGCGCGGCCTGATTAAAACAGGTTTGGGTGCGCGGATTGGATA
Source organism: Bartonella sp. B10834G3 (assembly GCF_016102505.1). Lineage (NCBI taxonomy): Bacteria > Pseudomonadati > Pseudomonadota > Alphaproteobacteria > Hyphomicrobiales > Bartonellaceae > Bartonella > Bartonella sp. B10834G3. The sequence continues at coordinate 997,161 of NZ_JACFOM010000001.1, forward strand.
TTATTTCATCCGTCTTCTCGGTAAACGGACGATCGGTATCGGATACGGGCTTGCACTTTGCGAATTATTGCTTGCTCCTTTTACCCCAAGCAATACAGCACGCTGCGGCGGTATTATCCACCCGATCATGCGCTCGATTGCCCTTGCCTACGATTCTGTTCCCCAGAAAGGAACGCAAGGCAAAGTCGGCACTTATCTTGCACTTGTCAATTATCATGCAAATCCGATCAGCTCGGCAATGTTTATTACAGCGACCGCACCAAATCCGCTGGTTGTCAATTATATTGCCGAAGCAACCCATCAAGGTTTCACGCTTTCTTGGAGCACCTGGGCACTTTGCATGTTGGTACCGGGCATTGTTGCCATGTTGATTATGCCCTTTGTCATTTATCTGATTTCTCCGCCAGAACTGAAAGTCACTCCGAATGCCGTCACTTTTGCTCATGACGAGTTGCAGAAATTGGGTAAAGTCAAAGCTCCGGAAATTATTATGTTGCTCACATTCATTATTATGCTTCTGTTGTGGGCAGGTCTTCCGGCTGCATTGTTCGGCCCGTCCTTTGCGGTTGATCCGACAGCAGTCGCATTTGTCGGTCTCGTTATCCTGCTTTTGTGCGGAACACTGACCTGGGATGATGTGCTGAAGGAAAAAAGCGCATGGGATACACTTATCTGGTTCGGTGCGCTGGTTATGCTTGCCGGCCAGCTTAACAAACTTGGCGTTATTGCCTGGTTCTCTGACGGTCTTCGTTTCGCTATCGAATCAAGTGGAATGAGTTGGCCTGTAGCTATGGCTATATTGATCCTGACATTCATGTATACACACTACGTGTTTGCAAGTACGACAGCCCATATCAGCGCGATGATGCTGGCTTTCCTGATGGTTGGTGTTCACCTCATTCCCGCTGATTATGTCAATCTCTTTATGTTGCTGATGGCTGCTGCTTCGGCAATCATGATGTGCTTGACCCACTATGCCACCGGTACATCGCCGATCATCTTCGGTTCCGGCTATGTCAGTCTCGGCCGCTGGTGGGGCGTGGGCTTTGTGATGAGTGTCGTCAATCTTCTGGTCTTCGCAATTATTGGCGGTATCTGGTGGAAAATATTGGGCTATTGGTAAGCCTTTGGAACCATCATTTATCGATGGTTTCCTCTGGTCTGTTATAGAAATAGCGGAAAGCCCGCCAATTATGCTTGAAATGCCGGTTTATACCGGCATTTTTTTTGACCAGAATATTTCCGGAAACATCAATTTCACGGCTATCGGAAATTGTGGCGAGCAATAGCGTGTCAGAATCCGTGTTTTTCCTGCCATTTCCGGACAAGTTTTCTCCGTTCGTCAGTACTATTTTCCCGTTGAAGTTGTTCTACCAATGCCTTCGGGGCTTTCTCAGGTGTTCCACAATCAAATGGCGGTTCGGGATCATATTGCATGAGCAATTGAATTTTTTCGGCCGTTTCCTGGCCTAGAAGTTTTGCGATAATGACCAAGCCGAAATCAATGCCTGCAGTGATTCCGCCGGCTGTTATGATGTGACCATCGGCAACCACACGTTCCTCAACAGGAATTGCACCGAAAATCGGTAGAAATTCCATGGCGCTCCAATGGGTTGTGGCTTTGCGTCCTTTAAGAAGGCCGCTTGCACCCAGAATAAGCGAACCGGTGCAAACCGATGTGAGAAAGCGGGTCTCTTTTGCTTCTTTACGGAAAAATTCGAGAACCGGTTCGTTGTTCAAAAATTGATTGACGCCATTTCCTCCGGGAATGCACAGGACATCAAGTGGAAGGGCTGTGCTGATGTCATGATCGGGCGCAAAGGATAATCCGCTCGTCGTTGTAATCGGCTTCAAGCTTTCTCCGATGAGAGAAACTTCTATTTCAGGAGTTGAACAAAATTCATCATAGGGCGCGGCAAAATCCAGAAGTTGCATTTCATCAAAAATAAAAAATCCGGCTTTTATAGTCATAAGCGATCCCTTTTTAAAAATATGTTTTAAAAAACTATAGAGCGCGCTAAATTGGCAGTTATGACAAAGTCCCCACGATTTACGCCAAGTAAGAAATGTTCGATCGATTTTTCGGAAACTATTGCACCGGCAAGCATTGCACCGGCAACGATTGCTATCGTCTGTTTTAATGATGCGCAATTGCTCGACATTAGTGGACCTTTGCAGGTTTTTTCGAGTGCCAATGACATTTATGAAGGTGACGTGAAGCCCTACCGGCTTTTGACAATTGCCGAAAATGACAAGATTAAAACGACAAGTGGTCTCGAATTGGCAGTTGAACCTTTGTCCTTGGCTCCCGATCAGCTCGATACGCTTATCATCAGCGGTGGTCGCGGCATCAACCGCTTTGCCGGAAACAAAGCGATACTTCAATGGCTTGATATGATGAACCGGAAAACGCGGCGCACAGCATCAGTCTGTAGCGGTTCTCTGGCATTGGCAAAACTTGGGCTACTTGACGGAAAAAAAGCAACAACGCATTGGAGCAGGATAGACGAATTCCGGAGGGATTATCCATCGGTTTTATGGACAAACGAGGCAATTTTTATTCGCAATGGCAAAATCTGGACATCTGCCGGAATCACCTCCGGTATAGATATGGCTTTGGCAATGGTGGAAGAAGATTTGGGGTTCAATCTGGCAAAATCCGTTGCCCGTCAATTGGTTGTTTATCTGCGTCGTCCGGGCGGTCAAAGCCAGTTCAGTGAACTTCTCGATTTTTATTGCGAGGATGAACGATTCAATCTCCTCAATCAATGGATTATGAAAAATCTTTCCCGTCCCTTGTCGGTTGCAATGCTTGCCGAAAAATGTGGTATGAGCGAACGGAATTTTTCCCGCCTTTATACCCGTGATACGGGGTCATCGCCAGCCAAAGCAATAGAGCTTTTCCGGCTTGAGGCTGCAAGACAATATCTTGAACAGAACTGGTCGATAAAAAAGACAGCCCGCCAATGTGGTTTCGGTAGTGAAGAAACTTTAAGACGGGTTTTTCAACGTCACCTTCATGTTTCGCCGCAAAATTATCGCGACCGGTTTTCACGACTTCCGGACGAATGACGGTTCAATCGCCGATCATCCCGTCTTGCCATAATTCATAAAAATGGTGAACAGGCCCATGCCCGTGTCCGACTTCGAGTTTATTTGAAGCGGCAAGTGCACCGGTCAGATAGCGTTTGGCAAAACGGACCGAATCAACCAGTGGTGTCGTTGGTAATAAAGCGGCAATGGCTGCCGAGATCGTGCAACCTGTGCCATGGTCATTTTTTGTCGCAATGCGTGGAGCTTCAAGTTCGATAACACCGTGGCGGTCACAAAAAATATCGGGGCTTGTCGGGGTTTTGAGATGCCCGCCTTTAAGGAGGACAGAACGGCATTGAAGCTCCAGAATATCGGGCGCACACTTCCTCATTTCTTCAAGTGACCATTCCGGTTTTGTTTTGAGAAGCACGGCAGCTTCCGGCAGATTGGGGGTGATAATGGCAGACATCGGAACAAGTACATTGCGAATAATTTCTATGGCATCGTTTTCAAGCAACAAGTCACCGCTTTTTGCTACCATGACAGGATCAAGAACAATATTGCTTGCGCCATAATGCATAAGCTTATCGGCAATCACTTGGGCAATTGCGGCATTGGCTACCATGCCGATTTTTACCGCATCGACTTTGATGTCCTCGAAAACAGCATCAATCTGGTCGGCTACAAAATCGGCATCCATGGCTTTGAACGCCCGGACACCTTGCGTATTTTGTGCGACAACGGCTGTGACAACACTCATGGCGTAAGTTTTCATGGCCGAAAAGGTTTTGATATCGGCATGCATTCCCGCGCCTCCGGAAGGGTCGGTTCCGGCAATTGAAAGAATGCGAGGAATCACGGTTCCGTTTTTCTTAACTGGTGACGTCATTGCAGCGTTTTCCTGTCCACTCATATTGGGGAATGTTTAAATCTGTGCCCCAAAGGCCTTCAAATTCATCAAATTTTTCATCAAATTTTAAAATAGCTAGTCCCGTGCCATATTTATCATTCCATTTGACTGTCCGTTCACGGCCCTGCTTTTTTATGACTTCCTCAATCGTTCCTTCCGTTACCTCGTCACCGTCGCGATAAGTCATTTTGCCGATCAGGCGACCGTCTTTCGTTTTCCCGATCACAACTTCGGAGCGAACCAGATAACCGGCATTATAGACAAAACCGCAATAGCGCCCCTCCGGCCCGTCAGGCAGCTCGCCAGCAAATGAGAAGGACAACCAAAACACCAGCCAAAAAGCGCTAAAGGCCAAGATTTTCATGAAGTTCCGTTTTACCGCAATTCCTGTTTTACATTTTTTCCGAACATAAACGATAACGGAAAAATAGAAAATGACAAAAAATGTGACAACCAGCTGAAGGTTTATCACTTTTCCGGAGCTCACACTCTTGTTGCTTAAATCTCGCCACAATTCGTGTAACGAGGGCAGTGTAATTCGCTCGTGGAGGTATTTATGACACGAAAAAATTTGAACGAAACCAACCTGTCCATTACAAGACGTGGGCTTCTATTGGGGGCAGCAGCATGTGCTGCCGCTGCACTATCGGCCCGTCATGTAATGGCACAGCCACAAGGGCCAGTTCCTTTACAAAACTATCAGCGGTCGTTTTTCAACGCTGAAGAGTGGGCCTTTGTGATGGCCGCTACTGCCCGAATTATCCCGTCAGACGGGAAAGGACCGGGTGCTTTGGAAGCACGTGTTCCGGTTTTCATTGACAAGCAATTGGCTGATCCTTGGGGGCAAGGTGACCACTGGTATAGACAAGCGCCTTTCAATCGTGATGCGCCCCGTTACACAGGCTATCAGGCAGAACCTTCACCTGCCGAAGCCTATCGTATTGCCATTCCGAAGATCAATGAATGGTGCAAAGCCCAATATGGTGCAATTTTTGCAGAGCTTCCCGCTGAAAAACAGGATGAAGCTTTAAAGCGTGTCGAAAAGGATGAAGTCGAAATTGCCGAATTGCGTTCCGGTGATTTCTTCTCGTTCCTTTTGCAAAACACCAAGGAAGGTTATTTCGCCGATCCCCAATATGGTGGCAATTATGACATGGCTGCATGGGTTTACATCGGGTTCCCTGGTGCACGTGCAAGCTTCCTCGAATGGGTCGAAAAGGATAATGTTCCTTACAAACTCGGGCCCGTTTCACTCTCAGGTCAAAGGGCTTAAATCATGACACAAACAATGAAGAAGAAAGACGTTGTCATTATCGGCCTCGGATGGACCGGTGCAATCAGCGGCATCGAACTTGCAAAAGAAGGTCTGGAAATTGTCGCACTGGAACGCGGTGAAGACCGCGATACAGTTCCGAGTTTCGCTTATCCGAAACCGGCTGACGAATTGAAATATGGTGTCCGTCTCGGCACTGCCGTCCGTCCGCGCGATCATACAGTAACGATTCGCAGAGGACTGGATCAGGTTGCTCTCCCCTATCGCCAATTGGGTTCTTTTCTTCCCGGTATCGGTGTTGGCGGGGCAGGTATCCACTGGAACGGCATGACATGGCGTGCACAGCCGGAAGAGCTCAGAGCCCGTTCCTATATCGAGGAAACCTTCGGCAATATTATTCCTGAAGATATGACAATTCAGGACTGGGGCGTTACCTATGACGAACTGGAAAAACATTTCGATATGTTTGAAAAGGTCGCAGGCGTTTCGGGTACTGCCGGCAATCTGAACGGTAAAATCCAGGAAGGTGGCGATCCTTTTGAAGGCCCGCGCAAGAATCCTTATCCTATGCCGGCTTTGCCTTATACTTATAACGGGCGGCTCTTTGCAGAAGGTGCAAAGAAAATCGGCCTTCATCCGTTCCCTTGCCCGTCGGCTATCGCTTCCGAGGCTTATACCAACCCTTATGGTATGCAGATGGGGCCTTGTAACTATTGCGGTTTCTGCGAACGTTATGGCTGCCTCAATTATTCAAAAGCTTCACCGCAAGTCAGTGTTCTGGCTGCTTTGAAGCGCTATAAGAATTTTGAATATCGGGTTAAGTCGGAAGTCTTGCGTATTGAAAAATCCGCAGATGGCAAGACTGTAACCGGTGTTACTTATGTCAATGAAAAGAATGAAGAGTTCTTCCAACCGGCCGATCTCGTCATTCTCGGCGGTTTCATGATTAACAATGTTCACCTGTTGTTGCTCTCCGGCCTTGGTCAACCTTATGACCCGATCACCGGTGAAGGTGTTATCGGCCGTAACTACGCCTACCAGACTGCTATTGGCGGTGGCACATTGTTCTTCAAGGATAAGGTATTCAATCCATTTGTCGGTACCGGTTGTAACGGTTCTTATCTTGATGATTACAGCTTCAACCAGATCGATATGGCAAAAGAAGGCTTTATCGGTGGCAGCCGTATTTCGTCAGGCCAGACCAACGGCCAGCCAATTCGCAATATGCCGTTGCCGGGTGGCACACCGGCTTGGGGTGCGGAATGGAAGAAGGCTATTGGCGATTGGTATGGGCATGCCATGTCGATCAGCCAACACGGTTCGGTTATGTCCTATCGTGATGCCTATCTTGATCTTGACCCGACTTATAAAGATAAATTCGGTCGTCCGTTGATGCGTATGACATTCAACTGGCACAATAATGAAATCAGGATGTCGCAATTCATCACAGACAAGATCAACAAGATTGCCGATGCAATCGGTCCTGATAAATATCGTCAGAATCCGGCGATGAAAGAAGGCCAGCAATATGATACCCGCATTTATCAAACGACCCACACTGTGGGCGGTGCGATTATGGGTACAGACCCCAAACGTTCGGCATTGAACCGTTATCTCCAACACTGGGATTACCACAATCTGTTTATTCCGGGTGCCAATGCTTTCCCGCAGAATATCCAGCATAATCCTACAGGAACGCTCGGCGCTTTGACCTATTGGATGCTTGAAAATATCAAATCCGATTACCTCAAAAACCCGCGGCCTTTGGCATAGGAGAAACATCCGATGAAACGTTTAATACAAATTATTATTGGATTGGTAATCCTTGCAATTATTGTCATTCTGGCAATCATGTTTGTGCCAATCAAACGAACAGGCCCGACAGAAGCTCTTTCTCCGGACTTCAAACCGGAACAGGGACGGGGTGAATATCTTGCAAGAATGGCCGATTGTGCAGCCTGCCACACCGCACCCGGTGGCCAACCTTATGCAGGTGGTCGTGAAGTCAAAAGTCCGTTCGGCATTATCTATTCATCCAACATCACACCGGATGAAAACGGTATAAAGAATATGACACTTGACCAGTTCCGTGATGCTTTGCGTGACGGTATCGGCAAAAATGGCGAGCTTCTTTATCCGGCAATGCCTTACGAAAACTATCGCAAGATCAGCGAGCCCGACATTGTTGCACTTTATGATTATTTCATGCATGAAGTGAAACCGGTTAGTGCCAAAGTCAAAGAAACCAATCTGTCATTTCCGTTCAACCAGCGTTGGGGAATCCGTCTTTGGAACTTCTTTGCGATTTCCGGCAAAGGTGGTTTCGAGCCACGCTTCAACGATGCGAAACTTGATCGCGGTGCCTATCTTGTCGAAAGCTTAGGCCACTGTGGCGCATGCCATACACCGCGTGATTCCATGTTCCGCCAATCGGGAACGAATAGCGATAGCAACAAATTCCTGACCGGTGAAACGATTGACGGTTTCTATGGGCCGAATTTGCGTAGCCCGAATTCATCCGTTGCGAATTGGACAGCAGATGATTTGAAGGCCTATTTGCAGACAGGTCGTAACAGTCATTCGGCCGTTGTCGGTCCGATGACGCTCGTTGTCGAAGAATCAATGCAATTTGCAACCGAAGACGATCTTGATTCGATTGTTGCCTATCTCAAACATATTGCACTTCCAGGTGACGCATCAAAACAGGTACGTGATCCGAAAAAGACAACAGATATGTTGACTGAAGCCAAACCGGATATGGCACTTGGTGCCCGCCTTTACATGGACAATTGCAATGCTTGTCACTTTGTAAACGGTAAAGGTGCAAAAGGTGTCTTCCCCGAGCTTGATGGTGCAAAAATCGTCAATGCAAAGGATGCAAGCGGATTGCTGCGCGTGATCGTTAACGGTTCTCGTATGCCGTCGACTGAAAAACGCCCTGCCGATCTTGCAATGCCGGGCTTTGGCTGGCGCATGAATGACGATGAAGTTGCAGCACTTGCTACTTTCTTGCGTTCGAGCTGGACCAATGATGCTCCGGCAGTCACAGCCGCAGATGTCGCCAAGGTTCGCACGAAATAATAAAGTGTGAAAATTGCAAACAAATTTGAAAACGGCCTACGGGCCGTTTTTTATTGAGGTGTTTTCTCGAAAGATTTTGCTCTATAAGCAAGATTGATTTGAATAGCTTGAAATGGAAACATTATGGTTCTTGCAATCCGGTCAATCCTGTTTACGGCAGCATTCTATGTGACAACTTTTGTCCAGATGATTCTTTATGCGCCGTTCTACTTTTTTCTTCCGCGCAAAAAAGCATGGATTGTGCCCAAAACATGGGCGCGAGTGAATTTATTTCTGCAAAAACATATTGCCGGAACGGATTTTGAAATCGAAGGCCTCGAAAACCTGCCAAAAGGTGCCTACATCATTGCACCAAAACACCAATCGGCATGGGAAACGTTCGGCCTCGTTCCTTTTCTTGATGATCCCTCGCTCATTATGAAGCGTGAATTGACATGGATACCGATCTTCGGCTGGTACATGTTGAAAACCGGCATTATTCCCATTGATCGCGGCTCGCCTTTGAAAGCCATGAAGGCGGTTCTCACCGGCGCCAAAGAAAAAGCGGCAGAAGGTCGCCAGATTCTGATTTTTCCGGAAGGTACGCGCCGTCAACCGGGAGCAGAACCTGCTTATAAACCCGGTATTGTTGCTATTTATAATGAACTCGGTTTGCCGGTTGTGCCTATTGCCCACAATGCCGGGCTTTATTGGCCGCGTGGCAATTTCCGCCGTTATCCGGGAAAAATTCGTGTCCGCGTTTTGCCACCTATTGAAGCGCATCTCAATAAACGCGAATTTTTGCCGCGTCTGATAAAAGACACCGAAAGTGCTTGTGATGAACTGCTCGTGAAGGCCGCGCTTGATCCGAACCCGCCGGCTATGCCGCCGACAGCGGTCAAAAGGCTGAAAGAGTTGGGCGTTGACTGGACAGGGCCAACCCGCGACTAGCGCTTGAACTATTGGTCGGATCGACAGAAAATTCTTCATTAATCGGGGTATTCCACTGACATGATTGAACTTAAAAATGTTTGTGTCGAGGCGGGTGGCCACAAGATACTCGATCATTTGAATTTGAAACTTTCCGAGAAGCGGATTGCTATTATTGGTGCCAATGGTTCGGGCAAAAGTACCTTCGTGCGATTGCTCAACGGTTTGCGATTACCAACATCGGGTGAAGTGCTGGTGGATTCACTCGACAGTCGCAAATATGGCAAAGACATCCGTCGCAAAGTGGGTTTTGTCTTTCAAAATCCCGATAATCAGATTGTCATGCCGGTGGTTGAAGAAGACCTTGCATTCGGTTTGAAAAATATCGGTGTTGAAAAAGCCGAAATCGCGAGACGGATCGATTATGTGCTTGACCGCTTCAACCTTCAAGCTGCGAGGTTGCAATCTGTGCAAAGTTTGAGTGGTGGACAAAGGCAATTGGTTGCACTTTGCGGTGTTATTGTCATGGAACCGGAAATCATTGTTTTCGACGAACCCACCACCCAGCTTGATCTTTCCAACAAACGAAAAATGACAGAAACAATATTCGGTCTTTCCCAGCAAGTTATCGTTGTTTCACACGATCTTGATATGCTCAAAAACTTCGATCGGGTTATTGTCATCGACCATGGTAGAGTTGTCCATGACGATATACCGGAAAAGTCAATCAGCTATTACGAGGAGGCGATGGCATGATTGATCCGAGTTACGGGACGACATTTATTCATCGGCTTCCGGCCGGGTTGAAACTTGCTATCGTTTTTTTTTGCAGTATCGGGCTGTTTTATCTACCATCACTTTTATTGGCGGTTTGTTCTCTCATTTTTGTTTGTTGTCTATTTTTTCTGGCAGGTTTTCCGTTATTGCAGCCGGTTTTCGAGCTGAAGAAAATTTTATGGTTTCTCGTTGCACTCTTCATTGTTCAATATTTTTCAAACAATTTGGCAAGTGCTGCACTCGTCATCATACGACTTTCAAGTCTGTTACTGCTTGCCACACTCGTAACATTGACAACGCCATTTTCAAAAATGATGGCCTGTTTCGAGAAATTATTTTCATTTACGCGCTTCTTTGGCGTAAATCCTGCGAAAATCTCGCTAGGGCTGTCGCTCACTTTACGATTTATTGCAATCTTTTCGGATATTGCCAAAGATGTACGCGAAGCACAAAAAGCACGAGGGTTGGAAAATAATGTGTTTGCGGTCATTATGCCGGTTCTGATAAGAAGCTTGAAGGTTCAAGCCGATGTGGCAGCCGCAATCGAGGCGCGTTGTTTTGATGAAGATGTGAACAATAAAAACGGGAAAAATTGAGCGGGGGAGAGAATGTCTATTCGTGATATTGTTGCGGTTGCGCTTTTTGCGGCCTTTATTGCAATTTTAGGATTTTTACCGGCCATTCCGGTTCCCGTTATTCCGGTTCCCATTACTGCGCAACTGTTAGGAATTATCCTTTCCGGTGCGGTTTTGGGGGCAAAAAAAGGCTTTGCGGCCTGTCTTTTATTTCTTGTATTGGTAGCAGCAGGACTCCCGCTTCTATCCGGCGGGCGTGGTGGCATCGGTGTATTTTTTGCGCCCACAAGCGGTTATCTTATCAGTTTTCCGTTTACTGCGGCCTTTATCGGCTATTTCTTTCATGTCTTTCGCAAACAACTGACACCCGCCAAACAGATATTGATTATGATGGCGGGAGTTTTTTGTATCGATCATTTGTTTGGCGTTGTCTGGCTCACCATGATGAGCGGGCTTGATTTTTCCAAAGCTTTTTTAGGTGACCTTATCTTTGTGCCTGGCGACATGGTAAAGATTATTCTCGCCTATTTGATTGCAACCCGTCTGCGCAAAGCTTTGCCGGATTTAATGGGGGCAAATCAATAAAAAGCAGGCTGAATAGACAAAAGCAAAATTCATAAAATAAATTTATGGAAAAATGTGTGCTTCATAAAAAAAAGCGGGCATAAAGCCCGCTTTTAACAGTTCGTTGAATGAAATGATTATTTAATGACCATAACCGGACGTTCACTCATGGCCAGAACTTCGGAAGCCTGACTGCCGAGAATAAGACGATTAACGCCACGACGCCCATGCGAGGCAATGATAATAAGATCCGCATTATGTTCATTTGCTGCATCAACAATGCCGGCAGCAGCAAGTTGGTTTTCTGCATGAACGCCTTTTGCTTTAACGCCCTGTTTTTCGGCCTTATTGAGTGCACCTTCAAGAATCTTGCGTGCACCATCTTCCATTTCTTTACGGAATTCGTCAAAAGCACCGGGGCTGGAAGCCCATTCTGCGCCGACGACAATGCCGTAAGACGGCATCAGACTAGTTACTGTCACAACGAAAAGTTCACCGCCGGTTTTCTTTGCAAGTTCGACGGCTGCATCAACGCCACGGCCAGCAAGTTCCGAACCATCCGTTGCCACAAGAATACGTTCATACATATTTATTTCCTTCCCTCTTCTATTCGGACTTATGCCCTACCACGCAAATAAGAATTATCTCGCTCCGCTTCAATAATTTTAAAGCTAAACTTGTCCGAAGTATACTATATTTTATTCGCGCTTCCATATCGGGGCAGGAAAAAACATTTGTTCACAGCTAAGCCGTTCTTGAAGGCGGCTATATCCGGTAAATTCGCATCAATTTACGTGCCAATCGCCATATTTTTATGCGGTTTTGAATTTTATGAGCTATAGGATTAATAAGCTTCATCTGAAAATGATAAGATCTATTTTTCCGGTCAAAAGCCGGTTTCAAGAGAATCGCTAATGAAAACAAAAGTCCAATCAGGATCCGAAAACCAAACCGGATCTTACAATATGTGTAAAATAACGGGTCTACCCGTCCTTTTTATAATGTTTTTTATAAGTTTGGCTGTTGCCCATGCCAACCCTTATATATCGGTGGATGTCGCAAGCGGTCGTATTCTTGCCCATAATGAAGCATTCGACCGTTGGTATCCTGCTTCCTTGACAAAGATGATGACTGCCTATGTCACTTTTCGGGCACTCCATAATGGCGAGGTTACGCCTGAAACAAGAGTAACGATAAGCATGGCAGCCGCAAAGCTTCCACCCAGCCATTCGGGATATAAACCGGGTTCCGTTCTTGACCTTGATACAGCCTTGTCAATCACCTTGGTAAAATCCACCAATGATCTTGCAACAGCGATTGCCGAGACAGTTGGCGGCTCCGAACAGGCTTTTGTTGTACGCATGAATGAAGAAGCCCAAAGACTTGGCATGTTCGGAACACATTTTGCCAATGCCAACGGCCTTCCCAATCCCGATAATTATTCAACCGCCCGTGACCTTGCCGTTCTGGCGGTACAGATCCGTCGGGAATTTCCCCAATATGCCCATTATTTTTCCATACCTGCAATTGATTTCGGCGGCGGGCGCAAAGTCGAACAGAATTCAAACAATCTGATCGGCCGTTTTTCCGGTGCCGATGGCATGAAAACCGGTTTTATATGTGCGTCCGGATTTAATCTTGTCGCATCTGCCACCCGCAACAAACGCACAATTATCGCGGTAGTTCTCGGTGCTGATCGTATCGACCAGCGTGAAGCTCTCGCCGCCAAACTTTTGAACGACGGTTTTTCGAGCCAAGGCTCGTCACAAACAACACTTGCAACTTTGCAGCCTTATGGAACGAAACTAACGCAAATTAGCGATATTAAAGACCGGATATGCAATGATGATGCATGGAAAGCACGCATGCAGCATCGTGATGAAAAGGGGAAAGTGGTTTTCGATTCTCCCTATATTTCAGCGCGGCCACTTGATGTTACACCCATGCAGGTTCGGCTGATTTCGGCACCGGCGCCTGCAAAACCGGGTGAAATACCGGCGTGGAAAATTCCTGTTCCGACACCTCGTCCCCAATCAATGGATGCACAATGACGAATTCGATGAACCGTATCGCTGTTACAATTTTTACAGGTTTTTTAGGGGCGGGCAAAACCACTTTGCTTAATCGCGTTTTGAAAGACCCGATGCTCACCGATACAGCCGTTATTGTTAACGAATTTGGCGAGGTTGGAATTGATAACCTTCTTGTTGAACAAGCCGATGATGGCGTTATCGAATTATCCAATGGCTGCCTTTGTTGTACAATGCGTGGTCAGCTTGTCGATAGTCTTGCAAGTCTTGTCGACCGGCTTCAAACAGGTCGTATCAAACGCTTGAACCATGTTATTATCGAAACAACAGGCCTTGCCGATCCCGCCCCCATTCTGCAAGCTTTGTTAGGTCACCCCGCAATGGTTCAGGCATTTGTCATAGACGGGGTTATCACCGCTGTTGATGCCGTCAATGGACTGGAAACTCTGGCAAGGCATAAAGAAGCACGCAATCAGGTTGCATTGGCTGATCGGATTGTTCTCACCAAAACCGATCTTGTTGAAGATAAAAAAACTCTCGAACCATTGATGAGCGAACTCGGCAAACTTAATCCCATGGCCGAAATTCTTTATTCCGATGCTGCCCATTGCCCGCCTTCGGCACTCGTCAATATCGGCGTTTTCGATTTGAACAAGAAAGTGCCGGATATAAGAAACTGGCTTGGTAAGGAAGACGATCACGATCACCATCATCACCATCATGATGTCAATCGCCATTCCGATACGATTCATGCTTTTTCTCTCACCCATGACAAACCTGTTCCCTATTTTGCGCTGGAAGCTTTTATAGATCTTTTGCGCGCCAATCACGGGCCAAAATTGTTGCGTATGAAAGGCATTGTCGAGCTGGAGGAAGACCCGTCACGTCCGGTTGTCATCCATGGTGTCCAGACATTGTTCCATCCGCCGGTTCGCCTGCCCGAATGGCCGGAAGGCCGTCATGAAACGCGGCTTGTTGTGATTACCGACGGGGTGGATGAAACCACAGTGCGGGAAATGTTCGACGCTTTTTTGGGGAAACCTGTGCTTGATAAGGCTGATCGGGCAGCAATAACAGATAATCCGCTCGCAATACCGGGCTTCAAATTTTAAAGTGAAGAAAATTATCTGCACAAATACCATTTTGTTTTGGCCGTAAAATTCATTCCTTTCCGGTTTGAATGATTTACGGCTGCGGGTAAAATTCCAGGTGAAGTACGGGTTAAATAGCCCGACAAAATTTTTTGCAACCGGAAACAGCATTTCAAACAATAAGTTAAAATAATCCGAAAACATCGGTAACAAATAGAGAAACCTGAAAAAAATCTTATTAAAGAAGATTCTCTAAAATAAACATAAAATCAATTTAATATTGAAATTCATAACTTAAACAATTGTAATTAATAAATAATTTTCATGAATATCGTGATAAGCAATTAGAAATTGAATTGTTTAATTATATGATGACTTATTTAAATATTTTTAATATATGAACTTTGAAATGTAAATAAAATTTAAAAATAGAATTGATCTTCTCATAACAGAGTAATTTAAAGTATTATTCCGGAAAAGCCGATTTACGTTCCGGTCGATCACTTTTCAAGTGTTCTGTCGTGGAATGATAAAAAGATGATGAATGTGATTTTCCAGACGTTTTTTAAAATCATAATTATTATGTTGGCAATAATTGGCAATGTCCAAAGGCGCCAACGGGTCATCGCTTAATATGACAAGCGTTATATTATTGGGGAGTAAATGCCGCTTTTTTCTTGCCTTCAAAAGAACAAGCGGGCATTTCAGCCCGCATAAATCATATATAAAACTTTTTTCAACCACCAAATAATTTCCAGAGCGATTTCTTTGTTTGTGGTTCGCCTGCCGCCGGAGTAACCGGCGCACCGGAATTTTGTGCTTCCTCTTCGGCAAGCGACTGGCCAGCGACTTCAGGTTTTTGTGCCGGTACAACTGTGCTTGCTGTCTTTTCATTGGAAACAGCAGCTTTTGACGCAACGGCATTTTCCTTTGCTATATCCGGCGCGTCAGGTGTTTCTTTCGATGCCGGTGTCAGTGACGGCGGCTCGCGCGATACTTGTACACCGGAAGCACGTTTACGGCTCCAATCGGCAACCAGAGAAGCTTCTTCCACACCTTGAATTGTCGGTGCCGGTGCTTTCATTTTCTTTTCGCGGGCAGATGAAAATGCATCATCATATTTCTTTTGATATGATGCAAAAGCTGTCTGCAATGCTGCATCGGGTGTTGCAACCGGACATACGCCTGCCGGTGTCAAAGCCTTGCCATCGGTATTGCGGTTGAAAACATAGCGTTTTTCACAGACATCAACCTTTGGCGGGCGTTTTGTGACTTCAAAAATGTCATAGCCTTCTTTCAGCATTGTCCAGAATTTATAATTCGGATCATTGCGGTAACGAGCCATGTTTTCGGCAGTCATGCGGAATGGAAAAGCTTGAAGCTGGAATTCACGTTGTCCACCTTTGAACGAGTCACGCCCGAATGCGTAAATCTGAGCAATATTTTCATCGCTCATCGAATAGCAGCCGGATGACGAACATGCCCCATGAACCATCAAATGTTGGCCGGTGCGACCGTTGACCTGATCGTATGCGTTCGGAAAGCCGATATTGAAAGCCAGATAATAGTTTGAATTCGGATTCATCTGGCTTGGACGAATTGTATAGAAACCTTCAGGAGCCTGCCGGTCTCCTTCCATATATTTAGGTCCAAGTTTTCCCGACCATTTGCATATGTTATAGGTGGAGATCAGGTCATATTTTCCGGTGCGTGTCTGCTTCCATATCTCGACGACGCTTTCTTCCTTGAAAACCCGCACAACGATAGGCGAATATTTTTCCATATTCTTGGCAACCATCTTGTCTTGCAGCTTTTTCGGCAATTCTTGTGTCGCTTTACCGATTTGCGGCAAGTTCGATGATTCCTGGCAACCACTCAGAAAAGTCGCTGTAAGAAAGAAAGAAGCAAGAAGCGCAGTTCTAAATTTCATTCATAAAGCTCCGGATGAGCAGGTCCTCACCAATACCAGATTCAATCGAGGTGATTTCATCCATTTGAAAGATGAAACCTGACCAGTTGTGTTTACTATAACATAACACCAAAAAAATTAAACATCCCCTAAAAAGCCCGAATTTCTATAGCCACGAGAATATAACAATCCGGTTTACCGCCGTTTTTTCAATATTATTGTTTTCGCGGCCGCGGTGCCTTACCCGATCTTTTCAAGTTTTGAACGGCTATTCAATTATGGTCGGGACATATGAACCCGTTGAAGCGGTGACCGGTTTTTCCGGATTTTTCCTGAAATTGTGGTCGTCCATGACAGCAAATGGAACAGAAAATTTTGCCATATTATCAGCCACCCGGCTGCTGGCATTATTTACCACCACAATCACAACAATGAAGGCAATTGCCAGTGAGAGAACTGCCCGGATAATGCGCATCAACCACATATCTGTTCTTCTACCTTCTTCGAGGAGCCATATTCCGGCCTCCTCTTGCCAGCTCTTTTAATCTTTCAATCCGGCTTTTATTTAAAGCCTGTCAGATAAAACCCCCGACACGGCTCAAAGCCGGTCAGATAAGATTATTGCCTATATTGATAATATAGTGATTTGAGGAACGACTTCTAAGGGGTAAAGGTTGCGAATTTTAAAATTGGTGAAGATATAAGTCGGTCAATCAGGACGGTTTCGAGTTTTTTCCCGTCTATTGCTTGAACAGGCATGGTTTCACGGGAAACCCGTTTGTTTGAACCGGATTTTCAAAAAACCGTTTTATTTTTTACGGTTTCATTTGCCAGATTGTTACATGCTTGAAACTGTTATCTTCTATTGCTTTTGAAACATGTAGTTTGAAAGATGTTTTTGCTTCCATCCATTCGACCGGTAGATAGGCGCGTGCAGGATCGCCAACGAATATGACGGTTTTTGATCTGTCAAAGAGTTTTAGCCAGCTTATAACCGTTTCGCTCATTGTTTTGTCATAAAACACATCACCTGCGAGGATAACATCGAAAGAGTTTTGAAAGTGGCTACCATTTTTGACAAGATTGTTATTGTCGATTTCGATTGATACATGATTGAGGCGGGCATTAAGCCGGATTGCCTCACATGCAAAAGCATCAATATCATTGGCAAGAACCAGAGAAGCTCCCGCTTTTTTCGCAGCAATGCCGACAAGCCCCGAACCGGACGCGAAATCGAGCACTTTTTTCCCCTTTACTGTTTCGGGGTTTTCCAGAATATAGAGTGCCAAAGCTTCGCCGCCTGCCCATGGAAAAGCCCAAAAGGGTGGATCCAAGCCGATTTTTCCCATTTCCGCTTCTGTCATATGCCAGAGGTCGTGGATTTCATCGGCCTGATACAGTTTTATCGCCGGTATATTGAGACAGGGGAGTGGTGAAGTGTTTTCAAGGATAAATGTTTCTTTGTTTATCACAGTGGCAAAACCGGTCCGACCGAGGGCAATTTGACTAAGGGCAATTCGACTAACGGCAATTCTGCTAAGGAATTGTCAAGGAGCCGGTAAAAGCCCTCCCATTTTACAGACTTCCAACCATTCATCTTCGCGTACCGGCTGCACCGAAAGGCGCATGGATGTCACCAAAGACATATTGGCAAGTTTCGGATTGGCTTTGACAGCTTTCAAAGTAACGGGTTTCGGCATGTCGCAAACAGCGCAAATATCGACACATTCCCAACGCGGATCATCGGTGGTCGAATCGTGGTGGGCGGTTTTACAAACTTCGACAATGCCAACGATTTCCAGCCCTTCATTGGAGTGGTAAAAAAAGCCTTTGTCACCAAGTTTCATGGCTCGCATATTGTTGCGTGCCTGATAGTTGCGCACACCGTCCCACTGTTCTCCTTCGGCGCCTTTATTTTTTTGCATGTCCCACGACCATTTGAATGGCTCGGATTTGAATAACCAATAAGCCATTTAAGCTTCCTCGGGATTATTGACACTCCAGCGCCACGGACGGATTTTCATATCACTGAAGAGACCGGCTTTTGCATAAGGGTCGTTTTCGGCAAGACTTTTTGCTTCTTCCGGTGATTTTGCCTCCACAACAACCAAAGTGCCATCGGGTTTTTCATCAGCATCAAGAAACGGACCGGCAAATTTGAGAGTTTTGCCAAGGCTTTTCAAATATTCGAGATGCTTCGGGCGTATTTCAAGACGAATATGCAAATGGTCTTTTTTGTCATTGCAGATAACGGCGTAAAGCATTGTCTAATCCTCCGATTTCAATGGGCGAGTTATAAGTGCGGTAACAGCCTGATCGATGGTGATACGTCTGTCAAGCAGGTTGGCGACAGCATCAATAACCGGTGCAACGATATTTTTTCTTTTGCATAAATCGGCAGCACCGGGTGCGGTAGCAACGCCTTCCGCCAGTTTCAAACCATCTGTCGATTTCCCTTGTCCAAGTGCAAAACCATAAGAAAAATTACGCGACTTCGACGATGAACAGGTGAGGATAAGATCGCCCAATACCGAAAGCCCTGTCATGGTTTCGGCTTTCGCGCCCATAACCTTTCCGATACGGCGCAACTCGGCAAAACCGCGGGTTACAAGAGCGGCTTGTGCACTTGCTCCCAAACCTCGCCCCGCAGCCGCACCGGCAGCAATAGCAAGAACATTTTTCAACGATCCGCCAATTTCTACGCCCACAATATCATCACTTGCATAACAACGGAAAACCGGTCCCGAAAATACATTGGCAATCTCGCGGGAAAGGTCGATATTTTTTGCAGCAATGGTTACCGCCGTCGGTAAACCACGGGCGACATCTTCGGCAAAACTGGGTCCGGAAAGAACAGCTAAACTGTGATCGGGCAAAATATCTGCAACAATGTCGGACATAAAGCGTCCGGTTTTTTGTTCTATGCCTTTGGCGCACAGAACAATCGGTGTCTTTTCGGGAATGAAGCGGGCAAAACCGGTCAAGGCAGAGGCGAAAACCTGTGCCGGAATAACCGCAAGGACAAGATCGGCAGAAGAAAGTGCACTTCCTGCATCTGTTGTCGCAGAAATGCCGGAGGGTAAAACCACATCCGGAAGATAATAGGGGTTGATGTGCTGGCTGTTAATTTTTTCAACGGTTTCGGGATTGCGCCCGTAAAGCGAGACATTGTGCCCCAGATTACGAGACAGAACAGCAAGCGCTGTCCCCCATGCGCCACTTCCCATCACGGCGATTTTTTTGGAAGTTTTGGTCACGCTTTGGCTCCCCGTCGTCCGGCACCGATCAATGGCGATGACTGTTCATCAAGTGGCCAGCGCGAACGCGGGGCAATATCGAAGGATGAATAGTCGCCGTGAATAAAATGTTGTAGCCCTGCATAGGCAATCATGGCCGCATTGTCGGTGCAAAGGCCGATTGGTGGTGCGATAAATCTGAACCCGTGCGCATCGCACAATTGTTGCAAACAATTTCTTATGGCTTTGTTTGATGCAACGCCACCGGCAACCACGAGGCAAGCCTCTTTATCAGGATATTCGTTTTTGAAAACGGCAAGTGAACGTTCGACACGGTCGCTTAGTGTATCGGTCACAGCAAGTTCAAAACAGGCTGCAATATCGGCAATATCTTTGTCGCTTAAAGGTGCCATCTCCAGAGCAATTTGTCGTACCGCAGTTTTAAGACCGGAAAATGAAAAATCGAGCCGTTTTTCACCCTTCAACGGTCTTGGCAGTTCTATTCTTTGATTATCGCCCTGAGCGGCCAGTTTTTCGATAATCGGTCCACCGGGATAGGGAAGGCCAAGAAGCTTTGCGGTTTTATCGAAAGCTTCCCCCAATGCATCGTCAATAGTTGTGCCAAGGCGTTGATAATCACCCAATCCTTTGACCAGAATAACCTGTGTGTGACCACCTGAAACAAGAAGCAGAAGATAGGGATAGTCAAGATTATTGGTGAGTTTTGCAGTCAGCGCATGGCCTTCCAGATGATTGACTGCAATAAAGGGCTTGTTTGCCGCAAGAGCCAGTGCTTTCGCCGTCATCAAACCCACAATCAATCCGCCGATAAGTCCAGGGCCACCTGTTGCGGCAATGGCATCAATATCCTGAAGTCCGGTGTTTGCTTCCTCAAGGGCACGTTTGACAAGCCCGTCAAGAATTTCGACATGCGCGCGTGCAGCAATTTCCGGAACAACGCCACCATAAGGAATGTGGTCTTCAATCTGGCTCCAAACGATATTGCTCAATATATGTGCTTTGTCGCCTTCGTCACGTTCGACAATAGCGGCCGCCGTTTCATCACAACTCGTTTCAATTCCTAAAACACGCATTTTGCGCCTCAAGCACCTTTCCGAAAGCCGTTTCAAAGATATTTTCCATTATGGTTTTGAACGTAATCTTGTCTGTCACCAAGATCATTAGCAAAGTTGTTATCAGGACAATCAATTGTCAGTTTTAGCTTTTTTGGCTATCATGAAAACAACGATTTTAAAACCGGTTCTATCAAATAACCAGTTCTATCGAATAGAATTTGCCATGTTATAAAGCAAAAAGATAAATCCGGATTTATCTTTCGGCTTTTTTAAGAAATGGAGTTTTCCTTTATGGTCATTCTGGTGACGCGTCCTGAACCCGGTGCAACGCGAACCGCCGAACATTTGCGTCGTTTGAATTTCTTTCCCTATGTTTTGCCTTTATCAAAAACCATCGCGTTACCTGCCACCCGTTGCGAGGTTTCATGCGATGCTGTTATTGCCACAAGTGAATCGGCATTTTTATATGCGAAAAGGGATTTATTGGACCAAATTCGCCAAAAACCTCTCTATCTTGTCGGGGAACAAACGGCAGAAGCGGCCAAAAAAGCAGGTTTCACCAATATTGCGGTTGTTGCACCTGATGCACGAACTCTTGGTCATCGAATAGAAAGAGCCTCGACCGATCATCTTCTTTATCTTGCCGGTCATGTGCGCAGACCCGATCTTGAAGACCATTTGCGGCAAAAATACAAATTTTTAAAGCTGATCGAAATTTATGATACAGTACCGATAAGGCTTGATGAACAACAAAAACGTAAGATTCCGCAAAAAATCGAGGCCGTTATGCTCTATTCGGCGATGGCAGCTTCTGGTCTTGAACAAATTGGCGGCTATATTAATCAATCAACGGTACTTTTATGTCTTTCGATGCGTATAGCAAATGCTATTCCGAAAACATTTTTGAATGCACCGATTATAGCATATGAACCGAACGAGAAAGCGATGTTAGAAGGCTTGAAGGCAATATTGGCTTAAACTATTTTCAATATTTTCAGGTGATTTAAACCATTCTTTCATCTCACGCCCATATTCTGGCGAGAGATTAAACAAGGAAAGCGAGGAGCAATGGCAGAGCCTCAAAAACCAAAGGCCAAATCCCGGCATTCGGGGAAAACCCGTAAGCCGCCGGTTGTCGATCTTCACGCGGAAAAGGCCATTCACTCGGAAAAGACCGGTGTTCCGGAAGCCGAGCCTGTCGCTTTTGATGAAAACAATAAAAATTCGATGGCGGAAGCTTCGGGGAAAAACGGGAAAACTGCTGTAGCCAAACCATCATCGGTCGCAAAAGCCGAAACAAAAACATCTGCCACATATAGTGCGGAAACCTCCGCCAATAGAAAAACCACTCCAGTGACCAACAGAGAAAAAAACGAGGTAAAAATGGCAAGTGACCAGACCTCTCGTGCCGATGAAAAAAACAATGGCGCTTCGACAGCTTCGAGACAACAAAAATCCACCGGTGCAAAAACAGGCGGTTTCAGCCATTTTGCTTCAGGTGTTGCCGGTGGTGTTATTGCCCTCATTCTTGGAGCGGGGGTGCAGTGGAGCGGTTTGTTGCCGGCCTTTTCCCGTCAGGATAGTTCCACACAAACCAGATTGGCTGAACTTGAAAACCGGATTTCAAGTCTCAAACAGAATGCGACAGATGGTGCTGCAATTACCGCCGAACTTTCTTCGGAAGACCGCGAAGCACTTGATAAAGTTGTTTCTTCTGTTGGCGAACTCGATAGCAAAACCAATGCAATGGGCGAGCAATTGTCGGGCGTTATCGACAATGTTGAAACATTGAACAATGTTGTCAACTCATTGGGAAGTGATAACGCCAATCCTCAGGCCGCCGAAGTTTTGACAACGAAATTTGATGATATTCAAAACCGGTTGCAATCAGTCTCTGCAATATCGGAAAAATCCGGTGAGGCTTTGGATTTGGCTCATAAAAATGCCGAAGATATAGATCATTTGAAGAATGAGATCGAAGCGGTAAAAAGTGAATTCAAGAACCCTGTTCAGGGGAAGGACATTGCGTCGATAACAGCGGCCAATGCACTTAAAAATGCGATTGATCGCGGTGGTTCCTATGCAGCCGAGCTTGATATGCTCAAAAATCTTGCGCCCGATTTGACTTCGCTCGATAACCTCGAACAATATGCCGATAAGGGTGTTCCCAATCAGGCCGAACTTTCGCAAGAATTTGCCCATGTTGCCGATGAAATTGCCCGAACTGAAAATCAACCTGCAAGTGACGCAGGTTTCGGTCAAAAATTATGGGCAAGTGCAAAAGGTCTGGTTGCTTCCCGTCCGGTCGGAAATGTAGAGGGAGAAAATGCACCGGCAATTGCTGCAAGAATGGAAGTCGCAATTAAAAAAGGCGATAATGAACGTGCTTTGAGCGAGTGGCAGAATTTGCCCCAAAATGCCAAGGATGTTTCATCGGATTTTATAACAAAATTGAAAATGCGGCGTGATGCCGATGCGGTTTTATCGGAGATTTTAAGCAAGCTTATGTCTCCTTCCAAAGCACAAGATTTGAATTAGAGGAGTATTCAGAAAAATGGTTCGCGTACTCTTTTATGTTCTTGTGGTAGCAATTCTTGGTGCCGGATTTGCGTGGATTGCAAACAATCCCGGAGATCTGGTGATGGATTTTGGTTCAAGCCGGGTAACAGTGTCGGTTCTGACAGCCGTGATTGCCTTTGTTCTGCTTGTGGTCATTGTCTTGTTGTTGCTCTGGCTCCTGAAATCTATCTTTTCTGCACCCCATAGGCTTTCGCGTCATTTCGCAGAACAACGGCAGAAAAAAGGTCGTGACGCATTGTCGAACGGGCTGTTGGCAATTCTATCCGGTGATATTGACACTGCAAAACAGATGAACAAACGGGTTGCCCGTTATCTCGATAGCGACAACGAACCTCTGGTAAAACTTCTGGAAGCAAGAACCTTGCTTGCAGAAAACGATGTTCCCAATGCACTTCGCATTTACGAGGAAATGAGCAAGTCTCCGAAAACGAAACTTGCGGGGTTTTACGGGCTTTATCGTGAAGCCATGAGATCGGGCGCTTATGAAGCGGCCGGTCAATATGCAGAAAAAGCAAGTCTCGTTGCTCCTTCGGTTACATGGGCCAATCAGGCAATGCTCGACCGGTTATGCTCGGAAGGGGCATGGGATAAAGCCATTGCGCTGTTTGACCGCGAGGTGAAATCGCTGCCGCGCTCGAAACGGGCAGATAAAAAACTGACGCATAAACGTGTTGTCCTTTTGACCGGTCAGGCAAAGGATATGTTTGAATATTATCCCGACGATGCGCGTAAAACAGCATTGAAAGCCCAAAAGCTCGAACCGTCATTTGTTCCGGCAACATTGGTTGCTGCCGATATTCTCTATCGCCAGCATGAAATCGGCAAAGCTGACAGGCTCATAGAAAATTTATGGAAAACCTCGCCCCATGGTGATTTGG
Organism: Bartonella sp. B10834G3; assembly: GCF_016102505.1. Taxonomy (NCBI): domain Bacteria; kingdom Pseudomonadati; phylum Pseudomonadota; class Alphaproteobacteria; order Hyphomicrobiales; family Bartonellaceae; genus Bartonella; species Bartonella sp. B10834G3. Next base: position 1,021,083 of record NZ_JACFOM010000001.1, read on the forward strand.
CAAGCCTTTATCTCGATGGCGAAGAACGTGCTGTCGACCGCTTGAAAAAATCGAGAACACTTTTCCAAAAAAATCCGCAAGCCTATGAATCGTTCTATATTGTTGCACGATCGGCTTTTGATGCGGGAGAATTGCAGCTTGCGCGCGATCAGGCGGAAAAAGCGTTAAAAATTGCTCCTCGCGAGAGTGCCTATCTGTTGCTTGCCGATATTGAAGAAGCGCAAAGCGGCGATCAGGGGCGGGTACGTCAATGGTTATCTTTGGCGGTGCGCGCCGACCATGATCCGGTTTGGATGGCGGATGGCAAAATCTTTGAAAAATGGCAACCGGTTTCACCGATCAGCAGCAAATTGGATGTTTTCCGGTGGCAAGCCCCCTCACGCAATCCGGGACTGACTTTAAATCCGGATGAAGTTATACCTCCTGCCATTGAACAATCGCCGAAGGAGGCAAAAAAAGCATCCAATACCGGAAAGAGCGGAGCGCTCAAAGCGGAAGCGAAAATCGGATCGGAAAAAATCGGGAACCATGAAGGGGAAGGAACGCAAGCATTCCACACAAAACCGATAATGATTGTCGATGCTGTTGACCCGTCAAAACCGGAGACACCTGTCGATGTTACGCGCATTAATGTCGACGATCCCGGTGTTCATAAGAAATAAGGTTTGAAAAATTACCAAAAATCGGCCAAAAGTTTGAAAACCGGTTGCAGATGGTTTCCTGTTGGGACGATTGTAAAAATATCGGGTTTCAAACCGGATAAAAAATCTAAAACCGGATAAAAAATCTAAAACCGGATGAAAAACCTAAAACCGGATGAAAAACCTAAAACCGGATGAAAAATCTAAAACGGGATAAAGAATCCGGATAAAGAATAAAGCCGAACGTTTTGTATTTTCTCGTTGAATGGCGTCGTGCCACATCAACCTATTCCGAAAAGGCGAGGGCAGGGATTGATATTAAAGCATCTGACAGATTTTTTACAATCGCTTGCAAATACCAATCACGTGTTTGGCGATGATGACCCACGCGTTGCGGCGGTCGCCCTTGCTTTTCACGTTGTCGATGCGGATGGTCAGGAACAGGGTGTAGAGAAAAAAGTTCTTTATGATATTATTTCCCATGAGTTCGCGCTTGCCGGATCCGAATTGAAGGCATTGATCGAAGCAGGAAAAGCAGCCAATCGTGACAGTCTTGATATATTCCAATTTACCTCGACATTGAAACGCCACCTTACGCGTCAGGAATGTATCAAATTTATAGGATTGCTATGGGAAATTGCATATGCCGATGGTTATATTTACGAATTGGAAGACACACTGATCTGGCGAATTGCCGAAATGATCGGGGTTGACCGCAAGGATCGTCTGGAATTGAAAAAAATGGCGGGGCAAAGAAAACAACTTACGGAAAAACCGGAAGCCCCCATAGAGAATGAATAGGTCGTTTTATTAAAATGTCAGTGGCAGAAGAAAATTTCTACCCGAAAGAAAAAAAGCAAAAAATAGCGGTAGTGTTACATCAGGCCTCTTCAACCACAGGCCGGATCGGGCAAATCTTGCAACGAAACGGGTTTGAACTCAGCATTTATCGTCCGGTGTTAGGGGATTGTCTGCCTGCAACATTGGAAGATTATGCCGGAGCCATTATTTTTGGCGGCCCGATGAGTGCCAATGATAATGAGCCCTTTATCAATCGCGAGATGGACTGGATTTCGGTAGCCCTTAAAGAAAATAAACCGTTTCTCGGTATTTGCCTTGGGGCGCAATTGCTTGCCAGAAATCTTGGCGGGGTGGTCAAACCGCGTAGCGATGGCGAGGTGGAGATCGGGTGGTATCCGATCGAAGCAACCGGAAGGGGCAAAAGTGTTATGGATTGGCCGAAAATGGTTTATCATTTCCATAGCGAAGGCATTTACGATTTGCCGCAGAGTGCCGAACTTCTGGCCAAGGGCAACACTTATCCCACACAAGCCTTCCGCTATGGTGAAAATGCGTGGGGGTTGCAATTCCATTCCGAATTGACACGTGCAATGATGCAGCGTTGGGTGGTGCATGGTGCGGAACGTTTGGAGTTGAAGGGCGCCCAATGTGCAAAATCGCAACTGGAAGGGCGTTTTGTCTATGACCCTGCTTTGCGCCGCTGGATCGAACAGGCACTTGTCAAGATATTCGGCAATCCGGAAAAAACCATCCAATCCTGACCGGTAATATCCGAAGCGGCTTTAAAGGTTGTCGATTATTGGATTTCGTCAATCCTGAAGAAGTTTTGCAAGCTTTTCCAGAGACTTGTCGGGAATGCCCATTTTTCTCAAACTTGCCGCAGTATTAACCACGTAATCAACGTTGGAACCGGCAAGTCCGTGACTTTTGCGGATGATGAGTGCCATATTTTCCGGATCAAGCTTTTTTGCATATTGCTCATGTGATTGATCGGCGACAAAGAACAGCCCGTTGACAACGCGACCGTCTTTCAAATAGATCGGCTTCATCTTTTCGATATAGACACTGTTTACCTGTTCACGTTCAATCAGATAATCGTAGGTTTTTTTAGTATCCTCTACCGGAACGTGGAAAGCCAGCCCGTCGCAACACCCACCGCGATCAAGTCCTAAAACAAGTCCCGGATTTTCTACTGTTCCGCGATAATGGTTGGAATAGATACACAAAGAGCGGTGGTAGCCATAAAGGCGGGCAGGCGACATAAAATCATAGGTAAAACCCGGATTCCACATCAAAGAACCATAACCGAATACCCAAAAGTCGTGCATTTGCTGCCGATCCTTATTCCATGCACCATTATAGACATCGATATATGCACTAAAAAAAGCATAAATGTCTATGGAGATATAAGTTGTTATTCTCTATGATCGGCGAACCGGCATTGATGGAAATTGCGAGAAAACCGAAAGATGACCTCCTCCGACTTTGTGTCTCACCGTAAATCACTCAAGCACAGATATTTGAAACGGGGTATTTTTTCCATTGTCCTGATTGTCGTTCTCTATTCGATTCTCTGGTATTTTCTGGCAGCAAAGGTCGAGGAAAAAGTTTCCGGACAATTGGCAAGCTATAATGAAAACGGCTTTGTTGCGATATGTGAAAATATGCATAAAACCGGCTATCCTCTCAGAATCGGCGTTTCCTGCGACACAGTCAATTTGCAGCAATTGGTCAAAGGATTTGCTTTTTCCGGCGGGAAAATAATTACCGGTGCTCCGGTTTATGCACCCCGCTGGCTGGAATTGTCGCTAAATTCCCCAATATCTCTCGAATTTCCGGGTCTTGTTCCACTTTCTGCCAAGTGGAGTGATATGAAAATTGAAACAGATATGAGCCATCATATCCCCGATGCTGTCAGTTTACGGACTGATGACTTAGAAATTGGAACCAGAACAGATGCCGACCAGCTACAAGACAGAACAACAGGAAAATTTCTGCGTTTTGATGCTCATGGTTTGAATAGCAATCTTGATGCCAGATTGACATTTGTCGATTTGCAGTTGCCTTTGACTGTTCCGCATGAAAATACGGCGATACCGGAAATGAGTGGCGATATTCAATGGACACTCGATGAAGCTTCATCCCTTTTTACAAGTGACGAAAACCACGATATTCCGATCGAGCGACTACGCGGTCACAAAGGTTTTTTGAAATCGTCAACAGTGCGTTTTGCAACCGGCGGGGCGTTAACTGTTTCGGGACCATTTTCCTTCAACGATGAAGGTTACCTCAATGCGAAATTCGACATTGCAATAAGTGACCAGAACAAGCTCATGCAAACGGCCCGTTCAACATTTCCTTCACAATTCGACAATCTCAAAACAATCTTTTTCGCTTTAAGCGCTATGCCAAAGAATGATAAGGGCGATCCGGTTCTGCAACTATCAGTGAAAAACGGTGAAGTGCGATTGGCCTTTTTTAAAATTGGACACATTGATCCGATATGATGACAAAAACAATTTTTAATATCCGATTTGAAATAAATTCAATCATTAAAATATATAAATTGTTTTTTGGAGCTATATGAAGATTTTTAATTCATAAAATAATGATATTGGAATTTTGTATAAAATTTTTATAAATTTATATTTCAAAAAATGATCTTTATAAACTGGTCATATGTAATTTCAGGAACCTAAAGCGACGATAATTTCCAAATGGCGCTATTATAGATTCCTTGACTATTCCGTTTCAGACTATTCCGTTTCAGACTATTCCGTTTCAGACTATTTCGTTTCCGCCCATTCCGGTTCCGCCATTTGATTGCTGGAACTTTGCTGCCGATTGTCACCAATTTCTCACTTGTGGCAAAGTGAAACAGGTTTTAAATAAAAGCTTGTTTTATGAAAAAGGCATTGTTGATGAGCAATTCTGGAAAATCTGTTCTTGTTATTTCAAGTCATGTCATTCGCGGTTCGGTCGGCACACGTGTGAGCGTCAATGCTCTCGAACAAATGGGATATGCTGTTTGGGATATGTTGACAGTCAGCATGACATGGCAGCCGCGCCATGGTCCTTCCCACCGGCTGATCGTTCCGGTAGCCGATTTCAAAGCCTGGGCGGATGATATTATCCGCTCGAAATGGGTGGGTGAAATTGCAGCAGTCATGACCGGCTATTTCGGAAGTGCCAAACAGATCGAGATTACCGCCGATCTTATCAAAACGCTCAAACAGAAAAATCCGCATCTTGTCTATTTTTGTGATCCGGTTCTGGGGGACGAAGGCGGGCTTTATGTCGGGGAAGACATCGCCAAAGAAACAGTCGAAAAACTGTTGCCGCTTGCCGATATTCTGAAACCCAACCGGTCGGAACTTGAATGGATTGTGTCGAAAAAACTTGATACCAATCACGAGATTATTGAAGCTGCACGAAAAACGGGTTGCAAGACAACTCTTGTTACTTCTGCATGGCCACTTTTAAAAAACGCCACCGGCAATCTGCTTGTGACCGATAAATCCATCCTGCTTGCCGAACACCCGTTGGTGAGGGATCCGGTCAACGGGCTTGGTGATCTCACAGCGGCACTTTTCCTTGCCCGTATTCTTGATGGTGACAATGAAGAAGATGCTCTCCGTTTTGCCACGGCTTCTGTTTATACCATGCTCATGGAAACAACGAGGAACAATGGTTACGAATTGATGCTTGAAAGCGGGCTGCACCGGCTTGGCACACTCGCCGAGCGCGTTACGTTGCGCTATCTCAAAGATACGGCAGAAGTGGCAAAAAACAAATAAAAGGCGGGAACAACGAAAATTACCCAGTGATTGTTAAGTGAAGTGATTGCCCAGTGATTGCCCAATGATTGCCAAGTGACTGATTGATGATGGATTTCCCTGAAAAGCTTTTAAACGGCTATCATATATTTATGAAAAGCCGTTTTACTCATGAGCGCGAGCGCTATAAACAATTGGCTTATGAAGGGCAAAAGCCCGAGACCATGGTCATAGCGTGCTGCGATTCGCGAGCTGCACCGGAAACTGTTTTTGATACCGATCCGGGTGAGATATTTGTTATGCGCAATGTTGCCAATCTCGTGCCGCCATTTCACCCTGACAAGGAATATCATGCAACTTCGGCAGCGCTGGAATTTGCTGTCCAGTCTTTAAAAGTCAAAAACATTGTTGTACTTGGCCACGCGCGTTGTGGCGGCATACGCAATGCACTTGACCTTGATGGAGCACCCCTTTCATCGGTCGATTTTATCGGTAAATGGATGGGGCTATTGACACCGGCTGCCGAAGCGGTTGCAACCAATACATTGATGACATCGGGTGAACGTCAAACCGCACTTGAGCGGATTTCCATCCGCTATTCAATCAATAATCTGCGCTCCTTCCCATGGATAAAACGACGGGAAGATCAGGGAAAGCTTGCCCTTCATGGAGCGTGGTTCGATATTGCGACAGGCGAATTATGGATTATGGACAGGCGTACCGGTGATTTTATCAGGGCAGAAGAATAATCTTTGCGGCAGTCCGTTTCAAACCGGTCGCGTTGTCGAACAAAAGTTTTATAGAAAAAGCCCGCCGGATTGGCAGGCTTTCAAGACTTTAACAAATATGACTTTTATCGCCACTTTATAGTTATTGCCGGATAGCGGAATGGAAAAATACCATTTGCCATGAAACGGCAAGGCGCTTCATCAATTGCCGTCTATCTGTTTACCCATAATGGCAATCGACTGCTGGTAAACGCTTGCATCATTCCAACCTTGAATGGCGGCGAAATTGGGTTCTCCCGGTTGATAGCCCTGTCCCGGTTTCCAACCATGGTTACGCAAGAAATTGAATGTCGAAGCAAGTGCGTCGGCTTTCGAGTTAATCATGTCAATGTGACCGTTGCCATCACCATCGGCGCCATAAAGCAGAACATTTTTCGGCAAAAATTGGGTTTGTCCGATTTCGCCATGCATCGCACCGATAGAATTCGGGTCGAAATCTCCGCGGTCAATCAGCTTTAAAGCGGCATAGAGTTGGTCGGTAAAAAATGCGCTGCGCCGACAGTCATAAGCCAATGTTGCAACGGCGGACAGCGTATGTTGTTTACCCATATAGGAACCGAAGCTCGTTTCCATTCCCCAAATGGCAATCACCGGACCGGATGCAACACCGTATTTTTTCTCAAGCCGGTCGAACAGTGCCGCATTCTGCTTTTTCATCACTCTGCCACGGGCAACAATGGTTGACGAGCCGCGTTTTTTCATGAACTGGTCAAGGCTCAGTTTGAAACTTTTCTGGCCACGGTCTGCATTGATGGTCGCCTGCGCATAATGCACATTGTTCAACGCGGCTATGCCCTGTTTGCCGATTCCGTTTGCGGCTGCTTCCTGTTTGGTTGCCTCTACCCAGTTTTCAAAACCGGCCGAAGTGTTTCCGCATTTCGGAGCCGCGACGGCAACTCCTGTGGTTGCGGCAAATGCCAAGCCGATAAAACCGGCCTTTATCGCTCTTTTACAAAACATTCGAGACATTAGAGCTGTTCCTTCTTAAAACCTGACTTTTGTGTAAGGTAAAATGTACTTTACCGCTTATAACAAGTTGGTTCTGAAACCAAGTGGGATTACACTTTATCAAATACAATATGCTTAAACCTTGACAAGATGCTCCTTTTGCTGTTTTAAGACGCTTTAAATCTGCGACAAGCTTATCAGACTTGGAGCCACCGACCGGGACCCGTAACGGTATAAAGAGATCCCGGAGGTCAACATCCGACAGCGCGATGCGCCCTCGGGTGGGTGTTTTGTTTGGTTCGGGTTTGTTGGCTTATTAAAGAGGTAGACAATGTTTGATTCCTTACAGGAACGTCTGGGCACTATTCTGAACAATCTGACAGGGCGTGGAAGCTTGTCGGAGCAGGATGTTGCAACCGCTCTGCGTGAGGTCCGTCGTGCGCTGATTGAAGCCGATGTTGCACTTGATGTTGTGCGCTCCTTTACCGACCGTGTCCGTGAAAAGGCGGTTGGTGCCAATCTCTTGAAATCAATCAAACCGGGGCAAATGGTTGTCAAACTCGTTCATGACGAGTTGGTGGAAATGCTTGGCACAGAAGGCATTTCTATCGACCTCAATGCACCTTCACCGGTTGTTATCATGATGGTCGGCTTGCAAGGTTCAGGTAAAACCACAACTTCGGCAAAAATTGCCAAACGCCTCACTGAAAAACAGAACAAGAAAGTCTTGATGGCTTCTCTTGATACGCGCCGTCCGGCAGCGCAGGAACAATTGCGCCAGCTCGGCGAACAGATTCATGTGCCGACATTGCCGATTATTGCCGGACAGACACCTGTCGAAATAGCTGCCCGTGCTGTTCAGGCTGCCAAACTTGGCGGTCAGGATGTTGTTATTCTCGACACGGCCGGTCGCACCCATATCGACGAGCCGCTTATGGTTGAAATGGCCGATATCAAGGCCAAATCCGCACCGCACGAAATCCTGCTTGTTGCCGATAGTCTGACCGGTCAGGATGCTGTCAACCTTGCCCGTTCATTTGACGAGCGTGTGGGCATTACCGGTATCATATTGACACGTATGGATGGTGACGGGCGCGGTGGTGCTGCCCTTTCCATGCGCGCTGTAACCGGCAAGCCGATCAAGGCCATTGCAACCGGCGAAAAAATGGAAGCGCTGGAAGAATTCCATCCGCGCCGCATTGCCGATCGTATTCTGGGCATGGGCGACATTGTTTCGCTCGTTGAAAAAGCCGCCGAAACAATAGATCAGGAAAAAGCAGCCGCACTTGCCAAAAAAATGCAGAAGGGCAAATTCGACCTGAGCGATTTGGCCGAACAGCTCAAGCAAATGAAAAAATTGGGTGGCATGGGCGGCATTCTCGGCATGATGCCGGGCATCGGAAAAATGAAAGACCAGATTGCCGCTGCCGGTCTTGACGACAATCTTTTTAACCGCCAATTGGCCATTATTTCTTCCATGACCAAAGAAGAACGTGCCAATCCCGATCTTTTGAAACATAGCCGCAAGCAACGCATTGCCAAAGGTTCGGGTACCAATGCGGCCGACATCAACAAACTTCTCAAAATGCATCGCCAGATGGCCGACATGATGAAAATGATGGGCGGCAAAGGCAAAGGTGGTCTGATGCAGAAGATGATGGGCGGCATTGGCGCCAAATTGGGATTTGGCGGTTTGGGTGGTGGTCTTCCCGACCTTTCGTCAATGGATCCCAAGCAATTGGAAAAAATTCAGAAACAGGCTGAAAGTGCAGGCCTTGGAAACAAACTTCCCGGTCTTGGTGGCGGGACATTACCCGGACTGCCGTCAAGCGGAACGAAATTCCCAGGGCTTCCCGGCCTGCCGAAAAAGCATTGAAAAACGAAGAAACGTTGAAAATTATGAGTGATACAAAAATTCCTGAAGAGCTTGTGCAACTTCGTGAATCAATCGACAATTTTGATGCTGCACTTGTGCATATTCTTGCCGAACGGTTCCGCTGCACCAAAGCTGTCGGAGTATTAAAGGCAAAATATGGCCTTCCGCCCGCCGATCCATCACGCGAAAAACGGCAGGTCGAGCGTTTGCGCAAGCTTGCTGAAGAAAGCCATCTTGATCCCGATTTTGCGGAAAAATTTTTAAATTTCATCGTCAAGGAAGTCATTCGTCACCACGAAGCGACAGCTTTGAAACTGCATTCAAAATAAGGAAACATTTCTGCCGGAACACGAAAAGACCGGCGGCAAACCGATTGGTCAAAAGCCAAAACCGACAATAGGAGATAAAACATGTCGTTGAAAATTCGTCTGTCACGCGCAGGTTCAAAAAAGCGTCCTTACTACCATATCGTTATCGCCGATATCCGCAGCCCGCGTGATGGCCGGTTTATCGAACGTGTCGGTTTCTGGAATCCGATGCTTGCCGACGAGAATGATCGCGTAAAGATAGATAACGAGCGCATCCAATATTGGCTGGGTCACGGTGCTTTGCCGACAGATCGTGTTGCACGTTTTCTTGATGCTGCCGGTCTTTTCAAGCGCAAGCCCCGCAACAATCCGAATAAAGCGCAGCCCGGCAAAAAAGCTCAGGAACGTATTGCTGCCGCCAAACAGGCTGAAGAAGAAGCCAAAGCTGCCGCCGCTGCTCCTGCTGAAGAAGCAGCAGCCCAGCCGACAGAATAAGTTTTTAAAATTAAAGCTTTCGAGACTTCCTGCAAGTCTTGAAAAAAAGTCAAAAAAACGGGCACTTGATGCCCGTTTTTGTTGGAATTTTGCGTGGACCATCAACGGCACACAGAATTTTTTGCATTCGTTATTTTTATCAAAGGCCCTATATTGATATGTTGCGAAGCGTTACAGCATGAATTGTCAAACCGAAAGCGCGGCAATTTATCAATTAGGCAGTTTAAACTTCCTCATTTACGGGCTTTTCAAAGATTCCGGCGATGAGCTTTTTTAAACATTCCGGCCTCTATTGCGGGGTGTATGGGGTCAAGCCTGATAAAAAACTTTGCGTATTTGTCGTTAAAATATGGAAATAAAAACAGGGAAGCGTGCTGTATAAATCGCTTTCCCGAACATTCGATTTGTTATAAAAATTGGCAAATCCAAAATAAAAACAAAAAAATATATAAGAAAAACCGGTTTAACAATTTAGACGGAATAATATAAAAATAATAATACACAAAAAATCCGGAATTTATTTTTAAAAAACCGGATTTATTTGAACCGAATTTCAAAAAATCAGAAGTCGATAGCCCTTCCCTTTATTTCCCAATCGCCATAGCGTGAAGGATCATTTCCACCACGACCGCCGATTTCCTTCGGCGCATTGGTTTTCTTGGCTTTTTTACGCCGTTCCTCGGCTTCTTTCAGTGCTCTTTGTGCTGCAGGGGGAAGTTCTTTTTTTTCAGAATTTTTATTTTCTATATTTTGTTCTTTTTGTTTGTCTGTCATTTTTCATAGGTCTTCCATTGAAGAAAACGGAAATATTCACCATCATATAGGGCAAATATGCTTTATATCGGAGTTTTTGACAATGAATTTTATGCGTACCGCCATGCTTCTTGCTTTCATGACGGCACTATTGATGGGCGTCGGCTACCTCATCGGCGGCAGTAATGGTGCAGTGATCGCATTTCTCATTTCAGCCGGAATGAATCTGTTTTCCTATTGGAATTCGGATAAAATGGTTTTGAGTATGTATGGCGCGCATCAGGTCGATGAGCGGAGCGCCCCCCAATATTACCGGATTGTGAGCGACCTTGCCAAAAAAGCCGGTCTTCCCCAACCGAAAGTCTTTGTGATTGATAACGCGCAGCCCAATGCTTTTGCAACCGGACGCAATCCCGAACATGCCTCGGTTGCTGCAACAACCGGCCTGTTGAATGCGCTTAGTCCGGAAGAACTGGCCGGCGTTATGGCGCACGAGCTGTCACATGTGCAAAACCATGATACGCTCACAATGACAATAACCGCTTCGATTGCCGGAGCCATTTCGATGCTTGGCAATTTCGCGTTGTTTTTCGGCAGCAGTAACCGCGATTCCAATGGTAACTCCAATTCATCCGGTATTATCGGTACAATTATTGCGATGTTCGTGGCACCTTTTGCTGCCATGCTTGTGCAAATGGCGATCAGCAGAACACGCGAATATGCGGCCGATAAACGCGGCGGCCAAATATGTGGAAATCCGTTATGGCTTGCCTCGGCCTTGAACAAAATTGCCCGTGGTGTTGCAGATGTTCCCAATGAGGAAGCAGAACATAATCCTGCAACAGCACATCTGTTTATCATCAATCCTTTGAATGGGAGCGGGGCGGATAGTCTTTTTTCGACCCATCCTTCAACGGAAAACCGCATAAAAGCTTTGCGTAAACAGGCCGAGGAAATGAATATTACGACAACAAGCGGTTCGCCATGGGAAAATATGCGCCGCACTGTTGAACGTCCGTCATGGATGCGCAATAACACGCCGAAAGGTCCATGGTCATAACGAGTCGATATTGGCAAATAAACATAAAATACATCAATCCGGTTTGTCCGAAAAAAAATCCGCCGTGCCTGTTCCGGGACTTCCGGCAAGGCTGGCAGCAGCCCGTCTTCTTTCGGCAGTGATCGACAAAAAGACATCGCTTGATGGCCTCACCGATAACGAGCACGGGCATCCCCAATATTTGGCACTTGAAATGCGCGATCGTATGCTGGTGCGCGCTATTTTGGGGGCAGCCCTTCGCCATCGTGCCGATATTGAAAGAATTCTTGAGCGTTATCTTGATCGGCCTTTGCCGCAAAATGCCCTGTCGTTAAAACATCTTCTCCATGTGGCGGCAGCGCAAGTGCTCTATCTTGACGTTCCCGACCATGCGGCCATTGATCTTGCCGTTACTGCCGCCAAAAGCGACCCGCGCAATCAACGTTTTTCAGGCCTTGTGAACGCAATTTTGCGAAAACTTGCCCGCAATGCCGATAAGGAACGGGTGCAAAGTTCGGCAACGGAAAATATTCCGGCATGGTTTTCTCACATGTTGATCGAAAGCTATGGTCGTGAAAAGGCAGCAAAAATTATAGCTGCACAGGCAAATGAACCACCAATCGATATTTCAGTCAAAAGCAACCCTGAAATATGGGCGGAAAAACTCGGTGGTCATGTTCTCTTCAATGGCACAGTCCGGCTTGAACATGTCGAAGGGGCGGTAAGCGATCTTGAAGGCTATCAACAAGGGGAATGGTGGGTGCAAGATGTGGCCGCCTCTCTTCCCGCCCGCTTGCTCGGCAATATTAAAGGTAAAGCTGTAGCAGATTTATGTGCAGCACCGGGCGGAAAAACGGCAGAGCTTGCCGTTCAGGGCGCCCATGTAACGGCAATCGATCTTTCGGCAAACCGCCTGAAGCGTTTACAACATAATATGGAACGGCTCGATTTGAAGGTTGCAACATGGGCAGGCAACCTTAAAGATTTCAAACCTGAAGAGCTTTTCGATGCTGTTTTGCTTGATGCGCCCTGTTCGTCGACCGGAACAATCAGAAGACATCCTGATATTTTATGGACAAAAGATATTAGTGACATTGAAAAACTTGCAAAATTACAGCTTGAACTTCTTGTCGCTTCCATTTCGCTTGTCAAAATTGGCGGATTGATTGTCTTTGCAAATTGTTCGATTGCAAGACAGGAAGGTGAAGAACTCGTCAATAACGCCCTCTCAAGCCGCAGTGACATCACGCTCGTACCAATCCGTGATGAAGAAGTGGGGGGAAGAAAAGAACTTTTGCCAAACGGTGTTTTACGCACCACTCCCGCCGATCTTGAAGGGGAAACGCCGTCATTATCGGGCATGGACGGCTTTTTTTCAGCGAGATTCAAACGTATTGCTTAAGCCTTTCGTAACCTCGCTATTATTTTCAATTTTCATGCCGCTTTGTCCTGACAAAAGAGAAATGGGGCACTGAAACCTTCAGTTTTTTGAATGTTTGTTTTGTGAATTTTAAATGGCTGATGGGCAGCATCCGGAATTTTCAACGCCGATATTTCAAGGCGGGACGCATAAAATTGGCAGAGTAATTAAATTTGTTTTTAAAAATAAAAGCCCGAACGCATTTTAAAAAGTTAAAAGTTCAAGCGCCACTATAGCGGTTTATGCCCCAGCACATTATCAAGCTTTAAGCCTTTTTTGCCGGTATAATGGATGACAACCACTTCATTTGATCTCGATGTTCTATTGCGGGTTTTTTACCAAAATTAACCAATCATTCACCTTAATCCATGAAAATAGGTTCAAGTTCATTTTCATGGAGTTCCTATCGTGGCCACCACAATCGATCAGCAATATAAAACATCGCCGGCGCTTTATGCTGCGATGCGTTTGTTGCGGCGTGTGTGTGTCGGACCGTTATTTCGCTGGCGGTTTTCCGGTTTTCGTCCGCAACGTATTCTGGCTGAACCTGTCGATCTTCATTTGGCCGATCCGGAAATGGCGCATGAATTCTATCATGGCCGTTTTGCGCTTGCCGGAAGAATTGTGCAAACCGGTTCAATTTCACCTTTTGCGGTCGAGCCGCCAACGCCAGCTTGGGAAGCAGCACTTAACGATTTCAGTTGGCTCCGGCATCTTGATGCAGCGCGTACGCCGCTTGCCAATGCCCATGCCCGTTCCTTGCTTAACGACTGGCTTGAACAGTCCGGAAAACATGTCAAAGGTTTGGCATGGCGCCCTGATGTTGCAGCGCGCAGGCTGATTTCATGGCTTTGCCATGCACGAATGTTGCTTGATGGCGCAAATGAAAATTTCGAGCGCCGGTTTTTGCGTGCGTTGGGCTTTCATGCACGGTTTCTAAGAACGGCTATCCGCAATATGGATGAGGATGAAAACCGTCTCCAAGCCGCTATCGCTTTATGTTTTGCTTCTGTTTCTTTGCCTGTATCACCTTCCATGAAAAAGGCTTCCCAGATGCAGCTTGCGCGGTCTTTGGCGCGGCAAATCTTGCCGGATGGCGGGCATATTTCGCGCAATCCCGCAACATTGCTTTCCCTGTTGACCGATCTTATCGCATTGCGTCACCTTTATGCCCATAGCAAAGAGACCGCACCCAGAATATTGGTTGATTCGGTTGAACGCATGTTACCGGCTTTGCGGTTTTTTGTTCATCAGGATCAGACGCTTGCCCATTTTAACGGAGTGGGGCCGGTTTTGCCGGAAAGGTTGGCAGTTGTTCTGAAACTTGACGAGACAGCCGGTATGCCTTTTTCACATGCGCCTTATTCCGGCTATCAGAGACTTTACGCCAATAACACAACGATCATTGCCGATACCGGAACAATTCCACCGCGTCAGGTTTCCTATCAAGCGGCCGCAGGTTGCCTTTCCTTTGAAATGTCCTCAGGTGCCGACCGTTTCATTATCAATGCGGGAATCGACCCATATGGACCGGACGATTATGCTTTGATGGCGCGGGCAACCGCAGCCCATTCGACGGCAACACTGAACGATACATCTTCCGGTAAATTCCATAAGCGCAAAGGCAATAGCCGCGCCGCACTTATAAGCGGCCCGACAATTGTCAATATCAAACGCGTTGAAGAACCGGACCGTGTCGGTTTTGTTGCAAGTCATAACGGCTATCTCGCATCATTCAATATGATTCACGAACGTGGATTGCTGCTTACATCCAATGGCAATATTATCGACGGCTATGACTCCTTTTTCGCACCTGCCGGAAAATCCATCAAAAGCGATGGTCGTGACAATGTAGCGGTGCGGTTCCATCTTCATCCCCATGTCGAGGTGAGCCATGATGGTAACAGCTTGCGTCTGGAAGTTTTGAAGGGAGACGCGTGGAATTTTATTTCTCCCGATGCCGATATACAGCTTGAAGATTCAATCGACTTTGCAGATCCGAGCGGTCCCAGAAGAACACGTCAGATTGTCTTGAATTTTCGGCCGGTTCTCACCGAAAAAATCCGTTGGCGTTTTACACGTATTACCGGAGCAAGCTAAGTAATTGACTTGGAAATGAAGGTATTTTGAAAAGAGCTTATCTAAAAGTTTCAAGTCAAAACCGTTCACTTTTCTTTTCATAGAGTGTTTTTTTCAACTTCCTGTGCTATGGCAGTTAAGGTTATTTCTTCTGCGTAAATTTCAGGAACAATACTATGACTGTGACATCGAAACACATTCCCGCGCCCGATTTGCTTCGGGTGCGTCGGGCTCTTATTTCCGTATCGGATAAAACCGGCCTTATTGACTTTGCAACGCGCCTTCATGAATATGGCGTCGAGCTTATTTCGACAGGCGGTACTGCAAAGGCTCTGGCTGAAGCCGGTTTGCCTGTCAAAGATGTCTCCGAAGTTACCGGTTTTCCGGAAATTATGGATGGTCGGGTCAAAACTCTGCATCCGGCAATTCATGGAGGCATACTTGCAATCCGTGATGATCCGGAACATCAGGCCGCAATGAAAAAACACGGAATTGTCGGCATTGATCTTGTTGCTGTCAATCTTTATCCGTTCGAGGAAACAAGACTTTCCGGTGCCGATAATGAAACCATTGTCGAAAACATCGACATTGGGGGGCCGGCAATGATTCGTGCCGCTGCAAAGAACCACGCTTATGTTACAGTTGTGACAGATGCGGATGATTATAATCTGGTATTGGCCGAACTTGATAAAAATGAAGGCAGTCTGAAGCTTTCTTTCCGTCGCATGCTGGCTGCCCGTGCTTTTGCCCGTACAGCTTCATATGATGCAGCAATATCGAACTGGTTTGCCGAAACACTTGAAATTGATACGCCGAAATGGCGCGCAATTGGCGGCGAACTTGAAACGATTATGCGCTATGGCGAAAATCCGCATCAAAAAGCCGGCTTTTATCTGACCGGTGAAAAGCGCTTCGGTGTATCAACCGCACAGGTTTTACAGGGAAAACAGCTTTCCTATAATAATATCAATGATACTGACGCAGCCTTTGAAACCGTTGCCGAATTCGATCCGGAAAAGAGTGCAGCGGTCGCCATTATCAAACATGCAAATCCTTGCGGGGTTGCCAAAGGCAAAACGTTGAAAGAAGCCTATCTCAAAGCTTTGGCTTGCGATTCTGTTTCTGCTTTCGGTGGTATTATCGCGCTGAACCGTCCGCTTGACGAAGATTGCGCTACCGAAATTACCAAAATTTTTACCG
This sequence comes from Bartonella sp. B10834G3, assembly GCF_016102505.1. Classification (NCBI taxonomy): domain Bacteria; kingdom Pseudomonadati; phylum Pseudomonadota; class Alphaproteobacteria; order Hyphomicrobiales; family Bartonellaceae; genus Bartonella; species Bartonella sp. B10834G3. The sequence continues at coordinate 1,037,207 of NZ_JACFOM010000001.1, forward strand.
AAGTTATTATCGCACCGGACGCTACAGAAACGGCTCGCGAAATCATTGCCAGGAAGAAAAATCTGCGTCTTCTGATTACCGGCGGCCTGCCTGACCCGCGCGCTCCCGGTTTGACAATGAGAACCGTATCGGGCGGCATGTTGGTTCAGACGCGTGATAATGGTGTGATTGACGATCTCGATTTGAAAGTGGTTACAAAACGCCAACCGACCGAAGCGGAAATGCGCGATCTCAAATTTGCATTTCAGGTTGCCAAACACGTGAAATCGAATGCCATTGTCTATGTGAAGGATAATGCAACAGTCGGCATTGGTGCCGGTCAGATGAGCCGCGTGGACTCAGCCCGTATAGCCGCTCATAAAGCGCTGGATGCGGCTAAAATCGCCGGTATTAGCGAGCCTTTGACCAAGGGTTCGGTTGTCGCATCCGACGCTTTCTTCCCGTTTGCCGATGGGTTGTTGTCGGCAGTTGAAGCGGGCGCGACAGCGGTCATCCAGCCTGGCGGTTCTATCCGCGATGATGAAGTGATTGCAGCAGCCGATGAAAACGATATCGCAATGGTCTTTACCGGTATGCGCCATTTCCGTCACTGAATGGATGGAAAGAACAAAGATTTCATGCAAGGAAAAGCTGCCGGATCAATTCCGGCAGCTTTTTTTAATTCTATTACAGTTTCCGATACTTGCCGGAATTGATTGGAAGACACGTTGAGCAAGCTTCAAAATGGAAGCGTCGGAGAAGAATAGTGATTGTTCGGGCTAAAATATTTTTAAAACCGGCCGAGCTTTGTTTCGATAGATCTAGCGGAGATTTTTACGAAATTAGCCACTTTTCTCGAATAGCGTGGTGTCTATGAAGCGTATGGCATTGGAAATCTTTAAGGGATAATCTCAATAGATATGCCGCAATTGATTGAAACAGATAAGAATTTTTCTGGCTGAGACAGTATCGCGACAGCAAAGAATAGCGGGAATAAACAATAGCGCTTGCCAAAAAATTATTTGCCCCCGCCAACAATATATTTCATCTCCGTGAAGCGGGTTGCGCTAAACGAAAAATTAACCATGATTTAAGAGTTGTGTTGGAAAATAACCTTATCCTGCAAGTTGTTTTTCAAAGGTAAATAGAATTTCTTTCTTTCAAATTTGAAATTTGCATCATTTCAAAACAATTTCCACGCGATTTTTCATAAGAATTATGGCGAAAAATATCGTTTTATTTCCTGAATAAGGCCAAATGTTACGAAATGAGGCGAAATATCGCCAATTCTTAATGAATTGTGACTAAAAAATATACAAAATGCTTAATCGCTGCACAGCAGCTATGCAATCTTGTCACTCCTCAATGCGGGGGGTCAAGTCTATATACGCCTCAACAAATTCCAACATAATATATTCAATCAGGTGAGTGTCATGAATCTTCTTCGTAGTTTTAATAAATGGCGCCGTTATCGTACAACTTATAATGAATTGAGCCGCCTTTCTACTCATGAATTGAATGATCTCGGTATTACCCGTTCAGAGATCGCGGCAATCGCTCGCCGTACAGCGCGCTAAAAGCTCGCAGAGCCTTTTCCCCTCAGGCTCTGGATGGAAAGCCTTTCCTTCCCTTGAGGCTTTCCTTTTGTAACGTCTGCTGCCCCCTCCCGCAGCAGGCGTTTTTATTTCCTTCCCTTGGGCTTACCTTTTTGCAACGTCTGCTGCCCCCTCCCGCGAGCCAAGCGTTTTTATTTTATTCCTTTTATTTCCTTCCCTTGGGGCTTACCTTTTGTAACGTCTGCTACCGCCTCTCGTGAGCCACGCGTTTTTATTTTCTTCCCTTGGGGCTTACCTTTTGTAACGTCTGCTGCCCCCTCCCTTAAGCCAAGCGTTTTTATTTTATTCCTTTTATTTTCTTCCTCTGGATATTTTCTTTTGTAACGTCTGCTGCCTCCGCCCGTAAGCCAAGCGTTTGTTATTTCGTTTCCTTGATCGAAACGCTTATTTCGCGATGTGGGCAAAAATCTGCTTCATTCCCGTATCTAGTGGTTTTGAATTATCGCACGCTAAAAGCTCGCGAGGTTTTTCCGCTCGGACTTTGCGGGAAAATCTTTCCTTTTATGAGATTGGCACTCCGATCTCTCGCTGGCGATAGCGCCAAAAACTGCCAGAAATTTTCTTCATAAACACAAACCGGCAATTCCGCCGGTCTGGGCAGTTATTTTAATATCGCGCGTTCTTTCGATTATCAGTATTTTCAACTTGAGCCGTTCTTTTCAAGCGAAGAATTTTTAAAACGCGAGGGAGGAAGAATTTCATTATTTTTGTGGTGTGGTTTGGTTCCGGTGATGCTTTTCGCGCATAAAAGTCAAAAGGCTTGAGGCCATGATAAGGATAATGCCAACGGCCATCGGGAGGTCAAGATGATCGTTGAAAATGAAATAACCGAACAATATCGCCCAGATCATCTGGCTATATTGCGGGGTGGCAATAGCAATTGCAGGAACGCGGCGCGCAGCCGCCATAAGAAAAAGTGCACCAAGAGCTGCAAGTAACCCGTAACCGGAAAGATAGAGCCATTCAAAACCATGCGGTTCGACATAGCCGGGTAAACTCAACAAACCGCAAATAATAATCGAACCGATAATGCCGCTTGAATAAAGTGTAATGCGTTTTTCGCGACCGCCCATATGACGTACAATAATGATAGAAATAGCGCCGCTCAAACCGGCAAAAACAGCCCCCACATGTCCGATATTAAGTTCACGGAAACCCGGTCGCAAAACGACAAGCACACCGATAAAGCCGATGATGATGGCCGACCAACGCCTCCACCCGATGGCTTCTTTTAAAAACACCATGGAAAGTATGCTGACAAAGAGGGGCTGCAAGAATATCAATGTGAAGGCTTCTGCCATTGAGAGATGTGTAAAAGCAGTAACGCTGCCGATAACACCAAATGCACCGGAAACTGTCCGTAAAAACCACATTGGCCAGTTCTGCGAGCGGATAATGTCTATCCATTTATTGTCACGGTTTTTCAAAAATGGAATGACAATGATGCTGATTAAAGCTCCGAAAAATGCCGTTTCATAAGGTGGCAATGCGCCATCAATAAACTTCACACACGCATCGCTCACGGCATAGGCGGCGTAAGAAGCAAATGAAAGGAAAACCCCGTAGAACATTTTTGACCTTCCAATCCGCTTTTACCTAAATTTTGATTGTCGGTAGATATGTGACGGCAAGTTTCAGCTCATCGCCATAAATTTATTTTGCTTTCTCAAGCCTTTTTTTCGCGCTTTTAGAAAATACCATATGATAAAAGAACACAAAAAAGACAGGCGAACCAAAACATTTTATTGCTTAAATAAAACCGTTTCATATTTCTTCAAGACGGTGACTATTAGCTTCCGGAACAAGAAAATAGTTATCAATATCATTCGGCGGGTTGAGCCAAGGTTGAAACACCAGGCAATCAAACTGTTTTTTCAGTCCTTTGCTAACAGCCACATCAATTCAACACTTTTTTGAAGTCAAGCTTGCATTGTTCAAACAATAGTTCGTTTTCAAAGCAGTTGGATAACAGGTCTTTCCTCTGTCACTCGTGAAAATAGTGGAGTTACCGGCAAGCCGATGAAGAAATACCGGTGAACGTGTCCGGTTATTTATTCGCGGACGGCTTCTGGTTTTGGTTTAAAGATCAGATTTTTGAAAGCGAGAACAGCACCGCCTGTAATGAGAAGACATGCTGCCAGTAGCCGCCATGACGGTTCTGCAAGGCCGGTTGCCACCATAATAAGAGTAGAAAGCAAAGGCGCGCTATAACTTGCAACGCCCAAAAGCTGGATATTGCCACGTTTAACACCGAAATCCCAACAGTAAAAAGCAAGCCCGACGGGAAAAAGACCAAGCAATAAAACCGATAGCCATTGTCCGCCGTTTTCAGGCAGAATGAAAGGTTCGGAAAAAATAAAGTGGCACAAAAATGCAAGAATAGATGTTACAAGGCAAAACGCTGCGACAACAGTTGTGGGTACTTTTGCCAATCGCCGGGAAAGAAGTGAATAGGCCGCCCATGCAAAAGCACTGCCCAATGCAACGAGATAGCCAAAGCTGTTTTTTTCATCAATCACAAATCCGCCTTTACCGGCGATAACCAGCACCATTCCGGAAAACCCCAACAAAGCGCCAAGAACGTGGAACCAGCGCAATTTTTCCCCCGGCATCAGTGCGGAACCGAGAACGATGAATAATGGCCACAAATAATTGATAAGGGCGGCATCAACAGGCGGGGCATTTCTTAACGCTGTGAAATAAAGGAAGTGGTAGCCGAAGAGGCCGCCAATGCCCACAACCCACACAATGAGCGGCTGTTTCAGATCTTTGAGTGTTTCAGGATGTTTAATCCAGATCACTACGCCCGGAAGCGTGCCAATGAGGAAAGTCATAGACGTTAACAGGAGCGAAGGAACCTTTCCGGAAAATGCCGTTAAAGTCGCCAATAGCGACCACATAAGGATTGCCAGAAAACCTATTCCTGTTGCTTTATTCATAGATAATTCCGCGTCGACGCCGTCTTTCGGAAATGATTAAAAATATAGATGCTGCAAATACGCCGGCGGCCAAAGTAAACCAGGTAATTGCATAGCTCAAGTGGTTATTCGGGAAGCTCACAATAGTCAAACCACCGATCGGTAATCCACCTATATTCGGCGTTCTGTCAGCATCAATGAAATAAGGGGCAACATCAACAAGCCCGACTTTTTTAGCCATAGCGGGCAATTGCCGCGTATACCACAAATTACTATCGGGATTATTTTTACGAGGGAAAAAACCGCCCCCTTCACTCATACGCAAAAGACCGGTAACCGTTGTTTCACCTTCGACAAGTCCGGCTGCCCGTGTTTTCTGGTCGCGTTTATCCATCGGCACAAATCCCCGATTGATAAATGTGATCGCTCCGTCTTCTGTTTGCATCGGAGTGAGAACCCAATAACCGGTTGTCTCGTCTGCAACAGCCGTTATCAGAACTTCTTTATCATTTAAAAAATGCCCTTTGAGGGTGACGGGGCGATATTCGTCCTTGTCGTAACTCACCTTGCTCCACTCGCTTTTAGCAGGTGCCGGAACCGGTGCGAGATGGACACGTTCATTTGCATTTTTAATCAGATTTTCTTTCCAGCCAAGTCGCTCGACTTGCCAGACACCCAACGAACAAAAAGCGCAAAAAAAGAACAGGCACAAAAAACCGAAAATTCCCAAAAATATCGGGGAACGGCCATGCGCTGGCTTGGGATCTGTTTTAGCTTCACTCATCATAATATTTCTTTTATCATAGCTTGCGGCTAAAAAAACAGATTTCTTACGTTTTAACCTTCTGACCGCACACGAAAACTCTTGACCTTTTTGCCTAAGCCCCCTATAGAAACGCAACTTACCAATTTTTGGGAAGCTGATCCATGCGCGTGTTCATTGGATTTTTAGCACGCTTATTGATTGCTTCTGTATTAGAATTTAAAGGTGAAATCTATGTCCCGCGCCTGCGAATTGACTGGAAAATCAGTCCAATATGGCAATAATGTCAGCCACGCCAATAACAAATCGCGTCGCCGTTTTTTGCCGAATCTCTGCAATGTTACTCTGATCTCCGATGCGCTTGAACAAAGCTATCGTTTGCGTATTTCGGCAAATGCTTTGCGCTCTGTCGAACATCGCGGTGGTCTTGATGCATTTCTTTTGAAGTCCGGTGACAAAGAATTGTCGCAACGGGCACGCTTGTTGAAGCGCCAGATTGAAAAGAAACTCGCTGAAAACGCAGCCTGATTCTTTTCGATAAACGATTCGTCTTGAGGGCCGGTCTTCGGCCCTTTTTTCTGGTTCCATCACCCAGGTTAAAAAAATGAAAAAGACCCGGCATCTTATTTTTGCAGTTTTTGCAATGTGCGTCGCGGTGACGGCGTCCAACGTTTTGGTGCAATATCCGTTTCATTGGTTCGGATTGGAACACCTTCTGACCTATGGCGCATTTACCTATCCGTTCGCTTTTCTTATCAACGACCTTACAAATCGTCGTTACGGCCCCCATGCCGCAAGGCGCATTGTTTATGCCGGTTTTGTTGCCGGGCTTGTGGTTTCGTGGATTCTGGCCAGTCCGCGATTGGCGATCGCATCCGGTACAGCATTTTTGTTTGCCCAATTATTGGATATTCTGGTATTCAATCCTTTACGGCGTAAAACATGGTGGATTGCACCGCTTGCGGCTGCGATAACCGGTTCGGCACTTGATACCGTATGGTTTTTCGCTGTCGCTTTTTCCAGCCATTTTTCGTTTATCGACAAACTCACCGGTTATAGCGATAGCTCCATTCCCACCATGACAAATCTTTTGGGGCTTGAAGTGCCGGTTTGGCTTTCATTATCGTGTGGTGATTTCGGTGTGAAATTGTTTATGGGCGTTTTCATGCTTTTGCCCTATGGAGCGATTTTGGCAATATTTATGCCGGATATTTATCATGGCAAAAGTCAAGAAAAGGGCGATCAGGCTGTCTGAGGAACGGTCTATTTATTTCCAATCTCCATATCATTTTATAATTATTCGCTTTTTTACCCCGCTGCATTCAACAAAGCCGGTTTTGTTTTTCAAAGCCGGCTTCTTTAACAAAGATTATGCCTGCAATCATATCGGGAAAGCGTTGGTGTGTTTATTTGCTCTTTCTGACAATCGCTACATTTAAGCTATACATTGCCGCGATTGTCAGAAGGAAATTTTTTCCTGTTCGCAAAACATGACGGGCGCAAATGACCAAGATAGGACTATCTTCAAGCTTCACTCATAAGCGCTCATATTATCCAGATAAAAATCGTATCATTAGAATAAAAAATACAAAAAGATTTCAACAATATTTAATATAGAATTATCAGTTATGATAATATAGACATGTATAATACGATTGAAATATAATTTTAAAATCAGATAAAGATTTTAATAGATTAAATAAATAAATTAAAAAATGAATCAAAACTAATCAAGTTCAAGCAACAAAGTCATTATATTTTAAACGAATTGATAGAACAGTTCCGGATTGTCTTTCAAAGATCAATTTTCTTATAACTGACATTTTCATAAATGACGGTTTATTATCTTGTCAGTCGGTTTTTTTATCATCAAACAGGCTTGCCAATTGTTCGGTCATGGCGCCGGCAAGTTCTTCTGCATCGACAATTGTAACGGCGCGCTGGTAATAGCGTGTGACATCATGGCCAATGCCGATTGCAATGAGTTCGACCGGAGAGTGTGTTTCGATTTCGTCAATGACAGCGCGAAGGTGTTTTTCCAGATAATTACCGGGATTGACGGAAAGCGTAGAATCGTCAACGGGCGCACCGTCGGAAATCATCATCAGAATGCGCCGATATTCACGCCGGCCAAGTAACCGTTGATGAGCCCATATCAAGGCTTCGCCATCAATATTTTCTTTAAGCAGTCCCTCGCGCATCATCAAACCGAGATTGCGTTTGGCGCGCCGCCAAGGCGTATCGGCACTTTTGTAAATAATATGGCGGAGATCGTTAAGCCGACCCGGATTGGCGGGTTTTCCGTTGGCGAGCCATTTTTCGCGTGATTGGCCACCTTTCCAGGCTTTTGTCGTAAAGCCCAGAATTTCGACTTTGACACCGCAACGTTCCAATGTTCTTGCCAGAATATCGACACAGGTTGCCGCAACCGTGATCGGACGGCCTCTCATTGAACCGGAATTATCAATGACCAGCGAAACAACCGTATCGCGAAAATCGGTATCACGTTCCTGCTTGAAAGAAAGTGGCTGTGTCGGATCAATAACAACGCGTGGCAACCTTGCCGAATCAAGATAGCCTTCTTCAAGATCGAAATTCCACGATCTGTTCTGTTGTGCCATTAAACGCCGTTGCAAACGGTTGGCCAGTTTGCCAACAGCGCCTTGCAAATTGGTGAGCTGTTTATCAAGAAATGCACGTAATTTTGTAAGCTCGTCCATATCGCAGAGTTCTGATGCTTCAACTTCCTCGTCAAATTCTCGCGTATAGACTTTGTAATCTCCGAGCTGATCCATATCGGAAAATGGCGGCTGCGGGCGTTTCGTCTGGCCGGGTGTTTGTTCGGTATCTATTTCTTCGGAATCGCTGCCATCATCATCGGCCGAATCAGAAGCTTCCATGTCTCCGTCTTCGGCATTTTCGTCAACGTCATCAGAAGGTTCGCTTTCTGTCTTGTCGGAACCTTCCTGTTCTTTTGACTCACCGTCCTCGTTTTCCTGAGGTTCGTTATTTTCGTCTTCGCTCTCGCCTTCGCTATCCGTTTCGTTATCTTCGAGGTTGTCGGCAAGCTGCATAGAGGCCAACATGCTTCTGACAATACGAGCGAACTTGTCTTGGTCATTGACATTTTTTGCCAAATCATCGAGATCTTTTCCGGCTTTTTCCTCAATCCAGTCGCGCCATAAATCAACGACAGGACCGGCTTCTTCAGGTGGTTTGCGGCCGGTAATTTTTTCACGAACAACAAGTGCAAGCGCTTCTTCAAGCGGTGCTTCTTCCTTTGTGGTGATTGCCTGATAATTTGCTCTTTTATATTTGTCGGCAAGCATGGCACCAAGATTTTCCGCCATGCCTTCCATAGCCAATGTGCCGATTGCTTCAACACGGGCTTGCTCGACAGCATCATATATCGCACGCGCCTCAGGAACTTGCGGCGCGAGATTGGAATGGATTTCGCTATCATGCCAGGCCTGACGCAGCGCCATGGAATCAGCCAGACCACGGGTAACAGCAAAATCGTTGAAAGTCGGATGGCGCGGTATGTCGGGAAGTCTGGCATGACCGCCCACGATTGACGGGCGATCATCACCAAATACAACTTCAAGCTCATGATCGCCGGAGACAGCACGCATACAAACAGTGGTTGCCCGTTTGAAGGGTTCACTGTCAATCAGTCCGGAAGGCCGTTCGCGTATATTGTCTCCTGATTTTGCGGTCATAAAGCTGTTTTCCTTATGACAGAACCGAATTTGCGAGTGATTCCGGCAATTCCTTGCCAAAAGCCCGTTGATAGAATTCGGCAACAATCGGGCGTTCCAACTCGTCGCACTTGTTTAAGAATGTAAGGCGGAATGCAAATCCCAGATCTTTGAAAATTTCGGTGTTTTCAGCCCATGTAATAACGGTACGCGGGCTCATGACTGTCGAAAGATCGCCATTGATAAAAGCCTGTCTCGTCATATCCGCGACATGCACCATTTGGGAAACGGTTTCGCGGCCTTCCTCGGTGCGGAAGCTTTTTGCCTTTGCCAGAACAATGTTGACTTCATTGTCATGCGGCAAATAGTTCAAAGTTGTTACAATCGACCAGCGGTCCATTTGCGCCTGATTGATTTGCTGGGTTCCATGGTAAAGGCCGGTTGTATCACCCAGACCGATTGTGTTTGCGGTGGCAAACAGGCGGAAAGCCGGATGTGGCGAAATAACGCGGCTTTGGTCAAGCAATGTCAGACGACCCGATGATTCAAGCACGCGCTGGATAACGAACATCACGTCAGGACGACCGGCATCATATTCGTCAAAAACCAGTGCAACATTCCGCTGATAGGCCCATGGCAGGATCCCGTCCTGAAATTCGGTTACCTGCATACCGTCTTTAATCACAATTGCATCTTTACCGACAAGGTCGATACGACTGACATGGCTATCAAGATTGACACGGATACAAGGCCAGTTCAAACGCGCAGCAATTTGCTCGATATGGGTGGATTTTCCGGTACCGTGATAACCGGAAACCATAACACGACGATTGAAGGCAAAACCGGCGAGAATCGCTAAAGTGGTTTCCCGATCAAATAGATAATCCGGATCAAGTTCAGGTACATTGGGATCTGTCTCGCTGAATGCAGGAACTTGCATATCGGTATCAATACCGAAAAGTTCACGTGCCGAAACCGTTATATCCGGCACATTATCAATACCCAGATCATCCTTTGTCATCATGCCTCCATACGGGATAAACCGCTGTCCGAATTAAATATTAACGCATTCTACGTCTATAATCTGTTTTCTTTTGAAGAGCTATAAGCTTCCCTCTCTTATCAGACTAATGGACAAGAATTTCAATGATCTATCGAAAAGAATTGTCTTTTCGTCTTCAAATTAGCGTCAGCAAAAACCCGCATTTTTTAAAAGATTGTATGCCTGCAATACTTCACGCAAACGATCTTCCGAAGATCTGTCACCACCATTTGCATCAGGATGATGAAGTTTTACGAGCGCTTTATACTTGGCCTTGATGTCACGGCTCGTCGCATTGGCTTCAAGCCCCAATGTCATGAAAGCGCGTGCTTCAAGAGTTTTCAGTTTTCGGGGAGCGGAAGCTGCCCGACTCTGCTGGCTAAACATATGGAGCGGGTCATTGACCCGGTTCTGATAGGCAGCAGATCCCGAACGGATGCGGGAAAAATCGGCCGCAGGCTTGGCGGCCGCAGCATTCACACCGGATTTCCATGTCGGGCGGTGGCCGGTCAGGGCATCTTTCTGGAATTTCGCAATCTCATCGTCCTTCAAACCGGTGAAGTAATTGAAATTCTTGTTATATTCTCGCACATGTTCAAGACAGAAATGAAGATATTGTCCCTCGTGATCGCGCCCTGCCGGTGCGCGATGTGTGCCGGGTTTGGTGCATCCTTCCCACTGACATTGTGGAACCTCAGGTTCCACTTTCTTTTTCTTGTTGGAACTGATGCGGATAGAGTCAAATAATTTCGATGTGGTCGTCATGTTTCCGACTTAATGTAAAACATACATGTTTGACAAGAATTGACTTTCGGGATTTTTGTTCCCACATGTTTATAACCGGTTTCGCAAAATTGCAGAATCGGCTTAAACTTACTGCTCACATATGGGATTAAAAAAAGAAAATGTCCAGCACAGTCGCGGAAACAATCGAGAAAAAGCTACAAGCTGCGTTTTCTCCGTCCGCTATTGAAATTATTAATGAAAGTCACCTTCACGCCGGCCATCAGCATGATGATGGCCGCAGCTTTGATGGCACTGGTGAAACGCATTTTCGTGTCAAAATTACCGCTAAAGCTTTCAAAGGCATGAAACGTGTCGACATCCACCGTGCAATAAACCACGTTCTCAAGCATGAACTCGAAAGTGGCATTCATGCTTTGGCAATCGAGGCCAAGGCCGAATAAAAGAAAAAATGATCGTTCGTTTTTCTTGCAAAAATCATAAAACCCGAAAACCGTCCGGTTCAAAAGGACAGGGCGGGTTTTCAGGTCTCTGAACGATATTCCGCCCCTAAGACAAAATCAGTTTCCGTTTACAAGCGGTAATCCGGCGAGCATATTTTTAAGATGAAGTGCATCCCACGGCAGGTGTTCGGCAATTCCGATACCGACAATTGTGGTCGCTTCATTAACATCATTTACAAGCTTGATAACGTCATCCATTGTCAGACGACCTTCGGCAATGCCGGCATATTTATCGGCACTTACCCCCGGTTCGGCCATCAATAATGCATGGAAAAGATGAAAATCGAGGACATCAAGGTCGAGATGAATAGCAAGATATTCGATATTCTGTTTTTTTATCCAATCCAAAACAGGTTGATCGGACGTTTTTAACTGTTCCGGCGAAACGGTGGAAATTTCGTGATCTTGTAAAAACTGTTTTTCATAGTCTGTCGGGTGGTGGATGCCGGCAATCATCACCCTTTCTACTGGCACCGGTGTTTTGACATCTTTGACGAGGTCGGGGTCGCCATTTCCCATAAGTGCTCCGAGCACATGCGCATGAGAATTGGCAAATTGTTCCGGTGTCATAACGTCGGGGTGGGCATCTATCCACAATATGCCGAAAGATTTTCCGTAAACTGTGCCGAGATAGGAAAAAGGCGCCAGATCAACCAGACAATCACCACCGAACATGACAATTTTATCCGGTTTTTCACTGTTAATAATCGCATAGGCGCTTTGAAGCTGTTTGACGACTTCTTTTCTTCCCACAATACCGTTTTCATTTTCGAGCGGCATGTCCGATTTTGTAACGGGAACGGTAAAGGACGGAACATTTGTATGGGGAGCCAGAAATTCCAATAATTCCGCACCAAGGTGATAAAGCGGATTATTGCCACCTTGCCATTGCGGCATAACAAGCCGGATTGTTTTCGGTTTTGTCATATCGGTCTCCCATTTTGTCGTAACAGATGTTAATATAGTTCTTATTTTGTAATATAAATCACGGGCGAATTGTCTTTTTTAATTACACAGAATTTTGGAAGACGATGCTTGATGTCAATAAAAAGCATAATTCCATATTATTTGACGTAACCGGTATGTTATAACTTGAGGTTTATTTTATCTTGGGTGTGCTTTTTTGTAAACTTCCATCAAGCGGTCAGTATCGACACCGGTGTAGATTTGCGTTGTTGACAGGCTGGCATGACCAAGCAGTTCCTGAATGGTACGAAGATCTCCACCACGTGATAAAAGATGCGTGGCAAAAGAATGCCTGAGCGCATGTGGTGTGACACTATCGGGAAGGCCGAGACTTGAGCGCAATTGTTGCACAGCCTGTTCGACAATTGCCCTGTGTAATTTTCCACCACGCACACCACGAAATAAAGGTTGTTCGGGTGGTAGAATGAAGGGGCAGCAGGAAAGATAATCATTGACCGCATCATGAACTGCGGGAATAACCGGAACAAGGCGGGTTTTTCCGCCTTTTCCTGTCACATAAATGCTGGTTGTGGCTTTGTCGGCAAAATCTGCCGGTGTCAATGCCAAAGCTTCCGATATTCTCAGGCCGCATCCGTAAAGCAGAGTGAGAATGGCGGCGTTTCTGGATGCAACCCAAGGTTCTTCGTCAAGCTGGGTGTTTTTATCGACAATATGGAGCGCGTCGGCAATATTGAGAGGTTTTGGCAATGATTTCGGTTGTTTGGGAGTGCGCACAACACGTGCCGCGGGAATGTTGGCAAGCCCCGCGCGCGTCAAATATCGGAAAAATGAACGGATTCCTGCCAGTCCGCGACCGAGTGAACGGGAACTGACCCCTTCATTACGCCGATAGGCGAGAAATGATCTTATATCTGCAACACGCAAGTCCGAAAGATCGGAAATGTCGGGAATATGTCCCAGATGCTGACAAAGAAAGCTTAGAAATTGACGACTGTCTCTTTCATAGGCTTCGACGGTGAGTTTGGCGACCCTGCGAGTTTTTTCCAACTGTGCAAGCCAATCTTTGCGTGCATCAAGAAGTGCAGGTGAGGCTTCCAATAAAGGAATATTGCGGGCGGTCATCTCTGTCATGATAAATATTTACCATGACAGAGTTTAACATAGAGTTTCCTGATAATCGCTTGGCCTTAATCGGCTTTTTTCGAGGAGGAATTGTCTTTTTTATCTGACTCGTCAGCTTTCGGTGCATTCAATGCATTTTTCATATGGGCAAGGTGTAACCCCATAAGACTGGGCAGATTGTTCATCGACATCAATTGCGCAAAAATCCAGCCGAGAAAACCTTGTTTATGAAGTTTGGCAAGTTGATCGCCGGTTAACTTGTTGAATTTTTCAGTGTCGATGATCCAGAAATTTTCCAGTCTCGCGGTTTGTCCGGTTTGCGCACGTATGTCGATAGACTGTTTTTTAAACAGACCCATTTTGGCTACGGTTTCCAAAAATTTGCTTGTCCGTTCCATGCTGTTTTTGAAAGCGTTCAGGAAATTGATCCGGTCTTCCATAAAAGGCGAAACACTGCCGTCGCTGTTAAAGAGATCAATCCCCTCTATTTCGTTGAACATGCCCGATTCGGAGTCAAAACAGACTGTCAATTCTTTCTGGTCGGGTGCTCCTGCCAATACGAATGGATAACGGCGGATGAATGCCGGAATGTAGGTATCCGCACGCCACTTTTTTTCCTGATCGAGATAATCATTTTCTTCGTTTGCCAAACCGAGCATAGCAACCGCGGTATAGGTGATTTTTTTATCCTTATCTTCGGCGCCCATAAACAATATCGGATAGTTCAATGCGGCCTGATAGAATTCTTCGCCGGCCAGAGGAACCCAGTGGGTATTGGCTGCGAAATCGAGGTTCTTCGGTGCATGGAATTTGAGCTTTTTGTGTATTTCGCGTGAAATGGGGACGATGTTTTTATAAAAAAGCATAACTGTTGGCATAGGTATCCTCCTAAAAGATTTTTTAAATGGCTACGTTTTGCAATATATTGACCCCAAAGCCGCCATTTTTGCTTTTCCAGTCTGATTCGACGCTACATCTAATAGCGTATAGAATGTGGCAATTGAACCTCGTTGGCGTGATTATCTTGAATTTTGGGCAAGCATAATTAAAAGTCTCGAACAATTTTTGAAAAATCAGCATGATAAAAATAAACCGGACGGGATCATTGAATCATCCTGACAAATTGCGTATCCGGAGAACTGTAAAATAGGCAAAACCGGAACATATGGGAAAAACCGGAACATATTGGAAAAGTCGGAACATATGGAAAAAAATGGAAATAATTTGGTTCAACTTGCTACCATTGCGGCCGCTCATGGTATCAAGGGGGACGTAAAACTTATCACATTTACCGCCGACCCCTTGGGAATTTTGTCTTATGACAGGCTATTCGACGAAAATGGCAGAGCCTTCAAAATTGAAAATTCAAGAAAAGCCGGTCACGCCATTATTGTGCATTTTTCCGGTGTTGATGATCGCAATAGTGCCGAGGCACTCAATGGAACAGCTCTTTATATCGAACGGCAACAATTACCGGATAATCTGGAAGAAGACGAGTTTTATCAGACCGATCTTATCGGATTGGATGTCAGGGACGGGAATGGCCGAATAATCGGCAAGGTTAATGCTTTTTTCGATTTTGGCGGTGGTGATATTCTTGAATTGAAGGTTGAGGGCGAGGGGCTGAAATTTATTCCGTTCTCGAAAGCGGCAGTCCCTGAAATCAATATCGAAAAGGGTTTCATCGGCATTGATCGGGTTGCAGCAGGACTTGTTGCAGACGAAACAGATGTTGAAGGTGGAGAAAGCTAATGGGCTTCAAGGCTTCTGTCCTTACTCTTTATCCGGAAATGTTTCCGGGCTTCCTCGGCTATTCTATGGCCGGACGGGCATTGGAAAATGGAATATGGTCACTTGAAGCCATTCAAATCAGGGATTTTGCCAAGGATCGCCACCACAGTGTCGACGACACACCGGCAGGCGGTGGTGCAGGAATGGTCATGAAACCTGATGTGCTCGCCAGAGCCATAGATAGTGTCGATAATCAATATCCGCGATTGTTGATGAGCCCGCGCGGGTGCCCGTTTAACCAGAAAATGGCGCATGACTTGAAAGATCGTGGCGGGGTCACACTTGTCTGCGGGCGTTTTGAAGGTATCGACGAACGAGTAATTGAAGCCAGAAATCTTATCGAGGTTTCGATCGGGGATTATATACTCTCCGGCGGTGAAGGAGCGGCACTGGTTGTGCTTGATTCGATTATACGGCTTTTACCCGGTGTGATGGGAAACAGCCAGTCGGGAGAACAGGAAAGTTTCGAGGCCGGACTTCTTGAATATCCGCAATATACAAGGCCGCAAATATTCGAGGGAAGAGCAATTCCCGACATTTTGACATCGGGAAATCATCAGGCAATAGAAAAATGGCGTAAAGACCGTTCGGAAGAAATAACACGCTCGAGACGACCCGATCTTTACGCGATTTACGAGAAAAATAACAGGAAAGCTTGATTCAGTTTTCATGATAGTGTAATGGGCAAACCACG
Organism: Bartonella sp. B10834G3; assembly: GCF_016102505.1. Taxonomy (NCBI): domain Bacteria; kingdom Pseudomonadati; phylum Pseudomonadota; class Alphaproteobacteria; order Hyphomicrobiales; family Bartonellaceae; genus Bartonella; species Bartonella sp. B10834G3. Next base: position 1,053,004 of record NZ_JACFOM010000001.1, read on the forward strand.
TTTTCAGATGGTACGTCATCTGCATCCGGAAATTAATGGATAGTGAACCCGCTCCTGCCGCAAGGCATAGCCGGAGGAACAAGGTTTCTAGGGCAAGAGTCGAGCGCTCTGACTGTTCGAGAAGAACATGAAGGATTGATGAGATGAATATTATACAACAGCTCGACGCCGAGCAGCGCGCAAAAATTGAAGAAAAGCGCAAACTTCCGGCTTTTCAGGCCGGTGACACATTACGTGTTCTGGTTCGTGTGACTGAAGGTACACGTACACGTGTGCAAGCTTATGAAGGTGTTTGCATTGCCCGTTCGGGTGGTGGCCTTAACGAGACATTTACTGTTCGCAAGATTTCCTATGGCGAGGGTGTAGAGCGCGTATTTCCGGTTTATTCTCCGCTTGTCGAGGGTGTCGAGGTTGTTCGTCGCGGTAATGTTCGTCGTGCCAAGCTCTATTATTTGCGTGGCCTTACCGGTAAAGCTGCCCGCATTTCTGAAAAAAGAGATTACCGCAAGAAATCGCTTGATGTTCCAAGCACAGGTGTGGCCGAAACTGTTACCGTTGAGACAGTTGTTGCACCGCTACCGGAATCCGGAGAGAAGTCCGAATAAAGCCGTTTCGGTTGATGCGAGATTAAAGCGGCTTTCAAGCCGCTTTTTTATTATTCCGGATTCAAATTTATTATATCGAATCCGATTTATCGGCTTTGTGGCTTTGTAAATTTCACGGTTTATTCTTATCTATTGTCAAGTGAATTGACTTTTAGAATGATCGTAGAATAATGAGCCGTTTAAAAGTTGAAAACACTTAAATCATAATATCCAAGGACAAAAAAATGAGTGCCCCGCGTACGCTTTATGACAAGATTTTTGAAGATCATATTGTAGACCGTCAGGAAGACGGAACTTGCCTACTCTATATTGATCGTCATCTTGTTCATGAAGTGACCAGCCCCCAGGCTTTTGAAGGCTTGCGCATAGCTCACCGTCCTGTGCGCCACCCTGAAAAAACATTGGCTGTTGTCGATCATAATATTCCGACTTCACCGGATCGGGCGAAAGGGATCAGGAACGAACAAAGCCGGACACAAGTCGAAGCTTTGGCAAAAAATACCTCCGAATTTGGCATAGAATATTTCGACCAGAATGATAAACGGCAGGGCATTGTTCATATTATCGGTCCGGAACAGGGCTTTACATTGCCCGGAATGACGATAGTCTGTGGCGATAGCCACACCTCGACACATGGTGCTTTCGGTGCACTTGCCCATGGTATTGGCACGTCTGAAGTGGAGCATGTTCTTGCCACCCAGACATTGATCCAGAAAAAATCGAAAAATATGCTGGTTCAGGTCAATGGCAGTTTACCAAAAGGTGTGACGGCAAAAGATCTTGTGCTGGCCATTATCGGAAAGATCGGCACAGCCGGTGGAACCGGTCATGTGATCGAATTTGCCGGCGAGGCTATTCGCGGGCTTTCCATGGAAGGTCGCATGACTGTCTGCAACATGTCGATCGAAGCAGGTGCACGTGCCGGTTTGATTGCACCGGACGAGACCACTTTCGATTATATCAGAAGCCGCCCGCGTGCGCCGAAAGGTGAAATGCTGGAAAAGGCGATCGCTTACTGGAAAACCTTGAAATCGGATGAAGGAGCCCATTACGATATTGTCGTCACACTTGAAGCAAACGAGCTTGTGCCGTCGGTTACATGGGGTTCATCGCCTGAAGATGTCGTGCCGGTTACCGGTGTTGTACCGGATCCGGAAGAAATTGACGATGAAACCAAACGCGCATCGAAAATGCGGGCGCTCGAATATATGGGGCTGAAGGCCGGAACCAGAATTACCGATATTAAAATTGATCGGGTCTTTATCGGTTCTTGCACCAACGGACGCATTGAAGATATGAGAGCAGCGGCCGCAATGGTTAAAGGGAAAAAGGTTTCACCCACCGTTTCGGCAATGGTTGTACCGGGATCGGGGCTTGTCAAAGAACAGGCGGAAAAAGAAGGTCTTGATAAAATTTTCAAGGAAGCCGGTTTTGACTGGCGGGAGCCGGGATGTTCCATGTGTCTTGCCATGAATGATGACAGGCTGGAGCCGGGCGAACGCTGTGCCTCGACATCCAATCGCAATTTTGAAAGTCGCCAAGGCTATAAAGGACGCACGCATCTGGTCTCTCCGGCCATGGCTGCGGCTGCTGCAATTGCCGGTCACTTTGTCGATATAAGGGACTGGAAATAATCTTGCGTCAAAATCGAGTTCATTAAACAAGAACTCTTTACGTTTTGATCCGGTCACTTTAAACATAGTTCAAGTTAAAAACCCAACAAAGGGAGTTCGGGTGTTATGACAGATAATAAAGAAGACCGGCATGATGTTGCAATCAGCCTCTTACATTTGAAGGATGCACGTTTACTTGCTCCTCTTCTTGCAAGTTATACCCAGGCGTTGAAACGTGGTGCGCCACGTCGTCCCGATGAATATTATGCCGAACAATTATTGCAGGATCGTACGGCAGAAGTATTGGGCGCACATGTCGATGGCGAGCTTGTCGGCTTTGTTATCTTTTATGACCATCCGGAACCTGTTTCCGGTTTGCGGGCAGGACAGGTCGATCATATCCATGTTCACCATGCCTATCAGGGTAAAGGTATTGCCAAAGCCATGATTGATCTGCTTTGTGATAAGGCCGAAGAGCGTGGCTGGACCAAATTGATTTTGAATGCACCGCGTATTCCGGAAGACGGGCGCAAGCTTTATGAGCAGATTGCTGCCAAAGGCGACTGGACAGGTTATATCATCCGCTTCGATTGAGATGCGAAAATCAAGCAGGACGCGATAAAAGCGTTTGTTGAAAAAACAGATTTATAAAGGCCGTTTTGCAAAAAATGCAAAACGGCCTTTTGTCAAACGAAGATTGTCAAGCATAGAAAATTTTTGCAAAAGCCGGTCAGAAAAGCGACCGGTTAAGAATCAGTCCGAGAATCAATCCGTGTCCTTGACGCCGGAATAAAAGCTCTCGTAAAGCGGAAATATGATTGTTTTTATCATGTTTTTTAACCGATTAAAACCGTTTTTAAGATAAAAACTTTACTCAATCCCAATGATTTGATGACAAGAATATGCTTTACTGCTTTGACGCGGAATAAAATCCGCATTAGAACAGAATACGTTCTATAGTTTAGCTAGTGAACATTCGGTTGTTTTTGGGTGTGACCTTTAATCCGCCAACTGAAATGGCCGGCCTGTAGTATTGGAGGAAAATTATCGTTCCAATGCATTGAGAGTTATTTCCAACCTGTTTGCAGTGCAAAAATGCAGAACAGACGGGAGGAATGGCGGGAATGGTTATCCATATCCGCAGTCAAATCCAGGTCAGGGAAGCCTATGACAGATACGACAACGACAAAAACACGTCCTCTTTCACCTCATGTCAGCATTTATCGCTGGCCCATTACGATGGCAATGTCTATTGCCCACCGTATCACAGGAGGTGCTCTTTATGTTGGCACCTTGTTTCTTGCAGCTTGGCTGATGGCGGCTGCCTCCGGTGAAGGAGCATTCGAGACAGTAAACGGCTTGTTTAATTCATTTATCGGCCGCTGCATTCTGTTTCTTTATACATTGGCTCTAGTTCATCACCTTGTTGGCGGTGTGCGGCACTTTTTCTGGGATACAAGAACCTATCTCCTTGAAAAACATTGCGCGACCAAAACGGCTTGGGCCACGGTCTTTATTTCCATTATCGCGACGCTTCTTATCTGGATCGTCGGTTATTGCGTCCGTTAATGGCAGGGAGATATTTATGAAAAAAGATTTCAGAACAGAGCTTGGAAAAGTTCGGGGCTGGGGAGCTGCGCATACAGGAACAAGCCATTTTTGGGCCCAGCGTATGACAGCGCTCGCCAATGTCCCGTTATTCATCTTTTTTATCGTGCTTGTTGTCTCTCTTGTCGGCAAGGATTATGCAACGGTCCATGCAACTTTGGCAAATCCGGTTGTGGCCGTCGTGATGGCATTGATGATTCTCTCGGGCATCTATCATATGAAACTGGGTATGCAGGTCATATTGGAAGATTATCTTCCGAATGAAGCAACACGCATCCTGATGTTGTCACTCAATACGTTCTTTTGTTACGCTATTGGTGCCGGTCTGCTTCTCGCCCTTCTAAAAATTTCATTGGGAGGTTGATCTCTATGGTCACCACTTCTTCAACTCAGTCCACTTCGCAAAGTGGAAAAGCCTATCATTATGTCGATCACAAATTCGATGTTGTTATTGTCGGTGCAGGTGGTTCGGGATTGCGGGCAACATTGGGAATGGCCGAACATGGCTTGAAAACAGCCTGTATCACCAAAGTCTTCCCGACCCGTTCACATACTGTTGCCGCGCAAGGCGGTATTGCAGCATCCCTATCCAATATGGGGCCTGATAATTGGCAGTGGCATATGTATGACACAATCAAAGGGTCTGATTGGCTCGGTGATATGGATGCCATGGAATATCTGGTACGCAATGCGCCTGCTGCTGTTTACGAACTTGAACATTATGGCGTGCCGTTTTCGCGTACCGAAGATGGTAAAATCTATCAGCGCCCGTTTGGTGGACATACCACCGATTTCGGAGCCGGTCCGCCCGTTCAGCGTACATGTGCAGCCGCCGACCGTACAGGACACGCGATTCTGCATACACTTTATGGTCAAAGTCTGAAGCATAATGCGCAATTTTTTGTTGAATATTATGCACTCGACCTCATCATGACAGATGGTGTTTGCACAGGTGTTGTTGCCTGGAATCTTGACGATGGAACCATTCACCGTTTTTCGGCAAAAATGGTTGTTCTGGCAACCGGTGGCTACGGCCGTGCCTATTTTTCGGCAACCTCTGCCCACACTTGTACAGGTGATGGCGGCGGCATGATTGCCCGTGCCGGTTTACCGTTACAGGATATGGAATTTGTCCAATTCCACCCGACCGGTATCTATGGTTCGGGGTGCCTGATTACCGAAGGTGCGCGTGGTGAAGGTGGCTACCTCATCAACTCGGAAGGCGAGCGTTTCATGGAACGCTATGCTCCTTCGTTCAAGGATCTTGCTTCGCGTGACGTTGTTTCGCGTTGTATGACGATTGAAATCAGGGAAGGACGTGGCGTCGGACCGAAAAAGGATCACATCTATCTGGTTTTGAGCCATATTGATCCGGCAATCTTGCACGAACGGCTTCCGGGAATTTCCGAATCCGCCCGTATTTTTGCCGGCGTTGATGTCACCAAAGACCCGATACCGGTTATTCCGACGGTTCACTATAATATGGGTGGTATACCAACCAATTATTTTGGTGAAGTATTAAACCCGACGGAAGATGAACCCGATCGTGTCCAGCCGGGCTTGATGGCTGTTGGTGAAGCGGGATGTGCATCCGTTCACGGTGCTAACCGCCTCGGTTCCAACTCGTTGATTGATCTTGTGGTATTCGGTCGTGCAGCAGCTATCCGCGCGAGCGAGGTTATCGACCGCAAGTCGGAAATTCCGCCAATCAATGAACAGGCTGTCGAAAAGATTATGGATCGTTTCGATCGTATCCGTTACGCCAATGGAGCCAAACCGACGGCCGAGCTGCGTGAAAAGATGCAGCGTGCCATGCAGGAAGATGCGGCGGTTTTCCGTACCGAAGAATCGCTTCGTCAGGGATGCAAACGCATTTCGGAAATCTGGAATGAATTACCGGACGTAAAGGTAACTGATCGTTCGCTCATATGGAATTCCGATCTGATGGAAACATTGGAGCTGGAAAACCTCATGGCCAACGCAATATCGACGGTTTATTCGGCAGAAGCCCGCCATGAAAGCCGTGGTGCCCATGCACGTGAGGACTACCCGGAGCGTGATGACAAGAACTGGCGCAAGCACACGCTTTCGCGCTTGTCACAAGACGGGAAAGTTACGCTTTCCTATCGTGGTGTCCACCTCGACCCGTTAACCAAAGAGGAAGACGGTGGCATTTCGCTCAAGAAAATTGCGCCCAAGAAGCGCGTTTACTAAGGGGAGATATTGATAATGGTTCATATGGCGCTTCCCAAGAATTCGCAAATCAAGCCGGGTAAGGTCTGGCCGAAGCCGGCTGACACCTCGAAATTGACCGAATTCCACATTTACCGCTGGTCGCCGGATGACGACCAGAATCCGCGTCTCGATACTTATTATGTCGATCGCAATTCTTGCGGGCCAATGATTCTTGATGGGCTTCTATACATCAAGAACCATGTTGACCCGACTTTGACATTGCGTCGTTCATGTCGTGAAGGTATTTGCGGCTCGTGTGCGATGAATATTGACGGCTCCAATACTCTTGCCTGTATTACAGGTATGGACGAGGTCAAACATCCGATCAAGATTTATCCATTACCATCCATGCCGGTGGTAAAAGATCTGGTGCCGGATCTCAACCGCTTCTACGCTCAACACCGGTCGATCGAACCGTGGTTGCATACGGTTTCGCCGGAGCCGGAAAAAGAATGGTTGCAGAGCCATGAAGACCGTCAGAAACTGGACGGACTTTATGAATGTATCCTTTGTGCATGTTGTCAGACATCTTGCCCGAGCTATTGGTGGAATGGCGATCGTTATCTGGGACCGGCTGTTTTATTGCAGGCCTATCGCTGGATTGCCGATTCGCGCGACGAAGCCAAGGGTGAACGGCTTGACAATCTGGAAGATCCATTCCGGCTCTATCGTTGCCACACCATCATGAATTGTGCGCAAACATGCCCGAAGGGATTGAACCCTGCAAAGGCTATTGCCGAAATCAAGAAATTGATGATTGAACGGCGCGTCTAACTAAAACATTTTTGCGAATTTGTTTATTTTGAAAGCCGTGTGAATGTCTCACACGGCTTTTTTGTTTTCAATTCTACCGGCACTGACAGCTTTTTGCGCTTTAATGAAAATAGTTCGATCTTTCGTTGTGTGAATAAGGATGAATTTCCCATGGATAAGCCGTGCCAATATCGCTATTCGCGGTTGAAATCACGCCAATCACCACATTTCCAATCACGTTCGATCGGGTTGTGTGGAGGGTAGAAATCCGCAAAAGCGACTTGCGGTTCAGGGTTAAGTTGCTTGCCGTGAGAGGGTGCTAATTGTTTTCTTCGAGCTAATTTTCACAATCGCCAAATGGATCGGGCTTATATTCCCTTGCTACGTTCTCTTCCGATTATAAATGTTCAATTATTTTCAGGTTCGAGATAATGGCACGACACATGTTTTTGCCATTCCGTTGCTTTGATAGAAGGGCTTGGCGTGCGAAACCGTCTCGTCAGGCTTATCCGGATTATCTCCTTTCCCGATTAGCAGGATTATGAAAAGTAGTCCGGTTTTATGTTATTCACCGTCAGCACCGCTATGGTTCAGTGGCTCTTTTATCAAGTGTTCATAGATCGTTTTAAGGGCAAGCAGCAATTCAGGCAGGATTTTATACCTGTAAGTCTATTCCGTTTGATTGCCGAGAGTAACGATGACAAGGGAAGACGAACGATCAATGATCTCGAATATCATAATCGTTTTTTTTAAAGGGAATGAAGAACATATAGAAAACCGAATCGCTTCCGCTTAGGTAATCCGGATTTCGGGAATCCGAGGAAACAGTGTCCGGAGCGCTCCCGATTGTGGCATAGCATCAGTTTACAAAAATTCGGGCATATTTATGCGACGGGTTTACCCATTCTTCAGACGAAATAGAAATCCGGCCTTTTAAATCGAACATTTTTAAATCGGCCTTTCGCAATCAGACCTGCCACTAACAAAATAGCATCTATTTAACGGCAAGGTCTGATTGAAAATTCCATATGCCTTAAATTCTGGTCACCTGAAGAACTTTTAACAGAGGCTTTAAAGTGCTTCCCCTAAAAGGAGTTTAGGCGCTCCGTCAGTAATTCCGGCAGCTTCCTGAATGAAATAATTTTTCATTCTCGGCATCCGTTCGACCAGACCGAGACCGACATCGCGCAACAAGCGTATTGGCGAAATATCATTGGAAAACAAGCGGTTGAGTACGTCTGTTGTTATCCCCATACGCACTGTCTCGAATCTGCGCCAAGCCTGATAGCGTTCCAGTCCCACGATTGAACCAATATCGAGTCCGAGACGGGCAGTTTCAACAATGATTTGAGCCAGTGCTGCAACATCCCTAAACCCAAGATTTAAACCCTGACCAGAAATGGGATGAATGCCGTGGGCCGCATCACCGGCAAGTGCAAAACGTGGCTTCACAAAACTTCTTGCGAGCGTAAGTCCGAAAGGAAAAGCACGCCTGTCGCCGACAAGTTTTAAAGCACCGAGATGGTGTCCGAAACGGGCTTCGAGTTCGGCTTCAAAAACAATATCATCGGCAGCCATAAGCCTTTTTGCGTCGTTTTCGCGTTCGTTCCAGACAAGCGAAGAGCGATTGCCTTTCAGCGGCAAAATGGCGAAAGGACCGGCGGGAAGAAAATGTTCTTCGGCACGTCCATTGTGCGGCCGTTCATGTTCGACAGTACAAACAATGCCCATTTGTCCATAAGGCCAATAAACGGTTTTAATATCGGCAATATCACGGAGTTTCGAGCGCACGCCATCGGCTGCGACAAGAAGACGGCTTTGCAATGTTTTCCCATTGCTCAAATCAATGAGCATTTCGTTGCCATTATTGGTAAAATTATCGACACTCAGCTCTTCCAGAACAGCTATTTCCAATTCTTCAGCACGGCGGTGGAGTGATGCATTCAGATATTTGTTTTCGACCATATAGGCAAATGGTTCACCGGGTGCGACATTGCCTTCAAAGGTAAGGAAAACCGGCCTTACAGGATCACTATTGCGTGAGTCCGTAATAATCATGTCATTGATCGGTTGTGATAATGGTTCTATTTCATCCCAACATTGAAGCTGTCGAAGCATACGAATGGCAGCTGCAGCAATTGCAGAAGCACGCGGGTCGGTTTTCCAGCTATCCTTTGGGGCGGCGTCAATTACCGCGATTTTCAGGGAAGGAACAGCCTGTTTGATAGCAACAGCCAGTGAAAGACCGACATAGGCACCTCCCGCAATGACGAGATCCAGAATTTTATCGGTGGGGGTTGCCGAAGAAGACATATAGCTTCCTTTCGTAAATATGTATGAGCTTAATGGTTGTTGACAATCATCAGCTTTCCTGTTTCACCTAATCGGTTTCGTTCAACCATTTAGGTGAATATGGCTCATGTCCGATCGACTTCAACATCTGTTATCCATACTGGATTTAGAAAAAATTGACCAGAATTTGTTTCGTGGTCAAAGTGGAAATTCACGTTGGCAACGCGTTTTTGGCGGCCACGTTATCGCGCAAGCATTGGTTGCTGCCCATCGCAGTGTCGCGCCGGACAGGTTTATCCATTCGCTTCATGCCTATTTTATTCGCCCTGGTGACCCGGATCGTCCAATTATTTACGAAGCCGAGCCGCTACGTGACGGAAGGAGTTTTTCTGTTCGGCGTGTGGTTGCCAAGCAGAATGGCGTTGCCATTCTTTCGTTTTCTGCTTCTTTCCAGATTGATGAACCGGGACTTGAATATCAACGCCCGATGCCAGAAAATTTGCCGGAACCGGAAATATTGAGTGGCGACCGGGCAATCGATCAGGCTATTCTTGAATCGGCACCGGAAACCATCCGCAATTATTGGAATCAGCAACGTCCGTTTTTAATTCGCCCGATTGATCTTGAAGATTATCTCAATCGCGACAAACACCGGCCGATACAACGCTGCTGGTTCAAACTTAACGGAAAAGTCGACAGTACAAGAAGTCTCAATTCTGCTCTTCTTGCTTATCTTTCCGACATGACTTTGCTTGATACGTCGCTGATCGTTCATGGATTATCCATTTTTACCCCCGGTCTTATTCCGGCAAGTCTTGACCATTCTATGTGGTTCCACCGTCCTTTCAGCCTTGATGACTGGATGCTTTATGATATTGAAAGCCCTAACACCAACGGGGCACGCGGTTTGGCTCAGGGTTATATTTACACACGTGACGGAAAATTGATTGCAAGTGTCGCACAAGAAGGGCTTATCCGCCTTGTGGAGCCAAAATCATAAAAGATAAAAGACGGGTGTAACAGCTATTAAACTATAAGCAAAGAGGCCGGTTTCATTTGTGTTCTTTGAACCGGCCATTGATTGTTCCAGTCGGGAAAGAACAGATTTCCGTTGTGGTTTCTCGACCTTATCCATTTGCGATATGGGGTGTGAAATTCCGCTCGTTAAAGCCCGTTTACCGGTGCGGCATTATATTCCGGTATTATTTTGCGGCATTATTTTCCGGTTTTATTTTATTGAATGGCAATATTTTAGCGAATGATATTGCCAAAAATAATGGCAGCTTCTAAAGCCGCCATTCCGAAATGGTTTTTTAAAAAAAGCTGTTTTATCGACTTCAACAAGGCGGCTTTTCCCCCCACAACTTTTCAATCCCGAAGATCGGGCAAATTGCGTATTCTATCAGGTTTAAAACCTGAAACAGCTTCCACTATATTTTGTTAAATATTTTGGCTTGACCGGAGCAGCCATTGCTCTCGTCTTTTCGGTGTCTTTCTTCCCGACGAACCGTCAAATCCCGAATTTTTTAGTGCCTCTACCCCAATTGGCATGAGACTTGAATAGCTTCATCGCGTGTCCGGAAATTTTCAGATTATTTCTGGTCGAAACCAAGCCGAGGAGAAGACAAGCCATGAAATTCATTTCTGCGATTATAAAGCCATTCAAGCTCGACGATGTGAAAGATGCACTTTTGAATATGGGTATTGATGGACTTACCATCACCGAAGTCAAAGGATATGGACGCCAGAAAGGCCATACCGAAATCTACCGCGGAGCCGAATATGCAATCAGTTTTCTGCCTAAAATAAAGATCGAAGTTGCCGTTCCGGCAGATCAACTTGATCGTGTATTGGAAGTCATTACGGAAGCAGCCCGCACCGGACAAATCGGAGACGGGAAGATATTCGTTTGGTCACTTGATCGAACCTTGCGCATAAGAACCGGCGAAACCGATGAAAATGCACTTTAGATGACAGTAAATCGGAAGCAAGTTGCCTAAAAAATATGCAAAATAATAAAATGATTATCATATGTGCGTTTTTTCACGCATAAATAACGGTTTAAAGCAATTGGCATGCAACTTGTTAGATATTGAAATAACCGAACGTGGTGCACGTTCTTTTCCAAATGGAGAGGTTTTATGGCGAGTTTAAAAAAATTGGTTCCAATGGCGGTCGGTGCATTTGCGTTAATCGGAGCGGATGCAGCTTTCGCACAGGAAGTAGAAACGGTGACCGAAGTTGTCACCGAAATTCCGGCAAAGATAGATTCTGGCGATACGGCATGGATGCTGGTTTCAACTGCATTTGTTCTGCTCATGACAATACCGGGTCTTGCACTTTTTTACGGCGGCATGGTGCGTAAGAAAAATGTTCTTTCAACAATGATGCAGAGCTTTGCAATATGCTGTCTTGTCAGCGTGATCTGGTTCGTTGTGGGCTATTCCTTCGCTTTTTCCGGAAAAAATCCATATTATGGCGATTTTTCACTCTTGTTCTTGAAGGGCATTTCGATTGACGACCTTAACGGAACATTTCCGACCTATCTTTGGGTTACTTTCCAGATGGCCTTTGCCATTATCACACCGGCATTGATTACCGGTGCATTCGCCGAGCGAATGAAGTTTTCCGCAATGTTGTGGTTTATGGGATTGTGGTCGATTTTGGTATATGCGCCAATTTGCCATTGGGTCTGGGGCGGCGGCTTTCTCGGAAAAGATGGTGTCCTCGACTTTGCCGGTGGTACAGTCATTCACGTTAACGCCGGTGTCGCGGGTTTGATTACGGCTCTTGTTCTTGGCAGACGGCAGGGTTATCGCACGGTCAATATGGCACCGCACAATCTTACTCTTTCGATGATTGGTGCTTCATTATTGTGGATCGGCTGGTTCGGTTTCAATGCCGGTTCTGCCGGTGCTGCAAACAAAGTTGCAGCCGTTGCAATGTTGAACACGCAAATTGCCACTGCTGCCGGTGCTTTATGCTGGATGATAGCCGAGTGGGCAGTATCCAAAAAGCCTTCGGTTCTGGGAATTATTTCAGGTGCAGTTGCCGGACTTGTTGCCATTACGCCGGCGGCCGGTTTTGTCGAACCGGGCGGTGCTATCATTATCGGCATCATTGCCGGACCGGTTTGCTATTTTGCTGCAGTATTCGTCAAACGTGCATTGGGATATGACGATTCGCTCGATGCTTTCGGTGTCCATGGTGTTGGTGGCATTATAGGAGCGCTGCTCACAGGCTATTTCGCTTCCGATATTTTCTTTACCGATCCGGAAGCCTATGCAAAAGTTTCAGTGCTCAATCAGGGTTTCGGTCTTATCGTGGCGATGATCTATACTGCAATTGTAACCACTATTATTCTTTACGTGGTCAAAGCTGTCATCGGTTTGCGCCCGACCAAACAACAGGAAATCGAAGGATTGGATATTTCCCTTCACGGCGAAACAATCCAGTAGAATTTTCTTAAAAACAACCCGAACTTTTGGCCCGCTTCAAAAAGCGGGCTTTTTATTTTGCCTGTCGTTTTTTCGATTGGTTAATAGCCCGTTAACTCTCTCGTTTTATAGTCACGTTTAAAAATTATCTTTCGGTCGTTTTCGGGTTTTCAGGTTAGGTTATGCGTCAGGAATCATCCCCTTTTGATTTAACCACAGATGGAGCTTATCAAAGCCCGCATCTGGTGGAGATGTTTTCCCGACAGATCGGATCTTTTATCGGCATCGGCATATTGATTTTAATCGGGCTTGCGGCGGCGGCTCTCGCAACATGGAATGTTGCCGACCCCTGTTTGAGTTATGCCAATGACAATCCGGTTACAAATATCATGGGATGGCCGGGTGCCGTCTTTGCCGATATTGCTATGCAATTTTTCGGGCTTGCAAGTGTCGCGGCTCTCCTTCCCCCATTTTTCTGGGCAGTACTTCTTATTGCCCAAAAAGATATAGGAAGGCTCGTACACCGTATATTCTTCTGGTTGATTTCCGCTTTCTGTTTTGCAGGCGTTATCGCTCTGGTTCCGCCTTTCGCACATTGGCCGATGCCTATCGGGCTTGGGGGTGTTTTTGGCGATAAAATTCTGAATTTTGCCTATCTGTTTTTAGGATCGCTTCCGGCTGTTGTTTCAACCTCGATTATTGCTGCGGTTTTAGGGCCTTTGGCATTCTGGACGGCAGCTATTGCGGGAGGCGTTGTCGGGCGTCGTAATCGCAAGAAAAAAGCAAAATCCAGACGCAAACAGGAAAACCGCCTGCAAATGGGCGAAGATGACGAACCGGCTCGCGCCTCTTTAATGGTGACGGTTCTTGGCGGAACGATGCACCTGTTCTATTTGCTCAGGGCTGAAATCGGCCGATTGTTTCATCGCAAAGAGCCTATGTTTCCCCCTGTGCCGAATAATTTTGGCAATGGCTCTTCGTCAAGAGGCCGGATTGAACCGGATTTTTCTGCGCCCGATAGCGAACCGGACGAAATGCCATGGTCTGGTCAGGAAGAAGAAGCCGCTGTTCCGCCTGAAGCCAAACGCAAAACGAAGTTGCATCAGGCAAACGGGTTTGAATTGCCAAATGTCGACTTTTTAGCCGAACCGGAACTGATCGACAAAAGTGACCTCCTCACGCCCGAAGCTTTGAAAGAACGAGCCGGTCAATTGGAAAGCGTATTGGAAGATTTCGGTGTCAAAGGGCAGATTATCAATGCGCGTTCGGGGCCGGTTGTGACCCTCTATGAATTTGAACCGGCACCGGGCATAAAATCGTCACGCATCATCGGATTGGCCGATGATATTGCCCGTTCGATGAGTGCTATATCGTCGCGCGTTGCTGTTGTGCCGGGGCGCAATGTCATCGGCATTGAATTACCTAACCCGAAGCGCCAGATCGTTTACTTGCGTGAAATCATTGCAACACGTGATTTTTATGAAAACAAAGCCAAACTCGGTCTTGCTCTCGGCAAGACAATCGGTGGTGAAGCAGTGATTGCCGACCTTGCCAAAATGCCGCATTTGCTGGTCGCCGGTACGACCGGTTCCGGTAAGTCGGTGGCAATCAATACAATGATCCTTTCGCTTCTTTACCGGATGACGCCGGAACAATGCCGGATGATTATGGTTGATCCGAAAATGCTGGAATTATCAGTTTATGACGGAATTCCGCATCTTTTGACTCCGGTCGTCACCGATCCCAAAAAAGCCGTTGTTGCGCTGAAATGGGCGGTTCGTGAAATGGAAGAACGCTATCGCAAGATGGCTAAAGTCGGCGTCAGGAATATTGACGGTTTTAATGAACGGGTGAGAGAAGCCGAACGTAAAGGCGAGCAACTTTCGCGCACAGTCCAGACCGGCTTCGATCACGAAACGGGAGAGCCGATTTACGAGACTGAAACGCTTGATCTTGCAACCATGCCTTATATTGTCGTTATTATAGACGAGATGGCTGATTTGATGATGGTTGCGGGCAAGGATATTGAAGGCGCTGTCCAGCGTCTGGCACAAATGGCACGCGCTGCCGGTATTCATGTTATTATGGCAACGCAACGTCCATCTGTCGATGTTATCACCGGTACAATCAAGGCCAATTTCCCGACGCGTATTTCGTTTCAGGTTACTTCAAAGATTGATAGCCGTACCATTCTTGGCGAACAGGGTGCAGAACATCTGCTGGGGCAAGGCGACATGCTTTTCATGATGGGGGGCGGGCGTATCCAACGCGTTCACGGGCCTTTTGTCGGGGATGAGGAAGTTGAACAAATCGTCCAGCATCTCAAAACGCAAGGGGCTCCAGACTATCTTGATGCCGTCACAGAAGAAAGTGACGACGACAGTGATGATGGCGTTTCCGGCGGCACAAGCCATTTCGAGGATTCGCAAGATCCTTACGATCAGGCGGTTGCAGTTGTTTTGAGAGATCGTCGCGTATCAACCTCTTATATCCAACGCCGGCTTGGCATTGGTTATAATCGCGCTGCTACAATCGTCGAACGGATGGAAGAAGAGGGCTTGATAAGCCCTGCCAATCACGCCGGAAAGCGCGAAATTCTGGTTCCTGAAGAGGGTGAACATTTTTAAAATATTTGTTTTAAGTTGCGGGCGCGTTGCCGCTCGTCGCCAATGTCATAGTGACGCCACAGGTTACTGCAAGAATAAATGCAGGAGATAATGAATGACAAAAACATGCGCATCCACTTTCAAAGTTTTTTATACTGCTATTGCTCTTGCAACAGCCGCAGTCACGACGGCTACTATCATGACACCGCCAGCTTTTGCCCAGAACACCAATTTGGCTGCCCATGCACAGGATATTGCAAATCATTTTGCTGCAATCCAGACAATGACCGGTGATTTTATACAATTCAGTCCGAAAGGCGAAATGACCGAAGGAACATTTTATCTCGAAAGACCCGGTAAAATTCGCTTCAGTTACAAAAATTCGCCGGTGCGGGTGATTACAGATGGCAAATCAGTAGCGATCAATAACCGTAAACTTGATACATGGGATCTTTACCAATTGTCGCAGACACCCATGAAAATGTTGCTCGATACAAAAATTGATCTGTCAGATGGCAAATTATTGAGTGTCAGTCAGGATCAAGGGTCAACGACAATTATTCTTGCCGATAAGACATTGGGCAAAGGGCAAATTCGTATGATTTTTGATTCCAAAACTTATGAACTTTTGCAATGGACCATTGTCGACAAACAAAACCTTGAGACAACAGTACAGATTACCAATGTTCGTAAAGGCGTCAGATTTGCCAAAGGAATGTTCGATATTCCCTATCAAAGAATTTCTATGAAAAGGAACTGAAATTAACTTTGATGAGTTAAAGCCGGACAGTCAAAATATATAACCTGATTTTATAAGTCTTATTATAATTTTGGTAAAAAAGTAGATATCCATTCTACAAAAATACAGAATAAAAATTAATTAAAATTAATTATAAACCAGTTTTTATTTAAATTTTTTGAATATTGCACTATGAATTTAATAAATATAGTTTTGAATTATTTTTGTTATATTGATTCATTAAAAATAAGACCTGATATTGATTGATTAAAAGTCTTACCTGTTTTGAAAAGTCGCTCCCTATCGCGGAAATAATTTTCCGGAATGGCCGGAATTCATGGCTTACTTCCGGTCAAGAAAATTCAGGAAACAATATGGTTCAGGCTAAAACTGGATTTTATCTCGTTTTGCGCTTAAAGAACCGGTAACCGCATTATTTCTCAATCAAGGTTCAAGTGTAATGAGTTTTTCAATTGCTACATGGAATATCAATTCGGTTCGTTTGCGTTTGCCTCTTGTGCTTCAACTTTTGCAAAAGGAAAAGCCGGATGTTTTGTGTTTGCAGGAAACCAAATGTCCCGATGATAAATTCCCGTATAAGGCCTTGCGTGGGGCAGGTTATGAACATATCGCTGTTCATGGGCAAAAAGGCTATCACGGTGTGGCAACCTTATCGTTGCGGCCATTCGAGGAAGTCGAGAAAAAGGAATTCTGTAACAAGCATGATTGCCGCCATGTTGCCGTTGTCATAAAGGCTGGTGACAAACATATCCGTATACATAATTTCTACGTTCCGGCAGGCGGGGATGAACCGGATCCCGAAATCAATCCCAAATTCCGTCATAAGCTTGATTTTCTGGAAGAGATGAAAGCCGTCAAAGCCGATATGGGCGACGGGCTTTCAAGCATTCTCGTAGGCGACCTCAATATAGCACCTTATGAAAATGATGTGTGGTCGCATAAACAGCTTTTGAAAATTGTCAGTCACACGCCGATCGAGACAAAAACATTGATTGAACTTTGTTCTCAAGGTGGTTGGGTTGACTTGATGCGCAAGAAAATTCCCGAACCGGAAAAAATTTTTACATGGTGGAGCTATCGGGCCAAGGATTGGGCGACGTCCAATCGCGGGCGCAGACTGGATCATATCTGGTCATCGCCGGATCTTGTACCACATATGCAGGAAATGGAAATTTTGACCGAGGCTAGAGGAATGGAGAAACCGTCCGATCATGTGCCGGTTATCATGCGTTTCGACCTTGCTTGAAAAAACGGGAATTGTTTCTATAAAGTCCATTGATTTGGTTGAACATGAACAAAATTTCACGAGATTTTCGTTTCTGTTTATGAAATAAGAAGCGCGGGAAAAACGTTTTTTGGCTGTATGGTTTTTTGATCGGAGCAGAAAAATAATGCGCAAATGCCGTTTGAAAACTGTCGGCCGATCAGCTCTTTTACTGGTTATTCTTGCCGGAGGGGCAATGCTTTCGGGCTGTCTTGTTGGCCCTGACTATCAAAAGCCTGTTTTCAAACTTGATGCCAAGTGGAGTTCCGATTCCCGTGAAACACCTTCATCACCGCCGGAACTGGCAAACTGGTGGCAAAGGTTCAATGATCCGTTGCTTGATAAACTCGTGACGGATGCCATTGCCGGTAACAATGATGTCCAGTCGGCAAAAGCAAAAGTTCGCGAAGCAAGAGCAAGCTTGTGGCAGACGACCGGCACATTATTGCCAAGTATCGACGGCTCGGCTTCTGCCAATCGCAATAAATCTGCAGGCGGGCCTGAACGCAGCCAGTATCGTGGCGGTCTTGATTCAAGTTGGGAAATTGATCTTTTCGGTGCTAACCGGCGGGCTGTTGAAGCTGCAAAATACGGTCTTGATGGCGCCAAAGAAGATATGCGTGCGACAATGCTGACCCTGATTGGAGATGTTGCAACCAATTATGCGGAAATACGCGGGCTACAACAACAAATAGCATTGGCTCAACGCACGGCAATTGCCCAACGGCGCACCGCACAATTGACGAAAGATAAATTTGCCGCCGGTGCGGTTTCCCAGCTTGATGTCTCGAACGCCGAAGGGCAGGCTGCCACCACCGAAGCCGGTATTCCGCAAATGCAAGCCAATCTTGCAACAACAATCCACCGTTTATCGGTTCTGACAGGACAAAGCCCGACAGCCCTTAATGATGTCATGGCAAAAGCGGATAAAATCCCTGAACCGAAATGGCCGATTCCGGCAGGCGTTCCGGCCGATATATTATTGACGCGTCCGGATGTTCGTCTGGCCGAGCGGCAATATGCGCAAGCAACTGCTCGTATCGGCCAGAAGGAAGCCGACCGTTATCCTTCATTGACATTGACCGGCAATATTTCAACGGCTGCGACCCAGCCGGGTGAACTCGGAAAAAGTTCTTCGATCAGCTGGTCGGCAGGTCCGGGTGTCAGCATACCGATTTTTGAAGGCGGGCAGAGAATGGCTGCTGTAGAGGTTGCCCATGCACAACGCGACCAATCGTTTATCAATTATCGAAGCAGCGTGTTGACGGCATTGGAAGATGTCGAAAATGCACTCGTATCCATGAGCAAGGAAAAACAACGCTCGGCAAAACTTGCCATTGCCGCCAATTCCTATGCCAAAGCATTGAGTTTATCACGCTCGCTTTATCAAAGCGGCAATACCAGTTTTCTTGAACTGTTGAATGCAGAACGTTCCCATTATTCATCCGAACAGTCGCTGATTGAAAGCCGCGTTTCGATTACCAAGGACTATATTTCGCTCATGAAAGCATTGGGTGGCGGATGGAATGGTGCGGTTGACGATAAAAAACCTGAAATTGTTGACGGCTATACAGGTCCTCACATCAGAAAAGTTGAAGCAGAGAGCAAAACGCGATGAAAGCAAAAAAAACAGTCACCATTATTATTGCTGTGATTGCACTGATCGTGCTTTTGATATTTATCCATTCGGTATTTTTCACCACGGCTGCGCCGACTTACATGACATCAAAAGTCAAAAGGGGAGATATTGAAGTCAGCGTTCTTGCAAATGGCACGATAAAACCGCATCGTCTTGTCGCTGTGGGTGCACGCGCGACGGGTCGTATTATTTCTTTGAAAGTAAAACCGGGCAGTGTTGTCAAAGAAGGCGATCTGCTTGCCGAAATCGATCCGACAACGCAGACCAACGATTTGAAAAGCAAGGAAGCAGCGCTTGCCAATTATCGTGGCAAACTTGCCGAGCAGGAAGCGCAACTCGTTCTTGCCAAACAGAATATGACCCGCCAGCAAACGATGATTTCGTCCCATGCGGTTTCCAAAGCCGATTTCGATGATGCCGATGCGCAAGTCAAAATCCGTGCGGCACAGATCGACCAGTTGAAAGCCCAGATTGTTCAAGCGGAAGTCGATGTCGAGACAGCCAAAGTCAATCTCGGTTATACACGCGTAACAGCGCCGTCCGATGGTACAGTTCTCGCCACAGTCGTTCAGGAAGGGCAAAACGTCAATGCTGTCCAGTCGGCTCCGACGATTGTTATTCTCGGCGATTTGTCGGTGATGACGGTACGCGCGGAAATATCCGAAGCCGATGTAATCAATGTCAAACCCGGTCAGGACCTTTATTTCAATGTTCTGGGTAATCGCAAGCGACACTATGAAAGCCGCTTGGAAAAAATCGAACCGGCACCGGAATCCATCCGCAATGATATCAGTTTCAATTCGTCGTCGACTGCTTCATCGAGTTCGTCAACGTCACAGGCCATCTATTATAATGGCACATTCAATGTGCCGAATGATGATGGTGTTTTGCGTACTTATATGACTGCGGAAGTCCATATTATTCTGGGGCGCGCTCAAAAAGTGCTGCTTATACCGAGTGACGCATTGAATGATGTTTCGGGCAACAAAGCTGTGGTCAATATTCTTGACAAGAATGGCAAGGTCGAAGCCCGCGACATTGAAACCGGATTGAATAATAAAGTCATGGTCGAGGTGGTTTCCGGACTTGAAGAAGGCGAAACCGTTGTAACCGGAGTGAGCAACGGCACTATGCCTTCTACATCCGGAAGCCGTCATCGTGTGGGGCCATTCTAAACTATGGAAAACACTCACAAAGATGCGGTCATTGTGCTTAAAGACGTTATCCGCGAATTTCCCGCGGGCGAAACCAATGTACGTGTCTTGAAAGGAATTGATCTCACCATCCATAGGGGCGAGATGGTGGCAATCGTTGGCGCATCGGGTTCGGGAAAATCGACCTTGATGAATATTCTCGGCTGTCTCGACCGGCCAAGTTCGGGAAGCTACAAGGTTTCGGGCAAAGAAACCTCGCAACTTTCCGCTGACGAACTTTCTGCGCTCCGGCGCGATCATTTCGGTTTTATTTTCCAGCGTTACCATTTGCTGGGGGAATTGACAGCACTCGATAATGTGGAAATTCCGGCGATCTATGCGGGGCGTTCCCCCGCCGAACGGGAAAAGCGCGCAACAGCGCTATTGGAACGTCTCGGTATGGGCGAGCGCATTACCCACCGTCCCGGACAACTTTCCGGCGGCCAGCAACAACGCGTGTCTATTGCCCGCGCATTGATGAATAATGGCGAGGTTATCCTTGCCGATGAGCCTACAGGCGCACTTGACAGCCATAGCGGCGAAGAAGTGTTGCGTATTCTGGAGGAAATTCACGCAGAAGGGCGCACGATCATTATCGTAACGCACGATATGTCAGTGGCCAAAAAAGCCGAACGGATTATCGAAATCAGCGACGGGGAGATTTTGTCGGATAAACCGAACCAGCCGACAGAAGTAGCCACCGGTCATGCAGACGAAGTCGCAACAGAAGTTGTCAGCAACAAAAAAATCGGACTCTTGAGATCATTTCTTGACCGCTTCCATGAAGCTTTCCGCATGGCCTTGTTGTCAATGAACGCCCATCGTATGCGGACGTTTTTGACGATGCTTGGTGTTATTATCGGTATTGCCGCCGTGGTTTCGATGGTTGCTTTGGGAAACGGTACGCAAAAACAGATTCTTGAAAATATCAACAGTCTGGGAAGCAATACATTGAATATCTTTGCCGGAAAAAGCTTTGCCGATATGCGTTCGGGTAAAGTCACGACACTGGTTGATTCCGATGCAATAGCACTTTCCGAACAACCTTATGCCGATGCGGTAACGCCGACGGTTACAACGTCGTCCACTGTCCGCTACGGGTCGATCGAATCGAACGTGACGGTCTATGGCGTGAGTGACCAATATTTCAAGGCACAAGGGGCAAAACTTGTTGAAGGGCGGTTGTTCGATTCGGAAAGTGTGCTTTCGCGTGCCACCGATCTTGTGGTTGAAAAGCAGGCCGTGCCAACGCTTTTTCCCGATAGCCATGAAAGCCCGATAGGCAAGGTGGTTCTGGTGGGAAAAGTTCCCACCCGTATTGTCGGTGTTATCGAGTTGCAGCAAATGGGGCCACCATCCGATACTTTGCAACTTTATTTGCCTTATACCACGGTGCAGACGCGTTTCCTCGGCAATAATACTGTTCGCTCGATTACGTTGAAAGTTGCCGATAATGTTGACTCACGTCTTGCGGAAGAGGCCGTCAAACGCTTCCTCGTCATGCGGCATGGCACTGAAGACTTCTTTATCCGCAATTCGGAAGAATTTCGTGAACAAGTCATTGCAAGCACACAAGTTCTAACTTTGCTTGTTGCCTCCATTGCTTTGATTTCTCTTCTGGTCGGGGGAATTGGCGTTATGAATATTATGCTCGTCACAGTATCCGAGCGTATCAATGAAATTGGTGTTCGTATGGCAGTGGGCGCGCGACAGAGCGATATTCTCCAACAATTTCTGATCGAATCTGTGCTTGTTTGTCTCATCGGCGGGGCTTTGGGGATTTTATTAGGACTTTCTGTCGGGTGGATTTTTGCAGTAAGCGGTGCGCCGTTTAAACTTGTTTACTCGACAGGTTCGATTATTATAGCTTTCATCTTTTCAACCCTCATTGGCATCGGATTCGGCTTTTTGCCCGCTCGTAATGCTTCAAAACTCGATCCTGTGGCCGCTCTCGCTCGCGATTAGTTTAGCCGATGGGCAATGGACCGGGTTGATAAATATTGGAACTTGAAGGAAGTCAAAAGTGTCAAAAACCACTCCGGCAACCGCCTTTCTCGATCACAATCATATCGCCTACGAGTTCATTACCTATCATTATGATCCACATGCAGACCGCGTTGGGTTGCAGGCTGCCGAAGCAGTCGGAGCAGATCCCGAAACGGTTTTTAAAACGCTGATGGTGAGCGTCGATGGCAAACCCCATGTTGCGGTTTTACCATCCGATCAGGAAGCCAATATGAAAAAGCTTGCTGCCGCTTTCGGTGGAAAACATGCCGAAATGTTGAGTGTTGAAGAAGCTGAAAAGCTCACCGGTTATAAAGTAGGGGGTATATCGCCTTTCGGACAAAGGCGGCATCTGCCTACGGTTTTTGAAGAAACGGCCGAATTGTTCGATAAAATTTATATCAATGGTGGCGGCCGCGGTTTTCAGGTGAAGCTGCGTTCGACAGATGCGATCAATGTCCTTTCAGCAAAAGTTGCCGATTTCAAACGTTGAACAATGACGATAGATTGTCACCGAGTATCACTTTGCCAATTGTTGAACATTTAGGCTTAAACGAAAATCGCTTCTATCAGAAATAGGCTCGCAACTCCGCACCGATAAATTTGATATATTCGCTTGCAAGCAGTCGTAATTCGCCCAATTGCCTGAGCAGGCTTTGTTCACCGGTTCCCTCGCTGATCGGATAGGCGATAAAGTCTATATCGGGCATCAAGCGATTCAATTCGCGTAAAGAACGCGGCATATGATAATCGTTGGTGACAATATAAACCTTTTGATAGTGATTTTTCCGGATCCAGTCGGTTGCTTCTTCCGCATTGCCCATTGTATTGATTGCTTCCCGTCCGAGATCCACACAGCATTGAAAGAGTTGCGGGTCGCTGTGGGTCACACGTATCAAGGCCTGACTGTTGGTTGAAGGATTGACACCGCTGATGAGAAGCCGTCGACCCAATCCCTTGGCAAGCAGGTCAAGACCCGCTTCCATGCGACTTTCGCCGCCGGTCAACACAATTATTCCATCAGCCTCTGGTAACGGATCAGGCCGCGCAAGACGCGATACTTTTTCGCTGAAATAGAAAAAACCGCTACCGAACAGAATAATACAAACGAGAATAAAAATGCTGACGGGTGGAAGATGTTTGAAAAACCGTCTTTTCCAACGCAACAATTTTATCCGGCTTAAGCTTTTGTGCTCCGGTTCCGGATCGGAAATTTGTGCGTATAAAGTGTATTCGCTCATTGTCAGAACAGATCACTTTCCTTGCGGTCGATGGATTTCAACTGGCTTAGAATTGTCAGGCGGCTTGTGACCATAGTTAACAATGCAACAAAGCCGATTAAAATGAAAATCTTGATATAGCTTGAAAGCCCAAGACTGAAATGTCCGAATAATGCCGAAGCCTGATCGCTTCCGGGTGTTCCGGCAGCAAAACGCGTCCAGAACGAAAAAACGATAAAAATAACGATACTTGTAAAACCGCCCAAAAATGCGCCCTTCAGACCGGTCTTGAAAAAATGGAAGTCGAATTGGCGGGCAATAAAACCGGCTTCGGCACCAATAAAGTAGAGCACTTCGACAATGTGGGCATTGGCTGAAAGAGCACTGCGCGTTGCAAATATGATGGTGAGCGTCAATGCAGAAATGACAAGTGCCAATATAATCACGCCGATAATGATCGTTGCGTGCGCCATTGTAACAAGGCGATTGATCGCATTGCGGTGGTCATCGAAACTGCCACCGGGAATTTGTGTTGCAACGGCATCGCTAATCATACCGAAATCGGCTTTATTGGTATCATCGAGGGTCACGACGACAAGACGTGGAATAGGCAGTTCCTTCAGTTCCAAACCGGTTCCAAGCCAAGGCTCAAGCAAGCGCTCGGTTTGAGCGCGGTCAATGATCTGAGCTGATTTGACGCCCGGAAAACCTTGCACAAGTTCGACAGCATAATTCAGAGTTTTTTCAATATCGAGCCCGTCGGTCGGCCGGATTTGAATTGTTGCTTCGCGTGAAATCTGGTTTTCCCAGTTGTGTGCCGAATAGCCGATCAGGTCAACCCCGCCAATCGACAGGGAAGCAAGCAGTGTCATGATCGCAATGACAACAACAAGCGCTTGCCCTGCGACGTCACTCGCCGGAACAATTGACGTTTGTCCGGAAACGTTTCGACCTTGCCACAATTTTCGTGAATTCGGGGTTGGGGAAAGCTCAGTCATAGAGTTCGAGCCTTCCGTCATTGAGTATCATACGGCGAGCATCAATCTGCTCCATCAGGTTGACATCATGGGTGGCGATCACCACAGCGGTTCCCGACCGGTTGAGTTCGATAAACAAGCGCAATAATCTGCGCGCAAGAACAGGGTCGACATTACCTGTCGGTTCGTCCGCCAGCAATATTTCCGGCTGGTCGATCAATGCGCGGGCAATTGCCACGCGTTGCTTTTCCCCGCCGGAAAGTACAGGGGGCAACACATCCATCCGTTCGCCGAGCCCCACCCATTGAAGAAGTTCTTCGACCTCGGCACGATAGGTTGCTTCTTCACGCCCCCTCACGCGTAAGGGAAGCGAAACATTTTCATAGGTTGTCATATGGTCGAGCAGGCGGAAATCCTGAAAAACGATTCCGATTCGTTGGCGTAATTTCGGCATATCATGCCGTTTTAAAAGCGCGGTATCGTGGCCGAATATATTGATAAGACCGCGTGTCGGTTTTAATGCCAGAAACATCAAACGCAATAATGTGGTTTTACCCGCACCGGAAGGACCTGTCAAAAACTGGAATGACCCGTGCGGAATATAAAAGCTTATATCACGGAGGACTTCCGGCCCCATGCCATAACGCAAGCCTACATTTTCAAAACGAATCACTGTTAATTAACCTATTCTGCCCGCACAAATATTTATCCGGTTTTTCTTTTTTAAATGTTGGTAACCGCCTTAATGGCAATCTTGATTGATCGTGGAAAGGTATCTTGACCTGACGCCACTCTTTTTCCTATCCTTAACGAATATGGTTAAGTCGCGGTTAAAATTTATTATTGGCAACAGCTTTCTTGGTAGAAGCGTCTGTGTTACCCCGCGGCCATAAATTTTTATATGGATAATAAAATGCCCGTAATTGATGGAAAGTCGATCGAAGTTCTTTTTTCGGAAGAAGAGATTGCCAACCGTAACCGCATCATAGCAAATGAAATTGCCGGAAAGAAGCCGGTAAACCTGTTGGTGTTACCGATTTTGAAAGGGTCATTTATTTTTGCTGCCGATCTTATCAGAGAGCTTCATCGCGCCGGTGTCAGTTCGTCTGTGGAATTTATCACAATTTCAAGTTATGGAGCCGGTCAGGAAAGTGGAGAAATAAAGCTTTTGCACGATTTCGATAGCGATATTACGGGGCGTGATGTTCTTTTGATCGACGACATTCTGGAATCGGGAAAGACGCTGAAATTCGTGCGGGATCTTTTGAAAACTCGCGGTGCAGGGCGTATTTTTATCGCTGCTTTGCTGGACAAAGCCATGCGGCGCAAAGCCGATATAGAGGCGGATTTTGTCGGTTTTCCTTGTCCCGATCAATTTGTTGTCGGATATGGAATGGATGCCGGCCATGCGTTTCGCCAGTTGCCTTATGTCGGGGTGCTTCAAAAATAGTGATTGCATCGAGAAAATTGAGGCGCTCACACAAAACCGGTGGCTCAAGGAAAAATCTGCCTGATTTTCAAAAGTTCTGGCAGTCAGTGTCTTCTAGTAAACGTTGCAGTCATCTTCCGGTTACGACTTTCGGAATTTCATCGGAAAATCATTTATTTTATGATTCGGATTAAACACACTTTAGCGAATTGTCCGGTTTTAAAGAGCCTTCGTGCGTAATAATCGGGATTAAAAGGTCGGATTTAAATGCATTTGAAGGCCACAAACCGTTTTTTAAGGCTCGCAAGAATCAATTGTTGTTGAAAGATTGTTGCAGAATAAAAATGGTGAAGTGAGCGAAACATCATTTGAAGAAGTTTCAGACGGCGGAAGCAATGAGGTTGTTACCCTGTTCACCAAGCGATTTTGAAGTTTTACCCGAATAATTGTTGATTTTTATGTGTTCCCTTTATTGAGGAGGGAAATTATCCGGTGTACGGGGCGCTGAAAGCTCGAAGGAAAAACCTTCGGGAGCATAACTCAGATTGGCATGTCCATTAAAACGGGCGGGCAAAAGCCGTGTAATCAATTTGCTACCGAAGCTCAATTTGGTTGGCGCATGAACTGTCGGACCACCTCTTTCGCGCCAGGAAAAATGGAACTCGTTTTTATCAAGTGTCCAGATAATTTCTATAATTCCGGTTTTTGACGAAAGTGCCCCATATTTGACGGCGTTGGTACTCAATTCATGAAGTGCCAAAGCCATGGAAAGAGCTGTTTGTGGTGATAAGGCAACCGGTGGGCCGGATACAACAAACCGGTTTTTGGTTTTGTCGTGAATATCAAGGCTGCTTTCGACAATTTGTTTGAGGTCGGCACTATTGGTTGCGCCTTGCGTCAAAATATCCTGCGCATGTGCAAGTGCATTCAGCCTCACAGAAAAATCCTGCAAAGCTTTTGTCATTGATGTTGCTTCGGTCAGCGTCTGATTGGCAATGCTTTGCACAATTGCCAAAATATTTTTAACCCGATGGGCAAGCTCGCTGGAAAGAATTGCCTGCTTTTCCTGCGCTTCCCGTCTTTCGGTAATATCTTGCAAAACGCCCAAGATCCGGTGTTTCATAGACTTGCCGACATCTTTAGGTGCGGCTTCTGCCCAATAGCCGATCCAGCGTAATTGTTTGGTATCAGCCCTTTTGATCTGGAACTCCAGATGCGTAATCAGGCTTTCGTCCTGCCGTGTTTGCAACATCTGCTTTGCAATTTGTCGTGGACTATCCACAATCACAGAATAAAAGTCATCGAGTGGAAGTTCGGAACTTTCTTTAAAACCGAGTAGCTTCAAAAATTGCGGTGTCGCCTCGATCATATTGCGATCACGATCAATTTCAAATGCGCCAATACCGGCTGCCTGTTGAGCCAGTCGTAGACGTTCTTCACTCAGACGCAATGATTCGGAATGTAATTGTTCGTCGGTCCGGTCACGGACAATTTTTAAAAAACCTTGTTGTTTTCCATCATCGCTATAAAGAGCTTGCAGGTCACCCGATGCCCAGAAAGTCGTACCGTCTTTTCTTTGGTGGAAACGTTCAACGGCATCAATCCGATGAAGACTCGCCATTTGTTGGCGGGTTTCGGGTAGCTTGTTCAGCCGGTCTTCTTCGGTGAAGAGAATGTCCAGCGGCTGACCGATTACTTCTCCAGGTTTCCAGCCGAACAGTTTTTCTGCACCCGGACTCCAGCTCACAATCAGCCCATTCATATCCGCCGTCAATATTGCATAATCCAAGGCATTGTCGAGAATAAGTTGGTTACGCCACTCCTGTTTTTCAACACGTTTCATCGTGATTACACAGACTCCGTTTCAATAACCCGAAAATACAATCATGTACCTGAAGGCCTTTAGCGTCATCCCGCTTTTCCCATGAAAAATTATATCATTGAATAGCAGCTTTGTTAACTGTTTATCATGCGAGTTTATTTGAAAATCAATGATAAAAATTTAGACAGATAACTTATTAAAGGCTATTTTTCGGTTACCGGCTGAAAGACGCAGTGTATATTCACCGGATAGGTTCTGTCCCCCTTGCAATTTTCAATTCAGCTTCTTCCGGAAAAAATTAATATTTTTTGATTCTTATAGTGTTTATATTTCTATTTTTGATTTTATTTGAAAGTATTGAATTGATAAAACATATATCATTCTTTATTGTAAAAATTTTGTAAATTTAAACAATTTAAATATATATTATGTAGAAATATTTTGTTTTTTTCGTAATTAAAAATAGATATGAATTTTATATTATATAGATAACATTTTATATTTTATATAAGAATGAATTCAAATTTTTAGTGCCGGTGCGATTAGCTTTTTTCCAACGATCCGCATAGAGAGTGTATTTGTCGCCAACAAGTTGAAACATGCCAACAAGTTGAAACATGTAAATGTTGTTCAACATCATCATGATTATTGCAACATTGGTAACAATATTGTCGATGAAACAAATGGCATCAACTTCTCATCGTTTAATAGCGAATGAACGCGATCATTTTTCGCGCAACAATGTAACCCGTCGCCACCGGCAGGCAAAACCTTTGCGTTCTCTCTCATCCGGAAAAATCCCGATTTGCTTGACATTCGAGTAGTCGCTCATCGGGGAAGTGACAATTTATCAGGCTTGAAAATAACATAAAGCGGCCTGAATTCTTATCCTTATATACGGGATTTGTTTTTCATACGTTTGTTTTTATTGCCAAATATAAATAGTGAAACTCTGCTAATATGTTTGACAATAGACCTTACGCATGTTGAGTTTGAAGTTATAAAAAGAAACGGCAGATCAAAGTCCGATCTTGTTCTTTGGTCATTGCACCGCAGACAATTGTGACTGTTTCAAAAGTGGCGTTCTGTAGTGGAAGGATTTGAAAATGGTAACAAAAAAACACGGACGTTATGATTCTTATCTCGAACAGGCACGTAACCTTCCTCCTATTAAAACGGCTATCGTTCATCCCTGTTCAAAAGAAGCAATGCTTGCAGCCATCGAGGCCTGGCAGGAAAAATTTCTGGAACCGGTTCTTGTCGGGCCGGAAGCTAAAATTCGTAATGCCGCAAAAGAAGCCGGTGTTGAAATTGAAGGCTTGGAAATAGTACCGACCGAGCACAGCCACGCGGCAGCCCAGAAAGCGGTTGAAATGGCAGCAGGCGGAAAAGTTCAGGCGCTGATGAAAGGGTCGCTTCACACCGATGAACTTTTGGGCGCTGTGGTAAGCGCACAATCCGGGTTGCGGACAGAGCGTCGTATCAGTCATGTTTATGCAATGGATATTCCTGCTTATCCCAAACCGCTTCTTATTACCGATGCGGCAATCAATATTCGTCCCGATCTTGATGACAAACGCGATATTATCCAGAATGCGGTTGATCTCATGCGCATTCTGGGGCTTGAAAAGCCTCTGGTAGCCGTGCTTGCTGCGGTGGAAACGGTCAATTCAAAAATGCCCGCTACACTTGACGCGGCAGCTTTGACTGTTATGTCGATGCGCGGACAAATCACCGGCGCCATTGTTGACGGGCCGTTGGCATTCGACAATGCAATCAATTTGAAGGCCGCCGAAATAAAGGGCATTGTTTCACCTGTGGCCGGTAAAGCCGATATTCTTCTGGTACCGGATCTTGAAGCAGGAAATATGCTTGCCAAACAATTGATGTATTTTGCCGATGCCGGTGCGGCCGGACTGGTTCTCGGTGCGCGTGTTCCCATTATTCTTACCAGCCGATCGGATAAAGTGGCCGTGCGGCTTGCGTCTGCAGCACTTGCAAAAATCATGGTCGAGCGGCGGTTCAAGTTGGAGAAGGCGCATCATGAATAACCGGATCATAACGTTCAATTCCGGCTCTTCATCCTTGAAGGTGGGGCTTTATGAAAATAATAATGGCCACGCGGAACAATTGGGTAAAGGTTCTATTGATCTTAGGCGCAATTGCTTTTCTTTTCGTATTGAAAAAACCGGCGAACAAATAGCGGCTTCACCGCTTCCTGAAAAAGCCGATGACAAAGAAATGCTCGGCCGTGTTTTCGGTTGGCTGACCGAAAGAATGGACATCGGAGATATTAAAGCGGTCGGTCACAGGATTGTTCATGGGGCCGATATTTTCAGGGATGCCTGTATCGTTAATGATAAGACGCTTGATTATATGGAATCACTTATTCCGCTTGCACCGCTTCATCAACCGGCAAATCTCCGGCTGATTTATCTTGTTAAAAAACTTTATCCCGCACTTATGCAAACGGCCTCTTTCGATACAGCCTTTCATCAGGGGCAGAGTGACCGGGTGAGACGTTTTGCCATTCCCCGCATTCTGCATAACCGCGGCATCAAGAAATATGGTTTCCATGGGCTTTCCTACCACTATATTTCGGAACAACTGCCAAAATTGCCAAAAGATGTCAGAATAAAAAATGTCGTTGTGGCACATCTTGGAAGCGGTGCCAGTCTTTGCGCATTGAAAAATCAACAAAGTGCCGAAACGACCATGAGTTTTACAACGCTTGACGGTGTGCCTATGGCAACGCGTTGTGGGGCGTTGGATGCGGGGGTTCTCATTCATCTCTTGCGTAACAAGCGTCATAGTGTCAGTGACATGGAATATATGCTTTACCATTCGAGCGGCCTACTCGGTATGTCCGGTATCAGTGCCGATTGTCGTGATCTGGTGGCGTCGAAATTGGAACAGGCAAAACAGGCTCTTGATGTTTTTACCTTGCGTATTGCGCAGGAAATCGCACGTTTGGCGGTAACTTTGGAAGGGTTGGATACAATTATTTTCACCGCCGGTATTGGTGAACACCAACCTGAAATTCGCGAAGCGGTTTTGGAACAATTGCGATGGATGGGCATCGAGATTGACTATCAAGCCAATAATGCCAATCAATCACGGCTAACAACGCTTGATAGCCCAATTGCCGCGTTCATAATCCCCACGGATGAGGAACAACGCATTGCCGACGATGCAGCCCGCCTCATGACGGAAAATGGAAAAAAGTGACGCCGATTTTTCGGTATAACGTTTTTTTTGAAGCACGACTCCGGTCGCTATGTGTGTTTGATGTGTTGAACAACAAAACAATTATTCAAAACCTGACATAGGCTGTTTTAAATCGTGATGGCCTTGTTCAATTTCAGACAGTACCGTCGATTTCAGACATAAGCGTAAATTCCAGATATAATCTTCAATTTTAAACATGGTCTTCGATTTCGGGTATAACCGGCAATGTCGAAGATTGAATTGCGCGCATGAAACGGTGCTTACGTTACCGGCTTTTTGTGCATTTTATAATTTTCGATTTTTTTAAAAATTGAACCGGATCGACACGTTCACGGGGATCATTCCCGGATGATGGTTTCATGAAAATCAATAAGCGAATTTTCAGCCGCCCATGCACTTCATATCTTTTTGAAATTATAAGCGTGACTATTTCGCAGGCTCTGCATTCTGTCATGAATTTTGCGCATTTATGACCGGTTTGGTCGTTGATTGCAAGTTATGTTGCAATACACATCGGCTGCCAATGCGCCAGAGAATACAATATGCCAGAGAATACAATGCGGGAAAGGGAACACAATGTGCGAAAGGGAACACAATGTGCGTAAATGATATTATGTGCGCAAGCGATACAATGAAGGGGATATGCAAGTGCAAGCGCCACAGGCGATACAATGCGCGCGATACTCAAGTGCGTTTAACCGCCACGGGCGAAAAAAGCGTTGCTATTCAGCCAATTGGTGCGCCCGTGAGCGATTGTGGTCAATATAACCGGAATTATCCGGTGATTTTGTTTTAAACCGGCTTCTTGTTCAAACGGTTGGCTATCAGATCTTCAACAACTTGTGGTTCGGCAAGTGTTGAAATGTCGCCTAAATTTTCAAATTCGTCTTCGGCGATCTTGCGTAAAATTCTTCGCATGATTTTGCCTGAACGCGTTTTCGGCAGACTCGGTGCAAACTGGATTTTATCGGGTGTGGCGATCGGTCCGATTTCGTTTCTGACATGTTTGACAAGGTGCTGGCGCAATTCGTCAGTCGGTGCAACACCCTCCATCAATGTTACATAGCAATAAATTCCTTGTCCTTTGATCGGGTGCGGATAACCGACAACCGCAGCTTCGGAAACGCTGTGATCGGAAACAAGTGCCGATTCGACTTCGGCTGTTCCAAGGCGATGGCCAGAGACATTGAGAACATCATCGACACGACCGGTTATCCAGTAATATCCGTCATGATCCCGCCTGCAACCGTCGCCGGTAAAATATTTCCCCTTATAGGTAGAAAAATAGGTTTCGACAAACCGGTTATGATCGCCATAAATGGTTCGCATTTGGCCGGGCCACGAATCGATAATGCACAAATTACCGTCATTTTCGCCTTCCAGTACTTCACCTTCATTATCAACCAGTTCGGGTTTGACACCAAAAAACGGGAGTGTTGCCGATCCCGGTTTGAGGTCGGTTGCACCGGGTAAAGGCGTAATCATGTGACCACCGGTTTCGGTTTGCCACCATGTGTCGACAATCGGGCAACGCTCGTCACCGACTTTATTATAAAACCAGTTCCACGCTTCCGGATTGATCGGCTCGCCAACCGAACCAAGAATGCGCAATGATGTCCGTTTTGACCGTTCGACATATTCGTCACCGGCTCCCATCAATGCACGTATGGCGGTCGGAGCTGTATAGAGGATGTTGACCTTGTGCTTGTCGACAACTTCCCAGAAACGTGCCTGATCGGGAAAATTGGGTACGCCTTCAAACATAAGGGTTGTCGCGCCATTACATAACGGCCCGTAAACCAGATAGGAATGTCCGGTCACCCAACCGACATCGGCAGTACACCAATAAACCTCGCCTGCATGATAATCGAACACATATTCATGCGTCATTGCTGCATAAACAAGATAACCGCCGGTTGTATGAAGAACACCTTTCGGTTTACCCGTCGAACCGGATGTATAAAGGATAAAAAGCGGGTCTTCGGCTTTCATGCGCGCTGGCGGGCATTCGGGTTTCGCATTGGCCATTTCTTCATGATACCAGAAATCGCGACCGGGCGCCCAGCCGATCTTGCCGCCTGTTCTGCGTACAACCATCACCTGATTGACCAGAACATATTGGCGTGCGGCAATGTCTATCGCGTGGTCGACATTTTCTTTCAAAGGAATGGGCTTGCCACCACGTACGCCTTGGTCGGCCGTAATGATAAAGGTCGATTCGCAGTCGACAATACGTCCGGCAAGCGCTTCCGGCGAAAAGCCTGCAAAAACAACTGAATGGACAGCGCCGATACGTGCACAGGCGAGCATTGCATAAGCGGCTTCAAGGATCATGGGGAGATAGATTGTAACCCGATCACCTTTTTTCACGCCACGTTTTTTTAAAATATTGGCGAAACGGCAAACATTGTCGTAAAGCTCTTTATAGGTGACTTTTTTATCAATATAGGGGTTGTCACCTTCCCAGATCATGGCAACCTGATCGCCGCGACTTTTCAAATGCCTGTCGATGCAATTATAGGTTACATTTGTGACGCCGTCTTCATACCATTTGATTGATACGCGTCCGCGAAAACTTGTATTTTTTACCTTTGTAAAAGGTTTGAACCAGTCAATGCGCCGGCCATGTTTCGACCAGAATGCATCCGGATCCTTTATGCTTTCATCATACCATTGAAGATATGTTTCACGATCAATCAGGGCATTTTTCTTGATATTACTAGATACAGGATAGACTTTATCCGACATCTTCTCCTCCTTTCGTGCTGCAATTCTCCTCACGCAACACTTTCTTTATGAAATATCCATTTGTGATGGGTATTTGATATTTACATTAAATGGTATCGTCGGCTTCTTGGAAGTCTTAAAATGATGTTTTTAAAAAACTTATCGTGAATGATTAGAAAAAATCGAAGTAAAATAATTAGAAATTGTCAATTTTTGTTTCTTTTTTACTGAAAATATTCGCCAAGGCATCGATTTTGAAAGACCGGGCAGTAGTTAAAAACAATGAAGTCGTGGCACTTCATGTTGTGTTCGGTATTTGAAAGGAAAATGCTATGTTGGATGAAAAGCTGATACTCTCGCGTGAAGAGGCATTAAAAAGTGGAACCGATGGTTCATCACAAAAATCAGGTCATCAGACAGCAACCGGATCTGCTTCAAAGGCTCAATTGAAAAATCCGCTGGATGCCTATTCACGCCCGCCCTATTCGACGGAAAAACAACAAGCTCCCGGACTTGCATCAAAGTTGACACCACTCGCCGATCATGGCGAAAAAACTTACAAAGGGTCGGGTAAACTTTTAGGCAGAAAAGCCTTGGTTACAGGTGGTGACAGCGGCATCGGGCGAGCGGTTGCAATAGCTTTTGCGCGTGAAGGTGCCGATGTTGCAATCAATTATCTGAAAGAAGAAGAATCAGACGCGCAAGAGGTTATCGAACTTATCGAACAGGCAGGGCGCAAAGGATTTGCAATTCCCGGTGATCTGACCGATCGGCATTTTTGTGAAAAATTGGTCGAGGAAGCAGTTCAAAAACTGGGCGGCCTTGATATTCTGGTGAATAATGCCGGCCGTCAACAGGCGGTGGAAGCTCTTGCCGATCTCACAGACGAATCTTTTGACAAGACGATGAAAACCAACATTTACGCTCCTTTCCGTGTAACAAAAGCTGCATTGCCACACATTCCGGCAGGTGGTTCCATCATTATTACGTCTTCGATTCAGGCATTTGACCCGTCTGCTACCTTGTTTGACTATGCACAAACCAAGGCTGCCAATGTTGCTTTTGCCAAATCGCTGGCAAAACAACTGGCTCCGAAAGGCATTCGCGTCAATGCTGTTGCCCCCGGCCCCTTCTGGACACCATTGCAACCTGCCGGTGGCCAGCTTATGAACGCCTTGCCGCAATTCGGCTCCGAAACACCTTTGAAACGTGCCGGACAGCCGGTTGAAATTGCACCCCTTTATGTTTTGCTGGCATCAGAAGAAGCGAGCTATTGTTCTGGCCAGGTCTTTGGTGCGGCCGGTGGAATCGGCATGGATAGCTGATTATTGGTGAGAAATCGGCGGACGATGACCGAATATTGCCGAACCGACGCGCACACTCGTGGCACCGAAGGCAATGGCTGTTTCATAATCCGCCGACATTCCCATCGACAGTTTTTCCACTCCCGCCTCTTTTGCCAATTTTGCAAGAAGGGCAAAATAGGGGCCGGGATTTTCACCAACCGGCGGAATACACATCAAGCCGACAATATCAAGATGATGGTCGTTTTGGCAATGTTTGACAAATTCGACTGCCTCGTTCGGGGCAATACCGGCTTTTTGTGGCTCTTCCCCGATATTGACCTGCACATAGCAGGCGAGCTTCCGGTTTTGTTTTAACATTTCTTCTTGAAGAAATTTTGCAATTTTTTCTCTGTCAACCGTTTCGATCACGTCAAAAAGCTGGACTGCTTCTTTTGTTTTATTTGATTGCAACGGCCCGATGAGATGGAGTTTGAGATCAGGAAATTCGTCGCGCAATTGCGGCCATTTGCTTTCTGCTTCCTGAACACGGTTTTCGCCGAAAACACGTTGTCCAGCTTCAAGAAGCGGGTGAATATCTTCAACTCCGAAAGTTTTTGACACAGCGATAAGCTGAACGTCATCAGCCGCACGTTTTGCATCATGGCACGCTTTGACGATATTCTCTTTGACTTTTTGCCATTGTGCAATAACCGCATCCATAGTCATTTTCCTTTCTTCATCAATTTTAATGAATAAAAGCGCATAGAAATGGTTGACGCTTTCCTTAATCCGTGGTGAAGCACGTATTGAGTTTTTTGACCACATTTTGCAAGAGTATAATTGTAATGGCAACCGAACGCTACAATCCACGCGCGACTGAACAGAAATGGCAGTCAATCTGGGGTGAAAAAGAAGTTTTCAAAACTGATAATAATGACCCGCGTGAAAAATACTATGTGTTGGAAATGTTTCCCTACCCTTCAGGGCGCATTCACATGGGGCATGTGCGCAATTATGCGATGGGGGATGTGGTTGCCCGTTATAAACGCGCCCGCGGATTTAATGTTTTGCACCCGATGGGGTGGGATGCTTTCGGCATGCCGGCAGAAAATGCCGCTATGCAACACAAAGTCCACCCGAAAGACTGGACTTACCAGAACATCGCTTCCATGAAAAAGCAGTTGAAGTCCATGGGGCTTTCTCTCGACTGGTCGCGCGAATTTGCAACCTGCGATGTTGAATATTATCATCGCCAGCAGATGCTTTTTCTCGATATGTATGAAAAAGGGCTTGTTGATCGTAAAACATCCAAGGTCAATTGGGATCCGGTCGATCATACAGTGCTTGCAAACGAGCAAGTCATTGACGGGCGCGGCTGGCGTTCGGGTGCTTTGGTCGAACAGCGTGAGCTTACGCAGTGGTTTTTCAAAATCACCAAATTCAGTCAGGAACTTCTGGATGGTTTGAACGGTCTTGATGAATGGCCGGAAAAAGTGCGTGTTATGCAGCGCAACTGGATTGGAAAATCCGAAGGTGCGCTGTTGCGCTGGGAAATCGCCAAGGAAACGCCGATAGACGGTTTCAGTGAAATCGAGTGTTTTTCAACCCGCCCCGATACGATATTCGGTGCTTCGTTTATCGCTATTGCTGCCGATCATCCGCTTGCCCGCAAACTTGCCGAAAAAAATGCGAAACTGAAAGATTTTATCGACGAATGTCACCGCAAGGGAACTTCGACAGCCGAGATAGAAACAGCCGAGAAAAAAGGCTTCGACACCGGTTTGAAAGTGGTTCATCCATTCGATGATAAATGGGAAATACCCGTTTATGTCGCCAATTTCGTTTTGATGGAATATGGTACAGGGGCAGTTTTCGGCTGTCCTGCCCACGATCAACGCGATCTTGATTTTGCCAATAAATATGAATTGCCGGTACGTCCGGTTGTTTTGCCAGAAGGTGCGGACCCCGACAGTTTTGTTGTAACGGAAGAAGCCCATACCGAAGACGGCGTTATGATTAATTCCGGTTTTCTTGACGGATTAAAGCCGAAAGCCGCATTTGAAGAAGTTCTCAAACACTTGTCAGGCCAGATGTTGAACGGTCGTCCGCAAGCCGAGCGGAAAGTTCAATTCCGCCTGCGTGACTGGGGTATTTCGCGCCAACGCTATTGGGGGTGCCCGATTCCGATTATCCATTGTGATGATTGCGGGGATGTACCGGTTCCGCGTGCCGATTTACCGGTAAAATTGCCTGATGATGTCACATTCGACAAACCTGGTAATCCGCTTGATCGCCACCCGACATGGAAATTTGTCAAATGCCCGCATTGTGGCAAGCCGGCACGGCGGGAAACCGATACGATGGATACTTTTGTTGATTCCTCGTGGTATTATGCCCGCTTTACTGCGCCACGGGAAAATGAACCGACAAACAGGGAGGCGATCAGGAAATGGTTGCCGGTCGACCAATATATCGGTGGCATCGAACACGCAATTTTGCATTTGTTGTATTCGCGCTTTTTCATGCGGGCAATGAAAATGACCGGCCACGTCAATGTTGACGAGCCGTTCAAAGGGCTATTTACGCAAGGCATGGTGGTTCACGAGACCTATCATAACAAGGAAGGTTGGGTTGCACCTGCCGATATCCGGATTGTAGAAAAGGATGGTGTGCGTCGTGCGACACTTCTCTCCGATGGCAGTCCGGTAGAAATCGGTTCAATCGAAAAAATGTCGAAGTCGAAGAAAAATGTTGTCGACCCTGATGATATTATTTCTTCCTATGGTGCTGATACCGCACGGCTTTTCATGCTGTCCGATTCACCGCCCGAACGCGATGTTATCTGGACCGAAGCAGGAGCAGAAGGTGCTCACCGTTTTGTGCAACGTGTCTGGCGGTTGATTTCGTCAAGTGCCGAAATATTGGCACATGTCAAACCGCAAGCCGGAACAAAGGGTGCAGCACTTGATATTTCCAAAGCGGCGCATCGCACACTTGCGAAAGTGGCCGATGACATTGAAAAGCTTGCTTTCAACCGCGCTGTGGCGCGCCTTTATGAACTCGTCAATAAACTCGCTCCGGAGTTACAGAATCTGGAACAAGCCGATGACGAAAAGAGGTCGGCACTCAGACAGGCTCTGGATTTCTTCATCATCATGATTTCGCCAATGACTCCGCATCTGGCGGAAGAATGTCATGCTGCTTTGGGAGAGACCGATCTGGTTGCCAAGATGTCCTGGCCACACTACGACCCTGCTTTAATTGTGGATAACGAGATAACTATCCCGATCCAGATTAACGGGAAAAAGCGTGGTGATTTGACAATTGCCCGCAATGCGGATCAATCTACTATCGAAAAGGCTGTTCTTGCGCTCGATTTTGTGCAATCAAATCTGGCAGGCAAGAAGCCGAAGAAAATAATTGTAGTTCCACAAAGGATCGTCAATGTTGTTGCCTGACCGTATTCTACATAGCATCAGACCTTTAACAACTGCTGTACTATTGGGGACAACGCTTGCTATATCGGCTTGTACTGTCCAGCCGCTCTATCACGGCGACGCGAATGGTACGGCGCAACTTAATGTTTCGCCGTCTATCCGCTCGAAATTGTCTGGCGTTATTATTGACGCACCAACTGACCGGTTTAACCAGTTGGTTCGTAACCGGTTGATTTTCTTGTTAAATGGTGGAGCAGGTGAGCCATCCGCGCCGACTTACCAACTGTCGCTTGGAACAAGTTATTCTGTTCGTACGGCTGTCCAGATGGATATTGGCGATTCGACCGATCGTACGGGCCGTGCATCTGCCGGTGCTATTGATGGCCGTTCAAGCTATGTTCTTAAAGATATGAAGAATAAACCGCTTGCCAAACGCACACGGACTGTCAGTGCCTCGTTTGACCGTCCTCGTCAGGAATATGCAAACTTGCAAGCCGAAGAGGATGCCAAGAAGCGTGCAGCAGAAGAGCTTGCCGAACAGATCTTCCTGTCTCTGGCTCAGGACGTATCGAAGTTGAAGTGATTCGTTGTTCCGGCAGGTGAAAAATCTGCCGGAATTTTTTAATTCTATTCCGGTTGTTTTGTTTATATCATTGCGAAACACTGTTCTATTACAAATCGCCATCCGGAATTCGAGCGCTCTTGTTGTTCTGTTGAATTCGATAATTTTTTAACTTTTTGGATTGGCGTTATCCGCTTCTATCGTAAGTGTTGAAGAGATTGACGAAAAATCGACGCCTTTTCCTTGGTCGATATTTTGTGGAATTATTCGTTTAACCGGATGCATTCATTTATACTCACACTTATAGAGCCATATGCGACATGTGCGAGTATAGCGGTTTGACAAAACGGTCTTACTTGCCATGCAGTCTTATATGTCATGGCGGATATAATCATCTTCCGGTTCATTCGGGTTGTTGTTTTTTTTAAGAAAATATCCGGATGACAATATATGATATGAACAGGAAAAAGCCCGATCATTCAATCATATGTTTGGTCAAGGACTCAAACAATCGTTCATAAAACGGGTTTCAAAATTGGATGGATCGCATTTTTCATGTTAGCGGATAATATAAACCGGATAAAATAAAAGCATTGGAAAATCGCTTTTTCCAATGCTTTTGTTTGGCCGCAAATCGGGCTTTCAATTGTTATTTGTCTTTGTTGAAATCGTGGCTCAGGCAATGGTCTGGCCGGTTTTTTTCCAATCATTCATGAAAATTTCAAGACCTTTATCGGTCAGCGGATGTTTTATCAGCAATTTCAAAATTGAAGGTGGAATTGTCGCGACATCGGCACCGATAAGGGCGGCTTCCTTGACATGATTGACCGTGCGGATAGAGGCGGCAAGAATTTGGGTTTTAAAATCATAATTATCAAAAATTGTACGGATTTCACCAATCAGATCCATGCCGTTCAATCCGAGATCATCAAGTCGTCCGATAAAAGGTGAAACATAGGTTGCGCCGGCTTTGGCTGCAAGCAATGCCTGAGTGGCTGAAAAACATAAAGTCATATTGGTTTTCAGTCCTTTTCCGGCCAGAGTCTTACAGGCTCTCAATCCGTCAAATGTCATCGGAAGCTTGATGCAAATATTGTCGGCTACTTTTGCCAATATTTGCGCCTGTTTCATCATTCCGTCAAAATCGCTGGCGGTCACTTCCGCTGATACAGGCCCGTCTACGAGTGCACAAATCTCTTTTGTTACTTCGATAATATCCCGACCGGATTTCAAAATAAGGGAAGGGTTGGTTGTGACACCGTCAACAAGTCCGAGATTATTGAGTTCCGAAATCTCTTCGATAATAGCAGTATCAACAAAAAATTTCATGTTTAGACTCCCAAGTTTTCCGGTACGATCCGGCATTTGGCAATTGCTATGATTTTGCTGTTATGGTCCATTGTTTTATGTAAAAGCAAGTCCAACATGTTACGAGCGATGATAAAAAACGAATCAAAGACACCAAAAACCGTTTCAGTGTTGGTACCGATGCCGGCAGAAACAGCTTATAGCTATTCTGTGCCCGACGATATGAATGTAACTGCCGGATCGATTGTGCGCGTGCCTCTGGGGCCAAGAGAAGTGGCCGGTCTCGTGACCGATGAAGCAAACAGCAGTAACAAAGTGGCAGCAAAAAAATTGCGGCCGATTTCCCGATTGTTCGATTGTCCGCCACTTTCTGCGGATATGATGCGCTTTATCCATTTTGTTTCGGATTATACTTTGTCCCCTCCGGGGATGGTGGCTCGTATGGTTTTACGGGTTCCGGCGGCATTTGATCCCGAACCGGCAATTCCGGGCTTGCGCTATTGTGGTGGCAAAGTCGAAAAAATGACGGCTGCACGCAAACGCGTTCTGGAACTTGCACAAAATGGCATGGCCTGGACCAAATCGGGGCTTGCCCATGCTGCCGGCACGTCGACAAGTGTTGTCGAAGGGTTGAAAAATTCCGGTCTATTTGAAGAAATAGAAATGCCGCCACCCCCTGTGGTCGCTTGTCCCGATCCCGATTATGCCCGTCCGTCATTGGAAACAGCACAGAAATTGGCCGCTGATGAACTTATCAATGCCGTCGAGGCGGATTGTTTCAAAGTCTTATTGCTGGATGGTGTGACCGGTTCGGGAAAAACGGAAGTCTATTTTGAAGCGGTTGCGGAAACGCTTAAAAAAGGCAAACAGGTTCTTATTCTTTTGCCGGAAATAGCGTTAACCCAGCAATTTCTTGACAGGTTTGAAAGCCGCTTCGGTGCACCACCGGCAGAATGGCATTCCGATCTCACACCGAAACAACGCGAGCATGTCTGGCGACAGGTCATTGAAGGGCGGATAAGAGTCGTTGCCGGAGCCCGTTCTGCTCTGTTTCTTCCTTTTGAAAATCTTGGACTGATTATTGTCGATGAAGAACATGACACTGCTTACAAACAGGAAGATCGTGTCTTTTATAATGCGCGTGATATGGCAGTTGCGCGCGGTTCTTTCGGAAAATTTCCGGTTATTTTATCTTCCGCTACACCGTCGGTGGAAAGCAAGGTCAATGCCCTTCAGGGGCGTTATCACGCGGTTCATCTTCCATCCCGTTTCAAACAGGCGGCGATGCCGGATTTGCGCGCTATCGATATGCGCAAAAATGCACCTCCGTCTGGCCGGTTTTTGTCACCGCCGCTCGAATTGGCTATGCGCGAGGTGATCGAGCGCAAAGAACAATCCCTTATTTTTCTTAATCGACGTGGTTATGCTCCTTTGACATTATGTCGTGTCTGCGGTCACCGTTTCCAATGCCCGAATTGTTCAAGCTGGTTGGTGGAACATCGCTTTCGCGGGCAACTTATGTGCCACCATTGCGGCTATCATGAACCTATACCGGAAGCTTGTCCCGAATGCGGCACACTCGATCATCTGGTTGCTTGTGGTCCGGGGGTGGAAAGAATTGCCGAGGAAACGTTGAAGCTTTTTCCTGAGGCACGCATTCTGGTGTTGTCGACCGATTTGATAGGGGGTGTCAAAAGACTGCGGCTGGAGCTTGAAACAATTGCAAAAGGTGAAGTCGATATTATCATCGGAACGCAATTGGTTGCCAAAGGTCACCATTTTCCCGGAATTTCACTGGTTGGCGTGGTTGATGCCGATCTCGGACTTGCCAATGGCGATCCGCGTGCAGCCGAAAGAACATTTCAACTTTTGTCGCAAGTCACCGGTCGCGCAGGCCGTACCGGATTGAAAAGTCAGGGATTGATCCAAACCTATCAGCCCGATCACCCCGTTATGCAGGCTATTATTTCGGGCGATAGTGAAGCTTTCTACAAAAGAGAGATTGACGAAAGGGCACGGCATAACCTTCCGCCTTTCGGGCGTCTGGCTGCACTTATCGTTTCATCGGAAAACCGGAGTGCCGCTGAAGCACATGCACGCGGTTTGCGTCAGGCTGCACCATCGGCAGATGAAATATCGGTTCTGGGGCCTGCCGAAGCACCATTGGCATTGGTACGCGGAAGATATCGCTTCCGGCTGCTTGTTCATGGAAGCCGCCGTGCCGATATGCAATCTTTCATTCGTGCAATGATTGCCAGGGGGCCGAAAATCCGTGGTACAATACGTGTGCAGGTTGACATTGATCCACAAAGTTTCATTTAATGTTGGTGCTTCGGCATCAAAAGGGAAAGCCGCGTAAGTTTGAAAACGCGTGAATTTGAAAAGATGTCGAGCTTGGGCGTTCCAAATCGTATCCAGGGGATCGGGATAATGCGTTTTTTATTGGTATTATCAGCCTTGCTGCTTTCGACAAGCACAGTTTTTTCTCAATCTGTTTCCGACGTTATTGGCCACGATAGCCAGAATAACAAAAAAAGTGCCGATGTTACGGTTTTTGTTTTTGCCTATAGTATGCTCAAAGAATCGGACAAAGTGTTTATGCCGATGATTGAAGAACCGGCAAACAATATGCTGAAGATCTGTAAAAAGCCTTCCCGTAAGGCAAGACAATGGGTCTATATGAATATTGTCCAGCAATACGATCATATTCTCAAGGAAATTTATCAATTGGAAAAGGGGTTGAGTATCAATGGCAAGGCAGAGCCTGGTCCCGTAGCCACGCGCATGGCAAAAACATTGAGTGAACGTCGCGATATGATGGAAACTGCACGTGCACTCGATCTTTCTTCCGAAGTGGTGGAAGGGCGCATGGAAAACAACGATGCTTTGATGGATAAGGCACTCATTGAAACGGGCGATACTGTTGCATCTTCGGCATTTGATACTTTCAGGGAAACAAATACTGCAAAAATAAAGTCCGTTCCTCAGGATATTGAAAAAATGTTGCAAGAAAATTGCCTGAAAGATCCGTCGGGGGAAGAGAATTTCATTGTACCATCAGCCCAATAATCATTGTCCCCGTTTTCTTTTTTGCGAAAGCATGCATATAGAATCGTAACGCAGGTATTATAGGAAATGAAGCACAATTCGGGCTTTACAGGATCTGGAGGCAGGTAATCATGATTGAACTATACTTTCCCCAAACTTGCGGAGAATGGCTTGCCTGGCTCGTGGCGTGGGGATATGTGATTGTCGGCTTGTTCTATTTTTTCTGGCCGAAAGTCGCAATGCGTATGTTCTGGACCTACCCGCAACAAGAATCAGCATCACTTCTTGCGGCAATAAGGGGAAATATGGGTGGCCTACCAATTGGTCTGGGGATAAGT
Organism: Bartonella sp. B10834G3; assembly: GCF_016102505.1. NCBI lineage: Bacteria > Pseudomonadati > Pseudomonadota > Alphaproteobacteria > Hyphomicrobiales > Bartonellaceae > Bartonella > Bartonella sp. B10834G3. The sequence continues at coordinate 1,096,395 of NZ_JACFOM010000001.1, forward strand.
TACCTGTTATTTGCCCAGCCATTTCTTGCGATTGCACTGTTTTTAGCAGCATTTTTTTGCATTGTAGGAAGGCTTGCTTCATTTATAATTGACAAAAGCTTTTCTGGCTTTAATGTCATTGCGCTATTAATCGAAATAGTGTTTGCATTAGCCAGTTTTGTTTATGCTTTCGGTTTTGTAGCTTAAATATTAAAAAAATAAGGCATAGTTTTAAAAAGCAGCCTGTTGCGGTGTTGCGAGTCGCAATTGTGTATGCTAGATGGCTATCAACTTTTTAATATTTAAATAGCGGTTGCATACCGACAACGTGAAAAGTTATCTGGCATCACCGAGTTGGCAGTTTTTATGTCAGCTCTCTGCTAAGGGGAAAGACAGGATAGAGTGTCAAAGTCGTCTTCGCTTACATCTGCAGTAGCCGAACGTTATGCTGCTTCACTTTTTGATCTGGCACATGAATCCGACTGTGTCGATGCTGTAGAAAAAGAACTATCTTCATGCCTTTCATCAATCGAATCAAATGACGATTTAAAACGTCTGGTTTTCAGTCCGGTTTTTTCATCTGTCGAACAGGAAAAAGCAGTGGCTGCTTTGTGCAAAGAAGCAGGAATGGACAAAAATAAGGCCAGTCGTTATGTCGCCAATTTTTTATGTGTTGTAGCATCCAACCGGCGGCTTTTTGTATTGCCGGCCATTGTTTCGGCCTACCATGCTATGGCAGCCAAATTCCGCGGAGAAATATCGGCGGAAGTTGTTTCGGCACAACAATTGACTTCAGCTCAGGAAAAAGAGCTGAAAGCAACATTGAAAGGTGTAGCAGGTAAAGATGTAACCCTGCATACAACTGTAAATCCGGATATATTGGGTGGTCTTATCGTCCGACTCGGTTCGCGTCAGATTGATACGTCACTTTTATCGAAATTGTCTTCGCTTAAGCTTGCACTGAAAGAGGTCGGCTGATGGATATTAAACCGTCGGAAATATCTAAAATCCTGAAAAATCAAATCGAAAATTTCGGTAAGGAAGCCGAAGTTTCCGAAGTTGGTCAGGTTCTGTCTGTGGGTGACGGTATCGCCCGTGTTTATGGTCTGGATAATGTTCAGGCCGGTGAAATGGTCGAATTTCCCGGTGGTGTGCGCGGTATGGCGCTCAACCTCGAAACTGATAATGTCGGTGTTGTTATTTTCGGCTCGGACCGCGATATTTGTGAAGGTGATACGGTCAAGCGCACAAAAACCATTGTTGATGTTCCTGTCGGTCCGGAACTTCTTGGCCGTGTCGTCGACGCTTTGGGTAACCCGATTGATGGCAAAGGTCCGATCAATGCCAAAGAACGCCGCCGCGTTGATGTAAAGGCTCCCGGAATTATCCCGCGTAAATCGGTTCATGAGCCGATGTCGACCGGTCTTAAGGCGATTGATGCACTTATTCCGATTGGGCGTGGCCAGCGTGAACTCGTCATCGGCGACCGTCAGACAGGTAAAACGGCAATTCTGCTTGATACATTTCTTAATCAGAAGCCGGCACATGACGAAAATAAAGAAAAAGACAAACTTTATTGCGTCTATGTTGCAGTCGGTCAAAAACGTTCGACCGTTGCGCGCTTTGTCAAGGCTCTGGAAGAACGTGGCGCACTCGAATATTCGATCATTGTGGCTGCCACTGCTTCCGAACCTGCTCCGATGCAGTTTATTGCACCATTTGCCGGTTGTGCAATTGGCGAATATTTCCGTGATAACGGCAAGCATGCATTGATCGGCTATGACGACCTGTCGAAACAGGCTGTGGCCTATCGTCAAATGTCATTGTTGCTGCGCCGTCCGCCGGGGCGTGAAGCTTATCCGGGCGATGTCTTCTATCTGCACTCCCGTTTGCTTGAACGCGCAGCCAAGATGAACGATGCCCATGGTGCGGGTTCGCTAACAGCTCTTCCTGTTATCGAAACACAGGCCAATGACGTTTCGGCCTATATTCCGACCAATGTTATTTCGATTACAGATGGTCAGATATTCCTTGAAACGAATTTGTTCTATCAAGGTATCCGTCCGGCTGTGAATGTCGGTTTGTCGGTTTCGCGTGTTGGTTCTGCTGCCCAGATCAAGGCAATGAAGCAGGTTGCAGGTTCGATCAAAGGTGAACTTGCACAATATCGCGAAATGGCGGCTTTTGCCCAGTTCGGCTCCGATCTTGATGCTTCGACCCAGCGTTTGCTCAATCGTGGTGCACGACTGACCGAGCTGTTGAAGCAACCACAATTTTCACCGTTGAAGACAGAAGAACAGGTTGTTGTTATTTTTGCCGGTGTTAATGGCTATCTCGACAAGATTGCTGTCAATCAGGTTAGCAAGTTCGAGCAAGGATTTCTGACATTGATGCGGACCGATCACAAGGATATTCTTGATGGTATCCGTAACGAGCAAAAGTTGACAGATGAATTGAAGAATAAGCTTACGACTGTTTTGGAAACTTATTCCAAGAATTTTTCTTGATCTTATGATGGGACGGTTTAATGGCTTCGTTAAAAGATCTTAGAGATCGTATCGCCTCGGTTAAGGCGACGCAGAAAATCACCCGTGCGATGCAAATGGTCGCTGCGGCGAAACTGCGTCGCGCCGAAGAGGCGGCGGAAGCAGCGCGTCCGTATGCGCAACGTATGGCTGCGGTGCTCACCGATCTTGCTTCTCGTATCGGGGCAGAAGATGCGCCAAAACTGATGGTGGGAACCGGTAAGGACAATGTCCACCTTCTTATTGTCTGCACGGCGGAGCGCGGGCTTTGCGGTGGTTTCAATTCACAGATTGCCCGTCATGCGATAGAGCATATCAAAGTTCTGCTCGCAGAAGGCAAGACTGTCAAAATTTTGACTGTGGGCAAAAAAGGCTTCGATATTCTGCATCGTGATTTCGGTCAATACATTATCGATCATATCAGCTTGCGTGAAGCCAAACATCTTAACTATTCACACGCCAAAAATATTGCTGAAAAAGTTATCGAATTGTTCAAAAATGGCGAATTTGATGTTTGCACATTGTTCTATTCGGAATTTGTGTCGGTCATCAATCAACAGCCGACAGCCCAGCAACTTGTTCCTGCTCCTACAATTGAAGAGGAAGAAGACATTCAGGAAAAATCTGTTGTTCCTGCCGTTTATATTTATGAACCTGATGCAGCGACAATTCTGGATACGCTTATTCCGCGAAATATCGGAGTGCAGATTTTTCGGGCACTGCTTGAAAACGGGGCCGGAGAAATGGGTGCCAAGATGAGCGCGATGGATAATGCAACGCGTAACGCCGGTGAAATGATCAATAAATTGTCGATCACTTATAACCGTCAACGTCAGGCTCAGATCACGACAGAACTGATAGAAATTATTGCGGGCGCAGAAGCGCTCTAATATGGAAGGTAAGGATCGATGGCAAAAGCGGCGACCCCAAAGACGGCAGCCACAAAGGCTGCGGAAAAGAAAGTAACAGCAAAAGCTGCTGCCAAACCGGCAGCCTCGACAGCTTCAGCTAAAACAGCACCGGCATCTGCCAGTAATAAAGATGCCTATAAGCTTGACACGACAAAAGGTGTTGTCGGGCACGTAACGCAAATCATCGGTGCTGTTGTCGATGTTCAGTTTGACGGGCATTTGCCGAAGATCTTGAATGCGCTTGAAACCGAAAATCTGGGACATCGGCTCGTTCTCGAGGTTGCCCAGCACCTCGGCGAAAATACAGTTCGTACAATTGCAATGGACACCACCGACGGCTTGGTTCGCGGTCAGGAAGTTGTCGATACCGGCGCACCGATCTCGGTTCCAGTCGGCGAAGCAACGCTCGGTCGTATCATGAATGTTATCGGCGAACCGGTTGACGAAGTCGGACCGATCCAATCCGATAAAAAGCGCGCCATTCACCAGCCGGCTCCGGCCTATGTCGATCAATCGACCGAATCGGAAATTCTGGTTACCGGTATCAAGGTGGTTGATCTTCTTGCTCCTTATTCAAAAGGCGGTAAAGTCGGTTTGTTCGGTGGTGCCGGTGTGGGCAAAACAGTTCTGATTATGGAACTCATCAACAATATTGCCAAGGCACATGGTGGCTATTCGGTTTTTGCCGGTGTTGGTGAACGTACCCGTGAAGGTAACGACCTTTATCACGAAATGATCGAAAGCCATGTGAATGTCGATCCGAAAGAGCATAACGGTTCTGCAAAAGGTTCAAAATGTGCTCTGGTTTATGGACAGATGAACGAATCACCGGGTGCTCGCGCCCGTGTAGCGCTATCGGGTCTTACGGTTGCTGAAAGCTTCCGCGATGACGGTCAGGATGTTTTGTTCTTCGTGGATAATATTTTCCGCTTTACCCAAGCCGGTTCGGAAGTTTCCGCTCTTCTCGGCCGTATTCCTTCGGCAGTGGGCTATCAGCCGACTTTGGCGACCGATATGGGTGCTTTGCAGGAACGTATTACAACAACCAACAAAGGTTCGATCACATCCGTTCAGGCCATTTACGTCCCTGCCGATGACTTGACCGATCCGGCTCCTGCAACATCGTTTGCCCACTTGGATGCGACGACTGTTTTGTCACGTTCGATTGCTGAAAAGGGTATTTATCCCGCTGTCGATCCGCTTGACTCTTCGTCGCGTATGCTTGACCCGCTTGTTGTCGGTGAAGAACACTATAATGTTGCCCGTCAGGTGCAGACTATTCTTCAACGTTATAAATCGCTGCAAGATATTATCGCAATTCTTGGTATGGACGAGTTGTCGGAAGAAGATAAGCTTGTTGTGGCTCGTGCCCGCAAGATCGAACGTTTTCTGTCCCAGCCATTCCACGTTGCCGAAGTGTTCACCGGTTCACCGGGGAAACTGGTTGCCCTTGAAGACACAATCAAAGGCTTTAAAGGACTTTGCGCCGGTGAATATGACTATCTTCCGGAATCGGCTTTCTATATGGTTGGTTCGATCGACGAAGCTGTCGAAAAAGCGCAGCGTCTTGCCGAGCAGGTATCGTAATAAAATTGGTTCTGTCGCCTTTTATATTGGCGACAGAACCGTTTGCAGTGTCTTGCCCGCACGGGAAGATCTAATTTTGCACTGCAAATAGTTTGAAATCTTCAGGTCTTCTGGACTTATGCGGATTTTATCATTTGTCGTTAGTGTAAGGTGACGAAAGATATGGCTAAGACGTTTTTATTTGAACTGGTTTCTCCGGAGCAATTGTTGCTTTCGGAGCAGGCAACAGAAGTTGTCTTGCCGGGAAGTGAAGGCTATATGACCATTCTTCCGGATCATTCTCCTGTTATGACTGCGGTAACCCCCGGAATTATTACTGTAAAATCGGCAACCGGCCAAATGTCTTTTGTTGTTTATGGCGGTTTTGCGGATATAAACCGGAATGGATGTTCTTTGTTGGCCGAGTCGGCGGTATCGCTCGAAAAGTTCGATATAAATGATTTGCAACGGCGTATTGACGAAGCCCGTGATGTCTTCCAGGGAGCCGAGACAGATGAAGCCCGCAATAGAGCAGAAGATTTTCTTCATCAATTGACATCTGTCGAAAATGTTATTTCGACCACCTGATTGGTCGAACTGTTCGGCTAGTCTATCAGAATTTTCAAATTTTACATTTGCGGGGCTACGTCTGTTAGCCCTTTTTTGTTACGTCTGTTAGCCCTTTTTTGGCTTCTTGATATTATAAATTCGGGAAATATTTTTTGAGTTGAAAGTTATTTTACATGTGAATTTGATTGAATTTGTAATTATTATGATGTTAAAAAAATATATATACTGACTTTAATTTAAAAATATAATGATAAATCCGATCTGTTAGCTTAATCTTTTCGTTTCAATTTCAGTTGTATTAAAAAAATAGCGGTAGTCGGCGACGAATTAACTAATATTGTCGATTTCTATGATTGTTTGTTTATCAAAACGAACATCTATGGATATTTTTTCGAGCTTCAATGACAATAGCGTTGTTAGCCTTTTGCAGGCAATTATGCAGCCCGTCATAATCGCGTCACCGATAGACGTGTTTGCAAGAGACGTGTTGACAAGCGATATGTTGGCAAGAGATGCATTTGATAGAAATGTACGTCCTGAAGATGTGCTTGCAAGAGATCTATCTGTCAGGCAAGTGCATGAAAAGGTATCAGAAAAAACGATTAAAATCCTGGCAGCACCAAATAGCTATTGTTCATGGCCGGACACCATCTTTGAAGATCAATAGCGTTCCTTCCGAAACATAAAATTTGAAACAAAATGAACAAAGCCTTGCGGCCGTTACGGATGCAGTTTTTTCTCGAAGCTTGTCAACTTCCAAAAAAAGCACCAATCATGCTGGAACCGGTAAATGTGAGCGTGTGCGGGCAATTGCCAATATACTGGAAATTTTAAAAAATATCGGCCGTTCCGGAAGTCCGGAACGTTCATTTGTACCGAATTTCTTAACGTTAAACACCCGAAACCGGTTTCAATTTTTTATCATCCTGTTTTTGTTTTGACGATTCAAGGCTTTCGGCTAAAACCGTTTCTATCAGGCAATAAAATTCTCGCACAAAAACGTTATTCATCAATCTTTATAGAAAGCTTTTTGAAAGATTGACTCATAAACGCCACAATTATTGGTTGAATGAACAACTTCAATTCTAACCTGTCGCATTTTCAAAATTATCGACTCTGCAAAGACTGAACCATCAGCCCTTTGCAGAATTCGGCCAAGCGTTTCCGGAAATCTTTAAACCGGTTCAACCCTTCGTGAGGAATAAGGAAGTGAATTGCGAACAAATTGTTAGACTTATATATGTCGCATCATAATCATTAGCATGCTACATAAAGTCGCGGAATATAAATAATGAAAAACGCCAACCAATCAGTGTTGTTTATTGATTTGCTATTCAAGGTGAGCCGTAAATTGCGGAATCTGTTGGATGCCCGTATTCGTGAACATGGATTGACTTTGGCGCGTGCGCTAACATTATCGGCTTTAAAGGATCAGGACGATTTTTTTCAAAAAAATTTGGCTGAAGAACTGGGAATCGAACATGCGACTTTGGTGCGATTGATCGACGCATTGGAAGAGCAGGGGTTGGTTGTACGCAATGTTGCTGAAGATGACCGCCGCGCCAAACGTGTCACTTTAACGCCGGAGGGGAGGGAAACTGTCGAAGAAATTGAAGCTTATGCTTCTGAACTCAGTCGTGATGTCATGTCCGGCATAAAGGAAACGGGTATTGTCGGGGCAATGGGTGTTCTCCAGCATATCGCCGATGCAGTTGAAAAAGAGGGGCACGCATGAGCACCGGCGTTCTACCACTTCCTGACGACGAACGGGAACCACCGTTTCCAAATCCCGGCAAGATATTTGCCGGACCGGTTCACAAGTGTCTTCTCTATATTTTCGCAGCCAGTCTTCTTCAGTGGGTCTATGGTCTCGGCGCCAATATGGTGCAATCCAACATCACCCAATTGACAGGTTTTTTCCATGCGACGGTTGAAGAAACGACATGGCTTGTCGGTGCTTATATGGCCCCGAATGTCAGTCTTTCCATTTTTCTCATCAAAATACGCAATCAATACGGGTTGCGACTGTTTGCAGAATTGTCGATTATCGGCTTTTTATTGACATGTATATTGCATTTGTTTGTCACAAGCTTGCAATCGGCAATTATTATTCGTTTTTTTGCCGGCATCGCAGCCGCACCTATGTCTTCGCTCGCCTTTTTCTATATGATCGAGGCGTTTGCACCGGCCAAAAAGCGTACCGTTGGTTTAAGCCTCAATCTGATGAATATTGCTCTTGCTGTTCCTTTATCAAGGCTGGTTTCACCTGCATTGATCGATCATGCCGGCTTTCACGCATTGTTCGCTTTGGAAATGGGACTTGCGCTTATCGGTTTCGCTTGCATTTTCTATTTGCCGCTAACGCCGATTAAAAGAGCCAAAGTGATCGAGAAGCTGGACTATGTCAGCTACGGACTCATCGCTGTCGGTCTTGGAATTAACGCGGCCATTATGCCGGTTGGAAGATTATATTGGTGGCGCGAAGTATCGTGGATGGGGTGGTGGCTCGCTATTGCCGTTTTCTGCCTTATGCTTGCCTCGGTCATCGAACTGAACCGGAAAAATCCGTTGATTGATCTGCGTTGGCTATTCAGCAAAGAAATGCTTCACATCGCAATTGTTCTTCTCATGTTCAGGATTTTGCTGTCGGAACAGGCGACACTGGCTTCCAATTTTTTCAACCTGTTCGGGCTACTTAATCGCGAAATGGAAGTTATGCACGCCGGAGTGGTGGTCGGCACGGTTCTGGGCGGTCTTTCCTGTGCTATATTTTTCAAGCCTGGCCGCGAGGATTTGTTCCACGTCATTGCGCTTATTCTGCTTGCTGGCGGGTCCTTCATGGATAGCCATGCAACCAACCTCACAAGACCGGACCAGATGATATTAAGTCAAGCAATGATTGGCGTTGGCTATGCGTTGTTTTTGCCTCCTTCCATGTCAAAGGGGCTGGCAACGGCTATTGCCAGAGGACCGAATTATATTCTGAGTTTTATTGCCGTCTTTCTGTTTACACAAAATACGGGTGGATTGATGAGTTCGGCGTTTTTCGGCAGTTTGCAAATTGTCTTTGAAAAATATCATTCAAATATCCTCACCCAACAAATTGTGATGAGCAATCCGATTGTAGCAAATGGTGTCAATCAGCTCTCGGATGCCTACGCCCATGTGATCAGCGATCCGGTATTGCGACATAGCGAGGGGCTTGCGGCATTAGCAAAAAGGTCGACACTCGAGGCCAATGTTCTGGCTTATAATGATGTGTTCCGCCTTTATTCATGTATCGCTCTTATTGTTCTGGTGATGTTGCTCATCAGAATGGCTTTGCGTGGATATAAAAATTTTCGTGACAAACAAGTCCAGTTATCGACACAAACAGCCTGAAAAACAGGCGCTAAAATGCGGATGAAATGGAATGATAAGATTTTTACGTTCAAGAGCAACGGCTGTTTCTATTATTGCAGGTATTTGCGGGATATTGCTGATATTATGGGCATGGCAATTGCCGCCCTTTATCAGCAGTATCGAAACCACAGATAACGCCTATATAAAAGGTTTTGTGACGATGATTAGCCCGCAAGTGGCGGGTAATATATCAAGCGTGAAAATCCAGGATTACGAGCACGTCAAAGAAGGTCAATTGCTTTTTGAAATAGAAGATCGCATTTTCAAACAGAGATTAGATCAGGCCGTTGCCATACTGGATTCAAAGAAGGCAGCATTGGCAAGTTCTTTTCAGCAGGAAGAATCAGCAAAAGCCGATATACGTTCAGCGGAAGCTGCCTTCACCAAATCGGAACTCAATTGGAAACGTGTCGAACCGTTGACACAACGCGGTGTATCTTCGCAAAGCAGCGAGGATTCGGCCCGCGCCGACCGTGACCAGAAAAGTGCGGAACTGGAAGTCAAAGTACAAGCTTTGAAGAAAATTCTCGTCGATCGCGAAGGTTTGAAGGCCGATGTCGAAAGTGCGGAAGCTGCCGTCGAACTTGCACAAATAGACTTAGATCATACGAAGATCTACTCCCCGCGTGACGGGCGCGTTGGCGAAGTTGGTGCAAAACTCGGACAATATGTAACGGCAGGAACCCAGCTTCTGGCAGTGGTTCCCGACGATGTCTGGATTGTCGCCAACTACAAAGAAACGCAATGTGCCAATATGAAAATCGGCCAACCTGTGGTGTTCTCGGTCGACGCATTGGATGGCTATAAATTGAAAGGTCATGTTTCCCGCTTTTCACCGGCTGCGGGTTCGGAATTTGCTGTTCTGAAGCCGGATAATGCAACAGGCAATTTCACCAAAGTTGCCCAACGTATTCCGGTGCGTATCGAAATAGATCCGGACCAGCAATATGTTGACAAGCTTATCCCCGGTATGTCGGTCATTCCCCATGTTGATACATCTGTCGATCCGCAAAGCCATGGAAAATAACAGATCATATTGAAACGGCTTCTTTCGTTTCATCTTCCGACGACTTTTAGAAAATTTAAAAAAAGCTATGAAACGGTGGCGGATTGCGTTAATTCGTAATCCTGCCATTTGCTTTCGGCTTGACAGTTGGTATTGTGAAATTAGAAAAATAACATAGGGAACATACGCTCGATGGATTATTTTTTTCAGCAACTGATAAACGGAGTTGCTCTTGGGGCTATTTATGGGCTGATCGCCATTGGCTACACGATGGTCTATGGTATATTGGGCATGATTAATTTTGCCCATGGTGATGTGTTCATGATCGGCGCGTTCATTGCAATGATCGTTTTTATGATGTTGTTGACATTGCCTGCGGCTGTACCGATTGCCCTGGCACTTCTGATTATGTTGATTGTCTCCATGGTTTTCACCTCTGTGTGGGCGTGGGTTATCGAACGTGTAGCCTATCGGCCGTTGCGCGGCTCTTTCCGTCTTGCGCCATTGATTACCGCCATTGGCATGTCGTTTGTTTTGCGCAATTTCGTTCAGGTCGAACAGGGGCCACGGAACAAGCCTATTCCGGAAATGATAAGTGGCGGTTTTGTAATCCCCGGAACCGATGTTTTTGTTTTGAACAAGCAGCTTCTGGTCGTCGTGGTGACCGCAGTTCTCCTTTTCATTTTTTCCCATATTGTTAGCAAAACGCCGCTTGGCCGCGCTCAACGCGCTGTCGAACAAGATGGTAAAATGGCAGCACTTTTGGGTATCAACGTTGATCGTGTTATTTCTATAACGTTCATTATGGGTGCAGCGCTTGCAGCGATTGCCGGAACGCTTTACCTCATGAATTACGGCCAAATCCATTTTGCCGACGGTTTTATTCCCGGCATCAAAGCTTTCACTGCTGCGGTTCTTGGCGGTATCGGGTCTTTGCCCGGTGCGGTTCTTGGCGGCCTTCTTATAGGTTTGACCGAAGCATTATGGCAAACCTATTTTCCGCCTGAATATAAAGACGTCGCAGTCTTTCTTATTCTTGCAATTGTTCTTGTCTTTATGCCATCCGGTATTCTTGGACGGCCAGAAGTTGAAAAGGTCTAGACGGCGGCCATGACCCAGATAAAATCCTTGCCAAATACCGGAAAAGTCGACATTGTCCGGGCCTTTCGCGAAGGTCTGATAACAGCGTTTATCGCCTTGTTGCTGTTTGCCTTTATCGTCGGTTTCAGGGCTGATCTCAATTTGAAAAACGAGATGACGCTAACGCCGCAAATCGGCTATCTCATCAATTATGTGATTATTGCCGGCGTCGGGCGTTTTACGTGGTGTCTGTTTGGAGGCGGCACGAAAGGTGCGGTTTTTGCGATTGTTCCTTCGGTCATCCTGTTTGTCGCCTATCGTGCGTGGCTTTATTATGAAGACGCATCTGCCCAATCGACTTATAATCTGTCAGCTCAAGCACATCAGCTCTTGATTACGGGAATTGTGCTCGTTGTTTTTGTTCTGCTTGCCTTTATTTTTCTTTATGCCAAAGGGCTTCAACAGGCGATCAGAATAACAGTAAGAGAGGTAACACCCGGCTTTCAGAAATATGCGCCCGGATGTATTCTTGCTTTGTTACTCGTATATCCGTTCTTTATTACAACCTTTGTGGTCGACAATCTGGCGCAGTCACAAAAATGGATTGATAATTATGCGATCCAGATTTTGATTTATGTGATGCTTGCATGGGGGCTTAATATCGTTGTCGGCCTCGCCGGACTGCTTGATTTGGGTTATGTTGCCTTTTATGCAGTGGGAGCCTATACGGTTGCGCTCCTTGGCAACCATTTCGGTTTTTCATTCTGGCTGTGTTTGCCTTTGGCAGGTATTTTTGCCGCCCTTTGGGGAATGATGCTGGGGTTTCCGGTATTAAGATTACGTGGCGATTATCTGGCTATTGTTACTCTGGCCTTTGGTGAAATTATCCGCACAATCTTGCAAAACTGGACGCCGGTTACCGGTGGGGCTGCGGGACTGTCGGTACAAAAAGCAACCTTCTTCGGTATTCCTTTCACCAAGGGTGATGGTGGTTTTGCCGCATTTTTCGGGCTGAATTTTCAGGCCGCCCATTATAAGATATTTCTTTATTACGTCATTCTTGTCATGGTGGTCATAACAGCGTGGGTTGTCGTGAGATTGCGCCGCCTACCCATCGGACGGGCATGGGAAGCTTTGCGAGAAGATGAAATTGCCTGCCGTTCGCTCGGTATCAATACCGTCACAACAAAATTGACCGCGTTTTCTATTGGTGCAATGTTTGGCGGTTTTGCCGGTGCTTTTTTTGCAGCAAGGCAAGGGCGCGCCGATTATACCAGTTTTATTTTCGATGAATCGGCCATTATTCTGGCAATCGTTGTGTTGGGTGGCATGGGTTCACTTGGCGGAATAGCTGTTGCCGCTGCTGTCATGATCGGCGGTACCGAATTGCTTCGTGATGTTCCCGCCCTGCAAATGATATTCGGGCCCGATTTCGACCCGCCGCAATATCGTATGTTGTGGTTTGGTCTGGCTATGGTGTTTGTTATGGTGTGGAAGCCGCGAGGCTTTGTCGGCAAGCGCGAGCCGAGTGCTTTTCTGAAAGTGAAGAAAGCTGTTTCAGGTGATTTTACAAAAGAAGGAAACGGCTGATGGCTGACGATAATACCCTTCTTCAGATCGAACATTTGCGGATGCAATTTGGCGGTCTTGTAGCTGTTGATGATTTGAGCTTCAATGTCGAGCGGGGAAAAATAACAGCGCTGATCGGGCCGAATGGTGCAGGTAAAACAACTGTTTTTAACTGTATTACCGGCTTTTATCGCCCGACTGGCGGAATGCTTTCTCTCCACACAAACGAAGGAAAAACGTTTCTGTTGGAGCGGCTTGCCGATTACGAGATTACCAAGAAAGCAAAAGTTGCCCGTACGTTCCAGAATATACGTCTGTTCACCGGTTTGACGGTTCTGGAAAATCTGCTTGTCGCACAGCATAACGAGTTGATGCGCGCCTCCGGTATGACCGTGCTTGGTCTGTTCGGCTTTCCTTCTTATAAGCGGGCAGCCAAAGAGGCGATCAAAAAGGCGGAAATCTGGCTTGAAAAAATCAATCTCGTCAATCGTGCGGATGATCCTGCGGGTGATCTCCCTTATGGAGACCAGCGGCGTCTGGAAATCGCACGGGCAATGTGCACCGAGCCGCAACTTCTATGTCTTGATGAACCGGCAGCCGGTCTCAACCCGAAAGAATCGCTGGAACTCAATGATTTGCTTTTGAATATACGTGATGTCGAGCACACATCGGTGTTGCTTATCGAGCACGATATGTCGGTGGTGATGGAAATATCCGATCACGTTGTTGTTCTCGAATACGGGTCGAAAATTGCCGATGGCACGCCGGAAATGGTTAAAAACGATCCGAAGGTTATTGCAGCCTATCTTGGCGTTGACGAGGATGAGGCGGCTTCCGGTGAGGTTACGTCCGGCGGGGAGATAACGGGAAGTGTTGAAATCTCCGAAACAGAAATCATTTCTGCCGACTTGCAGGAACAAGAGGAAAAGCGTTCATGAGTAGCGATGCACCAGAACTCCTTAAAGTCGAAAATATCGAAACTTATTACGGTGCTATTCAGGCTCTAAAAGGTGTGAGCGTCGAAGTCCGGCAGGGCGAAATTGTTACGCTCATTGGTGCCAATGGTGCCGGTAAATCGACATTGATGATGACGATATTCGGTAAGCCGCGTGTAAGGTCGGGTCAAATTTTCTTCGAGGGGCGCGATATTACCTATATGGAAACACACGAAATTGCGAGATTACGTATAGCGCAATCGCCGGAAGGGCGGCGGATTTTTCCACGTATGACCGTGCTTGAAAACCTCCAGATGGGCGCAAGTATCGACAACCTCAAATATTTTGACGAGGATGTCGAGAAAATGTTCACATTATTTCCGCGTTTGAAAGAACGTTTGCAGCAGCGCGGTGGTACTTTGTCAGGCGGCGAACAACAAATGCTGGCAATAGCGCGTGCACTGATGTCCCGCCCGCGGCTTCTTTTGCTTGATGAACCGTCATTGGGGCTGGCTCCTCTCATTGTCAAACAGATATTCGATGCGATCAAAGTACTGAACGAGGAAACAGGACTGACCGTTTTTCTGGTTGAACAGAATGCTTTCGGAGCATTGAAACTTGCCCATCGCGGCTATGTTCTTGTGAATGGTGCTGTTACAATGAGCGGAACAGGCGCGGAATTGCTGGCTGATCCGAAAGTCAGGGCAGCCTATCTTGAAGGTGGCCGACACTAATTGAAGTCTTCAAAAAACAATTGTCGTTATTTGAAGTTTTAGGGAGAAAAAATGCAAGGTATCATCTACGAAGAGTCATCGCTTTTTGTCTTTATTCTGGTGACCGTAATCCTCGGTGGCTGGGCTGCATGGATGACAGGGCGTGCCTGTGCATTGACCTGGCACGGACTGAAAGTAGCACTCGTTTCAATGGTACCGCTGGCGGCCGCCATCCGCTTCATCCATTATATTCCCCCCTTTAACGGGACGCTGTTATCGCTTCATTATTATCTTGTCGATCTTGTCGTTTTGCTGATTTTTGCAAGCCTCGGTTTCCAGTTTACCCGAACCAACCAGATGGTTCGCCAATATAGTTGGCTTTACAAGAAATCGTCGCCTTTTAGCTGGCACAAGAAATAAGCTTTTCTTTGATGTTGTCTGGAAAAAATACTTTGGATGTTTTACAACTTATGAAGAAAAAGAGGAGAACGGAAATGAAGAAGGCTTTACTGACAACTGTTGCGGCGATCGGTCTTGGTGCGTTCATGAACAGCGCTTGGGCCGATATTAAAATCGGTGTGGCGATTCCGGCTACGGGACCAAGTGCGGCAATTGGCGCACAAATTCAACACGGTGCGGAAATGGCCGTTAAAAATATCAATGACAAGGGAGGAGTAAAAGGCGAAAAGCTTGTTATTGAAATTGTCGATGATGCATCCGACCCCAAACAGGCTGTTTCGGGCGCAAACAAGCTCGCCGGTGACGGCGTGGAATTTGTTGTCGCACACTATAATTCAGGGGCCGCTCTTCCGGCAGCAACTGTTTATGATGAAAACGGAATGCTGGCAATTTCTGCCGGTGTTACCAATCCGAAATTGACGGAATCGGGCTATCCGCTACAGTTTCGTGTTTGCGGCCGTGACGACCAGCAAGGTTCATTTGCCGGTGAATTCATAAAAAAACATGTTCCTGATCCGAAGGTCATGATTATCCACGACAAAACCGCTTATGGAATTGGTATTGCCGAAGAGGTTAAAAAGACACTGAACAAGCTTGGCGTTACCGAATTGAGCTTTGACGGTGTCAATGTCGAAGATAAGGATTTTTCGGCGATTATTGCAAAAATGAAGCAGAGTGGCGCGAATGTTGTCTATTTCGGCGGGCTTTATACACCGGCCGGATTGATGTTGCGCCAAATGGCGGAACAGAAGGTTAAACCTGTCTATATCGGTGGGGATGCTTTTGCCAGCAATGAACTTGCGGCGACTGCCCAAGATGCCGTTATCGGCGTTATGAACACTTTCAACGCCGATCCGCGTGCCAATAAGGATAATGACGAATTGGTAAAAACCTTCAGGGCAAGCGGATTTGAACCGGAAGCATTCACACTTTATTCCTATGCGGTTGTGCAACTTATTGCCGAAGGCATTGAAACCCAAGGACAAAACCCGCAAAAAGTGGCTCAATACCTGAAAACAAAAGGGCCCTTCAAAACCGTGCTCGGACCTTTGGATTTCACCGAGAAAGGCGATCCGAAAGAGGGTGGTTTTGTTATGAACCGTTGGTATAAAGCTCCGGACGGAAGCTATAATTATTCCGAAGTCAAGGATTGAAAAATAAAGTCGGAAAAGAACTAAAGTAAGCCAAAAGAGCTGAAAACGACTGGAAGATAAAAAAGCGCGTTTAACGCGCTTTTTATTTACTTCTATCTTCATTACACGATCAGATATGACCAATCGAACCTTTTGAATGTGCCGCTCATTTTAAAAATTTGTTTCTCAACTCTTAGTGAGACAAATTTTATTCAAACACATATGCAATCCGATTTTTTATCGTTCCGGTTATTTACGTCGTAACAAGAAATAAGCTGCAACACCCAGAACACCCACAACTGCCAAAGCAGTCTTCGGATAATTTTTTGTCTGCTTTGTGATATAGTGAGCTTGCTCGCCAACGACATCAAGCGCCTGACGGCCTTTGTCTTTTATTGTTTCGGCAATTTCACCGGTATTCTCGAAAAAACCATCACCCTTCGTTAAAGGTTGTTTCAGCGATTGTGTCAGTGATTGAAGCTCGGATTTCAGATCTTGAATGCGTTTTTCGATTTTTTCTTTTGTGTCACTGCCGTTTAATACATTAAACATTGTTTTCTCCTTGCGCTTGAAGCCCCGTATAAGTCGAACACAAGGCCGGGAATTTCCACGTCTAAGAATAGATCACGTATAAGAATAGATAATGCAAAAATATGTTCCTTCCAGTGTAAAGTAACAGGTAGAGCCGGTATTTTTTCGTAAAGAAAAATTTCGCGGGCTTATAGGAGGGAAAATACAAGGCTTTGCAGAAGGGAAAATAATTGTCGGATGAAGTGCGGAAATTGTGCGATAAACGATCTGCCATGTCATATATATAGTTATATATAAAAATGATGATTGATAAAAACGGGAATGTGAATCATCAAAAAAGTGAAAAGCTTTTTTAATTTCCGGTTGGGAAAATGCCGCTATAACAGTTATAAAGGGGCGATGTGTTTATCCCGACCGTTCAATGAAAAGAGACATCATCCGAAAATGAACAAGCACGAATATTTTTCAAAACCGTTTCCGCGCCGCAAGTCTGTTGCCGTCAATGTTGGCGGTGTCATGGTGGGGGGGAACAATCCGGTTGTCGTGCAATCAATGACGAATACGGATACGGCAGATGTAGATGCTACAGTAGCGCAGGTTGCAGCACTGGCAAAAGCGGGCTCCGAACTGGTACGCATCACTGTCGATCGGGATGAATCGGCAGCCGCCGTGCCAAGAATTAGAGAACGGCTCGATAATCTTGGAATTACAGTTCCGCTCATCGGCGATTTTCATTATATCGGCCACAAGTTACTGGCCGAATATCCCGATTGTGCGAAAGCCTTGGCAAAATACCGCATCAATCCGGGCAATGTCGGGTTTCGCGAAAAACGTGATAAACAATTCAGTGAAATTATCGAATTTGCAATCCGCTATGACAAGCCGGTACGGATCGGCGTGAACTGGGGTTCGCTCGATCAGGAATTGTTGACACGTTTAATGGATGAAAATGCCGAAAAAGGTGGCCCTCTTTCGACCGACGAAGTTATGCATGAAACGGTGGTGCAATCTGCACTTATTTCTGCGCATCTTGCTGAAGAAATCGGCCTTGGTCGCGATAAAATCATTCTTTCGGCTAAAGTCAGTCAGGTGCAAGATCTCGTTGCCGTTTATACCATGTTGGCCGAGCGCTGCGATTATGCTTTGCATTTGGGGCTTACCGAAGCCGGTATGGGGACGAAAGGTGTTGTTGCCTCTTCAGCAGCTCTGGGTATTTTGCTGGAACAGGGAATTGGCGATACGATTCGTATTTCTTTGACACCGGAACCGGGTGGTGACCGCCGCCGTGAAGTGCAGGTTGCCCAAGAGCTTTTGCAGGTCATGGGATTCAGGCAATTTATACCGACCGTTGCCGCTTGCCCCGGTTGCGGGCGCACCACTTCGACCGTATTTCAGGAACTCGCGCAGAAAATTCAGGGCGATATTCGTAAAAACATGCCGGTCTGGCGGGAAAAATATCCCGGTGTCGAAACGCTCAATGTTGCTGTCATGGGGTGTATCGTCAACGGGCCAGGGGAATCAAAACATGCCAATATCGGTATTTCACTTCCCGGTACCGGCGAAATGCCGGCAGCCCCAGTTTTTATTGACGGGAAAAAGGTAAAAACATTACGTGGCGCGAATATCGCGGCTGAATTCGAGCAGATGGTCGCCGACTATATCGAGGAACGTTTCAAATAGATTTGCGGTCGTCAACTCAAAAACCATGAAGTGGACATTTGAAACGGGTGTCCAACTTTGAATGGTGCGTTTTTCGCGTGAGTTTTTCAAACAGCAAAAAAGTCGTTTGCTTTTTGTCGTCATCAAAAACGATGAAAAGCCCGGTTTACCTATTTCAGGGTTGAAAGAGCTTGAACGCGTTTAAAAATTCAAAATGTTTTAAAAGCTCTGTTGGAATGAAAAAATGTGCTTCGCCCGATAAAGCCGGAAACCGGACAGTTAAAGAAGGCAGATCATAGAAGAGCTGGAACGGCTGCCCTTTAAGCGGAAGCGATTGTTTTTGAACGTGTCGCCTATCGGAGGCTCGTCAATCAAGTGAAATAAAGAAAAACCTAACAGTCAAATTGACGGACATCTTTGTATGACCGGAGTTTTATAAATTTGGAGCGCGCTTCTATAAAGACATGTCGGAGTGGGAGTTTTCTCTATCAATCAGGATTTTGCCGCTGCTCATATCCTTTATCCAGTCAATAAAGTTTTGTTGTTCAGCTTTTGGCAAACGCAGTGTCAATTCACATCCGGAATCGTCAAAATGCCGATTTTCAATTTGTGCAAGGAAATTCTGAACCTCGTTTTCGATAATGGGCAAAAGATTGAAAGGGCAGTGAAAAGTCAAATTTTGCCAGTCCACAAGCTCGACGAGTTCGGCATTCTGGAGTGCTCTCGCCGCACCGCCCCCGTAAGCACGAACAAGGCCACCGGTGCCAAGTTTTACCCCTCCGAACCAGCGTGTGACAATGACGAGAACGCAATCACAATTTCTGCCTTCAATGGCATTGAGTATCGGTTTACCGGCAGTTCCTGTCGGCTCGCCATCATCGTTGAAGCGGTAATTCTGATGAAACTTCCAGGCATAGCAATGGTGTGTTGCTTCTTCTTTGCGAACTGTTTCAATGATCTCTTCTGCCTGTTCCACGGAATTGATCGGAAAAGCACGTGTTAAAAAACGGCTTTTTTTAATTTCTTCCAAAAGCTCGGTTGCAGAAGCAAGAGTAAAGGCCATCAATATTTTCCAAAGTCTTCGGTTTTAAAGAGGGGCATAGTGGCAAATTGTGCGTTTTCAAAACATCCGACTTTTTAGCGTTTGGCCGACTTTTTAGCATTTAGCCGACTTTTTAGCGTTTAGCCGGCATTTTAGCGTTTAGAATGACAAATCGTGTGCATTCGACGAATGTCTTTTTGACGGATTTTTTGTCGTCAATCGTTCCTTTCCTGCCGGTTTTTTCACCCCCGTCAATTGTTCGGTTTTCCTGTCGATTTTTCCGCTCCCCCCTTAATTTTTCCGCTCTATGACAAATCTTGCAGTCGCCCTTAAAATATCGGCTTTGTTACCGAATGGTTCAAGCAAGTTATCAGCCTGTTCCATCAGGCCTTCCAGTTGGTGTTTTGCCCATTCGACACCGTGTAAGGCTACCAAAGTTGCTTTATTGGCGGCTATGTCTTTACCGGCGGTCTTGCCGAGAGCTTCGGTATCGGCAGTCACATCAAGAACATCATCGGCAAGCTGGAAGGCCAAGCCGATTGCCGCGCCGAATTCGGAAAGTCTTTCGCGGTCTTCACGTGTTGCATTGGAAAGAATAGCACCCGCTTCACATGCATAGCGAATAAGTGCGCCGGTTTTCATGGCTTCCAATGTGATAATGCCGCTTTCATCAGGTTTATTCGTCTCCGCTTCGAGGTCGAGTACTTGCCCGCCAACCATGCCGCCAAGACCGGCACTGCGGGCAAGACCATTTATCAGTTGAAGCCGGATTTTTGCATCAAGCTCCAATTTGTCATCGGAGAGAAAATCGAAAGCAATTGTCAATAATGCGTCGCCGGCAAGAATGGCCGTTGCTTCGTCGAATGCTTTATGGACGGTAGGCTTGCCGCGCCGCAAATCATCATTATCCATGGCCGGTAAATCGTCATGTATCAGTGAATAACAATGGATTGCTTCAAGTGCTGCGCCAACGCATTGTGCTGCTTCGATATTGGCATCAAAAAGTCGCGCTGTCTCGATAACAAGAAAAGGCCGCAATCTCTTGCCACCATTCAAAACGCCATGGCGCATTGCGGCGAGAAGGCGTGGCGGACGGGCAATCTCTCCCGACTCGATATGGTTAGAGAGTTTCGCGTCCAGCATTTCACCAATCTGGCGGGCATTTCTGGCAAGTAAATTGGTAAAATCTTCCATTGAGTATTCCTCTATTCTTTGCAAGATGCACATGAAACATTCAAACGTCGCCGTCAATGCTTATAAACGAGACAATATTGATATAAACGAAGGTTGTTTATTAAACGAGGAATAATTGTTGTCTGAAAGCCAAAGCCCGCAAGTTCGTTTCCATAGAAAGCGTTCAGGAAAACTGCGCGTGGCGCTTTACCTATTGGTGTTTTTGCTGGTTTTGCCGTTTTTCATGCTGCTTCTTTATAAATTGCCTTTTATTCATCCTGTTTCTACTTTGATGTTGCGTGATAAAATCACTTTCACACCTTATGAACGCGAATGGACTTCTATTGAAGATATTTCTCCTCATCTTGTTTATGCGGTTATGATGTCGGAAGACGGGCAATTCTGTTTCCATAATGGCGTTGACTGGGGCGCATTGAAAACAGTTATTTCTCGTAATGGTGGGCCTAATAGAGGGGCTTCGACCATTACTATGCAAATGGTGAAAAACCTGTTTTTGTGGCATGACCGGTCTTATCTCAGAAAAGGTCTGGAAATTCCTTATGCAACAGTTGCCGATGCTGTTTTGTCCAAACGGCGCATTATGGAAATATATCTCAATATTGCCGAATGGGGGCCGGGAATTTATGGTGCAGAAGCTGCCTCCCGACATTTTTTCAAACGTTCGGCAAAAAGCCTCAATCCACGGCAGGCTGCCTATCTTGCGGTAACATTGCCCAATCCGAAACTGCGCAATCCCGCACGTCCTTCGGTCAATCTTACAAGGCTTGAACGGCTCATTGAAAGGCGCTTGCGACAATCGGGTGCTTATACGCAATGTCTGCGGGAATAAGCCATGCCTCACGAAAATGGGGTGGCATCAACGTTAACGGAAAGAATTTGCAAGCAGTGAGCGAAGCGGAAGCGTGTCGGGCACGTGTTAAAAACCGGTTCGGGTTTTATATCGCAAATCGACCGGAACAATTTTAAAATATTTCAGCCCGACTGTTTATTTTGAAATTTTTAGCCTGTAAGAGACACAATATCGGCCTATTTCATAAAAAATGCTGATTTCAGTCTGGTCAAAGCCTGATAATCAGTGTATAGGCACGCCAAACCTTCTATAATTTTGTCTGCCGATATAGCTTCGGGTTATGGTGGCAGATACGTTTTAAGCAAATTTGGAGTATAATTCCATGGCTGTACCTAAACGAAAAACGACACCGTCAAAGCGCGGTATGCGTCGTTCTGCCGATGCCCTCAAGGCTCCGACCTATGTTGAAGACAAGACTTCCGGCGAGCTTCGCCGCCCGCATCATATCGATCTGAAGACCGGTATGTATCGTGGTCGTCAGGTTCTGACACCGAAAGACTGAAGTCTTTTTGAATTTAAAGAAAAACCGGTCTGTTGGCCGGTTTTTTTATGTCAGAAATCATTTTTGCTTTTTTTAGCGTTTTCGGTGAGTCGGTTTCGCGAGATTTCGGGTTACCCGTTTTGTAAAATATGATCGACCAACCGGTTGCCAATAAGATTCACGCCCCCGATGCTTGAAGTCCGGCTATTTTTGAAACCGGAGCGGCCGATTTAATTAACTGATTCCTTTGTCCGGTCTCAGGCCAAATAATTTTCTGTTCCGTTTTTAATTTGTGAAGTTTCAGGTAAAGTGCGCATTTTCAATGCCACAATATGGTTTTTCTGCCCGTTTGACCATGTGAACGATAACTGCCAATCCGGCCGATCGAAAAGTAACAATCAAAAAACTTTATATTTTTATTTTCCGAACAGGGATGTTCAAAGAGCCTGCAGCAAAATTCTATTTTCTGTTTCGGGAATGTATTCGTAAAAACGGTGATGGGAACCTGATTATTGGCACGACACAAAGGAAACGGTGTAAAGAAGTGAACCGGCCGCTTTCCGATTTGCCGGAATTTTTCTTGTCGCCCAGATTTTTATGACAATTGAATATCGCGTCGGGTGTCCGATATATGGTTAATAGCAAATAGCCGGTTTTTTAGATTACGCCTTGACCTTATTGCTATATTTTGGTTTCTCTCCTCTGTAACGACACAGTATGTTGTAAGAACATAGCAGGAACATGCTAATGTCGGTGATTCGTCGCCGATTCGTTCCGGTAGTGTTCCAGAGGTTAAGAATGTTGGTTAATGTCTTGTAAATGGTAAAGCTTGCTTATCGTTTGACAGGGCGTTAAGGCATGTTTTGGCGGTCAAACCGGCAAAACTGATTATTTGGAGTAGATGATGGCCAAAGCCCCTTTTATCCTTTCGGGGCGTGATGTAACAGCCGTTCTGGGGCCGACAAATACTGGCAAAACCCATTTGGCAATCGAGCGGATGCTCGCTCATGATAGCGGATTGATCGGCTTACCGTTACGACTTCTTGCACGTGAAGTTTATAATCGTATCAGCGAAAAAATTGGCCCTGACCGCGTTTCTCTCATTACCGGAGAGGAAAAGATTATTCCTCTTGGTGCACCTTATTCGGTTTGTACTGTGGAAGCTTTGCCGCGGGAAACCAAAGCAGCTTTTGTTGCCATTGATGAAGTGCAACTTGCCGGCGATCTGGCTCGTGGCCACATTTTTACCGACCGGATTTTACATTTGCGCGGCACTCAGGAAACAATGTTGTTGGGCGCTTCGACGATGCAAGGGATTTTGCAAAAGCTTTTGCCCGGTCTGAATGTTATCAGTCGTCCGCGTTTTTCCCAATTGCTTTATGCCGGTTCAAAAAAGTTGACCCGTTTGCCGAGTCGCACGGCAATCGTCGCCTTTTCGGCCGATGATGTTTATTCTATTGCCGAACTTATCAAACGGCAGCGCGGCGGGGCAGCGGTGGTCATGGGGGCGCTGTCGCCACGCACAAGAAATGCACAAGTTGCTCTTTATCAATCGGGGGATGTGGATTTTCTGGTTGCGACCGATGCAATCGGTATGGGGCTTAATCTTGATGTCGACCACGTCGCTTTTGCGCAGACAAGAAAATTCGATGGCTACCAGTTTCGCGATTTGACAGCAGCAGAAATGGCACAAATTGCAGGACGTGCCGGTCGTCACATGCGTGACGGGACCTTCGGCGTAACCGGCCGAATCGCGGATTTGGACAAAGATTTGGTAGAGAGAATCGAATCACATCATTTTGATCCGGTCAAAGTTCTCCAGTGGCGAAGCGAAAGTCTGGATTTTTCAACGCTTGACAGCTTGAGAAAATCGCTGGAAACGGCCGCGCCTCTGGAAGGGCTTGCCCGTGCACTACCGGCGGTGGATGTTCAAGCTCTTGATAATTTGTCGCGCGATTATGACATTATCCGCCTTGCCGACCGTCCGGAACGCGTTTCCTTGTTATGGGACGCATGTGCGCTTCCCGATTATCGCAAAATAGCACCGGCACAACACGCAGAAATTATTGCCAACATCTATCGTGATCTTGTAAAACGCGGCAGTGTTAATGAAAACTATTTGGCCGAACAGGTTTCCCAAGCTGATCGAGTCGATGGCAATATTGACACTTTATCGCATCGGATTGCACAGATTAGAACCTGGACATTCGTGTCACATCGACCCGGATGGCTTACCAATCCGCAACACTGGCAAGAAAAGACGCGAGAAATTGAAGATAGATTGTCAGATGCGCTACATGAGAGGTTGACGAAACGATTTGTAGACCGCAGAACAAGCGTACTTATGAGGCGGCTTAGAGAGAATGTGATGATGGATGCCGAAATAGTTCAAACTGGCGATGTTCTTGTTGAAGGACATCATGTTGGAAAACTTGATGGGTTTCGTTTTATTGCCGATGTTAATGGCGAAGGTGCCGATGCAAAAGCTCTAAGAGCTGCTGCGGATAAAATATTGGCTGTGGAATTTGAAAAAAAAGCAGACCGGTTGGCTGCTTCGGCCAATGGCGATTTTGCGATCGGTTCGGACGGTGTGGTTCGCTGGATTGGCCAACCTTTGGCAAGTCTTGCTGCAACCGACGATATTTTAAAGCCGCGCGCGGTCCTTCTTGCCGACGAACAATTGACAGGACAGGCACGAGAAAAAGTCGCCGAGCGGGTAGACCGTTTTGTCAGTTTCCATTTTGAAACAGCATTGAAGCCGCTTTTTGACCTTATCAATGCGGATGCGCTGGTTGGTATGACACGGGGACTGGCATTCCGTCTGGTAGAACATCTGGGCGTTTTGCCGCGTCGTGACGTTGCCGAAGAAGTCAAAAGCCTTGACCAGATTTCACGCGCTGCCCTGCGCCGTCTTGGTACGCGGTTCGGTGCTTTTCATATTTTTCTGCCAATGATGCTGAAACCTGCACCGGCACAAGCAATCACGCTTTTATGGGCATTGAAAAATCATGCAAGGGATTTGCCGGGCTATGGCGATGTTTTGCAGGTGCTTGCAGCCGGCCGGACATCGGTTGTTGTCGACCCGGCTTTCAACCCCACCTTTTACCAGCTTGCCGGTTACCGCATTCTTGGTCGGCGCGCTGTCCGCGTCGATATTCTTGAACGTCTCGCCGATCTCATTCGCAATGCAGTAAACTGGAAACCGGGAAGCGGTTCGCGTCCGGACGGTGCTTATGATGGCCGCCAGTTTCTGGTTACTCCGGCAATGATGTCCATTCTTGGCGCAACGGCCGAAGATATGGAAGAAATTCTCAAAAGTCTCGGCTATCGGTTCGATAAAAAAGACAAAGCCGAAGTTTTGGCGAAACTCAAGGAATTCGATCAGGCTTCGACAGAAGAAACAAAGCCGGTTGCCGCAAATGTGCGTCCTGCCGAACCGGTTGGCGATTTTATAAACGCAGCCGCTCTTCAGAAAACACCGTCAAAGCCGGAATCAAAAATACCGGATGCCGAACCGGTAGGGCCGCATTTTACCAAAAAGACGACGGAAGAAGAGGAAAAACCTGTTTTGCTTTGGCATTATCAGGGGCGCCATGATTATCGTCCGTCAAGGTCTAACAATGACAGGAAAAAGCGTTCCGAACAGCGCTTTGAAAAGTCGGGCGAAAAGTCGGGCGAAAAATCGGGGCAAAAGCCGGGTGAAGGGGCAGAAAAAACAGGCGAGCCACGGCGTGACAAGCAACGCCCGCGCAAAAATTCGTCGTTTAATAATCCGAAAGCCGATGCTTCCTACAGACAACATAAACCGAAGGCACAGTCAAAACCGGTTGATCCTGATTCGCCGTTTGCAAAACTGGCTGCCTTGCGTGACCAATTGAAAAAATGATTGAAGAGGCCGTCCCTAAACAGCGCCTGGACAAGTGGTTGTTTTTTTCGCGGACGGTCAAAACGCGTAGCCTTGCTGCCAAACTGATCGAGGGCAGCAAGGTCAGGGTTAATTGTGTAAAGATTGACAAGTCGAGCTATTCCATAAAAGTCGGAGATGTTTTGACTATTCGTCTGGAGCGGTCGGTTGTTGTCTATAAAGTTGCAGGGCTTGGAGTGCGTAGGGGGCCGGCTCCTGAAGCCAGATTGCTTTATGAAGATTTGACGCCGGAAGTAAGTCCGACAGACAGACAGGAAAATGTCATTTCTTCGGGGCCACGACCGACAAAGCGTGACAGACGACATTTGTTGCGCTTTCTAAAACAGGAAATGTGAACATATTGGTGCATATGCGGGGTTGAAACCGACCGTCAAAAACGTTAACTCATTGCTGTTATCGTTTCATTTCCGTTTAAAAGTGTGACAGGCTTTTGTCGGAATGCGCTTGACGTGAACACTGGAGATTGAAAAATGACCTATGTTGTGACCGACAATTGCATTCGCTGCAAATATACTGACTGCGTTGAAGTATGCCCGGTCGACTGTTTCTATGAGGGGGAGAACATGCTTGTTATCCACCCTGATGAATGTATTGATTGTGGTGTATGTGAACCGGAATGTCCGGCGGAAGCAATCAAGCCTGATACCGAACCCGGACTTGAAAAATGGCTTGAACTCAACATGGAATATTCGGCTAAATGGCCAAATATAACCGTCAAAAAGGACCAGCTTCCCGAAGCAACCGAAATGGATGGTGTTACCGGAAAACTGGAGAAATACTTCTCGCCAAAACCGGGAACCGGTGATTAGATATATAATCAGTTGAACTTGACTGGCCGATGATTGATTTCGACGGTTTTTTGTGTTATCGTCTTTCCGTTAAGCCGATAACCGGATGTCGTTGACGTTTCTTTTTCTCATCGAAAGGTGTTTTAATCTGGCATAGTTCGCACTTTCTAGTGGATGGGTTTGTCGCGTCCAGTCGGATTGTGTAGAGGTTGATGGATTTACAGTCGCATTTGCTTTGCAAATGCATGAAACTATCTTTGCAAATGCATGAAACTGTTTTGCGCCAGTTAAATCAAAAGGAACGTTCATAAAATTCGGGGGTCGGATATGGCTCTTTATTTGCAGAGCCTTCAACCTGTGTTTGTCGGCAACAATGCCGAGCACAAATGGAGTTGGTTAAGAATATGTCATCCCCCAAGAAAAAATCCCCGGCTCGTCAGGGGTTCAAGGCTCAAGAATACATCGTTTATCCTGCCCACGGTGTCGGCCAGATTGTTGCTATTGAAGAACAGGAAGTTGCCGGCCTTAAACTTGAACTCTTTGTTATCCATTTTGAAAAAGACAAGATGCATGTCAAAGTGCCGGTTGCCAAAGCTATTTCGATTGGCATGCGCAAATTGTCTGAAACAGATTTTGTCGACCGTGCATTGAAAGTGTTACAAGGGCGCGCCCGTATCAAGCGTACCATGTGGTCGCGTCGTGCACAGGAATATGATGCAAAAATCAATTCCGGTGATTTGATTTCGATTGCGGAAGTTGTCCGTGATCTTTTCCGTGCGGATAACCAGCCCGAACAATCCTATTCCGAGCGTCAGCTTTATGAAGCCGCACTTGACCGGATGGCGCGGGAAATTGCTGTCGTCAATAAAATTTCGGAAACCGAAGCTGTTCGCGCAATTGAAATCAATTTGGCAAAAAGCCCGAAGCGTAGTGCAAAAACAGATGCCGAAGGTGATAGCGACATCGACATTGATATAGATGGCGAAGATAGTGAAAATGTTGCTGCATGACTGAAGTCAAGAAGAGACATTCCACTCGTTAATCAAGTTTTCTAAAAGCCCGCTTTTCAAAGCGGGTTTTTTATTTGCAACCGTTTACATTTATCAATTCAACACGGAATGATTGTGAAAAAAAATACCGAAAGTTGATTTTTTTAAACTTTTGATTGTTTTTTTATGGAACCAAGTTCCTCGGTGGGCGTTGTGTGCCTGAAAGAAACACAGAATGTGTCGCTTTTGTGTACCAACAAATTTTCTGAGGGGCAAATCATGGCCGGCATCTCAACGTCAACGCAACTAATCACAAATTTTACTGCGGGAACAGACAATACACTTGGCCGTAACATGATGCGTTCGGCAATGCGCGCTCCCTATCTTGAAAGGAATGACGAACATTCTCTGGCATTGCGTTGGCGCGATGAGCAGGACAGTGTCGCAATGCACAAGATTGCAGTTTCCCATATGCGGCTTGTCATTTCGATTGCCGGAAGGTTCAAACATTTCAAATTGCCTTTAGGTGATCTTGTTCAGGAAGGATATGTTGGTCTGCTGGAAGCTGCTGCACGTTTTGACCCTGAACGCGAAGTTCGTTTTTCCACCTATGCAACCTGGTGGATCAGAGCGTCTATACAAGATTATATTTTACGGAATTGGTCGATTGTGCGCGGCGGTACAAGTTCCGCACAAAAGGCACTTTTCTTCAATTTGCGTCGTTTGCGCATAAAACTCGCCACTGAGGATAGAACGCTCACCAAACAGGATATTTTCCGTAACATTGCTGAACAGTTGGGTGTTTCGGTTGGCGATGTTGAAACCATGGATTTCCGTTTTTCAACGACCGATAATTCCTTGAGTGCACCGATGATTGCCGATGACGAAAATTCCGGTAGCAAGATGGATTCGCTCGTTGATGAACATCCTTTGCAAGATGCGTTGGTCGAAGATGAAATTGACGGTGATCGGCGTTCCAAATGGCTCAATGACGCTTTGCAGATTTTGAACGACAGGGAGCTACAAATCATCCGTTTCCGCCGGTTGAATGATGACGGTGCAACCCTTGAGGCACTGGGTGAAAAAATGGGCATTTCCAAAGAACGCGTACGCCAGATCGAAGCGCGCGCCATGGAAAAATTGCGAAATTATCTTCTTTCTGTTAATAGTGCGGATGCCTATCAGGTTTGATCGCTGAACGAGTGCGTAAAGTCTTCTTGAGCGATCTTGAGCAGTCAAGCTAATACCTGACACTATCGCTTTGGAAGAATTGGCCGGAACAATCGGCCAGGAGAATTACGTTTGTCACCGTTCGACAGAAACGCCCATCTTGAACAAAAAATACTTGCCTATTCCATTCTTGCAACCATTGTTCTGGCCGTTGCTGCGGTTATTACCGGAATTCTGACGGGAGCTTCTTCAATTATTTTCGACGGAATGTATTCGTCGATTGATTGTCTGTTCAGCATTGCCGCGCTTCTGGTCGTTCGTCTGATCGAGATTGATGTCAATCGCCGCAGCCGTAAAGCGCCAAAATTTATCGAGCGGTTCCAATACGGTTTCTGGCATCTTGAACCTATGCTTCTGGCAATTAACGGTTTGTCTTTGATGGTTGCCATTATTTACGCTTTGTTCGAGGCGACGGGAAAGATATTGAACGGTGGCAAACTGCCGCATTTCGATGCCGCCATCTGGTTTTCGACTTTTGCAGTTTTTCTGTGCTTCGGCATGGCATTTTACGAACATTATTTCAATCGCCGTCTAAAATCGGCTTTTATAACGATTGATGCGAAAAGCTGGATTGTGTCGGGCGGCATAGGCTTGGCACTTTTATTTGCTTTCAGCTTTGCCACCCTTATAGAGGGTACAGATTATGAGTGGATCCTGCCTTATATCGATCCGGTTGTTCTGGCTTTTATTGCGCTGATAATGTTGCCAATGCCGGTGAAAACCGTTTTGCGTGCCATGCGCGACATCCTCATGATAACGCCGGTTGATCTTGATGAACATGTTAATACCGTTGTCGATGCAATCGTGGAAAAATATGGCTTTGTCGGCTCCCAGAACTATCTGGCCAAGGTGGGGCGATCGACCATGATAGAAATTCACCTCATTTTGCCGGAGCATTATAAAATTGCCGAGGTGGAGGAGCTTGATAAAATCCGTTCCGAAATTGGCAATAAAATAGGTCATGCAGGCCCCGACCGCTGGTTGACAGTTTCTTTCACCTCAAGTCCGCAATGGGCTTATTGATTAAAAGATTTATATCCGAACATCCGGAATTATTCCGAAATAATCTTGACCCTGTCGCCGGCCGATAAATTTGTAGTCGGCGAGAGTGCATTGATAATGCGCAACAGTTTCTCTTTTGCGTTGGTGCCTTGCATGTGTGTGGCAAGAGATGCGACGGTGTCACCCGAACGGACGTTGATGACACGAATACGCAAAGGTTTGAGCGCGGAAATTTCGCGCGACGACAAGGTTTTGAAAGTCGAAGTTGTAGAAGTTGCGATACTATCAAGTTCTGTCGAGTTTTTCTGGGCTGCCGTCAAAAATCTGTATACGCGATCTTTGACGAAAATCACGACAACATCGAACTGCCAACGATCATTGGCAGCATGGGCACGGGCAGCTTCCAGACCGTTAATGGTAAGAGGCCGGATAGTGGACGCATCAAGACCGCTTACCCAACCGCTTTTTATATAGTCAACCGGCGTTAAACCGCGCGGTAATGCGACTCCGTCAAAGCGTATCGCGATGTCATTATTGCCGCTCGCAATAACAGCATTTGACGAATTATCAATCGTGAAATTCTGCGGAACAGAAAAGGTAATCCCCAATTTGGGGTGAATGAACTGGTTGCCGCGAATATATCCTTCATCGGCAGTATCTCCGAAAATCATTCCGTCAATACCGTTGAGAAAATCGTCGCGGTCGGTTTTGCCGACACCGGGAGCCCCCACTTTGCGTGCCTGATCGGTTGCAAGCTGGATACGTTGGGGCGTTGACGGGTGACTTGCCAGAAAGTCGAGTGTTGCGTCGGTTGCACCCGAAACATTACGAAAAGCGGCGTAAGCTTCCATAGATTGGAGGAAACGTGGCGACGCAAACGGATCATAACCTGCTCGCCCTAACATTTTTATACCGATTGCATCCGCCTGCAATTCCTGATTGCGCGAAAATTGTGCAAGGCGCAGTTTCCCGCGAATGGCTGTTTCACGTTCGGCCGAATGATCTTCCAGAACTTCACTGACAACCTGATTTGTAAGCTCCACCTCGGCTTCTTTTTGCTGGCGTAAAATACCATGATTGGCGGTGACATGTGCCATTTCATGGGCAAGAACGGCGGCTACTTCCGATGAATCATTGGCAAGTGCGAGAAGACCGCGTGTGACATAGACATAGCCACCGGGAAGCGCAAAAGCGTTGACATTGGGCGAGTTCAAAATTGTAATTCTGTAGGTCTGATCGGGGTTGTCGGAGACGGCTGTGAGCCTTCCGACAATTTTTGCAACCATTCGCTCCAGTTTCGGATCGCTATATTCACCGCCATAGGTTTGTAAAATCCGCGGGTGTTGGGAGGCTCCCAATTGCGCAAGAGAATCGCCCTTGCTCACTTTGTCGACAGTGACAGGAGCGCCCGAAGGCATAAGACCGCCGTCGGGCTTATTGTAATCGACAAGCTGGCAGCCAGTTAACGGAAAAAAAACGAAACCTAAAAAAAAGACAAAACCGGCGGCTTTCGCGGCACGATTATCATCGCGCTGCAACAAAAGCGGCTTGATAGAGTTATCTTTTCTGCGTTTACTCATTGTAACTGGTGCTTGACCCTCATTGCAGGCAAACTGATAAAAGTACACTATAAGGCTGAAAAACTTTGAAGCTAACAGGCTTTTTCAAAATTTCCCCTATAATAGAACGGATAGATTTCAATTCTTGTGACATATAGCTAACCTCAGAACAATCAAATAGATGCCGATTGGAAAATTAAAATGCGAAATCTACGTAAAAACCGGAAATCGGAGTGGTTATGAAAAGCTATACGATCGTTCTTGATGGACATCTTCAGGTGACCGGGCGGCTCATCAGCCAGATTGGCAAGAGCAATGTCATCGTTGCAGATGGTGCAATACGTTATATTGAAGCTCTTCATGTCAAACCCGAATTATGGGTGGGTGATTTTGATTCAACCGGATCCGGATTGAAACTGAAATACAATACTATAGAGCAGCGGTCATTTCCTGTTGCTAAAGACAAGACAGATGGCGAACTTGCGATTGATTTTGCTTTGGAACGGGGAGCCGAACGCATTATTTTATGTGGCGCATTGGGGGGCAAACGTTCCGATCATGCTTTTTTCCACTTTGCTCATGCATTGGCGATGAAAAAAAAGGGCATTGACGTTCTCTTAACAAGCGGCAACGAGGAAGGTTATGCCATTCTTCCCGGACATTATACATTCGATTTTCCTGTTGGTACAATTTTCAGTCTTATCGGCTTTGATGACCTCGGTGGTCTTACAATCGAGGGAGCGAGATGGCCGCTTTTCGAGAAAAATGTGCCCTTTGGTTCATCATTGACCCTTTCAAACGAGGTAAATGGCAAGCTTCAATTGCATCTTTCCACGGGGCGGGCGCTGTTGTTGGCTACACTTCCTGAAGTGTGACGAATTTTAACTGCAAGGTTGGTGGAAAAAATGCGGCCTATCCATATTTATTAATCAGGATGAGGTGAGTGATAGTTTTAACTTTATCTTGGTTTTGCCTTATTATTACGACACAGTATCAAAAATATCAAAAAGAGAAAGAGTGACGACATGTTTAAACGTATTTCTGTAATTGCCATGGTTTCGGCGTTGGGACTTGCAACTGTCGCCTGTTCCCCGAATGAACAACGTACCGCCGGTTATGGCGTTGGTGGTGCAGCTCTGGGTGCATTGGCAGGCGGCGCTATCAAGGGCAATGGCAAGGGAGCATTAAGAGGGGCTGCAATCGGTGCGGCAGCGGGTACTCTGGTTGGCGTTGCAACCAAGCGTAACGGCGTTCAATATTGTAATTATCGCGATGCCTATGGGCAGATGTACCAGGCACCTTGCAACCAATATCAATAAGTTTTTCAAGGTTTTACAATTGAAAGGGGTCGGTTTGCTGACCCTTTTTTATTTTATGTGTTTAAACGTTATATTTTGCTATTAATCTCTTAAATAGCAGAATGGAATCATAATGGCGCCTCCTCTTTTACGTCTCGATCATATTTCACTTACCTTTGGCGGTACACCATTGCTGACCGATGCCGCGCTATCGGTGTCGAATGGCGATCGTATTGCGCTTGTTGGTCGTAACGGGTCGGGTAAATCAACGCTTTTGAAAATTGCAGCCGGTCTTGTCGAACCGACAGATGGCGAGATTTTCCGGCACCCCTCGGCAACAATCCGCTATTTGCCCCAAGTGCCTGATCTTGAGGGTTTTAAAAATGTGCGTGCCTATGTCGAGGCCGGACTGGGGCCTTTGGATGATGTCCACCGTGTCAGCTATATGCTCGATCATCTGGGATTGAGCGGAGAAGAAAAACCCGACCAGCTTTCCGGCGGTGAAGCACGCCGCGCCGCATTGGCGCGCGTCATTGCCCCCGCTCCCGATATTTTGCTTCTTGACGAGCCGACCAACCATCTTGATCTCACGACAATCGAATGGCTCGAAGGTGAACTCAAAACGATACGTTCAAGCATTGTATTGATTTCGCATGATCGCCGTTTTCTGGAAAATGTCTCGCAATCGACAATCTGGCTTGATCGGGGCGAAACAAAGCGCCTTGGTAAAGGCTTTGCTTTTTTCGAGGAATGGCGTGACAAGCTTCTTGAAGAAGAAGAAATCGAGCAACAAAAACTCGGCCGCCAGATTGTGCGTGAAGAGCATTGGTTGCGTTACGGTGTTACAGCGCGGCGCAAACGCAATGTGCGTCGTCTTGATGAATTGCAGAAACTGCGGCAGAAATACAAGAACTATCGCGGGCCGCAAGGCAATGCCGTTATGGAGTTGAGCGATTCACAGGAATCCGGAAAACTGGTGATCGAAGCCAAAAATATCAGCAAGGCTTACGGCGAACATGTGCTTGTCGATCATTTTTCCACCCGCATCCATCGCGGTGACCGTATCGGACTGGTTGGACCCAACGGCATTGGTAAAACAACATTGTTGTCTATGTTGAGCGGGGTTTTGACACCCGATAGCGGAACTGTAAAACTCGGCGTCAATCTCGAAATTGCCACGCTCGATCAAAAACGCTCGCTTGATGAAAATGAAACGCTCGCCCATTATTTGACCGACGGGCGCGGCGACAGTGTTATCGTCAATGGTGAGCAACGTCATGTTGTCTCCTATATGAAAGATTTTCTGTTTTCACCTGAACAGGCGCGCACACCGATCAAGGAATTGTCGGGCGGTGAAAGAGCACGGCTTATGCTGGCGCGCGTCTTGTCACGTCCTGCAAATCTTTTGATACTCGACGAACCTACAAATGACCTTGATATGGAAACACTCGATCTTTTGCAGGAACTTGTCAGCAATTTTCCGGGAACTGTTTTGCTTGTCAGCCACGATCGCGATTTTCTTGATCGTACGGTTACCAGCATTATCGCCCCTGAAGGTAACGGTCGCTGGCTCGAATATGCCGGTGGCTATAGCGATATGATAGCGCAACGAAAAGGTCGGGAAATCGAACAGAAGAAAGGTGTGAAACCGTCCTCGTCGCAAACGTCTGGCGCAGTTGAACAGGTGAAACGGGAAACAAAACAGAAGCTATCCTATAAACAGAAATACGCTTTGGAAAAATTGCCTTCGGAAATTGATGGTCTTCATCGCGACATAACGCAGATGGAAAAAGAGTTTTCCGATCCCGACCTCTATACAAAAAATGCCAAAAGGTTCGAGGAACTTTCGCACCTTCTCGAACAAAAACGCAAAGACCTTGAAACAAAGGAAAATGAATGGCTGGAGCTTGAAATGCTGAAAGAAGAACTTGAAAAATAGCTTTGTTTAAAAGGCTGTAGGTTTCAGCTTCAGGTGAATTTCGTGTCGGTCGGGTTTGTGTCGGTTTTCTACCGGTTTCGCGTTGGTTTTTAGTTGGCGGGTGACCGGAACCCGATAAATAACCGGTGGCGCAAGGAAAGGCCGCAATCATAAAAGAAAATAGATAATAAACAAAAAAGCCTTCCCGAAAGGGAAGGCTTTAGAGTTTTCAGAAAATTCAAAAATCAGCTCATGCCAAGCGCATCTTTATAGAGCTGGATCATAGCTTCTTCTTCCTGCCGCTCGTGGTCTTCTTTTTTACGCAAACGGATGATTGTGCGCACCGCCTTGCTGTCAAAACCACTTCCTTTAAGCTCGGCATAAACCTCTTTGATGTCGTCGGAAATTGTTTTCTTTTCTTCTTCGAGACGTTCGATACGTTCGATAAAAGACCGTAATTGGCCAACAGCCACTGCTTGTTTTTCGTCTGTCACTTCACTCATGGAAATGGCCTCCAGATAAATCGTGTTGAAACGAGTCGTTCAGTCGATCGTTCAGTTTCCTGTTGATGTCCGAGTCCGACCCCTTGAGTCAAGATGCAGGTTCCTTTTTTTCACGCCTGTTGGAAAGTCGTAAAATTTTCTAACGCAAACGTAAACGTCAATTGTCTGCACGCGAGGGATGAAGTTGTTTCATGTGAATCTCCCGCATTTCATTTATTTTCCTGAAGAGCGGTTCGAGATAATTTGCCCATTCCCGCACACCCTCTTCACCCGCTATCAAATCCTGCCGGACTTCGATCAATATATGGGCGATGCCTTTTTTTGTACAATGGCGATACATTGTGTCACCCTTCAGCGCTCCATCATAAGGTTCGTTATCACCGACCTTGATATGTCCGATTTTGTTCAACCCTTCAAAAAGCGGATCGAATACGCGCCTGTCGCTATCCCATAAAAGGCCGATATGCCATGGGCGGGCTTTGCCCCGCCAGACAGGTGTAAACGAATGGACAGAAACAACAAAAGGGCTGTTTCCGCTTGCTTCCCCGACATTGGCGATGAGCCTTCCGATTGCCTTGTCGTAAGGCGTATAATAATTGTCGATGCGGCGTTTCCTTTCAGCCTCATCAAGTGGATAATTATGCGGAATTACCGAACCGTCGGATAGTTGCATGATAAGTGTCGGGTCATGTTCCCCGCGATTGGGGTCGATCAACAATCTTGAAAAATGGCTGATGACGGCGGGGGCTTCAAGGCGTTTGGCCAGTTCCTCGGTCAATAATTGTGCACCTATATCATAAGCGATGTGTCTTTTGAATTCGGCAGGATCAAGCCCCAGCGAACCATATTCGACCGGCAGATCGCTGCTTGCATGATCGCAAATGAGTGCGAGCCCTGCTTGCATATTGCCGGCGATTTCTTTGAAGGGATGGAAAATTTCTTTCTGTTTCATTTTTTTATCATCACTTTATAATATGATATGTTTTGAAAACCTCTGACATTGACAAAGTTTGAGAAACTACACAAAACACAATTCAAGTGCAAAAGAACAGCGGTCGGGACGAAATAAAACCGAAGGTGCCAGGAATGTTGTTGAAAAAGACTCGGATTATACTCTTCGGTGGCATGTTTGCGTTCACCTTTCTAAACGCAGCTCAGGCAGATTTTCGTGTCTGTAACACGACCCAGGAGGTTATCGGCGTTTCCATCGGATACCGTGCAAAAGTCGGCTGGATGTCCGAAGGGTGGTGGGTTGTCGGTCCGACACGTTGCAAGACGATTATTGATGGGCCTTTAACCTCGCGCTTTTATTATCTTCATGCGGAAGACGCTAAAAATCACGGGCGCTGGGATGGACCTATCAATATGTGTGTGAAGGATTCCGAATTTACCATTAATGGCGTCAATGACTGTTTTGCACGCGGCTTTCAAAAAGCCGGTTTTCAGGAAATCGATACAGGCACACAAACAAGCTGGATGGTTCAGCTAACCGAGCCTGTATCCAATAATCCGGCGTTAAATACGCCGCTTGTTACAGGAGCTCCCACAAAATGAAACGTAACCGTAAAGTAAAGATTGTTGCTACGCTCGGACCTGCATCGTCTGACGAAAACATGATTGAAAAGCTTTTTTTAGCGGGAGTTGACGTTTTTCGTATCAATATGAGTCATGCCGATCATGACACAATGCGCTCTCTCGTAAAAATCATTCGCAATATCGAGAAAAAGCAGGGGCGGCCAATCGGCATTCTAGCCGATTTGCAGGGGCCGAAATTACGTGTGGGAGAATTTGCAAAAGGTAAAGTCGATCTTGTTGTCGGACAAACTTTCACGCTCGATAATAAGGATATTCCGGGTGATAATACGCGCGTCTATCTGCCCCATAAGGAAATTTTCGACGCCGTCAAGCCCGGTGAACGCCTGCTCATTGATGATGGAAAGCTCCAGCTTCTTGCTCAAAAATGTACACATGAATCCATTGAATGTAAGGTTGTGGCGGGAAACCATATTTCCGACCGTAAAGGGGTAAGTCTGCCCGACACACTGCTCGGTGTCGGCGCAATGACCGAAAAAGACCATAAAGATCTTCTGGCGGTTCTTGAACAGCCGATTGACTGGATTGCGCTTTCCTTTATCCAGCGTCCTGAAGATATTGCCGAAGCGCGTAAAATTTCCAAAGGAAAAGTGGCGATTCTTTCAAAAATCGAAAAGCCGCAAGCCGTTCGCAGAATCAACGAAATTGTCGATTTATCCGACGCGGTTATGGTGGCGCGTGGTGATCTTGGTGTCGAAATGCCGTTGGAAGCCGTGCCCGGTATCCAGATGGATATTATCAAATTGTGCCGACGCGCTGGCAAGCCGGTCGTCGTCGCAACGCAAATGCTTGAATCCATGATTACTGCACCTGTTCCCACCCGTGCAGAAGTTTCCGATGTTGCAACGGCCGTTTATGAGGGGGCCGATGCCATTATGCTTTCGGCTGAATCGGCTGCCGGTGCTTATCCGGAAGAAGCTGTACGTACGATGGATAAAATTGCTTGCAAGATCGAACGGGATTCCAATTATGAACCGATGATCGACGCCCAACATCCTGCACCCGAACCAACCGGCGCCGATGCAATTTCGCTCGCCGCAAGGCAGATTGCCGAAACGCTCAATCTTTCGGCTATTGTTGCTTATACGGCCTCCGGTGCAACAGGTATACGCGCATCCCGTGAACGGCCGATACCATCCATCATTGCTCTTTCACCCATTACCGAAACGGCACGGCGTCTTGCCCTTGTCTGGGGGCTTCATTGTGTTGTCACGGAAGACGCTCACAATCTTGACGATATGGTCGAAAGAGCCGCTGCCATTGCACTGCGGGAAGGCTATAGCGTTCCCGGCGACAGAATTATCGTAACGGCCGGCGTGCCACTCGGAACACCGGGTGCAACCAATATGTTGCGCATTGCCTATGTCGCCAAGGAAGATGGTAAACGCAGATAATCTGTCTGCGTCAATTTCTTGATGAATATCAACTCTGCGGCGGAAGCCGAAAAGCCTGTTCCGTCGCAGAGTGTAAGCTTGTGGTGAACGATCAGGCTTGCTGTCTTCATGTGGTTCACGAGCGCAAGACGAAGATAGAGAAATCTCAGGACATGAAGCGGGCGGAACAGGGCGCTTGGTATCGGGGCATAGCATCACGGATCATATGAAGAAAAAGGCTGACGATTATTGTGTGGAGCCCGACAATTATGCGAAGCCTTGCGATTGCGTGGAACCCGCCGGTTAAAAACAATCTGCCGCAATGGCAGCGAGAATATTCGAGAGCTTGAAACCAAAAGCGGATTATAAAATAACAGAACCGGTTTCTGCTTGTCTTGAAATATTTTTGAATAACCGCCAAATCTTTTAAAAAGAATAACGAAAATTTTTCTTCAGGTGGGGTCAAGAATTTACTTGTCGTCTTTAGAAGTTTGCTTGTTTATTTTTTTTGGGGGGGGTCTTGTCTATTTCACCGGTTGTTTGTCTATTTCACCGGTTGCTTGTCTGTTATATTTTTAAAAAGTTGGACCATCCAATTTTTTAAAAGATGTGTTTCTTCAATTTTCAATGTCACTTGTTGAAGAAACAAACACAAAAGCTCAAGACCGGTATGACCGGTTTATTGATTTTTGACAAGCTGGCGGGCAAGAGCGTCAATATGATTGGCTGCCCTGTCAATGGCTTTGGCAGCAACTGTTTCATAACGTTGGCAAGCATCGGCCAATTGGTTATTTTCTTGTTGTAGAGTTTCGTTTTCCTGTTTCAGATTGTTTAGCTGACGCCGCGCTTCATCAAGTTCATCCATGACCATGATTCCGGCCATGACAGAAAGACGGTGGTCGCCGATTTCGCCGAAATTGGACTTTAAATGGCTGATATACTGGTCAAGCTGATGGGCGAGACCGGCGAGATGCTCTTCTTCGCCTTCGTCGCAAGCCATTCGGTAGGTTTTGCCATCAATAGTAACTGAAACAGTTGCCATATTTATTTGCCCTTTACCGGTCAACCACAGTGCGTATCGTTTCCATTGCAGTAATAAGGCGGCGTGATACTTCCTTATTGGCTTGTTCAAGACGTTCGGCACGTGATTCAGATGTATCAAGTGCTTGCGCCAGACGGCTGCGATCTGCATTCATACGCTGGATTTCTTCTTCGAGTTCGCTGGTGTCATATGAATCTTTATTGTCATTGACAACGGCATTTTCAAGCGTTTTAAGAGCGTTTTCCAGACGATTGATCGCTTGATCGAGAATTGATGTGTCTTGTGGCATCGAGTTCCGGATCCTTTTTGTAAAATGTAACTTTAAAAACGAATCATTCCGGTAAATTTTATCCTGTTTTTGCTATTCTTAAATGTCTTCCGGCTTTGTGGCAAGAAATCCACCGTATCAAAGCTGGTGACAGTGGGATTTTATTGACTCACACCGTTTAAGTGATATTTGTCAGAAGAAGCATTAGACCGAATTTAATAGCGATCAAAGAGTAGCCGATTCTCATGAAAAATAATGACAAGCAGAACCAGATGGCCAATGCTATCCGTTTTCTATCTATAGATGCAATCGAGAAAGCAAATTCCGGGCATCCGGGGCTTCCGATGGGAGCTGCCGATATTGCAACCGTTCTTTATACAAAATTTCTCGCTCATGACCCGAAGAAGCCGAATTGGCCCAACCGCGACCGTTTTGTTCTTTCGGCAGGTCATGGCTCCATGCTGCTTTATTCGGCTATGTATTTGTCCGGCTACGAGGATGTCACAATTGACGAGATAAAAAATTTTCGTCAGCTTGGTGCAAAAACTGCCGGTCATCCCGAATATCGTCATATCAACGGTATTGAAACGACAACCGGTCCGTTGGGGCAGGGAATAGCCAATGCTGTCGGTATGGCACTTGGCGAGCGGATCATGAATGCACGCTGGGGAGATTTGGTCGACCATTACACTTATGTGCTTGCCGGTGACGGCTGCCTCATGGAAGGCATTTCGCAAGAAGCCATTGCTTTCGCCGGTCATATGAAGCTGAACAAGCTTATTCTCCTTTGGGACAATAACCAGATTTCGATTGATGGTGCGATCTCCGTTTCCGATAATACCGATCAATGTGCACGCTTTGAAGCCTGTCAATGGAATACAATCAAAGTTGACGGGCACGATCAGGATGCGATTGCCAAAGCAATCGAGAAAGCAAAATCATCCGACAAACCGACTTTGATCTCGTGCCGGACAACAATCGGTTTCGGCTCTCCCCATAAAGCGGGAACCAACAAGGTTCACGGTTCGCCTCTCGGTCAAGAGGAAGTTGCCGAAACGCGCAAAGCATTGGGCTGGGAAAGCGAGCCTTTTGTGGTTCCTGCCGAAATTCTTGATAGCTGGCGTCTTGCAGGCCTCAACGCCGCAAAGAAACGTCAGGAATGGGACAAGAAGCTTGAAGCACTTGATCCGCAACAACGTGCCGAATTCGACCGTTTGATGCGGGGTGATCTTCCGGGTAATTTTGACAATGTCATTAGCGAGTACAAGAAGAAGCTGGCCGCAGAGCAGCCGAAGGTGGCAACGCGTGTTGCCTCGCAAATGGCGCTTGAAGTTATTAACGGGGCGGTCAACGAAACAATTGGTGGATCAGCCGATTTGACAGGCTCCAACAACACCAAAACAAGCCAGACCAATGATATTACGCCGGAAGATTTTTCCGGTCGTTATATCCATTATGGCATTCGTGAACATGCAATGGCCGCGATTATGAACGGCTTGTCGCTTTATGGCGGCATTATCCCTTATTCGGGGACGTTTTTGTGTTTTTCCGATTATGCCCGCCCGTCGATGCGGCTTTCATCATTGATGGGAATTCGTGTCATTTATGTCATGACACATGATTCGATTGGTCTGGGGGAAGATGGGCCTACCCACCAGCCGGTTGAACATCTTGCAAGTTTAAGAGCAATTCCCAATCATCTGGTTTTCCGTCCCGCCGACGTTGTTGAAACGGCCGAATGCTGGCAATTGGCGCTGAAATCCAAAACGACACCATCCACTTTGGCGCTGACCCGTCAAGGATTGCCGACCTTGCGGAAAAACTATGAAGAAGATAATCTCTCGGCACTGGGTGCTTACGAACTGATGACGGCAAGTGACGATGCGAAAGTCACAATCTTTGCATCGGGTTCGGAAGTGGAAATTGCGGTAAAGGCGCGTGAAGTGCTTGAAGCGAAGGGAATTCCTACAAGAGTGGTATCTGTCCCTTGTTTTGAGCTTTTCGAGCACCAAGTAGAGTCTTATAAAACAGCATTGATAGGCAATGCTCCGGTAAATATCGCTGTAGAAGCAGCTATTCGACAAGGGTGGGATCGTTTTATTGGCCGAGATGGTGTATTTATAGGGATGACCGGTTTCGGTGCGAGCGGTCCTATCGACGCACTTTACAAACATTTCGGGATCACTCCCGAAGCCGTCGTTGCAGCGGCGGAAGCAAAGCTTTAATATTCAAATATCTCAATTAAAGGGAGAGATAATATGGCAGTACGTGTAGCAATCAACGGATTTGGACGTATTGGGCGCAATGTTGTGCGCGCAATCATTGAAAGTGGTCGCAAAGATATTGACATTGTTGCAGTTAACGATCTGGGGCCTGTTGAAACAAATGCCCATCTGTTGCGCTATGATTCGGTCCATGGACGTTTCCCCCATGAAGTAAAGGTAGCCGGTGATACCATTGATGCGGGCTGCGGGCCGATCAAGGTCACGGCTGCACGTGATCCCGAACAATTGCCATGGAAAGAACTTGGCATTGATATTGCTTTGGAATGCACCGGTATTTTTACCGCCCGCGAAAAAGCTGCTGCCCATCTTGATGCAGGTGCCAAGCGTGTTATCGTTTCCGCACCGTCAAAAGGCGCTGATCTGACAGTTGTCTATGGCGTTAATCATGACAAGCTGACAAAAGAGCACAAGGTCATTTCCAATGGATCTTGCACCACCAATTGCCTTGCTCCGGTTGCCCATGTTCTCAACAAAACTGTCGGCATTGAAAAAGGCTTTATGACAACCATTCACTCTTACACCGGCGATCAACCGACTTTGGATAAATTGCACAAAGATCTTTACCGTGCACGTGCTGCCGCTTTGTCGATGATTCCGACATCTACCGGTGCTGCCAAGGCCGTTGGCCTGGTCTTGCCGGAACTTGACGGCAAGCTTGATGGCGTTGCTATCCGTGTTCCGACCCCGAACGTTTCGGTTGTCGACTTTACCTTTATTGCAAAGCGTTCGGTTACGCCGGAAGAAATCAATGAAGAAATCCGTGCTGCTGCAAATGGACCTTTGAAGGGTATCCTCGGCTATACCGATGAAAAACTCGTCAGCCACGATTTCAACCATGATCCGCATTCGTCGGTTTTCCATACCGAGCAAACACGCGTTATGGATGGAACATTCGTTCGTATTCTTTCCTGGTACGATAATGAGTGGGGCTTCTCCAACCGTATGGCTGATGTTGCTGTCGCTTTTGCAAAAACCATCTAATAGAACGATGGGGGCGCGAGCCCCCGTTTTCTTTTGAAAAGCGGGACTTTGTCGATTGTCAGGTCAAGGCCTTGCTATAAAAAGTAAATGAGCGGACCGTTTATGAAAAAAGAACGGCCATGTCTTGAAAATCTGGAGAAAAATATGGCTTTTCGCACCCTTGATGATGTTGACGTAAAATCCAAACGCGTTCTTTTGCGTGTTGACCTCAATGTTCCTGTCACAGACGGAAAGGTCACAGATGCAACCCGCATCGAGCGGGTAAAACCGACCATCAACGAATTGAGTAGAAAAGGTGCAAAAGTTATTTTGCTTGCCCATTTCGGGCGTCCGAAAGGCAAAGTCGTTGCCGAATTTTCGCTGAAGCAAATTGTTCCGACCGTGGAGAAAGTCCTTGGCAAAACAGTAGGTTTTGCAGAAGATTGTATTGGTGAAAAAGCAAAAGCCGCAGTCGACGCCATGAAAGACGGCGATGTTGTTCTTTTGGAGAATACGCGCTTCCATGAAGGCGAAGAAAAGAACGATCCGGCATTTGTAAAAGCATTGGCTGAAAATGGCGATATTTATGTCAATGATGCGTTTTCCGCCGCTCACCGTGCCCATGCTTCAACGGAAGGGCTTGCCCATTTGTTGCCAGCCTATGCCGGACGCTCCATGCAGATGGAACTCGAAGCACTGGAAAAAGGACTTGGACATCCGGCGCATCCGGTTGTAGCCATTGTTGGCGGAGCCAAAGTTTCTACCAAAATCGACCTTCTCAACAATCTGATAGAAAAAGTGGACGCACTTATTATTGGCGGCGGTATGGCCAATACGTTTCTTGCAGCCGAAGGTTTAAGCGTTGGAAAATCGCTCTGCGAACATGACCTTGGCGAAACAGCCCGCGCTATCATGACCAAGGCGAAGACCGAAAATTGTTCGATCATTTTGCCGGTTGATGCCATTGTTGCCGAAAGTTTTGAAGCAAACTCGCCCAATCATCGTTATGGAATTGACTCCATTCCGGCCGATGGAATGATCCTTGATATTGGTGAAAATTCTGTCGAACGTATCAATGCAGCAATTGACGATGCTGCAACCATTGTCTGGAACGGGCCGCTTGGCGCTTTTGAACTTCATCCTTTCGATGCGGGTACAGTTGCTGTTGCCAAACGTGTCGCTGCCCGTACAAAACAGAAAAAACTCGTTTCTATTGCTGGCGGTGGGGACACTGTTTCGGCGCTGCACCATGCCGGTGTCGCTTCCGATTTCACTTATATCTCGACAGCCGGCGGAGCCTTTCTCGAATGGATGGAAGGCAAGCCTTTGCCGGGTATTCTGGCTTTGGAAAAATAGGTTTAAAATGCGGGGAGAGAGAGTTTTCTTTTTTAAAGAATTTTCCGCCTGCAAATTCAGGTAAACGAAACGGAGGTTTGTCCGTTTCACTTTGAATATTATTATTTTAATGTCTGGCTATTAGAACAGAGGAGCCGCCCCAATGAGTGAACGTATTGAGGATATCGCAATTGCTATGACAGCAGGAGGAAAAGGTCTGCTTGCTGCTGATGAAAGCACCAGTACGATTAAAAAACGTTTTGATGCGATCAAGCTTGAATCGACCGAAGAAAACCGCCGCGACTATCG
Organism: Bartonella sp. B10834G3; assembly: GCF_016102505.1. NCBI lineage: Bacteria > Pseudomonadati > Pseudomonadota > Alphaproteobacteria > Hyphomicrobiales > Bartonellaceae > Bartonella > Bartonella sp. B10834G3. Next base: position 1,140,377 of record NZ_JACFOM010000001.1, read on the forward strand.
TGAGATGTTGTTCACGACTAAAGAAGCTATGGAAAAATATATTTCCGGCGTCATTCTGTATGATGAAACAATCCGCCAAAAAGCTTCCGACGGCCGCATGTTGACCGATATAATCAAAGCGGCCGGTTCAATTCCCGGTATCAAGGTTGACGAAGGGGCAAAACCGCTTGCCGGTTTTCCTGATGAAACGATCACTGAAGGACTTGACGGTTTGCGTGGACGTTTGAAGGAATATTATGAACTGGGTGCCCGTTTTGCCAAATGGCGCGGCGTTATTGCTATTGATAGCAATAAATTCCCGACATGGGGTGCTGTAAGGCAAAATGCACAGGCCTTGGCACGCTATGCCGCACTTTGTCAGGAAGCACAGATTGTGCCGATTGTAGAGCCGGAAATCCTGATGGATGGCAAGCCCGGAGACCATTCGATCGACCGTTGCTATGAAGTAACAGAACATGTCTTGAGAACAGTTTTTGACGAGCTATTTGCCGCCCGCGTCAAGATGGAAGGCATGATTTTGAAACCCAATATGGTGATTGATGGCAAAAAAGCCCGTAAAGCTTCGGTCGAAGAAGTTGCAGAAAAAACAGTTCGTGTTTTGAAAACAACAGTTCCTTCGGCTGTTCCCGGAATTGCATTCCTTTCCGGCGGTCAATCGGACGAAGAAGCAACAGCCCATCTTTCGGCAATCAATGCAATCGGCAATCTCCCGTGGAAGGTAACATTCTCTTACGGGCGCGCTTTGCAAGCTGCTGCTATCGCGGCCTGGGGCGGTAAAAAGCAGAATGTTGCAGCCGGACAAAAGGCTTTTGCCCACCGTGCAAAGATGAACTATCTTGCAGCACTTGGCAAATGGACCAAAAAAGACGAACAAACTGCCTGATTTTCAAAAATAGAATTATAAGAGTTTCAAAAAGCCCGAAGCACTTGTTTCGGGCTTTTATTATAAAAGTGTATCATATTTGTTACAGATTATCTTTTAAAAACGCCTTAGAAATAAAAACGCTATTAAAAACTTGAATAGATTCTTCAAGTTTGTATAGATGCATCAGAATTTCTATTTGCTCGTCGGGATTTGCATGGACATGACGGGCTTGCTAAGTGAGAGGTCCATGACAGACAGTCAATACATTATCGACAGGTTCGATAAGTAACTTTTCGGGGCAATGATGAATAAATTATTTCAGGCATTCATGGTAACTTCAGCGGTTATCGCAATTCAAACAACAGCGGCAAAGGCAGCCGATGTCGCCTTGCCGGAAGCTGAACCGGTCGAATATGTCCGTGTCTGCGACGCTTATGGCGAAGGGTATTTCTATATTCCGGGCACCGATACATGTTTGAAACTGGGTGGTTTTGTCTATGCGCAGGCGAAGGGTGGTGACGATGTTTATGCCCGTTCGCGTGACGAACGTAATATGAAAACCTGGCGCGATGAAGTCCGTGCCCATTTGCTCGTTGCAACAGCTTCCGAAACCGAACTCGGAACCCTGAAAACACATATCGAGTTACGTTCCGATTTTGACGACGGCACGGATTCATCTTCGTCGGAATTGCGTTTCGGTTATATCGAACTCGGCGGTTTGCATATCGGTGTCGATGAATCGGCATTGAATACATTCTTCGATTACTATGGCAACTTCATCAATGATGACGTTATCTTGGGCGGTGCCTATCGTACCAATATGATCCAATACCAATATGCTTTCAGCAGTGGTCTGACGGCAATGGTTTCAATCGAGCAGGGCGGCGACGAAGATACCGACTTTAACGGAACGATAGAAGATTACACCCCCGATGTTGTTGCCGGTTTGAAGTTTGAACAAGGTTGGGGATCAATTACAGGTGCCGGTGCTTACGATGCCGTAAATGAAGCCTGGATTGGCAAGGCAAAAGTCAACCTGAAGATTACCGACGCATTCAATATCTGGGTTATGGGTGCCTATAAGGATTTGAAAGACACCTATTATGAGGACATCGACGATAAAGATTCCATTATCCGCGACGGTCGTCGCGGTATCCGCGCTGTCGACAGTTTCTACGGTACATGGGGCGGAAAATGGGTTGGCTGGCTCGGCGCTTCTTATAAATTCACGCCGAAAACAACAGGAAACTTCCAGTTGTCTTATGAAGGTGTAGGCAATACTTACACAGCCGCCAATGTTGCTTATGAAATGCTTCCCGGTCTTACCGTTATGCCGGAAGTCAACTATCGTAAATGGAATGATGTCCATTCGGATTTGCACGATCAGGATGCTATCGGCGGCGCTATCCGTATTCAACGCGACTTCTAAACAGTCAAATATCGTTGGTAAAAAGCCCCTTCACGGGGCTTTTTGCATTTTATAAGCAGATTAAGCAGCTTTTTGCGTTTTATTAGCAGAGTTTTATCGACGTCGACGGGCAATAAGAAACTTCGGTATTTCCATTGTTAAAACCGGCATAATCCGATTTTTAAACCGGCCAGTCCGGTTGTTGCACATCTTGCCGGCACCGTTAGAAAAACATATTTAAAAAAATTTATGATTAGTAATAAAAGTATAATTTTTATTTTAAATAGTTATATATAGTGTGAAATAGATATGAAATATTATTCAGTGAACAGTAAACGATTTATATAACTATTATAAATAATTATAATAAAAATTATAAATAACATATAACTATAAAATAAAAAATGATTATTCATGTTATTATCATAAAATGACGCAGATTTTGAAATATAACGAAATATTGTTTATATAACTATTTTATTGAATTGATTTTTCTATGGGCGGATATAGGCGGCGAAACAGCAAGTAAAGCCGGTGTGCAGAAACAATTTTGCAGAAAAGAAAAACAATAGGAGGCCGCCGAAAAGACCGCATGAGGAAGTTGAGAAGACGTTAGCAGAACGGGAAAGCTATAACTCGTTGGGCGGCGGGTAGAGGATGGGGGCTGTAGCGAGAGTGAGGACAGTAGCCGGATGGGAGGGCAGTAGCAGAACGGGAAAGCTATAACTCGTTAGGCGGAGGGTAGAGGATGGGGGCTGTAGCGAGAGCGAGGACAGTAGCTGCATGGGAGGGCAGTAGCAGAACGGGCGGCTATAACTCGTTAGGCGGAGGGTAGAGGATGGGGGCTGTAGCGAGATTGAGAGCAGTAGCTGCATGGGAGTGCAGTAGCAGAACGGGAAAGCTATAGCAGGCTAAGGAGGAAAGTAGCAGCGGGGCTGTAACGAGATTGGGAGCTGTTATGAATCCTGCTTGATATTTGGTCGCCATTCCAATTTTCAAACGGCAAAAATGGAAAAATAAAGGTGGCAGAATTTTCCCGAAGAGTCATTCGACTTATTTTGGAAAGTCGCCGGCAGTAGATTTACAGTTCAAGAAATAAAGACATTTGTCAGTGGTTTCACATTGACGTTTAATAACATGGAAAAACAGACTATCGACGTTAAAGTGCAACTGAAAATGGCGCCCGCTCCGCTGCGGCGCAATTAACTGTAACAAATACGTACCGAAGAGATTTTTACCATTAAACGCTAAATATCAAACGAGTGCCGGACGAGCAAAAACGCAATTCTATAAGCGCTTTAAAAAATTTTATTTTCGGGTCTCGCTATCAGTGCGGATCAATGCCGAACCATTTTTTATAAATCGTTGCATATGTACCATTTTCTTTCAGGTGATCGAGAGCAGTGTTATAGCGCGTCACCAACTGGCTACCTTGGGGGAAAGCCGCACCATAATTCTGTTGTTCAAGATCGTCTCCGACAGTCTTGACTTTGCCTTTGCCGGTCGTTGCTGCATAATTCAACAAAGCAGGCGTATCATATAACACAGCATCGACATTGCCTTCCAGAAGATCCTTGAACGCCCCGTCTATTTCGGAATACAGACGACGCTCGGTATTCGGCAGATGTTCGATTGCATAAGGAAAAGCACTCGTTCCGTTCTTTATTGCAATCGTTTTTTCCTTTAAATCATCAATTGATTTGATATTGCTATCATTGCGAACCAACAAGATCAGGCCACCTGCATAATAAGGCTTGGAAAAATCGACAACGTTCGTCCGCGTTCTGGTAATGGCTAATCCCGCCATAGCAACATCAATCTGGCCGATGTGGACGTCCGACATGATTGTCGAAAAATCCATCGGTGTTACTTTATATTTGACACCCATATCACGGGCAATTGCATCCCAAAGATCTACATCGAAACCGTTAATTTTTCCATCTTGCATATAGCTGAATGGAACGTGATTATTATCGGTTGCAAATCGAACTTCCTGAGCTTGTGCAAGTTTTATAAAGCTTAAAGCTGTCACGCAAATGACAACTTTAAATATAAACCTGAAAGTCATACCCAACTCCCTGAATTTGAAAGACGATCAGAACGTACAAAAAGTACGCCTTTATCCTCAAGCAATATCCTAACAATAAAATTGCTTGATATACTCAATAATAGAATAAAAGGAACAAACATGAAGAACATTAAAATATATTTATATCCTTAAAAATAAAATTTAGAACAATTCTAATGCAGTGATAAGAATTTAAAAAAATTATTTTCCTGCAATCATCACATTCCAGCTTTCTATAAATTCATCCGGTATGCGTTGCGGAAATCCTTGTGAATTGACTAACGCCAATTGAACTTCGGCAGAAACAAGCAATACATCTTCTCGGAAAATTTTTTGAGCCATTACGAGGCGTGCCCCTCCCATTTTTATTATGCTCGTCCGGATATTTAGTATATCGTCAAAATGGGCGGATTTATGGTAACTAATAGCCATTTTATGCACAACCCAGCCCGATTTTTCACTTTGCTCACCATTTGCCAGTTCTTTATGGTTACGCAAACTTAATCTTATAAATTCGGAACGTCCACGCTCCAGAAATTCAAGATAACGGGCATGGTAGACGACGCCGGTAAAATCCGTGTCGGCAAAATAGACACGAGCGAAAAGATGGTGCACATGACCGATAAATTCGCCGCAAAAAGGAACATTCTCAATCATCGGATTCGCCAAACAGGTTCGTTTGCATTTGATCCATGGACTTCGGAGGATTTAACCCCATATGCGTCCACGCTTTTGCAGTCATTATTCTTCCCCTTGGAGTTCTTTGTATGAATCCTTGCTGGATAAGATAGGGTTCGATAATATCTTCAATTGCGTCGCGAGGCTCGGATAAGCCGGCTGCAATTGTTTCGATGCCGACCGGTCCACCGCCAAAATTTTCAGCAATCATTCCAAGATAGCGCCGGTCGAGCTGGTCAAGACCGAGCTGGTCGACTTCCAGACGCAACAAAGCCTCGTTGGCAATGTCTCTGTCTATTGTTTGTGCTCCGGCGACAGAGGCAAAATCCCTGACCCGACGCAAAAGACGGCCGGCAATACGCGGTGTGCCACGCGCACGGCGTGCAATTTCTCTTGCGCCATCCTCGGCAATCGGCATTTGCAAAATATGGGCATTGCGTTTGACAATGTGTTCAAGCTCGTCAACAGTATAAAAATTGAGCCTGATCGGAATACCGAAACGATCACGCAAGGGGGTTGTCAGCAAGCCAAGTCTCGTCGTCGCTGCAACAAGGGTAAATTTTGAAAGATCAATTTTGACGGAACGTGCGGCAGGCCCTTCGCCAATAATAAGGTCAAGCTGGAAATCTTCCATGGCAGGATAGAGGATTTCTTCAACGGCGGGGCTTAAACGGTGAATCTCATCTATGAAAAGAACGTCGCGTTCCTCCAGATTTGTCAAAAGCGCGGCAAGGTCGCCTGCCTTGGCGATCACCGGACCGGATGTCGAATGGAAATTGACACCAAGTTCTTTTGCCATAATTTGCGCAAGCGTTGTCTTTCCAAGGCCGGGAGGGCCGACGAACAAAACATGATCCAAAGCTTCATTACGGCTTTTGGCAGCTTCAATAAAGACTTTCAGATTTGCCCGCGCAACTTCCTGACCGACAAAATCATCAAGACATTGGGGACGTAAAGAAATGTCTCCATCTTCATCGCGTTTATCGGCTGAAATCAGGCGTTTGTTGTTATCCATTCTGCGAGCTTACCTTGAAAGTTCCTTTAAACCAAGCTTTATCAGCTTGGCGGAATCAGCATCATCACCTGCCTGACGCAATGCACTTTGAACGGCATTGGCAGCCTGATCGCGCGAATAGCCAAGATTTTCCAATGCAGAAACCGCATCCAGAATTGCTTGTGAAGAATTTCCCTCTCCAATTTCCTGCTTCAAGGTTATATTCCTGTTACTGCCGGTAAATTCGGGAATTTTGTTTTTCAGTTCTGTGACTATACGTTCTGCCACTTTTTTGCCGACACCCGGAGCACGGCAGATCATGGCAATATCTTTCAAAGCAATTGCATTGGCAATTTCTGAAGTTGACAATGTTCCGACAAGAGCAAGGGCTACCTTCGCGCCCACTCCCTGAACTGTTTGCAACAGCGCAAACCATTGTTTTTCCGCTTTTGTTGCAAAGCCGAAAAGTTTGATGGCGTCTTCGCGTACCTGCGTTTCGATAAAAAGGGTTACAGCTTCGCCAATGCCTGTCAGGCTTCCAAGAAGGCGTGGGCTTGCAAACACGATATAACCGACGCCATGAACATCAACGATCAGGTGATCGGCATCGATTTCGTCAATAATACCCTTCAATTTTCCAATCATGCCAAAGCCTTCAAGCGTTTTTCAAGACTGTTACGGTTATGGGCATGACATATGGCAATTGCCAAAGCATCGGCTGCGTCACTTGAATCGAAATTGGCGCGCGGCATCAGGACTTTTACCATCATATGAATTTGTTGTTTTTCACCATGTCCAACGCCGATAACCGCCTTCTTGATCGAATTCGGCGCATATTCGGCAACCGGCAAGCCGGCTTGAGCCGGTGCCAACAAGGCAATGCCGCGCGCTTGTCCAAGTTTAAGTGTGGCTGTTGCATCCTTATTCACAAAAGTCTGCTCGACGGCAGCTTCTAGTGGCATATAATGATGAATAATTTCCGTTAAACCATCATAAAGCGTCGATAATCTCGAAGCCAAACTCAACTGGTCATCCGATCTGATGGTACCGGAAGTTATAAATTTCAGATTATTTCCCAGTGTTTCAATGACACCATAGCCTGTACGTCTCAAACCGGGATCAATACCTATAATACGAATCGCTTCACCCATACTTCGCAATATAAAAGTTTCGACCCGATTGTTATAGTTGATTGTGAACAAAAAGGAAACAGAATGAACAGCGGGTTAATTATGCTGAAAAACGGCTTTCAGCATTTCGATTTGCTTGTTAACGGGATTGCCATCGCCATTTTCATTGGTTAAAGCGCTTTCGACATCATGATCCATATGGCGTACGCGTTCTTCTATACGCAACGATAGCTCGACAAGTTGTTTGAATTCGTCCGGCAATTCCTGCCAATGTTCGTTTTCGCCAATAAGAGAGGGCGTGTTAAGGCTGACTTTGGCTTTTTCCTGAGCTATTTGATCTTTCGACATTTCTTTTTCGCGTGCTGCACGAAACAACAACAGCCACGAAGCCACCTGCATCAGCCGCGTGCTCATACGCATTGCTTCGGCAGCATAAAGTGAAGAGGCTTCTCCGGAAAGGTTCCGCGAGGCGACTTTTCCGTCACCGTCAATATAGGAAGCAGTTTTTTCAATCAAAGACATTCCCTCGTCATAAAGACGCGAAAACGCACTGTCGAACGCTCCGTGCTCGAACATGACAATCATGTTGTCATTATGAAAATCCTGCGGATGCAATCTTCACACTCCAACCCGTTTTCCGAATTTATAATGTTTATAAAAGTCAAATAAAGATGGTCTCCCCCAATTGTCCCCATCGTTTTTTGAACCAAAGGGAAATTGCACTTTTTCGACTGTTTTCGCAACGAATTCCTTAATGCAAGGTTAACGCTTCAAAAGCAGACCGATAGCTTTGGATTTTATCATTTGACAAAGCAATCAATGGGCGGTTTTGCCGATATTTCCCGAACTTCACCCTGTGAAAGCGCTATCCGGTTCTTTGACAGCACGAATGTCAATTCTGCCAAACAGTTTTTATAAGGCTTGATCCTGTTTCAGGCTTTCTGCCAGCCTTGGTCGGCAATATCGCCTGTTGCGACCTTCTTTGTCTCTATCATTGCCGGAGCAATCGGGCGGTTATAGGTTTTAATACCGGCTTCAAGTTCTTTTGTGGCAATTTTTACCCATTCAAAATAGTAGGCAACTGCAAATTGGATCACAATGCCGGTCGTCAACAAGAGTGTATCATAATAAAGACCGCCCGGATTGACGACCTTCAAAACCTGCCCTGCCATGGCAAGAACTGTGCCCGTCACAAAAACCGCAAGGCTATGTTTTCCCAGAATGGCAAGAGGATGGTTGGCATCCACTTTTGCGATCCGGTTTAATGGACGAATTGCAACAATAAGATAGGCAAGAGCCAGAATATGGAAAAGCCGCGGCAGAGAAAGAAAAGTTTTATTGAAACCGGTAAGCGTCGCGGGAAGCCCCATTGTCGGATTAATCCACCACCAGCCAAGGCGTACCCATAAACAGGAAATGACAAGGTAGGCTAGCGCACTTGCCAACAAAAAAGGGTGGCAGGGGAGACGTCCACCCCTTTTGACATAAAGTGTCACCGAAAGGCCGATAACAAATAATAATTGCCATGAAAGCGGGTTCAGAAACCATACGCCTTTTGTCGGGTAATTATGCGGTGCAATGCCGTAAAATCCGGCAATGATGTAGATTGCAACCGACAAAATAACCAATAAGTTGAGTGATTTATTGGCAAGATAGAGCATAAAGGGTGTCGCAAGAATCAAAACAAGATAAAGCGACAGGATATTGTTATAACCGAGCTGGTGACCAAGCGTTACAAGCCCCAGCAATGATTGTGCGGGATCTTTCAGCAAGGTCGGGATATTATTGACATTCAGAAATTCCGGCCGGTGAAAAAATGTAGCAGCACTGACAAAAATGGAAAGACTGACCAGAGTTGTCAGAATATGGGCGGAATAGAGCGTTGCCGACCGACGCAGAAGCTTTAACGAGATGATAAGGCGATTTTGGCCAAAAAATTTGCTGCCATAAGCAAGGCCGACCGAAATTCCGGAAATCAGAACAAAGGCTTCGGCAGAATCAGAGAAGCCGAAATGTTTATGGGTGAACCATTCATAGATTGTACCGGGTACATGGTTTATGAAAATCGTCAACAACGCTAACGCCCGAAAAACATCAATGCGGGTATCCCTTTTGGACGTTGTCACTTGCGTCAAAGAATTGAAATTTCTGCTGGCCATTTCACTCATCAAAGAAAAATTGTTTCTGCGTCATTATCCGATTTGAAACCAAATTGGAGTCCAAATTAAGAAAAGCACAATCACATTTCTTTCCAGAGTGAAATCATTGTAAGAAATGGTTAGGACGAAAATGTTAGATTCGCCCTAATTCGTCCTTTTTATAGACCTAAACGATATTGCCATGAGTAAAGATACAAATCGCCTATATCCAAGACTTGTGATGACACTTGACACGCGCCGCAATATAAAAGCGGATATTCTCATGGATATTCTCGATCATGGCGATTTTGCCAGTCTCATTGTTTATGATTCGCAAAATGACGCTACATTTTTGCAGCAACAGGCGGAACTTCTGGTTGATGGAATAGAGGCAAAATCTGTCGCTTTTCTTGTCGCCAATGACAGCCGGATTGCCGGACGCATTCATGCTGACGGCGTCCATCTTGAAGGCAAGGTTGAAGAACTCCGTGCCCTCCTTGATCGCCGGCACAATTCGATGATTGTCGGCTTTGGCAATTTGCGCGACAAGCACACGGCCATGACAAGCGGTGAATGTGAGCCTGATTATCTGATGTTCGGCAAACTCGGTGCCGATAAAAAACCGGCTCCCCATCCGCGTAACATCGCGCTTTCGTCCTGGTGGGCGGAAGTTATGGAAATTCCGGCTATTGTTCAGGCCGGTTCCGACATCTCCACTTTTCCCGAAGTTCTTGCGACAAAAGCCGAATTTATTGCAGTGGAAGAAATGGTTTTCGGCCATGACAATCCGCAGCATAGTGTAAGCGAGATTACCCGCCTGATTGAAGAAAGTGGCGGTTTCGACGGGGAGCTTGTCGAATGAAGTTATTCGCAAGCAAACTGTTGGGCCTCGTTTTATTGGCGTCTTTGGCCGGTTTCCAATTCGCTGAAGCTCAGGAAGCACGTTCCGATAAAGGAGCCAAACCCGTTTTACCCAAACAGACAGGAGAAGATTATCTGAAAGCCGGTCAATATGACAAAGCCTATGATAATTATATTGCGGGAAATTATAAGACGGCATTTCTGGAAGCCTTGAAAAGAGGCGAAGAAGGTGATGCTACCGCTCAAACACTTCTGGGGCGGATGTATATGGAAGGCTATGCCGTTGCAATTGACGGGGCACGGGCAGCCTTATGGTTCGGAAGAGCTGCCAAACAAGGCGACCCGCAGGCAGAGTTGCGTTACGGGCTTTTGCTTTTTAACGGTACTTATGTGCCCAAAGACCCGTCAATGGGCGAGGACTATATCAAACGCGCGGTTGATGCAGGTGTACCGGAAGCCTATTTCTATTACGGCCAATTATTGTTGAACAAATCTGAAAGCGATGATGCGCTCGAAACGAGCCTCGGTTATTTTCTGAAAGGGGCTTCTCTCGGTGATCCCGACTCGGCTTTCGCAGCAAGCCAGATTCTGGCAAGAGGAACACCGAAACGCCCGCGTGATGATAATAATGCACGCAAATTGCTGGAAGCAGCTTCGGCAAAAGATCACGTTCCTGCGCAAATTACATTGGCCAAATGGATGGTTGAAGGACGCGGTGGTCCGCAAGATTACGAAGGTGCATTCAATTTGCTCTTAATGGATGCAAGCAAGATGATTGCGCCGGCCCAGATCAATCTGGCAAGGCTTTATCGCGATGGCATCGGAACCGAGGGGGATATTGTAAAAGCGGCAGCTTGGTATATGGTAGCCAAACAGGCTAAAATGGAAGCTCCGGATCTTGAAACTATGTTGGAAGGCATGTCAGATGAGCAATTGGCAACAGCCCGCCAAAAAGCAGAACAGCTTATGCCAACACTTTAAAGTTCAGGCGTGTCCTTAAAATTGAGGCCGCGCCCCTTGCTTAAAGACTATTTTTATGGTCTTGAACACGTTAATTGAGGGCATATTCTAATGTCCTTATTCCATAATAATCTAATGTCGGATGAAAACTATGAAGATTAATGGCAATGAAATTCGCCCTGGCAATGTGATTGAACATAATGGCAGCCTTTGGGTTGCAGTCAAATGCAATGCCGTCAAACCGGGTAAAGGCGGTGCCTTCAATCAGGTTGAATTGAAGAATCTGCTTGATGGAACAAAATTGAACGAACGTTTCCGCGCTGCTGAAACTGTTGAAAAAGTAAGACTTGAGCAAAAGGACTATACGTTCCTTTACGAGCAGGGTGACGCACTTGTTTTCATGGATTCAGAAACTTTCGAGCAGCTTGAATTACAGAAAGATTTTGTTGGCGAACGTGCTGCTTTCCTTCAGGATGGCATGAAGGTCACGGTTGAACTTTATGAAGAAAAGCCGATCGGTATTGATTTGCCCGATCAGGTCACATTGACGATTACCGAAGCGGATCCGGTTGTTAAGGGGCAGACGGCTGCTTCTTCCTATAAGCCGGCCGTTCTGGAAAATGGCATCCGCATTCTCGTGCCGCCGTTTATTTCGGCAGGCGAGAAAGTGGTTGTGGATACAAACGAGCTTATTTATCTGCGTCGTGCAGATTAAGGATTGGTTTGATGGCGCGTTCAGCGATAATGAATGTCATGGTACAAGCGGCAATGAAAGCGGGGCGGTCGCTTGCCCGTGACTATGGTGAGGTACAAAATCTTCAAGTGTCTTTGAAAGGGCCTGCCGATTATGTCAGTCAGGCCGATCGACGCGCAGAAGATATTGTCCGGACAGAGCTTTTGAAAGCGCGTCCGGATTATTGTTTTCTCATGGAAGAATCGGGCGAGATCAACGGCAGCGACACGCAACATCGTTTTATTGTCGACCCGCTTGACGGAACAACCAATTTTCTTCACGGCATACCTTTTTTCGGCGTTTCGATTGCATTGGAGCGTCAGGGACAGATTGTTGCCGGTGTGATTTATAATCCCGCAATGGATGAACTCTTCACTGCCGAGCGTGGTGGTGGCGTGTTTCTCAATGATAGACGCATGCGGGTTGCCAATCGCCGCAAGCTTGAAGATTGCGTTATCGGAACAGGTATTCCCCATCTTGGTCGTGGTCATCACGGTGAATATCTTGTCGAACTGCGCAATGTGATGGCCGAAGTGGCAGGTATCCGGCGTATGGGTGCGGCAGCAGTTGATCTTGCTTATGTTGCAGCCGGTCGTCTTGACGGTTTTTGGGAAGATAATCTACAGCCATGGGATATGGCGGCCGGCCTTTTGATGGTTCGGGAAGCCGGTGGCTTTGTCAGTGATAAAGATGGCGGGCAGAATATCTTCGGGAAAAAGAATATTGTTGCCGGAAACGAGCTTATTCATAAAGCACTGATGAAGACGATCAAAAAACCGATCTGAGGGCTAAGCTTTGTTCAGAAATTTCTATCAAATTCCATTCCCGCTTTTTTGAAAGCGGGAATTTTTTTTAAGCTAAAGTGTGCACATATGTGTTTCGTTTGAGTTACGTTCACCTCATAAATCACCGCCAGCGGCGGCTTGCTCTTTTTTCAACCGGTAGCGGGCAACAAGCGAACGGATCGGATCGGGCACAATAAAGCTCGGATGTCTGTTCTCGCGAATGAAGCGGATTTCTTCATTATTATCACCAGAAATAAAATCGGCCGCATAAAATCCGAGATACGTACCTTTTGCTACGCCAACGCCGTTACAGCCATTCAAAACCATGATGTTTTCAGCAGGTTTATGGAAAACATAATTCTGGTTGAGCGTAACGGCAATCATTCCGCCCCATGTGAATTCGAACGGAATATGGGAGAGCATAGGAAAACGGTTCTCGAACGAACGCCTATGATGGTTCAAGGCAAAGTCGAGATCATCTTTTGAAGTCGTCAATGTTGGTGCAAAACGCAATATATTACGAATAAAGATGCGGTGGTCGGGGGTATAGCGCACTGTTGTGCCTGCCGGATGAGCCGAGGTAATGCCCCACGGTTTTACATTGGAAAAATACTTTTCGACATCATTAGCCTCAAGCGGTTTTGTCAGGCTGGCATAAGTGTAGACGGGCGCAAGACGGTGCTTTTCATAGCCGAATTCACTGTTGAAAATATTGCCTGCCTCGAAGATAAATTTTGCCGTAATATGCCCGCGGGCGGTTCTAATCACATGCTTAGAACCATAAGTGATTTCTGTAACGGGTGTTTGTTCAAAAAGGCTGACAGAAGATGGCAAGGCTTTGGCAATACCACGGATAAGTGCGGCAGGGTTAACAAGAACATTGCCCTTTGTATAGATTGCCCGTTGATAATAGCTAGTTCCCAATCGTTTCGCTAAATCGTCTCCGGCAATATCCTGATAATCAAACCCGTCATTTTTGAGTTGTGCGGCAAAATGGTTCAGATTGCCGAGGTTATTTGTTTCGCGGGCGGCCATATATTTACCGCTTTCCTGCCAGTCACAGGAAATAGCATAATGGTCTTTAAAATCACGCAAACGCTTTATGGCAAATTTATTTAATGCATAAAGCCGCCGGTCATGATCGGGGGTTGTTTTGCCGCCATCCACATTGTGCGGAACATCAATGATAAAGCCGGCATTCCGCCCCGAAGTGCCTTCGCCAACTTTAAGTGCATCAATGACCGCAATCTTGGCATCAGGTTGGCGTTCGCAGAGCCGATGAGCCAAAGAAAGGCCGATAAAGCCCGCTCCGATAATCACAAAATCAAAGTCTTTATTTTCTTCAAAGCTTTTGCCAATTGTTATTCCATGATCGGGCGATGTGGCAAACCAACCTGAAACGCCGTCAATTTTGGGCTCAACGCGAATCTGAACCATAGTCTGGCCTGTTTTCTAATTCCTGTATTTTCTTTTGCCGTATTGTCTTCAATGCGAGAATTGGAGTTTTGCCAAGCGCGCATAAAGGCCGTTTTGCGCAACCAGTTCGTCATGTGTGCCTTCTTCGACAATAGCACCTTTATCAAGAACAACAATTCTGTCGGCTTTCAAAACTGTTGCCAAACGGTGGGCGATAACCAGTGTTGTGCGATTTTTCATTAATCCTTCAAGTGCTCTTTGTACAAGCATCTCGTTTTCCGCATCAAGTGCGGATGTTGCTTCGTCAAGCAAAAGAAGCGGAGCATTGCGCAAAATTGCGCGGGCAATGGCTATGCGTTGCTTTTGTCCGCCTGAAAGGGTAATGCCGCGCTCGCCGACTTCAGTTTCAAAACCGTCTTTCAAATTATGAATGAAGTCGAGTGCATGGGCAGCCTCGGCCGCTTCTTCAATAGCTTTATTATCGGCTAAAGGATTGCCAAAGGCGATATTCTCCCGCAAAGTTCCGTCAAAAATGGCGACATCCTGCGGGACATAGGCAATGCGCGAGCGTAAATCTTCAAGCTTGACTTTGGAAATTTCCGTACCATCAAAAGTAAGATTGCCACTATCAGGGTCATAAAAGCGCAAGATCAATGAGAAAATTGTGCTTTTGCCACCACCGGACGGGCCAACAAAAGCAACCGTCTCTCCGGCTTTGATCGAAAATGTCAAATTGTGCAAGACAGCTTGCGATTTTCTGGTCGGATAGGCAAAATCGACATGATTGAAGTTGATTGCACCCCGTGCCGGTTCAGGCAGTTTCAACGGGCTTGCGGGAACAGTAATTGCAGTTTTTTCAACAAGCAGTTCGGCAAGTCTTTCGGCAGCCCCTGTTGCCTGTGCGAGTTCTGCACCAACTTCCGATAATTGGCCGAATGCACTGGCACCGAAAACCGCATAAAGAACGAATTGCCCCAATGTTCCGGCCGTCATGGTTTTATTCAAGACATCGTTCGAGCCAATCCACAACACGGCTACAACACTGCCAAAAACAAGAAAAATGGCAAAGGCGGTTAAAAATGCGCGCGACAGAATGGAGCCACGTGCCGATTGGAAAGCCCGTTCTATCAATTGGGAAAACCGTTTATTGACATTTTGTTCAGCCGTAAAAGCCTGAATAGTGCGGATAGCACTCACCTGTTCGGAAGCAAGTGCTGTCGCATCGGCAAGACGGTCTTGTGCAAGGCGGGTTCTTTTGCGCACTTTGCGGCCGAAAACAATGAGCGGAATAACAACAATGGGAATTGCCACAAGCACCATAGCCGACAGTTTCGGACTGGTTACAATCATCATGATAACAGCACCAACGGCCATGATAATATTGCGCAAGAAAACCGAAGCTGTAGCACCGACAGCAGATTTTACTTGTGTTGTATCGGCAGACAAGCGCGAGATAATTTCACCGGAACGGGCTTTGTCGAAAAATTCCGGTGACAAGTTGATAATATGGGAAAAAACATCCCGCCGGAGATCGGCCACCACATGTTCACCCAGAGTAATTACCGAATAATAACGTCCGGCTGAAGCAAGAGCCAGGATTGCAGCAAGCAGAAACAGCACCGCAAAATAGGAATTTATCATGGTACCGTTGCTTAAACTAAAGCCATGATCGAGCATACGGCGGATTGCAATGGGAAGTGCCAACATGACAAGGGCAGCAACAATCAAAGAAACAGCAGCCGAAAAGGCAAGTTTTTTATAGCGGAATACATAAGGTTGCAGTGCTGATAAGGGACGCAAGCTATGTTTTTTCGGGGCAGATAGTCTTTTTTCGCTATTTTCCATGCTGTTCTTCTTATCCATATTCTATTGTGCCCTTGTGCTATCGTTCGTGCTGTTGTATAGGCAACACCAGATTTTTATCGAAGTCCGGTGAAGTCCGGGCTTTGTTTATCAAATTGATGAACGGATGGCATCATGAAAATACACCATGTGACTGTTCGTTCCCGTTAGAAGCAGGAAGTTCGCGTCATGAAAGCTGATATTCATCCCGATTACCACACCATCAAGGTTGTGATGACAGATGGCACCGAGTATTTCACCCGCTCCACTTGGGGCAAAGAAGGTGACACCATGAATCTTGATATTGATCCGAGAACACATCCGGCTTGGACTGGTGGTTCACAAACCCTCGTTGACCGCGGTGGTCGCGTTTCCAAGTTCAAAAACCGTTTTGGCAATCTCGGCCTTTAATAAGTTTCTATTTCCTCTAAAAACCCGCCAATCCGGCGGGTTTTTTATTGTTTAAAAAATATCGCAATGGTTCTCGAATGCACGATATTTTCCAACTCTACCTCTGAAACGGTTGTCGAAAGACTTGGTTGCCACGGCAGGCAAGAAGATGAAGGTCGAGAAAAATTCTAACTATCTTGAGGTCAAAGCCTGCTTTTGAAAAACAAGCTGTTTTTTAACAAGCAACCGGCATGTGAACAGGAGACAAATCCCACAGACGGGAGATGAAGTCGGCACTCCGATAAAAAACCGGCCTTCGGGAGGTTTAAAAAACACCCGAAAGCCGGAACAATCCAGTTTGAAACTTCAAGAATAAATTTATTCGGCGGCAAGCTTTGCCATGACTTCGTCACTAACCTCGAAATTGGCATAGACGTTCTGGACGTCATCATCTTCTTCCAAGGTAGAAATCAGACGAAGAACCGATTCGGCTTTTTCTTCATCAATCGGCGTTGTCGTTGATGGTTTCCAGACAACTTTGACCGATTCGGCTTCACCGAGTGCGGCTTCAAGTGCTTTGGAAACTTCGCCGACATTTTCAAAAGCGCAAGTAATGACGTGACCATCTTCATCAGACTGGACATCATCGGCACCTGCTTCAATGGCAGCTTCCATAACTTTGTCTGCGTCACCGGCTTCCGGTTTATAAACAATTTCGCCAACGCGATTGAACATGAAGCCGACCGAACCTGTTTCACCCAATGCACCACCTGCTTTGGTGAAAGCGGCACGAACATTGGAGGCGGTACGGTTGCGGTTATCTGTCAAAGCTTCAACAATAACAGCGACACCAGCCGGGCCGTAACCCTCGTAGCGGACTTCTTCATAATTTTCGCCATCATTACCGGCAGCCTTTTTAATCGCCCGTTCGATATTGTCTTTCGGCATGGACTGGGCTCTTGCATTCTGCACAGCCAAGCGTAAACGGGCATTCATCGCAGGATCCGGCACACCAAGCTTGGCCGCAACGGTTATTTCGCGGGCGAGTTTGGAAAACATCTTCGAGCGCATCGCATCCTGACGACCTTTGCGATGCATAATATTCTTAAACTGTGAATGGCCTGACATAGATCACCTTTCGGTTTTCACCGACAGCGAGCCTTGGAATAATCGAAGTTTCCTGTCGGACAATGTTCTAATAAAATCTGAATGAGCGCCTTATACGGAAAACGAGTGAAAAGGTAAAGAGTTGCCCGTCTTTCACCAAAAATCCGGCAAGCATTCTTCCAATCGCGGTCCAAGTCGCAAGGCGGATACTTTTTCTGCAAGTCCTGTGCGGTCGGAAATTTCAACTGCAAGTCCACAAATGGTTGCAGGCCCGCTCGCCGGTTCATAGCGACCACGCGATATTTTTGTAACAAAACGGTTGAGCGGTTCTTCTTTATCCATGCCGAGTGACGAATCATAATCGCCACACATACCGGCATCCGACATAAACGCAGTGCCGCCACTGAAAATCTGATAATCGGCTGTCGGAACATGGGTATGAGTGCCCACCACCACACTGGCGCGACCATCAAGAAAATGGCCGAAACATTGTTTTTCGCTTGTGGCTTCGGCATGGAAATCAAAAATCACGGCATCGGCCTGCTCGCCAAGCGGACATTCGCCGACAATGCGTTCGGCTGCCTCGAACGGATCGTCAAGATCAGGATGCATAAATACCCGCCCCATAACATTGGCAACAAGCACACGCGCACCGTTTTTTGCAATATAGACACCCGAACCTTTGCCCGCCGTCCCTTTCGGAAAATTTGCAGGTCTTAAAAACCGGTCGGCATGATCGGCAAAAGTCAGAGTTTCTTTCTGGTCGAACGCATGGTTGCCGGTGGTTACAACATTTGCACCGGCTTCCAGTGTTTCATTATAGATTTTTTCGGTAATGCCGAAGCCGGAAGCTGCATTTTCACCGTTAACGACAACAAAGTCGAGCTTGAGACCCGATATCAGGCCGGGAAGCTTCTGGAACACTGCTGTGCGGCCGGATTTGCCAACCATGTCACCTAAAAATAAAAATCTCATAATTTTGCTCTAAACATATTTTAAAAAGACCTCAAACCGCTTTCGGTCAGTATCATTGCCAATTTTTGATCGTGTGGCTCTGCCGGTATTGATGGAACTTCCTGACAATCGAAAGCAAGCCCGATCAATAACGGGTTATGCCCGTTTTCTCTCATGCTTGCAATTGCCCGATCATAGTAACCGGCGCCATAACCGATCCTGTTTCCTTTGCTGTCAAAAGCCGAAAGCGGAACGAGGAGTGTTTCCGGCGCAACAATTTGCGCGTCTTCAGATGGCCCCACTGTGCCAAAACCCATATCAACGAGTTTTCCCTCATCTTCAAAAATTCTGAAAACCATCGTCGTTTTATCAATAAGTGCGGGCAAAGCCAGTTTAAAGCCATGTTTTTTCAAGGCCGACATGAGAGGGCGCGGGTCGATTTCGCTTTTGATCGGCCAGAACCCTGCAACCGTTTTGCCTTTCAAAATGGCGAGCAGCTTTTGAAGCTCAACGACGAGTTTTTGTGAAATGACAACACGTTGTTTTTCCGGTATCCGGTCGCGTTTTGCCAGTGCTTCCCGTCGAAGCGTGTTTTTGTTGTTGGTCATTTTGCGAGAAACGTTTTCCACTTCCGTTTATTTCTTCAAAGCTGCTCTGCGATTTAGTGTTAAAATCCGGTTCACTCATGCGCGATAATGGACGATCATCCGGTTTTTTCAAAGCTGTTTTATAAAATATTGCCAAGAGAATGGTGGAAACCGGTCAATCGCTTCGATAAACTCCATGATTTCTTCAATCACCACGCATCGGCATGAAAATCGGCAAGAAAACAGGGGAAAGGCCGAACCCGCAATATTGATCGAAACAATTTGAAGAAGATGATGAGGTTGATTTGAAGAAATAAAATTGAAGCAGGAAGAGGAGTGCAGCTATAAATTGAAACGGGCAGTGGCTTATAGGTGTGGAAAGATTTTCGTTTAGGCGCCACACAATTTGGAGAGAGAAAGTGGCGATCCGCAGCAACCGGTGGAATGTATTTGATCCCGGGAAACCTACAACGTAGGTGGGCGCCATATGAAAAGGCCCACGAGCCTAATCAGGGACAGCTCCCTTAGAGATCAATAAGGCCCCGGGGATGCAGTTATTCCTGTCGAGAAGAGCAGAACGCCTTCGCCAATATAGGTCAAGTCACCGCCTGTTACCAGTCTGCAAAGTAGTTTTTGAAAAGTAATTTTTACCGCATCCGGAAGTGGTGTGATTTGGCTGAAAGTCAGATGGCTTGCCCGGTCTGTTCTTCCAGAATATCGGCAACATGTTTTTGGGCGCGTTGCATTTGTGGATAAATTTTCAATGCATCTTCATAGGCGTGTAGCGCAAGCTTATTGCGCCCTGTCATTTCCAGAATCGACCCGACAAGAAACAGGGCATTATAATTTCTGGGTTCCAGCTCAAGGGAACGTTTCAGATCGCTCATTGCAAGTTTCAGGTCATTCAATTGCACATGAACGGCAGCACGACGCGCCCAACCTTCGGCATAATCAGGTTGCAAAGCGACCACATTATCAAGAAAATCGAGCGCCATGGCATAATCTTGCTCGTTGATTGCGTCTTCCGCCCATTGCATGAGAAGATCAATCGTATCGCTCCCCGATTGCGCCCACAGGCCTTGAATCTGGCGGCTTATTTTTCCCGCTTCCTTGTAATCGGGTGTTCGTTTCAAAACAGCGAGCAAACGGTCGATTTCAGCCTGCTTTTTTTGTAATGCATTCTGGTCTTTTCCAAGATCGGGCAATGCTTCATCCGGTGAAGGTTTCTCCGGAATCATATCTTCAGGCGATAATGGCGGAGAATCAGGATCTTCTTGTGGTGGAAGTTCCGGCAAGCCTTGGGAAAAAACTGTCGCAGGCAACACCGCCATTACAATAGATAGCGACATAATGAAAAAATGAATTTTCAATCTCTTCAACATTATTTCCTCTGCCACTGTCGTTTTTCTTTGTCACTTGTCGCCTGTGACACATGATTTTGTTATTCAAAACTGCAACATATCTTGTTGGCGATCTTATATGGATGAACGAACCGAAGCAATGCCGGAAAAATCCGGGGGAAATAAAAAAGGCTCCGAAACGGAGCCTTTTTAAATCATATATCGAATAATCAACCCTGACGGGCTTTGAAGCGCGGGTTGGTCTTATTGATGATGTATATACGACCCTTGCGGCGAACCATGCGGTTGTCGCGGTGACGACCCTTGAGCGCTCTGAGCGAATTTTTAATTTTCATTTCAATCACCGTTTGTATAACCCGTCGCCGGGTAAAAGGATTAGTCCCGTAATCGGGCTTGAATTTCGT
Source organism: Bartonella sp. B10834G3 (assembly GCF_016102505.1). Taxonomy (NCBI): domain Bacteria; kingdom Pseudomonadati; phylum Pseudomonadota; class Alphaproteobacteria; order Hyphomicrobiales; family Bartonellaceae; genus Bartonella; species Bartonella sp. B10834G3. Next base: position 1,161,058 of record NZ_JACFOM010000001.1, read on the forward strand.
CGGTCAAATAGCCTGACGATAGAGGGTTTGTCAACTGCAAATCACGTAAAAATAGTGTTTCTGTTGGCAAATTCTATCAGGAATGAGGCAATGAAGATGTTTATCGCTGCCTTTTATCTGTCATCAAGGTCGACCGGTCAGCCTTATAATGTGCCCCATTTTTCTTCCCGCTCTCAACTCCGCTTTTCCATAAAGGTCGATGAAAGTTTGCGGTTCAGCCAATAGATCGGGCAAGCGTTTCACATCCTCGCCGATCAGATTTTCCATTACACAATTGCTATGCCGCGTTGTTTTGCCCAAAGGAAGACCGGTGACTGCACGTATATGCTGCTCGAATTGCGAGATAAGGCAGGCCGCCTCTGTCCAGTGGCCGGAATTATGAACGCGCGGTGCCAATTCATTGGCTAGAACCGAGCCGTCTTCCAGAACAAAAAATTCGACCCCGATCACGCCGATATAATCGAGTTCATGAAGAATTGTTTCCGCAGCTTTTTGCGCTGTTTCAGCGGTTTTTTTGTCAATGGCAGCCGGAACGGTGGATGTCCTTAAAATTCCATCGCGGTGAACATTTTCAGGGCAATCATAAAAAGCAACACGGCCTTTAAAGTCACGTGCGGCAATAACCGATATTTCTTTTTTGAACGGAACAAATCCTTCAAGAATGGCAGGCACATTGCCAATATCGGCAAGCGCTTTGTCGATTTCTTCTTCATCCGGATTATCAAGCCGCACCTGTCCCTTGCCATCATAACCGAATCGGCGTGACTTCAGAATGCCTTTGCCGCCAACATTGCCAAGACCGGCAATCAGCATTTGACGATTGTCGACAAGAAACCACGGAGCGGTTTTTATGCCGCTGTCGTTCAAAAATTTCTTTTCGGTAAAACGATCCTGCGAAACTTCGAGTGCTGCGGGCTTTGGCAAAACAGTTGCTTTTTTGGCAAGCCGGTCAACGGCGCGAGCCGGAACATTCTCGAATTCATAAGTAATAACATCGGATAAATTGGCGAGTTCATCCAAGGCTTTTTCATCGTCGTAATTCGCCACGATTTGTCGATTGGCCGTCTGTGCTGCCGGACAATCCGGCGTTGGCTCAAGAATAATTGTATGAAATCCGAGCCGTGCCGCAGCACTCGCCATCATGCGAGCAAGTTGCCCGCCGCCGATGATGCCGATTGTATCTCCTGGTTCAAGACTTTTCATTTTTTACCTCGTCAGCCGGAAATTCCGAAACACCGGCAGTCTGGTTGGTGCGCCATTCATCAAGCCGCTCTGCGAGAGCCTTGTCTGAAAGGGCAAGGACAGCGGCGGCAAGAAGTGCCGCATTAATGGCACCGGCTTTGCCGATCGCAAGTGTTCCGACCGGTACACCTGCCGGCATTTGTACAATGGAAAGAAGCGAATCCTGTCCCGATAATGCGCGTGACTGGACAGGAACACCGAATACCGGAAGACTGGTCATGGCAGCGGTCATTCCCGGCAAATGGGCAGCACCTCCGGCACCGGCAATAATAATCTTGAAACCGGCTTTTTTGGCGCCTTTGGCAAAATCGTACAAGCGATCAGGCGTGCGGTGAGCCGAAACGATTCTTGCTTCATAACCGATGCCGAGACTTTTTAGCGTTTCGGCCGCATGGCGCATTGTTTCCCAATCGGATTGGCTGCCCATAATAATGGCAACATCATGTGTTTCTGTGCCCATAATTTTTCCTGCCCCTTTATATCAGGCGATGATGTCGGGAATAATTCGATCTTCAAGTTTCTGTAACTGGTCTTTGATTGCCAGCTTCTTTTTTTTCATCCGCTGGATTTGTAACTGGTCACAACCAGCTTTTATCATAGCGTCAATTGCTGCATCATAATCAGCATGTTCCTGCTTCAGCTTGGCAACGGCCAATTTGACATCAACCTGTTCCTGTTCTGACATTCTCTGGCCGTCCTATTTTTGCAATCGTGCTTATATGGCATGGAGCTTGTTTATCAGTCGGTCTTTAAAGCCCATCATTAATTTTTTGCCTATATCACGAAAGAAAAATTGCGGAAATGTTTAATTGTCAAATTCTGTATTATTCGATTTTGAAGTCGACAATTAATCTTAAAGATGCCAAGTTATTTTTCAACGCCAAGCTATTTCATAATAATTGAAACAGGCTTTGCATAAAATACAAAGTTAATACCGTAAATAAGGAGCATGGTATGGCAACTGAAGCACATCTGGCATCTTTGGAACGTAAACACCAGGAGCTTGAAACGGAAATTGACAAAGCTATGGCTTCACCTTCGGCTGACGATTTGTCGATCAATGAACTCAAGCGGAAAAAGCTTGCACTCAAAGATGAAATTGAAAAGCTGAAGAATCTTTAAACGCCGGCATTTGCTTTTTTAAAACGGGGCGCGAATTATCGTGCCCCGAACAAGAAATGATTGTGTCCCGAACCGGACACAACGAAGTTCCGAACGCCCCCCGACAAGATATAAGTGGTCTGAATAAAATTTACTTGAACTATGATGGAAGCGCGATGTTGAACGCTATTTGACCTTTGTCAAAGAAGTGGTATTCGCGAAAATGGCGGGTCTGTTTTTCCGGCAATAACCGGTGTGTGACAAAAAAGAAGCCGATGTGTGACAGAAAAGAAACCGGTGTGTGACAGAGACGAGCGAAAAAGAAGAGCGAATTTTTGTAAAAACGCGTTTCAACAATTCAAATGTTTGATGTGAAAAACGTAAACTGTTGAACGACCGGATCGGCAAAGCGATCACAAGCATCGGGTGATTGCCCGAAAGAACAGCTATTTTTGAGGGAAATTCGTTTAAACGGAATTGTCTTGCAAACGGAATTGTCTTGTAAACGGAATTGTCTTGGGGGGGGAAGAAAAATATTTGCAAGGTCAATGCCGGAAAATTTGGTAGAAAACACAAGAAATTCGATGAAAGGGAACACAATGACTTTTTCTGAAAAGACAATGCGGGCTATTGAAATTGCCGGTAAGGGCGGGCCTGAAGTCCTCAAACTTGTCGAAGTCGATGTTCCGGATATTAAAGATAATGAAATTCTTGTGCGTGTCCGTGCAGCCGGTGTGAACCGCCCTGATGTTTTTCAAAGACAAGGAAGTTATCCGCCGCCGGAAGGCGCTTCGCCACTACCGGGGTTGGAGGTTGCCGGTGAAATTGTCAAACTTGGTGTTGCAGTCAAACAATGGAAGATTGGCGACAAAGTCACGGCGCTGATCGCCGGTGGTGGTTATGCCGAATATGCCGCTGTTGCTGCCGATAATGCTTTGCCTGTTCCGGAAGGCTATGATTTTATCAAAGCGGCGGCGCTTCCTGAAACTTTCTTCACCGTTTGGAGCAATGTTTTTGATCGTGCCCATTTGAAATCGGGGGAAGTTTTTCTTGTTCATGGCGGTACTTCCGGCATTGGCACGACAGCTATCCAATTGGCAAAAGCTTTCGGTGCCAAGGTGCTTACTACAGCAGGAACAGCGGAAAAATGCGAAGCCTGTTTGAAACTTGGAGCCGATCTTGCAATCAATTACCGAACAGAGGACTTTGTCAGCAAAGCTCAGGAATTTACCGGTAAAAAAGGTGTCAATGTAATCCTTGATATGGTCGGGGGAGATTATACCAACAAGAATTACAAAATCGCTGCACCTGATGGACGTATTGTCCAGATTGCCAATCTTTCCGGCTCTATGGCAACAGTCAATCTCAACTACATTTTTGTAAAACGGCTTATTCATACCGGCTCGACCTTGCGGGCACGCGATACTGTCTTCAAAGCCGCCATCGCCGCCCAATTAAAGGAAAAAGTCTGGCCGCTTCTTGAAACAGGTAAAATTCAGCCGGTTATTGATAAGGTTTTTCCGCTTGAAGAGGCGGCAAAGGCTCATGAACGCATGGAATCAAGCGCCCATATAGGCAAAATAATTCTCGAAATTGACTAAGGGGCTTGCGAGTTTCACCTCATGTCTTGTCGTTTTATAAAATTCGGTTTATAAGGCTTGGCGAATTCCCGGAAAATGTGGTCTATTCCACGTCCCGCCTCACCGGAGCGGGCGAACGAGAGGATAATGTTATGGCAACACAACTATTGATGCCCAAAGCTACAGCCGTTTGGCTGGTTGATAATACGGCGCTTTCTTTTGACCAGATCGCCGCTTTTTGCAAATTGCATCCATTGGAAGTCAAAGCGATTGCCGATGGAGAATCAGCACAAGGCATCAAAGGGCTTGATCCCATCATTACCGGTCAATTGACGCGTGATGAAATCGAACGCGGCGAAAAGAATAATGATTACCGCCTGAAAATTTCCGAACCCAAAGTTCGCCTTCCGGAAAACAAGCGCAAAGGGCCGCGCTATACACCCCTTTCAAAGCGTCAGGATCGTCCGAATGCGATTTTGTGGCTGGTACGCAATCATTCCGAATTGAAAGATGCACAGATTGCCCGTTTGATCGGCACAACCAAATCGACAATCGAACAAATTCGCAATCGTACACACTGGAATTCGGCAAATTTGACACCGATGGATCCGGTAACACTGGGACTTTGCTCGCAAATCGAACTTGATATAGAAGTAGAAAAAGCAGCCAAAAACCGTCCTGCTGCAATGCCAGAAGATGGCACATTGCTACCGGCATCGGCAACCGAAAACCTTGAAATTAACGATAAGAAAGACGAAGAACTGGACGCCGACAAGGTTTTCGCCAAGCTTTCTTCGCTCAAAAGTGATAACAGCGAAACAAACGATAGCGACGACAAGTAAAAGAGCTTTCTCTTATAGGTGAAGTTGCTTGTGTATATAGACCCCGTGCCTATACACATTGTAACGTGTTTATCACGATTGAAGAATTGTTGAATTTCTGAATTTTATTTTTTAAGCACCCGCAATTTTTGTAAATTGCGGGTTGTCTTTATAGCATCTACCCAAGTTTTCAAAATGACGGAAGTCATCATGACCCGTTGTATAATATCAACGGGAAACATTATATTTCATATGTTCGGGTAAAAAATGGTAAAATCCGGAGTTTATTATTGTAGACAAGTTGAAAATATAAGTGATGAAAGCAGAATAGAAATAAAATAAGTCATTATAAAATATATATTGTTTCAAAAATTGAATATGATGGTTGATTATATTTTTACTAATTATTTCAGCACGCTTGGAAATGCTTTTTTGGCTGTTTTTTAGATAATCGGGAAAGGAAAACAGGAAAAGCAGAGATCATCCATTTTATGGCGATCGACTTTGTAGCAAGCGAGAAAAAATTACTAAAAATTAACCATCTTTGGCTATCTATAAACGAGAAGCATAAGCGCCGTAATCTTTGCGTTTTGGCCTTTGTTTCACCAAATTTGAACGTCATAGAAATGTCGTGAAGCATTGCTAATAGAATTTGAAAACATGCTTCGGGCGTTTAGACAGGAATTGAAGAGTTTTGCTAAAGGCCGCCCGGTAAAAGATGCCGGGCGTTTGGATTCAGGGATTAACACATTATGCCGGGAATAGAATTAGCAAGTCCAGCGTCAGTAGGAATCTGGAGCCTGTTCATGCAGGCCAATTGGGTTGTAAAAGCTGTCATGATCGGCTTGCTATTGGCATCTATCTGGAGTTGGGCAATCATTATTGACAAATTGATTACCTATAGTCGCATTCGCCACGCGATGAACCGTTTCGAGCAGATCTTTTGGTCCGGTCAATCGCTCGAAGATCTTTACAGAAGCTTGAACGACCGACGCGTTTTCGGCATGGGCGCTATTTTTATGGCGGCTATGCGGGAATGGAAGAAGTCGCTCGAAAAGGGTGCACGTTCGCCTATGGGTTTGCAAAGCCGTATTGATAAAGCCATGGATGTTGCACTTGCCCGCGAAAGCGACAGGATGGAATCGCGTTTGGGGTTTCTCGCAACAGTCGGCTCGGCAGGGCCGTTCATTGGCCTCTTCGGAACAGTTGTCGGTATTATGAGTTCCTTCCAGTCAATTGCTGCATCGAAAAATACCTCTCTTGCGGTTGTTGCACCCGGTATTGCGGAAGCTTTGTTGGCAACGGCCATTGGTCTTCTTGCGGCTATTCCGGCGGTTATTGCTTTCAATAAATTGTCGGGAGATGCGGGAAAAATTACAGGCCGTCTTGAAGGCTTTGCCGACGAATTTTCAGCCATTCTTTCCCGTCAAATTGATGAGAAATTGACTTCTCGCCAGTCTTACTAAAAGGAATTCTGTCATGGGTATGGCTGTAGGAAGTTCCGGTGGTTCAAAACGGCGTGGTCGCCGTGGCGGTGCACCGCGCCGTGGCTTGATGAGCGAAATCAACGTGACACCATTCGTTGATGTGATGCTGGTTCTGTTGATTATTTTTATGGTTTCGGCACCATTGCTTGTTAATGGTGTGCCACTTGATTTACCGAAAACGCAAGCAGGCCCCGTCAATACCGAAACAAAACCTTTGACGGTTTCCATTAACGATCAGGGGCGCCTTGCCGTTAATGAGGAATATTATGATACGCCGGATGAAGTTGTTGCGAAATTGAAAGCGGTTACAGAATCAGGCGGTGATGCTTCCAAACAACGTATTTTTGTTCGCGGGGCAAAAACAGTAGAATACCAGAAGGTTCTTGACCTTCTTGCAATCATTCAGAAAGCGGGCTTTACCAATGTTGCATTGGCAAGTCTGCCACAACAGTAAAATTGGCGATAAACTGATATTATGAAAGCAGGTCTGGCAACATCGGTAGCGGCACATGCCCTGATTCTTACCTGGGGGCTTATCAGCCTTTCCTCGCCTGCCGATTTTAATGCGGAGGTAACCGAAGCTTTGCCGGTTTCTCTGGTGCCGATTGCCGAAACGACTTCGATACAAAAGGGCGAGTTGACAGCATCCAAAGAGAATAAGGCCGCGCCGAAACCGACCACAAAACCGGTTGAAAAACCCGATGCCGAGCATGTCGGTGATGGCAAGGTTGATAATGAAGCGCCATTAAAGCCCAAGGAAAAAGATCGCGATGTGGATGCAACACCGCCGCCTTCGGGTGCACCCGACGCGGATCCGAATCCTGTTCCACCTACAAAAACGCCCGAAACAAAGCCGGACAATACTCCGAAACCTGAAGAAAAACCGAAGGTAGAAGAACAGAAACCGGAAGAAAGTTCCAAGCCGGATAAGGCCGAGCCGAAACCGGAAGAATCAGCCGATGCGACCGAACCAGCTAGCGAGCCGAAGAAGGATCCTTTCCCGAATTTACCGGAAAAAGCACCTTTGCCGACAGCAAAACCGAAACCGGCAGAACCAAAGCCTGCTGTAAAAGCCAAAGGTGAAAGTGTCGATGATATTCTGGCAATGAACGAAAAGGCCTTGATTGATAAAACGCGCACATCCGGCGGTGGTGCTGCCCGTTCACAGGGGCCGGCCGGTTTTGGTGCCAAGAAAAATATCGGCAATGGTCAGGATGTTGGACAGACACTCGTTAATGCGGCAACAAGCTGTATCACCAAAAACTTGAAATTGGCTGCCCTTGGTGGCGGGGTTGCCGGAGAAAATCCGGTTGCCGAAGCCAAGTTCAATTTGAGCATAGAGGGTAAAGTTGTCGGTGAACCGATCATTACCGGAATGAGTGGTAACCCCAATAAAGTGGACTTGCTGATTAACCAGACACGCGCGGCCATATTTGCCTGTCAGCCGTTCGAGGATTTGCCACGTGACCAGTATGACAAATGGGGTCAGGGATTTGATTTGAAAATCGACCCGTTCAACTCGTTCTGATTGTGGCGATGAATTTTTGTGACGGGATTAAACAAAGTAAACAATTTTAGGAGAGATAACCGACTTTACTATTCGCCAATGGTGTTGATGAGATAATTTCTTCATAATGGCGGAAAACAGTTTTCGATGTTCATATTGTTTTCGATTGCATATCCGGTTTCCGGCTTGGCAAAATTGTCTCATGGCAATGATGATAGCGGCAGAAAACAAGACGTTGCTCGAAAATGGTCAGAAGGTATTGGAAAGGTCGGGAAGGATCTGATGCGAAATGGCTTGGAACCGGTTTTTCAAACAAGTCTTGTCATGATTGAAAAGCTGTTCATGCAATTGGAATGGATATCCGGAATTTTTACGATTCCGATACAAAAAAGACGTAAAGTGGAATGCTTTAAGGCAACGGAAAGAAAATGGTTTCTTCGATGATTAAGAAAAATAAGCGCCTTTATATTTTTGTTTTTTTGTCAATGGTTTTGCCATTTTTAAGCTGGCAAACCGCTTTTGCGCAATTGAAAGGAACTGTCTCGTCGGCCGATTTCAATCCGATACCTATTGCAGTTACCGATTTTATTGCCGGTGACCAGATGGGCGTACAGATTTCTTCGGTGGTGACCGCCGATCTTGAACGTTCAGGGCTATTCAAACCGATTGACAAATCGTCATTTCTTGAACGTATTTCCAATCCGGATGTACAACCACGGTTTCCCGATTGGCAGCAAATCAACGCACAAGGTCTGGTAACCGGCCGTGTCACAAAAGAAGCAGACGGGCGTTTGCGTGTAGAATTCCGTCTATGGGATGTTTATGGCGGCAAACAGCTTGAAGGCCGCCAGTTCTATGCAACACCGCAAACCTGGCGTCGCGTTGCCCATATTATCGCCGATGCTATTTATACGAAAATGACCGGTGAAAAAGGTTATTTCGATACGCGCATTGTATTTGTTGATGAAACAGGTGCAGCAAATGCACGTGTCAAACGTCTTGCTATTATGGATCAGGACGGAGCAAACCTCACTTATATCTCGAACGGCCGTGAACTCGTTTTAACACCACGTTTTTCGCCCAGCCGTCAGGAAATTACCTATATGGCTTATGCCGGTAACAATGTCCCGAAGGTTTATTTGCAACAAATCGAAACCGGTCAGCGCGAACTTGTCGGTACTTTCCCGAATATGACCATTGCACCGCGTTTTTCGCCGGATGGTCAAAAAGTGATTATGAGCCTTTTACAGGATAATGGCAGCGCCAATCTTTACACTATGGATTTGCGTTCGCGTTCGACAACACGGCTTACAACAACACCGGCCATTGATACATCGGCGTCCTATTCGCCCGATGGCACACAGATTGTTTTTGAATCCGATCGCGGTGGCAAACCGCAAATCTATGTCATGAATACCGATGGCAGCAACCAGCACCGCATCTCGTTCGGAGATGGCAGCTATTCAACACCGGTCTGGTCGCCTCGCGGTGATTACATTGCTTTCACCAAGCAGTCGCAGGGGCAATTTTCAATCGGTGTTATGAAGCCCGACGGGCAGGGTGAACGCCTGTTGACTTCCGGCTTCCATAATGAAGGTCCGACATGGGCGCCAAATGGCCGCGTTATCATGTTCTTCCGGCAAAATCAGGGGCAGCAGCCAAAGCTCTATACGATTGATATAACCGGACGTAACGAACGCGTATTGCCAACTCCCAATGGTGCATCCGATCCGGCCTGGTCGCCATTGCTTGATTAGGAATAATCCTGAAAACCGGTTTCGATAAAAAGACCTTCTCGTTTTATAATTTTCGGTTTTCCGGCCCGTTCATTGCATGAGCGATCAAAAAGGAAATATGTTGGTTTCAACGCCGCTTTGAAAGTTTTAAAGCGGCGTTTTTATTTAAGCTCTTTTCACTTTAACTTGCTATTGGACTTTTTACTCATTTCGCGCTAAGGAAAAACACGTCTGCCGTCTTTCCGCCTCAATCAGCGAGCAACCGGTGGATTTGTATTTTTTATAAAAAGTGATGCGTAAGTATTCATTAACCATGCGTGTTGAGAGCTTTTTAAGCAAATCAAGCTAAAAGCCTTGAAATCAACCGCTAACTTTTAAGGAGTCTCGGCACATGGGCCGTTTCCAAAAACTTGCTCGCAATCCGCTTGCTATAGCATTTGTCCTATCGCTAACTCTCGCTGGCTGCGCCAAACACGGCCTGAATGATCCGAATGCGCTTGGACTGAACAACGCAAAACCGGGATCAGCGCAGGACTTTACAGTCAACGTTGGTGACCGCGTATTCTTTGATCTCGATTCTTCCAGCATTCGTGCTGATGCCCAGCAGACATTGACCCGTCAGGCACAATGGTTGCAGCGTTATCCGCAATACACCATCACTGTTGAAGGTCATGCCGACGAACGTGGTACACGCGAATACAATATTGCTCTTGGTCAGCGCCGTGCGGTTGCCGCACGTGACTACCTGATCTCGCAAGGTGTTGCAGCCAACCGTATGCGGACAATTTCCTATGGTAAGGAACGTCCGGTTGCCGTTTGTGATGCTCCACAGTGCTGGAACCAGAACCGTCGCGCTGTTACAGTCTTGAACAACGCCCGCTGATTTACATTTTTATTCCAATGTTAAAGACGGCCCCCTCAAGGGCCGTTTTTTTGTGACAAATTTCCGCCGAAGTTGCCTGATAACGTTTTTGGTGCGCGAACATAAATAAAAGGACAAAGCTATGGGTTTTCTTTCATCCCCCCGTTTATTGACATGTTCGGTAAAACGTCTGGTTATCACAGCAGCTTTTATACCGGCATTGTCATTTGCCGCTCTCTCGCCCTGTTATAGTGCATCTGCCGATCAGGGAGGCTCGTCTTTTGCAAACGGGCTTTTTCCCTTTGGCAAGAAAAAAACCGTTGAAAGCCAGACGGTGCAAATGTCACCGCAACCCGATAGTCGGGTAACCGACCTTCAACAACAGGTGCGTGAACTTACGGGGAAAGTTGAAGAACTCAATTTCATGGTTCTGCAAATGCAGGAGCAATTGCGACAATTGCAAGGAGGAGCGGCGGCAAATCCTTCACAACAAACTGCTCAGGAACCGAAAAAACAGTCGCAAGCGGTGGAACCGCAATCGCCTTCATCTTCAACCAATGGCAAGCAGGAATTGCCAAGAACGGCCACCTCGACTGAAAGTTCGGCAACACTTCCCGGTGTGGGAAGCGACAAAAGTGGCGAACAAAAAAATATAAATCCGCAGGAAGCGCCGAAAGATCTGGGATCTATCGAATTCGACAAAAACGGCAATATCCTCAACGGGAGTATCAACCAGAATGCGGTGGCAACAGCTTCGCAAGAACAAGCGGCCACCCAGGGGAACTCTGCTGCACCTGTCGCTCCACAGACGGCGAGTGCAAAAGAACTCTATGACATCGGTTATAAAAATATTCTTTCCGGTGATTATCGGACGGCTGAGGCCGATTTTCGAGCCTTTCAGGAGCGTTATCCGACAGATCCGCAAATTGCCGATGCCGGTTTCTGGCTTGGTGAATCACTTTTCGGGCAGAAGCGCTATCGTGAAGCGGCACAAGCCTATATTGATGTGCAACGCAATTACAAGGATTCACCGCGCGGACCGGAAAATCTTTTAAAACTTGGAATGAGCATGGCTCATCTTGATGAACAGAAAGTGGCTTGCGCAACCTTTGCCGAAGTGACAAAACGATACAAAACCGTAGATCCGGCAGTTTTAAAACGTGTCAAGGACGAGCAAAGTCGTAACAAGTGTCAGTAATAGATTTTAAACAACTCTTTCAGCCATCAGATTTCAAAAACTGTAAAATTGTCATTGCTGCTGTTTCAGGGGGCGGGGATTCGACTTCGCTTCTGTTTCTTCTGCGCGATTATCTGAAACAACTTGAAGACGCACCCGAACTCCTTGCTGTCACAGTCGACCATCGTTTGCGTCCCGAATCCGCAGCCGAGGCGGAAGAAGTTGCCCGATTGTGCAAGCGTCTCGATGTTCGCCACGAGACCGTTTGTTGGGCAGATGCAAAACCGCAAACGGCTTTGTCTCACGAAGCACGGATCGCCCGTTACGGCTTGCTTTTTTCGGAAGCTGAAAAAGTCGGGGCGAGCGTTATCATGACCGGTCACACATTGAACGATCAGGCCGAGACATATGAAATGCGGTTGCATCGCGGTAGCCGTCGCGGACTTGCCTGTATGCCGCGTGAATCACTTCTGATGCGCAAAATACGCTTAATCCGGCCTCTCTTGGGGGTGAAACGGGAACAATTACGGGAATATCTGCGCTCTATCAAACAGGACTGGATCGACGACCCGACGAATGAAAACCCGCATTATGAGCGGGTGCGAATCCGTCAACGTTTGAAAGACGAGGATGTTGATATTATCGCCAAAAAAGTCGAAGAGGCAGCCATTTTCAGACGTGACGAGAACAAAGCCGCAGTTGAATTGATTGCCAAACTCGATATGAAGATGCAACATGCTTTATGTACGATCAGCAATGTATCAGATGAACAATTGAATGACCCCCGATTTCCTTTTGTCATGGGTGTTCTTGCCTCAATTATTGGTGGTTCGCAGGCTCTTGCAAGTGATTCACAAGTCGATTTTTTGAAAAAACAATTGGTGAAGAAACGCACGTCACTTTATCATTTTACGTTGCTTGGAACAGTCATCGAAATCAATGGTAAAACGATCAGGCTATGGCGCGAGGCGAGAAACCAGACGGCAAGTGTCGCCGGTCCACAATCTTCCATTATCTGGGATGGGCGCTACCGTGTTGATAACCGGTCGAATAATGCAGTCAGGGTAAATGTTCCCTCGGTTTGCGATATAAAGGCTGTCGCTGAAGAACAGAATATAAGCAGCCGTTCAATCCATTTTCTTTCATTGCAAACAGCATTGGCAATTTTCAGCCGGTCGGGAATCGATATTCCGGCGCTTACCGGAAAACTTGTTCACGCCGAAAATTTGACTTGCAAAAGATTTATGCGGCCGTTCGGGTGGCTTATATCATCGGACGATTACTCGCTTTTCAATATATTAAGCCCGTTTTTTGAAATGACATTGTCAACATCGCGGGAAAATGACTAAAAAGCCGGATGAATTATGATGAAAGGTGATCTTCAACCTTGGCAAGGCAACTTCAAGCACATATGTTACATTAAAATTATCTGACAGAGCGTAATAGATCGAGTGGACCTAATATGAATCCAAATTATCGTTCCTTCCTGATATGGGGGATCATTGCACTCTTGCTGATTACTTTGTTTTCGTTTTTTAACGGGAATAGTCAGCAAGCTGGCACAGGAGAGATTACTTATTCAGATTTTCTGAAGCGGGTTGATAATAAAGAAATCAAAACCGTCACGATTCAAGGACAACGTTTGACCGGTATCACAACCGATAACCGGACCGTCCTTTCTTTCGCTCCTAATGATCCCGGTCTTGTCGATCGTCTTGAAAGCAAGAACGTCAATGTCCGGGCGCAACCGGAAAGCACGGGAAACAGCACATTCATGAATTTGCTTTTCTCGCTTTTACCCGTTGTTATCCTGATTGGTGTGTGGATCTTCTTCATGCGCCAGATGCAAGGCGGTTCACGCGGCGCTATGGGGTTCGGCAAATCGAAAGCAAAACTGCTGACAGAAGCCCATGGTCGCGTAACATTCAAGGATGTCGCGGGTGTTGATGAAGCCAAACAGGATCTACAGGAAATTGTCGAATTTTTGCGCGAACCACAAAAGTTCCAGCGTCTTGGCGGCCGTATCCCGCGGGGTGTTTTGCTTGTTGGCCCGCCGGGAACCGGTAAAACATTGCTCGCCCGTTCTGTTGCCGGTGAAGCCAATGTGCCGTTCTTCACAATTTCCGGTTCGGATTTTGTCGAAATGTTTGTTGGTGTTGGTGCAAGCCGCGTTCGCGACATGTTCGAGCAGGCAAAAAAGAATGCGCCATGTATCATTTTCATTGATGAGATTGATGCCGTTGGCCGTCATCGCGGTGCCGGTTTCGGCGGTGGCAATGATGAACGTGAACAGACTTTGAACCAGCTTCTTGTCGAGATGGACGGGTTCGAGCCGAATGAAAGCATTATTCTGATTGCCGCAACCAACCGTCCCGATGTGCTTGATCCGGCATTGTTGCGTCCGGGGCGTTTTGACCGGCAGGTGGTTGTTCCTAATCCCGATGTTGCAGGGCGTGAGGAAATTCTTAAAGTCCATGTTCGCAATGTGCCTTTGGCGCCCAATGTCGATTTGAAGATTGTGGCGCGCGGCACACCCGGATTTTCCGGTGCCGATTTGATGAACCTTGTCAATGAAGCGGCACTTATGGCAGCACGGCGCGACAAACGTCTGGTCACCATGCAGGAATTCGAGGATGCCAAAGACAAAGTCATGATGGGGGCAGAACGCCATTCCGCCATGACACCGGCAGAAAAAGAGCTGACAGCTTTTCACGAAGCCGGACATGCCATTATTGCTATCAATATGCCGGCAGCCGATCCCGTGCACAAAGCAACGATTGTCCCGCGTGGTCGCGCACTCGGCATGGTTATGCAATTGCCGGAAGGTGACAAATATTCGATGAGCTACCGCTACATGATTTCGCGTCTGGCAATCATGATGGGTGGCCGTGTTGCCGAAGAATTGAAGTTCGGCAAGGATAACATCACTTCCGGCGCGTCTTCCGACATTGAACAGGCAACGAAACTTGCCCGTGCTATGGTCACACGTTGGGGCTTCTCCGATGAACTCGGCAAGGTTACTTATGGCGAAAGTCAGGAAGATATGTATCAGGGAGGCGGGCGTAACCAGCAAGTTTCGGAAGAAACTGCAAGGGTGATTGATTCCGAGATACGCCGCCTTATCGACGAAGCCTATCAGACGGCCAAACAAACCTTGACCTCGAAAAAGAAACAATGGGTTGCACTTGCCGAAGGCTTGCTTGAATACGAAACTCTTACAGGAGCCGAAATTCAGGAAGTTATTAACGGCAAACCGCCTTCACGGGATATGGGCAAGGATTCGCCGACACCGCATGTCTCGAGTGTTCCGAAAGCCGGGAAAACGCCCGAAAAACCTAAAACCGACCAGTCGAAGTCGGTTGTTGTAAGGGCAAAAGCGGCTTCTCAACCGGCTGATGAAGCCGATAAAAAGTCTGAAACTTCCGAAAAGCCGGAAATCGAAAAAAAGACAACTGAAAAAAAAGCAGCCGAAAAAAAGCCGAAAAGGACAAGAAAGGCGACAAAAACTTCGCCATCGCAAAAGTCCGAAAAACCGGTAACGGAAAGTAAAAAATCGGCAAAGGAAGAAACCGTCACCGATCATGGTGATGATAAAAAGGCCTGAATTCCGGTTCAAAAAATCTGAAGCGGCTTGATACGCTCAAGCCGCTTTTATTTTGTTCAAACATATGAATGTTAACCGTGTCGTGATAATTCGCGCCATGAAGGCCTTCATTGATGCGGTCGACGGTTGGTTTTCTGCTTAAAAATTGTTAGTTGGAACATTGAAAATTGTAGTATGAATGGCCGGCAGAATTTTATCGAAATTTGAATTGATCGAAATTTGAATTTTATCGAACACGGAATTTTATCGAAAAAGGAAAATATAATGGCGTTTAAATATTTCGGTACCGATGGAATAAGGGGGAAAGCCAATACATTTCCGATGACCGCAGATGTGGCTATGAAAGTCGGTATGGCGGTAGGTATTCTTTTTCGCAGTCAGGGGCGGCCGGGAAGAGTTGTTATCGGCAAAGATACACGCCTGTCGGGCTATATGCTGGAAAATGCTATGGTTGCAGGTTTTACGGCAAGCGGCATGGAAGTGTTTCTTTTGGGGCCAATTCCCACACCAGCCGTCGCAATGCTTTGCCGTTCGCTGCGTGCCGATGTCGGCGTTATGATTTCGGCCTCCCATAATCCTTTTTTCGATAACGGTATAAAATTGTTCGGTCCGGACGGTTTTAAACTTTCCGACGAAATCGAGATGAAAATCGAAAAACTCATTGAAAGCGACATGACCAACGAGCTTGCGGGACAGTCGCAAATCGGTCGGGCAAAGCGCGTTGAAGGTGATATTTATCGTTATATCGAGTTTGCCAAACGCACATTGCCGCGTGATGTCCGATTGGACGGTATGCGTATTGTTGTCGATTGTGCCAATGGTGCGGCCTATAAAGCAGCACCGCTTGCGCTGTGGGAGCTTGGTGCGGAAGTTGTCACATTGAGCGATAAGCCGACAGGCACAAATATCAACGAAGATTGCGGTTCGACCCACCCGATTGCTTTGATGCGCAAGGTTCATGAAGTGAGAGCGGATGCGGGAATCGCACTTGATGGCGATGGCGACCGCGTGGTGATGGTTGACGAAACCGGAGCCATTATCGACGGTGACCAGTTGATGGCCGTTGTTGCCGAACGGTGGCTGGAAAATGGTCTTTTACGTGGTGGCGGTATCGTTGCAACAGTCATGTCCAATCTCGGACTTGAACGTTTTCTCGGTCAAAAAGGTCTGACCATGGCAAGAACCAAGGTTGGCGACCGGTATGTGGTTGAATATATGCGTCAGCATGGTTTCAATGTCGGTGGCGAACAATCGGGTCATATTGTGCTATCCGATTACGGGACGACCGGCGATGGTCTGGTGACATCGTTACAAATTCTGGGATGTGCAAAAGAATCACAAAAGCCGATGAGCGAGCTTTGTCACCGCTTCGAGCCGGTGCCGCAAGTCTTGAAGAATGTCCGCTTTTCCGAAGGCAAACCGCTTGAAGATGCCCACGTCAAAGATGTTATCAAAAACGCTGAAAAACGTTTGGGAAAAAATGGTCGACTGGTTATTCGCCCGTCGGGAACCGAGCCTCTCATTCGTGTTATGGCGGAAGGTGATGATGAACGTTTGATCGGAAATGTGGTTGACGAGATCGTCGAGGCGCTAAAAAAGGTAAGAGACGCCATCTGACAAGTGCCCGAACTATAGTTCGAGCGCAAATAGACTTTTCGTTTTTTTGAAAAGCAGCCTGAAAATGGCTGCTTTTTTTATGCCTGTTCCGGCTTTGAATAGCTTTTTGGTTATGGAAAATAGATAGTTAAAATTTATGGTTAAGAACGTCTTAACCAATCATGTTTAAAAAGCTTCACAAGATGATGGCATTTGCGTCTTGTTTAGAGGCTTGAGAATGAAATTTTGCTTTGCATTTATTGGAGCATTGTCGGCACTTGGTTCAAATCAGGCGCTGGCCAATGACATCGACCTTGACAAGGTTCCCGAAATTGCCATCACAACCGAAAACATTCCCTTTTATGCAAAAGCATATGCCGGTGTCAGCCTCGGCGACATCCATAAATTCGACAGATTCGATTCGGGCGATGCAAGTGCCGATTATCACTGGAAAAACAAAGGTGATATGGATAACGCCTTTCTTGGCGGGGTCGGTCTGGGCTATCGTCTCAATGATATTGTCCGCCTTGACGGGACGATCGAATATCGTGCCAAAAATACAATCACTGCGAAGGATCGCGATTTCGATACAACAAGAAAATATGAAGGTGATATATCTTCAACCGTATTCATGGCGAATGCTTATGTCGACCTTGTAACCTATCATGATGTTACGCCCTATATCGGGGCAGGCCTCGGAGCAAGTGCCAATCGTGTCAGCGACTTCGAGGTGGATAACGGTAGACAAACCTATGAGGCAGCCGCAAAAACCGAATGGGATTTTGCTTTTGCAATCCATGCAGGCATAGGTGTGAAACTTTCCCCTCGTGTTATATTCGACATCGGTTATAGCTATAGCGATCTGGGCGACGCAAAAACTGCCGGTATTTCGGAAAACGGCGCTCTCAAGCTCGACCATCTGACATCACATGATGTAAAAGTGGGTATAAGATACGCTTTCAAATAATCAATTGTAACTACTTGCGAAAAGACAAAAACCGGTTGGAACACAACCGGTTTTTTAAAATTTCATCCCTTGAATACGGATTTTACGACTTCCGGTTGTTATCCTTGTTCCAGAACATCAATGCTGCCAATCCGATAAGGGGAATTGCAAGAGTAAGCGTCTTTTTGTTTTTCAATATGGCAGGAACGGCAGCAACAAGAGATGCCGCCACAAGGTTGAACCGCTCGTCATTCATCTGTTCTTCATAGATTTTTCGTCTTTTGGCTGAAACAGACCGGCCGATTAAAAAACCGGCAAGCGCCACAATGAGCCAAAAGGCAAAAATAATCGTTGCCGACAAGATCGGAGAGACCACCCATGTAAGGGCAATAAATGCTATGACGCACAGGAATATCACCGCGAAAAACAGTGACAAACCGATCAGTAAATAACAAATTGCCTGATTACGCGTTGATTTGACTGCCGTTTTCACGCTGCCATTTGCCAAACCGCCAATAAGCGGCGCGATAAGCCGCAACATATTTTAACGCCGCATCAACAGAGCAAGAATAAAACCGACACCTGCGGCTGCGGCAAGGCTTGCAATCGGTTTTTCGCGTATGCAATTGCACAATTGTCCTTGCACATCGCCAATCTTTTCTTTTGCCTGCGAGATCGCTTCCTCACCATTTTCTTTCGCCGATGCATAAAGCTTTTCGGCTTTGCCTTTTGCGGCTGTCAGTTTTTCGGAACCCAGATCATTCAATGTGGAATGAATATTGGAAACCTCTTTTTTCAACTGTTCAAATTGTTCCTGGAGACTTTTTTCGGTTGGTGTCGCATTTTCCTTAGGCATATCGTCTTCTCCTGCTTTAAGAATGAATGACCGTACGAAATTTTCGGACGATGTACTTTAATTACATAGTTATTATGTTTGTTTTTTCCACTTTTTTCGCAAAAGTCTGCAACAATAAACTGTAAATGGAAATAAAAATCTGAAACAAAAGAAACGGGAAACAGATTTTTCGGGGAGGTCATAATTGAAAAATAACAATGATCGTCAATTATTGAACGAACTTTTTGATTGTGCGGTTGCCGCTGCCAATCCGGAATGTTTGATGGAACAGTTTTTACCTGCAAAGCCAAAAGGCAGGACTATTGTTGTGGGAGCGGGCAAAGGTTCCGCTCAAATGGCTTTGACACTTGAAAAACTATGGGATAAAGTCGGCTATGGCGAGCTTGAAGGTGCGGTTGTCACCTGTTATGGCCACGCGACCTCGCTTCGTTCGATTGAAGTTCTGGAAGCTTCCCACCCTTTGCCGGATGAAAACGGGCTGAAAGCGGCAAAAAAGCTTGTCAAACTTGTTCAAGGATTATCAGCCGATGATCTGGTCATTGCGCTTATCTGCGGTGGTGGCTCGGCTTTGTTGCCTTTGCCGCTTGAACCTTTGACACTTGAAGACGAAATCGCAATCAATGAGGCATTGTTAAAAAGTGGTGCTCCTATCGGCGCAATGAATACGATCAGGAAGCATTTGTCACAAATCAAAGGAGGGCGGCTTGCCTATTATGCAGCGCCCGCCCGCGTCGTCAGTTTCATTGTGTCGGATATTCCGGGAGACATTGCCTCGCAAGTTGCATCCGGTCCCACAGTTGCCGATTGGTCAACCCGCGAGGAAGCGTTAAAATTTGTAAGCCAATATCATATTGCTTTGCCTCCAAAAGCCGTTTCCGTTTTAAAGAGCGAGCTTGCCAAGGCTCCAACCCCTGATAATCCTGCTTTTGAAAAAAATGCCGCCTATATTGTTGCATCGGCGGCGACATCGCTGGAAGCCGCCGCCGCTCATGCGCGCAAAGCCGGTTTGAATGCCATTATCCTTTCCGATTCGATTGAAGGTGAAGCAAAGGATATTGCATTGATGCATGCTGCCATTGCCCGTGAAATTGCCTTGAAAAACCGCCCCTTTGAAAAACCTGTCGTTATGCTTTCGGGCGGCGAAACAACCGTGACGATCACCGGCGATTACAACAAGGGTGACGTTGGCAAGGGTGGAAGAAATAGCGAATTTTTACTGTCATTTTCGATGGCAATAGAGGGGGAGAGTTCTATCACGGCACTTGCGGCAGATACGGATGGTCGCGACGGTAGCGAATTCAATGCAGGTGCATTTTGTGACGGCAGCAGTTGTTTACGTCTCAAACAGCAAGGTTTTGATCCCGCAACTTTTCTTGCCCGCCACGATGCTTGGAGTGCATTCAATATGCTCGATGACCTTCTTGAAACCGGCCCGACGGGAACCAATGTCAATGATTTCCGTGCAATCATTGTTCGTTAAGACGGCGCCGGGGGTAGAATTTTTTGGCAGGCAGAAAATAACTTCAATATTTGCATAAACATGACTTGATTTATCATATTAAATTTTGTTAATTAATCGCCATCGAATTGAAGTTCAGGAACGAGAGCGATGATGAGATCTTTTACAAGGCTTGTAACTGCCGCGGCATTTCTATGCCTGGCTGGCGGCTATGCATCGGCACAAAATGAAGTGCAGCAAACAACCGGAAATCAGGTATTGCAAGCTGGCGAAAAAGCCTTACAAACCGGTGAAAATGTCTTGCATTCCGGTGAAAGTGCCGTTCAGACGGGCGAAAATGCTTTGAAAGCAGGTGAACAGGCTTTGCAATCGGCCGCTTCGGAAACGGAAAGCACAGCTAAAGCTGCTGCCGATACGGCCAGTCAGGCTGCCGACCATTTTATCGCTTCCATCCCGCATGATCTTTCACCTATCGGTATGTTCCTGAATGCAGACTGGGTCGTTAAAGTGGTTATGGTCGGTCTGGCACTCGCTTCTGTTGCAACCTGGGTTATTTTCATTGTCAAACTTATCGAAGTATCGGCGGTGAAAAGGCGGGCAAGAGCGACCATGAGGCAGGTTAACGGCGCTCAAAGCCTTTCCGAGCTTGCTTTGGCAGTTAAAAATGACAAAGGTGTCGGCCCCCGCTTGGTACAGGCGGCACAAGATGAAGTGGAAGCTTCGCTCGCAGCCGTGGATTTGGCTGGAACCGAGGGCTTGAAAGAACGATTGAGTTCGGTTCTCTCGCGCATTATTTCAGCATCCGGACGTCATGTTGCATTCGGAACCGGTGTGTTGGCAACAATCGGCGCTATCGGTCCTTTCGTCGGCCTTTTCGGTACTGTCTGGGGTATTATGAATTCCTTCATCGGTATTTCGCAAGCGCAAACAACCAATCTTGCCGTTGTTGCTCCCGGTATTGCTGAAGCGCTTCTTGCAACAGCCATCGGCCTTGTTGCAGCCGTGCCCGCTGTCATTATCTACAATGTCTTTGCCCGTTTGATTACCGGTTATCGGCAACAGCTTATTGATGTTTCAGCCGGAATTGAACGTCTTGTCAGTCGTGATCTCGACTTCCGTAAAGTCAAGCGTGAAACAGCAACACGGCCGAGTTTGTCGATTGCTGCGGAGTAGGAAGAGATGGCAACAAAGCTTTCAGATCTCGACAGTGATGAACTTGATGTCAGTCATGAAATCAATGTAACGCCGTTCATTGATGTTATTCTGGTTTTGCTCATCATTTTCATGGTTGCCGCACCTCTGGCAACAAGCGATATTCCGGTACAACTGCCGACATCTTCGACACCTGCGCAACCAAAACCTGACAAACCGGTCTATATCACATTGCAGCAGGATAAATCGCTTTATGTAGGAGAAGAAAAAGCGTCTTTGGATGACCTCAGGACGACTCTTGATCGGCTTACTTCAAACAATCATGAAGAAAAAATCTTTATTCGTGGTGACGCAAGCGTGGAATATAGCGGCATTATCGAACTTCTTAATGAATTGCGTGCGGCCGGATACACAAAAATAGGTCTTGTCGGTTTGGAAAAAACATCGGCGCCAGCTCCACAGTAAAATAAGCTGTCCCCTGTGAAACAAGCTGTCCCCTGTGAAACAGGCTGTCAAAGCGGGTTTGTTTCACTTCGGATGGTGTTAAAATCCTGTTCTTGCCAAAAAAATTGACCTATCTGACGGCAAAATCATTGCTCAAATCAGATGGCAAAAGCATCATGCAAATCTGGCGGCCAAAGCATTGCTCAAATTTGAAAGCAAAATCATCGCTCAAATCAGATGGCAAAATTATCATTCAAAGGCAGCCCTATTGAATTCTGCGCCTTATTTTTCAAGTGTTATCCTTCGACATTTATAGATTGGTTGGACAAGTTCCGTTTTCCGGTTATAAAATTGACCGAACTAAAAATGGAGTCCATTGAAATATGCCGCGTAATAAAAAATTCGAAGGAGATATGACCGAAGTCGGTCATATGCGCACGCCTCCTTTCGTCCGGCTTCCCGATATTAATACGTTATTCGAGGAACGGAGCAAACGTTTTGAAGAGCTTGCTCCCACAAGTCCGGTTAAAGACTATATAGATTTTATGGTGGAATTTACCGGAGCACAGCAATTCGTCTGTAACGAGTTTTCTACAAGCGATATTCCGACAGCCGATCAGGTTCAGGCACAAAAATTCGTTATGCCGCCGATCGACCGGCAGGCAATTATATCTGCCCCTGTTTTTGACGAGATTGCCAATAGTTTTTTCAAGATTCTCGGCAAAAGAAAGTTGAAAGGTTCAAGCCTCCTTGCCCTTGAGGATACACAAGCCAATAAGGCAAAATGGCAAAATTGGGCTTCCGATATTATTGCGCACAAATTGCCGCAGGAAAATTTGGCGCAGCATATTTATGTAACCGGCGCTTTGCAGATTACATTGGCATTGGCTGCTGCAAAACTTGACGCAAAGAAATTGCAGCCTATCGAAGGCAATCTTTGCCCCTGTTGCGGTGGTACGCATTCGGCTTCGATGATTGTCGGTTGGCCATCTTCGGAAGGTATCCGGTTCTGTTCATGCCTTTATTGCGGATCCATGTGGCGTTATGTACGCATCAAATGCACGTTTTGCGAAGAAACCAAGGGTATCAGTTTCCGCGAGATAGACGGGGGGCCGGGAACGATACTTGCGGAGACATGTGATACCTGCAAACGCTATTGCAAACAGATGAATCATCAAAAAGATAGCCATTTCGATGTGTTTGCCGATGATATAGGTTCATTGGCACTTGATCTTTTGATGAAAGAGGATGGTACATTCAAAAGAGGTGCATTCAATCCATTTCTGGCGGGTTATTGATGGTCGCAGATTTTTCTCTCCTACCTCCGGTCAACGCAATTCTTGCCGAACAAGCGGCAAAAGAGGCGGAAGCCGAATTCGGGCACAGTGCAACGGTTGATGCTATCAGGGCAACCCTTGCCGACGAGCGCATTCTCATCAAGGCAGGACGCACACCGCGCACAAGCGCTGTTCTGGCAATGATGGCACTTGAACGGCTTGAGGTGGATGCCCAATCGACCATGCGCGCCGTGTTCAACCTGACCGGCACAATTTTGCACACCAATTTCGGACGTGCGCAACTTCCGGAAGTTGCAATCCAGAATGCCGTTAATGCCATGCGTAACGCCGTTTCGCTGGAATATGATCTTGAAAGTGGCGAGCGGGGAGAACGCGACGACCATTTACGCGAATTGATTTGCGAGCTTACCGGTGCGGAAGATGCAACCCTTGTCAACAATAATGCGGCAGCCGTTCTTCTGGTGTTGAATACGCTAGCAGGTAAACAGGGCGAAAGCATTATTTCGCGTGGCGAACTTATCGAAATTGGCGGTGCTTTCCGTATGCCCGATATTATGGAAAGTGCCGGCTGCAAGTTGGTGGAAGTGGGAACAACCAATCGCACCCACCTTGCCGATTATGAAAAAGCCATCAATGAAGAGACCGCACTTTTATTGAAAGTGCACACATCGAACTATCGTATTGAAGGATTTTCTTCAGCAGTTACCACAAAAGAACTCGCGGCATTGGCTGCAACGCGTCATATACCTTTGATGGAAGATCTCGGTTCGGGAACGCTCGTCAATCTCGTTAATTTCGGGCTCCCCTATGAACCGACCGTTCAGGATGTCATCAAAGCGGGCGCGGATATTGTCACTTTTTCCGGCGATAAATTATTGGGCGGCGTCCAGGCCGGTTTTATTATCGGCAAGCAGGAATTGATTGCGCGGGTCAATAAAAACCCCATGAAACGCTCGCTTCGTGTCGACAAAGTGCGCCTTGCGGCACTGGAAGCGGTTTTGCGTGCTTATCGCAATGAAGAAAAGCGCAACACCACAATTCCGACCTTGCGTTATCTTTCACGCAACCAAAGCGATATTGCCCATCAGGCCGCCGATTTATGCGCAAAAATAAGCGAATTTTTTCAACCGGCTTATCATGTTGAAATCTGCCCGTGTAATAGTCAGGTAGGCTCAGGCGCTATGCCGATGGAAACTTTGCCAAGCTACGGTATTTCGGTAAGTCCTGTTGACCCGACAAATTCCTTGACGGAACTCGCTTATCGTTTGCGCCAATTGCCAAAGCCCGTTATCGGACGCATGCATGCCAACCGGCTGGTTTTTGATTTACGTTGCCTTGATGACACAAACGGTTTTGTTAACAATCTCGATAAATTATCATGATTATTGGTACTGCCGGTCATATTGACCATGGAAAAACGGCTCTCGTCAGAGCATTGACAGGCATTGATACAGATCGTCTGCCACAGGAAAAACAACGTGGTATCACAATTGAACTGGGTTTTGCCTATAAGACTTTGAAAAATGGCGAGCGTATCGGTTTTGTGGATGTTCCGGGGCATGAAAAACTCATCCATACCATGCTGACAGGAGCCGGTAGCATTGATTATGTCATGCTGGTTGTGGCTGCCGATGACGGTATTATGCCGCAAACGCGCGAGCATTTTGAAATATTGAAGCTTCTGGGGTTAAAACACGGGGTTGTTGTCATCACACGCATCGACCTTGTCGACAAAGAGCGTGTTGATGCATTGCAAGCGGAATTGCACGAATTTCTCAAAGGTTCGTTTCTTGAAAATGCACCGATTTTTCCCGTGTCGTCACTGACCGGCGAGGGGATAGCGGCTCTTCGGGAAGAGATAGAAAATGCAGCCCTGCATTTGAAAAAACGTGTTTCCCATGGGCGTTTCCGCCATGCAATCGACCGCTGTTTTGTGCTTTCCGGTGCGGGGACTGTGGTGACGGGAACCGTGCTTTCAGGTGAAGCATCGACCAATGATCTTATGGTGATTGCACCCAATCATCTGCCAGCGCGATTACGGTCTATCCATGTACAGGATGAAGTTTCCGAAAAGGCAAGAACGGGCGACAGGGCAGCACTCAATATTGTTGGTGACGCAATCAACAAGGATAAAGTTAAACGGGGTATGATGGTTATTGACCCGTTTCTTGATAAGCCAAGTCAAAGGTTCGATGTTCGTCTCACCATTCTTTCATCTGAACCGAAACCTTTGAAACAATGGTTTCCTGTTCACTTGCACCATGGTTCATTGGAAACCAATGCCCGTCTTGTATTTTTGTTGCAAGACACAATGAAAGCCGGTGAAACCGCTTATGTGCAGATTATTTCCGATAAAGCTGTGATTGCCGCAAGCGGCGACCGTTTTGTTATTCGGGATACATCGGCAAGCCGTACAATTGGTGGCGGTATTATTCTTGACCCGCTGGCACCGGAACGCCACCGTCGCTCACCTGAGCGTTTCAAATTTCTTGCCGCAATGGAAAATGAAGATCATCTTCAAGCTTTGTCGGCAATTCTGGCATTGCCACCTTATGGCATTGACTGGCTTTATTTTTGTCGTGCGCGTAACCTGTCTGAAGTCGAGGCGGCCAAACTTCTTTCGAGTGGAAATTTTGTTGTTCTCGAACATGGTCAAGACCGGTTTGTTATGGAACAACAACAAGAACAACGCCTGCAAAAGGCGATTGTCGATTATCTTGTTGAATTTCATAAAAACGAGCCTGATCTTTTCGGTGTCGGCCTTGAAAAGCTGCGGCGTGACGTTGCCCGCGAAATTCGTGCCCCTTATTTTCGTGATCTGTTACAGAACGAAATTGATAAAGGCCGGTTGAAAATTCGCGGTGCCTGGGTTGGCCTTGCCGGTCATGAAGCCAAATTATCGCCTGAAGATGAAGCAATCTGGCAACGTGTCTATAAAGTTCTGAAAGGTGAAGAACGTTTTCGCCCGCCGCGTACGCGCGATTTTGCGCAAGACCTCGCAATTGACGAAAATCATATGCGGCAAATCCTTAAATCATGCGCACGAATGGGGCGTGTCTATGAAGTGGCGCAAGACTATTTCTTCCCGCGTGAAGTGCTGGCTGAAATTATTATGATTATGCGGGACATCGCCGAAAAAAAAGAAAAGCACGAATTTATCGCCGCCGATTTGCGTGACCGGCTGAATAACGGCCGCAAGGTTTCCATTTTTCTGCTGGAATTTTTTGATCGCCACGGTGTGACAATCAGAAAGGGCGACATAAGGCGGTTAAATCCGCATCGGCTTGACCTGTTTGCCGATAGTTAGGCTTGCAGTTTTTGCCTAAAAGCCGCATAAGACATTCGGAAGGGCTTTTCATCCGGTGATGGATGCGGCCTTCAAAGCCGTAAGGGGCCGTGAGACGGTCTTTTATGGGTTCGACTCCCATGCTCTTCCGCCAATTGTTTTCAATTGAATGATGTCCGGTTGAAGCCCATCGCTTATCATCACTATTCCCGAACTGTTTTATTGCCTTGGCACGTCAAGTGTCGGGAAAGGCATAAGCCATTGAGCGTCGGGAACAAGAAAACTAACGGGCGTTAGAGACGTTTTCGGCCAAGTTTGTCTTCTGTAAAACAGGATTCATCATTATAGTTTTTTGAAATTGGCAGGATATGTGTCCGCAAAGTTCTGGAAGCTTGTAATCAGCAAAAATTGGTCTGCCATTAACGGGGAAATAAAAAGGGTAAGTAACAACCGAAAAGACCGGTAAAAACCCTTATTAATGCGAGCAAAACAAAAAAGACGGGCAATAGCCCGTCTGATTTGATGAATCTCATAGAGTGGCTCAGGGAGTGGCTCAGGCTTCTTCTTCAGCCTTTTCCACTTTCGGTTTTGTCGTGCGTCTGCGACGCGGTTTCTTTTCAACAACCTCTTCGGCTGCAACCGGTTTTTCAACCGTCTCTTCAGAAGCTTCCGCTTTTTCTTTTACTTGCTCTTCGGCCTCGTTTTCACCGCCATCGGAACGACTTGACGGTGTGCTGCGACGACGTGGTGCACGACGGGGTTTCTTGAGTTCTACAACCTTACCGACTTCGTCTGAATCCTCGGCAAGAGCGACTTCAGCAGGAACACCCTGAATTTCCGGTTGCGGGCCACTTCCTGCGGCTTCATGCTCTTCATTCAGTTCCAAAGAAACGACCGGTGTATTCTCGTCCTCTTCATCGTCATCAATCAGTTCTTCACGCTGGATCGGTTGCGGCATTTGTGCCTGTGCTGCCAGAATGATGCGGACATAATGTTCGGCATGTTGCAGGTAATTTTCTGCCATCACCCTATCACCGGCAGCCTGCGCATCGCGAGCCAAAGCAGTATATTTATCTGCTATATGTTGTGCATTACCACGAATTTTTACATCCGGACCGTTACTTTCATAATTGCGTGAAAGAGGATTTGGACCGCGACGATTATTATTGTTATTATTGCGTCCACGGATGCGCCTATTTTGTTGTGGCCTCATAATGATCTCTTTAAGAATATGTTTTATCTAATTTTATTCAGTTGATTTTCAGACAGGGATATGATGGCGTTCGCGCCAATATCCGTTTTTGATTATGCTTGTTGACAAGCCATCAAGCTCAAACCAATTTTTTGAAAATCTCAAAAAGCCTATGGAAACGACTCCAATAGCTAAGTTCCATGACGATCTATTTGATATGGGGGAAATTAGCGTTCTTCAACCGAATTGCCAAGCATTTTTTTCAAAATTCATTATCTAATTCAAATGAAAAGAGAAAATTGTTCGCAAAAATGGGTCATATTGGTAAATCGTCGCCCGTTCGGGCGGGAAATTGCCGATAGCAACCCCGTCCGCGGGCGAGAAAAGCCACTCGAATCACTCTTCTATAACGACTTTTGGAGCGCCATTGCGGGCTTCGCCAATAATGGTAGAGAGTGGATAGCCTTGGCTTTTTGCATAAGCAACGAGTGATTGGGCTTTCTCCGGCGAAATTGATACAAGAAGGCCGCCCGATGTTTGCGGGTCGGTCAACAGAAAGCGTTTATAATCGGGATAGTTTTCCGGCAACACAATATGTTCGCCATAGCTATCCCAGTTACGGCGCGAAGCACCGGTAAAACAACCGTCTTTTGCGAGTGCCTCGGCTTGCTTGAGAAACGGAATTTTTGAATAATTTATAGCAATCTCGACATTGGAACCTTGAGCCATTTCAAGACTGTGTCCCAGAATCCCGAAGCCGGTCACATCGGTCAAGGCGTGAACATCGGGGTTATTTCCAAGCTCTGTACCGATTTTATTGAGGAGCGTCATGGATGCAATCATTTCCTGATAGGCTTCATCGGAAAGTTTTCCGGTTTTGAATGCATGCGAATAAACACCGACGCCGATACCTTTCATGAGAACGAGTTTGTCACCGGCATGGGCACGGGCGTTCAATTTGATCTCGCTTTTTTTGCAGATGCCGATAACGGCCAAACCATAGACAGGTTCGGGATTGTCGATCGAATGGCCACCGGCGACAGCAATGCCGGCTTCTGCGGCTTTTTGTCGCCCGCCTTTTAAAATCTCTCCGACAATGGCCGGATCAATCTTGTCAACCGGCATACCAAGGATTGCCAGCGACATAATCGGCTTTCCGCCCATGGCATAAACGTCGGAAATAGCATTTGTCGCGGCGATTTGACCAAAAGTGACAGGGTCATCAACCATCGGCATGAAAAAGTCTGTTGTAGCGATAACACAAGTGCCATCGTCAAGTTCGTAAACGGCGGCGTCATCACTCGTTTCGGTTCCCACCAACAAATGTTCAAATGGTCCATATTCCGGCTGGTTTTTCAGCATTTTCTGCAAAACGGAGGGTGCCAGTTTACAACCGCAACCCCCACCGTGAGCAAGACTTGTCAAACGGAAGGGTGTCATCAAAATATCCTCTTAATTATTCATTTTCCCGCGGATACCAGTTTATATCCGGTGGTAAGCCAATGTTACCATTTGTCAAACCTGCGTGCAATGCAGCGCTTCTTCATCCCTGATCGTTCGTCAGATCGTTCGCCAGATCGTTGACCAGACGTTAATTGTGTTCACAATAACGCGACTGTCATAGAAAAGCCGATTGCATTATCGGTTTTTGCGACACATATCGAAATATTGTAGATGATCTCACCCGACCGGCAGACATCCGCTCATGTTCTAACAGAGCGTTGTTTGGACTTTTTCAAAGCAGGATTGGTTGCTTTGGAACAATTGTTGATTTACAATTGTCAACTTGTGGGATGATCGAAAAATACTAGAGGAAAGCCCGTATGAATATAGAAATTTCGCGTCGCGCCTTTTTAAAGGGTGCTGGTGCGGGTGTCGGCGCAACAGCCTTGGGGGCACTCGGCTTTAGTGAAGCCGAGGCGACCGTTGTTTCGGCGATAAAGCCTTTCAGGTTGGCTTCAACAACCCAGACCCGACAAACCTGTACTTATTGTTCGGTTGCTTGCGGCATTATCCTTTATTCAAAAGGATCAATGAAAGACGGCACAGCAAAAGTTATTCACGTCGAGGGTGATGTTGACCACCCGACCAATCATGGAACTCTGTGCCCGAAAGGTGCAGCCCTTCTTGATACAATCCATTCAAAGAACCGTTTGACAAAACCGAAGGTTCGTCGCCCCGGTTCCGATCACTTTGAAGAAATCACATGGGACGAGGCACTCGATAAAATTGCCCGCTACATGAAAGATGACCGCGACGCCAATTTTGTTCAGAAAAACGAAAAAGGCCAAACAGTCAATCGCTGGTTGACAACAGGATTTCTCGCAGCCTCTGCGGCTACAAACGAAACCGCATTTGCGACTTATAAGGTCGTGCGTTCATGCGGTATGCTGGTATTCGATAACCAGGCACGCGTTTGACACGGCCCCACGGTGTCCAGTCTGGGCCCAACATTTGGTCGTGGCGCGATGACAAATCCATGGACGGATATCCGCGCAACGGATCTCGTCATTATTATGGGTGGTAATGCTGCCGAAGCACATCCTTGTGGCTTCAAATGGGTTACCTATGCAAAAGAGCATCGCGGTGCAAAGCTGATCGTTGTTGATCCGCGCTTTACCCGTTCGGCTTCGGTTGCCGATTTTTATGCACCGATCCGTCAGGGAACCGATATTGCCTTTTTGTCCGGTGTCATCAACTACTGCATAACGCATGACAAAGTTCAGTATGAATATGTCAAACATTTCACCAATGCCGGTTTGATCGTCAATGAAGGTTTCGGTTACAAAGATGGCCTGTTTACCGGATATGACGAAGCCAAACGTGATTATGACCGCTCGACCTGGTCCTATGAAATGGACGAGAACGGTTACGCCAAGAATGACGAGACTTTGACTCATCCGCGTTCGGTCTGGCAGCTTCTTAAAAAACACGTTTCGGTTTACACGCCTGAAATGGTTGAAAGAATTTGCGGTACACCGAAGGATAAGTTCCTTAAAATCTGCGAGATGATTGCAGAATGTTCAAGCCCGACAAAGGCGATGACATCCATGTATGCTCTCGGCTGGACGCAACACTCCAAGGGTGCGCAAAACATTCGCACAATGTGCATGTTGCAGCTTATTCTTGGTGACATTGGTGTTCGTGGTGGCGGTGTGAATGCACTTCGTGGTCACTCCAATATTCAAGGCCTGACAGATGTCGGACTGATGTCCAACCTCATTCCGGGCTATATGAATATTCCGATGGAAAACGAGACAGATCTCAAGACCTATCTCGGAAAACGCAAGTTCACGCCGACACGGCCGAATCAGGTCAGCTACTGGCAGAATTATGACAAGTTCTTCATCTCGTTCATGAAGGCAATGTGGGGTAAGGCCGCAACAAAAGAAAACGACTTTGCCTATGATTATCTGCCGAAGCTTGATATCGCCAATTACGATATTCTTAAAGCTGTCGACCTGATGGATCATAATCAGATGAACGGCTATTTCTGCCAAGGCTTCAATCCTGTTCTTGCATTCCCGAACCGTAAAAAGGTCGAGCGTGGCTTGAGCAAATTGAAATTCCTTGTCGTGATGGATCCGTTGGAAACAGAGACGGCACGTTTCTGGGAAAACCATGGTGATTTCAATGATGTCAATACATCCGAAATCAAAACGGAAGTTTTCCAATTGCCGACAAGCTGTTTTGCCGAAGATGAAGGTGCTGTTGTCAATTCCGGTCGCTGGTTGCAGTGGCACTGGGCAGGGCAAAATCCGCCGGGTGACGCAAAGCACGACACTTGGATCATGGCGCAACTCTGGTTGAGGCTGAAGAAGCTTTATGAAAAAGAAGGCGGTGTGTTCCCCGATCCTATCGTCAACCTCCATTGGCCATATGAGGACGAAAGCGAACCTCAGCCGGCAGAACTTGCCAAGGAAATGAACGGTTATGCTGTCGAAGATCTTTATGATCCGAAAGACCCGACCAAAAAAATCCTTGAAAAAGGCAAACAGGTTCCAGGCTTTGCTTCGTTGAAGGCCGATGGAAGTACTGCTTCGGGCTGCTGGATTTATTCAGGCAGCTTTACCGAAGACGGGAACATGATGGCACGGCGTGATAACACCGACTATGACGGTGCCGGACTTTATCCGAAGTGGACATTTGCGTGGCCGGCAAACCGCCGCATTCTCTATAACCGTGCATCTGCCGATTTTGACGGTAAGGCTTGGGATCCGGAACGTAAAGTTATCGAATGGAATGGCGAGAAATGGACGGGATTTGATGTTCCGGATATTCCGCCTGCATCCGATCCGCACGCTGTTGGTCCATTCATTATGAATGCGGAAGGTACTGCACGACTGTTTACGCTTGCCGGACTTCGTGACGGACCGTTCCCGGTTCACTACGAGCCGTTTGAATCGCCGGTCGTCAACCCGATTGCACCGAATATTCGTGGCAATCCGGCCGCTCGTATCTTCGATGAAGATCTTGCACAATTGGGAACGAGTGACGAATTCCCATATGCTGCAACCTCTTATCGCTTGACCGAGCATTTCCACTATTGGACGAAAAACAACCGGATCAATGCTGCTTTGCAGCCGCAATTCTTTGTTGAAATTTCGGAAGAACTGGCAGCAGAGAAAGGTGTTGTAAAAGGTGATTGGGTGAGAGTTTGGAACAAACGCGGGCAGGTTTTTGCCAAAGCGCTGGTTACCAAACGTATTCGTCCGATCATTTGTGACGGCAAACCGGTTCATGTTATCGGCATTCCACTGCATTGGGGCTTTATCGGCGAGGCGAAGAAAGGCTTCGGTCCTAACTCGCTCACGCCGTTTGTCGGCGATGCCAATTCCCAGACGCCTGAATTCAAGGCATTTCTGGTGAATATGGAAAAATCGAAAGCACCAGTCGATGAGAATGGAAAGGCGGAACAATGATTAATATCAATCCTCCAACACAGGATAAAATCGAACCGCAGATCGGTCCGGATGATTACATCCGGATTTCCGCTTCGCCAGCGCCGAAACCGAAGCGAAAATTGGAAGAAATCGCCAAGCTGATTGACGTTTCACGCTGCATCGGCTGTAAAGCTTGCCAATCGGCCTGTTCGGAGTGGAACGAACTGAACCCCGAAATTGGTGACAATGTCGGTGTTTATGACAACCCACGTGACCTTTCTCCGGACGCTTTCACAATTATGCGTTTCACAGAATGGGTTAATCCGGAAACAGATGCACTCGAATGGCTTATCCGCAAGGATGGTTGCATGCATTGTTCGGAACCGGGATGTCTTGCCGCTTGCCCGTCACCGGGTGCTATCGTGCAATATTCCAACGGTATTGTGGATTTTATTCACGATAAATGTATCGGTTGCGGTTATTGCATTAAAGGCTGTCCTTTCAATATTCCGCGTGTCTCGCAAGTAACCCACAGAGCCTATAAATGCACCTTGTGTTCGGACCGTGTTGCTGTCGGGCAGAAGCCTGCTTGTGCAAAAACCTGCCCGACCGAAGCGATTATGTTCGGGACAAAAGCCGAGCTTAAAGAACATGCCAAAGAGCGCATTGCCGATCTGAAAGCCCGCGGTTACAAGAATGCCGGCCTTTATGACCCGCAAGGTGTTGGCGGAACGCACGTCATGTATGTTCTCCATCATGCCGACAAGCCAAGCATTTATGCAAATCTGCCGGAAGACCCGCACATTTCACCGATTGTGAAAACGTGGAAGGGCATTTCCAAATATTTCGGGCTTGGTGCTATTGCTGCGGCTATCCTTGGAGCTGCCGCACATGGTATCTTCATCGGGCGTACAAGAGTAACCAAACACGATGAAGAACGAGCCGAAAAGACTCTGGAGGATATCGATCATGACGCATAAGCTTTATGAAAAATACGATTACGTCCATAAAGGTAATCCGGTTATGGTCGACCGCTATACAAAAGGCGCGCGCATCAACCACTGGATTGGCGCCATTTCAATGATTCTTTTGGCATTGACCGGTCTGATGATGTATTGGCCACCGCTTTTCCCGCTTTCAAACCTCATTGGAGGCGGGCAAGTTGTGCGTACCATTCACCCTTATATCGGTGTTGTCATGGTCATCAGCTTTGCCGGACTTTTCTTCCGCTTCTGGCGCCTCAATATCTGGGAAAATACGGATTTGAAATGGATTGTCGATATCAAGGATGTTCTTGAAGGCGATGAAGAAAAACTGCCAATGATCGGAAAATACAATTTTGGCCAAAAATGTATTTTCTGGTCGATGTCGATTGGTCTTATCATATTGATTGTGACAGGCTTTATGGTTTGGCAAGCCTATTTTGCACCTTTTGTTCCTATTGAATGGCAGCGTTATGCATTGCTTACCCATTCGCTGGTTGCCGCCTGCATTATCGCGGTGTGGATTTTCCATGTCTATGCCGGTTATTGGGTTGCCGGTTCAATCGGCGCAATGATAAAGGGCAAGATTTCCGGCGGCTTTGCATGGGCTCACCATCGCAAATGGTATATTGCGCTTTTGAGGGCAAATCGCATTAAAGACCGTTAGGTTCAGGCCTTGAGGTTTCAATGAATTTAACCGCAATGTTTTTCCAAACATTGCGGTTTTATATTTTTAAGCGTTGTTTTGTTGTCGATATTATCAAAGCAATGCCGCAGAAGTCGAAAGAACCTGATAAGAACCCCTGAAATAAATCGGGCATTCGCACTTCTTTTCAGAGGCTTTGTCTTATTTTCAGGTTTGCTGTTTTAAAATCTCTACGGATTCTAATTGTCTAGTTATGTCCGGTTGAACCAAACCCTTTGGTGCCGCGAATTGTATCCGAAGTTGTTGTGGTTTCCACAACGGCAATTTGCGGAGCCGGAGAAATGACAGTTTGTGCAATTCTCATGCCGCGGGTAATTGTGAATGGTTCCTGACCGAGATTGATAAGCAGAACTTTGATTTCACCGCGATAATCGCTGTCGATTGTGCCGGGTGTATTCAAACAGGTAACGCCGTTTTTGAAGGCCAGCCCCGAACGCGGGCGAATTTGTGCCTCATATCCTTCCGGTAACTCGAATATCAAACCTGTAGGGACGAGTGCGCGTTCACCGGAGGAAAGGATAAGCTCTTTTCCTTCTTCCAATGCCGCTCTCAAATCCATTCCCGCCGAGCCTGCGGTTTCATAGCAAGGCAATTTCAGCCCTTCCGAATGGGGAAGGCGACGAATGGCGAGTTTTATGGAAGAATCTGTTTGCGACATGGAAAGCCTTCAGGACGATATAATCACTGCCAACCCTTTTAAAGGGGATAGCGAAAAGTTACAAGTTCTCTTGGAGCGGTCTTTTTCAAGCGCTACCGATAAGAATACCGGTTGCAAAAACCAGAGCCCCGCCGACAACAACCTGTAAAGCGGCACGCCAGAATGGTGTTTCCATAAATTTGTTCTGGATCCATGCAATTGCCCACAATTCAAAAAACACAACAGCAAATGCAATGGCAATTGCGATGTGAAAATCGGGAATGAGAAACGGAAGCGCGTGTCCAAGACCACCCAAAGAGGTCATAACACCATTGGCAATGCCGCGTTTGATTGGTGAGCCGCGACCGGATAGTTTTCCGTCATCGTGGGCGGCTTCGGTAAAGCCCATTGATATACCGGCGCCGAGTGAAGCGGATAAACCGACGAGAAATGTTTGTCTCGTGTCACCGGTGGCAAAGGCAGCCGCAAAAATCGGTGCCAGAGTTGAAACCGAACCATCCATCAAACCGGCAAGACCGGGCTGGATCCAAGTGAGAAGCGTTTGCTTGCGTTCTTTTGCACGTTCTTCATCGGCAACCGATTTCGGCGTGTATTTTTTTTCAAGCTCGATCGCCACATCTTCGTGGTGTTTTTCTTCAAGCGCAAGATCGCCCAGGAGTTTGCGGATTTCCGCATCCTTGGCATGCTCGGCAGCCTGTTCATAAAAGCGTGCCGATTGGTCTTCCATTTGTGCAACCGAATCACGCACTTTATCAATACCGAGCGGGCGAACCAACCAATCCGGTTTGCGATCATAAAAGCCGCTGACATGTTCGCGCCGGATAAGCGGAATCATTTTGCCAAAACGTTTTTCAAAAATCTTTATCAGCCTGTCGCGGTGGCTATGTTCCTCATCCGCCATTTTTTCAAAAATCTTGGCAGTTGCGGGAAACTCGTCACGTAAACCATCAGCATAGTTAAGATAGATGCGCTCGTCATCTTCTTCAGAGGAAATGGCAAGAGCGAGAATTTCCTTTTCGCTAAGCGAGGAAAATGGTTTGCGATAGGAAGAGGCGAAAAGTTTTGAAAACATTTGGAACCTGAAAATTAGAATTATTCTAAACTAATCGAGTTGGTAAGAATTTCAATTGTAAAATACGCTTTGCACCGGATTGTGAATTGCCTTTATCCGGCTGGAACGCGTGTTGAGATGGATGAGTGGCGGGGCCTAAGCCTTTTAAATCAGGTTGCAAGCCGGAATACGGGGCTTTTCTGCGCTCCTCCAACCGTTTCCAACCGGAATTTTTGTTTGCACCCGTCTGGTTTTGATAAACATGATCGCTCTACCCAATCTCCGGTTTTCAATAAACGGAATTTAACCCCTTTTGATTTGTGACAAAAATAAACCTGAATGTCACCCTTAGAATTGCAAAAAAGCAATTTCCTCTCCACATTATCCGGCGCGGATGAAAATTCGCCGATAGCGCAGAACAATCCGGATTAAAATGTAAGAAGTGCTCTATAGCGACCATCGGCGTTGGTTTTCATTGCCACTCCAACCGGTTTATTTATGCCCGATCATTCGCTTATATTTTGGAACAATATTTGGAACGCTATAAAGGGGAAGGAATAATTATCACTTCCTCCAAGAGGCTATAAAGATAAAGCCGATGTCTCCGGAATTAAAGAGACATTCATGACAAATATCTATAAAGCCTCGCTAACAGCTAGAGAATTCTTTGCATCAACACAAGATTGAGCCACTGTCCGGCCTTTGTGCCGACTTCCGGCATGTGTCCGGTAATGGTGAAACCGAAGGCTTTATGAATGGCTATGGATGCTTTATTACCCGCTTCAATACCGGCAATAAGCACATGGATATGGTTTTGTTCGGCATGGGTAATCAAGGCACCGAGAAGTTTTTTTCCGATGCCTTTGCCGCGTTGGGTTTTTTCAATATAAATGGATATTTCGGCAGAATAGCGATATCCCTCGAAAGGTCTGAACGGGCCATAGCTTGCATAACCGACAGTTTTACTATCATCATCTGCTACAAGAACCGGATATCCGCTTGCATTTCTTGTCTTTAGCCATTCCCGACGATTATCAATATCGACGGTTTTTTCATTCCAGATGGCAAGTGTGTTTTTTACTGCATCATTATAAATATCTGTGATGGCTTCGAGATCACGTTCTTCGGCCGGTCTAATAGTAATCATTTTTAAAATCCATCGAATATTATGATTTCAAACCCTAATCGTTTTTTAAAACGGTGGGAAGAGGGGGAACTGTAGCAACGGTCAAATTTCCGGCAAAATGGCAAGAATGTCTTGTACCGATAGCCCGTGTTCACGCAGCGAGCGCAAACTTGTATCTTTGCTGGATTTTGACAATTTGTGCCCGTCTCGACCAAGAACCAGCGGGTGGTGGTAATAAAGCGGCGGTTTATAACCCAGAATCTCCTGTAACAGCCGGTGAACCGAAGTTGCTTGAAAGAGATCGGCTCCTCTTACGACATGGCTGATCTTTTGAAGAGCATCGTCGACAACAACCGATAAATGATAGCTTGTCGGGATGTCTTTGCGCGCGATAATGACATCACCCCAAAGTTCCGGACGAGCTATAATTTTTTCGGTTTCATGGCCTTTAAATTCGTACCAAAAAAGCTCTTTGTTTAAAAAACGCCGTGCCAGCTCCATATTAAGCCGCCATGAATAGGGCACACCTTCGGCGATCATTTTTTTCGCTTTCACAGGTGAAAGAGAGCGTTCATCTGTCGGGTAAAGTGGCACTCCATCGGGATCACGCGGCCAATTCTTACCCTTCCGTTCAGCTTCGGCAATGATTTCTTTCACCTCGCCACGGGTCAAAAATGCAGGATAGACAAGTCCGAGTTTTTCAAGTTCGTTGAATGCCTTTCTATAGTCGGAAAAATGTTCCGACTGGCGTCTGAACGGCTTTTGAAAATCGCATTCGAGCCATGAAAGATCTTCAACAATTGCATTTTCAAACTCTGTTGTGCAACGAATTGTATCAATATTTTCCATGCGCAAGATAAGCTCGCCATTCAACTCATCGGCGATATGCTTGTTCACAAGTGCCGAATAGGCGTGCCCCAGATGCAAATATCCATTGGGACTGGGGGCAAAACGTAATCTGGCAGTTTTAGTGTTCACCATTCTTCTTGAAGGCACAAAACGAGCCGATAAAACCCAGAACAGTCAAAATGAGACTTGAAACACCATTCCAACCGGCAAATGAAAGACCGAGAAAATATCCTGCGGCCTTGTCGCAAGAGGGGGGGCGTTTGCTATTCAAATTGGCGAGCAAATCATTTGCATCGGTGGTAATCGCGGTTGCTGCAGCCGAACAATCTGTCGGCCCTTGCCAGAATTTATACTCGGCTCCGGCGTGATAGATAGATAGACCGCAATTATAGAGCATCAAAACGGCGCAAATTAAAAAAAGCACACGGATAAGAATCCCCGGCTTTCCCTTTAAAGACAGAATAAAAGTAACAGCCATCAAAGGGATGCCCGAATAATAGGGAATACGTTCTTCAAGGCACAATTTGCACGGCATATAGCCGCCAATATGTTCAAAGCCGAGTGCCGTTCCAATCGCGATCACCATAATGACCAGCATCAAACATGACAGAATCGTTTGAAGCCGTCCGGATAAATAAATGGGCGAGGCGAAACCGATCACTCCGAATTCCTTTAAACCAATATTTTATAAAAAATATAGCCGATTATCAGAACAGTGCAAGCGATAGCGATAATCCATTTGAGCCTGGGCAGGATATATTCGAGCATGGCTGCACCATAACGGCTTATGAGCCAGGCCAGACAATAGAAACGCGCACTGCGTGTGATAATTGCCGAAAGGATGAAAATCCATATATTCATTCCCACAACACCGGCAAGAATCGTCACTACCTTGATTGGTGGCAGGTGTGATATTCCCGATGTAATGAGCAAAAGCAGAATGATTTCCATACTGGTATTGCTGCGCAATGCCTCGAAAGTTTCAAATTTTCCATAAAATTCGAGAACCGGTTTTGCTATTGCTTCATATGCAAAATGGCCGATAAGCCATCCAAGTACGCCGCCAAGAACAGAAAACAGCGATGCGATAAAGGCATAGCGATAGGTCTTTTCTTTATTGATAAGCGACATCGGGATAAACAGAACATCGGCGGGAATGAGAAAGACAGAGCTTTCCACAAAAGCGATAAACGCCAGCCAATATTCTGCCGACCGGCGGCCCGCAAGAGATAGTGTCCAGTCTCCGAGCTTTTTTAGCATTCTTCTTTTCCTCGTCAATGATGCTATCTCTAAAGAGGGTTAAAGCGTTAATCCAGTAGCTCGAACAAATTTTTTTAAGATAATTGTGCGTAAGACAGTTGACGAGACATCGGTTCTTAATATAACTCAACAAATCCATGACACAGGTTTGTGTCCTCACTTCATCGATGCGGGTGTGGTGGAACTGGTAGACGCGCCAGACTCAAAATCTGGTTCCCAAAAGGAGTGTCGGTTCGATTCCGACCACCCGCACCAATCAGACTTTCATGATTCCTGGTCTTCATTGCTATTTTGTTGGTCGCTTGAAGATGCTCTTCAAGAAATATCTTGAAGCAAATAATTTTTATAAAATTATCTGATGATAATAATTTATTGATATGAAAGCCCATATGCGGCTTTTTTCTCCCATACAAAAACACCTTGTCATTCGGCTTTTTATCTATTCAAGAAAAATTCCGTCACTTTTTTCGTGTCGTATAGACGCAAAAATTCAAGTCTCCCCAACCGATATTTTAAAAACGTTTCAGTAACCCGCTTTTATATCAAAAACATAAAAACGGGTTTGATAATTGCTCTATCGGTCGGGAAACAGATAGACTATCCTCGGCAAATCTTTTCCGGCCGTGTTAAAGCGGATAGAGAATACTCAATTA
Source organism: Bartonella sp. B10834G3 (assembly GCF_016102505.1). Classification (NCBI taxonomy): domain Bacteria; kingdom Pseudomonadati; phylum Pseudomonadota; class Alphaproteobacteria; order Hyphomicrobiales; family Bartonellaceae; genus Bartonella; species Bartonella sp. B10834G3. The sequence continues at coordinate 1,200,573 of NZ_JACFOM010000001.1, forward strand.
TAAAAGGGGCAATTTATGCAAAATACCGATGTTATCATTTATCATAACCCGCGTTGTGCAACCTCGCGAAACGTGGTCGGTCTTGTTCGCGCCATGGGATATGAACCCCATATTATCGAATATCTGAAAACACCACCCACACCGGAAATGCTTCTTTGGCTTGCCAATCGGGCCAATGTTTCCATCCGCGAATTTTTGCGGACGAAAGAACCGGCCTATAAAAAACAGGGCCTCGACGATGAAACATTGCCGGACGATGTCATCGCCAGCAAGATGCACGATTATCCTGAATTGATAAACCGGCCGATTGTCGTTTGTCCCAAAGGGGTTCAATTGTGTAGACCGGCCGAAAAGGTAACAAATCTTTTGATTTTACCGGAAGAATAAAGCTTTTTATAAAAGCTGATGACGAGCCGACGAACGTTCGGGCGCAGAACTACAAAAATAATGAAAGTCCGGTAGGGCTTTCTATTTTCCGGACAAATGGTGTCGGACGAAATGCGGGTTAAAAAATCGCCAGTTGAAAACATTTCCTTCAATTTTGAAATAGATTTACCCGATAAATTAAAATTCAACTTGTTAGTTCATTCGACCTTGTCACTTCATCCGACCTTGTCACTTCAGTCAACCTTGTCACTTATTGAAAACATTTCCGTGTTCATTCCGGTCCGGTCTTGAACCTTGTTTTTTGCTTGAAAATAATTTGAATTATCATTCGATATTCCGATGGTTCCAAACCCGTTTTTTACGTTTGAAACCCTCAATGTTGATATTTTTCAATGAGCTTTTGTGCAAATTCCGGTACGGTCTTTGTTGCCGGTCCGGAAATGACTTCATCGAATAACGTATAGGAATGGGGATTGGCAGCAAGGTTGATTTCCAGACATTCTGCGCCTGAAAGACGTGCAAGGTTTACAAAACCGGCCGCCGGATAGACGAGGCCGGATGTTCCGATAGCAGCAAAAATATCAGCCTTGGAAAGCGCATTTTCGATTTTTTCCATATAATAGGGTATTTCACCAAACCATACGATGTCGGGTCTGAGACTCGCTTTGGCGTGACAATGCGGACAAATACTCGTTTCTGTTACGTCGGTGAGCCATTCGGATTTTTTATGGCAGGAAAGGCACAGAACCTGATTGAGCCTTCCATGCATATGAAGAACATTTGTCGAACCGGCTCTTTCATGCAAATCATCAACGTTCTGCGTCACAAGTACAAAGGATCCTTTGAAATGCTTTTGCAGCGCGGCGAGCGCAAAATGCGCTTTATTGGGTGAGGCTTTTAATGCATCACGTCGGCGTTTGTTATAGAAGTCATTGACGAGACGGGGGCTTCGTGCAAAAGCTTCCGGCGTAGCAACATCTTCGACCTTATATTTATTCCATGTACCATCGCTTCCACGGAAGGTTTCCAACCCTGATTCGGCAGATATACCTGCGCCTGTTAGAACAACAATATTGGGGAATTCATTCATTTATTACTCGCTCGTGACATGGTTATTTCTGTTTTATCAGAAATGCATATGTTACAAAGGATTTATTTTTAAAAGGAATCGTTCGGTTGGCTTTGGATAGTGACAGCAAAAAAACGCTTCGACAGAAGGTTGAGGATGCAGATTTGGCATTGTCGCTAAAAAAACGTGCTGAAAATAATGCCTCGTGGGCAGAAGCGCATATCGAACTTTCAGAAGCACTGCTGGCACTTGCCGATGCCGAAGAAGGGGAAGATGATGCCCTTGGTCATTACAGTGAAGCCGCATCCGGATTTGAAAAAGCCCTACAGGTTTTTACCCGCAAGAAAAATTTTACCCGCTGGGGAGGAATCATTGTTTCCTATGTGCGGTGTCTGCGCAATTATGCTTTAAGAGAAGGTGGCGAAATTGCAGTTTTGCGGTTAAAACGCGGGCTTTCTTTACTTGAAGAAGTTTATAGCGGCCTGCCAGAGCAGAAAGGTGCTTTTGATCGCGCGCTGATATTGACGGAAAAAGGCCACGTCTATCGTGCGCTTTCCGACATAGATTTTTCACGGCCACGTCAGGAAAGATTGAAATTGGCAATGGAAGCATTCGATGCAGCCATTGCTATTCTAAGGGAAAAAGAAAATTTCCATTATTGGTCGCTCGCCGTGTCTGCAAGTGCGCTGGTTGCGGCGGAATTGGCTCGCATAGAGCCGGTTGAAAAAGCGAGAGGATACCTCGAACAGGCAATCGAACGTTTCGAGACGGCATTGGTCTTTTTCAACGGTGATGATGCCCCACAGGATCTTTCCTATGTCTATTTTGAAATGGGGCGAACATTGATGCAGCTTGCAACATTGGATAGTCCGAACAATGTGAGCCTTATGGAAAATGCGCTGAAGGCTTACGAAAATGCTAAAAAATCATTGAAGAATGACAATACGAGCAATGCCCTTTTTCGCCTTCAGAATGAAACAGCATTGGCACTTTCCCTTGTCGCCCAGCAAAAAGATAGTGAAAATGCAATTCCACTTTTGGAAAAGGCGGTTGCGCTTTACCGGTCAAATATAGCCCTTGTCAAAGATAAGGGAGAAACCGTGGAGCTTGCACTTGCTTACGGCAATATGGGAAAAGATCTGACGCAGCTTGCCAATTTGGCATCTTCACCATTTCGGGAGCTTGAAAAAAGGCTTGAAGCTATTTCCGCGTTGAGAAAAGCTGTCGGTAAAGAAATAAAAGTTGCCCGTCCATTGGATTGGTTGTCGTATTTTATTGAACTTGGTGCAGCCCTTCAGGCTGCAGCCAATATCGAAGCGCCGGAAAAACGCGGCGACATGCTTCGTGAGGCGGTGAAATTTTATAATCAGGTTCTGGAAACGGTCAAAGGCCAGCAAAATGCAAAACTTGTGAACCGGATTTTGCAATGGCGTGCTCTTGCCCGTGCCCGTCTCGGAGAGGATGAAAAAAGCCATCAGGGATTGATATTGCTTAAACAGGCGGAGCTGGATTTCCGGCTGGCAATTTCCAAACTCGATCCGGAAAAAGACAAAAGAGATCTATTCCGCCTTTATAGCAATCTCGCTCATGTTCTTTACGCAATGGCGCGGCGCAAAGATTCCGAAACTCCGGTTGATTTGTTAAAGGCTGCCAATATTGCCGTAGAAACAGCCTTTTCTGTTGTCGCGAAGGGAACCGTTGATAATATAGAAGAACAACTGGACACGCGTTCTCACCATGCACTTATTTTATGGCGCCTTGGCTCGTTCGGCGGCATACCGGATGCGTTCCCGAAATCGCAGGCAATTTATGAGGAATTGCTAGCCTCGCCGGTATTGAAAGATAAATATAACAAATTGGTCAACATATTGAATAGCTATGCGCTGATGTTGAAAGACTGGGCAGAAATTGTGCCCGCAAAACAGGCGCGACCATTGCTCGAAAAAGCAGCAGAACTGCTTGCAGAACTCCATGCGGTAGCAGTTGCCAGTGATGACAAGAAGGCTACAAAACGTTGCAACAATGCTTTGACTGAAGTTAGATCGAGAATCGATGAACTCACCAAAAAGCGGTTTTTGAATTTTTGGCCATTCAGCCGGAAATAAAACCGCTTTTTGTATTGTTACCTCTCACGCAAAGAGCTTATCAACTTCAAATATCAATCGGTAAAGTGAACCACCACGCCCGGTTTTACCAATTTTGCCAATTCTTCGGCATCCCAATTGGTCAAACGTATGCAACCATGGCTGGAAGTCTTGCCAATCCGTGACGGGTCGGGCGTCCCGTGAATACCGTAAGTGGGTTTTGAAAGAGCTATCCAGACAGTGCCGACCGGTCCGTTGGGGCCGGGGGGAATTGTGAGAATTTCGTTGTTACTTCCCTGTTTGAAATTGACTTTGGGGTTATAAGTATAATTCGGGTTAAAGGCTATTCGTTCAACTTGTACAGTACCGGAAGGCGAGGGATTATCAGTGGAACCGATTGTTGCCGGATAAGCCACAACAAGACGGCCTTCCGCATTATAGCCGCGCACTTGTTTGCGAGCCTTGTCGGCAACAATGCGTACGACACTTTCCCGCTTTGGTAAAACGAGATTGGGAACTTTGATTGTTTCACCAACACGGGAAAAATGGGCCTGCGGATTGAGCTGTTGCAGATAATTCTCATCAATATGGAAGCGTTCTGCCAACATTTCCCTGACCGAAGTATAAGCCATAGCGGGCATTTGCGCCTTCATTGCATAGTCGGCGGGAATTGAAGACGCATAATGCCGGTTAACATCGCTTTCTGTAATTGTATATTGTGTAAAGGCCGGACCGCCGGTTGCTTGCAATGCCGAATCAAGCCGCTGCTTGTCATTGGGGTCAATGAAACGACCACTGATTTCGCTTGCGGCGGCGGCTGCTTTATCAAAATTGCTTCCAACCTGTCCGTCAATTGCTCCCGGTGAAGAGCCAAGCCGATCCATCAGAATTTGCACAGCTGCTATCGTTTCACGCCCTTTGGGAACATTGATTGCAGGCGTATGTTCGGACGGAGTATCGCCGGTCTGATAATGCGGGGTATTTTTGCGATAGTTAGGCGAATTATTTTGCCCGCCACCGCGATAGGGCCTTGCGTCAGGCGCTTCCGGTACATCCTGATCGTATGGTGCTCCGCCTTCTACCGGCCCCTGATTATTTGTTTCATAAGGCGGAGGGGTTAGCCCGTGCGGGTAGTTTTGCGGTTCTTCAACACGCACAACCTGTCCACGTTCGTCGACATAGATCCGTCGCCCGTATTGATCCTGATAAATGCGCAATTGCTGGCTATGGCGCGGCGCATCGGCGGGGTCATAAAGCTGTGCCAGCCGGATTATTTCATCTTTTTCAACTTCGCTTGCAAAAACAGGAGTTATTGATGTGACAAAAATAGTAAAAGCCAAACAAGAACCGGAAGAAATTTGAAACATTATGAACCGCGCAAATCTATTGTCATAAATTCGTTTAAATCAAAGAACCCGTTTTCTAGACCAAATTGGAGGCAGGAAAAAGGCAGCCTTTATTCTGTGTGCCGTCACATTATTCAAACAATGTCGACTGTTATCGAATATCCGGACTGAAACGGCGTTCAAAAGAGAACAGTTTTTTATTCTCATTATTTAGAGAACCGGAATGCACTGAATTTATAGGTTTGGAACGCACCGAGCGCGATATTTTGAATTGTTATTCCCCGATATGTATTTGGCACATGCATTTTTGAAATTCGGGAAGATTTTCCCGTCTCTCCTGACCGGATAATTGCTTTTGCCGAATTGCAGCGAAGTCATCTTCCGATTTTTTCGTAAATGATTCACGCATTGCTTTTTAACGATGACCGGTAACAATAGTGATGAAAGATGATCGGTAACAATGCCGAAATTTCAAGAAGGAAGGTTACTGGTGCTGCGAGAGAGGATTGAACTCTCGACCTCTCCCTTACCAAGGGAGTGCTCTACCACTGAGCTACCGCAGCCAATAAAAACAGTTTTCGGGCGGCGTTCTGCCACATTGTAAAGAAATAGGCAAGCGTACATTCACTTTTCTCGTAAGAAAAATCGGGATAATATTCTTTGTCTGGCAATTTTTTTTACATGGTGTTATGCCGGAAGCGTTTTTTAACAAAATTCAACAGGTTTGAAGGATGGCAGATTCGATTGCCCAGGAACGTCGCCAGAAACGGCTGGCTCAACAATTGCGCGCCAATCTCGTTCGGCGCAAGCAGCAAGCGCGCGGGCGCGATGAAGTGCGTGAAAACACCGGACATGAAAAGGCGGAAGAGCTGAAACATTCTTCGACAGAATAATTCCGGATTGGCCGGATCCGGCGGATCAGCCGGATTTGTCGGATCAATTTGCCACTGCCGGTTTAATCTTGTAAAAGCCGGGCTTGTCTTGTCGGATGTGCCCGGTTGTGTTTTATGCCGGTTGTGTGTGACGTTAAGTGCGTATCAGGTCCCGTTTGTGCCATGATTTATTTTTAAAGAACAAACGGAAACCGGTATATCCGGCTACCAACAGGAAAAACAAAGAAAGGCCTTGCGGAATGGATCGTATTAAAATTATCGGCGGGAACCGTTTAAATGGGGTTATACCCATTTCAGGTGCAAAAAATGCAGCATTGCCGTTGATGATTGCCTCTTTGCTTACCGATGATACGTTGACACTGGATAATGTTCCCCACCTTGCCGATGTCGAGCAGCTTATCAGAATTCTGGGCAATCATGGTGTCGATTATTCGGTAAATGGCCGCCGCCAACATCAGGATGGAGCCTATTCCCGAACGGTCCATTTTACGGCACGACAGATTGTGACAACCCGTGCACCTTACGAGCTTGTCTCGAAAATGCGGGCAAGTTTCTGGGTTATTGCACCATTGGTTGCCCGCATGGGAGAAGCTTGCGTTTCGCTCCCCGGTGGCTGCGCAATCGGTACCCGTCCGGTTGATTTTATCCTTCAAGGGCTTGAAGCACTTGGCACAGAAATCAATATCGAGAATGGTTATGTCCATGCCAAAGCGCCAAAAGGGCTGCGGGCTGCCGAATTTACTTTTCCGAAGGTAACTGTCGGAGGCACTCACACCATGCTGATGGCAGCATGTCTGGCAAGAGGCGATACTGTTTTACACAATGCGGCTTGCGAACCGGAAGTTGTCAACCTTGCCGAATGCCTTAATGCAATGGGAGCAAAAATCAAAGGTGCCGGAACCCCGACGATTTATATCGAAGGCGTCGAGGGGCTTTCTGGCGCACGCGTCAAAGTTATTTCCGATCGTATTGAAGCCGGTACCTATGCCATGGCGGTTGCCATGACAGGGGGTGATGTCATGCTGAAAGACGCACGCCCCGATTATTTGCGTTCGGTACTCGATACGCTTTCCAAAACCGGACTTGAAATAAAGGAAAGTGATGAGGGAATACGGGTTGCAAGAAACGGCCTTGACATTGTTCCGACCGATATAGAAACCCAGCCATTTCCAGGCTTCCCGACAGATTTGCAAGCGCAATTTATGGGGTTGATGACACGTGCAAAAGGTGTTTCGCACATCACCGAGACAATTTTTGAAAACCGGTTCATGCACGTTCAGGAACTTGCCCGACTTGGAGCCCATATTTCGCTTGTGGGGCAAACGGCAACGGTTGAAGGTGTCGACCGTCTATTAGGTGCGCAGGTTATGGCAACCGATTTGCGCGCTTCGGTTTCTCTCGTCATAGCCGGACTTGCAGCCGAAGGGGAAACAACGGTCAATCGTGTTTATCACCTCGACCGCGGCTTCGAGCGTCTGGAAGAAAAACTTTCAAATTGTGGTGCACAGATTGAACGCATCAGTGGATAATGACAATATCTTTCTTGTCGACAGAAGGATAATATAAAACTAAAATAGGTTGGTAAGATGCCACTTTTGAAATTGATAGCCATGGATGATGAGGATTTGGAGGTCTTGTCGGCGCATTTGCAGGATGCTGTTGTCAAGGTTGGCGATCTTGACTGGCGCAGTAATGAAAAGCGTTTTATCGCGGCACTCAACCGTTTTGCATGGGAAGAACAGATGAAGGGGGGCTTTTTTTCGCGTGCAAAAACCGGAGAACGCCACCGCACAGCTCTTCGTTTCGATCGTGTTTTGAGTGTCAAAAGCCGTGGTTTCAATCGCGACAAAAAAGACAATGTTTTGTCACTTCTGACGATGCAATTCCAGCCAACACTTCCTCCTGCCGGTATTGTAACGCTGATTTTTTCCGGTGAAGCGGCTATCCGCCTTGAAGTGGAATGTATTGAAGCACAATTGACCGACCTTGGTCCCGTATGGCAAGCCAAGGCCAACCCCCATCACAGATAGTTTTTTCGACAGGAAAAAGAATGGTTCAAATTCTTCGTCAGACATCGACAAATTTTGAAAACGAGTTTCGTGTATTCCTTGATTCAAAACGGGAAGTTTCCCAAAGCGTTGATGATACAGTCCGCACCATTATTCAAACTGTTCGGGAACAGGGTGATAAAGCGCTGATCGACTATTCGGCAAAATTCGATCGCGTGGATTTAAAAGAAAAAGGGCTGAAAATCAGCGAGGAAGAAATTGATGAAGCGGTCAAGCTTGTTCCGTCAAAGACTCTTGATGCGCTGAAGCTTGCCCATGACCGTATTGCTGTTTACCACCGGAAACAATTGCCGAAGGATGAACGGTTTGTAGATCCTCTCGGTGTCGAACTCGGTTGGCGCTGGACAGCCGTCCAATCGGTCGGGCTTTATGTGCCGGGTGGTACGGCAAGTTATCCGAGTTCGGTTTTGATGAACGCTGTTCCGGCTAAAGTGGCCGGTGTCGAGCGTATTGTTATGGTGGTTCCGACACCGGATGGCCAGCTCAATCCGCTGGTTCTTGCCGCAGCCAAACTTGGCGGTGTCAGCGAGATTTATCGTGTTGGCGGGGCGCAAGCGGTGGCAGCTCTTGCCTATGGTACAAAAACCATAAAGCCGGTGGCAAAAATTGTCGGCCCCGGTAATGCCTTCGTTGCTGCTGCCAAAAGACAGGTTTTCGGCAAAGTCGGTATCGATATGATTGCCGGTCCCTCGGAAGTTCTCGTGATTGCCGATAAAATGAACGATGCCGACTGGATAGCAGCCGACCTATTGGCTCAAGCCGAACATGATACAGCCGCCCAATCCATTCTGATGACCGATGACGAAGCTTTTGCAAACGATGTCATGAAGGCGGTTCAAACACAATTGACGACATTGAAACGCGGCAAAACAGCTTCTGCCAGTTGGCAGGACTTTGGCGCGGTTATTCTTGTCAATGATCTTGAAAGTGCGTTTCCGCTTGCCAATCGTATCGCGCCGGAACATCTCGAACTGGCAGTTGAAGACCCTGACCGCTTTTTGCCTTTGATACGCAATGCAGGAGCCATTTTTGTCGGGCGCTATACGCCGGAAGTGATCGGTGACTATGTAGGGGGGTCGAATCACGTATTGCCGACGGCTCGTTCAGCGAGGTTTTCATCGGGTCTTTCGGTTCTTGACTATATGAAACGCAGCTCGATTTTAAAACTTGGAGCCGATGAATTGCGCAAACTTGGCCCTTCTGCAATAGAGCTTGCCAATGCCGAAGGGCTGGAAGCCCACGGGCGGTCGGTTGCAGTAAGATTGAACCTCTAGGCTAAAAAGGGAGGGGGAATGTGGACAAGGCACGTCTAATCGATGTTGAACTTGATGAAACGATCGGGCGGTCAACGCCCGAAATAGAACATGAACGTGCTGTCGCTATTTTCGATCTGATTGAAGAAAATAGTTTCAAGCCCGTAGGCGACACTGGAACCGGCCCCTATAAGCTAAAATTGTCACTTGTCGACAGGCGGCTGGTTTTCGATATTTCCCGTGAAAATGGCGAATGGGTAACCACCCATATATTATCGCTTGGGCCGTTTCGACGCATTGTTAAAGATTATTATCTTATTTGTGATAGCTATTACGAGGCTATCCGGTCTGCAACTCCCACAAAAATTGAAGCCATTGATATGGGGCGTCGCGGTTTGCACAATGAAGGTTCGACCACTCTGGAAGAACGGCTGCGGGGGAAAATAGATATGGATTTCAAAACCGCGCGGCGCCTTTTCACCCTTCTTTGCGTTTTATACTGGAAAGGGTGACAATGATCGAAGACCGGAAGTCAACACGCCCTTCATCAGTGCTTTTTGTTTGCGGACAGAATGCGATACGCTCGCCCATTGCCGAAGCACTGACGCGCAAAATGTTTCCTGATATTTATGTCGCCTCGGCCGGCGTTGTCAAAGGTAACCGCGACCCTTTTGCAGCGGCAGTTATTGCTGAAGACGGGCTTTCCATGGAAGAACATAACCCGCGCGGGCTTGAAGAATTGTCGGATGGTTATTTTGATCTCGCTATCACACTCACCCCGCAAGCCCATCACGCAGTGCTCGAACAGATGCGCGGTTTTTCGGTCGATGTCGAATATTGGCCCACACCCGATCCGGCACTTGCAACAGGCTCGCGTGAACAAATACTCGATGCCTATCGGGATATTCGGGAAAACCTGAAGAAACGGATATTGGCGCGTTTCGGCAATAAATAGTGCCAATTTAGATAAAAACCGGCACAAACCGTTGCGCTCTTTTGATTCAGTTGTTCACAAATGGCCGAGAATAGGGTAGGTTCGCCCCAACTGGATGGACGGTATAGGCCGTTTGTCAAATTTTGATCAAAATAAACAGTCTTGAAATAGGTAATTTATGGCCAAAGAAGAAGTCTTGGAATTTTCCGGCGTGATTACAGAGCTTTTACCCAATGCGATGTTCCGCGTAAAGCTTGATAACGATCACGAAATCATCGCCCATACGGCAGGGCGTATGCGCAAGAACCGTATCAGAGTTCTCGCAGGTGACAAGGTCATGGTGGAAATGACACCTTATGACCTGACAAAGGGTAGGATCACCTACCGTTATAAATAATATGACCGAAAGTGCTGCTATGCCTGAAGAAGACTCTTTGGCGAAAGTCAAACTTGTTCTTGCTTCAGCCTCTCCGCGTCGTCTGGCATTGCTGCGGCAGATCGGGGTTTATCCCGATCATTTGCACCCTGCCGATATTGACGAAACACCGCGGCGTCTGGAACATCCGCGTTTTTTGGCGCGTAGACTGGCAAAAGAAAAAGCCGAAAGAGGCGCTGAAAAGGTTCGGGTTTTGCCGGATCTCGAAAATGCTCTGGTGCTTGCTGCCGATACAGTTGTTGCAGTGGGGCGCAGAATTCTTCCCAAACCGGTTGACGAAGATGAAGCGCGTGAATGTTTGCGGCTTCTTTCAGGGCGCACCCACAAAGTTTATACCGGTGTCTGTCTTATTAATGCCAAAGGTAAAAGCCACCATAAGCTTGTTGAAAGCAGAGTACGTTTCGAGCGCCTTGGACGGGCGGTTATCGAAGCTTACTTGCAATCCGGCGAATGGCAAGGAAAAGCAGGCGGGTATGCTATTCAGGGCAGGGCCGGTTGTTTTGCCCTGCAAATATCCGGTTCATATAGCGGTATTGTCGGCTTGCCGCTTGCCGAAACAGTTGAATTGTTGACGACACAGAATTATCCCGTATTTGAACATTGGCAGAAAGATGAGGTCTGAAAATGGCTACGTCGAAAAATGGCGAGGTTTCAGAAACTGCAAAAGTATATCCTTTGCGTTCGCCCAGACCATGTCCGGAATGTGGTAAACCTTCAATCCGTGAAGCCTATCCGTTCTGTTCGGAGCGTTGCCGGTCAATCGACCTTAACCGCTGGCTGAAAGGTGCTTATATATTGCCGGGAAAGCCATTCAACAACGCGGATGAACAAGAATGAATATGATAAAGCCGGTTGCTATTTTTGACGCGGGCATTGGTTCTTATGCCATTGTTGATCTGTTACATAGAAAACAACCACAACGCGACATTATCTATTTTGCCGATCGGGCCAATTTCCCTTACGGGAAAAAAACAGCCGGAGAGCTTACCGATATAATGAAGTTGACCTTCAAACGGTTGATGCATTACGACCCTTCCGCCATCATTATCGCTTCAAATGCGCCGTCTATTATGGTGTTCGACGATGTGAAAGAGTGCTGCCCTGTGCCGCTTTATGGGGTATTTCCGCCACTTGAAGAAGCAGAAAGAAAAAGCCGGAGCGGTCACGTGGCAATTATGGGGGTTGCTTCTATGGTTGCAAGCCCCATGGGGAGAGCATTTGTGAAGAAACACAGCAAACGTCCGGAAAATGTCGCCCTCGTCAATGCGTCTTCTATGGTCGAGCTGGTGGAAAGCGGCACTTTCCTGTTTGATCCTCTAAAGACACAAGCCGAAGTCGACCGTTTCATGGCCGATTTGTTGGAACAATATCCGGCCGTTGATACGTGCACACTTTCAAGCACCCATTTGCCGTGGCTCAAAAGCTTTTTTGAAAAAGCAGCGCCACAATGCTGTTTTCTTGATCCAGCCGAAAGCGTTATTGCCAAACTTGGAAAAAGCGAAGAGGGAAGCGGTTTTATTCAAGGGCTGGTAACCGAGAGCGCCGGTTATGGTGTTCAGGACTTTAAAAATATGCTGGGAAAACTTGGTATTACAATTCCTCTGGATATTATTCCGGCAAATGAAAGCCAGACTTTTTCCAAATAAAAGCGCTTGTTTTTATTTCTTTTCAGAGAGCACATTTTGTTTGTCGGCTTGACTATTTTTGATCTTGTCGAATTTCACCGTCAATACCATATCAGGTAACGAGTACGGCTTGCCTTAACGGGAGTCTGTCACTTCAAGCCCATAAGGCCATTTATGGATTGTGGGAAAAGGAGACGAGAATGAATTTAGAAAAATATACCGAGCGCGTGCAGGGGTTCCTACAATCTGCACAAAATTTTGCCTTATCGTCTGATAATCAGCAGTTTTTTCCGGAACATTTGTTAAAGGTGTTGCTAGACGACAATGAAGGCCTTTGTGCATCGTTGATAGAGAAGGCCGGTGGCAACGTAAAAGCTGCAAAAGACGCATTGGCTACGGCACTTTCGGCATTGCCCAAGGTGAGTGGTGGCAATGGCCAGCTTTATATGTCGGAAGCATTGGCAAAGGTTTTTACGAAAGCCGAAGAACTGGCTGAAAAAGCAGGAGACAGCTTTGTAACGGTCGAACGGCTTTTACAGGCTTTGCTGATGGAGCCGAAAGCGAAAACAGCAGAAATTCTTTCAAAAAGTGGGGTTACGCCAACGGCGTTAAACAAGGCGATCAACGAGATGAGAAAAGGACGCACAGCTGATTCGGCCAATGCCGAAGCGCAGTATGACGCATTGAAGAAATATGCGCGTGATCTGACAAAGGATGCGCGCGAGGGGAAACTTGATCCGGTCATCGGGCGTGATGAAGAAATCCGCCGGACAATTCAGGTCCTGTCAAGGCGCACCAAAAACAATCCGGTGCTGATAGGTGAACCAGGCGTTGGTAAAACAGCTATTGTCGAAGGGCTTGCATTGCGTATTATCAATGGTGATGTTCCCGAAACATTGCGTGATAAATCGCTTTTGGCTCTCGATATGGGGGCATTGATTGCCGGTGCAAAATATCGTGGCGAGTTTGAAGAGCGCCTGAAAGCGGTTTTGACCGAAGTTCAGGCTGCAAATGGCGAAATTATTCTGTTCATTGATGAAATGCACACATTGGTCGGTGCCGGTAAATCGGATGGCGCAATGGATGCGTCGAACCTTTTAAAACCGGCTCTTGCCCGTGGTGAACTGCATTGTGTCGGTGCGACGACTCTCGAAGAATATCGCAAATATGTTGAAAAGGACGCGGCTCTTGCACGTCGTTTCCAGCCGGTCTTTGTCGACGAGCCGACGGTTGAAGACACGATTTCTATTCTGCGTGGCATTAAAGAAAAATACGAGCAACATCATAAAGTCCGGATTTCCGACTCGGCTCTTGTTGCTGCGGCAACTTTGTCGAATCGTTATATTACCGACCGGTTTTTGCCCGATAAAGCAATTGACCTTATTGATGAAGCGGCTTCAAGGCTGCGTATGCAGGTTGATTCCAAACCGGAAGAACTCGATGAAATTGACCGCCGTGTCATGCAGTTGAAGATCGAGCGGGAAGCTTTGAAAGCCGAAACCGATCCTGCCTCGAAAGATCGTTTGGAAAAACTCGAAGATGAATTGGTCGAGCTTGAAGAACAATCGCATGAAATCACAGCAAAATGGCAATCGGAAAAACAGAAACTGGGTCATGCTGCCGAATTGAAGAAACAATTGGAAGCAGCACGCAACAATCTGGCTATTGCACAACGTAACGGTGAATACCAAAAAGCCGGTGAACTTTCCTACAGCATCATTCCGCAATTGGCTAAACAATTGGAAGAGGCTGAAAGTCAGGAAAATCACGGCTCGATTCTGGAAGAAACCGTCACACCCGATCATATTGCGCAAGTTGTATCGCGCTGGACCGGTATTCCGGTTGACAGCATGCTTGAAGGTGAGCGTGAGAAACTTCTGAGAATGGAAGACGAGCTTGCCAAACGCGTTGTCGGACAGGGCGAAGCAATACAGGCTGTTTCGCGGGCGGTACGTCGTGCACGTGCGGGCTTGCAAGACCCGAACAGGCCGATTGGTTCGTTCATTTTCCTGGGGCCAACAGGTGTTGGTAAAACAGAACTCACCAAGGCTCTGGCAAAATTCCTGTTTCAGGACGAAACCGCAATGGTTCGTATCGACATGTCGGAATATATGGAAAAGCATTCGGTTGCCCGTTTGATTGGTGCTCCTCCGGGATATGTCGGTTATGAAGAAGGCGGTGCTTTGACAGAAGCGGTTCGTCGTCGGCCCTATCAGGTCATTCTGTTCGATGAAATTGAAAAAGCCCATCCGGATGTTTTCAACGTTCTTTTACAAGTGCTTGATGATGGCCGCTTGACCGATGGGCAGGGGCGCACAGTCGATTTCCGCAATACGCTCATCATTATGACATCGAATCTGGGTGCCGAATATTTGACAGCACTTGACGATAATGACGAAGCCGAGAAAGCCCGTGACGATGTTATGGCAGTGGTTAAAGCCGCATTCAGACCGGAATTTCTCAACCGTGTTGACGAAATCATCCTGTTCCACCGGTTGCACCGGAAAGAAATGGGAGCCATTGTCGACATCCAGTTGCAACGTTTGCAATCATTGTTGTCAGACCGGAAGATCAAACTGGTTATTGATGATAGTGCTCGTGAATTTCTTGCCGACAAGGGTTATGACCCGGCTTATGGTGCACGGCCACTTAAACGGGTTATCCAGAGAGAAGTTCAGGATCCGCTCGCTGAAAGGCTGCTGATCGGTGATATTCTTGATGGTTCGACAGTCAATATATCCCGTGGTTCCGATCGCTTGATCTTTACGCCAACGCCAACGCATCCGGTCGATGAGGCAAAAGTTGAAGAAAAAGTTGCCGAAAAGACCGAAGAGGCGGGTGATGGAAAAACTTCCAATGCAAACCGTAAAACAGACAAGAAATAAGATCATGAGATGATGAAAAGGCCGCTTTTTGAAGCGGCCTTTTCTTTTGAATAAAATTTGAAATCTTTTTATTGTGCGGGCTGGCTTTGTGGTGTCGGTTCTTCAACCGGCTGTTTGGCAACCGGCGATGTATCAACCGTGATTCCGGCAACCAGATGCCCTTGGCGATAATCGTAAATCACAAGTTCCGTATTGCCTTCAGGTGTCAATGTTTCAAGCGCAATCATATCGTTCGACAGGCTCTGCGAGAGAATGCGGGTTCCTTGTGGAAGGGCAATCGAACGCCGGATAAATTCCGGAACGGCCGGCTGTGTTGTTTTGGCTTCAGAGGTCGCTTCGGTTTCTGCATTGGGAACGGGACTAGCCTCTGTTTTGCTGACTTCAGTCGGTGTTTTTTCTGAAGGTGAAGATGTCACTTTATAAATGACCGCTGCCAGAATAATCAAAATCAGAACGATTGTTATTCCGATTGAAATCATCATCAAACGCATAAGTTTGCGTCTTACTTTTTCAACTGCAGGGTCTAATTGCGCTTGTGGCTGTGTTGGTTGCTGATTATAGGGATCCTGATAATCCATATCGTCGTAACCTGACTGGTAATCATCGCGCATTGAACATTCTCCATTGATAGTGCACCGCATTTACGAGTTTCGAGGTGATCTTTCAATGGAAAATATATTTTTTAGTCCGTGGTATATAAAGTGTTAAGGGGAAAGATAAACCGGAAACAGAAAGTCAAATCCGGTTATCAGAAAAGATTTTATTGAAATCAGGCAGTCGGCTTATTGGTTACCGGTTTACCCGCCACCGGTTTTTCAAGTTTTTCAAGTGGCACAGTGAGCTCTTCTTCTTCACTGTCCTCGTTGGAAAGCTCGACAATGAAATCGCCATTCTGGTCGACCCGCCAATAAATACTCAAATCGCCGTTGATAAAGTCCGGATCGGATTTGATACATTTACCGAAAACCATCTCGTTGGTCTGTCCAACACGGCTGACCGCAGGCAAAAGCGCTGCTTCGCAGGCTTCGTGTGTCGGAAAAACCTTGACCATATCATCAGAGGCATTGCAGGCAGAAAAACCATCTGTACAGGAAACAAGCAACATGACAGCAATGACGGAATTCATAATTGACCCCTTCAGAAAAGATACAGTATTGAACGGCTGGATTTACGTTTGTTTTATAATTAATAAACGGTTGACCCGGTTATTTGTTCCAGAACAAAACATATTTCATAAAAAGGTTTGAATTTGGCGCGCAAGAACCGCTATCCTTTTAAGCAGGATATTAAAAAATTTCTGTGAGCGCGAATGCGATCAGCCGTAAAAATCAAAATAGGTATCAGGCAAAGTCAGATGATAAACGACACCGTCATCGGTAAATTCGAGACTTGCTGTTCCATCGACAGAAACCGGAACAATTTTTTCGAGAACTGCGCTGCCAAAACAGGCCTTGCGATCATCGTCCAGGGTTTGATCGGGTGAAAAAACTTCATACCAGGAAATATAAAGGTGGGAAGGCTGCCCTTTATCCTTGCTGATCCGGCTTGTCACACGTATCGAACCGTCAGGTCTGGAGAGAGCACCATAAGAAAGAGAATTGATGATAAGTTCGTGAAACGCCAAACCGATGTGCAAGGCTGCACCAGGGAACAAATAGGGATCTTCTCCCTCGATCGTAAAGCGTTTACGTTCGCTCCCGAGGTAGCTTGAAGCCTGGCTTAAAAAAAGCTCCCTGAAATGCGCACCGCGCCAATCCGAATCTGTGACCAGATCTTGCGAATGCGACAAGGATTGTATGCGCCCCTGAAACTTCTTTAAAAATGTTTGCAATGAATCGGTATAACGGGCAGTCTGGCCGGCCACGCTCTGGATAATGGCTAAAAGATTTTTGGAACGGTGGCTTACTTCTCTCAATAAAGCTTTGAGTACCTGCTCGCGTCGCCGTAATTCTGTTACATTGACGCCCGTCGTCAATAAACCGATAATTTCTCCCTGATCGTTGCGATGACAATCGATAGAAAATTTATACCACAAAATCCGGTTCGAGCTATTTTCAAAGCGCGCTTCTAATGTTTGCATCTTGCCTGTTGCAAGAACCTGCGATTTTACAGTTTTCATATTATCGGCGAGTGTTTCGGATAGAAAATCCGATTCACGGCATCCGGCAAACCACTTGTTCGCGAGTATATCAGGCAAATTTTCAGCCCAATGATAGATAAAATCGGGCGTTTGATAGAGTACAAAAATATCGGCTCCGTGAATGGCCTGTGCCAAGGCACTCACATGCAATCTTTCAACGGCAGGTGCTGATCGGGGAGCCGATGTCATAAGAAACGAATAACCTTTTGTCTGGGATAGTTTTGAAGCTTCACTTTTGTTACTTCCGTGATGCATTTTCTTGGAAGAAAAGCGCTTGCGAGATCAACGCTTTGACCATATCGGGATTGAAAGGCTTGGTTACAAGGAATGTCGGTTCGGGCCGCTCACCTGTGAGGAGACGTTCGGGAAATGCGGTAATAAAGATGACCGGAACTTCATCGGTTTCCAGAATGTCATTGACCGCATCAATGCCCGAACTGTTATCGGCAAGTTGAATATCCGCCAGAACCATTCCGGGTTTTTCCTTTTTGAACAGTGAAACCGCTTCGTCACGTGTACGTGCAATGCCGACCACCTGGTGACCAAGCGATTCAACCAGTTGCTCGATATCCATAGCAATTAACGGTTCATCTTCAATAATAAGGATGCGTGTTGCGACCTGTTCGGAAATATCATTCGAAGCATCATTCAGCAATTTTCTGAATTCTTGAGCATCGACATTCATAATTTTCATAGCTTCTTTATCGCTGAAACCTTCAACAGCGATGAGCAGAAATGCCTGACGGGCCTTGGGAGTGAGATAGGAAAGTTTTGCATTTGCCTTCTGCTCGACACCGAATTGCGGTAATGGCTCTGCAATATTCGGCGTTGTCTGATCGAATAATTCACAAAACAACCGATAAACGCTTATGCGGTCGGAAGATGTGTCAGGGAAAATAGAAATGTCGGCAATTAATGCTTCAAGCATAGCTGCAACATAGGCGTCACCCGAAGTTTGAGATCCGGTAACGGCACGCGCAAATCTTCTCAAGTAAGGTAGATGCGGTGCAATACGCGTTGATAAGGTCATATAAGAACTCCTTCTGCCCCTGAAAGTGTACCCGCATGAGGGTGTGTTTGGAAGATTAATTCATGAATAATAAAAAAGTTCCAGCCCCTTGGAACTTTTTACTCACTTCTATATTCTTTAAGGTAAGTGTATTTTTTTACACTCTTTATAAATTAACGGATGGCGTCATTTTTAAGGGACTTAAGATGGATGATGGCAAGGAAAAAAACGGTTCCGAGAATTTCGGTCCGCAAGATGATCTGCTTGGATCCAATAGCGAAATAGCGGTTAAGTTGCGGCAGTTTTATACAGCTCTTCAGGAAGAAGAAATACCGGAAAAATTTCTCGATCTTCTTGAAAAGCTTGATAAAGCCGAACAAGGCAGCCAAAATTGATATGGGAAAGTGAAACCCATGAGCCCGCATAATCCTGATTTCAAACGTGAACTTCTTTCAATTTTACCGTCTCTGCGCGCTTTTGCCGTGTCTTTGAGTGGTCAGCACGATAAAGCCGATGACCTTGTTCAAGACACCATTATGAAAGCTTGGGCAAAACAGGACAGTTTCGAAATCGGAACAAATATGAAAGCCTGGTTATTCACGATTTTGAGAAACGAGTTTTTCAGTCAAATGCGTAAAAAAGGCCGTGAAGTGCAGGACAGCGAAGGCGTTTTCACTGAAAATGTCGCTGTTCATCCTGCACAATACGGTTCCCTTGATTTACAGGATTTCAGAAAAGCTCTGGACCAATTGCCCGACGACCAGAAAGAAGCCATCATCCTTATTGGTGCTTCCGGCTTTTCTTATGAAGATACAGCAGAAATTTGCGGTTGTGCTGTCGGCACAATAAAAAGCCGTGTCAGCCGCGCGCGTACCCGTCTACAGGAATTATTGGGCGTTAACGGTCAATCGGATTATGGTCCCGACGCCAATTCGGCAGCCGCAACAATGCGCTCGTTTACGAATAACTGACAGGCGGAACAAACAGGCTTGCCGGAATTTTTCCGGTGAGAGAGGCTAGAGGCTGTATTGCTAACAGCAACTCACGGAACAGCCTTTCTATCTTATTATGATAGAATTGGAACTTATAAGAGAATTGGGATCGGCAACCCATAATATCAGACCCGCCGGTCGAAAGCGGGGTTCAGTTATTCCGGTGTTGTTGCCGGAACGGTTCCGCAAACGGGAAGTGAAAAATTGGTCATCCGCCCAATTGTTGACGAATGAAAAATCATTTTTCGATTTCCTGTAATATATGATGAATTTTTGATTGGCCGGTGAGCCGTAAACGCAGCTTCAAACTGCGCGAATACTACTCATTTTAATAAATCCAAAACAGGTTCTGTCGAATCAATATAAGAAATAAAATCCGCGACGTTTACAATTTTTAAGCTCACCCGATATGATAAAAAAAATCCGGTGAGCCGGTTTATCGCAGTTTAAAGCAGTTTCCTGTCAAATGTCGGAACGTGGATTTCGCACTTTATCGTCGGAAGTGACCGTTGCTGCAAGCTTCTGATCGTCCTGTCCGTTGATAAGAGCCTCCAATTTGTTGCGATCACGTTTGAATGCTTCCAGATCTTTTCCGTGTAACGACTTCGCATCAGGCAGACGAATTCGCATCGGGTCAACTTTGGTGTTGTTGACAGAAACTTCAAAGTGGCAGTGAGGTCCCGTTGCAAGACCGCTTGATCCGACATAGCCGATAATCTGCCCCTGACGAACTTTTGCTCCGACTTTGATACCGGGAGCGAAGCTGTTCTGATGGGCATAGGATGTGACATATCCGTTAGCATGACGGATTTCGGTTTGATTGCCATAACCGCGAACGGGGCCTGCTTTCGTTACAACACCGTCACCGGCTGCAACAATGGGAGAACCCCTCGGCGCGCTCCAATCGACACCGGTATGCATTCTGACATAACCGAGAACGGGATGTCTTCTTGGCCCGAATGGCGAGCGGAAGATAGCATTGGGGACAGGCTTTCTTAACAGAAATTGTTTCGAGCTGCGGCCTTGCGAATCATAATAATCAATTGTTCCGTCAGTTGAACGGAAGCGATAATATTTACGTGTAACGCCGCCGAATGTAGCACTGACAAAGCGAATCTCCGGTTCGGAACTGTCTTCCTCGTCTTTTCCCGGAGTCGCATAAAAGACTTCCAATGTATCGTTTGGCGAAACACGATCTTCAAGGTCGACATCATTGGCCATGACGCGAATAAGTTGTCGGGCAGTCGTCAACGGCATATCATAACTCAAAACCGACCGGTAAATTGCATCATAGATTGTCGGTAAATTGGAAGCATTAATATGGGTGAGCGGTACGCCTCCCTCGAACGCGGTTTTCAGAATCGGAGTCATTTCCGGTTCGTTGCTTTTTATAAATTCGTTTTTGTCGTTCAAAGAAATGGAAAGCACATGATGCATACCGTGATAAATGCTTGCACGTACGAGATGATCTTCCGACGCCGAATTGGTTTCGATACCGATGCGCAAGACATTTCCGGCATGAAGTGTGTCCGAGCCGTTGAAACGGGTTAGCGCTTGAGCAAGCCTGTCGGCATCATCGCCCTCGTAATTGGCATCATTCAACGCGTTGATGATGGTTTGCGTTTTTCTGAAGGGAATAATGTCTTCGGCATATTCGTCATAATTGTCGGCTTGGGCCACACGTGGTGAAATGCTTACATTTTCCTGTATGATCTTGACATCCGGCATTTCGGAAAATTTCACTGAACCGAAATGCCCCAATTGGGCAGGGTCAAGATAATGAAGTGCGGCGACACGGGTTATATTGTCTCCCAGAACAAATCCGGCAGAGCGTATATTTTGTTCGGCTTGTTCGGTGGTCAAACTATCAGCGTCATCAAAAGAAGCCGAATTCACATCAAAGTCGACACTGTGAAGTGTAATCTCTGTTTCAACTTTGGTGCCATAAATTTGCAGGCTGTTTTCCGGCTTTTCGCCTTGCTTGACTGTTTGATCGGCAAAAATCGTCAATGCATTAAACGGCGGATATTTCAAATTACCGGGGCGATCTTCAGCAAGCGCCATACGTACCAGTTCAAAAGGCTGGGTACGAATGACTTCCTTTTCACCTTGCTTTTGCATGATCGACAAATCGAAATGCCGCCGGTCATCAAAGTTCTTTCTTGGCACCACTTGGGCAATCCGGTCGACTTTCTTTTCTTCTGATTCTTCAGCCTCGATTGTCGGTAGTTCCGACTGCGTCATCAATTCCGGTGGCGTCGCGAGTTGTTCGCGACCATCAAGTGCTACAAACAAGGCAACCCCCATCAATGTACATGAGGTGACACCGGTCAGAATGGTACCTGCCAACCAACGGATAGAAATTTGTCGACGATCAGGCTGCCGGCGCCCGTCCGTGACAAGCGCAGGTTCCTCTCCGGGATCATTGGTAAAACGTCGATCTTCTAACATTAATTCAGCAAATGGTTTCCACGAACAAAAAAAGCAATATCCGTTTCTTGATTTCTTTAAAGCCTAGCCGTTGTAATTATGAAAGCGTCGGTAAAGACAATAACTGTGCCATAGCGAACCCAAAAAGAAAAGTCCAAGAGCATGACCGCCTTTAAAAATATAATCACCCTCTAATGAGAAAAGCACATTATAAGAACAATCACAGACCGACCCAAAAAAGAAACCGGAACTACGAGTTCCGGCAATCTAAAGAACGAATGCGGCCAGTTTTTGGCCGTTGAATGAACCTAATTACACGATTTTTGCACGATAAGTGTTAAAGTGCCCCGCGAAACCGGCAGTTTTGTTCGGTTTTATGAAAAAAAATCAAAAAAATGAAAAAAAATGCATATTGGCTGTTGACACTTGGAGAAAGGAAGGTCTATATGAGCGCCACAACGAGGGCGGTACGCCGCTGGCGACAGTGAGTTGCGCTC
>NZ_JACFOM010000016.1:0-482 GCF_016102505.1 Bartonella sp. B10834G3
GAAGGATGCTTATGGCAATCTTGTTGCAGGATTAGGCAATGACCTTACCTTTGACATTGTTGACGGGGGTGGTAACAAGCCGGATACGAACAAGGTTGTTCTGTCGAACATTCAAGAGACACCAGCTCAAAGCGGCATTTATGTAGCCACATTGCAAGGCACGCTTGTCGGAACTTATAAAATTACACCGAAGGTTTCTTCTGTTGCTGTTGGAACTCTTGAAGCCACTGTGACGATAAAGGGCGGTAAAGTCGATGGGGGAAAAGGAAATTCCACCTTTATCGCATCTTCGACATCATTTAACGCAGGTGATAGCAAAGGATCAACACTCACCTTTACAGCGAAGGATGCTTATGGCAATCTTGTTGCAGGATTAGGCAATGACCTTACCTTTGACATTGTTGACGGGGGCGGTAACAAGCCGGATACGAACAAGGTTGTTCTGTCGAACATTCAAGAGACACCGGCTCAAAGCGGCATTT
>NZ_JACFOM010000017.1:0-457 GCF_016102505.1 Bartonella sp. B10834G3
TTTCAAAATTATAGATGCCTGCCATGCTTCCGCGAAATTCATTCAGGTTTAGCGTATTGCCGGTAAAAACATCATTCGATGAAGCTGCCATGTCATAGCCGCCATACACCGAACCGGAAATTCTGACGCTTTCTCCCATCAACGTCACAATGTTTTTCGTTGCCGAACTACCAGTAGATACGCCACTGAAAACATCTCCGGTAATTGTCGCATCCTCGATAGCAACTCTATTTGCTATCGCCCCACCATTTTGGCTTTGACCGCCTATGACGTTTTGTGCACTACTTTTGGCCGATACTATCACCTTGTTTTCTGTTGCATCACCAAGTGAAGAAAACCCGCCTGTTACGCTTTTTTCGGCAATACCACCCCTCAACGCGACGGTGTTATTGATTGCATTGGTTGACGCCATTCCGCCATATATTACACCATTAACCGTCGCATCGGTAATAACCGC
>NZ_JACFOM010000018.1:0-439 GCF_016102505.1 Bartonella sp. B10834G3
ATTGACCGTAATTGACGACAGCTTGCCGGCATCCATACGACTACCTGTCAATGGAACACTGAAAAAAGTGCTGGATTCCGGGTTCGTCGTATAGGCTTCAAACTCAACGCTACCACTTCCTTGCAGATCAGGTTTCAAAGGAGTGTAGTTATTTACGTTAGAATAGACATCACATGCGCCTACACCGCCGCCACCGTTTGGCTTGCGATAACCGGGCGAGCTGATGGTATCGAAAGCGGTTTTGTCTGTGAATGATAGATTAAGGTTGTGGTTATTATCCCCGAAATCATTCATCCACGACTGAGGAATTGTTACGGCAACCGAACAGTTTTGCGTCTTTGTTCCATCTTTAGAGGAAACGTAAATAGCGCCATCAACCGTTGATGAGTGTAGCGTTAACTGCTTATCCCATAATGGGCTTGCTTGTTTCAGTTCAATA
>NZ_JACFOM010000019.1:0-417 GCF_016102505.1 Bartonella sp. B10834G3
AATTATTTCGGTGGCCATGTCACGGGCGGCTATGTCTTCAATTTTGATGATCGGCGCGCCCTTGATGTCTATGGCCGCTATTTATGGACGCGTATGGAAAGCGATACGGTTAAAATCGACAAAGAAAAATTGCATTTCGACAGTTCGACGAGTTCGCGTATCGAACTCGGCTCCCGTTATTCCTATCAATATAATGACTGGTTCAAGCCTTATATCGGCGCAACCTATGATTACGAGTTTGATGGCGATGTCGGTGCAAAAGCCTATGAATTCGATTTGCACAAACCGTCACTTGAAGGCTCGACCGGCATTTTTGAAGCCGGTTTCAGGATGAACCCGTTGAGAGACAACAAAGCTTTGACAATCAATGTTGATGGTCAGGGTTATGTCGGCGCTCGTCAGGGTGGCGGCGGCGGT